>NZ_JACMSF010000057.1 GCF_014257025.1 Streptomyces cupreus
ACCCCACATCACCGAGCTGACCGCCAACATCTTCGACTCCGGCATGAGCCTGTGGGACCGCGAGGTCGCCCTGCTCCTGCGCGACCACACCATGGTCCGCGACATGACCGAACGGATCCTCGGCAACGCCGTCATGTACGTGATGGGCTCCATCGAGAACCCCGACCAGCACCTCGGCGTGGGCAAGCTCGTCGACATCGGCGTCCACCAGCTCATCCTCGACACACCCGTCTGGTGGGGCATCTGCCGCCTCTACAACGGCGGCCGGTTCAAGCACCACGCCCCGTTCATCGACCGCCGCCGCGACGGCCTGTGCCTGCGCACCGGCGACTTCCTCCGCACCCAGGGCTGGGCGATCGACGAGGAACTGTGGGCCATCGACGGCGCGGACTGCTCCCCGTGCGACGACAAGGTCCCCGACAGCCACTGACCCCGCTACAGTCGCCCCCGCCCTCACGGCTCCCCGAGGGCGGGGGCTCCCGCATCCCGACGACCAGAGGAACACGCTGTGCCCGTACCGCACGACATCGCCGCCGAGACCGAACTGTGGGACGCATTCGCCGAGTCGGCGTTCAAGGAGGACGCAGAGCCGTCGTTCTGCTGGACCCAGTACGCCGGCCACGGCCCCGGACCCGAACTCCTCGACAGCCCGGAAACCGTCCTTGAGGTCGGATGCGGCACCGGGCGGGCCCTCGCCCATCTGGCGCAGCAAGGTGTCAAGGCCACCGGCGTCGACCTCTCGCCGCGCATGGTGCAGCGGGCAGGCGAGAAGTGGGCGCCCCTCGGTGTACGGATCGAGCAGGGCGAGATCCTCGACTGGCTCGCCGCCGATGAAGGCCGATATGACGCCGTCTATTCCATCTTCGGCGCGGCCTGGTTCACCGACCCGTCCCGCCTCTTCCCCCTCGTCCGCGAGCACCTGGCCCCGGGCGGGGTCTTCGTGTTCTCCCAGCCGCCCGCCATCCCCGGCGCCTATGGGCCGCAGGGCATGTACAAGGGCGGATTCGCGGGGAGGGCGATGTTCACCTACCGCTACAGCTACAAGCCCGCGGTGTGGGAGCGGCATCTGCTGCGAGCGGGGTTCGCCACGGCCAAGGCAGAGGTCCTGGAGGCGCCCAAGCCTGACCACATCGGCACGCTCATCGTGACCGCGCACGCCTGATAAGACCGCGGCCCCAGCTGAGACCCCCGACTCGGCTGGGGCCGCTTCATGTCTTGATCGTCTGCAATTCGGTTGAGCATCGACTGAGCTAACAATCATCAGGGACGACGAAAGCCCCTCCGTGAGAGAAGCGGACACTGCGCCCCAGGTGAAAACGTTCCTGCTCCGAGGCGCCTTGGTGGGGCGGGTGGGACTCGATCCCACGGCCGACGGATGATGAGACGGCTGCTCCCAGGCTTCCAGGCGGGCCTCTCCGAATCTAGGCCCCCTCCCACCCCACCGGCCGCAAAATCGCCAACAGTTGCCGCACCAGCTCCTCCACCACCTCGTCCAGCGTCGCGTCCACCCAGCCCGCGTTCCAGTCGTGGAGGAGGCCGTTGACGCTGCCGATGAAGGCCGTCGCGGCGAGGCGGTAGTCGCGGGGGGCCGCCTCTCCGCGGGCGGCGGCTGCCTGCGCCTCGGCGCAGATGAGGTCGACCCAGCGGGAGCGGCGGGACAGGCGTTGTTCTTCCAGGCGGGGGCTGACGCCGATGATCTCGACGAAGGTGATGCGGACCCGGCGTGGGTCGGCGGTGACGTTGGCCGCGTATGCGCGGAAGATCGCGGCTGCGCGTTCGGCGATCGGGGCGTCTCCCACGGCCTCGGCGCCCGCCAGGACGGCCTGTTCGGCCCAGTCGTTGACCTGGAGGTGGAGGGCCGCGAGGACGTCCTCCAGGGTGCGGAACTCCTCGTAGAACTGGCGGGTCGACAGGCCCGCCGCCTCGCTCAGCGCCACGACCGTGGTGCCGCGGTAGCCGGGGGTGTCGCCGAAGAGTTGGAGCGCGGCGTCCAGGAAGCGGCGGCGGCGCTCGGCCTTGCGTTCCTCCGCCGACCTCCCGCCGTAACGGCCCGTCGGCGCCCTGAGCCTGCCCGCCAATGCGCTTCCTCTCCTCAGCCGTTCGCCATTTTGTCGTGTACGCAGTCTTGTGGAGAAGGCCCCCCGCTCCTTACTTTCCAGTAAGTCAAACTCTGAACGATCCCGTATTCAGATTTCCCCTTGGCATGCGCACGCCACCCGCCGTCTCCAGAGGAGAGCACTCATGCCTGCCATCAGAACCAGACACCTTCGCGCCGTCGCCGCCGCCCTCGTCCTGTCCGTCACCGCCCCCGCGACCGCCGCCTCGGCGGCCCCGGACGCCGCCGCCCTGCGCGAGGTGCTGTTCGTCGGCAACAACTGGGACGGCACCGCCGATGTGATCAAGTCCTCCGGTGACTTCGGGAAGATCGGGCGTATCAACGTCATCCCCGACAAGGACCAGCGGATGGCGGAGATCAACGCCGATCCCATCAAGTGGATCTACTTCATGGCGATCCGCAACAGCGTCGGCGAGGGCCACGACCAGTTCGTCGACGACATGTACTCCACGCCGGACGGGAGTTCGGTGGTCGTCTCCCGGCCCAGCTTCGCCGACGTCGTCTCCATCGACCTGGCCACCGGTGACATCAACTGGCGCTTCCCCGTGTCGGGTTACCGCTCCGACCACATGGCCGTCTCCCCCGACGGAACCCGGGTCGCGGTGTCGGCCTCGACCTCCAACACCGTGCACGTGCTCGACGTCAACTCCGGTAAGGAACTGGGCAAGTTCGGCACCGGCGACAAGCCGCACGAGAACATCTTCACGCAGGACGGCAAGTACATCTACAACATGGCGATCGGCGATGTGAACACGCAGACCGACGCGCCCTGGCTGGACTGGACGAAGGGCAACCGGTACATCACGGTCGTCGACGCGAGCACGTACCAGCGGGTCAAGGTCATCGACATGCGGCAGCGGCTCGACGCGATCGGGCTGACCGACTACTCGGATGCGGTCCGGCCCGCCGTGTTCTCGCCGGACAAGTCGAAGCTGTACTTCCAGGTGTCGTTCTTCAACGGCTTCTTCGAGTACGACCTCGCGACCGACAAGATCACCCGCACCAAGACCCTGCCCAAGAACCCGGCGACCAGCGACGACCGGACCACGTTCGTCAACGACTCGCGCCACCACGGCATTTCGATGAGCCCCGACGGCCGCAAGCTGTGCGTCGCGGGCACGATGGACGACTACGCGACCGTCGTCGACCGCACCACCCTCCAGGAGGGCCCGCTGGTCACCGCGTCCAAGCCGTACTGGGCGACGGTCAGCGGCGACGGCAAGTCCTGCGTCGTCTCCGAGAGCGGCACCGACCAGGTCACGGCCATCGACTTCGCCACCGGCCAGAAGCAGGTGTCGGTCCCGGTCGGCGACCACCCCCAGCGCGTCCGGCTCGGCCATGTCCAGTCCGACTGGACCTCCCGGGCGGCCGGTTGATCAGCACAGGGCCTTCACGGCCGCGCCCACGCCGTCCTCGGTCGCCATGTGCCGCGCGGCGACCGAGGCGGCTCCGGCGTACGTCTGCCGGCGCACGACTTCACGCAACGCCTCCACCAGCCGTTCCTCGGTGAGCGACGCGAAGGGGATCGGCGCGGTGGCGGCACCGAGCGCGGCAAGACGGGCGGCCCAGAAGGGCTGGTCCACCGGCACCGGGACCGTGGGCACTCCGGCGCGCAGAGCGGCGGCCGCGGTGCGCAGCCCGGCCCGCCGCCTCAGCGCCCCCGCCGCGGGTCACTGTGCGGCGACCCACGCCGACAGCTCGGACCGGGCCGCGGCGAGCAGATCCGCGGAGGGTGCCGACGCGCCGTTGGTCACCAGCGCGTAGTGCAGGACGCCGGAGTCCGTGTCGGTCAGGAGCAGGCGGCGGCTGCCGGTGCCGCCGGGTTCCGGGGCCACGGCGACGGGGGTCGTCGAGGTGTACGACGGCGGGGCGTACGCCGTGCCGAGGTCGGAGACGACCGTGGTGGAGGCGGTCGGGAAGGATGCGGGCAGGTGCAGTTCCGTCGGTGCCGAGCCGCTGTTGGAGCGCCACAGCAGCAGGCCGTACTGGCCCGTGCCGACCAGCCGGGAGACGTTGGGCAGGGTGCTGGGCACCGGGTTCCAGGTCAGGGTCGTGGAGCCGTCGCGGGAGCGGTCCTCGTAGGTGAAGGCGATGGTCGTGCCCGAGGTGGCGCTCGGGTAGACGCGGTCCAGGAGGCGGGCGTCCTGGCGCAGGACGGGAGTGCCGGAGTCGTCGAGGCGTACGGCGGAGAGGTCCTCGTCGTTCCAGGCGTCTCCGGTGGTGAGCACCTTGTCGGGGTTGCCGTTCATCGGCTCGTGATGGCGGCCGTTGTAGATGTCCCACTGCCACTGGCTGCCGGACAGGACCGGGCCGGAGGCGGTCGGGTTCGACCACCAACTCGCGCCCCTCACCCGGGAGTCGAGGGCCTGGTACATGGCCTTCAGCACGGTCGGGGCCTTGTCGGAGACCGAGCCGGCCAGTGGATGCCCGAACTCGCTGACGATCGCGGGCGTCCCGGTCGCCGCGGCCAGGTCACGGACCGTGCCGAAGTCGCCCGTGTACTGGCCGTCCTGGGCCTTGCCCCACATGAAGATCCCGGAGATGGCCTTCTGGTCGTAGAAGTGGGTGTTGAAGACGTAGCGTGGTCCGAGCCGGCCGGCGTCCAGCAGGCCGCCCTCCTGCTTCTGGAAGTCGAGGTTGGCGTTCCAGAAGAGGTTCGGTTCCACGAAGGCGGGCTTGTCCTGCCAGCCGGCCGCGTCCATGCGCGCCCGGAACCGCTCGTAGAACGGCCACAGCACGTCCCGTTCCCAAGTGCGGCTGGTCTGGCCGGAGTCGTAGACCCCCGCGTGCGGTTCGTTGTAGGGGTCGAAGCCGACGATGCCGGTGAACTGCGCGGCGCTGACGTTCTGCCGGATGTACGTCATCGTCGCCTGCGCCGTGGTGAGGAAGGCGTCCTGGAGACCGTACGCGTTGTGCCAGAAGTCGTACGACGCCTGCTTGACGGCCTCGTTCTGAGTGATGTTCTGGCCCCAGAACAGGCAGATGCCGCAGGACTCGTCCGGGTAATTCCCGGCGTCCACCGCCCACTTGGGGGCGCCGTCGCCGGTGTACCAGCTGTCCGCCTCGAAGAGGTGGCGGGAGTAGAGGTCCTGGTGGAAGTCGGGGTAGACGCGGATGCCGGCGTCGAGGAAGGCGCGGATCTGGGCGGTGGCGGCGGACAGGTAGGCGGTGTCCACCTGGCCGCGCACCGGTTCGGCGTAGGCCCAGGAGAGCAGGAAGCGGACCGTGTTGCCGCCGCCGAGGGCGCGCAGCGCGGTCGCGGACTTCCTCGCGTCGGCGACCGAGGCGAAGGGCAGGCCGCCGTTCTCGGCGAGCTTGGTCTCGCCGGAGACGTTGTAGCCGCGCAGCACGACCTCGCGGCCGTGGCCGTCGGTGAAGCGGCCGTTCTGCACCGTCAGAGGCGTTTCGTCGAACCAGAGGGAGCCGGGAAGAGTTGCGGCGGTGGCGGTCGGAGTTCCCGCCACCGTCAGGGATCCGAAGAGGACAACCAGAACAGCGAGCAGACGCGCCCGAGTATTCGGCATGTCCACCACAGTCCGGCGATTTCAGGACACCGTCAACACTCCTGACTCTCAAGTAAGTTCATCGTCGGCCACCACGCCGGTCTCACTCCTCCCACGGCTTCGTCCCGCCGGTCCTGCTCGGCGGCGAGATGGGCGAGCCCGAGTTCCGCCTCGACCTCGCGAGCCGTCCGGTCGGCGGTCAACTCCCCACCCTGCGCGTCACGTTCAGCAGGTACTCCTTCCGGTTCAGCGGGTTGTGATCGGTGCGCGCCCGCTCGGGGAGCGTGCCCCGGGTCACCGGCGCATAGTGGTCGAAGGCGCTCTCCAACTCGCCCTCGCCCCGGGTGAGTCCGGGCAGCCGCTGCTCCAGCTCGTGCACCCGCGCCGCCGGCACCGCGCCGTCCAGGACACAGACGGACCCGCGCGTCTCGGTGGACCCCGGTACCGCCCCGAGCCCGGCCAGCACCGGCAGCAGGGCGCCGAGGGTGTCCGCCGGGGCCTCGATGGAGAAGCGGTGCATCGGCTCGTGCACCTGGGTGCCCGCCCGCCGCAGCGCCTCCATCAGGACCAGCGGGGTCAGGCCGCGGAAGTCGTAGCCGGTGCTGGACATGCTCTTGTCGAAGCCCTGGTGGGCGTGGCTCTGCCGGGGGCAGTAGCCGGAGTGGGTCATGGTGACCGTGCAGTCGGGGACCCGCCAGCCGTGCAGGCCCTGGCCGAGGGTCTCGCGGACGGTGTCCTCGACGGCCTTGAAGAACGCGTACGGCATGGCGCCCAGCTCCACCTCAAGACGGAAGTCCACACCCGCGCCGGCCGGCGCCGGTTCGACGCGCAGGCCGACCGTGGCGAGGAAGGGGTGGCCCTTCTTGATGAACTCGGCCGCGACGCCCGTCCCGGCCGGCCGCTCGATGCACAGCGGGGTCGTCTCACGGAAGGTGACGTCCAGACCGTACTCGTCGGCGAGCGTGGCCTGGACGACCTCCTTCTGCACCTCGCCGTAGAGCGAGACGGAGGTCTCCCCGCGCACCTCGTCGTGGCGCAGGCCGATCAGCGGGTCCTGTTCGGCGAGCTGGGTGAGCGCGACATGCAGCGCCCGGGGCTCCGTGCCCGGCGCGGGGACGACGACCGTCTCCAGGGTGGGCGGGGCGAAGCAGTGGCTCTCCGCCTTGCGGGGCCGGCCGAGCGCGTCGCCGATCCTGATGTCGGCGAGGCCCCACAGCTTGGCGATCCGGCCCGCCGGGACCTCGTCGCACCGGACGTCGGTGCCGTGCTCGAAGACGCTGACGGCCGTGACCTTGCCCTCCTGGCGGGCGTCGCCGAACACGACGGGGACGCGGACGCCGAGGGTGCCGGAGAACATCCGCGCGTAGGCGATCTTCTCCCCCGCCGGGCCCCGCTCGACCTTGAAGACGGTGCCCGAGACCGGGCCCCCGGGGTTCCCGTCGGCGGTGGGCAGCAGCTCCTTGATGCCGCTGACCAGCGCATCCATGCCTGCGCCGGTCACGGCCGAGCCGAAGTACACCGGATGGACGAGGCTCTGCCGGGTCTGGTCGACGAGGGCGGTGCGCAGTCGGTCGTAGGAGACGGTGTTCTCGACGTACGCGGTGAGCAGGTGGTCGTCGTGGTCGGCGAGCACGTCGAGCGCGGACGGGCCGAGCCCCGGGGTGAACGCGGCCTCGCGGGTGCCGAGCCCGGCGGTGCGGCCCATGGGCACGACGGCGACGTTCAGGCGCCGGGTGAGCGCCCGCAGGAGATCCTGCTCCCGTGCCCCGCGCCGGTCGATCTTGTTGACGAAGATCAGGGTGGGGATGCGCAGCCTGCGCAGGGTCCGCATCAGGACCCGGGTCTGCGCCTGCACCCCCTCGACGGCGGAGACCACGAGGACGGCCCCGTCGAGGACGCCGAGCACCCGCTCCACCTCGGCGATGAAGTCCGGGTGACCGGGGGTGTCGATGAGGTTGACCGTCACGTCGTCGACCGGGAAGGAGACGACGGCAGACTTGATGGTGATCCCGCGCCGGCGCTCCAGCGCGAGGGTGTCGGTCCGGGTGGTCCCGGCGTCGACGCTGCCGATCTCGTCGATCACCCCGACCGAGTGCAGCAGCCGCTCGGTCAGGCTGGTCTTACCGGCGTCGACATGGGCGAGAATTCCGAGGTTGAGCAACGGCACGAAGCGTCATGTCCTTCGATGAGGGGGGTCATTCCTTCCTGGCGGGACATGGACGCAGTGCGCATCGAAACTCCTCTTTGCGTGACGACTTTGCCTGACGACTTTGCGTGACAACGGCTCCCGAGCAGTGCAGCAGCATCGCCCCCGCACCGGCAATGGATTAACGCTCAACGAACCCGTGCCGTAGCACTCGCCGCCTCCCCGGCCCCGCCCTAGAGTGACGTACATCACGATCCGACAGGGTTTTGACGTTTCCCCTCTCCTCCGCCCAAAACGGCCTCTGGAGGGCCCATGACCCACATCACGGTGAAGGTGGACGGCACGACGTACGAGGACGAGGTGGAACCCCGTCTCCTTCTGATCCACTACCTGCGCGACCGGCTCGGTCTGACCGGCACCCCGATCGGCTGCGACACCTCGAACTGCGGGGCCTGCACGGTCGAACTCGACGGCGAGAGCGTCAAGAGCTGCTCGGTGCTCGCCGTCCAGGCGGACGGCGGCGAGGTCACCACGGTGCAGGGGCTCGCCCGTGACGGGGAGTGGACCGGGCTCCAGCGCGCCTTCCACGAGCGGCACGCCCTGCAGTGCGGCTACTGCACCCCGGGCATGATCATGGCGGCGCGCGATCTGCTGCGCGAGAACCCGCATCCCACCGCCGACGAGGTACGGCAGGGCCTGGAAGGCAACCTGTGCCGCTGCACCGGCTACCAGAACATCGTGCGGGCCGTCCTGGCCGCCTCCGAAGAGGGGGTAACGGCATGACCGAGACGGTGGAACGCGAGGTCGGCCGCGCCCGGCCGCGCAAGGAGGACGCCCACCTGATCACCGGGCAGACCACCTGGACCGACAACATCTCCGTGAACGGACTGCTGCACTTCGCACTTCTGCGCAGCCCGATGGCCCACGCCCGCATCGAGCGCGTCGACGTCTCGGCCGCCCTCGAACGTCCCGGCATCGTCGCCGCGTTCAGCGGACGGGACCTCGCCGAGGGCCTTGCCTCCATGCCCTGTGTCTGGCCGGTGACCGAGGACATCGTGATGCCCGACCACCCGCCGATCGCCGTCGACGAGGTACGCCACGCGGGCGACCCGGTCGCCGTCGTCGTGGCCCGCGACCGCTACACGGCCGCCGACGCCCTGGAGGCCATCGAGGTCGACTACGACCCCCTGCCCCCAGTCCTCGACCTGGAGGCCGCCCTCGCCGAGGGCGCCCCGCTGGTCCACGCCGACAAGGGCACCAACCGCTGCTACACCTGGCCGCTGAAGACGGGCGAGGACTTCGACGCCGTACGACAGCGCGCCGAGGTGACCCTCAAGCGCCGCTACCACCAGCAGCGGCTGATCCCCAACGCCATGGAGCCGCGCGCGGTCGTGGTCACCCCGATCGCCGCCTCCGGCGAGTACACGCTGTACTCCTCGACCCAGATCCCGCACATCCTGCGCGTCCTGATGGCCATGGTCACCGGCATCCCCGAGAACAAGCTCCGGGTGATCGCCCCGGACGTCGGCGGCGGCTTCGGCTCCAAGCTCCAGGTCTACGGCGAGGAGGCCATCGCCCTCGCCGTCGCGCGCCGCCTCGGCCGGCCGGTGAAGTGGACCGAGTCCCGCTCCGAGGGCTATCTGGCCACCCACCACGGCCGCGGCATGATCCAGGACATCGAGATCGCCGCGAACCGCGACGGCACGCTCCTCGGTCTGAAGGTCGACCTGCTGGTCGACATGGGCGCCTACCTGATGCTGATCACTCCGGGCACCCCGCTCCTCGGCGCGTTCATGTACCCGGGGATCTACAAGATGGACGCCTACGACTTCACCTGCACCGGCGTCTTCACCACCCGGACCCCCACCGACGCCTACCGCGGCGCCGGACGCCCCGAGGCGACCTTCGCCATCGAACGGACCATGGACGAACTCGCCGCCGAACTCGGCCTGGACCCGGTGGAGTTGCGCCGCCGGAACTGGATCCGGCACGAGGAGTTCCCGTACACCGCCATCGCGGGCCTGACCTACGACAGCGGCAACTACGAGGCGGCGACGGCGAAGGCGCTCGAGCTGTTCGACTACGACAAACTCCGCGCCGAGCAGTCAGACCGCAACGAACGCGCGGACACCGTACGCCTCGGCATCGGTGTGTCGACGTTCACCGAGATGTGCGGCCTCGCCCCGAGCCGGATCCTGAGGGATCTGCGCTATGTGGCCGGCGGCTGGGAGGCGGCGAGCGTCCGTATGCTGCCCACCGGCAAGGTCGAGGTGGTCACCGGCACCAGCCCGCACGGCCAGGGACACGCGACCTGCTGGAGCCAGATCGCCGCCGATGTGCTGGGCGTGCCCTTCGAGGACGTCGAAGTGGTGCACGGCGACACCAAGGCGGCCCCGCAGGGCATGGACACCTACGGATCGCGCTCGCTGGTGGTCGGCGGCATGGCCGTGCACCACGCGGCCCGGAAGGTCGTGGACAAGGCCCGCAAGGTGGCCGCACATCTGCTCGAAGCGAGCGAGAACGACCTGGAGTTCACCAGTGGCGTGTTCTCCGTGAAGGGCTCCCCCGAAGCGCGCAGGACGATCCAGGAGGTCGCCTTCGAGACCTTCTCCTCGCACGACCTGCCCGACGGCATGGAACCCACCATCAACGCCGAGCACCTGCTCGACCCGGACACCTTCTCCTACCCGCACGGCACCCACCTGTGCGCGGTCGAGGTCGACACCGAGACCGGACAGACCCGGATCCGCTCGTACGTCTGCGTCGACGACATCGGCAAGGTGATCAACCCGATGATCGTCGAGGGCCAGGTGCACGGCGGACTCGCCCAGGGCATCGCGCAGGCGCTGTACGAGGAGGCCGTGTACGACGAGGACGGCAACCTGATCTCCGGCACGATGGCCGACTACCTCGTCCCGTCGGCGGCGGACCTCCCCGACTTCGTCACCGACCGCACGGAGACACCGGCGACCTCGAACGCCCTGGGCGTCAAGGGAGTCGGCGAGGCCGGGACGATCGCCTCGACCCCGGCCGTGGTGAACGCGATCGTGGACGCGCTGCGACCGCTCGGCGTCCGCGACATCCGTATGCCCTGTACCCCCGAGCGGGTGTGGCAGGCGATCGAGGAGGCCCGGTCGTGATTCCTCCGGCATTCGACTACACCCGTCCGACGACCGTCGACGAGGCGGTGCGCGCGCTCGCCGACGGCGGCGAGGACGCCAAGGTGCTGGCCGGCGGGCAGAGCCTGCTGCCCCTGCTGCGGATGCGCCTCGCCTTCCCCGAACTGGTCGTGGACGTCGGCCGCGTCCCCGGCCTGAGCGGGGTCCGCGAGGACGGCGACGCCCTGGTCATCGGCGCCATGACCACCCATCACGACGTGATCGGGGCCCCGCTGGTCCGCCGCCACGCCGGTCTGCTCGCCGCCGCCACGGCAACCGTCGCCGATCCCGCCGTACGCCATCGCGGCACCCTCGGCGGCTCCCTCGCGCACGCCGATCCGGCCGGGGACCTGCCCGCCGTAGTCCTCGCGATGGACGCCGAGTTGGTGGCCCGGGGTCCCGGCGGCACGCGCACGATCCCGGCGCGGGAGTTCTTCGTCGACTACCTTCAATCCGCGCTGGCACCCGACGAACTGCTCACCGAGGTGCGGGTGCCGAAGGCGGACGGCTGGGGCTTCCACTACGAGAAGTTCCACCGGGTCGCGCAATCCTGGGCGATCGTCGGCGTGGCCGCGCTGGTGCGGCGGGACGACGGGCGCATCGCCGAGGCGCGGGTCGGGCTGACCAACATGGGCGGCACGCCACTGCGCGCCTACGCGTGCGAGGAGGCCCTGTCCGGAGCCGGGGACGCCCAGGCGGTGGCGCGGGCGGCCCAGGAGGCGGCCGACGGCACACGGCCCGCCCAGGACACCTCCGCCTCACCGAAGTACCGGGCGCATCTGGCCCGGGTGCTCACCAGGCGGGCGGTGCTGACCGCCGCCGGAATGGGGTGAGGGGCGATCACGGACATCGACGGCCCGGAGCAGGTGCGGGCCCGCCTGGAGGCGACGGGCTACCTCCTCGACGAAGGTCTTGCCGTCGCCTGCTTCCTGGCCCTGAGGCTGCACCGGCCGCTGTTCTGCGAGGGCGACGCCGGCGTCGGCAAGACGGCGCTCGCGTCCGCCTTCGCCGAGGCCCTCGACGCCCCGCTGATCCGGCTCCAGTGCCATGAGGGCATCGATGCCTCGCAGGCCCTGTACGACTGGGACTTCCCGCGCCAGCTGCTGCATCTGCGGGCCGCCGAGGCGGCCGGGGTCACCGACGCGGCCCGTCTTGAGGGCGAGTTGTACGACCGGCGCTTCCTCGTCGCCCGGCCGCTGCTCAGGGCGCTGGAGACCCAGCCGTCGGTGCTGCTGGTCGACGAGATCGACCGGGCGGACGACGAGTTCGAGGCGTTCCTGCTGGAGCTGCTGTCGGAGTTCTCGGTGACGATCCCGGAGCTCGGCACCCTGCGTGCCGAGGTGCCGCCGGTGGTGGTGCTGACCTCCAACCGCACCCGTGAGGTGCACGACGCGCTCAAGCGGCGCTGCCTGTACCACTGGTTCGACCACCCGGACTTCGCACGCGAACTGGCCATCGTGCGCAGGAGGTTGCCCGGGGTGTCGGCGCGCCTCGCGGAACAGGTGACCGCGCTGGTGCAGGCGCTGCGCACGCATGACCTGCTCAAGCCGCCCGGCGTGGCCGAGACGATCGACTGGGCCGAGGCCCTGCACGCGCTCGGCGCGGACGAGGTGGACGCCGAACTGGCGGTGACGACGCTGGGGTCGGTGCTGAAGTACCGGGAGGACGCGGAGCGGGCGCGGGGGCTGGACTTCGCGGCGGTCCTCGCGACGCGAGGGGCGTGACATGACCGGCGCCGACGCCGCCCTCCTCGGCTTCGCCCGCGCCCTGCGCGCGGCGGGCGTCGACGCGAGCACCGAGCGGGTGCACGCCTTCCTGGCCGCGGTCGACGTCCTGCGGCCGGAGCTGCGGGCCGACGTGTACTGGGCGGGCCGGCTGACGCTGTGCGGGCAACGGGACGATCTCGACCGCTACGACCGGGTGTTCGCGGCCTTCTTCCACGGCACCGGCGAAACCCCTCGGCGCCCGGTGACGGTCCCCCGCACGCCCCGGCCGCGTCTCGTCGCACGGGACGCGGAAGGGCAGGCGCGTGCCCGGGATGTGCAGGACGCGCCGCCTGTTCCGTCCCTCGCGAGCTCCTCCGAGGTGCTGCGCCACCGGGACATCGCCGAGCTGAGCGGGCCCGAGCGGGCGGAGGTGCGCCGGCTGCTGGCCGCGCTGGCGCTGCGGGGCCAGGTACGGCGGTCCGCGCGGCGGCGTCCTGCCCGGCGCGGGGAGGTCGATCCGCATCGCACGGTCCGGGAGCTGTTGCGGCGCGGCGGGGAGCCCGCACGCCTGCTCCGGTACGCCCGGACGGAGCATCCACGCCGGGTGGTGCTGCTCGTGGACGTCAGCGGCTCCATGGCGCCGTACGCGGACGCGCTGCTGCGCTTCGCGCACGCGGCCGTGCGCGGGGCCCGTACGGAGGTGTTCACGATCGGGACGCGGCTGACCCGGGTCACCCGGGAGCTGTCGCACCGGGACCCCGACCTCGCGATGGCCGCGGTCGCCTCGGCGGTACCCGACTGGCGCGGGGGTACCCGGCTGGGTGAGCTGCTGGGCGCGTTCCTGGACCGCTGGGGGCAGCGCGGCATGGCGCGCGGTGCGATCGTGGTGGTGCTGTCCGACGGCTGGGAGCGCGGCGATCCGGAGCTGCTCGCGGAACAGATGCGCCGGCTGCACCGGCTGGCGCACCGGGTGATCTGGGCCAATCCGCTCAAGGCCCGGCCCGGTTACGCGCCCCTGGCGGCCGGGATGGCGGCGGCGCTGCCGAGCGTGGACGCGTTCGTCGAGGGCCACAGCCTCTCGGCGCTGGAACGCCTGGCGGCGGCGGTGAGAGGAGCCGACGATGCGTGACCTACTCCCGATGCTGAGCGCCTGGTACACGGCCGGATCACCCTTCGGCCTCGCCACAGTCGTCGCAACGAGCCGCAGCGCGCCGCGCGAACCAGGGGCCACGATGGCCGTGGAGCCGGACAAGACGGTCCTGGGCGTCGCGAGAGGAGCCAACCGTGCGTGACCTACTCCCCGTACTCGGCGCCTGGTACACGGCCGGATCACCCTTCGGCCTCGCCACAGTCGTCGCAACGAGCCGCAGCGCGCCGCGCGATCCGGGGGCCGCGATGGCGGTGGGTCCGGGCGACGAGGTCGTGGGCAGTGTGTCGGGTGGCTGTGTCGAGGGGGCGGTGTTCGAGCTGGCGCAGGAGGTGGTGGCGAACGGCGAGGCGCGCCTGGAGACCTTCGGGTACAGCGACGAGGACGCGTTCGCGGTGGGGCTGACCTGCGGCGGCGAGATCACCCTCCTGGTCCGTCCGGTGACGGCCGCCGCCGATCCTTCCTTCGGCGCGGTCGCTCGGTCCGTCGCCGCCGGCGAGCCGGTCACCGTGGCCTCGGTGACCGACGGGCCCGCGCCGCGCGGGGCGACCCTCGCGGTCTGGCCCGACCGGGTCCTCGGCACACTGGGCACGGAGGGCCTGGACGCGGCGGTCACCGCCGACGCGCGCGGCGAACTCGCCCTCGGCGCCACGGGCCTGCGCCACTACGGGCCGCACGGCGAGCGCCGTGAGGACGCCGTCGCCGTCTTCCTGCACTCCTTCGCCCCACCCCCGCGCATGCTGGTCTTCGGCGCGATCGACTACGCGGCCGCCGTCGCCCGGATCGGCGACTTCCTCGGCTACCGGGTCACCGTCTGCGACGCCCGCCCGGTCTTCGCGACCCCGAAGCGCTTCCCGGAGGGCGTCGAGGTGGTCGTCGACTGGCCGCACCGCTATCTGAACGGCACCGAAACCGACGGGCGCACGGTGATCTGCGTCCTCACCCATGACCCCAAGTTCGACGTGCCGCTGCTGGAGGAAGCGTTGCGCAGGCCGGCCGCGTACATCGGGGCGATGGGCAGCCGCCGTACCCACGACGACCGGATGCGGCGGCTGGCCGCGGCCGGGCTCACCGGGGCCGAACTGTCCCGGCTGCGCTCACCCGTGGGCCTCGACCTCGGGGCCCGTACGCCCGAGGAGGTCGCCGTGTCGGTCGCCGCCGAGATCGTCGCCCTGCGCTGGGGCGGCACCGGCGCCCCACTGACCGCGACGGAGGGGGCGATCCACCCCTTGCCCTGACGCCCCCTGAGGAGGAAAAGATGGAACTGCGCCACGAGTTCACCGTGCCCGTGCCCGTCGACGACGCCTGGCAGGCGCTCCTCGACATCGAACGGGTCGCGCCCTGTCTGCCCGGGGCGAGCGTGGAGGACTACGACGGCAAGACCGTCACCGGCTCGGTCCGCGTCAAAGTGGGCCCGGTGACCCTGACGTACAAGGGCACCGCGGTCTTCGACGAGCGGGACGAGCAGGAGCACCGGATGGTGCTGAGCGCGAGCGGCCGGGAGACCCGCGGCCAGGGCACGGCGCGAGCCACTGTCACCGGCACGCTCACCGAACGCGACGACGGTACGGCGGTCACGGTGCTCACGGACCTGTCGGTGACCGGACGTCCGGCGCAGTTCGGGCGCGGGCTGCTGTCGGAGGTGGGCGACCGCCTGGTGTCCCGGTTCGCCGAGTGCCTGGCGGAAAAGCTCACGAAGCCGGAGGAGCCGGCACCCGCCGCTGCGGTGGCCGAGGAGACGGCTCCCCTCGATCTCACCCGAACGGCCGCACTTCCCGTCGCCCGACGCGTGGGGCCACCCCTGGCGGCCGCCCTGCTGGTGCTGGTCGCCTGGCGGTGGCGGCGCAGGAGGCGCTGAGCAGGTCGGGCGAAGTCCACTACGGTGCGGCAGCGCCCTGAAGGGGCGCGGGGAGGCGGTGCAGTTCGACGTCCGTGAGACTGCCGTCGGCGACCGAGGCGGTGAGGTAGGTGCAGTGCGGCTGGCGGCGCCGGTCGGTCGGGGAGCCCGGGTTGAGCAGGCGCAGCCCGGAGGGCGCGGTGGTGTCCCAGGGGATGTGACTGTGCCCGAACACCAGCACGTCCAGCTCGGGAAAACGGGCCGCGCAACGCGCCTCGCGGCCCTGGGCGGGGCCGGTCTCGTGCACGACGCCGAAACGCAGGCCGCCGAGATCGGCGTACGCCACTTCGGGGAGGCGGGCGCGCAGGTCGGGGCCGTCGTTGTTGCCGTACACCCCGATCAGCCGACGGCTGCGGCGCTCCAGCAGGTCGAGGGTGGCCGTGTCGACCCAGTCACCCGCGTGGATCACCACGTCCGCGTCCGGGAGTTCGGCGAGGAGCGGGGCGGGAAGTGCGCGGGCGCGCTTGGGGAGGTGGGTGTCGGACATCAGCAGCAGACGCACTCCGCCAGGCTACGGCCATCGGCCTGGCCGGAGGTGGCAAGCGAGTGGGCGCGGGTTAGCATCGGGCGAGGCGTACCGTGCCGCACCCAGCAAGGCAGGCGACGACCCGAGGGGACTTGGAGCGCGATGCCGGTCAAGGTCAGCGTCATCGTTCCCGTGTACAACCCGGGGGCGTACATCGAGGACTGCATCTCCTCGCTGCTGCGGCAGTCCCTGCCCCCGGACGAGTACGAAGTGATCTTCGTCGACGACGGCTCCACCGACGACACGCCAGGCCGGCTCGACGAGCTCGCCGCTGAGGATTCCCGGGTGACGGTCGTGCACCAGGAGAACTCCGGCTGGGCGGGCAAGCCCCGCAATGTCGGCGTCGCCGCCTCCCGCGGCGAGTACGTGATGTTCGTGGACAACGACGACCACCTCGGCGACGAGGCCCTTGAGCGGATGTACGACTACGGCGTGGCGAACGACGCCGATGTCGTCGTAGGGAAAATGGCCGGTCAGGGCCGCGGGGTGCCGGTGGAGCTGTTCCGTCGCAACCATCCCCGGGCCACCGTGGAGAGCGCGCCGCTGATCGACAGCCTCACCCCGCACAAGATGTTCCGCCGCGCGTTCCTGGACCGCATCGGCCTGCGCTTCCCCGAGGGCAAACGCCGCCTGGAGGACCACGTCTTCGTCACCGAGGCGTTCCTGCGGGCGGACAACGTCTCGGTGCTCAGCGACTACGTCTGCTACTACCACGTGCGCCGGGACGACGCCGCCAACGCGGGCTTCCAGCGCTTCGACCCGGTCGGCTACTTCAAGAACCTGCGCGAGGCTCTGGACGTCGTCGAGCGGTACACCGAGCCGGGACCGGTGCGCGACCGGCTCTTCCGCCGCTGGCTGCGCGTGGAGATGGTCGAACGGATGCGCGGCAAGCGGCTGCTGGCCGCGCCCGCCGACTATCGCAAGGAGCTGTTCCGGGAGATCCACTCCGTCGTCGTGGAGCGGTTCGGGCCCGGTGTGGCGGCCGGTCTTCAGCCCACGCAGCAGGTCGTGGCCGCGCTGATCGCCGCCGACCGGTACGGCGATGTGGAGGCGTTCGCCGAGTGGGAGGCGGGCGTCGTCCTCAAGGCGATGCCGGAGGGCCTGGAGTGGGCGGACGGCGCGCTGCGGGTCTCCTTCGCCGCGGAGTACCACTCCGGTGGCGCGCCCCTGACGTTCAGCGCCGCGGGCGGCGGCGATCCGCTCAAGGCCCCGCCGAAGGACGTCACCGAGGCCATCGCCTGGGTGGGCGCCGACACCGTCTCCCGGTTCGGCTCCGCGACCGCGGACCTGCTGCTGCGTCAACGCTCCAGCGCCGCACAGTACTTCCAGCCGGTGCAGTTCACCCGGGAGACCGTGCCCACCGAGGACCGGGGCCGCTTCCGGCTGGTGCTGCGGGCGACCGCCACCGTCGACCCGGCACGGGCGGCCGGGGGCTCGCCGCTGGCCGGCGGGCTGTGGGACGTCGTGGTCCGGGTGAAGCTGGGCGGCTGGACCAAGGAGTGCCGGCCCGCCCCGGCCCCCCGCACCGAGCGGCCCACGGCGTACGCCGGAGTCGTCGCCGGGCGGGTGGTGCTGCCGTACTGGACCGCCCGGCAGAGCTCGCTCGCCCTGGACGTCGACCGTGCGACCCGGAGCCTCGGGCTCGGCCGGGTCGCGCCCGAGTCGGTCGGCGTCACGGACGGCCGACTGAGCGCCCCGGTGCCGCTGTACGTGCCCGGCGACACTGAGGTGCTGCTGCGGCTGACCGCGAAGGGCAAGTCCCTCGACGCCCGTGGCTCCCTCTCCCCCGCGCCCGACGCGCCCGGGGCGCTGCTCAGCGCCGCGCTGCCCGTCTCCGCGATGGGCGGGGCGACCTGGCGGACGGCGCTGGGCCCGGGCACGGGCACGGCCGAACGGCGGCTGCTGGCGCTGCCGTTCGCGCTGCGCGCCGGGGCGCACGGGGTGCAGGTGCGGCGCACGCCCCGGCCGGGGGTGCTGCGCCGACTGGTACGCAAGGCGAAGGCCCTGCTCAGGGCCCCACGGAGGTGACGCGGTGCGCTCGCTGGGGATCGACGGTGCCTGGGTGCTGGAGCCCAAGGTCTTCCCGGACGACCGGGGCAGCTTTCACGAGTGGTACCGGGGCGAGGAGTTCCGCGAGGCCACCGGCTACGACCTGACGCTCGCGCAGGCCAACTGCTCCGTCTCCCGGCGGGGCGTGGTGCGCGGCGTGCACTTCTCCGACGTGCCGCCCGGTCAGGCCAAGTACGTGACCTGTGTGCGCGGCGCCGTGCTGGACGTGGTGGTCGATCTGCGCACCGGTTCCCCGGCGTTCGGGCAGTGGGAGGCGGTCCGCCTCGACGACGACACCCGGCACGCGGTGTTCCTCGCCGAGGGCCTCGGGCACGCCTTCATGGCCATCACCGACGACGCCACCGTCAACTACCTGTGCTCCACCGGCTATGCCCCGGGCCGCGAGCACGGAGTGAACCCCCTCGACCCCGACCTGGGCCTGCCCTGGCCGGACGGCGTGGAGCCGGTGCTGTCCCCCAAGGACGCCGAGGCACCGTCCCTGGCCCAGGCACTGCGCACCGGCCTCCTGCCGTCGTACGAGGACTGCGCCGCCCGCTACCGGGAGTTGCGGGGCGGCGGCTAGGACTGTCCGGCCGGTCAAGTCCTAGAGCTGCTCCAGCGCGTGCCGCAGTGGGTCCCAGCCTCGGGAGCGGCGTACGCCGAGGTTCCTGGCCCGGGCCAGCGGGCGCCAGAAGCCGGCCTCCAGCAGCGCCTCTGGGCGTACCGCTCCGGTCCGTTCCAGGATCGTCTCGGGCACCTTCTGCGGGTCGGGCAGGTCGTACTCGGCGACGATCTCGTCGTACTTGTCGCGCAGCACGGTGCTGTGCGGGTCGGCGCCGAACACGACGAGTTGTCCGGTGGGCTGGGTGTCGACGAGGACGGTGACCAGGTCGGGGCGGTGGCGGGCGAGGATCTCGACGAGCTTGTAGACGTCGCCGGTCCAGGCTCCGGTGTGGCGGTCGCGGGCCGCCTCGTCGATGTTGCGCGGCAGCATGTCGTCGAAGACGATCACGCTGGTCCAGTCGGAGTGCCGCTCGACGTTGATGAAGTCCCGCAGCGCGTACTCGAACAGGTGCATGCCGTCGATGAACGACAGGTCGAGGGTGGTGCGCCGCCAGTGGCCGATCGGGCTGCGGCCCCGGCGCAGGTTGCGGACCGGGTGGCGGCCGCCCTTGAGGTGGGCGAGGGGGTTGTCGCGGGCGAAGAAGTCGTCGCTCGTGGCCTTCACCAGGTGGACGTCGCAGCGGATCTCCGTGACCACCTTGAAGGCGGGGTCGATCGCGATGCTGGGCACCCTCGACAGTCTGAGGCTGCGACCGTCGTTGACACCGATCTCCAGGTAGTTGCGGTTGGCGCTGACCTTGTGCAGTTCCTTCAGGAACTCATGGCGTTTCACGAAGGGGACTCCTTGCGGATGCGGGGAAGTGCCTCGTGCAGGGCGGTGCGCCAGTCGCGCGGCGGCGGCAGTCCGATCGTCCGCCAGCGGCCGTGCGCGAGGGCGCTGTACTCGGGTCGGGGTGCGGGCCGGGGCCAGGGCGTGGTGTCGGTGGGGCGGACCCGGTCGGGGTCGGCGCCGAGCAGCCGGAACACCTCCCGGGCCAGCTCGTACCAGGTGGCGTCGCCGGAACTGGTGGCGTGGAAGACGCCGTTCACGTCCGGGCCGATGCGGGGGCCGAGGTCGGCGATGCGGGCGGCGACGTCGGCGCTCCAGGTGGGCTGCCCGCGCTGGTTGTCGACGACGTCGACGGTGGGGCGGCTCGCCTCGATGCCGATCATGGTGCGGACGAAGTTCTTGCCGTGCACGCCGTAGAGCCAGGCGGTGCGCACCACCGCGCTCGCGCCCGGGAGTTCATCGAGTACGGCCCGCTCGCCCGCGAGTTTGGTGCGGCCGTAGGCGGTGCGCGGGGCGGGCGGGTGGTCCTCGGGGTAGGGGGTGGTGCGGCCCTTGCCGGAGAAGACGTAGTCGGTGGAGACGTGGATCAGGCGGGCGCCGTGCGCGGCGCAGGCACGGGCGAGCAGGCGGGGGCCGTCGCCGTTGACGCGCAGGGCCGTGGCCTCGTCCGACTCCGCGTCGTCCACGGCCGCGTAGGCTGCGCAGTTGACGACGATCTCCGGCCGGTGCGCGGTGAACGCCCGCTCGACGGAACCGGGTTCGGTGATGTCCAGGGCGGAGTGGTCGAGGCCGGTGACATCGGCGCCGCGCCCGCGCAGTTCGCCGACGACGTCATGGCCGAGCATCCCGCCCGCCCCGGTGACCAGCCACCTCATCCGTGCTCCTCGTTCACGCGTCGCTTCAGCGGCTCCCACCACGCACGGTGGTCCCGGTACCAGTCGACGGTCTCGGCGAGACCGGTGCGGAAGTCGCGCCGAGGTCGGTAGCCGAGTTCGGTGCGGGCCTTGCTCCAGTCGACGGAGTAGCGCAGATCGTGTCCCTTGCGGTCCTCGACCTTCGTCACCCGGTCCCAGTCCGCCCCGCATGCCTCCAGGAGCAGTCCGGTGAGCTCCCTGTTGCTCAGCTCGGTGCCGCCGCCGATGTTGTAGACCTCGCCGGGACGGCCCTTGGTGCGCACGAGTTCGACGCCGGCGCAGTGGTCGTCGACGTGCAGCCAGTCGCGGACGTTGAGGCCCTCGCCGTACAGCGGGACCTGGTGGCCGTCGAGGAGGTTGGTGACGAAGAGCGGGATGACCTTCTCGGGGAACTGGTGCGGGCCGTAGTTGTTGGAGCAGCGGGTGACCCGCACGTCCAGGCCGTGGGTGCGGTGGTAGGCCAGGGCGAGCAGGTCGGAGGAGGCCTTGGAGGCGGAGTACGGCGAACTGGGCCGCAGCAGGTACTCCTCCGTGGAGGAGCCGGTCTCGACGGAGCCGTAGACCTCGTCGGTGGAGATGTGCACGAAGGTCGACACGCCGCCGCGCAGGGCGCCCTCCAGGAGGGTCTGGGTGCCCACGACATTGGTCAGGACGAAGTCGGAGGCCCCGCTGATCGAACGGTCGACATGGGACTCTGCGGCGAAGTGCACCACCTGGTCGGCCTGGGAGGTGAGTTTGGCGACGAGTTCGGCGTCGCGGATGTCGCCCTGCACGAATTCGAGGCGGGGATGGTCGAGGGGGAGGTTGTCGAGGCTGCCGGCGTAGGTCAGCTTGTCCAGCACGGTGATCCCCGGCGCGTCGGGCGCGTCGGAGCCGAGCAGCGTACGGACGTAGGCCGAGCCGATGAACCCGGCGGCGCCGGTGACGAGGAGGTTCATGTATGGATCTGCACCTTGCTGTGGTCGCCGAGGACGAAACGGTGGGCACTGGGGACGTGATGCGCCGGCGTCACCTCGGCGTGTCGGCCGATCAGGGAGGACTCGATGCGGCCCACGCCGGCGATCGAGGAGTCCCGCAGCACGATGGAGAACTCCAGCTCGCTGTCGGTGATGTGACAGTTCTCGGCGATGGAGGTGAAGGGGCCGATGTAGGAGTTGTCGACGACGGATCCGGCGCCGATGACGGCGGGCCCGACGATACGGGAGTTGACGATCCGGGCGCCCTCCTCGACGACCACGCGGCCGACCGTCTCGGACAGTTCGTCGACCTCGCCGTCGATCCGCCGGTCGAGGCCTTCCAGGACCGTCCGGTTGACCTCCAGCATGTCGTCGACGTTCCCGGTGTCCTTCCAGTAGCCGTGGATGACGGTGCACCGGATGTCGGCGCCGGCGTCGATGAGGTGCTGGATGGCGTGGGTGATCTCCAGCTCGCCTCGCCAGGACGGCTCGATGGCGCGCACCGCCTCATGAATCGCGGGGGTGAAGAGATAGACGCCGACCAGGGCGAGGTCGCTCTTGGGGTGCTTGGGTTTCTCCTCCAGGCCCACGACCTGCCCCGAGCCGTCGAGTTCGGCGACGCCGAAGGCGCGGGGGTCGGGCACATGGGTGAGGAGGATCTGGGCGTCGGGGCGATGGCGGCGGAACTCCTCGACGAGGGCGCTGATGCCGCCGACGATGAAGTTGTCGCCGAGGTACATCACGAAGTCGTCGTCGCCGAGATAGTCCCGGGCGATCTGCACCGCGTGGGCCAGGCCCAGTGGGCGTTCCTGGGGGATGTAGGTGATCTGGAGACCGAACTTCGAGCCGTCGCCCACCGCGTCCTGGATCTCCGCGGCGGTGTCGCCGACGATGACGCCGACTTCGGTGATGCCGGCTTCGGCGATGGATTCCAGCCCGTAGAACAGCACAGCCTTGTTCGCAACCGGTACCAGCTGTTTGGCCGATGTGTGTGTGATCGGCCTCAGCCGCGTGCCGGCTCCGCCGGACAGCACGAGAGCCTTCATCTGGTTCACCATAGCGTCGATCCCGCGTAACCGACTGGTCAGATGTTGGGCCATACGGCGCTGATGGCGCCGAACGCCGTGTCCGGATCGCACTCCATGGGGGTGGTCCATGGACGTCGGGTACCCGGGAGTCAGCGGTTCAGCTGGATCTCGCTCCAGACCTGTTTGCCGCCGCTGACCGGGAGGGTGCCCCAGGTCGCCGACACGGCCTCGACCAGGAGGATGCCGCGGCCTCCTGTGGCCTCCCAGCCGATGCTGGTGGGTTTGACGGGGCTGCGGGGCGAGGTGTCGGCGACGGCGACCCGCAGCCTGCTGTTGATCAGGGTGAGGTCGAGGCGGACCTGTCCTTCGGTGTGCACGAGGGCGTTGGTGACGAGTTCGGAGACGACGAGGAGGATGGCGTCCGTCTCGGCGACCAGGCCCCAGGAGCGCAGGGTGCGCCGGGTGAAGCGGCGGGCGTGGCCCACCGCCTCGGGCACCCGCCACACCGTCCAGCTCTCGCGCAGCGGGCGCAGCTCCATGCCGTCGTAGCGCAACAGCAGCAGGGCGACGTCGTCGCTGCGGCGGGCGTTGCCGAGCAGGGCGTCGGCGACCAGGCCGAGGTGGGCCGGGTCGGAGCGGGCCAGTTCGCGGGCGAAGCGGTCCATGCCCGCGTCGATGTCGGCCTCGACGGACTCCACCAGGCCGTCGGTGGTCAGCGCGATCAGGGTGCCGGGCTGGAGCCTGAGCGGGCTCATCGGGAACTCGGCCTGCGTCATCACGCCGAGCGGCGGGCCGCCCTCGGCCTCGGCGATGTCCGTTGCGCCGTCCGGGTGACGCAGCACCGGCGGGAGGTGTCCGGCGCGTACGCACCAGGCTGTGCCCTCCTCCAGGTCGACGTCGACATAGGCGCAGGTGGCGAAGAGGTCGGTCTCCAGCTCCCCCAGCAGCCGGTTGGCGTGCGAGACCACCACGTCGGGCGGGTGCCCCTCGGCGGCGTACGCGCGCAGCGCGGTGCGCATCTGGCCCATCAGGGTGGCGGCGGCCGCGCTGTGGCCCTGGACGTCGCCGATGACGAGGGCGACGTGGTTGTCGGGCATCGGGATCACGTCGTACCAGTCGCCGCCGAGCTCCAGCCCTGCCGTGCTGGGCAGATAGCGGGCGACGGCCTCCGCGCCGGGCAGTTGGGGCAGTCTGCGGGGCAGCAGTTGGCGCTGGAGCATGCCGACGAGTTCGTGTTCGGCATCGAAGGCGTGGGCGCGCATCAGGGCTTGCCCCGCGAGTCCGGCGGAGGCGGTGAGCAGGGCGCGTTCGTCGGGTCCGAAGTGGTGCGGGGCGTCCCAGCCGATCAGGCAGGCGCCGGCCATCCGGCCGGCGGCGGGCAGCGGCAGGACGGCGAGGCCGCCGGGGCCGACATCGGCGAGGGCGGGTTCCAGCGGGGTGCCCGCGGGCCAGATCTGGGCGCGGCCCTCGCGCAGCGCCGCGGCGAGGGTGGGCATCGCGCGCACCGGCGCGTCGGGCCACTCGGTGCGCCATTCGGTGCGCCACAGCTCGGGCCAGGACTCCGGCTCGGGCGGGTCGAGGACGGTGACGACGAGCCGGTCGTTCTCCAGTTCCGCCAGCGCGATCCGGTCGGCGCGCAGGGGGGTGCGCAGGGCGGCGACCACGGCCTGGCTGACGTCGCGGACGGTGCCGGCGGTGGCGAGGGAGGCGGCGAGGCGCTGGACGCGGGCCACGTCGGTGAAGTCGGAGCGCAGCTTGGAGGCGTCGGCGACGGTGCCCGAGAGCCGCGTCGGCTGCCCCTCGCCGCCGGGCAGCAGCCGTCCGCGCAGCCTGAGCCATTTCGGCGGGCCTTTCGGCTGGAGCACCCGGAACTCCAGCTCGCGGTCGCCGATGGACATGTGGTCGGCCTCGACGACGGACATCAGGGAGGGCAGGTCCTCGGGCACGGTCAGGCCGAGCAGGGTCTCCACCTTGCCGTCGAACTCGTCGGGGGCGATCTGGAACAGGTCCAGGATGTCGTCGCCGACCTCGACGCGGCCGGTGTCCATGGCGAGGCTGAAGGCGTTGGACGGCAGTTCACCGACCTCGGTCCGCTGGACGGGGGCGGGGTAGGCGAGGGCATGGGCGATCAGGTCCAGACAGTCGCGGTCCTCGGCGTTGAACCCGTCGGGATGCTCGCTCACGGCCACCAGACAGCCGCCGTCGTCCTGCCCGCGCGCGGGCAGGACCGCCAGATGGAAGTCGCCCGCCGACGCCCGCCGGGACTGGGCGCGCTCGGCGAGTTCCCGCGGCCCGAGATAGGCGGGCCGCCCGGTGTGGTGGGCGTCGGCCACCACGGAGCCGCCGGTGGCGGCGTAGCTGTCGCGCAGTCCGTACTGGGTGCGCGGGGCGCCGGCCCACTCGACCAGGCACAGCAGCTCGCCGTCGTCGGTCAGCGTGTACACGGCGGCGAGGGCCGCCCGGGCGAAGACGAGCGCCTGTTCGAGAATGCGGCGCAGCCGGTCGGGCGCGTCGGGGGCGTCGCCGACCGTGGTGAGGGCATCGTCGGCGCGCTGCCTTCTCGATCTGCGTCCCGCAGCGTCCTCACCGCCCACGTTGGCCATTACAGCGCTTATGAGACACCGGCGCAGCCCCTGTGACCATGCAACCGCGGACAGGGCCCGGGGCCTCACGCTCGAAGCCGCCCGAACATGACTTGCCGCATGCGTTCCGCACAGTGAGGTCGTGACAGACGTTACTGTCCGCGGCCATCGGCCCGCTGGGAGGCTCGGTGCCGGTCCACGGAGGGGGACGCATGGACAAGCGGTACGAGGTGTACGCGCTCACCGACGGACACTTCTACGACACGCCGGACCGGCTGTCCCTGGCAGGCCAGGAGGCGGTACCTCTGTTCGAGGCGGCGCGCCGCCCGGTGCCCGAGGGATGGGACGCGGCCCGGATCGGGGACTGGCTGACACTGACCCCGCTCGGCCCGGACGGCGCGCCGGCGCCCGGCCCGGCCCAGGGATGGAAGATCCACGCCTCGGCCACTCGGGCGAACGCGGACCGAATCGCGGAGATCGTGTGGGACTACTGCGTGCCCAGGCGCATCCCGTTCAAGTTCGTGCCGGGCCCGCATCTGCTGCATCTGCGCAACGCCAAGTACGCGGCCCGCGACAGCAGCGGCAAGTTCGTCACGCTCTACCCGGCCGACGAGGAGCGGCTGCACCTGGTGCTGCGCGAGCTGGGGGACCTGCTGAAGGGTTTCGAGGGGCCGTACATCCTCACCGATCTGCGCTGGCACGACGGTCCGCTCTACGTCCGCTACGGCGCCTTCGCGCGCACCTTCGTCGTTGACGAGCGCGGTTCGCTGGTGCCGGCGGTGCGCGACGGGGCGGGCCGGCTGGTGCCGGACCGGCGGGCGCCGTCCTTCCAGGTGCCCGAGTGGGTGACGCTGCCCGAGTTCCTCCAGCCGCATCTGGCGGCCCGGAACACCACGACGGTGGGCGATCTGCCGTACCGCATCGAGAAGGCGCTGCACTTCTCCAACGGCGGCGGGGTGTACGCGGGCACCGACACCCGGGACGGGCGCAAGGTGGTGCTGAAGGAGGGGCGGCCGCACGCGGGGCTGGCCTCCGACGGGGCCGATGCCGTCGCCCGCCTGGAGCGGGAGAAGTACGCGCTGGAGCGGACGGCCGGGACCGGTGTGGTGCCCGAGGTGCGGGACTGGTTCACGCTCGGCGACCACCGGTTCCTGGTCATGGACTTCCTGGAGGGGCGCCCGCTCAACTCGTTCTTCGCCGAGCGGCATCCGCTGCTCACTCCGGACCCCGACCCGCAGGCCGTGGCCGACTACACGGCGTGGGCGGTGCGCATCCACGGGGCAGTGGAGCGGGCGGTGGCGGCGGTGCACGCGCGCGGGATCGTCTTCAACGACCTCCATGTCTTCAACATCATGGTCGCGCCCGACGCGGAGTCGGTGTCCCTGCTCGACTTCGAGGCCGCGGCCCCCGTCTCCGAACAGGGCCGCCAAGTGGTCGCCCACCCCGGCTTCTTCGCCCCGCCGGACCGCACCGGCACCGATGTCGACCGCTATGCGCTGGCCTGTCTCCGGCTGGCCCTGTTCCTGCCCGTCACCACGCTGTTCGTGGTCGACCGGGGCAAGGCGGCGCACCTGGCGGAGGTGATCGCCCATCAGTTCCCCGATGTGCCACAGGAGTTTCTGGACGAGGCGGTCGCGGAGATCACTCGCGGCACGCCGGTGCCCGCACCGTCCTTCGTGGCGCCCGGGGACTGGCCCTTCAGCCGCGATTCCATGGTCAAGGCGATCCTCGCCTCGGCCACCCCGGACCGCGACGACCGGCTCTTCCCCGGCGACATCACCCAATTCTCCGACGGCGGCGGCCTCGGCCTCGCGCACGGGGCGGCCGGAGTGCTGTACGCGCTGGACGCGGTCGGCGCCGAGCGGTACGAGGAGGGCGAGCGCTGGCTGCTGGCGCACACGGCACCGCCGCCGATCGGCACACCGCTCGGCCTCTACGACGGTCTCACGGGCGTCGCCCACGTCCTGGACCGGCTCGGCCACCGGCAGCGGGCTCTCGACCTGGTCGAGACGATCCTGGCCGAGCGCTGGCAGAAACTGTCCTCCGACCTGCACGGCGGCCTCGCCGGACTCGGCCTGGCGCTGGGCGACCTGGCCGACCGGACCGGCGAGAAGGAGCTCACCGAGCGGGCCGCCGAGGCCGCGCGGATCCTCGTACGACGACTGGCGGAACCGCCTGCCGCCACGGCACGGCGGCAGGCAGGACTGCTGCGGGGTGCGAGCGGGCCCGCGCTGTTCCTGCTGCGGCAGTACGAACGCACCGGCGAGCACGAGCTGTTGGAGGCAGCCGGCACGGGGCTGCGCCGGGACCTGGAGTGCTGCGTGACCCATGAGCGCGGCTCGCTGGAAGTCGACGAGGGCTGGCGGACAATGCCGTACCTCGGCGAGGGCAGCGTCGGCCTCGGGATGGTCCTGGACGACCGCCTCGCCCACGCCACCGACGACACCGGGCAGTTCGAGCGGGCCCGCGTCGGCGTCCTGACCGCCGCCACCTCCCGCTTCTACGCGCAGCCCGGCCTCTTCCAGGGCCGTGCCGGGATGATCCTGCACCTGGCCCGCACCACCACACCCGGCGCCGGCGACGAACGGCTCGCCGAGCAGATCGCCGGGCTCGGCTGGTTCGCGATGTCCTACCAGGGCCAACTGGCCTTCCCTGGGCACCAGATGATGCGTCTTTCGATGGACCTGGGCACCGGAACGGCAGGGTGCCTGCTCGCCCTCGGCGCGGCCCTCGGCGACCGGGAGAACGCACACCTGCCGTTCCTGCCACCGCTTCGGCGGCCCACAGAACGCGGCTCCGCGACCTGACGGAGCCGTGACCCAACCCCGTCCCGACGGGTGGACGACACCGAAGGAAGGAACACGAGATGGCACTTCTCGACCTGCAGACGATGGAGTCCGACGAGTACACCGGCGGCAACAGCACCCTCAGCCTGCTGTCCTGCGTCAGCGCGGCGAGCATCACGCTCTGTCTCTGACGAGCACCGTGCATCCTCAGCCCCGGGCGGTCCGCTCCCATCAGGGAGGGGCCGCCCGGGGTCCTGCCCACCGCCCCGGATGTGATGCCGCATGACCACCCGCGCCGAGAAGGCACTGGCGGCATCGGCCGCCCGGCACAGCGGCACCCGGTGCGTGGCCCTGTGCCTGGTGAGCACGGCCGCGACCGGGGCCGGTCTGCTGCTGCCGGCCGTGCTGGGCCGGGCCCTGGACCTGCTGCTGGCCGAGGCCCCGGCGACCCGCTGGGTGCTGTACTGCGCCGGTCTCGTCCTGCTGCTCGCCGTGCTCGACGCCTGCCAGACCGTCCTGACCGGCACAGTGGACGCCCGCACCGCGGCGTGGCTGCGCGGGCGGCTGACCGAGCACGTCCTGGAGGTCGGCCCACGGGCCGCCGCCCGTTTCGGGCCCGGCGACCTCGTCGCCCGGCTCGTCGGCAACGCCGCGCAGGCCGGTACGGCACCGGCCGCCCGCGCCGCGCTGGTCGCCGCGCTCGCCGGGCCGCTGGGCGGCGTCGTGGCGCTCGCCCTGATCGACCTCTGGCTCGCGCTGGTGTTCCTCGCCGGAGCCCCGGTGCTGACGCTGCTGCTGCGGACCCTGGCCCGGGACACCTCGACGTGTGTGGCCCGGTACCAGGAGGTGCAGGGGCACATCGCGGCCGCGCTCGCGGAGGCCGTCGGCGGGCATCGGACCATCGCGGCGGCCCGTGCGGCGGACCGGGAGACCGCGCGGATCCTCGGGCCGCTGCCCGAACTGTCCCGGGCGGGCCACCGCATGTGGCAGGTGCAGGGGCGCGCGGCCGGCCAGGCCGTCGCCGTGGCGCCCCTGCTCCAGTTCGCGGTCGTGGCCGTGGCGGGGGTGCTGCTCGCCCGGCACCGGCTGTCGGTGGGCGAGGTGCTCGCCGCCTGGCGGTACGCGGTGCTCGCGGTCGGCGTCGGCGTGCTGGTCGGACAGCTTGCCGGGCTCGCCCAGGCCCGGGCGGCGGCCGACCGGCTCGGCGAGGTGCTGGCGGAGCCCGCCCCCGCCTACGGCCCGCGCGAGTTGCCGCCCGGTCCGGGCCGCCTTGAGCTGCGCGGCATCACCGCCCGGCGCGGGGGGCGGACCGTGCTCGACGGGGTCGACCTCGTCGTACCGGGCGGAACGACGCTTGCCGTGGTCGGCCGGTCCGGTGCGGGCAAGTCACTGCTCGCCGCGGTCGCCGGGCGGCTGGCCGACCCGGACGACGGAGAGGTCCTGCTCGACGGAGTGCCGCTGCGCGAACTCACCCACGACGCGCTGCGCCGCGCCGTCGGCCACGCCTTCGAACGCCCCGCCCTGATCGGCGCCACCATCGAGGCCGCCATCGGCCTCGGACCGGCCGCCCCCTGCCCCGCCCGCATCCGGCAGGCCGCCCGGACAGCCCGCGCTGACGACTTCGTACGCCTGCTGCCCGACGGCTACGCCACCGCCGTCGCCGACGCACCGCGCTCCGGCGGAGAGTCCCAACGACTCGGCCTGGCCCGGGCGTTCGCCCACGGCGGCCGACTGCTGATCCTTGACGACGCCCTCTCCAGCCTCGACACCGTCACCGAGGCGCACATCACCGGGGCGCTGCTGGGTGGCGGCCCCGGAACCACCCGGCTCCTGATGGCCCACCGCGCGATGACGGCGGCCCGCGCGGACGCCGTGGCCTGGCTGGACGAGGGGCGCATCCGGGCGGTCGGGACGCACGAGGAGCTGTGGCGGGACGCCGGCTACCGGGCGGTCTTCGGGGAGCCGGGCGCGAAGGAGACGCCGTGACAGAGGTGGGGATCCAGCGGCTCGGTCTGCGCTTCCTGCGAGCCCGGTGGCGGGTGCTGGTGCGACTCGCCTGCTGGTCGGTGCTGGAGACGGGGCAGACCTTCCTCACCGGGTACGCGCCCGCCCGCGCCCTGGACGAGGGGTTCCTGGCCGGACGGCCGGCCACCGGGCTCTGCTGGCTCGGGATCGCCGGGCTCGGGGTGGTCGTCGGCGCCTACGGCACCGCCCGGGTGTACGCGGCGGTGGCCGCGCTGGTGGAACCGCTGCGGGACCGGCTCGTCGCCCGGGTCGTGGCGCGCGGGGTGCGGGAGGGCGACGGCGGGGCGCTGTCCGGGCTCACCCAGCAGGTGGAGATCGCCCGGGACACGTTCGCCGGTCTGGTGATGATGTCGCGGTCCTTCCTGTTCACCTCCGTCGGCGCGCTCGTCGGACTGCTCTCGCTCGACCCGCTGCTCCTGCTGGTCGTGGCGCCTCCCCTGATCGCAGGGCTGGGCCTGTTCGCGGCGAGCCTGCGGCTCCTGGCCCGCCGCCAGGAGGCGTTCCTCCGCGCCGACGAGGCACTGGCCGCCGATCTCGGCACCGTCTGTCCGGGGCTGCGGGACATCACCGCGACCGGCGCGGAACAGCAGATCGCCGCCGCGACCGGGGCCCGGATCGACGCCGAACTGCGGGCCGCGCGTTCCCTGGCCCGCTGGGGCGTCCTGCGGGTCGCCGCCCTCGCGATCGGCGGCCAGCTGCCGATCGTGCTGCTGCTCGCCACCGCGCCCTGGCTCCTCGCCCACGGCGTCACCACCGGTGCCCTGGTCGGCGCGCTCGCCTACGTCACCCAGTCCCTGCTCCCCGCCCTGCGCAACCTGGTCCACGGCCTCGGCACCGGCGGCTCACGCCTGGCGGTGGTGCTACGGCGACTACTGCGGGACGGCTCAGGGCAACAGGACCATGGCACAGACGAACGGGACCGCCCTCCCTCCCCCGCACCAGCCCCGGCGCTCTCCCTCTCCCGTGTCACCTTCGCCTACGGCCCGCACAGCGCCCCCGTCATCGAGGATCTCGACCTCAGCCTCCAGACCGGCGCCCATCTGGCCGTCGTAGGACCGAGCGGCATCGGGAAGTCCACGCTCACCGCCCTGGTCGCCGGACTGCTGGAGCCGCGCCACGGGACGATCAGGGTGTACGGGCGGCCCGCGAACGGGCCGGACCGCGCCGGGCTGCGCGTGCTCATCCCCCAGGAGGCGTACGTCGTCACCGGCACCCTCGCCGAGAACCTCGGTCTGCTCCGGCCGGACCCGGTGCCCGAGGCGGAGCTGCTCGCCGCGGCGGAGGCGGTGGGGCTGACCCCGCTGCTGGAAGCGCTCGGCGGACCCTCGGCGCGGGTGGATCCGACAGCCTTGTCGGCGGGCGAACGGCAACTGGTCGCGCTGACCCGGGCGTTTCTGTCCTCGGCGCCCCTCGCGCTGCTCGACGAGGCGACCTGTCATCTGGATGCGACGGCGGAGGCACGGGCCGAGCGGGCCTTCGCGGCCCGTCCTGGCGGCACGCTGGTGGTCGTCGCGCACCGCATCAGCTCGGCTCGCCGGGCCGACCGGGTCCTTGTCCTGGACTGCCGGCACACGGCGTACGGAACCCACGAGGAGCTGCTCGACCGCTCGGCGCCCTACCGGGACCTCGTCGGCGACTGGACCCCCGTACCCGGCGGGCGGTCAGAGCCAGCCCTCGCCCTGCGAGATACGGATGGCCTCGATGCGGTTGCGGGCCCCGGTCTTACGGGTGATGGCCGCCATGTAGTTGCGCACGGTCCCGCTGGACAGGTGCAGGCTCCCGGCGATCTCCGCGATCGAGGCGCCCTCGGCGGCGAGGGATAACACGCTCAGCTCTCTCCTGGTCAGCGGCATCTGCGCGGCCTTGAGGAAACCAAAGCCCAGCGAGTCATTGACGAAACGTTCCCCCTGGGCGACCCGCCGAATGCCGTCAACCAGGTTCTCTGGCGAGCCCTCCTTGTCGACATAGCCGAGCGCCCCGACCTCGACCGCCCGTTTCAGCAGTCCGGGCCGGTTCGCGGTGGCCAGCACCAGCAGCCGCGGCGGTGCCGTCTCCGGGGCACTTGGACACAGCTCGCCGAGCGGCGGGGTGCCGTACGCGTCCGCGCACTCCAGGTCGGCCGCGCAGACGTCCGGACGGACGGATCTCACGCGCGCGGGCGCGCTGCCCCACGGGCTGTCGAAGACACTGAGGTCGGGTTCCCGGCACAGCCACTCCGCCAGGACCGACCGCACCAGACACGCGTCGTGCACCAGAAGCACCCGGATCACTGCCGCCCCTTCAGCCCGCGTTCGCCGGTTCTCGGTGTTCTGTGCGTGTCCCATTCTTAGCGGCCCTGACAGCTCCTGGGCGCGAGGAACCGGCCATCAGGGAGCGCGGGGGCGCACGCACGGCTCCCGCGCACCTCCGCGCGCATCGACTGTGGGGGCATGGGTCCGGGGCAACGGGGTACACGCGCGCCCCACCATGGCTGGGGCACCGGTGCCCGTGCCGAGCCGTCGCCGCCGGGCGCTCTCGCCGTGCGCGATGGGCCCCGAAGGGGCAGATTTGTCCTCTGGGGACCGTCGCCCGGCCGTGCGAGGAGGTGGTCGGCGTGTCCGACGGGGAACCGTCCGCCCAGGCACCGGCCACCGCCAGGACGCGGGTCGGCCGGCCGCTGCTGTCCCTCGCGCTGGCCTCGATGATGGACGAGGTCCACGCGCACTCCGGCGCGGTCTATCTGCTGGCGAGCCAGGAGCCGGTCCTGGAGATGGCGGTGATGGTGGGACTCCCCCGGGCGTTCGCGGCGCCCTGGGAGCGGGTGGGGCTCAGCGCGCCCGTCCCGGTGGCCGACGCGGTGCGCGAAAGGCGGCTGGTGTGGGTCGGCGGCGAGGAGGAGATGGCCCGCCTGTATCCGCGGATCTCCGTCGTCCTGCCCTACCCCTTCGCGCTCGCGGCGCTGCCGGTGGCCACCGAGTCCACCGCCTACGGCGCGGTCTTCGTGACCTGGCCGGGGTCGCACCCGCCCGATCTTTCCGACCGGGAGCGCACCCATCTGACCGCCGCCTGCGGCCGGCTGGCCGCCCGGCTGGCCCGCGCCCTGGAGGACAGCGTCCCGCTGCTGCCCGAGCCCGACCTGCTCGCCGGCCCCGCCCTGGCCGGCGCCGCCGGCACACTCGGCACGGTCGAGTCGGCGCGGATGGTGGCACGGCTGCCGTACGGGCTGTGCTCGCTCGATCTGCACGGGCGGATCTCGTTCGCCAACGCGGCGGCGGCCGAGCTGATCGGCGTGCCGGTGAGTGAGTTGCTCGGCACCCAGCTGTGGGCGTCGGTGCCCTGGCTCAACGACCCGGTCTACGAGGACCGTTACCGGGCCGCGCTGCTCAGCCAGCAGAGCACCTCCTTCGTGGCGCTGCGTCCGCCGGGCGACTGGCTGTCGTTCCGGCTGTACCCGAGCACCACGGGGCTCAGCTTGCGTATCGCCCGGGCGCGGGCCGTGGCCGAGATGAACCGGGCGCACCGCCGGGCCGACGACACCCCGTCACGTCTGGTCACCATCTCCCAGGTGCTGGGCCTGGCCGGTGCGCTCACCGAGGCGGTGAGCGTGCAGGACGTCGTCCAGCTGGTCGCGGACGAGATCGCCCCGGCCGTGGGCAGCCGGGCCCTGGTGGTGCTCGGCTCCCGGGCGGGCCGGCTGCATGTGCTGGGCCACCACGGCTATCCGGACCCGCATCTCGTGGAGCGGTTCGACGGGCTGCCGCTGATCGAACGGACCCCGGGCACCCATGCCCTGACCACCGGGGTGCCCGCGTTCTACGAGGACCGGCAAGAGTTGGAGCGGCTGTATCCGGCCGAGGAGGCCACGCCCGACGGGTTCGCCGCCTGGGCCTATCTGCCGCTGATCGCCTCCGGCCGCCAGGTGGGCACCCTGGTGCTCGCCTACGCCGAGCGGCACCCCTTCCCCGCCGACGAGCGGGCGGTGCTGACGAGTCTGGGCGGGCTGATCGCGCAGGCCCTGGAGCGTGCGGTGCTCTACGACGCCAAGCACCAGCTGGCCCACGGCCTCCAGGCGGCCCTGCTGCCGCACTCGCTGCCGCCGCTGCCCGGCATCGACGCCGCCGCCCGTTATCTGCCGGCCACTCAGGGCATGGACATCGGCGGCGACTTCTACGACCTGGTGCCCGCGCAGGGGCAGGCGGCGGCGGTGATCGGGGACGTGCAGGGACACAATGTGACGGCGGCCGGTCTGATGGGGCAGATCCGTACGGCCGTACGGGCATACACGACCGTCGGGCAGCCGCCCGCGGAGGTCATGACCAGCACCAACCGGCTGCTGATCGACCTGGGCGCCGATCTGTTCGCGAGCTGTCTGTATCTGCGTCTTGACCCTGAGCACGGGCGGGCCGTGATGGCCCGGGCGGGTCATCCGCCGCCGCTGCTGAGACGGCCGGACGGGCGGGTTCGGGTGCTCGATCTGGCCGGGGGTCCGCTGCTGGGGATCGACGGCTCGGCCGTGTATCAGACGACGGAGGTGGATCTCGCGCCCGGAAGCGTGCTCGTCCTCTACACCGACGGGCTGATCGAGTCGCCGGGCACCGACATCGAGGACGCGCTGGCCGATCTCGGGCAGGTGCTCGCGGCAATCGGGGACCTGCCGCTGGACGAGCTGGCCGACCGGCTCGTGGAGTCGCGTGCGATGCCGCGGGGGCGGATCGACGACGTGGCGGTGCTGTTGCTGCGGGCCCGGGGCTGACACGGGGGTGGCCGGCCCTCCCGCCGAAGGGCCGGCCACCCGGACCGGTGCGGTGCCTCGGGGTCAGTGCGTGTCGGTCAGGCCGGACTCGTCGGCGGCGCCTGCCTCCTCGCCGGGAGCGGCCTCCTCGCCGGCACCGGCCTCTTCACCGGCGCCCGCCTCCTCGCCGGCACCGGCTTCCTCGCCTGCGCCCGCCTCCTCGCCGGGAGCGGCCTCTTCACCGGCGCCCGCTTCCTCGCCCGCACCGGCATCGCCGCCCGCCGCGTCACCCGCGCCGAGGGTCGCGCCGACCGCTTCAAGCGCGGTCGTGACCGGCTGGAAGAAGGTCTCGCCGCCGACCGTGCAGTCCCCGCTGCCGCCCGAGGTCAGGCCGATCGCGAGACCGTCCTGGGTGAAGAGCGAGCCGCCGCTGTCGCCGGGTTCGGCGCAGACGTCGGTCTGGATGAGCCCGGTGACGGTCCCCTCGGGGTAGTTGACGGTGGCGTCGAGGCCGAGGACCTGGCCGTCGCTCAGCCCGGTGGTGCTGCCCATCCGGAAGACCTGCAGGCCGACCTCGGCCTCCGCGGCCTGGCTGATCTGGACGGTCTGGCCGCCGCCGACGTTGACCTCGCTCGGCGCCTCGGTCGCCGGGTCGTCGTACTTGACCAGCGCGAAGTCGCCCTCGCCGGGGAAGGTGGCGGTGGCCGCGTCGACGGTGGCGATCGGCGCGCCCCCCTCGGTGTCCGACCACTCGGCGGCGGCGACCCCGCAGTGACCCGCCGTCAGGAAGGCCGGGGTGCCGTCGCCCGCGGTGACGTTGAAGCCGGCGGAGCAGCGGGCACCGCCCGCGAAGATCGCGTCGCCGCCGGAGAGGAAGGTCTTGAAGGTGCCCTGGGACTTCTTGATGGTCGCCATGCCGGAGCCGAGGCTCTCCACGGTCGACTCCAACTGGTCCCACTTGGCGCCGGTGACGGTGCTGTCGGCGGTGACCAGGATCTTGTTCGTCCGGGGGTCCACGGCCCAGGAGGTGCCGGGAATCGTCGCCTCCGCCTTCAACGTCCGGGCGCCCGCGTCGAGTTCGGCGAGGCTGTTGTCGACCTCGCGGACGGTCGCGCCCGCCTTCTTCGCCTGGACGATGACGTTGTTGTTGTCGCCGGGGATGACGTTGACGACCAGTTGCTGGTTGTCGGCGTCGTAGTACGAGCCGGCGAAGGCGTCGCCGAGCAGTCCGGCGAGCTGTGAGGCGAGGTCCGAGGCGTCCGCCGCCTTCAGGGTCCTGGGCGCCGCGGCGTCGTCCGAGGCGCCGTCCTGGGACGCGTTGGCGTTGGGCAGCAGGATCGCGGCCGCTCCGAGCGCCGCCACACCGCCCGCCGCTATCGCGGCCTTGCGCTTCGGCATTCGCTTGTGACTCAACCTTCTCGACCTCCTGGGGGGACGGGGTCCGTGCCGCCTTGTGTGCGACGGCTGTTCGGGGCGCCTGGATGGCCAGTGGTACGCACGGGTCACTCGGGGCGTTCAATGCCGTTCGCGCGCGCCCCGCTGGAAACACTGATTCGGCCAAGGGCCGGGTCCCGGCGGCCGGGGCCGGGAACAATCCCCCATATGACGATGACCACCGCCGAAGCCGACAAGATCCTCGCCGACAACTTCGCCCCTTGGGTCCTCGAACTGGGGCTCACCGTGGAGGGGTTGGACGACCATCGCGCGATCCTGCGTCTGCCCTGGTCGGACCGGCTGGCCCGGGAGGGCGGAGCGCTGTCGGGGCAGGCCCTGATGGCGGCGGGCGACACCGCGACGGTGATCGCCGTGTCGGCGGCGCGCGGGGCGTACGGGCCGATGACGACGGTGCAGCAGTCCACCTCGTTCCAGCGGGCGGTGTCCGGATCGGATGTCCTGATCGAGGTGGTGGTCACCAAGCTGGGCCGCCGGATGGCGTTCGCCGACATCACGATGACCGACGGCGGCTCGGGCGAGATCGCGGCGACAGCGAGCACGGTCTACGCGGTCCTGGGCTGAAGCCGGGCCGATTCCAGACGGATTCCGGGCGGATTCCGGGTGGATTCCGGGCTGACACGTACCGCGTCCGGTCGGCGACGGTCCGTTGCGGCCATGGAGCGGAATCCCGGCTTCAGCGAATCTGCACATCGAATGCCCAACCAAGTCACCGGGAACCGGACTCCCACACAACCCGCTACCGCCGGTTACACCATTGGGGCGGGAGTGTCGCATTCGCTTCCCGCCCCGCAAGAGCGCTCACGAACCGATGCCGTGACGCATGTGAAGAAGTCGCCGACAAGCCGTGTGCGCGCCCTCACGGTTGACCGTCCCTGAGGTTCAAGTGCCCAGGTGAGGCTGTTGGTTGATTGGAAGCGCGCACCCGCAGCGTGCTTTGATCCATCGCACCGCGGGGGCCGCGACGGCACCCGGAAACGGGCGCCGGGCGCCCGCGGTCGCGGTCGCCCATCTGTCCCCAGAGGGGGCCGCTCCCCCCTTGTGAAATAGCCATACGAAGGGAAGTTCCATCATGAACTCCACCCCCCAGGTTGAGACCGTCGAGATCTCCGACGCCGAGCTGGACAACGTCTCCGGCGGCCTTTCCGTGAACGCCCTCGGCACCGCCACCGGCCTGGTGGACGGCATCGCCCCGGTTTCCGGCCTGGTCAACACGGCCGTCGGCACCGTCGAGGGTGTCACCGGCCTGAGCACCGCCCCGGTCACGAGCCTGGTCGCCGGTCTCTGATCGCGCCTTTTGTGACGTCGAGTCCCGGAGCCGCCCCCCGGCTCCGGGACTCTTCGGACTCCGTAAGAGATGCCGTAGAAGCTCTCCCGCACAGGTGAGGGAAGTTCCTTGCAGTTCCGCCAACAGGCCCTCGCCAAGCTCCAGTCGCCGGAGGAGCTCGATCTTCCGGTGCGGTTCGCCCGTCCCCAGGGCTGGCTCACGCTGTCCGTGACGGTCGTCGTCATGGCGGCGGCCTCCGTGTGGGCGGTGACCGGTTCGGTGGCCTCCACGGTCGGCGCGCCGGCGATCCTCACGCACGGGCAGGGCAGTTACATCCTGCAGAGCCCGGTCGCGGGCCAGGTCACCGCGGTACTCGCCGAGCAGGGCGAGCGGCTGCCCGCCGACTCCCCTGTCCTGAAGGTCCGTACGGCCGAGGGCGACACCGTCGTGCGCACGGTCGCCGCGGGCCGAGTCACGGCACTCGCCGCCACCATCGGGCAGATCATCTCCACCGGCGCGAACGTCGCCGCCGTGGAGAAAGTGACCGACGCCGAGGACCCGCTGTACGCGACGGTGTACGTGCCCGCCGAGAACGCGGCCTCCATCCCCGACGACGCCGCCGTGGACCTCACCGTCCAGTCGGTGCCCACCGAGGAGTACGGCGTGCTGCGCGGGCATGTGAAGTCGGTGGACCGCAGCGCCCAGTCCGCGCAGTCCATCACCTCCTTCCTCGGCGACAGCCAGCTCGGTGAGCAGTTCACGAAGGACGGCAGGCCGGTGGCCGTCCTGGTGAAGCTCGACAAGTCCTCGGGGACGAAGAGCGGTTACCGGTGGTCCTCCGCCGACGGGCCGCCGTTCTCCCTCACCTCGATGACCCTGGCCGACGCCTCGGTCCGGCTCGCCGACCAGCGTCCCGTCGACTGGCTGCTGCCGTGAGTGCCGCCCAGGACACGCGGGGCCGCCGCCGCGCCGCCCCGCCGAAGAGACCCGTGCCCAAGGGCAGGGCCAAGACGGTCCGTACGCCCACCGTGCTCCAGATGGAGGCCGTGGAGTGCGGCGCCGCCTCCCTCGCCATGGTGCTCGGCCACTACGGCAAGCACGTCCCGCTGGAGGAACTGCGCATCGCCTGCGGAGTCTCCCGCGACGGCTCGCGCGCCAGCAACCTCCTCAAGGCCGCGCGCAGTTACGGCCTCACGGCCAAGGGCATGCAGATGGACACGGCCGCCCTCGCCGAGGTGAAGACCCCGGCCGTGCTGTTCTGGGAGTTCAACCACTACGTCGTCTACGACGGCATGGGGCGCCGCTTCGGCCGCCGCGGGGTGTACATCAACGACCCCGGCAAGGGCCGCCGTTTCGTGCCCATGGAGGACTTCGACGGCAGCTTCACCGGTGTCGTGCTGGTCATGGAGCCCGGCAAGGGCTTCAGCAAGGGCGGCCGCAAGCCGGGCATCCTCGGCGCGATGCCCGCCCGGCTGCGCGGCACCGCGGGCACGATGCCCGCGGCGGTCCTGGCGAGCCTGCTGCTCGTCGTGGTCGGCGCGGCGGTGCCCGCGCTCAGCCGCACCTACATCGACATGTTCCTGATCGGGGGTCAGACCTCCCTGCTCGGCGTGCTGTTCGCGTCGATGGGGGCGTCCGTCCTGCTCACGGTGGTCCTGACCTGGCTGCAACAGGCGAACCTGCTGCACGGCCGGATCATCTCCTCCACCCTCTCCAGCGCCCGCTTCCTGCGCCATCTGCTGCGGCTGCCGGTGACCTTCTTCTCCCAGCGCAGCCCCGCCGACCTGGTGCAGCGTCTGCAGTCCAACGACGCGGTGGCCGAGACCCTGGCCCGCGACCTCGCGGCGGCGGGCGTGGACGCGGTGGTCGTCATCCTCTACGCCCTCCTGCTGTACACCTACGACCCGCAGCTGACCTTCGTCGGCATCGGCGTCGCCCTGCTGAACATCGTGGCGATGCGGGTGGTGATCCGGCTGCGCGCCACCCGTACGGCGAAGCTGCGCGCGGACAGCGCCCGGCTCACCAACACCGCCTACACCGGCCTTCAGTTGATCGAGACGATGAAGGCGACCGGCGGCGAGGACGGCTACTTCCGCAAGTGGGCCGGACAGCACGCCACCACCCTGGAGGAGCAGCAGCGCCTCGGGGTGCCGAGCGCCTGGCTGGGTGTGGTCGCGCCGACGCTGGCGACGCTGAACAGCGCGCTGATCCTGTGGATCGGCGGCATGCGCGCGGTCGAGGGCCACATATCCGTCGGCCTGCTGGTCGCCTTCCAGGCTCTGGTCACCCGCTTCACCGCCCCGCTGACCCGCCTCAACGGAGTCGCGGGCCGCATCCAGGACTTCGCCGCCGACGTGGCCCGCCTCAAGGACGTGGAGAACTTCCAGGCGGACCCGCTCTACAGCCGCCCCGGCGGCGCCGACTCCACGCGCCGACTGCACGGGCACGTGGAACTCCAGAACATCACCTTCGGCTACAACCCGCTGGACAAGCCCCTGTTGACCGGCTTCGACCTCACCGTCGGCCCGGGCCAGCAGGTCGCCCTGGTCGGCGGCTCGGGCAGCGGCAAGTCCACCGTGTCCCGGATGATCTCGGGCCTGTACGCGCCCTGGGAGGGCGTGATCCGCATCGACGGACAGCGTCTGGACGACATCCCGCGCGGCGCCCTCGCGGCCTCCGTCTCCTTCGTCGACCAGGAGGTGTTCCTCTTCGAGGGCACCGTCCGCGACAACGTGGCGCTGTGGGACCCGTCCATCCCGGACGACGCGGTGATCGAGGCCCTGCGGGACGCGGCCCTGTACGACATGGTCATGCGCCGCCCCGGCGGCATCCACAGCAAGGTCGAGCAGGACGGCCGTAACTTCTCCGGCGGGCAGCGCCAACGTCTGGAGATCGCCCGGGCGTTGGTGCGCCGGCCCAGCATTCTCGTCCTCGACGAGGTGACGAGTGCGCTGGACGCCGAGACCGAACTGGTCGTGATGGACAACCTGCGCAAGCGCGGCTGCGCCTGCGTGGTCATCGCGCACCGGCTGAGCACCGTGCGCGACAGCGACGAGATCGTCGTCCTGGAGCACGGCACGATCGTGGAGCGCGGCCGGCACGAGGAGCTCGTCGCGCGCGGCGGCGCCTACGCGACGCTGGTCAGGGAGCGGTGAGATGACCTCCGTGCACGAGGGGGACCTGGTCCTCCATGCCCTGGGCCAGTCCGGCACGCGCATCGACTGCGCCGGGTTCAACCGCCTGGACCTGGAAGGCCCGCAGGTGCTGTGGCTGGTCGCGTCCGGCGCCGTGGACCTGTTCGCGGTCGACGCCGAACAGCAGGGCCACTGGCACCACTTGGGCCGACTGGAGGCGGGCTCACTGCTGCTCGGCCCGGTCGCCGGCCCCCAACACACGCTGGTCGCACGCCCGCTGCGCGACTGCGTGGTGCACCGCATCGGGCTGCGCGAGCTGTACCAGCCCGCCCACACCCAGACCTGGTCCTACGACGAGTACGGCAACCCGCAGTACGTCCCGCCGACGACGAGCCCGCTGGAGTACGCCCTCGCCCTCGGCGTCGGCCGCAGCCTGTCCATCCTCTTCCAGGCGCCGATGGCCACGGAAAGGGCCGCCGAGCTCACCGATGACGACGTCTTCTGGATGCAGGTCCCGCCCGGCAGCGTCCAGTACGGCTCCCTGTACGGCCAGGAGGCCGCCGCCGACCTGCTGATGGACCCGGCGGTCTGGCAGTCCATGGTCGACCAGCAGTACCGCCTGCTCACCACCCTCGACCGCTGGATCGAACAGCTGGAGCGCACCCACGAGACGCGCACCGCTGAGGGCATCAGGGCCGGTGAGGCGGTGCGCGCCCAGGCCGACCGGACGCTGCTGGCGTCCATCGGCAAGCGCGGCGACAAGCGGACGACGGCCGCCGACGCGGACGCCAGTTACGCGGCCTGCAAACTGGTCGCCGAGGCGGCCGGGATCGCGCTGGCCGAGCCCGCGCAGAGCGGCACGGAGAGCGACCGTCTCGACCCGGTCGAGCGGGTGGCCATCGCCTCCCGAGTCCGCACCCGGGCCGTCCGCCTCGACGGCCGCTGGTGGCGGGACAACGTCGGCCCGCTGGTGGGCCACCGGGCGCTCTCCGGCGCGCCGGTGGCACTGCTGTGGCGGCGCGGTGGGTATGTCGCCGTACACCCGGCGACCGGCCGCGAGACGCCGGTCGAGAAGGCAAACGCGGAGGAGTTCGAGCCGCGCGCGGTGATGTTCTACCGACCGCTGCCCGACCGTGCGCTCAGCCCGCTGAGGCTGCTCAGGTTCAGCATGCGCGGCACCGGCGGGGATCTCACGAACCTGCTGCTCAGCGGTCTGGTGACGGTCGCGATCGGTGCGCTGGTGCCGGTCGCGACGGGCAAGGTGCTCGGCCAGTTCGTGCCGAAGGCCCAGACCGGGCTGATCGTCCAGGTGTGCCTCGCGGTGATGGTCAGCAGCGTGGTGGCCGCCGCCTTCATGCTGCTGCAGAACCTGACCATCCTGCGCATGGAGGGCCGTATCGAGGCGACCCTCCAACCGGCCGTCTGGGACCGGCTGCTCAGGCTGCCGACGAAGTTCTTCACCGAGCGCTCGACGGGCGAGCTGGCGAGCGCGGCGATGGGCATCAGCGCGATTCGCCGTCTCCTGGCCGGAGTTGGCCCCACGGTCGCCCAGTCGGTCACGGTCGGTGCGATGAACCTGGGCCTGCTGCTGTGGTACAGCGTCCCGATGGCGCTCGCTGCGATCGGCATGCTGGTGGTCATCGCCGCCGTGTTCCTGGGGCTCGGGCTGTGGCAGGTGCGCTGGCAGCGGCGTCTTGTGGTGCTCGGCAACAAGCTGAACAACCAGGCCTTCCAGACCCTGCGCGGACTGCCCAAGCTGCGGGTGGCGGCGGCAGAGAACTACGCGTACGCCGCATGGGCCGCGCAGTTCGCGCGCAGCCGTGAGCTCCAGCAGAAGGTCGGCCGGATCAAGAACCTCACCACGGTGCTGGGCGCGGTCTATCTGCCGCTGTGCACCCTGCTGATGTTCATGCTGCTGGCGGGCCCGGCGCGCGGCTCGATGTCGGCGGCGGCGTTCCTCACCTTCAACACCTCGGTGACGATGCTGCTGACCTCGGTCACCCAGATCACCGGCGCGTTCGTCTCGGCGGTGGCCGCGCTGCCGCTGTTCGAGGAGATCAAGCCGGTGCTGGACGCGACCCCGGAGGTCCGCACGGCGAGCACCCGTCCGGGCCCGCTGACCGGCGCGCTGGAGGCCCGCCGCCTGTCCTTCCGCTACTCCGACGACGGCCCCCTGGTCCTGGACGACGTCTCCTTCTCCGTCCGCCAGGGCGAGTTCGTGGCGATCGTCGGCCCGAGCGGCTGCGGCAAGTCGACGCTGCTGCGCCTGCTGATCGGCTTCGACAAGCCGGTCTCGGGCAGTGTGCTGTACGACGGCCAGGATCTGGCGGCGCTGGACCAGTCGGCGGTACGCCGCCAGTGCGGTGTGGTGCTCCAGCACGCGCAGCCGTTCACCGGCTCCATCCTGGACGTCATCTGCGGCACCGAGCCGTACACGCCGGAGGAGGCGATGGCGGCAGCCGAGATGGCGGGCCTGGCCGAGGACATCAAGCGGATGCCGATGGGCCTGCACACCATCGTCTCGGGCAGCGGCGCGATCTCCGGTGGCCAGCGCCAGCGCCTGATGATCGCGCAGGCGTTGATCAGGCGGCCACGGATCCTGTTCTTCGACGAGGCGACGAGCGCGCTGGACAACGAGACGCAGCGGACGGTGATCGAGAGCACGAGGGCGCTGAACGCCACACGGATCGTGATCGCGCATCGGCTGTCGACGGTGCTGGACGCGGACCGGGTGATCGTGATGGAGGACGGGAAGGTGGCGCAGGAGGGGGCGCCCGCGGAGTTGCTGGCGGACACAGGTGGGCGGTTGCATGAGCTGGTGCGGCGTCAGTTGGCGTAGAGATCGGTCGGGTTCTCGGCTACGGCGCCGATGACCACGGGGGTGCCCGCGTACGAGGGGGTGCCGTCGCTGCACGGCTGGATGTCGGCGACGATGCACGAGACGTTTCCTGGGCCGCCGGCGCGCAGGGCGAGGGAGATGAGATCCTCCATCATCTCCTGAGGAGTCAGGCGGACCGCCATGTGGGAGGCCGGTGCACAGCAAGTACCGGTCACCTGCCCGGACTTCGCAATGGTGCAGATACGGGTCGGCAGGCCCTTTCGTGCTCAGGGGCCGACCGTGGTCACTAGTGATCCGTGTGAGCCTCTTGTCCCGGAAGAGGTAGGCACGCGAGTCCAGGACGGCGGCGGATCTGTCGGGCGCGGCGACGGTGTCCATGCGCCCGCTACCGTTCGAGTTCCGCCAGCAGCCGGGCCGCGGTCTCGGGATCCTGGCCGGAGAGCGTGACCTTGACGCCGTCGCGCTCGAAGGTGATCTCCGGCCGGGCCGGACGGGTGGCGCGCCAGGCGGCCCGGGCCACGGCGAGGTTGGCGAGCTGGAAACCGCTGTCGAGCACGAGCTGGACGCAGTCGAGCGCCGAGCCCATACGGCCGGGTTCGGGCTGCTCGGCCCGCACCTCCACGCGGGCGCCGCCGCGCACCCGCGGATCGTCCCGCAGCCATAGGTAGAGCGAGCGCAGGGCCTGGCGGCAGCAGTTCCGCGTGCCCCGCCCCACACCCCTAGCGAAACGTTGCCGTTTCGCTGGAACTGCTCTAGCCTCAATGTGTACGAAACCGTTTCGTTTAGGCGCCGGTGTCGTCCTGACGACTTTCCCTGGAGTGGTTTCCCCATGTCCCAGAAGACTCTGTCCGACAGCGCCGAGGTGCGCGTGGCCGAGGAGCCACGCGACGCCTCGGCCAAGCAGTGGTGGATCCTCGCGATCATCGCCGTGGCACAGCTCATGGTGGTGCTGGACGCCACCATCGTGAACATCGCCCTGCCGTCGGCCCAGGCCGACCTCGGCTTCTCCGACGGCAACCGGCAGTGGATCGTCACGGCGTACGCGCTGGCCTTCGCCTCGCTGTTGCTGCTCGGCGGCCGGACAGCGGATCTGTTCGGCCGTAAGCCCGCCTTCCTGATCGGGGTCATCGGCTTCGCCGGTGCCTCCGCGCTCGGCGGCGCCGCCACCAGCTTCGAGATGCTGGTCACCGCGCGCGCCCTCCAGGGTGTCTTCGGCGCGCTGCTCGCCCCGGCCGCGCTCTCCCTGCTCAACACCACGTTCACCGACGCCCGCGAGCGCGCCAGGGCCTTCAGCGTGTACGGCGCCATCGCCGGGGCCGGCGGCGCGGTGGGCCTGCTGCTCGGCGGTGTGCTGACCGACGCCCTGGACTGGCGCTGGACGCTGTACGTCAATGTGCCGATCGCCCTGGTCGCCCTGGTCGGCGGCTGGCTGCTGCTGTCCAACCACCGCGACGCGGCGAACTCCAAGCTCGACGTGCCCGGCACGATCCTCGTCGCCGCCGGTCTGTTCGCCCTGGTCTACGGCTTCTCCAACGCCGAGACCCATGACTGGGGCTCCCCGCTGACCTGGGGCTTCCTGCTCGCGGGCGGAGTGCTGCTGGCCGCCTTCGCCTGGTGGCAGACCCGGGCCGCGCACCCGCTGCTGCCGCTGCGGATCCTGCTCGACCGCAACCGAGCGGCCTCCTTCCTCGCGGTGCTCATCTCCGGCGCGGGTATGTTCGGCGTGTTCCTCTTCCTCACCTACTACCTCCAGCTCAACCTCGGCTTCAGCCCGACGAAGACGGGTGTCGCCTTCCTGCCGATGGTCGGCGGGCTCATGGTCGCGGCGCAGGTCGGCACCACGGTCCTGGTGCCCCGGATCGGGCCGAAGGCCGTGCTGCCGCTGGGCTTCGCGATCGCCACCGCGGGCATGGCCTGGCTGACCGGGATCGACGTCGGCTCGGACTACCTCACGGCCGTGCTGGCCCCGCTGATCATCATCGGCCTCGGCCTGGGCCTCGTGATGCCGCCCGCCATGCAGCTGGCCACCGGCGGGGTGGCGGCCGAGGACGCCGGTGTCGCCTCCGCGACGGTCAACGCCATGCAGCAGGTGGGCGGTTCGATCGGTACGGCACTGCTCAGCACGCTCGCCGCGAGCGCCGCGACGGACTACCTCGCCGGACGGGACGCCACCAGCCAGGTGGTGCAGGCCCAGGCGACGATCGAGAGCTACACCACCGCCTTCTGGTGGTCGGCGGTCCTGTTCGCCGCCGGCGCGGTGATCTCGTTCTTCCTCTTCCGGCGCGGAGTGCCGGAGCAGGACTCCTCCGCCGCACCCGTCGTCCACATGTGATCGTTCGGTCACCTGGCCGAAGAAGGACCGCCGTCCGCAGGGAGACGGCGGTCCTTCGTTCGTTCCCGGTGAAAACGGGGTACTCACGGCGCCATGCGAATCAGCGTGGTGGATGTGGGCTCGAACACGGTCCGGCTGGTGGTGGCGGACGCCCAGGACGGCGTGCCGCTGCCGGTGCACACCGCCAAGTGGCGACTGCGGCTGTCCGAGCACGTCAAACCGGGGGACGCGATTCCGGAGGAGGCCGTCGAACGGCTCGTGGGCGCGGTCGCAGAGGCGAGCAGGACCGCGACGCGGTGGCGGGCGGCCGATCCCGTGGCCTTCGCCACGGCCGTGGTGCGGGCCGCCCCGAACCGGCGAGAGGTGCTGTGTGCGATCCGGGCGCGGACCGGGGTGGATCTGTGCACCCTGCCGGGTGAACTGGAGGCCGAGCTGACGTTTCTCGGGGCGCGGCGGTGGATGGGCTGGCGGTCGGGGCCGCTCGCGCTGCTGGACATCGGCGGCGGCTCGCTGGAGGTGGCGTTCGGCCGGGGCCGGCTGCCGGACTTCGCGGCCTCGTTACCGCTCGGCGCGGGACGGCTGACCCATGAGTTCTTCGACGGCGACGATCCGCCCTCGCCCGAACGGGTACGGGCGCTGCGCCGCAAGGTGCGCCATCAGCTGCGGGACGTCGCGGCCCGGATCCGCTGGGAGGGACCGCGCACGGCGGTGGCGACCTCACGGACGTTCCAGCAGCTGGGCCGGTTGTGCGGGGCGGCGCCCGGGCGCGACGGCCCGTTCGTGGAGCGGCTGTTGCACCGCCGCGACCTGCGCGCGGCGGTGGACCGGCTGGCCGAACTGCCCGCCGCCGAGCGCTCCCGGCTGCCCGGCATCTCCGCGCCGCGCGCCGCGCAGAGCCTGGCCGGGGCGGTCGTCGGGCACACGGCGATGAAGCTGACCGGCCTGCGGACGGTCACCGTCTGCCCCTGGGCGATCCGCGAGGGAGTCCTGCTGCGCCACATCGAGGACGGCGCGTCCTGGTGGGCGCGGGTCGCCCACGGCGGCGAGGAGCCCGCACCGCTCGATCCGGTGCCCCTGCGCGTCGCGGGAGCGAACGGCAGAGCGGGCGGGACGAGCTGAGAACCGGGACCGGAGGCCGGCGCGGTCGGTGCTGTGAGGGAATTGACGGCCGCGCGGGCGATGAGTTCCGGGGGCGCGAGGGGTCCAACCCTTCGAGAGGCACTCACGTCAGCCTGCCCGTCCGTCCGTCGTGCGCGGCGGAGGGGCCGGTGCCAGGCTGACTTGGCACGGACCTGCGAAGGGAAAGCTCATGATCACCACCGACCCCGTCCCCGGCGTCCCCTGTTGGCTCGACCTCGGCGCCCCCGACGTCCCGGCCGCCGCGGCGTTCTACAGCGCCGTGCTCGGCTGGCAGTACGAGTCCATGGAGGGTGGCGGCGAGGACATGGAAGGCGGCATGTTCCGCAAGGACGGCAAGATCGTCGCCGGGCTCGGCAAGCTCACCGAGGAGGGTGCGCGCTCGGCCTGGATGATCTACTACAGCGTCGCCGACGCGGACGCCACCACCCAGGCGGTCGAAAAGGCGGGCGGCACCGTGCGGGTCGCCCCGATGGACCTCGACGAGTGGGGCCGTATGGCGCAGTTCAGTGATCCCCTGGGCGGCCAGTTCGCCGTCTGGCAGCCCGGCACGAACTCGGGCGTGGAGCTGGTGGACGCGCCCGGATCGCTGTCCTGGACCGAGCTGTACACGACCGACACCGAGGGCGCGAAGAAGTTCTACGGTGATGTCTTCGGCTGGCGGTACAGCGACATGGAACTCCCGGGCGGCGGGGGCACGTACTCCCTGATCACCCCGGAGGGCCTGCCCGAGGAGCGGATGCAGGGCGGCATCATGGGGCTGCCTGCGGAGCACCTCTCCCTGACCGGCGGGAAGCCGTACTGGCACCCGGTCTTCGACGTCGAGGACTGCGACGCCGCGCTCGCGCGGCTCACCGAGAACGGAGGCAGTGTGCAGATGGGCCCGGAGGACGCGGAGGGCATCGGCCGGCTCGCGGTGTGCGTGGACCCGTCGGGCGCGGACTTCGTGGTGCTCAAGCCGGCGCCCAAGGCCTGAGAGCCTGAGAGCCGGTGTGACACCGGCTCTGGTCCGAGGTGCCGGCCGGGCGGCCCCACTCCGCCCGGCCGGCCCCCGATACGAGATCACAGGCCCCGCGACAGGACACGCACTCCCCAGCTGCGGGCCGCTGCACTTGTTCACGGAGGCCATGCGATCCCGGTCCCTCAGAACGCGAAGACGCTCGCTCCGAGGGAGCTCTTCACGCACTCGTTGGAGAAGGTCCGCTCATAGGAGACGCGCTCCCCTCGCCAGACGCCGTCGACCGTGACGACGACGGGGTCGTACTCCCTGGTGCACAGCATGTCGTCGTCGCTCGCGAGTGCGTCGAAGTCCCCTTGGGCGGCGCGCAGTTCGGCGCAGGCCGGGCCGGCCGCCGGGTGCGTGCCGGAGGGCGCGGGGGCGCAGACGAGGGTGACGGCGCGCTCCGGGGCGGCGAGCGCCGCGCTCTCACCGTGCGCCACGGTGAGCACGAGCGCGGAGGGGGCGTAGAGCGAGGCGGGCGCGTTGCCGGGGGCCGCGGGGGCGGCTCCGGCGAGGGGGCCGCAGACGGCCGCTGCCGTCAGGCCGAGGGCCGCTGCCCAGCGCGCGGTGTTCCGCATTGTGTGCATCCTTCCGCTCGAATCGGGGGTGTGCCGGAGCCCGCCCGATCGGGCCGGAACCGGCGAGCGCGAGTCTGCCGAGTCCGGCGCCGGAACACACATCGACCCCACGCGTTTCAGTAACCTTGCGTATTGAATCAGTGGCGTGAAGTAACGGAATTCGAACGTTCCAACCCCTTGGTCGGGCGATTCTTGATCGCCCGAAGCAGCCAAGTGGCCGAATTCCATGCGCTCCTTAATAGGCCTGAAACATTCCGATTCCGCTCTCGGCCGATCTCGGCGCGACCCCTTGTGTTCATGTTCGAGCGGAGTAATCGTCATTACATGATTACGAAGGACCAGCGAGAGAAACTGCGCGGCTGGTTCGCCGGCCGCCTGCCCGACGATCTCTTCGAGCGGCTGACCGAGGTCACGGTCGACCGCGAGGAGATCACGGTGATCGGCCGCATCCCCGAACCCCGGCTCGCCGAGGACGCCTCGGCCGCCGAGCGGGACGCGGCCGTACAGGGCCGTGTACAGGAGTTCCGGGAGCGCACCCGTCAGGCCCGGATGGCGGTGGCCCGCGAGGCCGAGCACAAGTTCGGCCGGAAGGTCTCCTGGGGCGTGGAGTGCGGTACCGAGCGCGCCCTGTTCACGCATGTCGCCGCGCCCGTGATGACCCGGCTGCGCCAGCCCGAGCGCCAGGTGCTCGACACACTGATCGCCGGCGGGGTGGCCCGCAGCCGGAGCGAGGCCCTGGCCTGGTGCGTACGGCTCGTCCAGCGCCACACCGACGACTGGCTCACCGACCTGCGCGAGTCCCTGGAGAACGTCCAGCGGGTACGGGCGCAGGGCCCCGACGCCGAACCCGGGACTCCGGTGGAGGACTCATCCACGGACAAACCGAAAGATGGATGAACCGTCATCCCTGGGGGTCTCCGCGCTGCTCGGCGTGCTCAGGGTGCGCGGTTGGCCCGGTGATCGGCGTCCCGGTGCCGCCGATCACCGGGCCCGGCGCCGAGGGTCAATGTCAGACCCGTCGGTTACGTTGCGGGCATGACTCACTTCGTGCTGGTGGCAGGTGCGTGGCTCGGGGCGTGGGCGTGGGACGAGGTGGCGGCTCAGCTGCGCGCCGCCGGGCACGACGTCCATCCGCTGACGCTGTCGGGCCTCGCCGAGAAACGGGGCGTGCCCGCCGGGCAGCAGGCCCATGTCCAGGACATCGTCGACGAGGTCGAGCGGCTGGATCTGCGGGATGTCGTCCTCGTCGGGCACAGCTACTCGGGTGTGCCGGTGGGACAGGCGGCGGAGCGGATCGGTGAGCGGCTGGGGCGGGTGGTGCTCATCGACGCCAACGTCCCGGTCGACGGCGAGTCGTTCCTCTCCGGCTGGCCGAGCGGCCCCGTGCGGGAGGCCATCGCCGCGCACGACGGCTTCTGGCCGTGCCCGGATCCGGCCGAGTTCGCCGGCCAGGGGCTGACGGACGAACAGGTGGCGAGGTTCGTCGCCGGAGCCACGCCGCACCCGGGTGCGGCGCTCACCGAACCGGCAGTCCTGTCCCGCCCGTTCGGCGAGCTGCCCGGCACCTACGTCAAGTGCCTCCTGGACGGCGAGGAGCCGTGGGGCGCGGCGGCCGAGCTGCTCAGGAGCGAGCGCTGGAATCTGGTCGACCTCGACACCGGGCACTGGCCGATGTTCTCGCGGCCGCGCGAACTCGCCGGGATCCTGGAGGCGTCCGCGACCTGACCGACCGCTCGTCCCTACTGATCGGTATGGTCTGCGTGCTGCGCGTTCTCAGCGACGAGAGGCGGGATGTACGACATGGCCGAGCACTGGGCGGACTTCCAGTACGAGATCTACCTCAACGGCATGACGGGTGCCGTACCCCGGCTGCCCACCGATCTGACCCGGCTGGAGGAGCTGACCGAGCAGCGCCTCGGCCCCGGTCCGGTCGGCTACGTCGCCGGGAGCGCCGGGGACGGCAGTACCGCCCGTGCCAACCGGGCCGCCCTGAAGCGGCGCCGTATCGTGCCGCGCATGCTGCGGGACGTCCACGAACGGGATCTGTCCGTCGAGGTGTTGGGCCGCGCCCTGCCGGCGCCGCTGGCGCTGGCCCCGGTCGGCGTGCTGTCGATCATGCATCCGGACGCCGAGTCGGCCGCCGCCCGTGCCGCCGCCGCGCAGGGCGTGCCGTACATCCTGTCCTCGGCCTCCAGCACTCCCCTGGAGCAGGTCGCCGAGGCGATGGGGGACGCCGAGCGCTGGTTCCAGCTGTACTGGCCCAAGGACCCCGAGGTGGCCCGGAGTTTCCTGACCCGGGCGAAGGCGGCCGGGTACACCGCGCTGGTGGTCACCCTGGACACGCCGTTGCTGGCGTGGCGGCCACGCGACTTGGACCAGGCGTATCTGCCGTTCCTGCACGGGGTGGGCACCGCCAACTACTTCACCGACCCGGCCTTCCGGGCGGGCCTCGCCAAGCCGGTGCACGAGGACCCGAACGCCGCGGTGATGCACTTCGTCGGCCTGTTCGCCGACCCCGGCAAGACCTGGCCGGACCTGGCGTTCCTGCGGGAGAACTGGGACGGCCCGATCGTCCTGAAGGGCATTGTGCACCCCGACGACGCGCGTGCGGCGGCCGACGCCGGGATGGACGGGGTCGTCGTCTCCAACCACGGCGGCCGGCAGGTGGCCGGCTCGATCGCGGCGGCCGACGCGCTGCCCCGGGTCGTGGAGGCGGTCGGCGACCGGCTGACGGTCCTCTTCGACAGCGGGATCCGCACCGGCGACGACATCTTCAAGGCGCTCGCCCTCGGCGCACGGGCGGTGCTCGTCGGACGGCCTTACGTCTACGGGCTCGGGCTCGACGGACAGGCCGGCGTCGAGCACGTCATCCGCTGTCTGCTCGCCGAACTCGACCTCACCCTCGCCCTGTCCGGGCACGCGGGCCCCGCCGGCCTGAGCCCCGCCGACCTCGTCGAGGAGTCCCTCTGACCGCCCCGCACAACGACCTCGCCGTCATCGCCCCGCACGTCGGCGGCCGGAACGTGGGAGCCGGACTCGCCACGCTCTGCCCCGCCGAAGCGAACGTCACCGTCGTGGAAACGGCAGACGAGGACCCGGCCGCGCTGCGCGCCACGCACGTGATCATCACCGGGCCCTGATCGACCAGGACGCCCTGGAGAAGGGCGCCCTGGCCGGGTCGGGCATCGATGTGACCGGGTTCCTGTCCGGCAACGCCCCCCGGGACGTGGTCAGTCAGCGCGGGCCGATGGCGCGGCGACCGACAGCGAGCCCGGGTTCGCCGACTCCCCCGGATCGGCCAGCCAGCGCTGGGCGTCGGAGCCGTCACGGACCTTGACTACGATGTCAGAGCCCGCTTCGCCGTTGGTCGAGGCGAGGGCGAGCTGTTCGTCCCAGCGGGGCAGCAACTCGCCCTGCACGGTGAGGTCGTAGCGCACATCGTCCGCACGCTCGTCGTCCCCGTCGGCGCACCGGCCGAGCACCACGACCCCGGCGTCCACATGCGAGTCCAGGCACAGCCCGGGCTCCGCGGCGCTGCGCAACAGCCCGTCCTTCTCGTACGACCACTGCTGGCTGTCCGCCGCCGAGCAGGTCGCGAGCTCGGCCCCGGCGCCGACCTTCGGCTCGTCGCGGATGTCCAGGCACAGGTCGGCCTCGGCGTTGCGCAGCCGGGTCTGCCGTGGCGGGACGGGGAGTTGGGCGGTGCCCGGGGGTGCGGTGGACACCGTGGGCGGGGCCTCGGCGCCGGTGCCGTTGGTCGCCGAGGCGGCCGGACCGGTGCCGTCGTCGTCGGACCAGACACTGGCGGCGAGGACCGACGCGAGCAGCCCGGCGGAGGCGATGCCGACACCGGTGAGCAGCACCCGGGACGGACGCGGCCCCTCCGTCGTCCTGCGCACCTGCGCGGGGATGCGGGGCAGCAGCCGTCGGCGGCCGCCGCCGTGCCGGGCCGAGCCAGGGGGGCGGGGGCTCGGCCTGGTGCGGCCGGGGCGTGATTCCAGATAGCGGCGGGCGCCCCAGCCGAGCACGGATTCGGCGAGCAGCGTGCCCAAAGCGCCCTCGAAATGGCTCAGTTGTTCGGCGGTCGAACGGCAGTAACGGCACTGGGAGAGATGCTCCTGGACGTCCGGCAGCAGGGCTCCGCCGCGACGAATGGGGACGTCGAGGAGGCGGTTGTAGAAGCGGCAATCCTTCGTCGGCGCGAGTTCCCGATGCGCGAGGACACAGCCTTCACGGAATTTTTCACGCGCTTGTTCGAGTGCGACCGACGCGGTGTCGGTATCCATGCCCAGCAGTCCGGCGGGCACGGTTATCGCTTCCGCCTCCACCTCGATGTGCCACAGCAGACACCGGGCCAGTCCCGGAAGCGCGTGGAATGAACGCCCGGCCAACTTGCGATTTTCCGGTGTCATGGACTTCGCGGCCCGCATACCGCGACCGCCGGCCGGTTTCCCGAGATCCGGCAGGACGGCCGATATCCGCTCCTCGGCCGCCCACACCCGGACCGTGTCCCGCACGGCGACCAGCAGCCGGGGCCGCAGCGCCGTACCGGGTTCGCCGAGCGCCAGCCGGTCGAGGACCTGATGGAAAGCGGCGGAGGTGACCATGGAGGCGACCTGTGCCCGCGAGGCCAAGCAGATCGCCGCGTATTCCTGAGCGGGCTGCCAGTGTCGCGCCATCAACAGGGCGACCGTATGGGCCGTCTCGCCGTCCGGTCTGCCTCTGAGGCGGGCGGCGAGGCCGTCGTCCGATTCCTCGGGGGCGCCGGCCGGCGGGGGGTAAGGGGGGCGAG
>NZ_JACMSF010000058.1 GCF_014257025.1 Streptomyces cupreus
ACCTGGACGAACGCTGGGACGAGGGCTGCACCAACGCCTGGAAGCTCTGGGAAGAGATCGTTCCCATGGGCTACCGGGGAAGCTATGGCCGGGTCAGCGCCTACCTGCGAAAGAAGCGGACATCGCCACGGCCGGTCACCGCGCAGCCGCCAGCACCCCGCGTGGTGACGAGATGGATCCTCAGCCGACCCGAGACGCTGACCGAGATCGAACATGTCCGGCTCAAGACCGTCCTGGCCAACTGCCCTGAACTCGATGCCCTGACCGGTCAAGTCAGATCCTTCGCCCAGATGCTCACCGAGCGCCAGGGCGAACGACTCCCGCAGTGGCTCGACGCCGTCCGCAAGGACGACCTGCCCAGCCTCCACACTCTCGCGACCGGTATCGACCGAGACCGCGACGCGGTCATCGCCGGCCTGACCCTGCCCTGGAACTCCGGAGTCGTCGAAGGACACGTCAACAGGATCAAGATGCTCAAGCGCCAGATGTTCGGCCGGGCCGGCTTCGCACTGCTCCGCAAGCGAGTCCTGTTGGCTCACTGATCGATGTCAGATGCGCGCGATAGCTTCCTGACATGGGTGTTTATCTGGTGAGCGTCGGCGCGGAGGAATGGTTCGGTGACGAGGAAGATGGATGGGGCGAGGTTGCTTCGGCGCTCAACGCTGAACTCAGGCGGCGGGGCTTGCCGCTCTACGAGGACGTTTCCCCAGAGACGGACTTCGCGCGCTCGTCGATGAGCAGCACGAAAGGCATGGTGGCGGTCAGGCGGCGTGGCTGCCGGCGCCGTGTCCGAAGCGTTCGGCGAAGGCCTGCCCGTGCTGGTCGGCGAAGGCCTTCGCGCCCTCAAGGAAACGGGTGCGGGCGAGATCCGCGGTCAGCCGCTGGCTCGCATACTGCCCGGGTTCCACATGGCCGTCGGCAGCGAGACGCGCCAGCTGCTCGTACGTCTCGTCATCAACCTGGATGCGGAGCTCCTTCGCCATGACGCCACGGTAGCCCGGCCCGTCCCCTGGCGGGAACCCTGTTCGGGTGCCGAGAGCCGGCAGCGGGCACCCGTCAACATCACCGCGCCAGGTGCGCGGCGCGGTCGGTGCCAGGTCCAGGCCCTGGCTGGTGCGGCAGACCAGGTCGTGGTCCTGGACCGGGCAGCCTCCGGCCAGCACCAACCGGTAGCGTGACCGTTGTCCAGGGCATCACCGAGCAGGCGCTGGTGGAGTTCCGGGAGTCTCATGCCGCGCGGCGTCGGCCGCCGGCCTGGCTGGCCAGGGATGGGGGCTTGGGCAACGAGGCCCACCCGCGCCTCCGGTCCCCCGAGTACCGAACCGCCCATCAGGATCAACGCTTGGCGTGGCCCGCTGCACCGATGTTCCCCACGGCCGCCCCCTTTTCCCGGGACCGTGCAGCGTGCATGATCGTTTCCCCCCCAACGGAGCAGCGCGCACGGAAGAAGGGGGAAGGCGTGAGCCGAGAGGGCCATGTCCAGACCCGGGCTGCAGTCATACGTGCCGGGGACACCACCACTCTGCTGTCCGTGGAAGGCTGGTTCGGCGGCCAGATCCTCGCCCCGGCGGACACCTGGATCATCGAGACGGCCACCGGCAAGCCGCGCCAGGACCTGCCTGGCACGCAGCTGTCGGTGATGGCGCGGCTTGCCGCACACTCCGCCGAGGAACTCGACCTACGCCAGTGGAAGCCCCTCCCGTCCGGCGATCCCTCGCGGACGGGGTGATCGCGGGCGGGCGCACCGCGGCTTGCTTCTGTACGGCGTGGTTCAAGACCACATCCCGCCCGCGGTGCGCTGCACACGCCCTGCGTGACCTGCAGTCCAGGGGCAGGCGAGGGCTGGAACGGGCACGGCGCCATGTGACGGCTGGCACATGTCTTGGTGCGAGGTGCCCCCGCTGACAGGGTGACCGTCATCGGCGCTGGTTGGTTTCTGCGAGGATGGGCGTCATGGCGGGAGAGACGAAAACGCACGATGAAAGGCTCCGGGACCTGGAGGCGGAGGCGTTCCGTACGGGGCGCACCCTGGCTGAGCATGGTGAGCAGCTTGGGGAGATCCGTGAGCAGCAGGCCACGGCGTTCGGGAACATTGACTCGCTCGCCAACGCCGTCGGTGCGCCGGGGGACCGCACGATCACGCTGCGACTGGATGTCATCGAGCGTGTTCTGTTCGCCCTTGCCCGGGCCCAGAACATCGACCCTGATGCTCTGGACTGAACCAACCACTCTCCCCTCCGCCGGTGCGTGGGCGCAGCGGCAGGGGCGGTCGTAGTCAATCGCGCAGCGAGCACCATGGCGGGGCGCCCAGCCCCGTCCCGTGGGGACACTGCGCGGCCAAAGCTGCGCAACCGCCTCCCAGAAACCAGGAGTTCGCCCCGGCCGGGGTGGACGTAGCGCGGGACGGGACGCAAACCGCGGCTACGAAGATCACAACTCGCTTGTGGTCTGGCCAACCGACGGAACCTAGGTCGGAACGCCTCCCGCATCAGCTTCACTCCGACCAGGGAGTTGTCGAGTCCGGAGGCGTCGCGGACGGCGACCTCGACCGCCTTCATCGTGGCGAAGCACGCCGTCTCGTAGTCCCCCAGGTCGAAGTTGGTGCGCACTGTGTCTTCCAGGGCCGGGTGAAGTGGACCGGACAGCCGCACCCGCGTGCTCACCGTTGCGGTTCGGGATTTCTGAAACCCACTGGTCATGCCCCAACCCAGCGTCGAAAGTGGGCAGATGAGACTTCAACGCTCGGCAACACCTATGCGGGACCTTCTCTACCTGTCCGACTCCAAGATGCGGACCCTTATCCCTCAGTTACCGGACCGCGTCCGTAAGCGGCTCGCTGTAGAGGCAGGGGTTAACGCCGGGGTGGTGTCGGTCAAGGCGACACTCGCCAACGATGGGGGCAGCCGCGAGGTGTCCTCATTCGAGGCTCTCGGCGCTGTCATCGACATGATCGAGGAAAAGTACGGTGAGCGGTCTCGCAACGACGCGGACCTGCGGGTAGGGGACTGGATCAGGTTGGACGAGGTCTTCCTCTACGGCCGGGCATCTACCTCGTGCTACCCCACCGCCGAGAGGTACGACCTTGTGTACTTTGCAGCCGAGGAGCTCCCGCCTGTGGTGCTGCTCGCCTCGGGCTACCACATCCTGGACCTCAGGCAGGCAGAACTGTCCCCGCAGCAGGGCAACGACCCCGGACTCTTCTATATGGAGGCCCTGCACGAGGAATTCCGGCACTTGCGCGAGCTTCCAGGAGGGGGAGCCGTGGGCGCCCTGCCGGACCCGAATGAACTCGAGTACGGCGACTGGGGTCGTGCGGTCAGCTGGCTGTGCCGCATCGACGCGCGAGCGCAGCGCAACGGCATTCGCTGGATGCCACCGACAAAGCTCGCCGGTCACGCCCGTGTCCTGGCAGTCGGCAACGCCCCGGGCGGGGATCACGAACGTCGGGTACTGGCTACACCGCTGTACCTCGAATACGTGCCTCGCTGAATCTGCAGCACCCGCTGCAGAAGCGTGAGGCGAAGCGGGAGCGGCGCCGTCTGTGCCGCGCTCGCCGCGCCCAGCAAGGACGCCCCGTCATGCACGTCGCCCGCCGGACGCGGTGCGTCGGGCTGACGGTCGTCGGCACGGCGGCGTTCACGGTCGGCCTCGTCTTCCTGGCGGCGGGCACGAACGGCAGCAAGAGCCTGTTCGAACTGGCTGCTGCGGCCTGGGGCTTGGCGGCGGCCATCCCCACCGGTAAGTAGGGCAGCGCGACCTGGTAGCTCCCGCAAGGACGTGTTGAAGGGCCCTGGCCAACGGCCAGGGCCCTTGTGCTCAGAAGGTGGGTTCCGGATCGCCGAGATTCTCGGCGATCCTTCACCCGTCGAGCGAGGCCGGAAGTATGCAGTGGTCCCGGCTGAAGACAGTAGGGTGCGCCGGGTGAGGAATGAACCCGGCCACGCCAACACCTTCCGCCTCATCGTCACCAGCCCCAAACGGGGAGGCTCCCGCTGGTGAGAGCGGTCTGCGGTAGGGGGTCGCCGTAGTACGGCCTCGAAGTATCGGAGCGACCAGTAGCGCTACTGGTTGTCGACGACCGCGTAATTCCCCAGGTGCGGCGCCACTTTCCCAGGCAAGCGTGCGAACGCGCGGTGAGTCTGAGGGCGGCCCGCCCGCCCGGGCAGTGTCGTGGGTCGGGCGGGCCGGGGACGAGCGGCGTCCCCCTGGTCGCGCCGGTGCAGCGCCGGGATCCCCATGGGGAATTTTCTGGCGCCGTAGCTGGGGAATATCGCCGTCGTTCACCTACTGGTCGCTCCGATACTTCCCTTTCCCAGACCCTGGTGGCCATCGATGCTCATCGTGGTGCCGTGCCGGATGGCACGCCTCTACACGCAGACCATGCGCTCGTAGGCCAGCTTGCTTTCCATGACGTAGCCATCCAGATCCCGGCCCACGACGGTGCCGTATAGGCGGGATCGGTTGAGGGGATGCTCCGGGGAATCATCGTGGATGAATCGCTCGTCCGGGACCACTTGACCGATGGGATTGTCGATCTCGTCCACCACGTTGCCACGCTCGGTGACCCGGTACTGCTTGCGCCGCTGGCAGGAGGTAGACGGTGCGGGCGAGGCCTTGGCTGAAAGGGTCGGCTCCGCGGACGGTGTGAGCTCCTGCCGGGGCGGTGCCGGTGCGCCGGGCGGTGATGTGGCCGGGGCGGTGGTGCTTGAAGGAGGGCTCTCTGGCGCGGTGGTATTGGCCGGACTTGTGGACGGCGTAGTCGTGGGTGAGGGTGTCGGGGTCGGGCTGGTGCGGCTCGGTGAGGCGGAAGCCATGGCCTCCGTCGTAACGGAGGGATCATCGTATTGCTCTCGCAAGAAGGCGAAGGCGGCCACACCCACTACGGCCAGGGCTGCGCCGGCGAGGGCGAGGCCCTTCTTCTTCCTCGACCACACCAGAAAGGCTGACGAACCTGCCCTGGGCCGGCTTAACGGGCCCGTTTCGGGGGCGCCTTCCTGGCTGTCGGGAATGTCTGGGCCAGCGGCGGCCGTGCGGGCCGACGCAGCAGCGCGGTCTCCTTCAAGCTGCTCCAGCAGACGCTGTGCTCGCCGTTTGAGTTCGGCGGGCGCGCTGGGGGCGAGAGCGATCAACTCTTGCAGAACCTCTGGATGGATTCGCCGCCTCTCTCCCGGGTTCTCGTATGCCGACCAGGACTGCGGTGCCCGGGAGGTTCTGGACGCCAACCCGCGCACAGTGAGGCCGGCACTGTCCCTGAGTTGCCTGACGACCTCAGCTCGTTCCTCCAGCCAGAAATCCTGATCGCTGCCCTCGGCCATGTGACCTCCTCCTGCCGTCTGCGCGGCATCCACACTGACGCACCGCCGGATCGTGCGCGGGACATCGCAGGTCACCGGCCTTTTTGTCCCGATGGTGTCCCGCAGGTGCGGGACACGGGTCGGGTCAGCAACTCTCGGTGCCCGTCAACCCAGGCGGTCGCACCTGGGATTGAGTCAGAAAGAGAGGTCTCATGCTCGGCAAACGCACCGGTAACTCCAGTACCTCCACACCGCCACGCCCGAGGTGGCGGAGAGGCTGGCTGGCCCGCCTGGTAGCCAGCCGGACCTGGCGTCGGCGCACGCTCGCTGCGCTCTCACTGCTCCTGGTGGCCGCGCTGCCCGATGCCGCGCACGCAGCCACGCATCACAAGGTCGAGGGCTCGGCGGCACTTGAGTACAAGGGCGGCGGGGTCTACCTGTACAACCAGCCGGGCTACTACTACATGGGCCGGCTGTTCGAAAGGCAGGACTTCTACCGCCACAGCACCTCCAAGGTCTCCAGCAAGAAGTACCGGTCTCGCAGCGGGACGTACGTCTCGAAGAGGCGGGGGCGCGACCTCACCTACCGCTGGGGGTATGCGGACGGCACCGCGCGGACGTGCCTGTGGATCGGCCCGTCTGCAGGCGACCGCAAGTCGATTCCGTATCTGAGCAGGAAGCTGTCCAGGACCAAGGACCGGTGCTCGCAGTGGCGGGTGGACTGGCTGACGGACAGGAAGAACATCGGTCGCCGCTTCAACTGCGGTGAGAACAGGGCACGAGGCCCTCAGAAGACCAAGATCACCCGCGATGCCACGTTGTACTACAACCTGAACTGGCGTGGTGACTACAGCGGAGGCCCGGGAAAGAACCCCGCCGCTGGGAAACTCGAACACCGCAAGCAGGTCTGGTACCGCTACACCACCAAGGACGGACGCTGGGCCGTCATCTACGACAAGGACAAGGGCTGGGGCTTCGTCGAAGCATCCAAGGTCCGGCGGGTGAGGGGCCGGTGGAGCTTCGCGGGCGAAGCCAAGTCGTACAGGTGTGGTGAACACCTGCTCAAAAAGGAGAAGCGGAAGCAGCGCCCGCAGGGTACGCGTGCCTCCCTGGGTCAGGAAGCTCTTGGCTCGAGCTCCCGTGACAGGGCTGCCACGAGCGCAGCTGGTACCTCCGCCGCTGTCCAGGCCCCCACGCACGCCGCTGCCCAATGCCACTGGCAGGTCCAGTGGGGAACCGCCGGTGTGTACGAAAAACCCTTCCGCGACCCCGGCAATCTGATCAAGACGAAGCATTCCGGCGATATCGTCGGCCCATACTGCTTCACCTGGTACAACCAGGGTGAACAGGAGTACTACGTCGCAGTCCACTCCGACGCAGCTGCCGACGACATCGGTTGGATGCGTCTGAAGGCCCTCAGCCAGACCTAAGCCGGCGGCAGTCCCAAAGGCTCGGATCGGCCCAGGAGCCGATACCAGCGACTCAAACCACGCTCCCCTGGTGTCCGAGTAACTCGGGCACCAGGGGAGCAACTACTGAATTTTGCTGCTACCAGCCCGCCCCCTGACACCACCGCCGCGAACGTCGGCGCGCGTGCTGTCCATGGCCCGTTGGGCTCGTAAATCAGCTGCTCGGTCGGTGAGGCGCTGGGCCGAGGCCGCTGGCCCGGCCTGGCGCAGCGGGCAGAAGGCCGTACGGGGGCTATTGGTTGAGCAGCGGCGCGAGCGTCATGCGTAGTTCGTCGTGGTCGCGGTATTCGAGCCGCAGCTGTTGGCGAGGTCGGCCGCCACAGAGGTTCTCCACTGTTCGTCGGTGATCTCTGCGGTGATGGCGGGGTGCACGCGGGCCGGGGCAAAGGCCGCGTTCAACTGGCGGGTAGCCCGTAACGTCGCAGAGTACGGCGGCATACGGCATCGGAGGGGGCGGGCGGTGCTGAGTCGTGCCCGCAGTCTGCTGTCCCGCGCGGTGTGGGGAAGGCTTATCCGGCCAGGACGACGGGGCGCATGGGTGCACCGTGCGCGAGGACACCGGTGAGCAGGTCGGCGAGACCGAGCGGGTAGACCGTTTCGGCTGTGGCGTGCAGGTCGGCGAGGGGCCACCAGCGGTGTTCGCGGATGTTGTCGGGCTGCGATGCCCGGGCCGGGTCGATGGCAGCTGCGGGGATGCGGGCGAGGAAGTACTTCTCCACCTGGCGGACCGCGCGCCCGCCGACGAGGTGGTCCTTGCTGCGCTCCGCGAGCTGCGCTCCCAGGTCGACGGCGCTCGCATCGACACCGAGTTCCTCATGCAACTCGCGGAGCGTCGCCGTGGCGTGGTCCTCCCCGTCCTCCAGGGAGCCGCCGGGCGTCGCCCAGAAGCCGCCGTTCTCGTCGTAGCGCAGCAGCAGGACGCGATCCTCTGCGTCGAGGACGATGGCGCGGGCGGCTTCCCTCAGCGGCGGAGTGGAGGTCGTCATGCCTTCCAGTGTGGCAGTCCCCGGAGGGGGGTCAGGACCGCTCGACCAGGTATTCGCCAATGCACATCGCGTCCAGGTCACAGGCCTGGAGCGTGGCGAGTGCGTGGGCTGGGGACTCGACGATGGGCTCGCGGTCGTTGAAGGACGTGTTGAGGACGACGGGCACCCCGGTGAGCTGGTTGAAGTTCTCGATCAGCGCTCCGTAGTCGGGTGCGGCGGCGGGGTCGACGGTCTGGACGCGGGCTGTGCCGTCGATGTGGACGACTCCGGCGATCTTGTCGGCGTGGTCGGGGCGGACGGGTGGGGCCAGCAGCATGAATGGGCTGGGTACGTCGAGGTCGAACCAGGTGCTGGCGTGGTCGGCGCGGACGGCTGGCGCAAATGGCCGGAATGGCTCGCGGTGCTTGATCCTCCGGTTGAGGGCGTCGGAGCTGGCGGTGGTGCGGGGATCGGCGAGGATGCTGCGGGCCCCTAGGGCACGGGGCCCGAGTTCACTGCCGCCCTGGAACCATCCGATGATCTTTCCGTCGGCGATCATCTGGGCGGCGGTTTGTGCGATGTCGCTCTCCCGGCGCCACGTGAATGGCGTCCGGCGCCGTTCGACCAGGCCGGATCGGGGGTCGCGGGTCAGGGCCTGTTCGATCTCCTTGTCGGTGTACTCGCGGCCGAAGTAGTCGCTGGCCAGCAGTCGCCTGGGCAGGCCACCGGTGAGACGGTGCCAGGCATACAGGGCGCAGCCGAGGGCCTGTCCGCGGTCGGATGCGGCGGGCGGGGCGAAGTATCCGGTGACCGCGTCCAGGCGGCGGATCTTGTCGGCGGCGACGCAGTTCAGGGCGACGCCGCCGGCGAAGCACAGGTTGCTGAGCCCGGTGGCCGCGATGGTCTGCTCGGTGAGCTGGCACAGGGCGCGTTCGGTCTGGTCCTGGACGTAGGCGGCGGTGTGCTTGCCGAGTTCGTGCTTGCCGCGGCTTTCGTACGGTCCGAAGTCGAAGCCGGTACGTTCGGCGAGTTCCGCGATGCCGCGCGCGTGGGTGCGGGTGAGATGTCCGTGGACGGTGGCGTCGGCGACGTCGAACAGCGGGGCGTCGTAGCGACTGGCGTCGCCGTAGGAGGCGAGTGCCATGGTCTTGCCGGCCTCCTGCTCGTGCCAGCCGAGCCAGTTGGTGAAGGCCTCGTAGGTCGCGCCGATCCCGCCCGCCCTCGGCCTGGTGGGCGAGTTGCCGCCCAGGCGCTCGATCCCGTCCGGGGTAGCCCGGTAGTAGGTCTCGGTGTCGCCTGCGTTGCCGCCGCCGTCGACGACCAGCACGGTCGCCTCCTGGTACGGGCTGAGGCAGTAGGCGGTGTAGGCGTGGCTGAGGTGGTGGTCGACCGGGACGATCCGGCTCGGGGCGATGCCGAGGTGAACCAGGCCGGTCTCGGCCCGGGTGGGTGGGGTGCGGCCGATGCCGCTCACGGCGACCAGGTCGATGTCGGCGAGCGTCAGGCCGGCCGCGCGCAGGCAGTACAGGAGCGAGGCCTCGAAGCCGGGGCTGTAGCGGGTGCGGTTGAGGCGTTCCTCGCCGATCGCGACCATCACGGTGTCGGTGATCAGGGCGGCGCCGCCGTCGTGCCCGAGGTTGATGCCGACGACGCAGGGCTTGGAGCGGCTCATCAGGCGGCCCTTCGTATGGCGGGTGCGGTCAGTGGGTCCCACAGCCGGGCCTCGCCGGATGGGTCGCGGTGCAGTGCGCCGAGCTGGCACAGCTGGACGGTGCTGCCGCGGTAGGGGATCGACGGGGTGAAGGGGTGGCCGAAGGCCTCCAGGCCGCCGAGCTCGGTGTAGGCGTCGGTGAACTCATCGGCCAGCGGCGGCCGCGCGTTCGACACGTTGGCGGCGGTGAGACGTCGTGCGGTCTCATCGAGGCCTGCGTCTGCGAGGACGCCGGCGACCTGGGCGAGGACCGTTTCGGGGGTGGCCCCGTCGGTGTTGATGATTGCCGGTGGGGTCGGGCACAGCGTGGGGGCGATCTCCCGGTAGAAGGTGTGCAGGCGTTCCAGCAGACCGGTGTCGAACCACTGCTTCCAGCGAGGCAGTTCAGCGACCCGGCCGCGGCGGTTGAGGCTCTGGTCGGGGCTGACCAGGAGGATCGCGGTGAGGACCGTCTCGGGCAGTTCGGGGGCGATGCGGCGGGCGTAGAAGTCGCGGGCGGTGAGGTAGGGAAGGGAGTCCTCGGCCCGGGTGGCGTAGCAGTACGCCAGGGCGCCGAGTTGGTTGCGGTCGGAGATGAGCAGGCTCGTCGCCGGGTCAGCGGTCAGGTTCCCCATGGCGCGGGCCTTCGCCAGCTCATGCCGCAGGAACCACAGGGTGTGTCCGGCCGGGCTGGGGTGCACGGGGGCCGCGAGGCCGGTGGCGAGACGGGCGTTGGGCTCGGTGAACCACATGGCCTCGTCGCCGAGGGCGAGAACCATGCGCGCGAGCAGGGACGTCTTGCCCGCTCCGGGCGGGCCGTCCAGAACCAGTACGGGAGCGCGGTGTTCCACGATCAGGCGTCCTTCCATGTGCGGGCGTGCGGCTGGTCGGCGAGTTCCGCCAGGGCCAGGGCCAGGGCCTCGACCCGCAGGGCGAGGTCGACGCTGGTCGGCAGGTCGGCAGGGTGCTGCCCGGACAGGCGCGCGGCGACGGACATCCACAGCGCGGCGAACGGGTCGGTGAAGCCGCTCTGCATGCCGTCGGCCGTGGTCACGAGGGTGCCGTCGGCCGGTGCGTAGGGGCGGGCGAAGTCGATCGTGGCGGCGCCGTGCGCGTCGGCGAAGTGGATCGTCTCGCGGAAGACCCCGGCCGGAGTCGCGGCGATGACCAGCGTGAACGGCTCCCCGTTCGGCCCGTGCAACAGGGCGTGCACGGACTGCCCGGCCGCGTCGAGGGTGCACGCCGTGGCGGTGGCGCGGGCACGGCCAGGACCAGCGCGGTCAGCAGGTGGTAGCCCTGCCACAGCAGGATCTGCAGCGCCGTCACCTGATGCGGAACCAGGTGGTCGGGGACCGGCTGCGTCGGGTCCTGGTCGAAGGTGTACGGCGCGAAGCCGGACGGGAGCAGGTGCCGGCGCGCGCTCTCGTCGACCCCGTCGGCTTTCACCAGCCAGCCGCCGGCGGGTTTGGGTACGTGGGCGAGGGCGGCGTGCAGGGCCGGGTCGTGGGCGCGCATCGCACCGACTTCCAGCAGCAGCCCTGCCTCCCGCGCCCGCTCGGCGAGCTTGCGGGTGCGGACGACGTCCAGGCAGACGGGTTTCTCGGTGACGACATGCACGCCGGCGTCGAGGGCCTCCTCGATGAGGTCCTCGTGTACTCCGGTGAGAATCACCAGGGCGTCCACGTCCTGCAGCAGGTCGCCGACCCGTGAAGCCGTGCGGGGAACGGCGAACCGCCTCTGCGCCGCGCGTGCCCGCTCGGGGTCGCGGTCGGTTACGGCGATCAGTTCGAACGCCGTGGAGCGGGCCAGGAGCGGAAGGTGCAGTCCGAAGGCGGCGGCGCCGCACCCGGCGATGGCGAGCCGCCACGGCCAGCTGGTCGGGCGTGCGGTGGTGGTCATCGGGGCGCCTCCGGGAGAGTCCAGCAGGTGGTGGCCGCGTGGAGGGAGCAGCGGGCGATCTCACCGGCGGGCAGCGCCCGCAGATGAGGGTTGAACAGCTCCACCGACACCGGCCCCCGGTAGCCGGCCCGGGTCAGGGCGTCGGTGAAGGCCGGCCAGTTGAGGGCGCCGTCGCCGGGGAACAACCGGTGGGCATCGGTGAGTCCGTCGCCCGTGTCGGGATGCGGGATGTCGGCGATCTGCACGTGCGTGATCGTGGTGCCGAGGCCGGTGATGTGGGCCGGGTCGGCGCCGGCGGCGGCCCAGTGGAAGGAGTCCACGAGCACCCCCGCGTTGCCGGCCTTGGTCTCGTGCAGCAGTTCGGCCAGATCGGGCAGGCTGTCGGCGACCGGGTGGGGACCGTCCAGGTCGGGCGGCAGCCCGTGACGGACGCTGACGGCTTCGACGGCGAGCCGCACGCCGTGGGCTGCGGCCGCGTCGGCGAGGTGGGCGATCCGCTCCCGGGCCAGGGCCCGGGCCTGGGAGGCCGGAAGGAACGTGCGGGGGTTGAGGACGGTGGTGGCCACGGTGCAGCCGAGGGCGGCCATGGCTTTCAGACGCTCGCGAAGGCCGTCGAGGCACGCGCGGTAGGCGTCCCGGTCGACTAGGAGCGGGGCGGGCAGGACGGGCCCGGCGGGCAGGATGCCGCTCGCCGCCGCGACGCTCACGCCCATCTCCTGCAGCAGGTCGCGTAACGGGCCGATGCCATATGCCTGTGCCTGCTGGATGGAGACCTCGGTCGTGGGGAATCCTGCGCCCGCGGCCAGGACGAGGAACTGCTCCAGGGGCAGGCCAGAGAGGGTGGCCTGGTTGAGGCACGGCACGAATCCCGCGGCGGTCTCGGAGAGCGGGGTCATGCCGTGGCCAGCTTTCCGTCGAGCAGCTGCTCGCGCAGCGCGGGCAAGTCCGCCATCACGTCGGCGACCGTCTGCCGGACGCGGGCGTTGGGGATGGCGTTGGGCCCGGAGGCCTGCACGATCGCCTGCCAGGGGTCGGTCAGGTCCCGGCCGGACTGGGAGACGAGCGCGACCGCGCAGTCCAGTCCGCTTTCCGCGTGCAGGCGGCGGGCGACTTCGCCCGCGGCCAGGTTGTAGAGCTTGCCGACGTCGTAGGAGGGATTCTTCCCGGAGACCCCTTCCGCGGACCACGGCCTGAGCATGCTGATCAGACCGTTGGCGCGGTTTCCGCGGCCGACGACGCCTTCGTCGCCGGACTCGATCGACGATCCGGTCGCCGTCAGGTACAGCTCGGGGCGGGCGTCGACGTCGCGGGTGTTGATGGCCACCGTCACGTGGTGCTCGGGCGCGATCGTCGCCGCGAGTTCGCCGATCAGGTCGCGGGCCTGCGCCCGGCGGGCGACGTAGGTGTCCAGATCGGGGGTCTCGCGGGCGATCTGTGGCACGCACGCGGTCAGCTGCACGCGCGGGCCGTGGCGGACGACCATGAGTTTGATGTCGGTGCCGTAGTAGGGGTGTTCGGCGCGGAACGCCTCGCTCGTCAGCTGCTCCTCGACGCCGAGGGCGACCTGCTCGGCGACGCCCAGCGGCCAGTAGGCGACGCCGGCGCTGGTGTCGTTGGAGAACAGGCGGTGCCGTTCGGCGAGGTCGTCGAGGGTGCGCGGCGCGAACCACCGCTGCCGGGAGGCCTCGCCCTTGTCCGAGTCCGGGGTGCTGACGGCGCCGGGGCTGGAAGCCTGGGTCAGCCGCGGCCGCACGTCGACCCACCGGTTGGCGTCGAGCAGCGGTAGGGCGCTGGCGAGGTATTCGCGCGCGGCGGTGGTGACGATGTCGGCGACCGGGATGGTGTGGTCGCCGAGGGCGGCCGTGATCCGTCCGTTGACCAGGACCTGGATGGGCGCGGTGAGTTCGCCGTGGCCGAAGCGGACGTCGGCGGCTCCGCCGAGCAGCGAGGTCTTGTCGGTGTTGTGGTGCAGGATCGCGCCGAAGGCGTCGAGGCAGTAGCGGCTGTAGCAGCGGGAGATCGCCTCGGCCACGCCGTCGGCGAGGGTGTCGGGGTGGCCTGCCCCTTTACGTTCGACGACCTCGGCGCCCAGGAGGGCGGAGGCGGCGGACAGGCCGGGGATGCTGATCACGTCCATGCAGGGAACTCCTTCGTCGGGGCGTGCTGGGCGAGGGCGATGGGGCAGCGGCCCAGGAGGCGTAGACGACCGCGTTCGAGGTGGTAGGCGCCGATCCGGGCCAGGTCGCGGGCGCCTTCGACGGCGCGGGAGCGGTCCAGGAAGGCCCACCCAGCGGCGAGGTTGATGACGGCGGCATGCACCGCGTCGCGGCCGGCCTGGATCGCGGCGGGCTCCACGATCACGCTCAGGTGCATGCGGGCGACGCACACGCCGTGCCCGGCGCCCTGGCGCAGGAAGTAGGTGAGGGTGGTCTCCGGCCGGTAGACGGGATGGGAGGCGACGGCCGTCGGCTCGATGAGGGTCTGATGGCCGGCCTGGCGGGCCCGGTCGATGAACTCCAGGTCCTCGCAGTCGCCCATCCACCGGCCCCGGCGCCCGAGATCCGTACGGAACAGCCCGAGGTCGAGCGCGGTCTGGCGGTGGAAGAGGAGGTTGCAGCCGGTGACCCAGTACGGCCACACGGCCGACGCCCGGCCCTCGGGCCAGTCCACCGCGCCGTGGCACTCGCGCAGCGCCTTCGTCAGCGCGGTGACCTGGCCTCCCGGGTAGGTGACGTGGGTGCGGCCGCCGACGGCGAACACCTTCTCTTCCCGGATCGCGTCGACGAGGGCCTGCAGCCAGCCGGCGTCGGGGGCGATGTCGGGGTCAGTGATGGCGACGTACTCGCCGCGGGCCGCGCAGATCCCGCGGTTGCGGCCTGCACTCAGGCCCAAGGTCGGCTCGTACAGTACGCGCACGGGAAACGGCCAGTCGCCGTCGCGGACCGCGTCCGCGATCGGGCGCACGGGCCCGGGGAGGTCGTTGTCCACGACGACGGCTTCCAACTGCCCGGCAGGCAGCGTCTGCTGGGTCAGGGCGTCCAGCAGACTCCTCAGGCTCGCGGTGTTTCCCCGGGCACTGACCACGACCGAAACCAACGGTTTCTCCGGTGGTGTCATCAGTGCTTCCTTCTCGTTCGAACGTGGCTGGTGGTGGCGCCGCATGCGCTGCAGCACGAACGAGAATGGGCTCAACTGTTCGACTCCGTCGACCAGTTGGAGGGGGTCCCCAGGGGGTCCCGTCTCCGCGAATGAGTCACCGCTCATGTTCGCTGAGTGATTCGATGGAGACGTGGAAGAGACCACCCGTCACCCTCTGGCCTTGGCGCGCCTCGCGCGCGGCATGACGAATAAGGAGCTGGTCTCCGGTATCCATGCCGCGGCCGCCCGCCGCGGGCTGCGCTCAGGCACGGACGAGGCGCGGGTGCGTAAATGGCAGCGCGGCGTCGAACCCAGCGAGGAATCCCAGATTTACATCGCCGAAGCGCTCGGCTGGCCCGCGGACATCGTCCGTCCCGGCGACTGGCCGAATTGGCTGCCGCTCACCGCCGACGGGGTGATCCGGCTCGGACCCCACAGTTCCGTATCCGCCCTGAGAGAGGCCTTGCGAACAGCGATGGACCGCCGCACCTTCTTTTCGATCTCCGGCGCCGCTCTGTCCGCGCTGGCCGCAGACTGGGCTGCCGGCCCCGCCACCGCGCTCGCCCAGGCCCACAACGGAAAACCGATTGGCGAGGACTTCGTCGCCTTCTTAGAGAACACCACCCGGCAACTCGCCGGTCACGCCACCGAGCAGCACCAGCACACCGCCACCCTCATGGATGCCCATCTGTCCACGGTGACTGAGTTGCTCGAACACGGCCGCTACACGCCCGGCATTGGGCAGCGTCTGCACACCCTGGCGGCCTCGCTGTCCCAGACTGTCGCCTGGCACCGCTTCGACCTGGGCCGGCACACCCACGCCAGCCAGAACTGGATCGCCGCCCTGCACAACGCCCACGCCGCCGGGGACCACGACATGGGTGCCGGCCTCCTGAGTGACCTCGCCTACCAGGCCGCCTGGCGCAACGACCACACCACGGCGGCCAGCATCCTCAACCATGCCCTCACCCGTGCCCAGAACCCCGCCGCCCGCTGCCTGCTGCAGCTGCGTCTCGCCCGCACCCTCGCCGTGCGAGGCGGCCGCGGTGAACGACGCTCCGTGCTGCGCGCCCTCACCGCGGCCGAGCAGCACCTCAGCGACGCCAGCGCCGACCGGCCAGCCTGGTGCGCCTGGGTGTCCGAAGCCGACCTCGCCGTCGACTCAGGCCAGGCCCTCCTGGACCTCGGCGACATCAGCCACGCCCACCAGCTCATCAGCGAAGGCGAACGCCTGCTGCCGCCCGCCCGGGACAAGACGAGGGGCGTGTTCCTCGCCTACCGCGCCGCGAGCCACCTCGATCTGAAGGAACCCGAGCTCGCCGCGGCCGCCGCCACCGAATCCCTGCTCCTGGCACGTCGCATCGGAGCACCCCGCTGTGTGCAGCTTGTCGACGACCTTCTCCCCCGCTTCCAGCACTACCAGGACGCCCAGGGCGTGCCAGAACTCCTCCAGCTCGCTGCCGCATAGTAGGAAGGGGCGGATCCGATGACCACCGATGCGGGGCTCCCCTCGGTCAGAGAGTCTCTCCAGCTTGCGCTCCTGACGGAAGGCGAGGGCAGCCCACTGGTCGACGAACTCGCCGAAGCCGCCGCCGACCACTACCACCTCAACTACAGCCGTCACCCCGTCCCGCTGCTGTTTCGCGAGGTCCGCGCGGCCCGCACCCTGCTGGCCGGCGTGCTCCCCGCCGGCACGGACGGCACCGAACTGCACCGCCAGCTCGGCCGTCTCTCAGGACTGCTGGGCAACCTCGCCTTCCACCTCGACGATTCGGCCGGCGCACGCACCCACCTGGGCACCGCCATCTCGTACGCGAACCGGTGCGGTGATACGGCGCTGGCGGCGTGGGCGTACGGGGCGCAGAGCATGGTGGCCCGCCACAACGGCAACCCGACCGCCGCGTACACGTACGCCGAGCGCGGCGCGGCCGCCGCCCCCGCCGGCCTGGTCCGTGCCCAGCTCCACGCCTGGGCGCTGCTGCCCACCCTCGCCCAGCAGGGCCGCGACCGGGAAGCGACCGCTGCCCTCGACGTCGCCTTGATCGAACTCGAAGCCGACCCGGCCGGACAGGCCCCAGGGCGCTTCGGCTTCGACGAACCCGAACTCGCCCTGCACCAGGCCGAAGCGCACCTCACGCTCGGCCGCACCGAACAGGCCCGCGCCCGCGCCGAAGCCTCCGCGGCCGCCTGCACACCCGGCACCCCCGGATGGGCCGCCGCCACCCTCGTCCTCGCCCAGGCTGAAGCCGCCGACCAACCGTCCGACGCCGCTCAGCGCGCCCTGGACATCCTCGACCGGGTGCCGCCGAGCCGCCTGCGCGCCACCGCCCGCACCCGGTTGCAGCGACTGGAGGGCCTGCTCGCCGCCCGCCCCGCCGAGTACGTGGCCGATCTACGCGAACGCCTGCGCACCCTGCCGCCTTCCGTGGACGCGTCGGGCGCCGCATCGGCGTGACAGCCGCCGGTAACCGCCGGGTGTACCGCGGTCACGGGTGGCGGAAGCCGCGATCGGGATTGCGGGCCTGCTCGGGGTCGAAGGCGGCAAACCAGGGGCCTCCCCCTGAGTGGTGGACACGCTGATACTGGATCTGCTTGATCCGGAGGAAGCGAGAAGACCGCCGATGGCGATGAGGAAGCGGCCGGTCTCGGCGCGTCGGCGCTGTTCGGCGAGCCACTCGTCCGCCTGGTCACGGCCGACGGCGCCGCTGGCGCAGGCCGGCTCGGCGAGCCTCGCAAGCAGCGACAGCATCGCGGGGTCGGTGAACACGCTGGTGTGCACCTCGACCGTGACATCGTCGAAGCCGCTGGCCAGGAGCAGGCTGCGGTACTGGCGGCTGGCGCGGGGCGTGCCCAGAAGGTCGGCGCGGGCGTGCACGATCGTGCGGGTGAGCGCCGCGTCATCCGAGTCGATCACGATGGCGTCCCAGTCCTGACCGACCAGGACGATCCTGCCGCCCGGGCAGAGGACCCGTCGAGCGCCCTGGCTCCTGAAGTACGTGGAAGACCTTGTCGGCACGGTAGCCGCGCACGCTTCAGGTGATCGACCTGGAGTTGAAGCTCCAGGAGCGCGACGACGACCTCGCCGCCGCCCGCGCGGCCAACCGCGAACTCATGGCGCAGTTCAACCGGCCAACGGCACCGACCGCGCTCGAGTGACCGCGGACCCGCCTGGCGACCGGGACGTTCATCGTGTCGTCCTGGTCAACCGTCTGTAGCGCGCGGCGTTCGACGTCCCATGTTCCTCGCGGACATCGACCTCGACAACGAAGAATCCCTCGCTCACCCTGCTCGCTCTGCACACCTCCTCAGCCTCTAGGTCCGCGCGACCAGGCTGAGGAGGGAAGTAGGCCGTTGGTACACCCGGTCGGGCATCCAGGCCGATCTCTCGGCTCGGCCAGGGGATCGTGCCACGGGTATGGACCGGCGGCGCAGGACGTATCCCGGCAGTGCTCTCGACATGGCGGCAGCAGTGACCCATCCGTCAGGCAAGCATGGGTGCGGCGACGGCAGCACGATCGCCGCGCCTACAGGGCCGCCGCCCGTGGCCGTCGGTGCCCACTCAGAAGCGGGCTCACCGAGGATGTCGTATGCGTACGTGCCAAGACTGTCGGGCCGCAATGACGCCAGGCTGGAGCCTAGCTCGGGGGGCGGCCCGACAGTTGGCCGATCACGATGTGATCACGCCCTCGATCGCGGCAACGATGCGGAGGCAGCGCATGAGACGAGTCGTCCGGGCCAACGGACAGGCGCCTCTGACCACTACGACGCGTAGGCCGCGGTGTCGAAGCCATGTTCCGGGAGCTGCGGTCGTCCAGCAAGATCATCACGGCTCTCCGGGATGCCCAGGACAGTGGCGGACGCCTGAGTGAAAAATTCTCGGCGCGTGACCACCGGTTTCTCCGGGGTGCCCGTTCTTTTTCTTTAGGGGTAATCCACGAAAAGCTGATTCCCCTTGACGGCTTCACGGGATGCCTGTGAAAAACAAAGACGACGCGGACGGCGTTGAAAAAGCAGATTCAGCACTGATGGGCGCCTATAGGCAGGGACGGCGACGGCTGAGATTTGAACTGGGCACCGGTGCACGCCAGTTCGAGCAAGGTTCATCTGAGTCGCAAAGTTAGGGGAAGAGGCTCGAGGAGGTCGATAAAGGAAATGCGCGATCGGCTAGACAGCCATTGTCGGCGCATAGCACTATCGGCCTAGCGCATTCGTTGGCGGCAACCTCCGACTGCGTGTGATTAGTCCGGGCCAGCGATCAAGCGAAAGGAAACCCGCTCAATATGGGCGCCTCGTCACAACGAAGGCGGCGCGCTGCACTCGTGCAGCCCGATCGTCATCCGGCACAGCCAACTGCTGCCTGCCTCGTCAGTCCTCACGTGCCGACCAGTCGCCTCCTGGTGGTGGCGGTAATTGTTGTCGTGCTCATCATCCTCGGCCATAGCGCAGCGGTCGCCCTCTGCCTCGCTGGGGGGATCGGTCTGCTAGCCAGCGACGTCCACTACCGACTGTCCTGACACACCCGTTCATGTGGCGCCGGCCTGGTCAGGTCGGCGCCACATCCGGGCGACGCATGAGGAGGACATCGTGGGCCGTTCCGAAGCTGCCATCGCACCCGGCGCTCCCTACGCCGACTTCGCCGCCGCGCTTCGACGCCTTCGAGAAGGGCAGACCTATCAGCAGATGGCCGACCGCACCGGGTATTCGGTCAGTGCACTCTCCCAGGCCGCCTCCGGCCAACGACTGCCATCCTGGCGACTTACGCGTGCCTACGTGCAAGCTTGCGGAGGAGAGGAAGAGCACTGGCACCGCAGGTGGCAGAAGGCCCGTCTCCAAGCCACCCACCGCCAGGGCATTCCGTCCACTACCGAGGACTACTTCGACGCGGTCACTCGCACAGAGCGAGTCCGCCGGCTGCGGCAAGCCGAAACCGCGGCCGACTTCGTTCAGTGTCTGCGCATGGTCAAGACGGCGTCAGGGCTATCGCTGCGAGTTCTTGAAACTCGAACATCCATATCCAAGAGCGCACTGGGTGACATGCTCAGTCGGGAGCAACTCCCGCCATCGCAGAGGCTGCTGGCCTTCCTGCATGGCTGTGGGATCGACGCTGAGGAGATCAACACCTGGAGCAGCACTCACGCACGCCTTTACTACGGGCAGGCGCCCGTCGAGTCCCCGTCGAAGAAGCGTGTTGCCAGTGAGAACCAGCCGCGCCAACGCGCGCCCCAACACTCTGCCGCGTCGGCCCGTGCCAGTGAGTCACAACCCATGAAGAAGCCGACGCCCTTGGCGCGAGGGGCAATTGCGGATACCGCGGTTGGGGTTCGCCCTCGGTGGTATCCATTGCAGGACGATCTCCCGCAGCGGCACCGCCAGTTGATCGTTCAACTACGTCGCCTCAAGGACCACAGTGGCTTGAGCATGGGGACACTCGGGGCGAAAACCGGTTTCAGCGCCAAGTCATGGGAGCGGTATCTCAACGGAAAATCGCTCCCGCCGCGGGAGGCCGTCGAACAGCTTGCAAGGGTCTGTGGGGGCGATCCAACTCGGCTGCTGACGCTGCACGAGGTGGCGTCGCGGCCCGCTCCCAGCACCCAGCCGGCTGTTGGACAGGTCACGTCCATACGGGTCGGCGCGGAGGAACTTGCTCGGCTGGCTGAGGCACTGCGCGAGCTGAAGAGTCGCACCGGCTTGAGCCTGGCGGCCCTCTCAGTGAGGACCCCGTTCAGCAAGTCGTCATGGGACCGCTATCTCAACGGAAAGACGCTACCGCCGCGCGAGGCGGTGCAGGTGCTGTGCCGTCTCGCGCTCGAACCTGACGGGCGGTGCCTGGCACTGTGGGACATTGCGGAGACGGAGTGGAGCGGACGTGCGGCAGCCGGTCCGGAGGCAGCCGACACCGGTACCGAGCCCGGGGCAAGAGCCGTGGCCACGGGCACAGGGGCGAAGGGGGGCAAGAGGCGCAGGCCTGACCGCACGGGAAGGGTGTGGCCGTGGCTGTCTTCGCCTTGGCCTGCACGGTGGTCGCGGCGGTGACTCTGCCACGGCATCGGCCAGCCAACGGGTGCCCGTGCACGACAGGTGTTGCACCGGCTATGGTCGTCCCGACCGCTTCCGAGCTGCGTGAACTTGAACCGCACGCTCGGGGTGCCCCGGAGAAACGTCGGCGATTTCGACTGCTCGGGCTCCGATATCGAGCGGGACAGCTCAGTTGCCGGTGCCTCGTCACTCGTGGCGGAAACCGCGGGCGTGGTCTCGGGCCTGCTCAGGATCGAAGGTGTCGAACCAGTCCTGCGCCGCGAGGTTGACCATGCCGAGCGCCTGGTTGACCTGACTGTCGCTGTCCTCGATGCCGTCGAGGGAGTTGTCGAACAGCATCAGGACGTCGTGGTCCTGTTTACCGACCTCCGTGACGTTTGGATCGTCTCTGACCTGGGCCGGGGCGTCGCGTACGTGTCCGGGACGTCTTCCAGCGTGGCTTTGTCCACGAGTTCTCGTGGACAAAGCCACCGCGGCGAAGAAGGCCATCCAGGACATCTACAACGCCGAGGACAAGGAGCACGCGGCCGCCGCGGTCAAGGCGTTCGCCAAGCAGTACGGGGCAAAGTTCCCCAAGGCCGTCAAGAAGATCGTCGATGACGAGGACGAGCTGCTGGCGTTCTACGACTTCCCCGCCGAGCACTGGATCCACCTGCGGACAACCAACCCCATCGAGTCGACCTTCGCGACCCTCCGTCTGCGGACCAAGGTCACCAAGGGGGCCGGCTCCCGGGCCGCCGCCCTGGCGATGGTTTTCAAGCTCGTCGAGTCCGCCCAGGCCCGCTGGCGAGCCGTGAACGCACCCCACCTCGTCGCCCTCGTCCGAGCAGGGGCCCGCTTCGAACGAGGCGAACTCGTCGAACGCCCCGAAGCTCACGCAGCCTGAACCACCTCACGATCCACAGGATTTGACTATTCCTCCTGTCCGGGCCGAAGCCGGACAAGGCCCCTGACCAGCCCGGACAGCCCGCATCTGTCCGGGACAGCCAATTGCGCTTGTTCCGCCTGGCTGGCAGTCAGCAGTCTCTGTAGTGCTGGGCCCGCCGGGCGAACCGTCGCTACGGCTGACGAGACACACAACGTCCGGCCCAACGGGTCGTTCTCGGTCGGCTGTTGGAGGACTACGGGGGGGCCAGCCATTGAAATCGGTGACGTACTCCCGGGCAGCTCACCCGCGCCCCAGCGCAGTGGGACACCCAACAGCTCGAATCCCGGCGTGGCGGCGGACACAGACAAAAGGGGGCGAATTAGTTTGCATCACACCTTCCAGATCCTGGGGCCGGTCAGAGTCGTCCGCAAAAACGGGGAACTGGTGCCGACGGGCGGCCCGAAACAGCGAGCGCTGCTCCTAGCGCTTCTGCTCAACCTCAACCGGCCGGTATCTCTTGACTGGCTCGCCGAGGCGCTATGGGAGGAGAGGGCACCTGCCTCGGCGATGGCGAACCTGCGCAGTTACGTCAACGCGCTGCGCCGCGCCCTGTCCGGTCTCGCCGGTGTCGAGATCGCCGGGCACTGCCGCTCCTACCAGCTCCGAGCCGCTCCCGAGCGGCTCGACCTCACAGCCTTCGAGCAGGCGGCCAAGGGCGGACGGGCTGCGCTTACCCGCGGAGACCACACCGCGGCAGCCACGGGCTTGCAGCAAGCGATCAGCCTCTGGCGTGGAACGGCCGAGCAAGGTACCCGCTGTGGGCAACCTATGGCCGCACGACTCGCCGCGCTGCAGGGGCAGTACGCCACTGTGGTGGAGGACCACGCGGAGGCCATGATCGCCCTCGGGGAGTACCGCGATGCCACGTTCAGGCTACGGGTCCTGCTCAGCGAGGAGCCGCTCAGAGAACGAGCCTGGGGCCTGCTCATGCGGGCCCTGCATGATGCCGGAGACACGGCGGGAGCACTCTTCGCCTATGGCCAGGCCAGGAAGTATCTCGTGGCCGAGCTCGGCATCGAGCCCGGCGCGGAACTGCGCCGTATCCATCAGGCCATACTGGGCTGCGCCCCGCAGCGACCCACCTCTCCCCGCCCGTCGGTGCAGCGGCAGTGTGGCACCTGCCCCACTCCGCTGGACACTATCGCCGGACCCCAGGGGAGCAGGCCAGTGCCACGGCAGCTGCCCCGCCCTGTGCTGTTCGTCGAGCGGAAGCGGGCAGTGGCCGACACCGTGGCGGCCCTTCGGCGCGAAGGGCACTTCGCATCCGTCACGGTGCTCACCGGCCCGCAGGGCGTCGGCAAGTCGGCGCTGGCGCTCCGCGCGGCGCACGCCGTCCGTGACCGCTTTCCCGATGGGCAGCTCTACGTGGACCTAAGCGATCTCCCGGACAGGGCACCCACGCGGCCATCGGTGAGCAGCCGACGCTTGCTCACCGGCTTTCTCGCCGCGCTCGGCGAACCGGTTCCAGCATCAGACATTGACGAGGCCGAGTGCGCGGCCCGATTCCGTTCGGCAACCGCCAACTTACGCCTTCTGCTTGTGCTCGATGGTGCGACAGACGCCGCACGGGTGCGTCCCCTGCTCCCCTCGGGCCGCCACTGCGCGGTCATAGTCACCAGCAGGCACCGACTCTCGCTCGACTACGCCGAGCACCTTCAGGTGGATCCCTTTACTGCCCAGGAGGCGATGACCCTGCTGGCCGAGTTCACCAGAGCCGACTGGATCGCCGCATCCCCGCAGGCGGCCCGCGAGATCGTCGACCGCTGCGCAGGCCAGCCAGGGACCCTGCGCCACCTGGGTGAACTCCTTTCCTGCCGCCCGGACCTGGGGGTCGACCGCGTTGCCGACCTACTCCGCAGGGGCAGTCGGAGCTTATCGGTCCCACCGGGCCTGCCCACGTCCTGCGGCCCCTGTCCGCCACGCCGAACTGACGGGAGACAACCATGCTGGATCGCATCAGTGCCTGGCCGATCGCTGCCCCCGTCGTCTGCACAGCCCTGCCCGTAGGCGCTCTGCTGCTGTGGCTGCGCCACTCTTACACCATGGTCACCGTCTGGGGGGCCAGCATGGAGCCGACGTTCCGCTCAGGCGACCGGGTCGTGGTACGCCGGGTCCGCGAACGGCGACTCGCACCGACTGCGGTTGTCGTCGTACGCGACCTGCACACCCGGATCCCGCTTCCATCCGTACGTCCGCGCGGTCGCCGTCGCCTCGCCGCCGGGGACCGAAGCGGGCCGTGCCTGATCAAGCGAGTCGCTGCCGTGCCGGGTGACCCGGTGCCCCGGGAGACAGTGCCCGCGCTGCGCGACGTGCCAGAGACGGTAGTCCCGGCGGGACGGCTCGTCCTCCTCGGCGATAACGAGAGCGCGAGCTACGACTCGCGAGAGCACGGATACTTCCCCACCGAGCAGGTACTGGGGCGCGTTGTTGCACGGCTCGGGACCTGAAGGCGGCCTGTACCGCTTTTGTATGGGGTCTGTACGTGCCCGCAGTTAGCGTTCGCTGGCGGTGTTGTGCGATGAGCGTCGGTGAAACGAGGAGGCTGTCATGCGGTATCTGGCAACAGGCTGTCAATTCCTGCTAGGCGCGGTCTTCGTGGCCGCCGTATTCGGCAAGATTCGCGACCGTTATGCCTTCTTCGAGTTCGTAGGGGTGATCAGGGAACTCGGTCTGGTCAGGCGCTCCTGGGCTCGTACCACGGCGGTCATGGCTGTAGCCGTTGAAGCCGTGGTCCCTGCACTCCTCCTCGCCGCTGTCGTACCCGTCGGGTCGCTCGAGGCGGTGTCCTGGTGGCTCAGGGCCGGCTCTGCGGTACTGGCCCTCGGACTGCTGCTGGCGTTCACCGCTGGCATCAGCCTTGCTCTACGAAACGGTACTCAAACGTCCTGCGCCTGTTTCGGGGCCCGCGGGTCGGTACTGGGAGTGCGTCACATCGTTCGCAACGTCCCCCTTGCTGTGATCGCCTCTGCGGGACTCCTTAGCCACCTCATGGCCGGGCACGTCGGGGGGAGTCCCGCCGGAAACGTTCTGGCCGCCTCCGCGGGTGTCGTTCTCGCGAGCGTATTCGTGCTCTTCGACGACATAGCGGAAATCTTCGTACCCGCGAGGTCGACGGCCTGAGGACACATCAAACCATTCGGAAGAACTGAAAGAAATCGGAAAAGAGGCTGCACCATGCCGTATCTCATTGCTCTGCTTTGCTTCCTCGGCCTGCTGTGCCTGCTCAATCTGATCTTCACCTACGGGGTGATCCTGAGGCTGCGCGAGCATTCCGAAGCGCTCGCAGAAGGCGGAGGACGGCGGGGAAGCAGAGTGGACGGGCGCCCCCGGCCGATGGGAGAGGTTGCCTCGGACTTCACCGCCATCACAGTCAAAGGGCAGGCAGTCTCGCGTGACTCGCTGCCCGCTTCCGCCGTCGTGGCCTTCATCTCCCCCGGATGCCTTCCGTGCGAAGAGGCCGTACCCGATCTCCTTAAATACGCCACGACCGTGCCCGACGGCCAATCCCGCATCCTCGTCATCGTCTCGGGGCCGACCTCGGAGAGCGCCGCCTACGTGGAGCAGTTCGCAGATGTGGCAGACGTCGTCGTGGAGGGCCCGTCCGGGCCGGTGCAGTCGGCGTTCGCCGTGGATGGGGTGCCTGCTTTTGGAGTGCTCGGCGCGGGCGGGACCATCACTGTCGCCACCCGCAAGGTCGCCGAGCTGCCCACGGCGGTCTCGGCGTGAGCAGGCCCGCAGGGCCACGGCCCGACGAGAGCGGCCCGGGGCAGCCATCGGACATTCCGGCCGCCCTCGCCATGGCGTGCCGCACCGCACCCTGGGCCGTCGCCTTCCTCTTCCTAACGGCCGTGTACGTCGGCGGCGCACCCGTTATCTCCGCCTGGCTGACCAAGATCCTGCTCGACAGCATCACCGGGTCGTCCTCGGACGGGCTGCACCACCTGCTCGCTCCGGCGATGGGGCTGGCGGCTATCGGGGTCGTCTCAGCGCTGCTTCCACACGCCACCGGGTACGCGGCCAACTACCTGTCGCGCAGGGTGAAGCTCGCCATCAGGGACCGGCTGTTCACCAAGGTCGGTGACCTGCAGGGGCTTGCGCAGCTTGAGGACCCGCCGTTCCACGACCGGCTGATGCTCGCCCAGCAGGCCGGGAGTGAGAGCCCAGGACAGATCCTCACCGGACTGCTCGGCCTCTTGCAGGCGGGGATCACCCTGGTGGGATTCCTGGTCACTCTCACCGTGCTCAGCCCCGGGATGGCGAGTGTGGTGGTGGCGGCCGTCATCCCGGCGCTGCTCGCCGAGCGAGCGCTGAACAGACGCCGGGCAGGGCTTCGGTGGCGCCTTGGACCGACCGAACGCAGAGAGATGTTCTATACAGATCTGCTGCGCGATCTGAGGGCCGCCAAGGAAGTCCGCCTGTTCGGCACCGCTGGGTTCCTGCGCGACAGGATGCTGGGGGAACTGCGTACCATCAACGCCGCCACGGACCGGCTGGACCGGCGTGTGCTGCGCACCCAGGGCAGTCTCTCCGTGCTGTCCGCAGTGGTGGCGGGCGCGGGTCTCGTCTGGGCTTCCCACGCCGCGCTGTCTGGGCGGTTCACCGTCGGTGATGTGGCGATGTTCGTCGCGTCCGTGGCCGGTACCCAGGGGGCTCTCGCAGGCTTGGTCCGGAGCCTGTCGACTGTCCACGACTCGCTGCTGATGTTCGGCCACTACCAAGTGGTGATGGCTACCGCATCCTCCCTCACCGTGCCGGCAACACCCCGCCCCGTGCCGCCATTGCGGCACGGTATCGAGCTGAGGGGGGTGTGGTTTCGCTACGGGGACGACCAGCCGTGGATCCTTCGCGGCGTGGACCTGTTCCTCCCCTGCGGGCAGGCCACGGCCCTGATCGGGCACAACGGCGCCGGCAAGTCCACCCTGGTCAAGCTGGTGTGCCGACTCTACGACCCCACCCGTGGTCAGGTGCTGTGGGACGGCGTCGACCTGCGAGAGTTCGCCCCCGCAGAGCTGCGCACACGGATGAGCGCTGCTTTCCAGGACTACACCTGCTACGACCTGTCCGTGAGCGAGAATGTCGGTCTCGGCGACATCTCCGCCCTCGGCGACCATATGCGCGTCACAGCGGCGGCTCGCCGCGCGGGCATCCACGACTTCATCGACGGGCTGCCCCGCGGGTACGAAACGCTCCTGAGCAGGATGTTCCAGGACATGGACAGCAACGACCCGGCCTCCGGGGTGCTGCTGTCCGGGGGGCAGTGGCAGCGGGTGGCCCTGGCCCGGGCCTTTCTCAGGGACGAACGGGATCTACTCATCCTCGACGAGCCGAGCTCGGGGCTCGATGCGGAAGCTGAGTACGAGATCCACAGGCATCTGACGCAGTACCGGGCCGGGCGCACCAGCCTGCTCATCTCCCATCGCCTGGGAACGGCGCGCGACGCCGACCGCATCGTGGTGCTCAGCGACGGACGAATAGCAGAGCAGGGCGTCCATCGCGAACTCCTCGCCATGGACGGTGTCTATTCCCGGCTGTTCAAACTCCAGTCGCGCGGCTACCGGGAGCAAAGCACCGTGGAGCCGGAACCGACACTCTGAGAAAAGCCCGAGCGAAACATATCCGCCAGGGTGCGTTTCGCCCATATACGGCGCCGGAGTCGACCAGAACGGCCCCGGTCCCCCATAGGTGGGGACCGGGGCCGTCGGATTCACCGAGCCACGTTGTCAGGCCGCGCAGGTCCCGCACGACGCCAACCAGGTGTACTGGTAGACGCCGTTGCAGATGCGGTCGTAGGCGATCCGGTCCTGCCACGGAAGCGAGCACCTGTTGGTCTGGCAGTGGGAGTACTCGTTCCAGCACGCCTCCGCTGCTGCGTCCGCCGTCACCGACGGGGCCACGCGCGCCACCACACGGGCGCCGATGTTTTCGATGAACTTGAGCATGTGAAAGTCTCCTTCACTGGTTCCGGGGAGGAATCCCCGCACCTCTCAAATTAGTCACCGAAAGCGCAAGAGATATACAAGCTGCATATAGTGGGCCTATATTTGTGGAGCACCGTATAGTTCGCCAGCGGATAAAGTTCCGGACGCACTGAGCTGCCCCGAGTTTCGTAGCGGCCGATCTTGCGCCCGTCCGGCCGACGCGCGGCGGGCGACGGTGCTGGGGCGGCCCATCGAGCCCGCACACGCCAAGTCCGAGCAGCCCAGGCCGACAGCACGTGCGCGGTCAGCGGTGCCCAGAACACCACGTCCAGCGCCAGCGGTCACCACGTCCCCGGCCGCGAGACCGTTCACCATCTGGGAGCAGATCACCGGCGTCACCGCGCTACCCGCCGCACCCTGAACACCTGAAACACAGACGCCGAGTTGGTGTCGGTGGCCGCAACGAGCGCGGTGAGGAGGGGTTCGTCGGCCGGCGTGTGGGCGTCGACCTGGGCGAGAACGGCGACCTGGTCGTCGGGGTGAAGGTGATGGGGCAAGGCGGAGCCGAGCTGGCGGCGCAGCCGGGACCAGGAAGTGGTGGAGCGCTCGCGGGCGGCCTTCTTCAACGCGCCGCGTACCGCGGCCGCCACCTCGGTGACATTTGCTTCGGTCAGCCGCTCCCGCTCCACGTTTCGGGTCCGGCCGCCCGTGCGTCCGTTGGCCCCGTACTCGCGCTTCCGGCCGGGACCGTGCTGCCCGGACGCGTCCGCGCCTTGGCGGGACGGCTGTTCATCCAGCCGCGCGATCCACGCATTCGCTGCCCGCCGCTGCGCCGGTGTCGCTTCGTCCCCGGCGTCCGCCAGATCCTGCTGCAGCGCCTTGATCAGCCACCGGGTCTCGCGGCTGAGCGGCTGGCCGGCACGGGGAACGCGGCGCAGGTCCCGAAGCCGCGCGTGGACCCGCCGCTGGGCGGCCTGGGCCTGCCTGACGTGCGGGTCCTGCTCCGGGGCTGCCGGGTACAGGCCATGGGTGGCCGTGACCCAGGAGTCAACCTCCTCGCGCTGCAGCGCAGTGACGTGGTCATCGGCCTCGTCCGCGCTCTTCTTCAGCTGACCGATCATCCGCTTGATCTCATGCTCGGGCAGACGTCCGGCCAGGCGCCGCAGATCGCTGAGCAGATCCCGCATCCGTCGGTGCGCGGCCGCGGCCAGATCCGGCCGTGCGGAAGGCGCCGCTGCGGCGCGCGGACGGTCTGGGGTGCGGATGCGGGAGAACTTGGGCCCGCGGACGGGCGGCGCCTGGTCCCGGTGTGCCCAGCCCGCGTTTCGTTTCTGGTCCTCGAGGAACGTGCCGGCCGTGCGGATGGCTTCGTCCTCGTCCTTCGACCGGTCATGGCCCACCACGGTCTCGACCCGGACCAGCAACGAGCGCACCTTCACCGAGCTGCGCTCGGCAACGGCCTGCCGCAGCTGCTGCACCAGGTCCCCGCGCAGCTCGCGCTGCCGCTCGAGGAAGGCGTGCGCTTCGGACAGCGCAGCGGCCAACTCCCCCTCTGTCTGCGGCGGGTCGGCGTCGAACTCCTCGCACAGGGCGGTGACAGCGGGCACCGAGCCCGCGCGCAGCGCATCGCGCAGGCGCCGCACCCGCTCGTCCTGCCCCACCACCACGCCGGAGTCAGCCGCCGGGGCGTGGGAGAAGGCCACCTGGCGGGGCGGGGGCGTGCGCCGCGAGCGGATGATCCGCTCGACGGCCGGGGTCCGCAGACCGTCGTCGGTCATCTCGCAGTCGTCCAGCCCGAACCATTCCGTGGGCCGGGCGAAGGCCTCCGTGCCGATGCGGACCTGGCGGCTGGTGCCCTGGCTGTCGAAGCGCACCCGGTGCACGTACCAGCGCCGAATCAGGGTGTCGTCGTCGACGGGCACCGAATCCCCAGCACCGGCTCGACGGCTTCGTCGCTCCACACCGGCGTGATCGCCGGATCCAGATGCACGCGCAGCGCGCGGCCGGCCCGGTCGAAGGCGATGTCCAGCAGCGACCCGACGGGCAGGCCGTCCGGCTGCGTGAACGTGAACCGGGCGCTCTCACCGCGGCCGGCCAGCCACGCCTGCGCCGCCGCCTTCAGATACAGGTGATCCGCGCTGGAGACATCACGCGCGCGGCGCCCGCATACGTGCGGCAGACCGTCCGGGTCGGGGCGGTGCGCGAAGTGGCAGACCCGGTCGGTGTACAGCTTCGTCGTCAGCTGCCCGCCACAGCCGCCCAGCAGCAGCCCGCACCAGAAAGTGTCCCCCACGTGCTCCCGCCGGAAGGCGTCCACTTCGATCGCCTCCAGCGGCAGCAGCAGCGGCACCTCCGAGGCCGCATCGCCCAGCACCGCCGTCTGAATCCGCCGCCTGTCCTCCAGCAAACCCCCCGCCCTTCCATGCCTCAACCCATCGTGCCACCAGCCAAGTTGACAGGACCACCGCAACGAGCGGCAGGGCCTACATGTCCTTCGGGCCGTCGCCGGCGTCCATCAGCCCCTCAGCTACCAGCTGGCGCACTGCGGCGCGGCTTCCTTGGTGCTGATCTCGAACGTGCGGGCGATCTCGTCGCGGTTCATGAACCGCTCGCCGGGCAGGTAGCTGCGGTGGATCACGGTGCGGATGAGCCGGTAGGCGCGCTCCGTCGGGGTCATTGTGCGGACGCTGTACAGGCGGTAGCCATTGTGGAGGGTCACCAGCCCTTCGGCGGCGAGCTGTTCCAGAGCGGAGCGGACCACGGCCGTCGGCAGCTGGACTTGCCGCGCGATCGTGGCCAGGGCGGGCAGATGGGTGCCCGGCTCGGTGCACGACAGCCGCACCCACGCGCCCATGGCGCATCTGCTGAACCCGCGCGGGATCGCGCTGCGGTTCTACCTCTTGGCCGTCTTCGAGGCGCAGTGGCGCCTGGACCCGGGTGCCGAGTGGACCAGCACGCGCTCTCTCGACGGGCCATGGGATGGAGCGACTTCATCGCCATCGATGCCGCGTACGACAGCACGACCGGCCGCTACCTGCGCAAGACCAAGCAGGGGCGCAAGCTGGAGTCCAGCCGTCTCCGGCAGGTCCAGGGCGCCCTGCGGACCTTCGAGGACATGGACAACCAGGCCCTGGCCGAGGTTCCGCGCAAGGAGAACGGCCGGCACCGGGAATACGGGGCATTCATCCTGATGCACGAGACGGGCCGGGGCGGGTTGCCTACGGCGAACCGGTACCGCGTGCCGACGCTGTCGGAGTTCACCGTGGACATCCCCCGGGACTTCTTTCTGCACGGCTGGGCGAGCGTGCTCTATCCGTCAGAGATCGCCACGTGGCTCACCCTGCGCTTCCTGGCCAAGCGCTTCCCCGGCGTACACAACGAGTCCGGTGTCTACCTGTACGGGCAAGACCGCGAACAATGGTTCGGCTTGCGAAAAGACGCGTGCGAGGACAGCTGCGCCATGCTGCTGGCCCTCGGTCTCATCCGCCCCGCCCAGCGTCGTGCGCCGCCCTCCGGGATCGCACCCGTCGCCACCGACATCAACAGTCTGCTGGCCAGCATCTCCCAGCCCAGCGAGCCCAACCGGTACGAGGCCCCCCGGTACCAGCTGCCGGATGAGGGGTTGCGCGAGGACGCTCTCGCGGTCTGCCTCACCTTCTTCAAGAACAAGCACAACAGCTCCGACTGACGGGGATAGCCTGCCTGTTCATGGCAGATGTGTCCTGGGCCGACGGCCTCAGCGCGGTATCCGCTCTCGCCGGGTTCGGCACAGCGGTCATCGCACTGCGGATCGGCCGTACCGCGAACCAGGCGGCCCACGCGTCCAACCGGGCCGCGGACCGGGCGAATGCGACCGCCGACACGGTGGCACAGGTCGAGCGGGAGCGGTGGCACCACGAGATGACCCCGCGCTTCGATGTCACGATCACCCGGCTCGGGCCAAACACCAATCAGGCCAGCCTGCTGCTGACCTTCGACGGGCCGCCCGCTCTGGAACGCCTGGACGCGGTCGAGGTCGAGATCCGCGACGACGGCTACACCCACATCGCGAACTTGGCTGGCGAGCCCACCCAGGAGCAGATCGACGAGACCATCTGGGGTCCGTACCGGTTCAAGCCGGGCATCGACGGCGCCTCCCCCAACGGGCGCGGGGTGCCCGCCGTCCCCGTAGAGCTGGGCGGCTGGCTCAAGTACGCCCTGGAGGAGTCCTTCGCCCCGTCCTGGAACGATCCCTCGTACTGGCGCGAACGGTACGCCGGCGCCCCGGTGCGGCTGTGGGTGCGCTGCCGCCGCGAGGGACACCAACCGTGGACGCTCACCTACAACGTGACCGTCACCGACCCCCAGTAACCCCCCTTACCGCACGGCGGCGTTCGTGCCGGTTGTCGGGCGCGGCTCACCTGTGCGAGGTCTCAGCCCGGTAGCCCGTCGACGCCGTTATGAGCCCACCGACAGTCCCAGTTAGTGCCGTAGAGCTCGTCTGCCAGCCGCTCAACAGTTGCGTGCGTCGCCGAATCGTTCTGAAGTCGTGCTTCATGCGCCGCAGCTGTGCCAGTGCCGTCATATCCACTGGCGATGTCCTCTTCGTGCGCAGTCGCCGAGTCATGGAAGCGTGACAGCGTTCCGGCGTAAGCCTTGAGTGTTCCTACGTAGTCTGAGCAGTCTGTCTCCTCGGCTCCCTGGAGCCCGGATGAGCAAGCCGCAGCTGTCAACATCAAGAGCACGACAGCTATCGTCCTCGCGCGTCTCACGTCCTACCTCCCCTTGCGATGGCAGATGCCCCCCTGATTGTGCGGGTCAGTCCGGCGGCTCCGTGGGGCCCTTCGGCATCTACGCTGAGCATGGCCGTCCCGGTGGTCTCCCCCGTGCCACCGGGACGGCTTTCCCGTGCGCCGAGGCAGACCTGGAAGGCGTCTCACCGCCTGATGCCGCCGGGGGTGAGCAGGCTGGTGACTTCAGCGATCGCCTCCGCCGAGGGGTGGAAGTAGCGCCGCACGTCGCGGCGGGCGACCAGCCGGTCGATCTCGGACACACCCTTGCGGACCGTGGTCTCACTCACCGAGGCTGCCCGCGCGACGGCCCGAACACCACCGTGTCCCAGGACACGAGTCTCTGCGGCCATCAGCAGCCGTCGCTGCCGCTCATCCAGATGCGGGAACAACACCGCGAACTTCATGGCGAGTTGGGCACGGATTTCGTCCGGGATGCGCATACCACACCAACGAGCCACGGGGCGGGAAGCAACACCTTGATGATCTGCAAGCCCTTAGCTTCTGTTTTCGGCTTCTGTTTTCGCACCCCTGAGGCTCTCCATTAACCATCGCGTTATCTCCGACGTGACAACGTCTTCGCAGCTTCGATTGCGGACATGAGTCTGGAAACTTCGGCGCCAGGCAGTCCGTCTCTCATGGCCAGGGCCGTTGCGTGATGTCGATCTGTCCGGTTGGCTCAGGTGATTCTGAAGCTGAGGGCGTTGTAAGTTGCGGGGACTGCATGGACCCAAGGCCGTATGCGCCAAGAGGTCAGGGATACCGAAGGCGCCAGTTGGCCAGACAGACCCTGGCCAACTTCTAGGCGGACACACGAAGATCGACCGGTGACCGACGACGAACTGTTTGAGGCCGTGCACGCTCGTGTGACGGCGGGATGGCCCACGGACTCCCCTTCAGTCCTGACGACACCCGAACCCGCTTCGCTGGCCACGGTCAAGGACGCGGAGTCCAGCATGGGCTTCCATCTGCCGCCACTGGTTCGGCGTTTCTATCTGGAGATCGCCGACGGCGGTGTCGGCCCGTTCCACGGCTTCTCGCCCCTGATCGATAAGCACGAGGGAGTGGTCACTGGGTATCTTGAGTGCCTCAATGCCGAGTTGCCCCCAGGGGCTCCGCCTCTCCCGCCACCGGGCGTTCTGTTCCTCTGTGACTTCGGCTGCGCGATGTGGGCGCTGCTCGACTGTCGCCATCCCGAGGGCCAGATGTGGTGGTGGGAGGAGGGCGACCGCCACAAACTCGACCTGACGTTCCCCCAGTGGATTCAGGCTTGGCTCGACGGGCATCTCACCCACGAGTACATGCTGGAGAAGCGGTTGCAGGACGAATCCTGGGTCCGATCTTGGGACGACCAGGAGCAGTGACTCACTTCCAAGGTCGTTGGGGACCAGGGATTTTTCGTGTCCGCGTTCCGTCCGGTTGAGTACGTGGGCCGTGGTTGATCATGTCCATCCGAGTGTGGCCAGTGGGCGGCCCGGGTGGCGGGCCTGGTGCCGGGTGGCGGCGGCGATGTTGGTGCAGCCGTCCTGCCGGAGGACGCTGATGGCGAGGTTGCGGAGGCTGGCCATTGCGCGGGGCAGGCTGCCGGTTCGGGTCGTGAAGGCGTCCTCGGCAAAGGTGGTGTCGCGGACGTGGTGGAGCTGGTTTTCGATCTTCCAGTGCCCTCGGATCCAGCCGGCGATCTGTTCACCGGTGGCAACGCCCGGCGGGAGGCTGGTCACGAAGTACAGTCGCTCGATCGTGAGCTTCTCGCTGGTCAGGTCCTTGCGCCAGCGCATGACACGCAGGGCCTGACGGGCGCCGGGATAGTCGAGGTGCCGGAAGGAGACGGTCTTGAGGTGACGGATCTCGTGTCGGCCCCTGCCCCTGGTGCGCTCCTTGTGGTCCACGGGGATGTCCGGCCACGGCAGATTCCTCAACTGCTTGAGCAGGCCAGGACGATTGCCCATCGCGACGGCGATGTAGTGGGCGTCACGTTCGCGCAGCCAGCGGCCGTTCGCGTGCTGGGTGTGGGCCGCGTCCGCGGTGACCACGGTGTTCTCCAACGGCAGGCCGTCCAGGAGAGGGATGAACGCGGGCGTCTCGTTGCTCTTCGCAGAGATCTGCCGCTGGGCGAGGACCGTTCCGGCATGGTCCATCGCGGCCAGCAGCCATACGGCCTTCCCGCCGCCCGCTCGTGACCCGCGCAACTGCTTCCCGTCGACGGCGACGGCCCGCCACCGGGCTTCCTCTGTCTGTCGGGCAGCGGCCCTCGCCTGCAGAAACGCGCTGACCGCGGCATCGAAGGCGTCACCGTCGAGGCGCCCGAGGAGTCACATCAAGGTCGTGGGATGCGGGACCGTGACCGCCCTGGTGAACGGGTCGATGGCGAAGCCGAGGGCGAGCAAAACCCAGCGGGGCGCATCCGCGATCCACTATTATTGCTGTAGCCGAGTGATCGTGCGAGGTCACAGGACTTCCAGGTCGCTTGGGGGTCGGTGCGCATGAGCTGGAGCGTGCGATTCCTCTGTCCTTCACCGGTCCGGCCGGGTCCGCGTCCCGCCCGGCGGCCGTCTGCCGGCGCGGTGGTCTTCGGTGGGGGCTGTCCGCTCGGCGCCTGGTGAATCTTGAAGTCAAGGGCCTCGATGGTGGAGCTGCTGCGAGGCCGGGGGTCGATGAGGCGGGAGTAGTAACGAGACATCGGCGCTTTGACCTTGCGATTACAGGTGCGCAGGCGCCGTTTGGGCAGGAGTCCCGCTAGGACGGGCGGCCGATCCGGCCCACGGTGCCGATGGCGCCCTCCCGGAGAGGATCGGGGCCGCGGACGACGTGGTCGCGGGCGGCTTCCAGAGCGATGGTGAAGCTGGCGCGGTCCGGGTCGGTTCCGGCGACGGATTCCACCGCGTCCACCATGGCGGTCCGCAGGACTTGGTAGAGCGTGAGCTGTGCCCATACTTCCTGTTCGAGACCGGTGGGGTCTGCGGAGCGCAGTACTTGCCCGTCGGCGAGTGTGTGCCGCAGCGCGTAGAGGGCCGATTCGATTTCCCAGCGTTCGTGATAGAGCCGGACCAGGGTCGCTGCGGGGTCGGACCGGTGGTCCAGCAGGGTGGTCGCCAGCCGGTAGTGATCGGACACGCGTCGTCCGTCCCTGGTTGTCATGCTGATCTCGGCGTCGATGATGCGGATCTTCAGCGGCCCGATGAGCGTCAGGTAGGAGCCGTCGGGCAGAGCCGCGAGAACGGCGGGCCGTCGGCGGGGATTGAGGCGGATGAGTAGTTGGGAGCCGGTGTCGGCCGCCGCCTGGAGGAAGTCGTTCGCGTCGAATCCCCGGTCTGCCAGCAGAAGTGTCCGCGGCGACAGGAGGTGGAGAAGCTGCCGTGCGTAGAAACCCTCCCCGTGTTCGGCGGGGCCGAACACGGCCCCCAACAGGCCGCGGGTGCCCGTCTCGCACAGAGCCATCAGGCGGATCATCGGGTAGCCGGCCCATCCCAGCCGGGTGCGGGACTTGCCGAGCCAGTTGAGGTTCCGCTCCTGGTCAGGCGCCTTGACCGAGGAACACCCGTCGAAGGCGACTGTCCGCCACCGGCGGTAGCACACACCGGGCGTCCGGGGCTGGCCCAACGGGCCGGCCACGATCTCGAACAGCGTCTTGAGAGGAACCGGCCCCACCCGTCGGCGCAGATCCCGCAGAGCCTTCTCGCTGGGGCGTGCATGACCGCGGTTCGGCAGCCCGGCGGTCAGCTTGTCCCATACCCGCACATACCCGAGCGACGGAAACAGGGACAGGGCGAGCAGGAAGTAGACCCCGACACGCGAGGGCACCTGTGGGTGCCGCCCTGGCTGCGACTGCTGCAACTGCCCGGCGCTGCACGCCGGGCAGGAAACCCAGCGGTGAACTCCCTTGCCACGCCCCTGCCGCCTTACGCCGCGTCGCGCCACACCTTCACGTCCAATGTGGCGTACGTCGTTCCGGACGCCCCCTTGAACGTCACGAGCCCCACGTGTCCGGTCCCGCTGATCACGCACATCTGCTGGCCGACGGCGAGATCCTTGACCCAGATGTAACTCCTGTAGCCCGTCGCCGCCTTGCACGCGTCCAGGCTTCCTTGCCTACCCGTCGGCAGCAGGGCCAGGGAGCTGCCCGAGTCGGTGCCTGGGGCGAGGACCGCGCCCGAGGAGTAGACGGCGTAGGTCAGATCCTCGTCGGCGGTTCCGGTGTCCGCCTTGGCCTGTACCGGGCTGTCCGCCAGGTACAGGTCGTGGCTCTTGGTCATCCGGATCCCGGAGTACGCCACCGGGACCGGGGCGGTCGGGGCCGCGGGCGCGGTTGATGCGACAGGCGGGGGAGCGGAGGTCGCCGCCCGCGTCGGCGTCGGCGCCCCCGAAGGGGTCGACGGCGCTGAGGACTTGGCGGGCCCGGGCTTCTTGGACTGCCGGGCCGAGGGGGAACCGGACGCGGACGGCGACGCCTTCGCGGCCGTGGCCGACCCGGAGGCGGCCACGTCCTGGACCCGGCCGTCGTTCTGGTCGTCGTCCCCGGGCACGAGCAGCAGGCCCGCGGTCGCTCCGGAGGCGACGAGCACGACAGCGGCCGCCGACAGGGCCCAGGTCCGGGTCCGTCGGCCGTTGCCGCCCGAGGCCACCGGGGAGGTCGGCTCCTGCTGCCCCGGCCAGGGAGCGGGCGCATACGGTCCGGGCCCGCCGGTCGGCGCCCCCATCACGAAGGGTCCGGGCAGCGCGGAATGGGATGGGGAGGTGGGGGAGTAGGCGGTCGGGGGCCCGAAGACCCCCGCCGCGGGAGTGCTGGACGGGGCGTCCGCCCGGGCCTGGTCCGCTCCCTCGGTCCGGGCCGCGATGCCCGCCGCCAGTTCGCCCGGCAGCCACGCCCCGGATGTGAACCGGGCCGCGTCACCACGCTGGGCCTGGATCGCCTGGACGGAACGTATGACCTCCTCGACGGAGGGCCGTTCGGCGGCCGGCTTGCGCAGACACCGGGTCACCAGGTCCCGTAGCTCCGCCGGCACCCGGCTGAGGTCGGGCTCCTCGTGCACCACCCGGTAGAGCACCGCGTGCGGATCGCCGTCCCCGAAGGCGGCGCCGCCCGTCGCCGCGAACACCGCGGTCTGCCCCAGCGCGAACACATCGGCCGAGGCGGCGGCCTCCCCGCCCAGTACCTGCTCCGGCGCCATGTAGGCGACCGTGCCGACGGCCATGCCGCTCTGCGTCACGGAAGTGGCGTCCGCGGCCCGCGCGACACCGAAGTCGATGACCCGCGGCCCGTCGGCGGCCAGCAGCACGTTCGACGGCTTGAGGTCCCGGTGCACGATGCCCTCGCGATGCACCGCCTGGAGCGCCTCGGCGACCCCGGCGATCAGGCGCAGCACCGTGTCGACGGGCAGCGGGCCGTGGTCGCGTACCGCGTCGGCGAGGGACGGTCCCGGCACATAGGCGGTCGCGCACCATGGCATGGGTCCGTCCGTGTCGCTGTCCACGACCGGAGCGGTGTACAGCCCGTGCACCCGGCTCGCGGCGGCCACCTCGGCGCGGAAACGCTTGCGGAACTCGGCGCTTTCGGCCAGCTCGGGACGGATCACCTTGACCGCGACGGCCCGCCCGCCCGGCGTGTGCGAGAGATAGACGCGTCCCATGCCGCCGGATCCCAGCCGGGCCAACAGCCGGTAGCCGCCGACGACCGGCGGATCGCCGGCCTCCAGTGGCTCGAGCCCTCCGGTACCAAGTTCCCCGTTGCTCAACACGCCGCACTCCGCCCCATGTTCCACTCTGTGGTGGCCTATTGCATCATGCGTTCCTCAGAACCCCTCCGGCACCGCTCACCGGACCAGTTCCCAGTCCTGCGAGCCGTCCGTCATCGCGTTCTGGAGCGTGAGTGGCGCCCCGGTGGGCCGGGGACCTCCAGCCGGACGTGGGGCACATCGCCGTTGCCGGTGTTCGCGTTGTTCGACTCAGCGGCGCAGAGCCGTCTCCCGCCGCATGCGCGACAGCTTCTCCGGGTTGCGCACCGCGTACAGGCCGGTGATGAGGCCGTCGTCGATGCGCAGGGCCATGACCGTGTCGACCTCGCCGTCGAGCCGGAGGACGAGCGCCGGGCAGCCGTTGACCTGCGCCGGTCGCAGCGGGCCCGCCGCGGCGAGCCGGGAAGCGGCCAGCAGGGCGGCCACGCGGTCGACGCCCACGATCGGCGACAGCGCGGCCTGGGCGACTCCGCCGCCGTCGCCCAGGAAGACGACGTCCGGCGCGAGGATGTCGAGCAGGCTCTGCAAGTCGCCCGTTTCCACCGCGCGTTGGAAGGCGGCCAGCGCGGCTCGGCTCTCGTCCGGGGAGACGCCTCCGCGCGGGCGGCGCGCGGCGACGTGTGACCGTGCCCGGTGGGCGATCTGGCGTACCGCGGCCGGGGTCTTCTCCACCGCCTCGGCGATCTCGTCGTAGTCCAGGGCGAAGACCTCACGCAGGACGAACACCGCCCGCTCGGTCGGCGTGAGCGTCTCCAGCACCAGCAGCATCGCCATCGAGACACTGTCGGCCAGCTCGACGTCCTCGGCCACGTCCGGCTCCGTCAGCAGCGGCTCGGGCAGCCAGGGGCCGACGTAGGTCTCCTTGCGGCGGTCGAGGGTGCGCAGCCGGATCAGTACCTGGCGGGTGGCGATCCGGACCAGGTACGCGCGCTGGTTCCGTACGGTGTCGAGAGCGACGTCCGCCCAGCGGAGCCAGGTCTCCTGGAGGACGTCCTCCGCGTCGGCGGCCGAACCGAGCATCTCGTAGGCCACGGTGAAGAGCAGGTTGCGGTGCGCGACGAAGGACGCCGTTGGACCGTGCGGTAATGGCCTTCGCGGCCGAGTCCGTCGGAAAACCGACCGAGACCCCGACGCCGGAGGTTGGAAAGTCGCGTGAGGCGCTGCCCCACACACAGTTGTGGGTGAAGGCTCGCCTCACCGCACTGTCCGCACAGGAACTTGATCTACGGACTGGGAGCCTCGCCACGGGGAGTGACCTACATCAGCAGCTCGCCCGGCGCCCTGACGCGGACTGCCAGGCCCTGCGTCAGGCGGCGGGAATGAATCCGGCGGGCGGCGGGTTGTACAGGGCGGTCGTAGTTTTTGTGTCTGTGTTTGACCGCACGCTCGCGAAGAACGATGTCGCGGGCGCCGCCTTCCTTCAGGGAACTGGAGAAGTAGCGTCCAGGCCGGCCCGGGGCACTGCACGGTGCGGGTCCCGTACCCAGCCCCTGCAAGGAGCAAGAAATGACTCAGGGAACCGTCAAGTGGTTCAACGCCGAGAAGGGCTTCGGCTTCATCGCCCAGGCCGACGGCGGCCCGGACGTCTTCGTGCACTACTCGGAGATCGAGAGCTCCGGCTTCCGTAGCCTGGAGGAGAACCAGCACGTGGAGTTCGAGATCGTCCAGGGCCCCAAGGGTCCGCAGGCCTCGCACGTCCGCGCCATCTGAGATCCGGCGAGCAAGACCTGCCGGACACCTCTTGATGCGAGGGCCGGCGCCGCAAGGCGCCGGCCCTCGGCACATCCCGGGCCGCCAGTGCGCTGAGCCTCGGGACAGCCCAAACGGGCGGTGGACCGCGTAACCGCCGACCAGCACCAGCCGGAAGGCATGACCGCTGTCCAGGGCGTCGCTCACATCTTCCAGGAGCGCAGTCGTGCGGCGACCTCAGGGACGCGCAGGCGGGTGTCGCGGATCTTTCGCACGAGGTCGGAAAGGGCGCCGTAGGGCGGATCGATGCCTTCGCCGGACTGGTCCATGTACTGGGCTGCGATGAACGCGGCGTACAGGCCGTTGCGATGCGGGAGCGGCTCGAGACGCACGATGGTGTGCATGAGTGCGGCCGCGCGCCATGCGGCGTCCGGGTCGGCGGCCTCCAGGGTGGGCAGCTTGGTCTTGTGCCGGGCCACGGCAGCGACCAGCGCGGAGTAATCCGCGACCGACATGTCCTCGTCATGGCCGAAGGCGGCCTCCTGGACGTCCAGGAGCCAGGAGACGTCGATGTACAGGTGCATCAGGCGGCCGCGGCTCCGCCGGGGCGCTCCGAGGGGGGCACCTCGTCGGGGAAGGCGTCGTCGAACTCCTCGCGCAGCCGGTCGGCCCAGGCGCTCGCGCCCGTGATGAACTGCTTGCGCTGCATCTCGCGGACGCCGAGGTCGTGCAGGTACTGCTTGAGGCTCTTGCCTTCGGCGGCCGCGGCCGCGCGGACGCCTTCGAGTTCCTCGTCGGTGAACGACACGTTCAGGGATGGCATACATGGGATGGTACCTAGTAGGTACCATCCGTGTCAGGGTGCTGGGCTGGCGAGCCGGAACTCTATCGGCCGTACCGCCTGCGGACTTATGGCGTGAAGAAACCGCTCACCCTGCGGCTACGAACTGGGATGCCGACATCGACTCGCAATGCGAGAGGTCGCTCAGGTCGGCCATCTACTCCGCCAGCCGCTGGATCGCTGATGTCGGATGGGTCAGCGGCGGCGTACAGCTCCATCGGCAAACCAACGGACCAGGGACGTCGCGAGATCGACGGCCATACGCGCCTCGTCTGCGGTCTCCTCCCGAGTGGGCTGCTGGGCTCCATGACGGCTGGTCTGTCCCTTCCAGAGCAGGGACGCCATGGCGTAGACCACGTTCTCCCCCTCGACGCCGGTCGTCCCGGGGAGTGCGACGACCCACTGGCCCGGGTGCTGGCGCAACTGAGTCAGCATCGTGCCGAGTGTGGCCTTCGTGTTGTTCGGCTCCACGGTGGCGTGCGCGGCGCACTCGACGGCCTTGATTGCCTCGCTGTAGGCGCGCCCCGGTTCGGGGTGCAAGGCGTACGCCGCGGTGTAGGCCCGCCGCAGGTGGCCGCTGGCGGATCCGCGGTCGGGCTGCTCGGCGACGCGGGCGGCCGTGCCGAGCAGGGCGGCCACGGCGGGGTCGACGCGGTGGACCAGGGAGCGGCCGTTCGGGCTGAGGGTGTAGGCGGAGCGGCCGTCGGCGAGCAGCTGCTGCAGCGGCTGGCGGTGCTTCACGTAGGTGATGTTCGCGAGCCCGCCGGCCATTGCCTCCAGCATCCCGGGCTTGTGTCCCGCCGGGAGTTGCACAGCCCCGGCACCGGGCAGCAGGTCGAGGACCGCGTCGACGACGTCGAGCAGTCGCTCGTCGGGTGTGTACCAGGCGAGGAACTCGGCGTCGTCGACCTCGGCTTCGGGCCCATGCTCGGTGTCGCGGAACAGGTCGCAGCGCACCAGCACGCGGTCGGCCAGCCGGCTGGATTCACGGACCGCGCCGTCGATCCACGGGCGCAGGGCAGCGGCCAGGGCCGGGGACACGTCGTATCGCAGAACGTCGCCGGTGCTCTGGCGGGTCGAGAGGGGGGTCCACATATCGGTCACGCGGGCAACGGTAGGTGTCCTGGCGCCACGCACGCGAGCGAATAGGGGGAGTGCGACGTCGCGGGTCACGCTCGGGCATCTGCTCGACCGATAGTTCCTCAGCACCATCTTCGCCGCCCCGTACACCACGGGCGGATGCCACGGTGTCGTGCCCCCGCCTGGGCCTGCCGCTGGACTCTGCGCATCCAAGGGCCAGCAGTTCCCCCCTCAGTTTCCGGACGTGCACTTGAACGGAGCGGCCAAGGCGTTTCAGCCGCCGTCCTCGTCCGCTTCCTCGGCATACGGTTCGGCCAACCGCAGTCCGAGGTCGTCCTGCCAGTCCCGGACCCACGCGCGCAGCTCGGCGATGCCGGCGGGGCTCATGTCGTACGCGGCGTACTCCTGGTCGGAGGTGAAGTCGACCGCTTCGAGCCGGCCGTGCAGTTCTGCCAGGTCGAACTCTTCGTCGTGCTGAGCGCCCAGACGCTCCAGTTCACCGATCGTGTAATGGTCGCGGGCGCTGAAGACGTCGATGACGTCGCGGGGGAAGCCGCGGTCGTGCAGAGCGCGGACCTTCAGTCCAACGGCGTCGTCCCGGGACAGCGTGGGCCCGGCGTCCGTCTGCGCGGGAGGTCTGTGGAAGATCTCTTTCAGAATGTCGAGCTCGCAGGCCTCGCCGGTCACCGCGTCGGTGGCAAGCAGACGGGCCATCCGAGGGGCGACCTCGACGACGTGGATTACCCAGCCCCTGGTCTCCAGGCCGGCGGCGACGGCGCCGGTGATCTCGTTCATGCTCTCCGCTGCATCGGTGGCCAGGTCCAAGTCCTGGCTGGTCCGGCTCACGAGTTCGTGGGCCTGGATCGCGTAGCCGCCGGCCAGCACCAGCCGGTAGGCATGGCCGCTGTCCAATGCGTCGCTCAGCAAACGTCGGTGCAGTTCCGGGAGTCTCATGCCGCGGCGGCGGCCACCAGCTCGGGAAAGCGCTGCTCCCAGCATGTGCGTACCGGCTTGCCCAGGGCGATCCGCAGTCGCGGCCAGTGCCTCACGAGCAGGTCGGCATTGAGGTAGCCGATCAAGTCGTCGTGCAGGCCGTTCGTAAGCACGATGCGGTACAGGCCCAACAGCAGCTTCTCGTCGCTCACCTCGAAGCGCCTGAGCCCCGACCACGCCAGATGCAGCGGCAACTCCACCACCCCGGTCGCGGGGCCGGACAGCTCCTCAAGATGCGCGGGCAGACGCTCGGCCACATGAGCCCAACGGGAAGCGGCGGCATGGTCCACGGTCACCGTTTCAGTATGGCCCCTGGTGACGGGACGCATCGCCCGTTGGCGGAAGCACGCCGGCCGTCAGCGTTTCCGGCCAGCGCCTGCCGCCGCGCGGAGCCGCGCAGCGGCGGAGTGCTCTGCGTTGTCAGTGGCGTGCACTACGTTGACGGCGCCAGCCACCGAAGGGAGGTGCTCTGATGCTGTCCGGTCGCCGCTACCTGCTCAACCTCTCGCCCGAACAAGAGGACATGTGCCAGGAGTTCGGCAACATCTGCCGGTCGGTATGGAACACAGCCCTGGAGCAGCGCCGGGAGTACCGGCGACGCGGCGCGTGGATGAACTACGCGCCGCAGTGCGCCGAGCTGGCCGACGCCAAGCGTGAGCACCCATGGTTGAAGGCGGCACCGTCGCACGCATTGCAGCAGACGCTCAAGGATCTGGACCGGGCCTGCCGGGATCACGGCACGTTCAAGGTGCGGTGGCGGTCGAAGGCACGTTGGTCGCCGTCGTTCCGGTTCCCCGACGCCAGGCAGATCAGCGTGGAGCGGCTGGGACGCAAGTGGGGCCGGGTCAAGCTGCCGAAGCTGGGCTGGGTCCGCTTCCGCTGGTCCCGGTCCCCCGGTGGCGAGATCCGTTCCGCGACCGTGTCCCGCAAGGGCGGCCGGTGGTTTGTGGCGTTCCTCGTGGACGACCAAGCCGCCACTCCGGAGCAGCACGCAATGCCTGGTACCGCCGTGGGTATCGACCGGGGGGTTAAGACCGCCGTCGTCACCTCGGACGGCCACTTCCACGACCAGCCGTTCGTCACGACCGGCGAGATCGCCCGATACCGGCGTCTGCAACAGAGCCTCGCCCGGTCGAAGCGCGGTAGTGCGAACCGGCACAAGACGATCACGGCCATGGGTCGGATTATGTCCCGGGTGTCGGACCGGCGTGGGGACTTCTGTGCGCAGACCGCCGCCCGGATCGTCGTGAAGAACGCCCTCGTGGTCCTCGAAGACCTCCGGATTAAGAACATGTCCGCCAGCGCGTCCGGCACTGCGGCCGAGCCCGGCCGGAGCGTCCGTCAGAAGGCCGGGCTCAACCGGGCCATCCTGGACAAGGGGTGGCATCGCCTCGAACGCGCCCTTGCCAACGCCTCCCGGTACACGGGCACGCGCGTGGTGAAGGTCAATCCCGCGTACACGTCGCAGCGGTGCTCCGCCTGTGGCTTCGTCACCGAAGGAAACCGCGAGAGCCAAGCGGTCTTCCGGTGCAAATCCCCAGGTTGCGGACACTATGACCATGCCGACGTGAATGCCGCGAAGAACATCAAGGCCGCAGGACGTGCGGTCTCAGCCTGTGGAGACCTCGGCATCAGCCGGTCCGTAAAGCAGGAACCCGTAAGCCGGGGCGACCGGCCGAACCCCCTCATAGGGGAATCCCCGGGGATCAGACCGGGGAGGAAGTCAACATGGACGATTGGGGGTCGTCGTAGTGCGCGACACGCGGCTGGTGCAGACGGCAGTGATCGGGGACGAGCACTCGGATGTGCCGGTCGTCCTGCCGACCGAGGCCATCGAGCTGGATGGGTTCCGCCACGTGCACGCCCACGACACGTTCTGGTGCGGGCTTCTGCTCGGCGGCTGCGGTGCCCAGCTCGCGCACAAGCTGTATGTCGACCGGCAGTGCCATTTTCAGCACTTTCCGCAGGTCAACGGCGCCCCGCACGCGTGCCGGAGGCCGAAGGTCGGCGAGTCCAGCGCCGACCATCTGTATGTGAAGGCGGCCATGTCGCGGTCGCTGCTCGACCATGGTCTGGTCGGCCGGTTCGCCTTCCCGCCGCCGATCGGGTCGCTGCTGGACCTGGACCTGGACCTCGACGGCGGCGTCGCATTGCGTGTCCACATGGACGGCACGGTGCCGCCCGACTGGGAGGATGACCGGATCCCCGTCCTGGGCCCCGGCGTGGTGCCGGAGCCGGGGGTGTTCTCCCGGTGCCCGTACGTGTACCGGGTGCGGTGCGAGAGCAGCCGAGCCAGCCGCCAGGTGTGGATCGGCACGCAGAGCCTGGCCCACCCCACCGAATGGGTTCCCCTCGCCGACTGCTCCTGGACCGACGACGGCCTGATCACCCCGGCCGCCAACGAGATCCTCCGAGACCGGCCCTCCGCCACCGCCCCACCTACCGACGGGCACCGCGCGGGAGCGCTCCCGGAAAACGTCACCCGTTTCATCCGAGGCCTGGAGGCAGCCCAGCGCACCGGGACCGTGGAACACGTACGACGGTTGTGCGACGGCAGCGGCCCCTTCCTCGAAACCCTGGCCCCCGCCATCCGCGCCGACGCCGAGCAGGCCCTGGCCGAGGCCCGGACCTGGCTGGCCGGCCATGAGGACTACCAGCAGCGCGTCTTCGCCGACCTCGCCCAGGCCGTCTCCGAGAAGCGGGCCTGGGACGTCCGCTCCCAGCTCCAGACCGCCGCGGCGCTCACCCGGCGCGGCGCCAGCCCCGCCGAGCAGCGCGTCCTGACCGCGGCCCGCAACTTCCTCCGCTACCAGGACCATCTCCCCGAGCCCGGCTCGGCCCGGCCTGTACTCCACCCTCTCCTGGCGCCGCGCCCCAAGCGACGCCGCACACCGAAGGCCGTACCCAGGCCACAGCAGGCGCCGGCGGAGAAGAAGGAGAAGGGGAAGAAGGAACCGAACACCGCCCGGACGGAACGACGCGAACGCAGTGCAGCCGTACGCCAGGCCCGGGCCACCCTGAACCGCCTCCAAAAGGGTTCCCCTCTCCCCGCCGATGAGCAGCGCAAGCTGACCGACGAACTCGCCACCGCGGTGCAAACCGCCGGCGACTGGCTGTCCACCGGCGAGCGGCAGCAGGCCAGGTCCTGGATCAAGAAGACCTCCCAGGCGAAGAAGCAGTCCCAGGCCCGTGACCGCCAGGGGCGCCGCGAGCTCCCGCCGCACGTCCTGGAATCCGCCGCCGCCGCAGTGCGCGGGGCGCTCAAGAAGACCGCCCGCGAGCAGACCACCACCACCTGGTCCCGGCTCAAGCAGCAGCTCGGCTCCGCGCTCCCCCACATGACGCTCGCCGACCGCGTCGAGGTCCTCACCCTCGTCGACCAGGCCACGCCCGCCGACCAGGCACTCCTGTCATCCCTCGTCGCCGCCGGAGACCCGGACATGATGACGTCCTACCGCAAGGTCGCCGCCGCCCTGGGGCTGGACGTTCCCGCGGACGACAACGACCTGCGCGACATTCTCGAAGCAGACGTACAACAGGTGCACCAGCACTGGCGCCGCCAATAGCCCACCCACACAAGGCAATTGCGGCATTCCGAGACCTGCATGAGGCCCACCGATCCGCCTGCGTGACTCACCCGCGGATCAGGGAACAGCACACACGTGGGCGCCATCACACCAGGTCAGATCCCTGAGGAGTGGCCAACGCGCGGACCGTTCCAGCAGGATCGAGGAGATGTTCGACAAGTCCGCCGTCGCCGCCGGGAGGCTGCTCTCCCCGCACCTTGCCCGATCACTACGCCGGACCCAACCTCTTCCCTGGCTGACGCCTGCCTCCCCGCCGCGTCGACCGTGTACGCGCGACCCTCGCCGCCGCAGGAGTCGATTTCGAGAAGCTCGGCGCCGCCCCGGAACCTGTCTGGTTCGCTGCGCTGCGCAACGGGCAGCACATCCCGCTCGGCCCGACGGAACTCCAGGAGACGTCGAACCACCTCGCAGGGATCGCGCCGGAGGCGGTGCTCACCGAGGAGGCCTGCACGCGGCTGCTCGGGCACATCGAGGTCCTCAGCACACTGCGAGAGCTGCAGGACGAAGGGCTGGACCTGCGCTTCTGCCACGGCGCGCTCCCCGAAGATGCAGCCTACGTACGCACCTGTGGACGGCTACGTCCGCGATCAGATCGCGGCCGCGGCCGAAGGCGATGACGACGCGGCTGCGAATCCCGGACACGCGGCCTGACGTCCCAGTTGACCGGCCAACGAATCGCCATCGTGCGACTCCGAAGCCGGGCAGCAGTTACTCCTACATGTGCTGGATTGCGCTGACGAGGCGGATGCGCCCGCACGACGGACAGGCCAGCTCACCTGCCCGCAGTTGGCGTTCCACGCGTACGACATCGGTGTCGACAATGAGGCCTCCCTACCTCCACCTCGTGCACACCGTGTCGTTGTGCACGAAGCAGGACCAGACTGCCCACCAAGATCGACACTCATGTCCACCGCGAGTGTCGCCGACCCCCGCCTTCGTACTCATACAGAGAGTCGTCCAACAGTTCAGCGAAGGCGCCGGACCTGACCCTCACCCTCTCTTCGCCGGCCTGCCGCCGATCCCCGCCGACATTCTGTTCCGGAAGATCGCGAACTCGTCCGCGCTGGCCTACCGGATTGACCGAAGACCAGATGGTCGAGATCCTCCGCACGGCACCGCAGGATTACGCAGCGATGCGGTAAGGGCCCCCGAAACGCCGACGGCCCCGCCCTGGAGTTCGCCTGATGGGTGGGGCTAGTCCCAATTGCCGACGGCATTGGGGCTAGCCCATAGCTCGCGGGTGGCGCGGCCAGGCGTTGAGCATGGCCGGGCCGGGTGCCCCGCATCGGGCAGTCAATGGATCGGCCTTGGCATCAACTCGGGATGGACAGCCCGGTGCACACCCGCTGCCGGCTGAAGACCTGCTCGGCTACAAGGTAAGCGGGGGCGATCACGAACTGGCCGGGCAGCGTGCTGTCGCAGGACGGCCACGCTTCCTGCCACTCCTCGTCGAGGGGTTCGCCAGGCACGATCTCGAAATCCCAATGTGCTGGCAGCCCCGTCTGAGCCGAACGCTCCCGGAGATCGAGGGCACTGCTGCTCAACCGACTGGCTTGCGACGCCAACGGGTCGAGGCGGGATTTGCACACTGCGGCCAGGACCGCCTTGCCGTCCGGCTTGTCGGAGCCGAAGAGGACGGAGCAGATCTGCCCCATGAGCCACAGCAGTCGGGGAACCGCACCGGGAGAAGCCGCGGCCACTGAATGGGCAGCCGCTCGGGCCAGCGCCTGGACCTTCTGCTCAACGAGGACGTCGTACTCGCGGGCAATGACGTGATGAACGCTGTGTGCGTTTGATGGCAGGTCACTGCGGGCCTCCGCTTGCGCGGCCATCAGAGTGTCAAGCCGTCGTTCCACAGACTGCAGGCGGCCTTCCAACTGGGCATAGGCCTGCTGCAGCCCGCGGTGCTCGCGCTCGAGGGCGGTCAGTCGGCGAGCACCCTCGATGAGTTCCACGTCCAGGCGCCGGGGGCTGCTGCCTGGGGGATCCCCCGCTCCGCTGCCTTCCGGGTGGCTGAAGGTTTCGCGGGGCTGTGCCGGTGGGAAAACGCTTCGGATCAAGTCCATGGTGGTCCTCGGCTTAGTAGTTGGTTAGGAATCGGAGTGAGGTGGCAGCTTCCTCACCGCTTTCCCGCACGACCGCACGGGCCTTGATCTCGGTTTCCCCGAAACGCATATACAAGTTGACGGCGCGATCATTTAGGGCGTAGGCCATGACCTTCTTCAAGTCAATCGTGATCTTGCCGAGGTACTCGCACCCTGGATCGGTGACGTAGCGAGGATCCGGCTCCGTGGACGAAAACAGACTGAAGATCAGCTTGCGGGTCGTGCCCTCAAGAGGAACGTACGAGAGGTGCGCTTCATCATCCGTGTTGACCAGGTCGCCCCGGGAGACGAGCTTGGAGAACCGCCCCCTGCAGTAGTCCTCACCCGTGCTCAGAGTGAAGCGGTATTCCTCCGGGTCCACGCCGTCCTCGAACTCGGCGCAGAAGCAGGTGCCATAGGTCAGCCTGCTCCGACGTGCACGCGTGTGCGGTTCGTAGGCGTAATGTGCGGCACCGTACAGGACGGCGGCGCCCGGGTCCGGCGGCACGAGCACGTCGGCACGGCCCGTGAGGTGCTCCTTGACTGCGTGCTGGAGCATGGGGGACGCGCCGAAACCGCCGACTAGGAGGACGACCGGGTCACGGCTTCCAGCGGTCGCCGCATTCTCCACTTCCTTGAGCTGCTCGTCGATGAGGTCAAGAATGTCTGGCAGGACATTGTCGAACAGGCGACGGGCCTCGTCCGCAGTCACGACGATGGCGTCCGTGACACCGTTCTGCTTGCGGGCGAGACGCTTTCGTACCGTGGCCCCAATCCGCCGGTCGATTGCCGTCGGCAACGTGAGGTAGATGGGGTCGGTCTCCTCGGGCCCGAAGTGGAGCTTGGCCCGCTCGAAGGCCTCAGTGAGGTCCAGCAGCGCCTCGGGGTGATCAGCGGCCAGGTCTTGCAAGATCTCCAGCTTGCCAAAACGGTCCAGGAGATGCTCATCGCGGAACGCTCGGTTGATCTCTTCCGCCCCGTGGGGACCACCCATGGGCAGGCCGATCTCGACCATCCGGCCTTCAGCGTCGGTCTCGTAAGCCGTGAGGTCGACGGTACCGCCGCCGCAGTCCACCACAACAAACCGGCTGCCGGGCTCCATCAGGCTGGCGCCGTCCGAGGCTCCGCCAGCGATTTTGACACCACTGACCAGGGCGTAGTGAGCTGCTGCTTCCGGCTCCAGAGCGAGGATGAGCCGGCCGTCCTCCATGGGGAAGCCTGCTTTCCCCGCGATGTCCCGCATCACCTGCTTCTGCTCGTCGGTCCAGATCGCGGGCACGGTCAGACACCAGCGGATGTCGTCCTTGTCGTATCCGCTGGCGGTGACCTGCGCGAGGGCCGTCTCGTAAAGCCTCCGCAAGTACGCCGCGATGAGCGACTCGGCGTTCTGGCGGCGTGAGCCAGACAGCACAACGAGGTCACTTGTCCCCTCTTCCTCCGTCCCTTCCTCCTCGCCGGTGTTTCCTGCGACGCTCTCCGGCGTCGCCGCATCCTCTTCCTCTTCCTGGTTGTCGTCTGCGTCCTCGTCGTCGCCCCAGCCGGGCTTTTCAATCACCGACCGTTCTCCGCCCAGGCCGGCACGCTCCGCCACGGCCTGCTCCATGAGCCCCATCTTGAAAGCGTTGAAGTAGCGAGGCTCATCAGCCCCGTGCGTCTTGATCAGAGCTCGTCTTCGCGCGTCGTAGCCCCACGCCAGGACTTCGCCCTGCGCGTCGACCAAGAGCGCGGACAGATTCTTCACGGTGGCGACGGGTTGCCCCGCCCACGTGTTGAAGAAATTGATACGCCGCTGGGCCGGGTCGTCGTTCATGCCCCCATAGGTGCACCACGCAATACCGGACCCATGTGTTCCGAAGTCAATGCCGACCACGACCTTGGGCACTGCCATGAGGCCTCCGTTTCACATGCCCAGGGGGCAGACGCCCCCTGGGCAGCAGATGAGCGACACCGGTGCGCCGCTGGACGAAGCTTCACGGGCATTTCCTGATTCGGGCAAGCTGCCATCCTCGTCAGCCCTTTTCTGTAACCCGTGGAGCCCATTCTCCCGACTATTCACACTTGACTATCAACACAATTCAATGTGCAGAACTGGACATGTATATTTCTGCACATGCCTGAACTGATCGCGGTAGACAACGAGTTGCTGGGGATGTGTGCGCCAGCCACGATTGAGCAAGCAAGCGAATCCCGTACACGGAACTCGAACCGGGCATCACCGCCAGCTCCCGTCGAGAGCAAAACCCAGGACGGGGCGACGGATTGTGAGGCGGAACTGGTGGCCTACAGGCGATGCATGCAGACGCGTGACGATCTGATCCGTAAAGCCAAGGCCGCTGGCCTTACCGAGGTACGCATCGCACAGCTGACGGGCCACTCCCGCAATACCGTGCGTGCCGCTCTCGGCCATAAAAGCAAATGAGGACGCTACTCAGCGCCGCGCAAATGGGTGGACAGGTAAACCAGTTGCCGCCGTGAGGAATGCCGCATACTGCGCGGCCAGGGCTATTGCAAAGTTGAGTGATCTTGTGTCCGCGCTGGTCAGAGCTTGGTGGCGTGGGGAGCGTGCCGTACGCAACGAAGCTCCGTTGGAGCGAGTGACCTTCCCAAGTCGCTTGCATCCCACGGAGCTTCGATGTGCCGTCAGTCTGTCACGCCGTGCCTGATCAAGTCGCCCGCCCTGACGGGCCTGGCGGGGCTGCCGGTGGCGGAACGGCTGGTCAGTCTGCCTGACCCGCGACGTCGGCGCGGGGTGCGTCACCCGTTCGTGAGCGTGCTGCTGATCGCTGTCTGCGCGGTGCTGGCCGGCGCCCGCTCCTACGCGGCGATCGGCCAGTGGGCCGCCGGGGCCCCGCAGGACACCCTGACACGGCTCGGCGCCCGGGCGGCGACGGCGCTGATGGTGCGCATCCCGCCGAGTGCTGCGACGATCCGCCGGGTGATCTCCGCAGTGTGCCCCGGGGGACTTGCCGACCTGCTGGGATGCGATCCGGCCGGAGCGGACACCCTCGCCGTGGACGGCAAGGCCGCCCGCGGTTCTCGCCGCGGCACCGCACCGGCCGCACACCTGCTGGCCGCGATGACCGGTGCCGGAGAAGCCGTCAGCCAGTTGCGTGTCCCTGAGAAGACTAACGAAATCACCTGGTTCGCCCGCCTGTTGGCCCCCTTCGACCTGACGGGAGTGGTCGTGACCGCCGACGCCCTGCACACCCAGCGCGGCCATGTCCGCTTCCTGCGGGAGAAGGGCGCCCGGTTCCTGCTCGTCGTCAAGGACAACCAACCCGGGCTGTTCAAGGCTCTGCGCTCGCTGCCCTGGAAGGAGGTCACCGCCCGCCAGCGGAACGCGATGCCGGACACGGCCGGCGTGAGCTGCGCGTCGTGAAGGCGCTGACGGTCACCGAAGTCGCAGTGGGCTTCCCCCGCGTCGTCCAGGCTGCACGGATCATGCGGTTCCGCACGAACGTCAGGACCGGGAAGCTCACCCGTAAAACGATCTACGCGATCACGGATCTGACCTGCAGGGAAGCCTCACCCGAGCGAATCGGTCGGGTGGCCCGCTCGCAGTGGGGGATCGAGAACCGCCTCCCCTTCGTCCGCGATGTCACCTTCGCCGAGGACGCCTCCCGCGTCCGCACCGGACACGGTCCGGAGAACATGGCCACCCTGCGGAACTACGCAAACGGCACCCTCCGGCGGGCCGGGCACCACAACATCGCCGCCGCCCTCCGGCACGTCTCCTACCGGCCCCACACCCGACCCCTCGACCTCATCGGCCTGCCCTGACCAGCGAAGTCACAAGATCACTCAACTTTGCAACAGCCCTGCGTGCAGTTGGCGCCCCAAACGGGTTAATCGGAGATGGCATTGAATATGTCGATCCC
>NZ_JACMSF010000059.1 GCF_014257025.1 Streptomyces cupreus
TGCCCTCCTCGGCGCCCGTTTCCCCGTACACCTCGGCGTACACGGCCGGGTCCATCGGGTACTCGCGGCGGGTGAGGCGACGGGAGAGGAGGTAGCCGAGCAGGACGACGACGGCCGTGACGGGGATACCCATCAGCAGCACCAGGCCCTGGCTGGCGCCGATCGCCTCGACGACCGCGACCGCGCCGGGGTGCGGCGGCAGGAAGGCGTGCACGGTGAGCATCGCGGCGCCCATGGGCAGGGCGTAGATCAGCAGCGGCTTGCGGGCGGCGCGGGCGACCCCGTACGCGATCGGCATCAGGATGATCAGGCCGACCTCGAAGAAGACCGGGATGCCCAGGACGAACCCGGCGACGGTCAGGGCGAGTGGGGTTCGGCGGGAGCCGAACCTCTCGATGAGGTAGTGCGCGAACGCGTGGGCGCCGCCGGAGAGTTCGATGATCCGGCCGATCATCGCGCCCAGCGCGATGATGGTGGCGATGTGGCCCAGGGTGGAGCCCATGCCGTCCTCGATGGTCTTCACCAGGTCGGCGGCGGGTACGCCCGCGGCGAGCGCGACGCCGATGCTGACGACGACAAGGGCGACGAAGGGCTGGACTCTGGCTCTGAGAATGAGCAGGAGCAGGGCCGCGACACCGGCGACCGCGATGACGAGCAGAGTGGTGTGGCTCATCGTCCCTCTCCTTCCGGGGACCGGGGAGAGAGGACGGTGACGACGGAGGAGTCGTCTCGGGCGCCGAGTCCGGCGCGCTCGCCGAGCAGGTAGAGCTGTTCGGCCGCGGCGGCCAGGGGCACCGGGACGTGGGCGTCCTTGGCGATGCCGGTGACGATTCCCATGTCCTTGACGAAGATGTCAAGGCGCGACTTGACCTCGGGCGCGGGTCCGTCGTCGTACGTCTGGACCATGCGCGGCCCGCGGTCGGCGAACATGAAAGATCCCGCGGCGCCGTGCTTGAGGCTGTCCACGACCGTGCCCGGGTCGAGTCCGAGCCCGCGGGCGAGCGCGATCGCCTCGGCCGCGGCCGCGATGTGCACGCCGGCCAGCAGCTGGTTGACGGCCTTCATCGCCTGGCCGTCACCGGGGCGCGGGCCCACGACCGTGAGGGTCGAGGCGAGCAGGTCGAGGACCGGCCGGGCCGTCTTCAGGGCAAGGTCCTCGGCACCGACGACGATCAGCAGATCGCCGTTGCCGGCCCGGACGGGGCCGCCGCTGACGGGCGCGTCCACGGTGAGCACACCGCGCTCGGCGAGCCGCAGGGCGGTCGTGCGGGCCGCCTCCGGGCCGACCGTGCTGGTGAGGATCACGACGGCGCCGGGGCGGAGGACTTCGGCGGCGCCGTTCTCGCCGAACAGCGCGCCTTCGACCTGCGCCTGGTCGCGTACGGCGAGCACGACGACGTCGGCTTCACGGACGGCCTCGGCGGGAGACGCCGCGTCGCGGGCGCCCTCGGCGGCCAGGGCCGAGCGCCGGTCGGGGGCGATGTCGTAGACGGAGACGGGGAGTTCGCCGTTCAGGCAGCGTGCCATGGGCAGACCCATGGCGCCCAGGCCTATGACGGCCGTATGGGGACGGGGGTGCGGAGACATCTTTGTCCTCCTGGGGAGAAAGAGGTGAGCGGGGGTTGGCTGCCGGGTTGGGGAAAGCCCTGGCAGGAGAGGGGATACGGGCCGACGCGGCTCATGCGAGGGGATGGCGCAGAAGCCGGCGACTCTGGGGGCGGCTCGCCGGGGTGGTGCGATGCTGCGGTGGTCGTACGGCGGTCTTGCGCCGTACGGCGGTACTGCGCGGCTTGTGGTCAGCGAGGCTGGGTCGAGACCGCGTGTGTGCTCACGCGGCGCGCGGGGTGAGGCGGCCGATGACATCCAGGGCGGCGTCCCGGACCGCGTCGCGGCCCGCCGCCCACAGGGAGACGACGTCGGAGCCGGGCAGCGCGGCGGGGAGGGTCGCGCGGACGGCTTCCAGGTAGGCGCGGCGCAGCTCGGCGTTGACGTTGACCTTGGCGACGCCACGGGCGAGGGCGCCGTGCAGTTCCTCGACGGGCAGCCCGCTGGCCCCGTGCAGGACGAGCGGTACCGGTACGACGTCGTGGATCGCGGCCAGCCGGTCCAGGTCGAGGCGGATCGGGTCCTTGGTGAAGCCGTGAACGTTGCCGACGGCTACGGCGAGCGCGTCCACGCACGTCGCGGCCACGAACTCGGCCGCCTGCTGCGGGTCGGTCATCGCCGTGGGCTGCGCGACGGCGTCGGTGGAGACGTCCTCGTCGCCGGGGAGGGCGCCGAGTTCGGCCTCCACCCAGGCGCCGTGGTCGCGGGCCCGCCGGACCGCCTCCTTCGTCAGAGCGATGTTCTCGGCGAAGGGCAGGTGGGAGCCGTCGACCATGACGGAGGTGTAGCCCGCCTCCAGGCAGGCCGTGATCTCCTCCAGGTCCCGGCTGTGGTCGAGGTGCACACCGAGCGGGGCGGCGGAGTGGGCGGCGGCGTCCAGTGCCAGCCGCATCAGGGCCTCGCGCCCGGCGTGCTTGAAGGGGCTGGAGCCCGCTTGGATCAGGACGGGCCGGCCTGCCGTCTCGGCGGCGGCCGTGATGCCCTGGACGGTCTCCAGGTTGTAGGCGACGAACCCGGGCAGGGCGTGACCGGCGGCTGCGGCCTCCTTCAGGGCGTCGGTTCCGTGCAGCAGCATCAGGCGCTCCTGAGCAGGTCGAGGGCGTCGGCGAGGGCGTCGGGGCCGCCGACGTTCCCGGCGAAGACGATGTAGGGGATGCCGGAGGCAGGGCCGTCGACCGGCTCCCAGAGGGAGACGATGCCGGGCAGGAGCGTGCCCCGGGCCCAGGCACGGCGGATCTCAAGGCCGTGGGTGGCGGTGTCGCTGGAGGTGATGCCGCCCTTGGCGACGACGAAGGCGGGTCGGCGGATGGCGTTGACCCGGCGCACGGCCTCCACGAGCGCGGCGGAGACCCGGCGGGAGATCGCCAGGCTGTCGTCCGCGTCGGCGCCCGTCACCAGCGTGCGCGAGGTGCGGATCACGGCATCCACGGACGCCAGCGCTCCGGCCGCCGCGGCCGCGACCTCGGCGATGTGGGCGTCACGCCGCTCCTCGTCGAGCAGGAGAGCCACGTCCAGCTCGTACTCGGCGATCCCGCCACGCTCCCGTAGCCGGTCCAACTGCCGTGTCGTGAGCGACACATGGGACCCCACGGCGATCAGCCCGTGCGGCGCGTCCCCGCGCAGCGGACGCAGTTCCGCGGGTGTGAGCGGTGCCCGCCCGGCCTGTCCGGCGCGGGCCCTGACGAAGGACGGCCCGACCCGGTACAGCAGCCGCGTGCCGCTCTCCTCGGCCTGAGCGAGGGCCAGGGCCAGCACCCGCAGATCGTCGTCGCACACCGCGTCGACCACGGCGGTGCGTCCGCCGCGCAGCGAGGACAGCAGCCGCGCCGTGTGCTCCGGACCGCCGCCGCGCAGGTCGTCGAGGGTGATGCGCAGGACCTTCTCGGCGGGCACGCGTCCGTCCGTCTTCTCCTCGACCCATTCGGGCAGCGAGGAGCTGCGGTAGCCGAAGGTGGCATCGCGGGCGAACTCGCTCTCGCCGACCGGCAGCAGCCCGTCGGGCGTTCGCATCCAGTGGCGGGAGCCGACGGTCAGCCGGCCCGCCTCGATGTAGGCGGGGACCAGCACGACGCCGTCCGGAGCGCCGACGCCCAGTTCGGTGAACTCCTCGGCGAGGACGTCGGTCTCCAGCGGGAAGTGGCCGCGCAGGGTCGAGTCGCCGCGGCTGGCCAGGACGTAACCGGTGCCCTCGGCCGCCGAGGCCGCGTGCAGGGCGCGGACGACTTCGCGGTTGCGGGTGGCGGCGTCCTCCGGCGCCAGGCTGCGGGTGTTGGTGAGGACGAAGAAGGCGGCGCTGTCCTGGCGCAGCGCCCAGCGCAGGTCGTCCACCGTCCAGGTGGTCAGGACCGGGACGTCGGTGACGGTCTGGGTGCCGGTCGGGTCGTCGTCGAGGACGACGAGTCGGGGGCCGCCGGATATGCGGGCGGCGACCTCGGTGGCGCTCACCTCGCGGACCGGGGGGAGCCCTTCCAGCACCGCGGCCTCGGGGACAGGCCGCGTCTGGGCATGAAGGGGTAGGGACATGATGAATTCCTGTTGCGTGACGTGGAGTTGAGGGGAGGGTCAGTCGAGGTCGCGTTTGATCACATGGGTGCGCAGGTCGTCGGCGGTCTGGTTCATGTGGCCGTCCATGGCGGCTCGGGCGGCCTCGGGGCTGCCGGACTCCAGCGCGGCGAGCACCCTCTCGTGGTGCGCGATGGCGTTCGTACGGATCTCGGGGACGGCCGAGGTCTCCCGGCGCCCCTCCACCAGCAGCGGGCCGAACGGCTCGAAGAGCAGGGGGACGAACAGGTTGCCCGTCGCCCGCATCACCGTGTCGTGGAAGTCGATGTCGGCCTGCACGAACTGCTCGGTGTCGCCCGCGTCGGCGGCCTCGCGCATGACCGCCAGATGCTGGCGCAGGGCTTCCAGGTCCTCCTCGGTACGGCGGGAGGCGGCGAGTTCGCACGCGCCGTTCTCGATGAGCCGGCGCGCCTCGATCAGCCGCTCCGACAGAGCCCCGGTCGAGGTGCGCGAGGCCGCCCGCACCACGGGCTCCAGGGCGGTCCACCGGTCCGGCGGGTTGACGTAGGTACCCCGGCCGCGCACGACCCGGACGACGTTCTGGGCGCGCAGCTGCTTGACCGCCTCGCGCACTGTCAGGCGGCTGACCCCGCCCTGCTCCGAGAGCTCACCCTCGGGCGGAAGAGCGGAGTCCGGCGGGTACTGGCCGTCGATGATCGCGGTGAGCAACTGCTCGGCGAGGTCGTCGGAGAGCGACATGGCGGGGAACCTCTTCGTCCGGTGATCGACATCAGACATCAGACATCAGATGTCTATGTGCCGGTAACAATGACACCGGCGGCAAGACGCGTCAATACCCCGGCCGACGACCGTCCCGGTGCACCCGGCAACGCGTCCGGTGCCGTTCCGCTCGGCGTCGCGGGCGAGGGGCGGCGGATGCCGGACCAGTTGCACCAAATGGCCGCCGGGCCTGACGGCCGGGCAATGTCAGCGGAACGCAGCCGCCGACGACCCGGGAGGCAGCACCTGTCTGCTGTCTGGCTCACCGTCGCCTCGGTCGAGACCAAGATCCGGGCCATATGCGGGCCAACATTCCGTTCGTCGCGCGCTTGACCCTCGTCTTCACTGGTCACAGCGCCACGCAGGGCGCACCACCAGCAGACCAGGAACCTACTGGGACGCGAACCGCGCCCAATCCCAGCGCCGCACCTGTCCGCGCAGAGACAGAGTCGGACGGACAGCTTGGCGACTCCGATCGAGTCGGCTGCTGCAACTCGGCTCTAAACCGATCCGCCCATGATGTCCGAGTTCCACGGAGCGTAGTCAAACCAAGTCAGCCCGGGAGAGACGAACACGGGTGGTGACGTGGGAATTTGGTCAGCACCAAACCAGCACGGGAGCCAGTACGCCCACGTCAAATCACCCCAACTACGCTTCCCTGAACCGCTCCAACATCCCCAAGCTCGCCGAGTTCACCTTCACCCGCCTCGATCCCGACTACGCCCGGCGCGCCGCCGACCTGGCCAACTTCGGCGTACTGCCCCTGGAGTTCGACCGACCCGCCGACTACGACCGCATCAACCCCGGCGACCGGCTACGGCTGGAGAACCTCCACGCCGCGCTCGCCCCCCGAGCCGAACCCCGTCTGCGGCTGCACAACACCACCAAGGACGAGACCTACCGGGTCCGCCATCACCTCTCTGACGGCCGCCGTCGCACCGTACTCGCCGGAGGCACCATCGCGGCCCTCGCCCGCGAGGAGCAACAACACCCGGAGGCGCCAGGTGCCGACCTCCTTGCCACGTCGGCTGATGCGGGCGACTTCACGCACAACGGCGGCTGACCCGGCCACCACGCGTATCTGCGCTCAGTCCTCGGGGGCCCCTTCGTCCACCCGGTACGTCTTGGACCATGTGGCGCCACAGCGGCAGTGGGACAGCTCGATCAAGTCGCCACCGTCACTGACACTCAGACCGTCCCAAATGCGGACGTGAACGTGTTCACCCATCGCCTCTCCTCCGATGGGCGGCATGGTATTGAGCGAAATGCCGTAATGGACAGGATCTGCTCACATGATGAGATTTACCCTTGGGACGTAGTTGTCCGCACGTTCGATCTGCGGCCGGTAGACCACGCCGATCGCGCGGTGACCGCGCTCCTGGTGGAACCACTCGTCCAGCCCGGTGGACGGCGGCCACTGCAACTGCACGTGCGGGAAGACGAACAGGGCTCGCTCACCGTCCCGGGCAGATCACCCACTCCTCCGCGGAGACCGGATACGCCGTGTGCGCTGCGGGTCGAGCGGGGAGCCCAGGGCTCGGTGATCAGGCTTGGTTCTGGCGTTGGTCGCCGCTGAGCTGTCGGAGTCGGTCGGTGTGGCGGGCGACGTCATCGACGCGTGCCGCGAGGTCGGGGTGGCCGGACGCCAGATACGCGTGCGTCGCCGTCAAGGGGCCGACCAGGGCGGCCGCGTCGTTGTCGGCGAGGGAGGCGGTGAGCTCGGCGAGAGGCGTGCGGGCGGCGGCGGGGAGGTCGGGGAGGGCAGTGATCTGGCCGGCGAGCTGGCGCAGGTCCGCGGCGTTGGCGCGGGCCCAGGCGGTGACGGTGCGGTCGGCGGCGCGGCGGTCGCGGGTCGCGCGTACCCGCTGCTCGCCGGTGGAGCCCGGGTTTCCGGGGCGCACGCGCAGGTAGCGGCGTTCGGCGGCCTGGCGACTGGAGACGCCGAGGGGGTGGGCGAGCTCGGCCCAGCTGGCGCCCGCCTCCCGGGCGGCTTCGATCAGGCCCGGTTCCCATTCGGCGAGCTGATCGCGCGCTTCGCGCAGCAGCAGGAGCGCGGCGCATACCTGCTCCGAGCTGGCCTGGCCAGGCTCGGGGTGCTCTGCGTCCCGCGATGCCCCGGCAGTGCGCAGGGCCTCGTGGATCGCGTCCAGAGCCGCGGCGGCGGCGAGGAAGGACGTGAGGCTGACACCGGGCGCGCGGGGGGTGGACTGATCGTCAGCGGTCATGGAGCCTCCAGCGCTAGTGTCGTCGTAGCGACGACGTTTCGCTTGTCATCGTTTCGATGACATGTTACAACGATGGCAGGTGAACCGCATTGGCAGCGACATGCTTGGCCCGAACACTGGAGGTGTTGACGATGTTGATGCGCACCGACCCGTTCCGTGAGCTTGACCGGCTCACCCAGCAGCTCCTGGGCACGACCGGCACCTGGTCGCGGCCGTCGGCGATGCCGATGGACGCCTACCGCGAGGGCGAGGAGTACGTGATCGCCATCGACCTGCCCGGCGTGGCCACGGACGCGATCGACATCGACGTCGAGCGCAACATGCTGACCGTCAAGGCCGAGCGGCGGCCCGCCGACAAGGCGGACGACGTGCAGATGGAGCTCTCCGAGCGGCCTCTGGGCGTCTTCTCCCGCCAGCTCGTGCTGGCCGACACCCTGGACACCGAGCACATCAGGGCGGACTACGACGCGGGTGTACTGACCCTGCGCATCCCGATCGCCGAGCGCGCCAAGCCCCGGAAGATCGCCATCGGCGGCGGCTCCGCGCGCAAGGAGATCAGCGGCTGAACTCCCCTCCCCGCCGCGCCGGAGTACGGGGGCGGCCGCCCCCGTACTCCGATCGCCACCGCACACGTACGGGAGCAGCGATGACCATGCGACGTGAGGCGTTCCTGGAGCAGGTCAAGGAACGCGGCGCGTACGAGACCACCGAGGAAGCCGAGCGGGCAGCCCGCACCGTGCTGGCGCTGCTGGGCGCGCACCTGGTGGGCGAGATACGGGCGGACCTGGCCGCCCGGCTACCGGAGGATCTCGCGCTCATCCTGCTCAATCCGCTCCAGGCGCGCGAGCCGCTGTCCCCCGAGCGGTTCGTACGGGCCACCGCGGCCTGGATCGAGGGAGCCACCGAACAAACCGCGGCCTGGGATGTGGGCGCCGTGCTCAGCGTGGCCGCGGACGCCGCGGGCGAAGAGCTCACCCGCCGCATCCTGCTCCAGCTCCCAGTCGGTTACGACCTGCTGTTCGGCCATTCCCAGCGCGTATAGCCCACGGGCAGCGACAACCCTCCCCCTGACCCAGCGACATCGGTGGTCGGCGGGCGAGCCCCCGGCCACCGCCTCGCGACCAGCTTCGACGAGAAAGGCAACCGCGTCACCGATGAATCCCCAGCAGTCGTCCACTGTGGGTATGACGTTCGAGCAGATGCTGGAAAGAGTGCGCTACGAAGGCGCCTATGCCACCCGTGCACAGGCCGAGGAGTCCGTGCGCGCCGTGCTGGCCGCCTTCGGGCGCCAGCTCACGGGCGATGAGCGCGTGGAGCTCGCGGCCAGGCTGCCGCACGAGGCCGCCGTCACCTTCACCTCCCAAATCCCCGCCACCGAACCCCTCACCGGCTGGGGCTTCGTCAGGGACCTGGCCTCCCGCACCGGCGGCAGCCCGGCCACCACACGCTGGGACACCGGTACCGTCCTGCGCATCGTGGCCCAGCTCGCCGGAGAGGAACTCCTCGGCCGCATCCTCACCCAACTCCCCTCCGGGTACGCCCTGCTGTTCGGCCGCGCCGAGCTCACCCAGGCGGCCTGAGGTTGCCTGGCTCCGTGCGGGCCGAAGCGGGCGCGGAGGGCTGGTTGTCTGGGACGGTAGAGGTGGCCGCCGCTTTGGGTCGGCGATGACGGTTGCCGCCGGCGTGAGGATTTGCGGTCATCCCCCGCTGCGGATACTCGCGCTGATGGTCCTCGCGGCCGTGGAGCGTGCGGGAGTTCACCTCATCGCGAACCGGCCGTGAGGACGGGCCGGGGCCTGCTGGCAGTTCCCTCCCGGGTAAGCGGACCACGGCCCTTTCATACGTGCCGGCCATGTCCGCGTGCCCCGGAACCTGCACCCTCGGTTCGGATCCGGCTGACGTCGAGAACGAAGTCGTCCGTCATTGCCCCGGACTCCCTTCCTGATTCATCGCGCTGTCGCACAGCAGAAGACGGCGGCGGACGGACGCGCAGACCGCTGTACCGATCCGCGGAACGTCAGCATTGCCGGCGTGAGGTGACCGTGAACTGGGCGCCGTCGGGGTCACGCAGCACGGCCTCCTGCTCGCCCACCTCCAGGACGCTGCCACCATGCTTCTCCGCGGCCCGGACGCACGGTCCCACATCACCCACGGCGAAGTGGACCTGCCACTGCGACCGGACCGAGGGGTCAGGCGGCGTCTCCACCGAGCCCGACTCGATGCGAGCCACGATGTCGCCCCGGCTGCGCAGCAGCACCTCGTCGCCCGCGTACTCGACCTCACAGCAGCCGGGCAGGCCCGAGGCCCAGCCGAGGACCTCGCCATAGAAGATGGCCGCGTCGAAGGCGTCACGGGTGTGAAGGGTGATGAACGTCGATGCCGCCTGCCGCCACGCCTCCCACTCGGTGACGACTTTGCCCTGCCAGATCCCGAAGGCGGCCCCGTCGCGGTCGGCGACGAGCGCCGCTCGTCCGGGCGGGAAGGAGAGCGGCCCCACCGCCACGGTCCCGCTGCGCTCGCGGACGCGGTCCACGGCCTCGTCCGCGTTCTTCACAGCGAAGTACGGCGTCCAGGCCACGGTCATCTGCCACACGGTGGCCACCTCGGCGATCCCCGCGACGGGTACCCCGTCCGCCAACGCGGTCCGGAAACGGTCGCCCAGTCTGGCGTTGCGCCACTGCCAGCCCAGCACGGCCCCGTAGAAGTCCTGCATGGCGTCGAGATCGCGGCTGGTCAGGCTCACCCAGCACGGCGCGCCGAACACGGAACGCGTGAAGACTTCGTCCGCCGCACCGGAGGGGTCTGTCGGGCTGTGATTCGTGGCCATTGCACCCTGGCTCTCGTACGCCGACAATCACTGCTCTTCACTTCAGTGTCCGGCCCAAGTTCCGGTCCTGCACATCCCCGGGCGCCACAGGAGGGGCTGTGGCGAGCCGCGCGACTGCCACTCGCCCGGCGCACACTGCTCGTCCTGAGCACGTCGTTGGTACTGCTGTGGCAGAACAGCGAGACGGCTCAGGCGCGCAGTACACGAAGTGGCGGGTACAACTGCAGCATGTCCTGGCGCGCAGCGAGCCGGCGTTTATGGTGCGCCTGGGCGTTTCCGCCGATGAGGGCGGTGTGGACGGGCCAAGCATCCACGGCCCGGTCGCCCCGTGCGGCGGGGACGCGCACCATGGAAGGTGACCGAATGGCCCACTCTCGCGGAGGTGAACCGCGATGACGCTGCCTGTACGGCATCGGTCCGGCAGCCTGCTGGAGAGGTCGTTCCCCGGCTTCGGATGGGGTGAACCCATCGCCACCGAGTTCGAGGAGCTGTTCGAGCGCATGAACCGGCTGCTGCAAGGCGCCGCCGCGGCTCCCGCCGCACTGGCCTGGTCACCCGCGGCGGACATGCGAGAGACCGACTACGCCTATGTGATCGAGGCGGAACTGCCAGGGATCAAGCGGGACGACATCGACATCGAGATGAGCGAGCGGGACCTGCACATCACCGGGGAGTTCAAGGAGCGGGAGCGTGAAGGTGTCCTGCGTCGCAGCACCCGCCGCACCGGCCGCTTCGAGTACCGGGCCCTCCTGCCTGCCGATGTCAAGTCGGAGGAGGTCAGCGCCACCCTGCACGACGGTGTACTGACCGTCAGCGTGCCCAAGTCGCAGGCCACCAAGCCGCGGCACATCGAGATAACCGAGTCCTGACCCGGCCCGGTACGTGCCGCGAAGCCGTCGCACGGCAGGCCCGCTGCTCACGGCGCGGCTCTCCCACGTGACCGTGTGACGGCAGTTCCCCGCCATAGGGAGGCGTCGCAAACAGATGCTGATGCCCCACGCCAGGACCGTCGCCGCAGCACTTCACGCCTACCGGTCCGCATGGGCCGGTCTGCTGGACGACCCGGCGAGCCCGTACAGCCACCGTCGGCTCGACGACGCCGCCTACACACTCTGCGTCCTCATGGGACAACGCAACGCCGCCGACGCCGAGGCACAGGCAGAAAGCCTTCTCGCCCGCGCCTCGGCCGAGAAGGACAGGCACCTGGCTGAACAGGCGCACCCCGTCATCCGCTGACGTCGATGCCGAGCCCAGGGCCGACGGCTGGGTCCACCAGTTCACCAGTACGCAGGCGTTCGGCCCCGAGGACACGCCGTCGCCTCGGGGACTGAGGTCGCCGCGTGCGGCAGACGGTGGCTTTACGCTGGATGCTGGTCATGAAGGACTCTGTGGGGCGGTAAGCACCGCTTCATCGGAGGTGCTGTCCCCGCCCGTCTGCGGGTGCGCCATGCGAGTCGAACTGATCCAACGGGCCGCCAACGTGCTCCTCGATGTGCCGGACGAGATGCACGAAGAGATCATGACGCTCATCGACGCCATCACCGAGGACACGGAGACCCAGGCCCCGGACCTGGCCGGGGCATTCGGCGAGTGGTGCTGGCTCGTCTACACGGTCCACGGCGACGTGATCGAAGTGCTGGATGTCGGCTGCGCACGGTGAGCCCAGACTCGGTCGGCCAGCTCCGATCGACGGGCTTGCCGAAGGCGATTCGCCCAAGGCCGGCTGCCTCCCCTGGCCGATCACCCGTACTCGGGGCATGCCACCCGTTTCACTCCGGCGTTATAGCTGCTGCCGCCCGTCAGGGTGATGAGGCCGACCTCGGCGAGTGCGCGGCTCAGCCGGGGGCTGGCAGAGCCGCGTTCCAGGTTGTCGGTGAAGCCGTCGTCCAGGAGCCCCACCTGGAGCGCGTAGTGGACGGCGGGGGCCGCGACGTCCGGGCCGAACACCGGCACTGCGTCCGGTCGGCGCCGCTCGGCAGAGAACGCCTTGTCGCCTACCGCGAGTTCGGCCGTCGGCATCGTCCGGCGGGCAGGGCAGGTGTCCCGCTCGTACATCTCCGCCAGCGTCACGTCGTGGTTGAGCAGCGCGGCGTTGATCTCGTACGAGCAGCCCACGTCCAGCACCGCCGGCCTTCGGGGGTGGCCGTCGGCAGGCCGCGGCCCGTTCGGCCGCGGCCTGCCGGAAGACCGGCTGGGCGTGGTGCGGGATCTCGTACTCCAGCGGGTCCGGCCGCCGGAAGTACGCGCGAGGGTCCGGCCGGTCGTAGATGTCGTCGAACCGCGACTTGCCGCCCGCCACGCCCTCGGTACCGCCAGAGCCGGACCCGGCCATGCCGTACTCCTCCTCGAACGCATCCGCGGCTCCATCGTGTCTCGCCTCCTGCGTCCCGGGATGTCCGCCACACACAGGGGCATGCACAGCTGCACTCGGTCGCTCCGCACCGCCGGCTGCAAGGGCCGACTACGGAAGGTCTCGCTGCAGTAACCTCGGCCGGACCGCGGAGGACGCTGGGCAGCACCATCAGGTCTCGATCACGGCGTCGCAGTCTGGGCAGACCACGGACACGTACTGCGCGGGGTACCAGGGCGTCCCGCCATCCTCGGTGGTCAAGGGGCCTGTTTTCATGGCGAAGGTGTCCTTCCCACACAGAGTCCGCGGCCCCGTGGCGGCGGGCTTCCCGGGGGCGGTGGGCGCCGCGTGCACCTTGCGGACGTGCTGTTCCTCGGTGCCCGGCATCCCCGGGGAGGGGTGCGCGGGCACCGGCTTGTCGAGTTCGTACACGACGACGATGGTGCTCATGTACCCACCGTAGGAGCAGGAAGGGCGAATTCCCCTGCAGCCTTGAGGCTGTGATCGGCGGGCGCCGCTCTCACGTCCGACCCGTGCGCGGCGGCGATCCGGGGCCGTCCGCCGGCTCGAGCCTGGCCATCTCGAATTCCACCCGAACGTCGTCAGCCAGTCGCAGCGCCCCCAGGAACGCGGTGTAGGGCTTGATGCCCCAGGTGGACTGCGTCACGGTTGCCGAGCCGCGCAATGGCCCGGCGTTGTTTGCCTTGCCGTGCACCGTCGCGGGGTGGATGCGTCCCTTGATCGTGAGCTCACCGGTGATCTCGAAGGAGTGCGGGGTTCCCGTGATACGGGTGGAACGGAAATGATCGTGGGGTGCTCCGCGGTGTGCAGCAGGGCCTTGTCCTCCAGTGTCCGTTTGATCTCGGCCCGGTCGGCGTCGGTGAGTGCTTTCAGCCCGCCGGTTCCTTCCCGGACTGCCAGCGAGCTCGTCTCGACCGTCACATTCGCCGAGGACCTGCCAGGGGCACCGACATCCACTACGGCCTCGCCGGACCATCGGGTGGCTTCGATCGTGAGGTCGTGGCCCGCGCGGCGTCCCATTCCGGCGCGGCCGGGCTTGATCAAGAGGCGGCCGGTCGACGGCCCGAGTCGGTACGTTCCGTCGGTCAGCGTCACAGCGCCGAGGCTACGGGCGGATCCGGAGTAAGTTCCCGGACCTGAACATCGACGCCGCTCTGACGGAAACGAGCCGTGGGGCGGCACTCTCAGGATGGATCGTCTTCACCTGAACCTGACTGCTGGGTAGGGAAACGCATTGGCTTCAGCAGTCAGGAACGTCCGAGCTGGGGGAGCACTGGCTTGGTGCAGAGAAGATCGAGGACGGACAGCCCATCATTCCGGGTCGCCTCGTCCGACAGAGCGATGTGCCCGTACGCGGTGTCCAACCGCACCCGCTGCATCGGGGGAGTCGACCGTGCCGGTGGTACGCGCGATATCGATGTAAGTACAGGGCCTGCTTCAGATCGCCGGCGCCACGGTGAGCCAGGGCCAGCGGCCAGGGCTGCCGCTGTCAGCAGTCAGGGCTTCCCAGCGGCCGCCCGTCGGCTGCTCATCGGACGAGCTTCGAGACCTCGGTGGCCTTGCCGAGCAGCCACTCCAGCGGTCCCCGTCGGAAGAAGCGGGACCAGAGCGTCGCGAACACGATGGCCACGATGAAGCCGAGCAGGACGTGCAGCGACGCGTAGAGCAGTTCCTCGCCCAGGAGTTGGACGGCGAGAATGTGGAAGATGCCGTTCCGCTGTCGGCGCCGGGACAGGCCGCAAACCCACGGCCGAGGCGACCGTTGACCGGATCCCGGAGCAGCAAAAGGCGAGTCCCAGCCGAATCCTGGGGGCCCGGTGTCCACACCTGCACGGCGATACACAATGAGCGCCGTCAGTGCGCATCGGCCGGGGGGCGGCCGAACACGAGAGGCAAACTCAGGAGATTTCGATGAAATCGAAGCTGGTCTGGGGTGCTGCCGGGGTCGCCGTCGCCGCCGTTGCGGCGCGCGCGGTGGCCGCCGGGATAGAACGTCAGCCCGATCCCGTGCCCCGCGAGGTGCTGCGTCGTGAGCCCGAGGGCGAGGAGGTGTTCCTGTCCCGGCCCGACGGGACGGTGTTGCGGGCCGTCGTCGCGGGTGATGGGCCCCCCGTGGTGTTGGCCCACGGTTATGGTGTCTCGCTCCTGGAGTGGAACCTGGTGCAGGCCACCCTGGTGGCGGGCGGTCACCGTGTCATCGTCTTCGACCAGCGCGGCCACGGGGGCTCGACGTGCGGTGCGGACGGTATCGGCTCCGGCCCGATGGCGCAGGACTACCTGGCGGTCCTGGAGCATTTCGACGTGGGGGACGCAGTGCTGGTCGGGCATTCCATGGGCGGGTTCGTCGCGCTTCGTGCTGTGCTCGACCATCCCGGCGTCGCCCGGCGGCTGCGCGGCCTGGTGCTGTTCGCGACCTGGGCGGGCCGCATCTACGACGGAGCGCCGCACAACCGGCTGCAGATCCCACTGCTGGAGAGGGGCGTCCTCCAGCAGCTGGCACGCACCCGGACCGGCGGAATCCTCTTCGGAGCCGCCCAGTGCGGCAAGCGCCCCTCTCCGGCCATGATCGATGTCTTCCTCGACGTCTTCCTCCGCCAGGACCATGCCTTGCTACTGCCGATCGTCCGGGCCTTCGCGCGCGAGGACCGGTATCCGCGCCTGCCCGAGATCACGGTTCCCACCGTCGTCATGGTCGGCTCGGCCGACCGCAGCACACCGCCGAGCCACGCCCGGCGCCTCACCGCGGGGATACCGGGCGCCCGGCTGGTCACCGTGCCGGACGCCGGACACATGCTCAACTGGGAGGACCCCCAGGCGCTGGTGGAAGCCGTCGTCTCCCTGCACGAGGCCGACCGAGCCGACTGACGCCCCTCGACAATGGCCGAGAGCACAGTGTGATTCCCCCGCCATTACCGCTTGGGTGAAGGGATCGAGCAACCGGGTGGGGCGAAGGGGGCACGGGTGTACGACTACATCATCGTGGGCGCCGGATCGGCCGGGTGCGTGCTGGCGGACCGGCTCACTGAGGACGAGAGCGCGCGCGTTGTGCTGATCGAGGCAGGCCCTGTGGACGATGCCGCGGAAATCCACGTTCCGGCGGCGTTCAGCAAGCTCTTCCAGACGAAGTACGACTGGAGTTACCTCAGCGAGTGTGAACCGGGGCTGGAGGGCCGCCGCCGCTATCTGCCCCGGGGCCGCATGCTCGGCGGCTGCTCCTCGATGAACGCGATGATCTACATACGCGGCAATCGCCGCGACTACGACGCCTGGGCAGCCGGCGGCGCCGACGGTTGGAGCTGGCCGGACGTTCTGCCGTACTTCCTTCGCGCCGAGGACTTCACGGGCGCCACATCACCGTGGCATTCCACCGGCGGGCCGCTCACCGTCAGCGAAGGCCGCTCCCGACATCCGTTGATGGACGCCTATGTGGCGGCGGCACAGGAAGCCGGCCACGCCTACACCAGCGATTTCAACGGCCCCGAACAGGACGGCGTCGGCTACTTCCACCTCACTCAGCGCGATGGTCTGCGCTGCAGCACGGCCGACGCATATCTGCGGCCGGCCCTGTCCCGGCCGAACCTCGAGGTGCTGACCGGCGCCCAGTGCACCCGCGTGCTGCTCGACGGCGACCGTGCGACCGGCGTCGAGGTGGACCGGGACGGCGAACTGCTGTGCCTGCGCGCCGAACGGGAGATCGTGCTGTCGGCCGGTGCCTACAACTCTCCGCAGTTGCTCATGCTCTCCGGCATCGGCCCGGGCGGCGAACTGGCGGCCCGTGGCATCACGCCCCGCGTCGACCTCCCCGTTGGTGAGAACCTGCAGGATCATCCGCATGTCGGTCTGTGCTATCTCACCGACATCGAGTCGCTGTTCACCGCCGAAACGCCGGACAACCTGCGCCTGCTGGAGACCGAGGGCCGCGGTCCGCTCACCTCGAACGTCGGTGAGGCCGGCGGGTTTCACCGTACCCGTGAGGGACTGGACGCCCCCGACATCCAGGTGCACGCCACACCGGTGATGTTCCATGAAGAGGGGATCAGCCCCGTGACCGACCACGCCTTCATGTTCGGTGCGGTCCTGCTCACCCCCACGAGCCGGGGCAAGGTCTCCCTGCGCTCGGCGCTCCCCAGCGCCAAGCCGCACATCCTGCACAACTACCTGACCACCGAAGAGGATCGAGCCACGATGATCCGGGCACTGCGGATGCTGCTCGACATCGCGGACCAGCCCAGCCTGGCCAAGCACCGCCGGGCCGACTGCCACGTACCGCGCTTCACGGACGACGCCGGCCTGCTCGACTTCGCCCGGCGTGAGATGCAGACCCTCTACCATCCGGCGGGCACGTGCTCGATCGGCCCCGTCGTGGATTCCCGGCTCAGGGTGCACGGCGTGAGCGGCCTGCGGGTGGTGGACGCCTCGGTGATGCCCACCGTGGTGCGGGGCAACACCAACGCCCCCACGATCATGATTGCGGAAAAGGCCGCAGACATGATCCGCGGTCTCCCGGCTCCGGCGTGAGGTCGGATGCACCGGCTGTGACGTTTCCATGAGTGTCGTGGTTCTGGCTGCTGGGTGAGCTGCTCTGTGGACGTATTGGGTGAGGAGCATCGAAGGCCGAGCTACATCGTGCTCGCGCGGCGCTGGTCGTATGGGGGGCGATCGGCGTCATCGCCGCCGGGATCCAGCTCTTCCTTCGACGAGCAGGTGGAACCGTTCGTTGTCGCGGCCCAAGCGCCCAAATCCTTCATCCGGATGAAGAGCGCCGACGAGACACCGCGCTCCGACTCGGATCACTAACATCGGATAATGCGCACATCCTCATCGCTGCTGCGGGCCTTTCGTCCCCAAGTCCAAGAGCGTCTCTACGACTTCTACGACGAGCTGCGGAACGCCGACGACCTCTTCTGGGACCGCCACCTGGACGCCTGGATCGCGACCGGATACGCGGTGGTCAGCAGCGCCGCAGGTAACCCGGGGCTGTCCTCGGTGCGCTATCCCGACATCGAGGCCGTCTCCGAGGAACTGCGGCCGCTGGCCCGAGTTCTGAGCCGGCAGATGCTCTACAGCGACGCCCCCGACCACCCCCGGCAGCGGGCCCTGATCAGCAGGGCCTTCACCCCGCGGGCATTAGCGGCACTCCGCGCCCGGATCGTCGAAGCCGTCGACCAGATCATCACCCACGCCGCGCCGACCGGTCGGATGGACATCGTCGCGGACCTCGCCCGCCCCCTGCCCCTCACCATCATCTGCGACCTGCTCGACGTACCGCAGCAGGACCGCCCCGCCCTCGCCGCCTGGTCCGAGCCGATCGCCGAAGCCATCGGCAACTCCCGGCTCGACGCCGACGGCAACCGCGCGGCCTCGCAGAGCATGGCGGACATGCTCGCCTACCTCCGTGAACTCCTCACCCGCCACGACGCCCCGCCGACCCCCCACACCCTGCGCGCCCTGGTGACCGCACAGGCAGAGAAGTCCGACCAGGACTTCGACGAGCTCCTCGCCAACTGCGCTTTGCTCCTGATCGCCGGCCACGAGACGACCACCCACTTCATCGGCAACGCCACACTCGCCCTGCTCCGCCACCCGCACGCGGCCGACCAACTGCGCCGCCGGCCAGATCTGATGCCCGCCGCGGTCGAGGAGCTCCTGCGCTACGACGCCCCAGTACAGCTGATGCTCCGACGGGCGCGGCAGGACCTGGACCTGGCGGGCCGCACCATCGCCGAAGGGCAGACAGTGCTGCTCGTGTGCGGTGCCGCCAACCGGGATCCGGCCGTGTTTCCCGAGCCCCATGTACTGGACTTCGGGAGGGCCGGCGGACGGCACATGTCGTTCGGGAACGGTCCGCACTTCTGCCTCGGCGCGGCGCTGGCCCGGCTGGAGGGCGCGATCGCCCTGGAGGCACTCCTCACCCGGCTCCCCGGCCTGCGCCTCGACGGCCCCACGCCGCAGTGGCAGCGCAGCCTCAACTTCCGCGGGCTGACCCGTCTGGACGTCGCCTTCACCCCGCTCGCGGACGATCACGACAGAGCGACCCAGGACCTGCCCACCGACGGTTCCCCACGCGGCCTCAACCGGGCGACGCATGCCGACGGGTGCCCCGCCCGGCCGACGCCCGACAGGGTCGCGGGCGCTTCACCGCGGCCCGGGGAGGAGTCGACAGCAGTCTGACGGCAACCGGTTGGTCCCAGCCTCACGGTGGCTTGACCGGCCGGGCTCTCTGCCCGGATGCCGAACGGCGCGCCGGCGGTGTTCCTGGCCATGCAACCGTATTCCGTCCGCCCGGGCTCCAACACAGCGATCCGCTCCTGCGAGGGTGTGTTCTGGTGAACCCGTTCGGGCCGGTCGGTGAGTTCCGTCTTGTGGTTCCGGGATGAGCAACTCCGCTGAGGCTGCTGTCCTCACAATCGCCGACCTGCCTGAAGCGATACATGCGGTGCGTACCCTGGGCATGGCAGACATCAGTCAGGGAGGGGGTCGACTTCGAGCGGTGATCAGGTCGCCGGATGCCCTGGCGCCCTGACGGGGCGGCAGCAGCTACATCACCGACCGAACGTTCACGGCACTGCTGGACGGCGCCCGCGGACCGGTATGGGTCAGCGCCTTCGTGCTGCGAACAGTGTCGTACCACCCGGTCGTCCGGGCACTGGCCGCGCACGGTCTGCACACCACCGTCGATGTCTCCCGCACCTATCCGCAGCGCCGCTTCACCGACGAGCGGGATCGGCAGTATGCGATCGCGGCGGTGCGGGCGCTGTTCGGCGACCCTGCCGGGCGCGAGGAGAACGGTCGCTTCCACTGCCTGCACTACGAGTCCCGACCCGAATCACGGTGACGGCCGGGAATGGGATGGGACGGGAAGACAGGGCCGGTCAAGTGCCGCCGGAGTAGAACACCACAGGTCCGGCGGCGGGCTCGAGGCCGCCGACCGAATCTGGCCTCACCGCGCGCAGCCGACGTCCAGCACTTCGCTCACGTCGCCAGCCGCAGGTGGTGCTCGACCGTGCGGTTCGGCAGGTTCAGCCGGGCCGCGATGTCCATGCCATGGCGAGCTCCCAGCAGGCGGAGTTGGCGTCGCCTGGGTCGGCGGAAGGAACGATCAGCACGGGCAGACAGGAGTTGCCGCCTGGATGCCTGGATATCCGTGCCGCTCGGCCGCCGCTGCCACGCGTGCGGCCGGCAACGCGGAACAGTGCGAAGGGGCCGGCAGCCGCCCGTATGTCCTATCGGCGAGCGTACTCCGAGCGGAGAGATGCGGCTGTCAGCCGCGGGGATTGAGACAACGTCATACGGACTGCGTATCGCTTCACAAGGAGCCGTGAGCCCCCTGGCGGCCCGGCTCCCCAACACGCGACAACGACCCAACACTCCTGGCATACGGGCCGGTTCACAGATCGCTGGTGTGATCGGCCCGGAATCCTCGGAGGTTGGTCGAGGAGGACTGCCGATGGGATTCAACGACGCCGAACCGCTCCGAGCCCGCACGTCGGGGCGTGACCCCGCGCAAGAAGTCCAGGACTCCTTTCAGACGATTCTGGACACGCTGGATGCCGCACGCGCCGACCTGAACGCGATGGAGGAGGAGTATCGGCGGACCTCACACCCGCCAAGCCGGCCGCCGTCCTTCGATCGCCACAGCGAAGCAGGCGGGAACGGCGGCTCCGCTCATCCCACCCCGCCGCCGTACCGACGGACACAGGGCGTGGGGCCTCGACCTGAGCTGGTTCCGGCCCCTCCGCAAGGCCTCTTACCGTCCGTCGCGGACCCGCCGCACCGCGGTCGCGTGCACCGGGCCCCGCAGGATGCCGCGGTCGGGCCGCTGTGGTCACGCGGTATGCGACGGGAGGCAGTCCCGCCACCAGAGGCGGCAAAGCCTCCCGTCACGAGCGACGCAGGCCCGACGTGTCCCGAGCCGTCGGCCGCCTTCCCGCCCTCGGCCACTTCCCCGGACGGCGCGCGCTGCACGACCGACCCACCTGCGGGCACCCCCCGCTCGGCCGACCACCAAGGCTCGGCTTCGTCAGCGGATCGCCTCGTCGCCCCGCCCTCCCTGGCGCCACAGCACCCCAAATCCGTTCGCACGGATGAGCCGAAGGGAAGCCGAGGACATCGGCGCGTCACCGACCGGCGACAAACCCGTGTGGCCGGAGTCTTCGGACTGGGTGTCGTGAGCGGATTGATCGTTGCCTCTTCGCTGCTCGGCAACGGGAATTCCGCACCGGCGGTGCCACCCGCCTCACTGGGACAGCCGGACCTGCCACTGCCTGAGACGCCCGCACCCGCAGTCCCGGCCCCGCCTTCCGGGCAACCGGGCCGGCCGACGCCCGGCAATACCTCTCTCCCCGAGATCCCGGGCACCGGGGTACTGCGCCACGGCGACAGTGGCCATGGGGTGTACGAGTTGCAGGTACGTCTGCTCCAGATTCCGCACGCCTACCCGGGCGGAGCCATCAACGGCCGCTTCGACACCAAGGTGCAACAGGCCGTCGCCCGATTCCAGGAGCGGTACGGCATTCGCGGGGACGAGACCGGCGTCTACGGCGACAACACCCGCCACGCCCTCATGCTGCGCACGAAGTAGTCGCCAACAGCCCTGCGTCGAAAGCCAGGCAAGTCCTGGGCGGACCCGCTGCGCGACTGTGCCCGCCGTGGGATGCGTGCCCCGGTCCGCCGGCGGCTGGCGCAGCACTCGGGTGTCCACCCGGCGTTTACGCTCCTCCTCGTAGGAGCGGCCTACCTGGTCGCAGACCCGTCCAGGTAGGCCGAGGTGAGGTGGACGGGGGCGATGCTCAACGCCCAGGCCACAGTCGGGGTTCGCCGCCCCGCCCAGTGCATGATGCCGGAAGCCCGGCCGGGGGTTCTTGAACCGGAGCAGCCCGGCCTCGGGCAGCGGGTTGACCGCGATGACGCGGGCGCCCCGCCGCTTGGCCTTCACATGTTGGAACAGTCCGGCGGGTTGTTGGTGCCCAGGCCGCGGACGAAGAGCTGGTAGAGGAACGCGGGCTCGTTGCCGATGCTCCGGCTCGGGCCAGGCACAGCCGGGGCAGTCGAAGCCCTCTCACCGCAGCGAGACGCGGCGTACTCCTTCGGGGCTCGATCCTCATAGGGGCGTCGCCGGGGTCCTCAACAGGTATGCACAACAGCAGCGCGATACGCAACGCATCTAAGAAAGTCCGGCCGACGACCTCCTGTCAAGGGAACGGCCCACGTGCGCTTCGGCGAGGAGGAGGTAGCTGCCGGCGGTCCAGGTGTAGGCGCGGTCGCGCAGGCCCTTCCCCGTCAGGGCGTCGAAGTTCTCGGCGAAGCCGTGGGTCTCGCACAAGGTGCGGAAACGGGCGCTGATCTCGTCCGCGAGCCGGACATGTCCACTGCGGCGCAGTCCGTCCTCGATGAGGACCGTGGCGGGAGCCCAGATGGGGCCGCGCCAGTAGCCGTCGGCGAGGTAGTGCGGCGAGGTCGGCAGCTCGGTGGCCAGGCCGTACGAGGTCAGATGGGCCTCGATGCGGTCGGCCAGCACGCCGCTGATCTCGTCCGGCAGGTGCTCGCCCAGCACTATGGGCATCAGGTCGAGGAGGCTGGACGTGTGCCAGGTGTCGCCGCTTTCCACTCCCCGGGCGATGAACCGGTCACCTGTCCAGAGCTGGTCGAGCATCGCCGCCTGGGTCGCCTCGGCGGCACGCGTCCACCGATCCGCGTCGTCCGGTCTGTTCAAGTGACGTGCCAGGTCGGCGAGTTCGCGAAGCTGGAGGGTGAGGAAGGCAGCCAGGTCGGCGGTGACGACCACACGTTCGGGGTCGAAGGTGGTGGCGTTGTCCCAGCCGCTGTCGTTGCCGTGCTCGTAGTGGGGCAGATCGGCGCCGGGTGCGCGCCGGGGCGTGAGCCAGAAGTCGGTCCAGCGTTCCAGCCTGTCGTACGTCTCGGCCAGTTCCGCCGGACCCGGAGGCGTGGTCAGCCTGCGGCGCAGATGACCGAACGCCCAGCCATGGATAGGGGGTTTGACGAAGTTCCGCAGGACCTCGGAGTGGGTGACCGAGTCGGGCAGGGCCCCGGTCTCGTCCTGGTGGTCGAAGGGCAGGTGGTACTGGTCCCAGGCCAGTTCGGGGCAACCGGGGGCCAGGGCGAGGGCGTTGAAGCAGTGGTCCCAGCTCCAGACCTTGTCCATCCAGTGCTTGGACATCAACACGGCGGGCCGGGTGACCAGCCCCGCCGGGCGAACGGTCGCGGACCACAGGACGTGGGCGGCGAGTTCGGCCGCGGGGGTAGCGGACGAGCGCCAGGGGGCCACAGTGTCGACGAAGTCCGCGAAGGCGTTCTGCGCGGCCTCGACGATCTTGCCGAAGACGGCCGTCGGCGCGTACGGCGGACGGGCGGTGTCGATCTCCTCGACCGCGATCTCCCAGGAACCGTCCCTGTCGGCGGCGAGGGCGAGACCGCGGTCGGCGCCGCCAAGAGCCTGGCTGCCGCACACGTCCGTCACCGTGCCGGAGAGCACTGTGACGCGGTAGCGGTGTCCGGTCTCGTACGAGGTGAACACATAGGCGTCGGCGGCCGCGTCGTGGAAGAAGTAGGTGCCGCTGAACGGGGTCAGCTCCGGGGCCGCCGCGCGGACCCGCAGCGACAGCCCCGCACCACGCAGCCGTACCGTGTCCGGCGACTCGTAGGCGAGGTCGACTTGGCCGGTCGCGCCGATCCAGCTGAGCAGGCTCGGTGTCGCCTCCACGCGGGTCTCAGCCCGCTCGCCCGTCGTGGTGTCGAGCGGCACGAGGCGGAGGACGGCGTGCATGCCGTTCCGGTGCGAGACGAGGTGGAGATCCTCGGCGTATGTCTTCTCCGCCACCACGGGCGAGATGTCGAACCAGGATCCGTGCGTGCTGAACGGGATGTCGTTGACGGAGAAGGCCGGGCCGGGAAGGGCGGCGGTCATGAAAGGACGACTCGTTTCTCCGAGCACGGGGACTCGGACAGGGGGAAGGGAACTCAGTCCTTGACGGCACCGGCGGTCACACCGGCGGCGACGTAGCGCTGGGCGAGGACGAGGATGAGCGCGGCGGGCAGCGAGGCCACGACGGCGGTGGCCATGATGGCGTTCCATTCCTGGTTGTTGTTGCCGATGTAGTGGTAGATGCCGAGCGTGATCGGCTCGTGGGCGCCGCCGCCCGCGAGCGTGCTGGCGAAGACGAAGTCGGACCAGGACCAGAGGAACGCGAACAGGGACACCGTGACGACGGCGTTGCGGCTCATCGGCAGGACGATCGACCAGAAGGTGCGCAGCGGCCCGGCGCCGTCCGTCTTCGCGGCCTGGAGCAGTTCGCCGGGGATGCCGGACATGAACGCGGTGAAGATGAGGACGGCGAAGGGGACGGCCAGGGTGGAGTCGGCGACGATCAGGCCGGGGACGGTCTGGAGGAGGCCGAGTTGGAGGTAGATGGCGTAGAAGCCCATCGCCATGATGATGCCGGGGATCATCTGGGCGGCCAGGAGGACGAAGCCGAGGGCGCCGCCGCCCCGCGGGCGCAGTTTGGCCAGCGCGTAGCCGGCGGGGGCGGACAGGGCCACGGTCAGGACGACGGTGCCCAGTCCGATGACGAGGCTGGTGCCGAGGTAGGGCAACTGCTCGTCGAGGACCGTGCGATAGCCGGCCAGGGTGCCGTTCAGGGGGAGCAGGTCGGGTGGGCTCTTGCGCATGTCCTGGTCGCGGGTGAAGGACACGTTCAGCATCCAGTAGACCGGGAAGAGCATGATCCCGGTCAGCAGCAGGCCGATGGCCGTCTTTCCCCAGGTGCGCTTGCCGTTTCGGTTCATGACAGTGCCTGCTTTCGCTGGACCCGGACGTAGATCAGGCCGAAGACCAGGGCGGCGATCACGAGCAGGTTGCCGACGGCCGCGCCCGGGCCGAAAGCGGGCAGGAGGTTGCCGAAGCCGAGCTGGTAGGACCAGGTGGCGAAGGTCGTGGACGAGTCGGCCGGGCCGCCCCTGGTCATGATCCAGATGATGTCGAAGACCTTGAGCGTGTAGACCAGCCCCAGGAGCAGGGTGATCGCGGACACCGGGCGCAGCAGCGGGAAGGTGATGCGCCAGAAGCGCTGCCAGGCGTTCGCACCGTCGAGGGCGGCGGCCTCGTACAGGCCCGCCGGGACGGACTGCAGGCCGCTGTAGAGCACGACCAGGTTGAACGGTACGCCGATCCAGATGTTGGCGATGATCACCGAGGTCAGCGACCAGGACGGCGAGGTCAGCCAGTTCACCGGGTCGATGCCGACGGCGCCCAACAGGGCGTTGACGATGCCCGATTCACTGTTGAGCATCCATGACCAGGTGGAGGCCGACACGATCAGCGGCAGCAGCCAGGGCACCAGGAACAGGGCCCGCAGGGTGGCGGAGAGCCGGAAGTGCTGGTTGAAGAAGACCGCGAGGGCCAGGCCGATGGCGTACTGGAAGGCCAGGCACACGGCGGTGAACACCACGGTGTGGAGCAGGGCGGGGGCGAAGGTCGGATCGTCGAAGACGGTGCGGTAGTTCTCCAGGCCCGTGAAGGGCGCGTCGCCCTGGACGAAGGAACGGACGGTGTAGTTGCGCAGGCTCAGGTCGATGTTGCGGTAGAGCGGATAGGCGTAGAAGAGGGCGAGGTAGAGGGTGACCGGGGCGAGGAAGGCCCAGGCGGCCCTCCCCCAGGCTTCGCCCGGGGGGACCCCCAGCTGGGAGCTGGGGCGGCGGCGTGCCCGGGGCGGTGCGGCGGGGGCCGCACCACCGTGGCCCGGCACGGGTCGGCGGTGCGGCGCTTGTGTCGTGTGGCTCATCAACGGGCCCCGGGGTGCGCTCACTTGACGGCGGACTGGGCGGCGGTCAGGGCGTCCTGCGGCGACTGGGAGCCGCTGAGGGCGGACTGGACGGCCTTCCACATCTGCTCGGAGATCCTCGGGTACTTGGTGCCCAGGTCGTCGCTGGTGCGGCCCCTGGCCGCCTTGACCGCGTCGACCCAGGGCTTCAACTCGGCGTCGGCGGCCACCTGCTTGTCCTGGACCTCGGTGGTGGGGGCCACGTAGGACAGCGTGGTGTCGGTGTCGTAGAGGTTCTCGGTGCTGGTCAGGCAGGACACCAGCTTCTGGGTGATGGCGTAGCGGCCGGTGTCGCCCTGGACCGGGACGGTGACGAACTCGCCGCCGGTCGGGGCCGCGGCGTTGGCTCCGTCGGCGCCGGGTATGGGCAGGACGCCGTAGTCGAAGCCGGCCTTCTCGGCGTTCGCGAGCTGCCAGGTGCCGTTCTCGGCGAAGGCGTAGTCGCCGCTCGCGAACTCCTGCCAACTGGTGGTCTGGGTGTTGTTGATGACCGAGTTGGGGGCGTACCCCTGGTCCAGCCAGTCCTTCCACAGGGACAGCGCGGAGACGGCCTGCGTCGAGTCGAGTTCGGTCAGCTTCGCGCCCGCGCCCCAGAACCACGGCAGGAACTGGAAGCTGCCCTCCTCGGTGCCGATCGCGGAGAAGGTGATGCCCTTCTTGCCGGCCTTCTTCACCTTCTCCAGCGCCGCCGTCAGCGACGTCCAGTCCTTGATCGAGGCTATGTCCACGCCGGCTTCCTTCAGCACCGCCTTGTTGTAGTAGAGGGCGAGGGTGTTGGCGCCGATCGGCGTGCCGTAGGTCTTCCCGCCCGACTGGCCGGCCGCGAGCAGGTTGGGCTCCGCCTTCGAGGTGTCCAGCTTGTTGTCGTCCGTCGTGGTGAGCACGCCCGCCTCGGCGAGGGTCGACACCACCGGGTTGTCGACGATGAGGACGTCCGCGGAGTTGTCCTGCTGCGCCGCCAGCAACGCCTTGTTGGACAGGTCGCTGGTGTCGAACGCGGTCCGCTTGATCTTCACGCCGGCCTCGGTGCCGCACTGGTCCAGCAGCTTCGCCCAGGCCGAGCTCTTGTCGAACTGCGGGTACGGGTCCCAGATGGTGTACGTCCCGCTGTCCGCCGCGTTCGACCCGGCGCCGTCCGAGCCGGAGCCGCAGGCGGTGGCGGTGGTGGTGACGGCCAGGGCGGTCAGGGCTGCGGCGGTCAGACGGCGCCGCCTGGAGGAGCTGTTCATCGCGGTTCCTTCGGTTTTGGGCATGCGGGTGCCGAGGCTGTGGGTGCCGAGGCTGTGGGTGCCGAGGCTGTGGGTGCCGAGGCTGTGGGTGCCGAGGAGAAGCGGGCACGGCTGACGGCGCCGTCGAGCGGTTCGAGCGTGCGGCGGCGCGAGGAGGAGGCTTGTGTGGGAGTGGTCAGGCAGTCGTATCGGCCCGCGTGGCTCCTGCGGGACCGGTACTGGCCCGCAGGGAGATGGGCGGCGTGAGCAGGTGGTGGCGAGGTGGCGTGTCAGGGTGGTCAAGCCGCTCCACCAGCAGCTCGACGGCGAGCCGGCCCATGTCGGCCGCCGGCACGTCCGCCGCGGTGAGCTGCGGGGTCACCGTCTCCGCCCAGCGGCTCGCCACCACTCCGGTGACGGAGAAGTCGCGCGGTACATGGCGGCCCGCCTTGGCGAGCCCCCGGTAAATGCCGCCCAGGGCGGCCTCGTTCAGGGTGACCAGGGCCGTGGTGGCCGGGTCGTCGTGCAGGATCCGTTCCACACAGGTCTGGCCCGAGGCGGCGTCGTCCCCGCAGCAGTACGTCCGGACCGTAAGCCCGCGCTCGGCCGCGGCCTTCGTGAAGCCGTCCAGGCCGCGCTGCGCGGACTCGTAGCCGGACCGCAGCAGTTGCTCGGGCCGGTTGACGAAGGCGACCCGGCGGTGGCCGAGGTCCGCGAGGTGGTGGACACACGCCGCCGCCAGAGCGGTGTGGTCCAGGCCGACCCACCAGGCGCCCTCCGGACGGGCGGTGCGGCCGATGGCGACGGAGGGGAAGTCCAGGGCGGCCAGGTGGTCGGCCCGGTCGTCCTCCAGCCTGATCTCCATCAGGATCGCGCCGTCGACCCGCCGCTCCCCGAGCAGGCGCTGGAAGGAACGGTCGCTGTCCATGCCGCTGGGGGACAGCAGCACGTCGTAGTCGTAGGCCGCGGCGGCCTCCACCACGCTGCCGATGAAGTCCAGTTGCATGCCCGTGTAGTGGTTCCCGGCCGGTGGGAACACCAGGCCGATCGTGCTGGTGCGTCCGTTGGCCAGGGCGCGGGCGCTGGCGCTGGGCCGGTAGCCCAGTTCGTCGACGACCTGCTGGATCTTCCGGCGTGTGTCGTCCGAGACCGGGCGCTTGCCGCTCAGCGCGTAGGACACGGTGCTCCGCGAGACACCGGCCCGCCGGGCGATCTCACCGATGTTCACGGCGACTCCTTGCTCGTTGCTCGAACCGGTTCGACGGCTGGATGTGCTGACCGGCTATCGAACCGGTTCGCGTGAAGTGACGGTAGGAACCGCCCGAACGCCTGTCAACACCCCTGACCACACTCGCGCAATCCCGTTGTGGGCCCGGAAGTTGCGCGGGTCGGAGGGATTGATGGCCGGGTTGCCCGATGCTAGCTTCACCGAACCGGTTCGATGAGGTGATCCTTCCGGCGACCGTGAGCCCGATCCGCACATCCCCCGAAGCCGGGCTCAGGAGATCGAACCGGTTCGAGTTGCTGTTACTCAAGGATTGAGGACGCAATCCATGTCATCCCCTGACAGATCATCCCGGCGCCGCGCCCCGGCCGCCCTGGCCCTGGCACTCGGCGCGGGCCTGCTGGCCGCACCCGCCGCCCCCGCACAGGCGGCCGAGGCGCCCCGGCCTGCCGCCCGCTACACCTTCGACCAGGACGACCTCGCCTCCGGCCGGATCGCCGACAGTTCCGGCAACGGCCTGACGGCGACGCTGGTGAACGGCTCCACCGCCCAGTCCGTCGCCGGCCCGGACGGAGGCAAGGCGCTGGCCCTGCCCGGCGGGATGCCCACCTCCGACGGCGCGTACGTGCGCCTGCCCCGCGAAGTCGTCGGCGACGCAACCGACTTGACGGTCTCCACCCGCGTGAAGTGGAGCGGCGACAAGTCGCCCTGGCAGCGGATCTTCGATCTGGGCACAAACACCACCAAGTACCTGTTCAGCACCCCGTACAGTGGGGGCGGCCTGTTCCAGACCTCCGTGACCACCGGCGGAGGCGGCGCGGAGGCCCAGGTCCGCGGCTACGCGATGCTTCCCGCGGACGAGTGGCGGACGGTCACTGTCACCCTCGACACCACCGCAGGCCGGCTCACCACCTACCTCGACGGCGTGGCGGTCTCCTCCGCCGCGACCGGCATCAAGGCCAAGGAGCTGCTGGACGGTTCGGCCACGGCGGCCGGCTACATCGGCAAGTCCTTCTGGCCGGACCCGCTGCTCAAGGGCGCGATCGACGACTTCACCGTGTGGCACGCGGCGCTGAGCGCCGAGCAAGTGGCCGGTACGGTCGGCACCGTGCCGACAGTTCAGGATCTCTCGAAGACGACCTTCGCGGTGCGTACGACGACCGGGACCGCCCCGTCCCTCCCGGCCGCCGTCCGCTCCTCCTTCTCCGACGGCTACGACCGCGACACACCGATCACCTGGGACGCCGTACCGTCCGAGAAGTACGCCCGGCCGGGCACCTTCACGGTGGCGGGCACGGCGGCCGGGCGCGCGGTGCAGGCGACCGTCACCGTGGTCCGCGAGGGGCAGCTCACCGTCGATCTCGGCTCGAACACCGGCGCGTTCCACGGCGGCGCCTCCGGCACCCTCTACGGCGTGTACGGACCGGACGTCCCCACCAACAACCTCATCGAGGGCATGGGCCTGCGCACGGTCTCCACCAAGGCGCAGGACGGTCCGCAGCACCCCGGTGCCGACGCGCTGGAGGTGGTGAAGCCGCTGGCCGACTCCGCCAACGGCGACGTCTACATCTACATGACCGACATCCACCGCGGCTTCCCGTACCAGTGGCCGGGCGACAGCCCCGAGGAGAAGCTCAAGCTCTACAAGGAGAAGATCGCGGCTCAGGTCGACCAGGTCCTGAAGCTGCCCGAGGAGTACCAGGACAACATCGTCTTCGTGCCGTTCAACGAGCCCGAGGGCAACATGTTCGGCACCGGCGAATGGAGCTACGACAAGGTCAGCTGGCTGAGCGACCCGGACGACTACTTCGCCGCCTGGGACGACGCCTACCAGCTCATCAAGGGCAAGATGCCCGACGCCCGCATCGCCGGCCCCAACACCAGCGTCCTGTACGACCAGGTGAAGGGCTTCCTCACCCACGCCCTGGCCGCCGGCACCCTCCCGGACGTCATCACCTGGCACGAGCTGAGCCACCCGGAGGCGGTGCGCGAGAGCGTCGCCAAGTACCGAGCTTGGGAGAAGGACCTCTTCAAGGACACCGACCGTGCGGGCACCCAACTCCCCATCAACATCAACGAGTACGCCTTCAACTACCACACCTCGGTCCCCGGCCAGATGATCCAGTGGGTGTCCGCGATCGAGGAGTCCAAGGTGGACGCCGACATCGCGTACTGGAACATCGACGGCAACCTCTCCGACTCCGCGGTGCAGTCGAACCGCGGCAACGGCCAGTGGTGGCTCCTGAACGCGTACGCCTCGATGAGCGGTCACACGGTCAAGGTGGCTCCGCCGTTCCCCGGCGAGAACTACACCATGCAGGGCGTGGCCACGCTGGACGAGAAGAAGAAGCAGGCCCGGCTGATCTTCGGCGGGTCCACCGGCAAGGGCCACATCACCTTCGACAACGTCCCGAAGAAGCTCTTCGGGGACCGCGCGCACGCCTGGGTGCGGGAGATCGAGTGGAGCGGGCAGGTCGGCGACAACTCCGGCCCGAAGCTGCTCACGGAGACGAACCTCAAGGTCGATGACGACGGCACGGTGGTCGTCGACTTCGGCGACGGCGAGCTGCCGACGCTCAAGGAGTCCTCGGCGTACGAGATCGTCCTCAGCCCGGCCGGGAAGGCGAAGGGCACGCAAGCCCCGCCGGTGCGCTGGCAGGGTTCGTACCAGGCGGAGGACGCCGCCCACACCGGCTCCGGCTACACGAAGAACGGTCCGGAGGGCTCGCCGCGCGACGTGTCGAAGTTCTACACCTCCGGCGGATACAACGTCGGCGGTCTGCGCACCGGTTCGGACCTCACGCTCGACTTCACCGTGGACGTGCCCGAGGACGGCACCTACGACCTGAGCGTCTTCGCCAACTCCCTGAACACCTACGACCGGGTGAAGGAGCAGGGCCCGACCAACGTCTTCCTGCGCGTGGACGGCAAGGCGGACAGCGAGCAGGAACTGCACCTGCCGCTCGCCTACAAATGGGTGGTGTGGGACCACACCGACACCAAGGTCCAGCTCACCAAGGGCAAGCACACCCTGACGCTCGCCGCGAAGAGCCTCGACGGCAAGCGCGCCACCACCGGAGACGCGATCGTCGACCGCCTCACTCTGTCCCTGCCGGAGGCTTCGGCCGACACCCAGGTGTACGAGGGTGAGCTGGCCTGGCCGGCCGGCGGGGCGCAGCCCGTCTACGAGCTGCCGAAGCAGCCGGCCACGGGATCGGGCGCGGTCCAGCTCAGGAAGGGCCAGACAGCGACGTTCTGGGTCTACTCCCCCGCCGACCGCGAGGCCACCCTCAAGGTCGACACCCTCGACGGCACGGGTGCCCGGCTCTCCGTCAACGGGCACGACGTCCTGCGCCTGTCGCAGGGCAAGCGCAGCGTGGCGGTCTCCCTCTCCGGCGGCGTCAACAAGGTGACGCTGACCGGAGGTTCGTCCACGACGCTCGTCGACCGCCTCACGGTCACGCCCGCTCAGGGCGCACTCCCGACGCGTACATACGAGGCACAGGACGCGAAGCTCGCGGGCTCGGCCACGCTCACCCCGCTGTCCCTCGCCACCGACGGCACAGCGATCACCGGCATCGGCGGCGACCCCGGGAACGGCAACACCGCGACCTTCACCGTCTCCGCGGACGGGGCCGGCCTGTACGCGCTGCGCATCCGCTACTCCAACCCCGAACAGTCGGAGGCCACCCACTACAACCCGGACCCACTCGCCCGCCACGCCGACATCAGCGTCAACGGCGGCGAGATGCGGCGCGTCAGCTTCCCGCACAGCTTCCACCAGAACAACTTCTGGGAACTGACCGTGCCGGTCCACCTCAAGAAGGGACAGAACACCATCGCCTTCCGCTCCGAGGAACTGCCGAACTTCGACGGCACGACCTACGTCTCGGACACCTTCCCCGGCGTACTGTTGCGCTCCCGCCACGCACCGCTGATCGACCGGATCACCGTCGCGCCCTACGCGCGCGAGGTGCGCTGACCCGGGCGCTGATTGCTCGACGCAAGCAGATGCGGCGAAACACGACGGCGGCGCCACGAAGGGTGTGGCGCCGCCGGACGGTGGAGGACGGTTCGCGGTGCGTCAGCGCGCGCAGATCACGTAGATCGTGCCGCTGCCCGCCCCGCCGCTCGGCGTCCTCAGGTCGGCCTTCCAGCCGAGGCAGGGCCCCCGCCGCCGTCGGCCTGGGTCGAGGTGACCACGATCAGCGCGAGGAGGGCGGAAACAGCGGCCGCGAGGGCATAGGCGGTCCGTCGGACAGTTGCGTTCATGTGGAGCTTCCCTTCGACGTGTTGTCCCTCCGGTGGTCGAGCCGTCCGGAAGGATGTCGGTGCCTTCACTCTCCCGAAGCGGCCGCCCTCACCACATCAGTGCCAGTACGGCAGTCGCTCTCCGTGCGGGCACGGATAGCCAGCGGCTCACGACAGCCGTGGGCGGCTCGTCCCCGCCGTGGTCACCCGTCGCCGCACGGCACCGGTGGGTCCGCTGCGGGAACCGACTCCTTGAGTGCGCGGATGCGCTGTGCCTTGAGCGCTTCGAGGCGCGGCACGGTGTCGTCGACGTGGCCACCTGACGTCGTACAACCCATACCGTCGTTGGCGAGGTCGTACGAGATCTCTCCGGGCCGCAAATTGCCGCGGTGGGCGTCGGTGATGGTCCGGCGGACCGCCAGGTCCGGTCGCTTGACCATCGAGGTGAGGATGACCTCCCGCACTCCGGCGCCGCGGTGCGGAGCCGGTCACGGTGGGACTCGAAGGCATCGACCACGATCGGGTCCGCGGGACCCGTCATAGGGATGACGCGCGCAGGCGCGGCAGGGTAACCCGATGAGGGAGAGCACTCCCCCATGGAAAACCGGCTCAAGGACAAGAACACGAACAACCCCGATGTGTGGACCGCGATCCGGCACCTCCAGAAGGCGATCGCCGCCGGGGGCGTCGACCCGACGCTGCTCGCGCTGGTCCACCTGCGCGCCGGCCAGATCAACAGCTGCTCGGCGTGTGTCCACGCCAGTGTCGCCGGTGGGAAGAAGGCCGGTGACACCGACGAGCGGCTGCACAACGTCGCGGCGTGGCGCGAGGCGCCGTTCTACACCGGCGCGGAACGCGCGGCACTGGCGCTGGCCGAGGCCGCCACCCGGTTGCAGGACGGTGCGCCGGGCGTCACGGACGAGATCTGGGCAGAGGTCAACGCCCACTTCACAGAGGCGCAGATCGGCGCGATCAACCTGGAGATCGCGCTGACCAACTTCTTCAACCGGATCAACCGCACCATCAAGGAACCGGCCGGCAGGACCTGGGGCTGAGCCCAGGGCGGCACTCCACCGAGGCTTCCCCGACCGTCACGTGATCGGCATCCCTTGCCTCCCACTCCTCGGCACCGTAGGCTCGCGAGCCATACCGACCGGCTGGTATGTTGCATATCCATCTCAGTTCACGACGACGGACGATCTGCCGATCGTGACGCGCCGCCAGTCGAACGCGACCTCCGAGGAGCCGCCGAAGATGAGCACAACCAACCGCCAGGTGCGCTTGGCCGCACGTCCTGTGGGAGAGCCGCGGCCCACCGACTGGGAGCACGTGGAGGAGCCGGTCGGGGAGCCGGGCGACGGGGAGTTCCTGGTGCAGGTGCTCTGTCTGTCGATCGATCCGGCGATGCGCGGCTGGATGAACGCGGGCAGGTCCTACATCCGCCCGGTGGAGATCGGTGAGGTCATGCGCGCCGGTGCGGTGGGACGTGTGATCGCCTCACGGCACCCCGGTTTCGCGGTCGGGGACCATGTGTCGGGGTCGTTCGGCGTGCAGGAGTACTGCGTGTCGGACGGGCTCGGCGTGACCAAGGTCGATCCGGCGGCGGCCCCCTTGCCGACGTATCTCGGCACTCTCGGCATGTCGGGCCTGACAGCCTACTTCGGCCTGATCGACATCGGACGTCCCGAGCCGGGCCAGACGGTCGTCGTCTCCGGTGCGGCAGGGGCGGTCGGCAGCGTCGTCGGTCAGATCGCCAAGATCCTGGGCTGCCGGGTCATCGGCATCGCCGGCGGCGAGGCCAAGTGCCGGATGGTGGTCGACGAGTTCGGGTTCGACGCCGCGATCGACTACCGGAGCGAGGACATCCGCAAGGCGCTGCGCGAGCACGCCCCCGACGGCGTCGACGTGTACTTCGACAACGTCGGCGGCGACGTCCTGGACGCCGTGCTGCTGCGGCTGGCCCGCGGCGCCCGCGTCATCGTCTGCGGCGCGATCTCCCAGTACAACAGCACCGAGCCGCAGGGCCCCGCCAACTACCTGTCGCTGCTGGTCAACCGGGCCACCATGACGGGCATGGTGGTCTTCGACTACGCCGACCGCTACGCCGAGGGCATCGCACAGATGGCCGCGTGGCGGGAGGAGGGCCGACTGAAGTCCCTTGAGGACGTGGTGTCCGGTGGAGTGGCGGACTTCCCCGACACCCTGATGCGCCTGTTCCGTGGTGAGAACCACGGCAAGCTCGTGCTGAAGATCGCGGACTGACCGGGCAGAGGGGAGGGAGCGATCCGATGAAGGCACTGACCTACCACGGCCGTCACGACATCCGCTACGGCGATGTCCCCGACCCGGCCGTGACCAGCCCCACCGACGCGGTCGTCCAGGTGACCACAGCCGGCATCTGCGGCAGCGACCTGCACATCTACCACGGCAACCCGTTCAGCCCGGAGCTGGGCTACACACCGGGACACGAGTGTGTCGGCGTGGTCGTCGACACCGGCGACCAGGTCACCCGCTTCAAGCCCGGCGACCGGGTCCTGGTGCCCGCCTCGGCCGGCTGCACCCGGTGCCGGACCTGCGCGGCCGGGTTCACCGCCCGGTGCGAGCGCGCCAAGTCCAGTACGGAACTCTGCTACGGCGTGAGCCCACAGCTCCCCGGCAGCCAGGCCCAGGCCCTCGCGGTGCCGTATGCCGACATCAACCTGGTGCACCTGCCCGAGGGCATCTCCGACGAGGCCGCCGTCATCCTGACGGACAACGCCCCGACGGCCTGGTACGGCTGCCGCCGCGCCCGCATCCAGCCCGGCGAGACCGTGCTGGTCATCGGCCTCGGCCCCGTCGGCCTCATGGCCGCCCAGTCCGCCTTCGCGATGGGCGCCGCACGCGTGCTCGGTGCGGACCTGGTCGCGGAGCGCCGCGCCTTCGCCACCGCCCTGGGGGTCGAGCCGGTCGAGGGCGAGGACACGAAGGCCGCCGTACGGGAGATGACCGGCGGACGCGGACCGGATGCGGTGGTGGAGGCCGTGGGCTCGGACGCCACCATCGAGCTGGCCCTCAAGGCCGTCCGGCAGGCCGGCCGGGTCAGCGTCATCGGGGTCAGCCAGAACAAGGCATTCCCCTTCCACATGGGACTGGCGCAGATCAAGGAACTCGAGTTCGCCATCGGGCTCTGCTCGATCCACTACGAACTCCCCGCCCTGATCGCCCTCGCCCAGGCCGGCAGGATCAAGCCGGAGGTCGTGGTATCGCACCGCTTCCCCCTCTCCCAGGGCCCTGCGGCCTACGAACTGTTCGCCGACCGCTCCGACGGAGTCCGCAAGATCCTCCTCGACCCCACCGCCTGACCCTGTTCATGAGAGGGAAGGCATGGCTTCCCTCTCATACAGGGCACTTCCTGGCGCGGGTGAACTGCCCCTGCGCGGCTGACGTCGTACGGTCGTGTCACCACGCCTCACGAGGAGACAGGAAGGCTGATGATCTTCATCACCGCCAAGTTCCGAGTCCGTCCCGAACATGCCGACCGGTGGCCGGAGATCACCGCCGACTTCACCGAAGCCACGCGCCGGGAGCCCGGCTGCCTCTGGTTCGACTGGTCGCGAAGCGTGACGGATCCCACGGAGTACGTCCTGGTCGAGGCCTTCCGCGACGACGAAGCAGGCGCTGCTCACGTGCAGTCGGCGCACTTCAGGGCCGCGCAGCAGACATTGCCGCCCCACCTGATCGAGACACCCCGCATCGTGAACGCGACCATTCCGCAGGACGACTGGTCACTGCTGGGCGAGATGGCCGTACCCGAGCAGGGGTAGGACGGACGGGCTCCGCCGGATTGCCCGGCGGACAGCGCAGGCGGCGGGACAGGGCTTGGCCGGGTCAGTCGAGCAGGTGTGCGCTGCTGACCGGTTCGCGCCGCTGTTGTCCGTTGATGCGGTGCCGCTCGATGGACGAGCGCCGGTACACCTCCTGCCGCACCCGCTGGATCTCGCCGATGGGCCGGTGCTCCTCGCGTGAGCGCCACGGTGTGATCGACGTGGCGTCGGCGGCCGCCACGTTGTCGTCCCCGCCGATGTCCTGACGCGGGAGGTCCACCCGGGCGACGGTCACCCAGGGGGACAACTCCTCGGGCCACTTCACGGAGGTGTTGTCCACCGGCATGCGGGACAGATCGGTGTTGAGCTGCACCTGGAGCTCGAAGGAGTGGTCGCGCTCCGCGGCCTCGGCGACCAGAGTGCGGCGGAACGCCTCGTTGTCCGCGCGCACGTCCACGATCTGGTGCGTGAGGGAGGCCAGCGACTCGGCCGTCGGCACGGTGCGGATCTTGGCGATGTGATCGCCGTACCGGAAGGCGCCCATGCTGTTGTAGATGTACGACAGCAGGTTCCTGCGCGGGACGGTGGTGAACGAGAGCATGGCGAACAGTTCGTCCCACAGCCACCGGTCGGGGTCGGTGAGCGTGCCCCGGCGGGTCAGGAACTCCGCCATCCAGGTCTTGCGGCGGGCGGGGTTCGCCAGGCCCTCGGGCAGCTCCGCGAACAACTCCTCGATGACCATGTAGTCGTAGGCGGTGTTCGCGAAGAAGACCTCGTTGTTGATCAGGTTGAGGTCGAAGGTGCCGGTGTCCGGTTCGTCGTCCAGCAGTGAGGTGCCGGGCACCCCGAAAAGCTTGATGCCCATCCCGCACGCCGCGCCCAGCTGGTGGTCGGGACGCTGGTGGCCCAGACCGTTGGAGTAGCGGACGACGGCGTCGTACACGGTGGGCCGGGCGAAGATGCCCTGCCTGTGGGAGCCCGGGTTGTCACCGACCGTGACAGTGGCCTTGAGGAGGCCGTAGGTCTTTCCATGGGCGGTGCGGACGGCGCGCCCGACGGTCTCGCGCTCCACCGACGCGCGGGTGCGCTGGGCCACCTGTGCGACCACTGCGTCCAACTCCCCCTGGTAGGTCGGACGTTCGGCGGGGCGGTAATCCTCGTAGCGGACGGGATCCATGATGTTGCCTCCCTGTGCGGCGGTGTCGACCCCAAACGCTAGCCACCAATTAAATTGTGCACAACGTAACTGACTGTGATGAATCACACGTAGCCCAGGGCAACCATGTCGTGGGTGAGGTAACCCCGGGGGGGCCGTTTGAGGGTGTGACCCAGATACGCCAGAAACCCGCCACGGGATGATCTTGGAGCGTTGAGCACCTCTGCCCGTCACCCGTTCGGCCCAGTGTCGTTGGTGGTGACGTTGGGTTTCGTCTTGGGGCGGAGTGGGTTGTGACCTCGATCGAGAGGACCGCGTATCCGCGGTTCAAGCGGCTGATCACCGCGCATGAGCTTCATCTGTTCTTCGCGCCGAGCCGTGACGAGGTCGAGTGGGCCTCCGGCCTGACCGATGGCGATGAGCATCTGCTGGCCCTTCTGCTGGCGCTGAAGTCGTACCAGCGCATGGGGTGTTTCCCAAAGCTGGACGAGATCCCGGACACGGTCGTCGACTTCGTGCGCCGTGCGGTCGACCTGCCGGAGGGCACTGTGCCAAAGGCGGCGAACCAAGGTCGAGGCGTTCAACGGGTTCTCCCAGTGGATCGGCTTCGGCAGCGGCGGCGTCATCACCGACAACGACCCCGTCGAGCAGGAGAAGACCGCGAAGTTCAACGCCTTGTTGACCAATGCGGTGATCTTCCATAACGCCCTGGACATCGCGGCGATCGTCTGCCAGCTCCAGGAAGAGGGCCGCATCATCGACCCCGAGGACCTGGCCCACATCTGGCCGTACCTGACCGAGCACATCCGCCGCTTCGGCGAGTACTCCACCCACGACTCGGCCTGCAGCCCGAAGCGTGCGACCCACACCTGGACGTCGACTTCAGCCCGCTACGCGGCGACGGACCACCAGGCGTGGACGGCTACGGACAGGCGGCCTGACTACCCATGCCAGGAGAGCCACGATGAACGACTCCCCACCCGACGACCGGGCCCGTCGGGGACGGCGCCGTCCGCCTCGCCGAGTGGACCATGCCCCCGGCGGGAGGAAGCTTCGCCCGGCAATGCGGGCGCGGCAGGCGGCGCGCCCGAGGAGGATGTCGCGCTCGGCGAGGAGGAGGATGTCGCGCTTGATGAGGGCGACGTGGCCGAGGACATCGAGGATTCCGGTGGCTGGCAGCCGAGAACGCCGACCAGCGTCGTGCCGGCGATCGCAAGGGCCCCGAGGAGGGTCGATCGGTTACGGCGGTCCGCGGCTCGGGGCTTTCCGCTGAAGGTCCTGAGGGTCATGCCTGCAGTCAAGGCCGCGGCATGTTGCTGTCCCGTATGCGGTTTTCGATACGACGACGATATGTCCGGGCTCGTAGCCTCGGAGTATGCGTGTGTTGATCGTCGAGGACGAGCCCTATATGGCAGAGGCCATCTGCGATGGCCTGCGCCTGGAAGCCATCGCGGCGGACATCGCAGGTGACGGCGACACCGCGCTGGAGCTGCTGAGCATCAATACGTACGACATCGCCGTCCTCGACCGGGACATTCCCGGGCCCAGCGGTGACGAGGTCGCCAAGAGCATCGTCGCCTCCGGCAGCGGCATGCCGATCCTCATGCTCACCGCCGCCGACCGCCTCGACGACAAGGCCACCGGGTTCGAGCTCGGCGCCGATGACTACCTCACGAAGCCGTTCGAACTGCAAGAGCTCGTCCTCAGGCTCAGGGCACTCGACCGCAGGCGTGCGCACAGCAGGCCTCCCGTGCGGGAGATCGCGGGTCTGCGGCTTGATCCGTTCCGCCGGGAGGTCCACCGCGACGGCCGCTATGTCGCGCTGACCAGGAAGCAGTTCGCCGCACTCGAAGTCCTCGTCGCCGCCGAAGGCGGTGTCGTCAGCGCCGAGGAGCTGCTGGAGCGGGCCTGGGACGAGAACGCCGACCCGTTCACCAACGCCGTGCGGATCACCGTCTCGGCTCTGCGCAAGCGTCTCGGCGAACCCTGGATCATCGCCACCGTGCCGGGCGTCGGCTACCGCATCGACACGGCACCCGGCACCGAACGCGAGGGGCAGAGCCGTGGATAGGCATCGTGGTGTGAGCGTTCGCGTCAAGCTCACCCTCAGCTACGCCGGATTCCTCATGCTGGCCGGCGCCCTGCTGATGGCGGCGGTGTGGGTGTTCCTCCTGGCTTACGTCCCCGAACAGGCGATGCTCAACAACGCCGAGGACAAAGACAAGCTCGGCGGTGTTTTCCCCGTCCGGTCCGCCCTTCTGGACGTATTCGCTCCAAGGGCGGCCGCGGTACTGGCGTTCCTGCTGGTGTTCGGCCTCGTGGGAGGGTGGATCCTCGCCGGCCGCATGCTCGCTCCGCTGACCCGCATCACGGACGCCACCCGCATGGCCACCAGCGGATCGCTCTCCCACCGCATCCAGCTGCCGGGCCGCGGGGACGAGTTCCGTGAACTCGCCGATGCCTTCGACACCATGCTGGAGCGGCTCGAAGCGCACGTCGCCGAGCAGCAGAGGTTCGCCGCCAACGCCTCGCACGAACTGCGCACACCGCTGGCGACCACGCAGGCCCTTCTCGACGTGGCCCGCAGCGATCCGCACCGCGACATCGACGAGCTCGTCGAGCGCCTCCGCATCGTCAACACCCGGGCGATCGACCTCACCGAGGCGCTGCTCGTGCTCAGCCGCGCCGACAAGCAGGCCTTCACCCGGGAGCCCGTCGACCTGTCCCTGCTCATGGAAGAGGCCGCCGAGACGCTGCTCCCGCTCGCCGAGAAGCGCGGGGTCACCATCGACACCTCCGGTGACATCGCCACGGCTTCCGGGTCGCCGGCGCTGCTGCTGCAGATGACGACGAACCTCGTGCACAACGCCATCGTTCACAACCTGCCCGAACTCGGTTCCGTGTGGGTCCGCACCGGCGTCCGCTCCGGGAGCGCGGTACTCACTGTCGAGAACAGCGGCGAGAAGCTCTCTCCGCTGTTGGTCTCGACCCTCACCGAACCGTTCCAGCGCGGCACCGAACGCATCCACAACGACCACGCCGGGGTCGGCCTCGGCCTGGCCATCGTCCAGCGGATCATCCACGTACACGACGGATCCCTCACCCTCACCCCGCGCGCCGACGGCGGCCTACGCATCGCCGTTCAACTGCCTGCCCCAGCGCCGCATTCAGCCAAGTAGTTCAGGAACTTGATCAGTGAGTGAAGTAAGAGAAGACGTCGCGAGCGCGCGGCAGCAGGTCGAAGCGGAGGGGCGCGCCGAGACCGCCGCAACCACCGAACCCGTCGAGAGCACCGAGAAGCGCTCGGTCATCCAGCTGGCGATCGGCAGCCTGTCCCAGCCGGGGCCGTGGAAGCGCGGCCGGGTGCTCACGGCGCTGGCGCTGCTGCTCGGCCTGCTCCTGCTGCTGCACGCGCAGATCCCGAACCGGGTCGGGAACATCGGCAGCCTGGTGGAGACCTTCCTGCCATGGTTCGGCGTGTTCATACCGGTGCTCCTCGCCGGGGCGCTGTGGCGCCGGTCCGCCTCCTCGGTGGTCGCGCTGCTGCTGTCGGTCGTGACGTGGGTGAGCCTCTTCGGCGGGCTGCTCACCGACAAGTCACACCCGGGCGGCGACCTCACCGTGGTCAGCCACAACGTCGACGCCGACAACCCCGACCCCGCCGGCACCGCTCGCGCCCTGGCCGGCTCCGGTGCAGACCTGCTGGCCCTGGAGGAGCTCTCCGCGCAGGCGAAGCCGGTGTACGAGAAGGAGCTGGCGAAGGCGTACCCGTACCACTCGGTGCAGGGCACCGTCGGGCTGTGGAGCAAGCTGCCGCTGTCGGACATCCGGCCGGTCGACACCGAGCAGGACGTCGGCCCGCTGGGCGACTCCAAGCCGGCGGCCCTCAAGCTGGTCGACAACCGGGCGCTGCGTGCCACGGTGGCCACCGACCACGGGCCGCTGGCCGTGTATGTGGCCCATCTGGGATCCGTACGCGTGAATCCCAGGGGAGGCTTCGGGACGGAGACCCGGAACAGGAACGCCGAGGCGCTCGCCAAGGCCGTCGCCGCCGAGCAGAACAAGCGGATGGTGCTGCTCGGCGACATGAACGGCACCACGGACGACCGTGCGCTCGACGGCATCACCTCGCAGCTGCACTCGGCCCAGGACAAGGCCGGGAACGGCTTCGGCTTCAGCTGGCAAGCGAAGTTCCCGATGGTACGGATCGACCAGATCCTCACCCGGGGCGTGGAGCCGCAGAGCTCATGGGTGCTGCCGTCCACGGGGAGCGACCACCGGCCGGTGGCGGCCCACGTCAGCTGGTAACCACATCGGTGACCACATCCTGGTGAGGCGCCGTACCGGAAAATCCGGAACATATCGCCGACGTATCGAAAACCGCATACGCGCCTGCAACACCGCATTGCCTTGACTGGCGGCATGTCCTACAGCGAACCAGTACAAGCAGCAGCCGAGCCCCGGAGGTACTCGGGGGCAAGCACCTCGGGCGGGCCTCTGACCGTCTGGCCGATCAGCACCACCGAGCACTTGGCGTTCGTACGGTCCCAGCGGTCGGCCAGCTTCCTGCAGACGCCGGCCTGGGGCAGCGTGAAGACCGAGTGGCGCAGCGAGTCCCTCGGCTGGTTCGACGGCGGGCAACTGGTCGGCGCCGGGCTCGTTCTGCACCGCCCGGTGCAGAAGCTCGAACGGTTCACGCTGGCCTATCTGCCCGAGGGCCCGGTCATCGACTGGACCGGCGATCTCGGCGTGTGGCTCGACCCGCTGGCGGCCCATCTCAAGGCGCACGGCGCGTTCGCGATCCGGCTCGGCCCGCCGGTGCGCACGGACGCCTGGAACGCCGCTCAGGTCAAGGGGGGTGTCGCCGACCCGGGTCGCAAGCGGCTCACCGACGTGCCCGGCCAGTGGTCGGACCCGGTCGGCGCCCAGGTGGCCGGCCGGCTCAGAGGTGCGGGCTGGCTGCCGCAGAGCCCTCAGGACGGCTTCGGGGTCGGGCATCCGCAGTTCAAGTACGAGCTTCCGCTGGCCGGCAGGACCGAGGACCAGCTGCTCAAGGGCATGAACCAGCAATGGCGCCGCAACATCAAGAAGGCCGCCAAGGAGGGCGTCGAGGTCACGGTCGATGCGGGCGGCGCGGACCTGAGGGCGTTTCACGACCTCTACGTCCACACCGCCGAGCGGGACCGCTTCACGCCCCGGCCGCTGGGCTACTTCGAGACCATGTTCGCCGCGCTGAGCGCGGAGGATCCCGAGCGGATCAAGCTCTATCTGGCCCGCCATCAGGGCGACTTGGTCGCCGCCACGATCCTGGTCCGCGTGGGTGCCCACGCGGTGTTCTCCTACGGTGCCTCCTCCACCGAGAAGCGCGAGGTGCGCGGTTCCAACGCCTGCCAGTGGGCGATGATCCGCGACTCGCTCGCGGCCGACTGCGACGTCTACGACCTGCGCGGCATCACCCCCACCCTCGACGCCGACGACCCGCACGTCGGGCTGATCCGGTTCAAGGTCGGCACCGGCGGTCAGGCGGTGAGGTACGTGGGCGAATGGGACCTGCCCCTGCGGCCGATGGTCTACCGGGCCTTCGACCTCTACATGAGGCGCCGCGGGCGGTAGGCCCTACGTACAGGTAGGTCCAACTACATGAGCTGGGCGGCCACTTCGTCGAGGCACGCCCCGCGGGAGGCCTTGACGAGCACCACGTCGTCGGCGGCGAGGTGGCCGCGTAGCCAGGTGACGGCCGCACTGTTGCCGTCGAGCAGCACCGCCCGCTCCCTCGCTCCGTCGGCGATCGACCGGGCGGCCTCGCCGACCACGGCCACCACGTCGGCCCGCGTGGCGGCGTACTCCCCGATGGCGCGGTGCTCGGCCGCGCTGTCGTCGCCGAGTTCGAGCATCTCGCCGAGTACGGCGATTCGGCGCCCGCCCTCGATCGCCGCCAGTGCGTCCAGGGCGGCGCGGGTCGAGTCGGGGTTGGCGTTGTAGGAGTCGTTGAGCAGAGTCGCGCCGCCGGCGAGAACGCGCAGCTCCATCCGCCACTGAGACAGGGAAGCGGTGGCCAGCGTCGCCTCGGCCAGGTCGAGGGGTACTCCGGCCGCCAGCCCCGCGGCAGCGGCGGCCGACGCGTTGAGCGCCTGGTGGGCGCCCACGTGCGGCAGCGCGACGGATGCGCAGGCGTCGGCGGTCCGCAGCGTGAAGGACGGACGGCCGAGCCCGTCGAGATCCAGGCCGAGCATCGTCACGTCGGCGTGCTCCGCCCGGCCGAAGGTCAGCACGGGGCCGTCGGTGAGCGCACGCATCGCGTCCCCGCGGGGATCGTCGGCGTTGAGGACGGCGGTGCCGCCGGGCGCGAGCCCTCGCACCAGCTCGCCCTTGGTTTCGGCGATGGCTGCGCGCGACCCGAACTCGCCGAGGTGCGCCTGGCCGACATTGAGGACGACGCCGATGTCGGGCGCGACCAGGCCGGTGAGCTCGGCGATGTCGCCGATGTGGCGGGCTCCCATCTCGAGTACGAGGAACCGGGTGGCCGCGTCCGCGCGCAGCATGGTGAGCGGCACACCGAGCTCGTTGTTGAGCGAGCCGATCGTGGCGACCGTCGGCCCCGCGCTCGAAAGCACGGCCGCCAGCAGGTCCTTGGTGCTGGTCTTGCCCTGCGAACCGGTCACCCCGACCACGGTAAGGCCGTCGCGCAGCCGGGCCACGACGTGCGCGGCGAGCGTCTGCAGCGCGGCTTGGGCGTCCTTGACGACGACGGTGGGCAGCGGCGTGGGCCGGGAGCCGAGCACGGCCACCGCGCCGGCCCGGCCGGCCTGGCCGACGTATGCGTGGCCGTCGACGTGCTCGCCGACGAAGGCGACGAAGAGGCCGCCCGGCTCGGCCTGCCGGCCGTCGAGCACGGCCGGTGCGGTCACCGTCACGGCCGCGTCGCCCTCGACCGTCCCGCCGACGATTGCGGCGATCTCGCCGAGGCTGAGGGGGATCACGCTGATTCCTTGTAAGTCATGCCACCAGTCAATGCACCACGGTGTATCGCCGGCATATCGAAATCCGTATACGTTCCGGCAACACCACACAGCCTTGCCTGTACGTATGACCTACAGCGAACCGCCCCGCATCACCGTCTATGGGTGCGGCCCCGATGAGGCCGTATTGTTCCGGGAGCTGGCCCCTCGCTTCGGTGTGACGCCGACCATTACGGACGCGCCGCTATCCGTAGCGAATATCGAACTGGCAGCCGGAAGTCGGTCCATCAGTGTCGGCCACAAGACTCCCATCGCCAACGCCGCTCTTCTTGCGCTTGGCCAAGCCGGCGTAACATATGTCTCCACGCGGAGCATCGGGTGCAACCACATCGATGTGGAATACGCGGCCAGCATCGGCATCACGGTGGAAAACGTCAGCTACTCGCCGGACAGCGTGGCCGACTTCACGCTGATGCTGATGCTGATGGCGGTGCGCGACGCGAAATCCATCATCCGGCGCGCGGATGTCCACGATTACCGGCTGAACGAAGTGCGCGGCAAGGAACTGCGCGATCTGACCGTCGGCGTGATCGGCACAGGACGCATCGGCGCTACGGTCATGGACAGGCTGCGCGGTTTCGGTTGCCGCGTACTCGCCCACGACAATCGCCCCAAAACCCCCGCCGAATACGTTCCTCTCGACGATTTGCTACAGCAGAGCGACCTGGTCACGCTCCACGCACCGCTCAACCCGGATACGCATCATCTGCTGAACCGGCAGCGTATCGAGCAAATGAAACAAGGCGCGCTGATCGTCAATACCGGACGAGGGGCGCTCATCGACACCGATGCCCTTGTATCGGCACTGGAAAGCGGCAGGCTCGGCGGCGCGGCATTAGATGTCGTCGAGGGCGAGGAAGGCATCTTCTACGCCGACTGCCGAACCAGGCCCGTGAAAAGCAAGTCGCTGCTGCGGCTGCAAGAGCTGCCGAATGTGCTCATCAGCCCGCACACCGCCTACTACACGGACCACGCCCTGCGTGACACGGTCGAGAACTCCCTCACCAACTGCCTGAAATTCGAAAGCGGGAACCAGCATGGATAAGCTGAAGGTCGGCATCATATTCGGTGGACGTTCCGAAGAGCACCCCATCTCCATCAAGTCCGCGCAAGAGGTCACCCGGAACCTCGACGCCGAGAAGTACGAACCGTTCTATATCGGCATCACGAAGGACGGCGCCTGGAAGCTCTGCGACGGCCCCGACACGGATTGGGAGAACGGAAACTGCCGTCCGGCCGCACTGTCGCCGGACAGCACCGTGCACGGACTGCTTGTCCAGGAAGAGGGGCAGGAGCAGGGGCGGTACGAGACGATCCCCCTGGACGTCGTCCTGCCCGTGCTGCACGGCAAGCGCGGCGAGGACGGTGCGATGCAGGGGCTGCTTGAGCTCTCCGGCATCCCCTATGTGGGCTGCGATGTGCAGAGTTCCGCACTGTGCATGGACAAATCCCTTGCCTACACCGTCGCCGCAAGCGCGGGAATCGCCACGCCGAACTTCTGGACCGTCGCGGCAGACCAGAACATCGATCCCGGCCTGCTCACCTATCCGGTCTTCGTGAAGCCGGCGCGTTCGGGCTCGTCTTTCGGCGTCACCAAGGTGTCCCGGGCAGAAGAACTGCAGAGCGCGGTGGAGACCGCACGGCAGTATGACGCGAAGGTGCTGATCGAAGAGGCCGTCGTCGGCAGCGAGATCGGCTGCGCCATCCTGGGGAACGAACTCGATCTCATCGCGGGCGAGGTGGACCGGATCGCTCTCACCCACGGCTTCTTCCGGATCCATCAGGAGGATGCGCCGGAAACCGGTTCCGACAACTCGACGGCGATCGTTCCCGCCGACATTCCCGCGGAGTCACGCCTGCTCGTCCAGGAGACCGCCATGGCCGTATACCGCGCCTTGGGGTGCAGCGGTCTCGCACGGGTGGACCTGTTCCTCAAGGAGGACGGAGCAGTGGTCCTCAACGAGGTGAACACATTCCCCGGCATGACCTCGTACAGCCGCTATCCGCGCATGATGGCGGCCGCAGGGGTACCGCTCGGTGAAGTGATCGACCGCATCCTGTCCCTGGCATTGACGGGGAAGAGCCGATGAAGGACGACTTCGTCTTCGTGGACGAGCTCGTGTCCGGAACGGCCGGAATGCGCTGGGACGCAAAGTACGCCACCTGGGACAACTTCACCGGCAAGCCCGTGGACGGGTATCTGGCCAATCGGATCGTCGGCACGAGGGCGCTGTGCGAAGGACTGGAACGAGCGCGCGAGAAGGCCGAATCCCTGGGCTTCGGCCTGCTCCTCTGGGACGGTTATCGCCCGCAGCGCGCCGTCGACAGCTTCGTACGCTGGTCACAGCAGCCGGAGGACGGCCGCACGAAGGCGCGGCACTATCCGAACATCGACCGAGCCGAGATGTTCGAGCAGGGATATGTGGCCACCAAGTCGGGTCACAGCCGGGGCAGCACCATTGACCTCACGCTCTACGACCTGGCTTCCCATGAGATCCTCCCCATGGGCGGCGCCCATGACTTGATGGATTCCATCTCGCATCATGGAGCACAAGGAATCACGCAAGCCGAAGCGAGAAACCGTCAGCACCTCCGTACCCTCATGGAGGCCTGCGGTTTCAGTGCGTACGACTGCGAGTGGTGGCATTACACGCTCACAGACGAACCGTATCCGGACACCCATTTCGACTTTCCCATCACGTAAGTGAGCGCCCCCGGGGGCGCGTGAGCTGCATGAGGCAGCCCAGGGGGTTACTTCGGGTCGTGGTTGAACACCGACTTCGACCAGAAGTAGCCGAGGACTGCCAGGCCCAGGCACCAGACGAGGGAGATCCACCAGTTGTTGCCGATCTCGGCGCCAACTCCTCACCCGCTGCCGGGTGCTCGACGGCGCCTCCGGCAGGAGGGCAGCCGGAATACGCCGAGAACGTTGCCGTAGGCCCGGCGTAGCGGTGAGTTGCACGACGCTACCGGTCTGAACCGTCGATGGTCTACGACGGCGGCCAGCACCTGCGCTACCCGCAGCTGCACGGCCTCCCTCTCCCCAGGCCTGACGCGGGGGCCGTACGCTGCGAATGCCCCGGGCGGGGGAAGAAGCGACGGCCCGCCCGGGGCATTCGGCGTTCTGGGCAGCGTTCCTCAGTGTCGGCAAACGATCGAATGACGACAGGCGCGGCGAGCGTCCAATGAACCCGGACTCTTCAGGGCCTGACGACGACTCAGATCCAATGAGATCCGATGGCGGCTGACGACAGGGTTTGATGACAGATCGGGTCCGTTGTGCCGACAGAAACGAGGAAGAGCGTGGCCAATCTGGTCTACAAGCGGGTGTCAACCGACCAGCAGTCGACCGACCGTCAGAACCTCGTCCTCGCCGAGGCCGGTATCGAGGACCCGACCCCGTTCGAGGAGGACGCGGGCACCTCCAGCCGCCTCCACCCGCTTGAGAGACCGAAGTTCGGCGAGCTCCTCACGTACGCGCGGCCGGGCGACACCGTGCACATCTCCGAGATGTTCCGCCTCGTGCGCGGCACCGGGCACATCCTCGACGTGCTCGACGTCCTACGCAGTGCTGTGTGCGGTGAAGCCGTTCGGCCAGTGCCGGCGATGCCGGGGCACTGGCGAGATCGAGCGCTTCCGGAAGGTACGGACGTGCCCACGCTGCCGCGGCCGGAAGCTCCGACTACGCGTCGCCCCGCTCGTTTCTCGGGCGGCCTACGTCATGCCGTGCGCCGCTCCCCGCATGGCACAGGCGCCTGCCAGTGACTCACGCCTGCTCCCTGTGACACCGGACCAGTTATCCAGGCTCCCGCACCCACGCAACGGCCGCCGTGCGATCTCCCGCCCGTCTTCTGCACCCCAGGCTCATGGCGGGCGGGGCGCCGCCTTCCCGAAAACCCCGTACAGGCCCACAACGGGCCCGGCAGGATGCTCCCCGAACTCGCACAGCCAAGGGGGACCATGCGCTTCCGTACCGCTGTCGCCGCCACGCTCACGGCCTGCACGACGACCAGCAACGACGACAGCCTGGCCGGCGGAGAGCAGCACACCGGCCGACGACCCGCGCGACGACTGCCTCGCCGACCTTGTGCGGGCGTATCCGACCCTCGACTCTGACTCGCCGATGCTGGACCAGGTCGGCACCTGCACTCACCGCGACTGTCTCGCCCTGCGCATCCACGACGGCGCGTTCTCCGCGATGGACCTCACCGCACGCCACCCGTGCACCGGGGAACTGCTGTCCACCGTGAAGTTCATGGTGCAGACCCTCGCCGCCGCCGGCGAACTCCAGCGCGAGCTGACCTACGACGGGCTGCGGACCGCCGAGGCGAAGGGCAACAAGGGCGGGCGCCGCCCGGCCGTCCCAGCCGACAAGACCGGCGACGTGCGTACGGCGTACCTGGGCGGCCAGTCCATCGCCAGCCTCGCCCGCGAACACGACGTCAGCCGAGGGGCCATCCGTACCGCCATCGCCGACCTCCTGCCCGAGTACACGGCCGCCGACCTGGACGCCCCGGCTCCGGAACTGCCGGTCGTCCTCGACATGCCGGGCAAGGTCGCCGACTTCCTTCGCGCCACCGAACTGGAGCCCGCCGAGCGCGTCGCGCTCGGCCAGGGCGTGGCCGTGCGACGCGGCCAGGGCCACACCCGTCGGGTCAGCACCACGCCGGATGTCCACCGCCGACTCCTCGACCGCTGCCAGCCGCTCGACAACGCCACCGCGATCCCGGCACA
>NZ_JACMSF010000006.1 GCF_014257025.1 Streptomyces cupreus
CGGGGTCCAGGATCGGAGCCCAGCCGGGGTCCGGGGCCCAGCCCGGCCGAGGTCCAAGGGGCGCAGCCCTCTGGCGGGGTTGAAGGGGCGGCAGCCCCTGGTGGGGATCCCCCCTCTGGGGGGAGGGACGGGTAGGGGCGGCGGGGGCGAAAACCACCCGCCTCAGCCCACGTGCAGCCGCACTCCCCCGTCGGCCACCTCAACCCGCACCTGCGTAAGGTCCCGCACCACCACATCCGGCCCATGGAACCCGGCCCGAGGCCCGACCCCCACCACCCGCATCCCCGCAGAACGCCCCGCCTGAATCCCCGCCCCCGAGTCCTCGAAGACCACACAGTCCGCCGGAGCCACCCCCAACTCGGCCGCGCCCTTCAAGAACCCCTCCGGATCCGGCTTGCTCGCCCCCACCGACTCGGCGGTCACCCGCACATCCGGCAGCGCCAGCCCCGCCGCAGCCATCCGCGCCGTGGACAAGGCCACATCCGCCGACGTCACCAACGCATGCGGCACGGACGAGGCTCGCAGGCCGGACAGAAACTCCCCCGCCCCCGGAATCGCGACGACCCCCTCCATGTCCGCCGTCTCCTCCGCGAGCATCCGCGCGTTCTCCGCATGGTTCTGCGCCATGGGCCGCCCGGGCAGCAGCAACGCCATCGAGGCGTACCCCTGCCGCCCATGGACGACCTTCATGACCTCGTCCCCGTCAAGCCCGTGCCGATCGGCCCAACGGCGCCAGATCCGCTCCACGACGGCGTCCGAGTTGACGAGGGTGCCGTCCATGTCCAGCAGGAGGGCGCAGGCGGTGAGCACGGCGGTGGCCGTCATCGGCAACTCCTAAGCACGGGGCGGGAAACAAGGTGGTCCCGCCCGCCGGTCAGGGAAAACGGGCGGGAGCCACTTTGTTCCCCCACGGTACAAAACCGTTCCATGATCCCGCCACCACCCACGGCAAACGTTCACCGACCGTTCAGCTCACCCGAGGATCACCCGAGGATCAGCCGAAGATCAGCCCGAAGATCAGCCGAAGCCCACCCGCACATCACCCGGCGACCGCCTCCCACAGGCTCCACACCCCGAGCACCAGCATCAACAGCGCCGCCACCTGCGTGATCAGCGTCAACGGCACCCGCTTCATCAGCGCCCTGCCGCCCACGATCCCGAGCCCGGCCACAGCCCACAGCGCCAGCACCGCACCGAGCCCCACCGACAGCGGATCGTCGTACCGCGCAGCCAGATTCGCCGTCATGATCTGCGTCAGATCACCGAACTCGGCGACGAGAATCAGCATGAACCCCGCCCCGGACACCTTCCAGAAGGACTGGTTCTCCGGCCGCCGGACCTCCCCCTCGCCCTCGTCCTTCTTCAGCAGCAGCATCGCCGCGCCACCCAGGAACAGCACACCGGTCAGCGCGTGCACGATCTGCTGCGGCAACAGGGTCAGGACACTCCCCGCCGCGACGGCGAGCGCGACATGCAGGGCGAACGCGGCGGCAACCCCCGCGAAGACGTACGACGCCCGGTACCGCGTACCGAGCACAAGCCCCGCAAGCGCCGTCTTGTCCGGCAGTTCCGCGAGAAAGACGACGCCGAAGACAAGCGCCGTCACACTGAAGCTGATCAAGGTTCCTCAATCGGTCGGGGCCGCCCCACCGAGAGTGCAGTACCGCTTACACAAAGACACCTCGGCACGGCAGCACACGGAAAATGCACTGCGTTGCCGAAGGTCTCGCTGGCAGGACCCCGAATCCGAGGTCCGCCTCCGGGCGCCGGCTCAGACGAGCTGAGCAGTATGTCGACGGTCCGGCGAAGAGCTACTCCCCTTCTGCGCGATCCATCGTACGTGATCGTTTCACCGTAAACCTTGTCATGTCATGCACGCGTCATTAACTTCTCACGCAACGCACACCTCCCCGCAACACGGCGTGGCGAGCATTCCCTCGCTCGCACGCCCAACGCCCCCACACCCCAAGGGAGTTCGCATGTCGAAGTTCTACGCGCGTCGACGGCTGAGCATACTCGCCGCCTTCACCGGTCTCACAGCCTCCGTCAGCCTCTTCAACGGCCCGACCGCCTCCGCCGCGCTGCCCACCCCGGTCAGCGCGTCCACCGCCCGGACCTACCTCGCATCCCTCACGGTCGCCACCGAGGACCGCACCGGCTACAGCCGCGACCTGTTCAACCACTGGATCACCATCTCGGGCACCTGCAACACCCGCGAGACGGTCCTCAAGCGCGACGGCTCGAACGTCGTCACCGACTCCTCCTGTGCCGCCACCAGCGGCAGCTGGTACTCCCCGTACGACGGCGCCACCTGGACCCTCGCCTCCGACCTCGACATCGACCACCTCGTCCCGCTGGCCGAGGCCTGGGACTCCGGCGCCGACAACTGGACCAGCTCCAAGCGCCAGGCCTTCGCCAACGACCTGACCCGCCCGCAGCTCCTCGCGGTCACCGACAACGTCAACCAGTCCAAGGGCGACCAGGACCCCGCCACCTGGATGCCGTCCCGCACCGCCTACCGCTGCACCTACGTCCGCGCCTGGGTCCAGGTGAAGTACTACTACGACCTGTCCGTGGACTCCGCCGAGAAGAGCGCGCTCACCAGCTACCTGAACGCCTGCTGATCCCGAAGGCCCCGGAACCTCCCCACTGACCTCCGTCGTTCCGTACCGTACGGGGCGACGGAGGAGAGTGATCGTTGTGGCGGACCTGCGCCTTGGACCCCTGCTGAGATACGCCGACGGCTCGTCCGCGACCGTCTGGGTCGAGACGAGCCGTCCGTGCGGCGCCGAGGTGCGCGGCGCGGACGGCGCGCGTGGTGAGTCCCGCACCTTCCAGGTCGCGGGCCACCACTACGCCCTGATCGAGGTCACCGGCCTCACACCCGGCACCACACAGCCGTACGAGGTGTTCCTGGACGGCACGCGCGTGTGGCCGCTCCCGGACTCCCGTTTCCCGCCCTCGGTGATCCGCACCCCGGCCGAGGACGACACCGTCCGCGTCGCCTTCGGCTCCTGCCGCTGGGCCGCCCCGCCGGAGGGCGGGCACGACACGGTCGGCCCGGACGCCCTGGACACCCTCGCGGCCCGGATCGCGGCGGACCCGGACGGCGACCGCCCGGACGTCCTGGTGCTGCTCGGCGACCAGGTGTACGCCGACGAGGTCTCCGAGGACACCCGCCACTGGCTCGCCGCCCGCCGCGACCTCAGCGAACCCCCGGGCAGCGAGGTCGCGGACTACGAGGAGTACACCCGCCTCTACTACGAGTCCTGGCTGGATCCCGAGGTGCGCTGGCTGCTCTCCACCGTCCCCAGCTGCATGATCTTCGACGATCACGACGTCATCGACGACTGGAACACCTCCGCCTCCTGGCTCGCCGAAATGCGGGCCACCCCCTGGTGGCGCGAGCGCCTGCTGAGCGGGCTGATGTCGTACTGGGTCCACCAGCACCTGGGCAACCTCACCCCGGCCGAGCTGGCCACCGACCCGCTCTACGCCGCCGTACGCCAGACCCCCGACGGCACCGACGAGTTGCGCGCCTTCGCCTGCGGGGCCGACACCGACCCGGCCTCGGTGCGCTGGAGTTACCGGCGCGACTTCGGCCGGGTACGGCTGCTGATGGTCGACACCCGCGCCGCCCGCGTCCTCGACGAACAGCACCGCGCGATGCTCGATCCGGGAGAGGCGCAGTGGCTGCGCGAGCAGATACACGAGGGGCGCGGGGACTACGACCATCTCCTCATCGGCACCTCGCTGCCCTGGCTGCTGCCGCATCTGGTGCATGACGCCGAGGCCTGGGACGCCGCGCTGTGCCGGGGTGAACGGGGCGAGCGCTGGGCCCGGTTCGGGGAGCGGCTCAGACGTGCGGCGGACCTGGAGCACTGGGCGGCCTTCCCGGCGTCCTTCGACGCGCTGGCGGAGGCGATCCGCGAGGCGGGTTCGGGGCCCGGGGCGCCGGCGACGGTGTGCGTGCTGTCGGGGGACGTCCATCACGCGTATGTCGCCGAGCCGACCTGGCCGGAGGGCAGCGGGCCTGAGGCCCGGGTCGTCCAGCTGACCTGCTCTCCCGTCCACAATTCCATCCCGCTGTACATCCGCCTCGGCTTCCGGTTCGGGTGGAGCGCCCTCGCGCGGGCGCTGGGGCGGCGGATCGCGGGGCACGGCGGGGTGCCACGGCCGGGTGTCGACTGGCGGCGCACGGGCGGGCCCTGGTTCGGCAACCAGCTGATGACCCTGGCGCTGCGCGGGCGTTCGGCGTCGGTGCGGCTGGAGCAGGCGCGGCCCGTGAAGGGCGGCGGGGCACGGCTGCGGATGGTCGCCGAGTCCGAACTCAGCCCGTAATAGGCCCCTTTCGGGCGGTTGTCGCACCTGTGGCATCCGATGCCCCTGATGCCAGTGACGCATCCCACAGTCCTCGCACCCCGGGCCCGGATCCACCCCCTGCCGACGGCATGATGAGGCGGACCGTCCGCTTCCAACGGAGTCGGCGGTCCGCCCGCCCACGCGCCCCACCGCCCGGGAGTCACCCTCTTGTCTGCACCGACCACGGACCCCGCACCCCTGGCCGTCGCCGTGGTCGGCGCCGGCCCGCGCGGTACCAGCGTCCTGGAACGCCTCTGCGCCTCCGCCCCGGAGCTCCTCCCGCCGGGCGCCCGGCTGACGGTCCACGTGGTCGATCCGGCCCCGCCGGGCCCCGGGCGCGTGTGGCGCACCGCCCAGTCGCCCGAGCTGCTGATGAACACCGTGGCCTGCCAGGTGACGCTGTTCACCGACGAGAGCGTGGACTGCTCGGGCCCGCTGCGCCCCGGCCCCAGCCTGCACGAGTGGGCAGCCGGCACGCTCGGCCCCGACGAGTACCCGACCCGCGCCCACTACGGCCGCTACCTGGAGTGGGTGTTCGCCCGCACGGTCCGCGAGGCGCCGCCCACGGTCCGCGTCGAGACCCACCCGGCCCGCGCGACACGGCTCGACGACGCCCCCGACGGCCGCCAGACACTCACCCTCGACAACGGCCGCACCCTGACCGGCCTTTCGGCGGTCGTCCTCGCCCAGGGCCACCTCCCGACGGCCCCCGACGCCACACAGCGCGGCACGACCGCGTACGCCGAGGAGCACGGCCTGCGCTACACCCCGCCCGCGAACCCGGCCGACGTCGACCTGTCGGCCGTACTCCCCGACGAACCCGTGCTGTTGCGCGGTCTGGGCCTCAACTTCTTCGACCACATGGCCCTGTTGACCACCGGCAGGGGCGGCCGCTTCGTCCGCGGCGGGCAGGGGCTGCGGTACATCCGCTCCGGCAACGAGCCGCGCCTGTACGCCGGTTCGCGTCGCGGTCTGCCGTACCAGGCGCGCGGCGACAACGCCAAGGGCCCCTACGGCCGCCATCTCCCCCTGGTCCTCACTCCCGAGGTCATCGCCGCCTTCCGCAAGCGCGCCGACTCCGGCGAGGCCCCGGACTTCCTCACGGAGATATGGCCGCTGGTGGCGAAGGAGGTGGAGACGGTCTACTACGACGCACTGCTCGGCTCCTCCCCCGACTTCACCGACCGCTTCCTCACCGCCCCGCACCGGAGTCCCCAAGAGTCCGCCGTACTGGACGAGTTCGGGATATCCGAGGCCGACCGCTGGTCCTGGGACCGGATCTCCCGGCCGTACGGGGGGCGGGATTTCGCCGACCCGATGGCCTGGCGCGGCTGGCTGCTGGCCTATCTGCGCGAGGACGCCCAGCAGGCCGCCCTCGGCAATGCGGCGGGCCCACTGAAAGCGGCCCTGGATGTGCTGCGCGATCTGCGCAACGAGCTGCGGCAGATCGTGGACCACGGCGGACTGAGCGGGGCTTCCCGCCGGGACCATCTGGACCGCTGGTACACCCCGCTCAACGCCTTCCTCTCCATCGGCCCGCCCCGGCGCCGCATCGAGGAGTTGGTGGCGCTGATGGAGGCGGGCGTGGTGGAGGTGCTCGGGCCGCGCCTTGAGGTGCGGGAGGAAGGCGGGGCGTGGGTCGCGCACTCCCCGGCGGTGCCGGGTTCGGCGGTCCGGGTCACCACGCTCGTCGAAGCCCGGCTCCCGGAACCGGACCTGCGCCGCACGGCCGACGAACTCCTCGGCCGGCTGCTGAAGACCGGGCAGTGCCGTCCGCACACGGTCGACGGGTACGAGACCGGCGGACTGGACGTGACCGGGCGACCGTATCGCCTGATGGACCGTCAAGGGCACGCGCACGCACGGCGGTTCGCGTTCGGGGTGCCGACCGAGGGCGTGCACTGGGTGACCGCGGCGGGGGCCAGGCCGGGCGTGGATTCGGTCACACTTTCGGACGCCGACGCGGTGGCGAGGGCCGTTCTGCGTACTGCTACGGAGGAAACGGAGCCCGCCGTACGGCCGAATGTTGAACTTGCAAGCACCATAAGGCCTGCCTAGCCTAGGGCTCACAGGCACTCCCGTCCCCACGGATCCAAGGAGCCCCCACATGACCGGACGCCTCAACAGCGCCCAGCCGTATGCCCTCGGCCTGTTCCGCATAGTCGTCGGACTGCTCTTCACCTGCCACGGCGCCTCCTCGCTCTTCGGCGTGCTCGGCGGCCAGACCGTCGAGACCGGCGCCTGGCCCAACTGGTACGCCGCCGTCATCGAGTTGGTCGGCGGCAGCCTGGTCCTGCTCGGCCTCGCCACCCGCGCCGCCGCCTTCATCTCCTCGGGCGCGATGGCGTACGCCTACTTCAAGGTCCACCAGCCGGAGGCCCTGTGGCCCATCCAGAACAGCGGTGAAGGCGCCGCGATGTTCTGCTGGGCGATGTTCCTGCTGATCTTCACCGGCTCCGGAGCATTCGGCCTGGACCGCCTGTTCGCCAAGCGCTCCTCGGCGCGGCGCGAACCGGCCGCGGAGCAGACGCCCGTGGCGGTCTGACGTACGACGACGGCGCCCGTCCCGGTGGGGGCGGGCGCCGTCGTCGTCAGCCGACCCCGCCGGTGAACATCACGTGTTGAACACACGTGCCCCCTGTGAATCACCCGTCACTCCCTGCCGCGTACGCTGTACAACCACGGGGGAAACGGGGAGTCGGGGTGCTGGAGAGTTTCGAAAGTGTTGGATCATTGGCCGCCAGCCCATGGATCTACGGGGTCGTAGCCCTGTCGGTCCTGCTGGATGTGTTCGTGCCGGTCCTGCCGAGCGGCGTACTGGTGATCATGGCCGCCACCACGGCGGCAGCGGGTACGGCCGCCGAGGTCCCTGACATCCTGGCGCTCACACTCTGCGCCGCCACCGCGTCCGTCCTGGGCGACCTGGTCGCATACCGCCTCGCCTGGCACGGCGGCGCCCGCCTGGATCGCGCTATCGCCCGCTCCCGCCGTCTGACGACCGCGCAGGAACGTCTCGGCGCCGCCCTCTCACGCGGCGGCGGCGCCTTGGTCGTCCTCGCCCGCTTCGCCCCGGCCGGCCGCTCAGTCGTCTCCTTCTGCGCCGGTGCGGCACACCGCCGCGCCCGCGACTTCCTGCCCTGGTCGGCATTGGCGGGCCTGTCATGGGCGACCTACAGCGTGGCGCTCGGCTACTTCGGCGCGCAGTGGATGGGGACCAGTTGGCTGGCGACCGGGGTGTCGCTGGGGGCGCTGGTGGCGGCCGGGGCGGGGGCGACGTATCTGGTGCGGCGACGGCCTGCCTGACCCGGGGCAAGAAGAAAGGCAAGGGTTCAGACATCCCTTGCCACTCTCAACTTATAGCGCACAGGGGGCCTTGCGGCAAGGCCCCCCAGGTGCCGCACAATCGCTCATCTCAACGCCAGTAGCTGCGGAAATGAGTGATTCACGAAGTGAGTGCTTCTTTGTCGATCGACCTGTCCAGTGAGAGCGCGTTCGACCTTCCCGAGCGACTGGCCGCCAAGGCCGATCCGGCTCTGATCGCCGCCGACGAGCGGCACTTCGCGGCCATCGCCGAGAGCCTGGAACAGACCATCACCGAACTGTCCGAGCAACTGGCCGCCGAACTCAAGGCGCCCGGCGGCGCGGGCCGCGCGGCGATGGACCGGGACACGGAGGTCCACCGGCTCACCGGCCGGCTGCGCGCCCTGCGCCGCTTCGGACTCGACCTGGTCCTCGGCCACATCGTCGCCGCGGACGAACCGGAGCCCGTGTACATCGGCCGGTTCGGCCTCACCGACAGCACCGGCCGCCGGCTGCTGCTCGACTGGCGCTCCCCCGCGGCCGAGCCGTTCTTCGCGGCCACCCACGGCAACCCGATGGGCCTCGCGAGCCGCCGCCGCTACCGCTGGAAGAGCGGCCGGATCAGCGACTACTGGGACGAGGTGTTCACCGCCGACGGCCGCGAGGGCCATGCGGCACTCGACGACCAGTCCGCCTTCATCGCGAGCCTCGGCACCAACCGCTCGGACCGGATGCGCGACGTACTCGCCACCATCCAGTCCGACCAGGACGCCATCGTCCGCGCCGGATCGCGCGGCGCCCTCGTCGTCGACGGCGGCCCGGGCACCGGAAAGACCGTCGTCGCCCTGCACCGCTCCGCCTACCTCCTCTACTCCGACCCCCGCCTCGGCCACCGGCGCGGCGGCCTGCTCTTCGTGGGCCCGCACCAGCCCTATCTGTCGTATGTCTCCGATGTCCTGCCCAGCCTCGGCGAGGAGGGCGTGCAGACCTGCACGGTGCGGGATCTCGTCGCCGAGGGTGCCGGGGCGCCGGAGGAGACCGATCCGGAGGTGGCCCGTCTGAAGTCCTCCGCGGACATGGTGCGGGCGATCGAGAAAGCCGTCACGTTCTACGAGGAGCCGCCCACCGAGGGCATGACGGTCAGCACCCCCTGGGCCGACGTCCGGCTCAGCGCCGCCGACTGGGCCGAGGCCTTCCAGGCCCCCGGACCGAGCACCCCGCACAACGAAGGACGCGACCTGATCTGGGCGGAACTGGTCACGATCCTGCTGGACAAGCACGACGGCGACATCCCGCCCGAGCAGTTCCGCAGGGCGCTCCAGCACGACGCGGAGCTGGTCGAGACCCTCGACCGCGCCTGGCCGCTGCTCGAAGCCGCCGATCTCGTCGGCGACTTGTGGTCGGTCCCCGCCTATCTGCGGCTGTGCGCGCCCTGGCTCGCCCCCGACGAGGTCCGGCTGTTGCAGCGCAAGGCGGCCCCGCAGGCCTGGACGGTGTCCGACCTGCCGATCCTGGACGCGGCACGGCAGCGGCTCGGCGACCCGAAGGCGGCCAGGCGCAGGCGCCGGGCGCAGGCCGCCCTCGACGCCCAGCGCGACCGTATGGCCCAGGTCGTCGAGAACCTGATCGCGGCCGACCACGACGGCGAGGGCCTGATGACCCAGCTGCGCCGCGAGGACTTCCGACGCAACCTGGTCGACGAGTCCGAACTGCCCACCGCGGACCCGGACTTGCTCGCAGGACCCTTCGCGCACATCGTCGTGGACGAGGCGCAGGAACTGACCGACGCGGAGTGGCAGATGCTGCTGCTGCGCTGCCCGTCCCGCAGCTTCACGATCGTCGGCGACCGCGCCCAGGCCCGGCACGGCTTCACCGAGACCTGGCGGGAACGGCTCGAACGGATCGGCCTTGACCGGGTCGAGGTGGCGTCCCTCAGCGTCAACTACCGCACCCCGGAAGAGGTGATGACGGAGGCGGAGCCGGTCATCCGGGCGGCGCTCCCGGACGCCAACGTACCGACGTCGATCCGGAGGTCGGGCATCCCCGTGCTGCACGGCCCGCTCTCGGACCGGGACGCGATCATCGAGAGCTGGCTCGCCGCGAACGACGACGGGATCGCCTGTGTGATCGGCGACCCGACCTTCCGGGCCACCCCCCGGGTCCGGTCGCTGACTCCGGAACTGTCGAAGGGGCTGGAGTTCGACCTGGTGGTCGTGGTGGACCCGGAGAAGTTCGGCGAGGGCATCGAGGGAGCGGTGGACCGCTATGTGGCGATGACCAGGGCGACCCAGCGGCTAGTCGTCCTCACCTGATGTGTCGCGGGTGTGCTTGGCCTTCATCCGGGCGTCCACCCGGTCGGCGGCGGCGACCTCCGCCCAGAAGCGGTGCGTGCTGACGAACACCGCGAGCTCGTGCTCGCGCTGCCGGAGCTTCTCCACGGCTGCCTGCTCATCGGCGGTCCAGCCGGGAGAGGCGGGCCGCTCGATCTTCCGCCAGCCGTTGTCGTCACTGAATCCGTCCAGCGGCTCGACCGACCAGGGCAGCCGCTTGAGCAGGGCCGACAGCTCGGCCCTGACCTGATGCAGCTCCTCCTGACCGGCGAGGAGGTCACTCGGAAAGTCATAGGTCGTAGCCACGGCCGCAATGGTACGCCTGTTCGATTTTTGGTCGCGAGTTACTTCGCGGGGTTCATTCGAACGGGTGCGTGATGTCCTGAGCCGCCATTAGTTCGTACTCGGGAACCGACCCCACCCGGCCGAGAGACTCATCGCACCGCCCAAAATGGACCCATGACCCCACTCTGGACCGCACGCCCCGAGACGACCGCCGACATCGACGCCGTCCGTGAGATCGTCCTCGCCGCGTTCGAGACGCCGCTGGAGGCCGACCTGGTGGACGCGCTGCGGACCGACGACGCCTGGATCGACGGCCTGTCCTACGTCAGCACCGACACCGACGACGAACCCGTGGGCTACGCCCTGCTGACCCGCTGCCACATCGACGACGTACCGGCCCTGTGCCTGGCCCCCGTCGCCGTCCGCCCCGACCACCAGCGCACGGGCGCGGGCGGCGCGGCGATCCGGGCGGCCCTGAACGCGGCGCGGGAGAAGGGCGAACGCTTCGTGACGGTCCTCGGCCACCCCGCCTACTACCCGCGCTTCGGCTTCACCCGCGCCTCCGCCCATGGCATCGGCGTGACCTTCGACGTCCCGGACGAGGCCTTGATGGCTCTCGCCCTGGGGGCCGATCCCCTGCCCGAGGGCACGATCCGCTACGCGAAGCCGTTCGGCGTCTGACGGCGGCGGACGACGACGTGAATCAGTACCCGGCAGCCCGAAGCTCCCGCACGAGACGGGCCGTAACGGGCACGGCGACGCCATACCGCTCCGCCGCACGCAGCAGCGCCCCGCCGATGGCGTCCAGCTCGATGGGACGACCGGCCTCGACGTCGCGCTGCATGGAGGACTTGGTCGCGGGCGGGAACGCGTCGTAGCGAGCGAGAGCCTGGGCAGGATGGGCGGGACCACCACACGCCCGACTGACAGCAGCGGTCTCCTCGACGAGAGCGGTCAGCTCCTCCCGGTACCGCGTACGCACGTCACCCAACGGAAGCCGATACCGGGCGGTGAGCAGGGCGAAGGGCGCGAGGAAGGACATCTTCGCCCACAGGGCACCGGTCTCGTCCTCAAGCACACGGGTAGTGGGCCCGGCCTCCCCAAGAACCCGGGCCAGCGCGTCCAGCCGCTCACGGGACACGAGATCACCGGTGAGATCGATCTCGGCAAACGGACTCCCGTGCTCGATGACACCCGGGGCGACACGGGTGGACTCGACGCGGATCACGCCAGGAGCGACAAGGTCCGGACGGTACCGATCACGCAGCACAGCAGGATGCTCGACACCATTGAGAAACGGTACGAGGAGGGCGTCGCCGAGAGCCTTGGCCGGAACCCGCTCCAGGGCCGCGTCGAGGGAGGTGTGCTTGACGGCGACAAGACAGGCGTCCACGGGTTCACGCAGAACGGTATCCGCTTCGACGGGCGCCCCGAAGTCCCCGTAAAGCCCACTGCGCACCTGAATCCCGGAGTCCCGCAGGACGCCGACGGTCCCCTCGCCGGCCAGACAGATGACCCGGCACCCGGAACGGGAGAGCAGCGCACCGAGTAGGCCCCCGATGCCACCGGGTCCGAGTATCGCGACGGTGAAGTCGGTCATGGATGTACACCCCTTCATCGGTCGGCCCCATCTGAGTCGGTGGCCGCCACGCGGCGATCATGACAGACCCGATGACCACTCGGGGGCGGATTGTCAGTGCCGCGAGTAAGACTGGACGCATGTGCCGCAGCATCAAGACACTCCGCCCGCCGGTATTGCCCGAAGAGGCCACCGAAGACGAGATCAGGGCCGCCGCCCTCCAGTACGTCCGCAAGGTGTCCGGCTTCAGAGCCCCGGCCGCCCACAACAGGGACGTCTTCGACCGAGCGGTGGACACCATCGCCGAGGCCACGGCAGAGCTCCTGGCAGGCCTGGAGGTAAGAGGCCAGACAGCCCGCAAGGCCGGCTGACGAAGAAGGCCCCGGCCATAACGGCCGGGACCTTCTCCTCCGATGTGGGCGCGGACGGTTTCGAACCGCCGACATCCTGCTTGTAAGGCAGGCGCTCTACCCCTGAGCTACGCACCCGGGATGAGTCGACAGCGTACCTTGCCCGGGGCACTGCCCCGCAAACCCAGGGGTTAACCTCGCAAAGTCACGGTCCGAACCGCGAACTGACCGGCCCGTGTGTTCGTCCTTAACCGGTGGGAGAATGACAGCGCCGGGCAGGGCGGACCACAGCACGGGAGAGGGATGTGACGGCGACACCTTCGCAGTCGGACTCGCCGTCGGTGCCGCGCGCACCTCGTCAGGCATTCAAAGACACCCTCACCCTCGTCGGCCTGCCGCTGCTCGCCGCGCTCGTGCTGCCCGCCGCGTTCGCCGGCGGCGGCACCCGGCGCTGGTTCGGCGGGCGCGCCGAGAGTCAGCGGGCCGAGGCGCAGGCCGCGAAGGACGCCGCCGCGGCCGCGTTCTACGAACTCGACACCGCCCAGCGCGATCTGCGGATCTCGATCGAGACCATCACGGCCGTCGACGACTCCCCCGCCGCCCGTCGGGCGGTCACCGACTTCCAGGCGATCAGCCGGCGTATCGACGAGGCCAGCCATCAGTACATCGAGGCCGTCGACGCCCATGACCTCGACCGGGACGATCTGGAGGCCTCGACCGCCGCGCAGGCGCGCACCGCGCTGACCAGGGCCAAGGAGGAGCTGGTCCGGGTCAAGGGGGAGCTGGACCGTTTCGGGGACGGGCTCGGGCCGCTGCTCGGCAAGGCGGAGACGCAGCTGGCCCGGCTGGCCCCCGCCGTGGAGCGCGCCCGGCAGGGGCTGCTCGCCGCGTCCAACGCCCTGGATACCGCGCGGTCGTCGGGGCTGAAGGCGGACGACCTCGCGGCCCGGCTCGCGGCTCTGGCGCCGGAGCTGACCAGGCTGAACCAGGGTGCCGGGCAGCATGGCGTGCCGCAGACGCTGGAGCGGGCCGAGCGTGTCGCCCGGGAGGCCGAGGCGGTGCGCGTGGAGGCGGGCCGGCTGCCGGAGCGGGCCGCCGAGATCGATCATCGGCTGGTGTCCCTGCGGACTCGGGCGCAGGCCCTCACGACCCGTTCCGGGCAGGTCGAGCCGGTTCTGAGTGAGCTGCGGCGGCGGTTCACCGCGGCCTGCTGGCAGGATCTTCAGGGGGTGCCTGATCAGGCTGTGGAGAATGTGCGGCAGGCCGAGCTGAAGCTGAAGGAGGCGCAGGCGGCGCGGGACGAGCAGCGGTGGCCGGATGCCACGGCGCTGTTGTCCACGGTTCGGGCGCTGCTGAACTCCACGGACGAGTCCGTGTCGGCCGCCGGTGACCGGCTGCGGCGGCTGAACGCCGTGCAGAAGGATCCTGCCGCCGAGATCGACCGTACGCGGTTCGCGATCCGGGATGCGCAGCGGTTGGCGATGGCCGGGCGGAACACGCCTGATCCTCGGCATGCCCGGCCGCTGGACGACTCCGTCGGTCGGCTGGAGCGGGCGGTCGGCACCCTGGAGGGGCGCCATCCCGACTACTGGCACTTCTTGACGGAGATGGAAGCGGTGCGGCGGACCGTGGCTCGGGTCGTGGCGCAGATCCGTGGGGAGCGGGGTGCCTCCGGCGGTTAGTCTGTCGGCATGCCTCGCTATGAGTATCGGTGCCGGACGTGCGGTGACACCTTTGAACTGAGTCGGCCCATGGCTGAGTCCGGCGACCCCGCTGCCTGCCCTGTGGGGCATGACGACACGGTGAAGTTGTTGTCGACGGTGGCTGTGGGTGGCACGGCGAGTGCGAGTGCGCCCGCGCGTCAAGGGGGCGGCTGTTGCGGTGGTGGGTGCTGCGGCTAGTCGGCTCACTGCGGGTGCGTGGGGGCTGGTCGCGCACACGCGGCGGAGCCGCACATTGATACAGCCCCGCGCCCCTTATAGGGGGCTTTGGCCCCCATACCCCCGAACGACTACTTCGGCGCCTGCGTCTCCCTCAGGAACTCCCTGAGAATCCTCTCCCCCGCCAGCACCCCCCGCTCCGGCAGCGAGCTGATCCCCGGCGCCGTCCACTCCGCGTCCGCCAGTTCCCCGTGCCCGGGGCGCCAGCCCTTGTCCGCCGCGAGGAGCAGGTCCGCGTCGAGGAGTGAGTCGCCTGCCGCCAGCGTCAGGTCCGCGCCTGTGCGTCGGGCCAGTTCATGCATCGCCGCGCTCTTGGTCAGCGGCTTGGGTACGGCGTAGATCTTGCGGCCCTGGAGCGAGACCGTCCAGCCTCGGTTCTCCGCCCATACGGCGAGTTCCTTCACCCAGTCCTCGGGCAGCAACTCCCGTTCTACGACCAGGTAGGCGAAGAAGTCCTCGGCGACCCGGTGCTTGCGTACCCACATCGGGTCCGCCGTCGCCATCAGATGCTCGCGGACCTCGTCGAGGGGTGCGCACTCCTCGGCCAGTCGGGCCCTGACCCGGGCCTGCCATTCGGGGTCGGAGACGCCGTCCACCAGGAGGTGGCCGCCGTTGGCGCAGATCGCGTACTTCGGGGGCGGGCCGGGGAGGTTGATGCGCTGGTACTGCTTGCGGGTGCGGGTCGTGGTCGGTACGAAGAGCGCCGCGTCGCCGAGTTCCGCCAGCAACTGCGAGGCCGTTTCGGTCATGTACGACAGGGGCTTGCTCTCGTGCACCTCCACGCACAGCAGCCGGGGCGCCCGCGCGTCCGGCATGGTCAGCGCGAGGGCCGCCGAGGAGTAGATGAGGGTACGGTCCAGATCGCTCGCCACCAGCACCGGCATCAGAGGGTCACCGCCTTGCCGTCGGCGCCCGTCGCACCGCGCGTGTACTTGGGGTGGATCAACCCCACGCAGGTGTACGGCAGTTCGGCGACCTCTTCCACCGGGACCCCTCTCTGTTCGGCGAGCAGGCGGACATGGTCCAGGTCGGCCCCGGCCCCCGCTCGCGCCAGGATCTTCCACGGCACCCGGCGCAGCAGCACGCGGGTGGTCTCGCCGACGCCGGGCTTGACGAGGTTCACGTCGTGGATGCCGTACTCCTCGCTGATGCGCTCAACCGCCGCCCAGCCCTCCCAGGTTGGCGTCCGGTCGGCCGACAGCAGTTCCTTGGCCTGGGCGTCCACCGCGTCCGCGACCTCGGTGAAGCGGGCGGAGACGGCGTCCAGGAAGTCCACCGAGACATCGGCGCCTGCGAGTTCGCGGTAGAACTTCGCGCCGTGGTAGTCGTTCGGGCCGACCAGGTCCGCGCGCAGGACGGTACGCGAAATCAGGCCGGACACCGTCGAGTTGAGGCACGCGGAGGGGATCAGGTAGTCCTCGCGGGTGCCGTACGTCCGTACGCAGGAGCCCGGGTCGGCCAGTACCGCGATCTCCGGGTCGAAGCCGGTGACGCCCTCGGCAGCCTCGAACTCCTCGATGGCGGCGGTCAGTTCGCGGGTGATGGCGCCCTTGCCGGTCCAGCCGTCGACGAAGACGATGTCCCGCGGGTCGTGGTGGGCGGCGAGCCAGCGCAGCGCGTTGGCGTCGATGCCGCGGCCCCGCACGATGGAGACGGCGTAGTGCGGCAGGTCCAGGCCGTGGCGATGCTGGGCCCAGCGGCGCATCAGGACGCCGACCGGGGTGCCCGCGCGGGCCAGCGACACCAGCACCGGGCGCGGCGAACGCTCGGCCAGCACGACCTCCGTCACCGCGCCGACCGCCTGTGCGAGCCGGGACGCCGACTCCTCCAGCGCGGCCTGGAACAGCTGCTGGTACTGCTCGCTGGGCTGGTACTCCACCGGCAGCGACTCCGCGTAGTGCGCGCCGCCGCTCTGGATGGCCTCCTCGCGCTCCTCGGTCGGCGCCTCCAGGGTCACCTCGGACAGGTCCTGGAGCAGCCAGCCGACCTCCTCCGGGGGGTACGAGGAGAAGGCGGGGCCGCGGAGTGGCTCGGGCAGCATCGAGGGCCTTTCGGGTACGTACAGGGGCTCGGGGACGTAGGACGGTACGACCACGAGCAGGACGTGCGGGGTGTGTTCCCCGAGCCGGTCCAACAGGCCGCCGGGGGCGTGCAGTTCCGGGGTGTCGGCCGTTGAGTCGACTACGGCGACGATCGCGTCGAAGTCGGCGCCGGCGACGTTGTAGGCGTAGCGGTCGCCCGGGCCGTCGGCGGGGTCGTCGTGGGCGGGGAAGACGAGGCGGGTGCGTATCGCGTAGCCGGGGTCGTCGACCGCGAGGACCGGTGAGCGGGTGGTGGTGGAGTAGCGGATCTCGGCGTCGGTGATCTGCTCCAGCTCGCGGGCGAGGCGGAGGGGGGCGTACATCAGCTCTTCGAAGCCGAGGATGTGCACGCGGTGGGCATTGGCGGGCAGTGCTTCGGCGAGCCTTGCGGCCATGGCGGGGAGGGCGGCTTCCAGGCGTGTTCGGTGCGCCGGGGTGAAGCCGTGTCTTCCGCCGTCGGGGAGGCCGCGGGGCCAGTGCAGGTCTATTCGGTTGATCGTCGGCTGCGGGCCGGTGGGGGCCGGTCGCGCAGTTCCCCGCGTCCCTAGGGAGGTGGTCCGACCGTCGGCTTCAAAGCTCGCGGCCCCGCCATCGCCCTCAAGGGGCGCGGGGAACTGCGCGACCAGCCACGACGATCCCGCAGACGACCAACCACCCGTCGCGGCACTCTCTGCCTCGTACCGCGCCACCAACTCCTGCCCCTGCTCCAACACCCCCTCCGGCAGTCGTACCGTCCCCGTAGCGGCGGCTACAAGATCAACCCGGGCTCCGATCTCCCTGGCGAAGTCCGCGAGGCGGCTCGCATCGGCCGCCGAGCGCATATCCACCAGCGCCACCACGACGTACCGTCGCCGCGGATAACGCTGGTGAAGATCCCGGATGGTGTTCAGCACCGTGTTCCCCGTGGAGAACTCGTCGTCGACCAGGATCAGCGGGCCGTCGCCGACCAGCAGGGACGGGTTCTCGGGCAGCAGCAAATGCGAGGTCGCGTGGGAGTGGGACTCCTCGAAACCGCCCGCAGGGGCCACTCCGGGGACCGGGCGGCGGGTGGAGTGGAGGTAGGGGGCCAGGCCCACGCCGTCGGCGACGGCGTGGCCGAGGCCGGTCGCGGTCTCCGCGTAGCCGAGGACGACCGCGGCGGCCGCCTCCTCGGCGCCCAGCAGGTCGCGGACCCGTCGGCCGAGGGCGAGGCCATGGCCGTAGACCACGGACGGCGACTGCGGGACGTGCTTGCCGAGCACCTGGGAGACGAGCAGATGCGCCCGCTTGGGGTTGCGGCGCAGCGCGAGTCCCAGCAGGTCCTTCAGCGTGTCGTCGCCCTTGAGTTCGACCCCGAGCCGCTCGGCGACCCAGGTGCCGGACCAGACCGCGTTGTTCACTGCCTTGTTCATGCGTCCCTTGGTTTGTGAGGTGTCAGCCGGGGATTCCGGCTGCGAGCAGCTCGACGAAACCGACGTCCTCGTTGGCCACACCGAAGACCTCGGCGCGCAGCAGGGTCCGCTCGGCCCAGGCGCGGTGCGGCTTCACCTCGTTCATCTTGTTCGTGTACGCCGACCGCAGCACGCCCCCGCCGCCGCGCTCGGGCCGCAGGATGTCCTGCGCGTCGCTGAACTCCTCGTGACTGACCACGGACAGCGCGTGCACGGGCAGGACGTGGGAGGGGTGGATGCAGGTCTTGCCGGTGAGGCCGTTGGCCTGGTCGAGGGCGATCTCGCGGAGCAGGCCGTCCATGGCGTGCTCGATGAGGGCCTCGCGCAGTTCCTCGGCCTGGCCCTCCAGGAAGGGGCTGCGCCGCAGCTGGGGCTTGAACATACGTTCCTGCACGCGGAAGTACTCCCACACCGGGCCGGTCACGGTGAATCCGGTGCCGTCGGCCCGGCCGAGCATGTTGACCACGTCGGCGATGACGGAGGCGACGATCTGGACGTCGTACGCCGTCATGTCGGGAGCCCGGCGAAGACCGTAGGAGGAGCAGAAATCGGTCACGCCGAGGCGCAGCGCGAGCACTCTTTCACGATACTTGTCGACCGCCCGGAAGATCCCCTCCAGCGTCTCCACCCGGGACTCACGGAAGAGCAGCTCGGGCGACTCCAGCACGGGCATGGCGAAGAGTCGCCGCCCGCTGGCCGCCTCGGCGCTCGCCACCGCCTCCAGAAAGGGGATGCCGCGCTCCTCGGTGAACTTCGGCAGCACGAACCCGGACAGCAGGCGTACGGCGGGGCCGAGGCGTCGTACCAGGTCGGGGATCTGTTCGGGGGCGCGGACCCGGATGAAGAGCAGCGGCAGGTCCGCCCGCTCCCGGGCGGCGAGGTCGGTGAACTGGCGGACGAGGTTCTCCTCGCCCGCGGCCACGTCCTCGTCGCCGATCGAGTCCTCCAGGCACAGCACCATCGAGACCACGCCACGTGCCGCCTGCTTGAGGGCGTCCTCGGCGAGCCGGGGCCGGGTGGCCGGGCTGTACAGCGTGGCGCCCAGGGCCGTGGAGAGCAGCCGGACCGAGGAGTCCGCGTCGAACTCGCAGGGCTCCTGGTGGAAGAGGCGCTGCCGCACCTCTGGGGCGATGTGCCCGAAATGACGCATAAAACTCCCCCGTGGTGGCTGAGCGACCCCTGCGATCCGTTCACAGGTGGCCGGTAATAGTACGTAGAGACCTATGTCAGGGGTTCCCGTAGGGCATGAATTTCTGGTAACGCGCGTAAGGACATGGTCAGCTGATCATGTACCCCCGCGTTGTCGTGATCACTACCGAGAGGGCAGGATGACCGCATGACGCACGCGATGCTGAAGGGGTCGAACGTCCCGCTCGAAGCCACGACCGTACGTGCCGTGCTCCGCTGGACGCCCGGGCAGGGGGTCCCGGATGTCGACGCCTCGGCGCTGCTCCTCGGCCCCGACGGTCGTGTGCGATCCGACGAGGACTTCGTGTTCTACAACCAGCCCCGTCACCCCTCCGGGAAGGTCTGGCGGCTCGGCAAGAAGCGGGTCGCCGAGGGCCTCACCGACACGATCCAGACAGATCTCTCCGGTGTCGAGCCCGACGTCAGCCAGATTTATCTGGTCGCTTCGGCGGACGGCGCCCCCTTCGACCACGTACGGGCGCTCCGCATCCTGCTGTACGACGCCTCCGTCGCCGACGGTGAGCCCCTGCTGCACTTCGACATCAAGCCGGAGACCGGCGAGGAGACGGCGCTGATCTGCGGCGAGCTGTACCGCCGCGGTGAGGGCTGGAAGTTCCGCGCGCTGGGCGAGGGCTACTCGAACGGCCTGGAGGGCCTGGCCACGGACTTCGGCATCTCGGTGGAGGAGGAGTCGGAGGCGGCGGCCGCGCAGGAGCCCCCGGAGGAGCCGAGGTCCCAGCCCCTGCCGCCCGAGCAGCCGACCACGGCGGTGCCCCCGCAATCGGCGTACGGCTTCCCCCAGACCCCGCCCACGACCCAGCCGGCCTACGGCTACCCCCAGCCGACCAGCCAGCCGGCCTACGGCGGCTACGGCTACCCGCCGCCGGTGACGCCGGTGACCCCGGTCCCGGCGGGCGATTTCCGGCTGCCGCCGCAGGGGCCGCAGTTCATCGGACGGTAGCGGTGCGCGGGGCTACCGGTCCGACTTGGCCTTGTAGCCCCGCCCCCACTGCAATCCCCACCCGTACAACCGGTCGAGTTCCGCCTGGAACCCGTACACGAACTTGACCTCGCGTCGGACGAAGATCTCGCCCTTCACGTTCTCGATCATCACCACCGCGCAGGACCGGGCCTGCGGATGCCGTTCGTCGAGACCGATCTCGATCCGCGGGCCGTTGCTCGGATAGAGCGTGACCATCGCCTGGGTCCGGTCGAACGCCGGCGTCTGGTCGTAGATGTACACGAAGACCAGCAGCCGCTTGATGTTCTCGCGCTGATCGAGGTTGACGTACATCGTCTCCCCGGACGCCGACCCGAACCGGTCGTCCCCGCTGAGCTTGACGTACGGCGGCGCGTTGACGTCCCCGAGGAACCCGCCCAGGGGCTGGACCACGCCCTTCGAGCCGTCGGTCAGCTCGTACAGGCACCCGAGGTCCAGGTCGACGTTGACCATGGACTGGCTGTGCCCGATGACCTCCGGCGGCTTCAGCGCCTTGAAGGGATGCCGCAGCAGGCTCTCCCGCTGCGGCCCGCCTATGTCGGAGCTGCGCATCCGCCAGTTCAGATTGATCCGCAGATGCCCGGTTGCCGCGTCCTGCTTGGTGAGGGAGACCTGGCCGTGCCGCTTGGTCAGCTCGATCGCGTTGGACGACGCGCTGCCCGAGTCGAACTGGGCGGCACGTCCACTCCGGAGCAGCCCGTCGAACAAGCCCATTCCCGCCCCCACATGCACTCAGGTAAGCCGACGGGGCGGCCGGGCTTCCGGCCGCCCCGTCGAGAAGCGTTCCTCACTCCGAGGGGTGTCACACCCCGGACGAGACCTCAGTCTTGTCCGAGGCCTCCGCTTTTCCCTCGGCCGCCGCGAGCGCGCGGTTGCGGCGGACGGAGGACCAGAAGGACCAGCCGATCAGGATGACGCCGATGGAGCCGGTGATCAGCTCGCTGATCTCGTACTGGATGGTGATCAGCAGGATCGCGGCGAGGGCGCCGATCGCGTAGTGCGCGCCGTGCTCCAGGTAGACGTAGTCGTCGAGGGTGCCCTGACGGACCAGGTAGACCGTGAGCGACCGGACGTACATGGCGCCGATACCGAGGCCGAGGGCCATCAGGACGATGTCGTTGGTGATGGCGAAGGCGCCGATGACGCCGTCGAAGGAGAAGGACGCGTCCAGGACCTCAAGGTAGAGGAACATGAAGAACGCGGCCTTGCCGGCCAGGACGATCGCCGAGCGTGGCTTGCCCGCGCGCTCCGCCGCTTCCTCCTCCTCGTGCTCGCGCTCCTCCTCTTCTTCGAGCTTGTCCTCGAAGTAGCCGGAGAGACCGCCGACGATCATGTAGGTGATGAGACCGGCGACGCCGGAGAGCAGAACCGTCTCTGCCTTGTCCGCGCTGCCCGCGTGGAGATGGGCGTGGGTCGCGAAGGTCATGGAGGTGACCAGCAGGACGATCAGCGCGATGCAGACCGACAGCATGTCGACCTTGCCCAGCTTGGCCAGCGGGCGCTCGATCCAGCCGAGCCACTTGATGTCCCGGTCCTCGAAGATGAAGTCGAGGAAGATCATCAGCAGGAACATGCCACCGAAGGCCGCGATCGACGGGTGGGCGTCGGTGACGAGCTGTTCGTAACGATCCTTGTCGGTCAGTGCGAGGTCGACGGCCTCGATCGGGCCCATCGAGGCGCTGATGGCGACGATGACGACAGGAAAGACCAGCCGCATACCGAAGACAGCGATCAAGATGCCGATGGTGAGGAAGATCTTCTGCCAGAAGGCATTCATCTTCTTCAGGATTCCGGCGTTGACCACTGCGTTGTCGAAGGACAGCGAGATCTCAAGGATGGAGAGGATCGCCACGATACCGAAGGCGGTCCACCCCCCGATGAGGACCGCTGCGACGAGGCCGAGCGCGGTGACCGCGAACGACCAGCCGAAGGTTTTCAGAAGCACTGGCTACCCAATCCTGTATGTACGGGTCTCCCCCGCGCCGTACTCGGCTTTACGAACTTTTGAAGCCGAAGTCTAGTCGGCCCCCCTTCGCAGCCCACCCTGGCCCGGCTTTTGCTCATATCGCGTTATGAGACGTTGACCCCGAAGTCCAGTGCGATGCCCCGCAGTCCCGACGCGTACCCCTGTCCCACCGCCCGGAACTTCCATTCGCCCTGGTAGCGGTAGACCTCGCCGAAGATCATCGCCGTCTCGGTGGAGGCGTCCTCGCTGAGGTCGTAGCGGGCGAGTTCCTGGCCGTCGGCCTGGTTCACCACCCGGATGAAGGCGTTACTGACCTGCCCGAAGGTCTGGCCGCGTTCGTCGGCCATATGGATCGAGACAGGGAAGACGATCTTGTCGCACTGGGCGGGCACCTTGGAGAGGTCGATCACCAGCGACTCGTCGTCGCCGTCGCCCTCACCGGTGAGGTTGTCACCGGTGTGCTCCACGGAGCCGTCCGGGCTCTTGAGCTGGTTGTAGAACACGAACCACTCGTCGCCCATCACCCGTCCGCCGTTGCACATCAGCGCACTGGCGTCGAGGTCGAAGGGTGCTCCGGTGGTGGAGCGTGCGTCCCAGCCGAGCCCGACCATCACCTGGGTGAGGTTCGGTGCGGCCTTGGACAGGGAGACATTGCCCCCCTTGGCGAGCGTGACGCCCATGATGCTGGTCCTCCCCAGGTGCTGCTTCTTTGGTTGTTTCCCCGCGCTTGTTTCCCTGCGCGTCCGGCGCCGCACACAAACCGTGCGGCGCCGGGCGGTTGGAGCGCGGGCTACTGCTTCGCTCAGACGTTCACACCGAAGTCCTGCGCGATGCCGCGCAGGCCCGAGGCGTAGCCCTGGCCGATGGCGCGGAACTTCCACTCCGCGCCGTGACGGTAGAGCTCACCGAAGACCATCGCGGTCTCGGTGGAGGCGTCCTCGCTGAGGTCGTAGCGGGCGATCTCGGCGCCGCCGGCCTGGTTGGCGACGCGGATGAACGCGTTGCGCACCTGGCCGAAGGACTGCTGACGGTTCTCGGCGTCGTAGATCGACACCGGGAAGACGATCTTCTCCACGTCGGCGGGGACGCCGGCGAGGTTGACCTTGATCTGCTCGTCGTCGCCCTCGCCCTCACCGGTGAGGTTGTCACCGGTGTGCTCGACGGAGCCGTCCGGGCTCTTGAGGTTGTTGAAGAAGATGAAGTGCGCGTCGCTGGCGACCTTGCCGGACGAGTTCAGCAGCAGCGCGCTCGCGTCCAGGTCGAAGTCCGTGCCGGTCGTGGTCCGGATGTCCCACCCGAGACCGACGATGACCGCGGTCAGACCGGGCGCCTCCTTGCTCAGAGATACGTTGCCGCCCTTGCTGAGGCTGACTCCCACGAGTCCTCCATTGATGTCCAGGGGCGGGGAGCCCCGCCATGCGTTTGATACCGGATCAACGAGTCGATCCTAGTAACGGGTTCCCGAAGCCCGCAGGCCCTGGTACCCAAGAATCACAGGGTGTCGAGCGCCTTGACGTACTCGTTCAGGTCACGGGCGTCCGGCAGAGCGTTGACGACGGTCCAGCGGACGACGCCCTCCTTGTCGATGACGAAGGTGCCGCGCACCGCGCAGCCCTTGTCCTCGGCGAAGACGCCGTAGGCGCGGGAGACCTCGCCGTGCGGCCAGAAGTCGCTCAGCAGGGGGTACTCGAAGCCCTCCTGCTCGGCGAAGACGCGCAGGGTGGGGACGGAGTCGTTGGAGACGGCGAGCAGTTGCGTGTCGCGGTCCGCGAACTTCGGCAGGTTGTCCCGCAGCTCGCACAGCTCGCCGGTGCACACACCGGTGAAGGCGAACGGGTAGAAGAGCAGCACCACGTTCTTCCGGCCGCGGAAGTCGGACAGCTGCACGGCGCGGCCGTGGTTGTCCTTGAGCTCGAAGTCGGGGGCCTTTTCGCCGACCTGGATGGCCATTTCCGGCATGTCCCTTCGGTGGGGCTGTTCGGGTGGTCGCAACCACCCTACGCAGCGATCACGAAGGGACCGCGGACGGGCCGACCGAAACCGGCCCGTCCGGTGTGTCGGGTGGAGAGGCTACTTCTTGGCGGACTTGGCTGCCTTGGGCGTCACCAGCCGGCTGCCGCTCCAGTCCTTGCCGACGCTGACGCTCTTGGACGCGGACAGTCCGGCCGTCGTCGCGGCTTCGGAGATGTCGCTCGGCTCGACGTAGCCGTCGCGGCCCGTCTTCGGCGTCAGCAGCAGGATCGAGCCGCCCTCCTCGATGTACGTGGTGGCGTCCACCAGCGCATCTGTCAGGTCGCCGTCCTCGTCGCGGAACCACAGCACCACGGCATCGGCGACGTCGTCGTAGTCCTCGTCCACGAGATCGCTGCCGATGACTTCCTCAATGGCCTCGCGGAGTTCCTGGTCTACGTCCTCGTCGTAGCCGATCTCCTGGACCACCTGCTCGGGCTGGAACCCCAGCCTGACGGCAGGGTTCGTCCGCTCCTCCGCGTGGTCCGCGGTCGCGCTCACGGGTTGCCTCCTGATCATGTCTTCGGGAATAACTCAGCCACGCGCGTGCGCGAAGCATTGGCCGTAGTCCACACGGGCGGGGCGGATCGCGCAAGTACCCGGCCGTCCAGACCGCCTAAACGGTGACGTTCCGGGCTGTGTCACCGCGTTTCCCGCCATGGCACCACACTCCAAGGTGACACACGCCACACCGTTCTGCCCTCTTTGCGCTTTTGGGAACCCTCCGGGGGGACCAGGCTTGGATTACCTCGCAGTAGAGATGACGTTTGCCGTCCCGAGGTACACGATGGGGAACGGCGCAGGCAGAGCAAAACCCCCGAAACAAGCCCCGAAGACAAGCCCCGAAGCAAGCCCGAATACCAGCCCTCTGACAGGTAAGGAACAGCGTGGCTTCCGGATCCGATCGCAACCCGATCATCATTGGCGGCCTTCCGAGTCAGGTTCCTGACTTCGATCCCGAGGAAACCAAGGAGTGGCTCGACTCCCTCGACGCCGCTGTGGACGAGCGCGGCCGCGAGCGGGCCCGCTACCTGATGCTCCGGCTGATCGAGCGGGCCCGCGAGAAGCGCGTGGCCGTGCCCGAGATGCGCAGCACGGACTACGTCAACACGATCGCGACCAAGGACGAGCCGTTCTTCCCCGGCAACGAGGAGATCGAGCGCAAGATCCTCAACGCGACCCGCTGGAACGCCGCGGTCATGGTGTCCCGGGCCCAGCGCCCGGGCATCGGCGTGGGCGGCCATATCGCCACCTTCGCCTCCTCCGCCTCCCTGTACGACGTGGGCTTCAACCACTTCTTCCGGGGCAAGGACGAGGGCGACGGCGGTGACCAGGTCTTCTTCCAGGGGCATGCCTCGCCGGGCATCTACGCCCGCGCCTTCCTGCTGGACCGCTTGAGCGAGCAGAACCTGGACGCGTTCCGCCAGGAGAAGTCCAGGGCGCCGTACGGACTGTCCTCGTACCCGCACCCGCGGCTGATGCCGGACTTCTGGGAGTTCCCGACCGTGTCGATGGGCCTCGGCCCGATCGGCGCGATCTACCAGGCGCGGATGAACCGCTACATGGAGGCGCGCGGGATCGCGGACACCTCCAAGTCGCACGTGTGGGCGTTCCTCGGGGACGGCGAGATGGACGAGCCGGAGTCGCTCGGCCAGCTGTCCATCGCGGCGCGCGAGGGCCTGGACAACCTGACCTTCGTCGTCAACTGCAACCTCCAGCGGCTCGACGGTCCGGTGCGCGGCAACGGCAAGATCATCCAGGAGCTGGAGTCGATCTTCCGGGGCGCCGGCTGGAACGTGATCAAGCTGGTCTGGGACCGCACCTGGGACCCGCTGCTGGCCCAGGACCGGGACGGCGTGCTGGTCAACAAGATGAACACGACGCCGGACGGGCAGTTCCAGACGTACGCCACCGAGACCGGGGCGTACATCCGTGACCACTTCTTCGGCGACGACCACCGGCTGCGCGCGATGGTCGAGGGCATGACCGACGACCAGATCCTGCACCTGGGGCGCGGCGGTCACGACCACAAGAAGATCTTCGCGGCCTTCTCGGCGGCCAAGGCGCACAAGGGCCAGCCGACGGTGATCCTGGCCAAGACGATCAAGGGCTGGACCCTGGGCCCCAACTTCGAGGGCCGCAACGCCACGCACCAGATGAAGAAGCTGACGGTCGACGACCTCAAGCGCTTCCGGGACCGCCTCCACCTGCCGATCTCCGACAAGGAGCTGGAGTCCGGCGCGCCGCCGTACTACCACCCCGGGCGGGACACGGAGGAGATCCAGTACATGCACGACCGCCGCAAGGGTCTCGGCGGGTACGTCCCGACGCGTGTCGTGCGTGCGAAGCCGCTCGCACTGCCGGAGGACAAGACGTACGCGACCGTGAAGAAGGGCTCGGGTCAGCAGTCCATCGCGACGACCATGGCCTTTGTCCGTCTCCTCAAGGACCTCATGCGGGACAAGGAGATCGGCAAGCGGTTCGTGCTGATCGCGCCGGACGAGTACCGCACGTTCGGCATGGACTCCTTCTTCCCGAGTGCGAAGATCTACAACCCGCTCGGGCAGCAGTACGAGGCCGTCGACCGCGACCTTCTGCTGGCGTACAAGGAGGCGCCGAACGGCCAGATGCTGCACGACGGCATCTCGGAGGCGGGCTGTACGGCCTCGCTGATCGCGGCGGGCTCGGCGTACGCCACGCACGGCGAGCCGCTGATCCCGGTCTACGTCTTCTACTCGATGTTCGGTTTCCAGCGGACCGGCGATCAGTTCTGGCAGATGTCGGACCAGCTCTCGCGCGGCTTTGTGCTCGGCGCGACCGCCGGCCGCACGACCCTGACCGGTGAGGGGCTCCAGCACGCCGACGGCCACTCGCAGCTGCTGGCGTCGACGAACCCGGGCTGTGTGGCGTACGACCCGGCCTTCAGTTACGAGATCGCGCACATCGTCCAGGACGGTCTGCGGCGGATGTACGGCCCGACGGCGGACGGCAGGCCCGGTGAGGACGTCTTCTACTACCTCACCGTCTACAACGAGCCGATCCAGCACCCGGCCGAGCCGGAGAACGTGGACGTCGAGGGCATCCTCAAGGGCGTCTACCGCTTCAGCGAGGGCACTTCGGGCTCGATCCCGGCGCAGATCATGGCGTCCGGGGTCGCGGTGCCGTGGGCCGTCGAGGCGCAGAAGATCCTCGCCGAGGAGTGGAACGTGAAGGCCGACATCTGGTCGGCGACCTCCTGGAACGAGCTGCGGCGCGAGGCCGTGGCGTGCGAGGAGCACAACCTGCTGCATCCCGAGGAGGAGCAGCAAGTGCCGTATGTGACGCGGAAGCTGTCCGGTGCGGAGGGTCCGTTCGTGGCCGTGTCCGACTGGATGCGGTCGGTTCCGGATCAGATCGCGCGGTGGGTGCCGGGGACATACCAGTCGCTGGGCGCGGACGGCTTCGGCTTCGCGGACACCCGGGGCGCGGCCCGGCGGTTCTTCCACATCGACGCCCAGTCGATCGTGGTGGCCGTGCTGACGGAGCTGGCGAAGGAAGGGAAGGTGGACCGCTCGGCGCTGAAGCAGGCGATCGACCGGTACCAGTTGCTGGACGTGTCGGCGGCGGATCCGGGTGCCGCGGGCGGCGACGCGTAGAGCTCCGCTCGTGGGCGGCTGGAGGGCCGAGGGGCTTGTGCCTCTCGGCCCTTCCGCGTTTCCTACGATGCGGGCATGAAGCAGAGACCCGCGCAGGTCCGCTGGGAACAGCACACCCAACGGCCGCTGATGGCACTGGCGGTGCTGTTCGCCGTCGCCTACGCCGTGCCGATCGTGGACACTTCGGCGAGCAAGGCGCTGACGAGCGTGTGCACGGCGGCCGAGTGGGCGGTGTGGGCGGCCTTCGCGGCGGACTATCTGGTGCGGCTGGGACTGGCCGAGCGGCGGGGGGAGTTCGTACGGCGGCACTGGCTGGACCTGGGCGCGGTGGTGCTGCCGCTGATCCAGCCGCTGCGGCTGCTTCGGCTGGTCTCGACGCTGCTGCTGGTCGGCCGGCGGGCCCGGATGGCGTCCCAGGTCCGCCTGACGACGTACGTGGTCGGCTCGGTCGTCGGCCTGCTGATGTTCGGCTCGCTGGCGGTGCTGTCCGTGGAGCGGGACTCGCCGGATGGGAACATCAAGACGCTGGGTGACGCGGTGTGGTGGTCCTTCACGACGATGACGACGGTGGGGTACGGGGACCATGCGCCGACCACCGGTCTGGGCCGAATACTCGCGGTGGGCCTGATGCTGTCCGGCATCGCGCTGCTCGGTGTGGTGACGGCGAACATCGCGGCCTGGTTCATCGCCCGCTTCGAAATGGACGACGTGGAGGAACGCCGCCAGACGGAGGCGATCCAGCAGCTGACGGAAGAGGTTCGTCAGCTGCGCGCGGAGGTGGCGTCCCTGTCAGAACAACGGGCTCAGTGACCGGGTCAGGCACCGGTCAGCCAGACCAGCGCCAGCACGGTGTCCATCGCGCCCAGGACCAGGGCGATCAGGGCCGGGAGAGGGCGGGCGCCGGACCAGGTGCGGTTCATCGACAGCCAGCCGCAGACCATGGCGATCGGGCCCAGGATGATGCCCAGCGTGAAGAAGCCGGCCACGGCGCAGATGGTGCCGATGATTCCGAGGGTCGCGCGATCCGGCCCGGACCGTGGCCATGTCCGGCCACGCGTGCGGGGGCGCCTGCGCGTTCCATGTCCGAAGCCCGCCATGGTGCACTCAACTCCCGGGAACCGTTCGTTCGTTGGATGCGGTTCCCGGGGCGAGTACCCAAACGACAGGGCCTAGTCCTCCGGGCCGGCGGCGCGCTGTCCCCCTCCGGCAGCGCGCCGCAGCGCCGGGTGCCCCTGCCGTACGAACTTGCCCCAGGAACATGCCGTACGGAGGGCTTGCCCCACTGTGACCTGCGGCGCGTGCCGAGGGCGAGGCATCTTTAGCGTTGTCACCCTGATAGGGGAAATCCGCCGCAAACCCCTTGCCGCGTCAGGTGCGCGACGTCCGTGATCTTCGCGGCGACCGCGTCCGGCGTCCCCGGAGCCACCGGCGCCACACCCACAGGTCATCGGGTCCGTCGTGCCGGTGGAGCTGTATCTGCTCGGGTGCTCGCCGAGCGTGAGGGCCTCGATGTGGACGCCGATCCGCGGCCGCGGCTCGCGGTGGCGGTGTTCGGCGGGGTGATGCGGGTCACCGAACGGCAGTGGAGCATGAGCGAGAACTTCAGCCTGGAGGCAATGCGGGAACCGACCGTCGCCTACCTTGCGCAGGTGGGGCCCGCGCCGGCCGAGAGCCGGCGCGAAACGTGATCCCCGTCACTCGGTTAACGCGAGACGCGTTCGTTCTCCTAGTGTGTCCTCCCAGTGACTTCCTTCGACACGTCCCCGCAACTGAACGTCTGGCGCGCTCTGCTCGCGTTGGCCGTGGTGTTCGTCATGCTGGCGACCACCGGCTGGACCGCGCTGCGCAACCAGCGCACCACGCCCGCCCTGCAGGTCTCGCTCTCCGCCTGGGAGCACGGCCGGATCGCCGGCCACAAGCTGCCCGACCCGGACTCCGCCCCGGCCCGGCTGGCCCGCTTCTTCGCCTCGCTCACCGCTGACCAGCGCGCCGCCCTGGCACGCCGCTATCCGCTCGCGGTCGGCAACATGAACGGCGCCCCGGTCGAACTGCGCTACCGCGCCAACCACATCGCGCTGTTGCAGGCCCGCAAGAACGAGCACAAACGCATGCACGACAGCCGTCTGTCGCCCGAGGGACAGCAGGCGGCCGGCCGTCGAATGCACCGCTACGAGGCGCTGATGAGCCCGGGCCGGCACATCCTCGCCTTCGACCCGGCGGGTTCGGGGCGGGTCGCCGAGGTGTTCGGCGACCTCGACCGGGCCCAGCGGGTCTCCGTGGTCGTCCCCGGCGTCGACACCGACGTGCTCACCTTCCAGCGCACCTACCGCAAGTACTCGGCCCCGGTCGGCATGGCGCAGTCGCTGTACGCGGCCGAGCGCACGGCGGACCCGTCGACGCGTACGGCCGTGATCGCCTGGGCCGACTACACCGCCCCCGGCGGCCTCGGCCTCGACTCGGCCACCGCGGCGCGCGCCGAGGACGGCGCCGTACGGCTGAACTCGCTGGTGCGGGCGCTGCCCGGCAGCTCGCCGGTGTCGCTGTTCTGCCACAGCTACGGCTCGGTGGTGTGCGGCGTCGCCGCGAACACGCTGCCCAGCCGGGTGGCCGACATCGCGGTGGCGGGCAGCCCCGGTATGCGGGTCACGAAGGCGTCCCAGCTGGCCACCTCCGCGCGGGTGTGGGCGATGCGGGACGCCGACGACTGGATCCAGGATGTGCCGTACCTGGAGCTCGGCGGGCTCGGCCACGGCGCGGATCCGATGTCCTCGGCGTTCGGGGCGCGGGTGCTGTCGGCGCGGGATGCCGAGGGACACGGCGGGTACTTCGAACCCGGCACGGACAGTGTGCGCAACTTCGCCGAGATCGGCGTTGGCGCGTACCACGCGGTGCAGTGCGCGGGCGATGACGAAGTCTGTCGGGAGGGTTTGTCCGACACCACGACGGTCGGACGCGCGTAGAAGCGCAGAAACTACGGTCTGCGCGGGGAGGCGACGGAGGAGCTCATGCCGCATACGATGAGCCGCATGGGTGACGTACTGGCCGGATTTCATGCCGCCTGGGAGTTCGAGTCCGACTCCGTGCTCATCCGTTACGAACGGGGGATTCGAACACCCAAGCTGCTACAGGCGCTCGGGGAGCGACGGGTGCCGCTGGCGGCGATCTCGGCGGTGACGCTGACGCCCGGCAAACGCGGGACCGTGGTGCTGCGGGCCGAGCCCCGGCCCGGGGCCGATCCGCTCATGCAGGCGGCCGACGGGCAGCTGAAGGAAGGGGGCGATCCGTACCGTCTGGTGCTGCCGGCCGAGCGCGAGACGCTCGCCGAGTACTACGCCGACGAACTGAAGGCGCAGCTGACCGAATCGGGTCCGGCGGAACGCTTCCTGGTCGCGGCGCCGGATGCGCGGTCCTTCAAGGCGTACGACGGGAAGGCGTCCTTCGACGGGCGTACCGTCTCCTTCCGCTGGTTCTGGACGGGCGCGTCCTCCGCCAAGTGGAAGGCCGGGGACCAGTCCTTCGCGGTGGGTGACCTGTCCGGGGTCGAGTGGCGCTCCCCCGAGGTCTTCGAGGGGCATCTACGGCTGCTGCTGCGCGGGGAGACCCAGCCGGCCCAGGTGGACCAGGATCCGGCGGCTGTGGTGTTCGGGCTGGGATACGGTCCGGTGCACGAGTCGCTGCCGTTCGCTGCCGCGGTGTTGGCGGCGGTTCGCTCCGCGGGTGTGGCCGCTGTCCCGGCTGCGACCGCGCCGCGCCGGGATCCTGCGGACATTGCCGAGCGGATTCGTCATCTTGGGGAGCTGCATCAGGCGGGGCTGGTCACCGATGAGGAGTTCTCCTCCAAGAAGGCGGAGTTGTTGGCGGAGTTGTAGGAACTACTCCCGAACTACTCCCGGCCCGCGGACGTGAACGTCATGTCCGCGTACCGGTCGCCTGCCACCTGGCCCGCGATCGGCTCCAGCAACGCCATTTCCTCCTCCGTCAGTTCGATCCTCGTCGCCGCCGTGTTCTCCTCCACCCTGCTGGGCTTGCGGGTGCCCGGGATCGGGATGACCGGGAGGGTGTGCGCCTTCGTCTGCTGCTGGACCCAGGCCAGGGCGATCTGGCCCAGGGAGGCGCCGTGGGAGTCGGCGATCTTGCGTATGGGGGCCAGGAGGGCCGCGTTCGCCGTGGCGTTGTCACCGGTGAAGCGGGGCTGCCCGCGGCGGAAGTCGTCGGCGGTGAGGTCCTTGTCGGCCGAGCTGAAGGAGCCCGCGAGGAAGCCCCGGCCGAGCGGGGAGTACGGCACCAGCGCGACGCCCAGGTCCCGGGCCGCCGGCACCACCTGCGCCTCGATGTCCCGGCTGAACAGCGACCACTCCGACTGCACGGCCGCGATCGGGTGCACGGCGTGCGCGGCCCGCAGTTCGGCGGCCGTGACCTCGCTCAGGCCCAGATGCTTGACCTTGCCCTCGCGGACCAGCTCGGCCATGACGCCGACGGTCTCCTCGATGGGGACGTTCACATCCCGGCGGTGCATGTAGTAGAGGTCGATCACATCGACCTCCAGACGCTTCAGGCTCGCCTCGACGGCCTGGCGGATGTAGGGCGCGTCATTGCGGATGATCCGTCGCGTCGGGTCGTCCGGCGGGATCGACAGGGCGAACTTGGTCGCGATGACGACCTCGTCGCGGTGGGCGCTGAAGAAGGGGGACAGAAAGCGTTCGTTCTCGCCGGCACCGTAGGCGTCCGCCGTGTCGTACAGGGTGACGCCCAGTTCCAGCGCCCGCTCCAGGGTGGCCCTGGACTCCTTCGCGTCCGAGGGGCCGTAGGCGAAGCTCATGCCCATGCAGCCGAGGCCCTGCACCCCCGTCTCGGGGCCGGTGTCGCCAAGTCGTACGGTCGCGATCGTGCTGTTCTCGGTCATCGGGGCCTCTCCGACGCCAGGGCGTGCCCGGCGTCGCCGTAGAAAGCGATCTTGCGGTCGAGCACGGCGAGCGTGTCCTGGAGTTCCGCGATCCGGGCCAGGACGTCCCGGCGGGTCTCCTCCAGCAGTTCGTAGCGCGCGCCGTAGGTGTGGTCGCCCTCGCGCACCAGCTCGGCGTACCGGACCATGTCGGCGACCGGCATGCCGGTGAGCCGGAGCTTGCCGACGAGGTCGAGCCAGTCCAGGTCGCGGTTGCTGTAGCGACGCTGGCCGGTGTGCGAGCGGTCGATGTGCGGCATCAGGCCGATGCGCTCGTACCAGCGCAGGGTGTGCGCGGTCAGGCCGGTGAAGGCGGCGACCTCGCTGATCGTGTAGCTGTCCTGGCCGTCGGGGCGCCGGTCGGGCTGCGGCGGTCCCGCGCAGGTGTCGGTCCTGGTACCCGTGGTCTCCATCACCGTCATGGCCTCAACGCTATGACCTTGGAGTGCACTCCAAGCAAGCGCGGCGTGAGAAATCGGCAAGACCTGGCGGGGGGCGGGTGATCAGCGTGCGGGGCATGAGTCTTGTACGTCGTGCCACGGCCGAGGACGCGTCGGAAGTGCTGCGTCTGCGCCAGGTGATGATCGATTCCGTGTTCGTCGTCGATCATCCGGAGCGGCCGGGGGTGCTGGCGGCGATGGTGGCGGGGACGCTGGAGTACCGGATCGGGCGGGCGGACAATCCGCACGGGCGGGTGGGATACATCTTCAGTGTCGCGACGGATCCGGACGCACGGCGGCGCGGGTACGCGCGCGCGTGCATGGCGGAACTGCTGGAGTGGTTCCGGGAGCGGGGTGCCGCGCAGGTCGATCTGAACGCCTCCGCCGAGGCCGAGCCGCTGTATGTGTCCCTGGGCTTCGTCCGCAAGCCGGACCCCTCGATGCGGCTGGCGCTGTGAGCCGCTTAGGCTCGACGGCATGTCGTTGAAGAGCCTTGCGTTGATCGAGAACTGGCCGGTTTCCACCGCCGCTGCGGCCGTCGTACGGGCCGACGGGACGGTTCTCGGGTCCCACGGTCCGTCCGGGCACCGGTTCCCGCTCGCCTCGGTCACCAAGCCGCTGGCGGCGTATGCCGCGCTGGTCGCGTACGAGGAAGGGGCGATCGAGCTCGACGAACCGGCGGGGCCTGCCGGCTCGACGGTCCGTCATCTGCTCGCCCACACCTCGGGGCTGGCCTTCGACGAGCACCGGGTGACGGCGCCGCCCGGGGAGCGGCGGCTGTACTCCAACGCCGGGTTCGAGCAGCTCGGGGACCATATCGCGAAGGCCACGGACATCCCGTTCGCGGAGTATCTGCGGCAGGCGGTGCTGGAGCCGCTGGGGATGACGTCGACGTCTCTGGAGGGCTCCCCGGCGAAGGACGCCGTGTCGACGGTGGACGACCTGGCCCGCTTCGCGGCGGAGGTCCAGGCACCGCGGCTGCTGGACCCGCGGACGGTGGCGGAGGCGATGACGGTCCAGTACCCCGGCACGAAGGGCGTCCTGCCGGGCTACGGCCACCAGAACCCCAACGACTGGGGGCTGGGCTTCGAGATCCGCGACGGCAAGTCCCCCCACTGGACGGGCGCTTCGTCCTCACCCCGCACCTTCGGCCACTTCGGCCAGTCGGGAACGTTCCTGTGGATCGACCCGGACGCGGGTGCGGCGTGCCTGGCCCTCACGGACCGAGCCTTCGGCCCGTGGGCGGTGGAGGCGTGGCCGGCGTTCACGGACGCGGTGCTGGCGGAGCTGCGTTAGCCGGACATCTCCCACATCAGCAGCTCCACCCCCGTAACCCCCACCGCCTCGACATCCTTCGCCCCGCTGATCCGCGCCGCGTCCCCCGCCCCCAGCGTCTGTTCCCCCAGCCGTACCTCGCCGCGCACCACGTGGACGTACACGTACGCCGCGTCCGGGACCGCTGTGCGTTCGCCCGGGGTCAGGCGGCGGACGTGGAGCATCGCTCCGGCTTCCGGGATTGCGTACGGGGTGGAGTCCGCGATGCCGTGGACGATTTCGTATGTCGGGGCGCCGCCGGGGGTCAGGGGGGCCAGCCAGGTCTGGATGAAGGTCAGGGGGGTCGTGCCGTCGTTGCGTTCTACGTGGCGGACTCCTGATGCCGCGCTCAGGCGCTGGACGTCTCCGGGGCGGACCCTCGTTTCGTGGCCCTGTGAGTCGCGGTGGGTCAGTTCGCCCTCCACCACCCACGTCACGATCTCCGTGTGGCTGTGGGGATGCTCGTCGAAGCCCGCTCCCGGCGCCAGCCGCTCCTCGTTGCACGCGATCATCGCGCCGAAGCGGAGGTTGTCGGGGTCGTAGTGGGGGCCGAAGGAGAAGGCGTGCCGGGAGTCGATTCCTGCCGCCGGGTCGCCGCCTGGGTAGCGCTCGTCGGCGCGCCGTACGTCCATCACGGACCCCACCGTAGACCCCGCCAGCGCACAGCCCCGTCCGGATAAGGCAGTCTTGTCCCCGTGCCCGAACCCGAAGCCCGCAAGTCCGAAGCCGCAGCGCACGACGTCCATCCGCACTCCGCGACCCTGAGGCGTCTTGAGAAGTCCTCCGGCAGTCTCGCCGCGCAGGCCATCACGCGCATGGACGAGACGCTGCCGTGGTACCGGGCCATGCCCCCGGAGAACCGTTCCTGGATCGGGCTTGTCGCCCAGGCCGGTATCGCGGCCTTCACCGAGTGGTTCCGGCATCCCGACGCCCCGCAGGCGATCTCGACGGATGTGTTCGGGACCGCTCCTCGTGAGCTGACCCGGGCCATCACCCTGCGCCAGACCGTCGAGATGGTGCGGACCACGATCGAGGTCATGGAGTCCGCCATCGACGAGGTGGCGGCCCCCGGTGACGAGTCCGTGCTGCGTGAGGCCCTTCTCGTCTACGCCCGCGAGATCGCCTTCGCCACCGCCCAGGTCTACGCCCAGGCCGCCGAGGCACGCGGTGCCTGGGACGCCCGCCTTGAGTCCCTCGTGGTCAACGCCGTGCTCAGCGGGGAGGCCGACGAGGGGGCTGTGTCGCGGGCCGCCGCCCTTGGGTGGAACTCCCCCGAGCATGTCTGCGTCGTCCTCGGGACCGCCCCCGACGGGGACTCCGAGCTCACCGTCGAGGCGATCCGGCGGGCCGCGCGCCACGCCAAGCTCCAGGTGCTCACCGGCGTGCTCGGCGACCGGCTCGTCGTCATCGCCGGCGGCAGCGACAACCCGCTCGCCGTCGCCAAGTCGCTGATCGGCCCTTACGCCGCCGGGCCCGTCGTCGCCGGGCCCATCGTGCCCGATCTGCTCGCCGCCACCCGCTCCGCGCAGGCCGCCGCGGCCGGGCTCAAGGCCTGTACCGCCTGGCAGGACGCCCCACGCCCGGTACTGGCGGACGACCTGCTTCCGGAACGCGCCATCGCCGGAGATCCGAGCGCGCGCGAGCAGTTGGTGGAGGAGATCTACAGACCGCTGGAGGAGGCCGGGTCCGCGCTTCTGGAGACCCTCTCCGTCTATCTGGAACAGGCGAGCAGTCTCGAAGGCGCCGCCCGGATGCTGTTCGTGCATCCCAACACCGTGCGCTACCGGCTTCGACGTGTGACTGACGTCACCGGCTGGTCGCCCTCCGATGTACGCTCGGCGTTCACGTTGCGGATCGCGCTGATCCTGGGACGTCTGGTCGACGGCGATCTTCAGCCGTAGGGTTTTGTCGGGGCTCCACAAAACCCCTTGCTGTTCTTCGTCCTTGTCCCCACGGGCGGCCGTGGCCGTCCCCAAGAGAGAGTGTGAGAGTGCTCGTACTCGTCGCTCCCGGCCAGGGCGCCCAGACGCCCGGCTTCCTGACTCCCTGGCTCGACCTGCCCGGTGCCGCTGACCGCGTCGCCGCCTGGTCGGACTCCGTCGGCCTCGACCTCGTCCACTACGGCACCAAGGCCGACGCGGACGAGATCCGGGACACGTCCGTGGCCCAGCCGCTGCTGGTCGCCGCCGGAATCCTCTCCGCCGCGGCACTGGGTGCCATCACCCCGGGCGCCGTCGCGGGCCACAGCGTCGGTGAGATCACCGCCGCCGCCTTCGCGGGCGTGCTGGACGACACCGCCGCCCTCACCCTCGTACGCAAGCGCGGTCTGGCCATGGCCGAGGCCGCCGCGATCACCTTGACCGGTATGTCGGCGCTGCTCGGCGGCGACCCGGACACCTCCGTCGCGCACCTGGAGAAGCTCGGCCTGACCCCGGCGAACATCAACGGCGCCGGGCAGATCGTGGCCGCGGGCACCATGGAGCAGCTCGCCGCGCTGATCGAGGACAAGCCCGAGGGCGTGCGCAAGGTCGTCCGGCTGAAGGTCGCCGGCGCCTTCCACACCCACCACATGGCTCCCGCCGTGGACAAGCTCGCCGAGGCCGCCAAGGAGCTCTCCGCGGGCGACCCGACGGTCCCCTACGTCTCCAACAAGGACGGAAGGACCGTCGCCACCGGCGCCGAGGTGCTGGAGCGGCTGGTCGGCCAGGTCGCCAACCCGGTCCGCTGGGACCTGTGCATGGAGACCTTCAAGGAGCTCGGCGTCACCGCGCTGCTCGAAGTGTGCCCCGGCGGCACCCTGACCGGCCTCGCCAAGCGTGCGCTGCCCGGTGTGAAGACGCTCGCCCTGAAGACCCCCGACGACCTCGACGCGGCTCGCGAGCTGATCGCCGAGCACAGCGCCTGACAAGGAGCCCCCAAGCATGGCGAAGCTGAAGCCCAGCAAGGGCGCCCCGTACGCGCGCATCCTCGGTGTGGGCGGCTACCGGCCGACCCGGGTGGTGCCCAACGAGGTGATCCTGGAGAAGATCGACTCGTCCGACGAGTGGATCCGCTCGCGCTCCGGCATCGAGACCCGGCACTGGGCCTCCGACGAGGAGACCGTCGCCGCCATGTCGATCGAGGCGTCCGGCAAGGCGATCGCCGACGCCGGGATCGCCGCCGAGCAGATCGGCGGCGTGATCGTCTCGACCGTCTCGCACTTCAAGCAGACCCCGGCCGTGGCCACCGAGATCGCCGACAAGCTCGGCACCGCCAAGGCCGCCGCCTTCGACATCTCGGCCGGCTGCGCGGGCTTCGGCTACGGCCTGACCCTCGCCAAGGGCATGATCGTCGAGGGCAGTGCGGAGTACGTCCTCGTCATCGGCGTGGAGCGGCTCAGCGACCTGACCGACCTGGAGGACCGCGCGACGGCCTTCCTGTTCGGCGACGGCGCCGGCGCGGTCGTCGTGGGCCCCGCCCAGGAGCCGGGCATCGGCCCCACCATCTGGGGTTCCGAGGGCGACAAGTCCGAGACGATCAAGCAGACCGTGCCGTGGACGGACTACCGCAACGGCGAGGTCGACAAGTTCCCTGCGATCACGCAGGAGGGCCAGGCGGTGTTCCGCTGGGCCGTGTTCGAGATGGCGAAGGTCGCCCAGCAGGCGCTGGACGCGGCCGGGATCAGCCCGGACGACCTGGACGTCTTCATTCCCCACCAGGCCAACGAGCGGATCATCGACTCGATGGTGAAGACGCTGAAACTGCCGGAGCACGTCACGGTCGCCCGCGATGTGCGCACCACCGGCAACACCTCGGCCGCCTCGATTCCGCTCGCGATGGAGCGGCTTCTGGCGACCGGCGAGGCGAAGAGCGGCGACACCGCGCTCGTCATTGGCTTCGGGGCGGGTCTCGTCTACGCCGCCACTGTCGTTACCCTCCCCTAGGCACTCCGTGCCGGATCATCATGTCGGTCCGGTGCGGCTGTACTTGTCTGCCGCTGCCGCGGCGGGCACTGCCAAACCCTCTGGATTACTACGAAGGAGCGCCTGACATGGCCGCCACTCAGGAAGAGATCGTCGCCGGTCTCGCCGACATCGTGAACGAGATCGCCGGCATCCCGGTCGAGGACGTCCAGCTGGACAAGTCCTTCACCGACGACCTGGACGTCGACTCCCTGTCCATGGTCGAGGTCGTCGTCGCCGCCGAAGAGCGCTTCGACGTCAAGATCCCGGACGAGGACGTGAAGAACCTCAAGACGGTCGGCGACGCGACCGACTACATCCTCAAGCACCAGGCCTGAGTTTCCGCTTAGGCCGGATGTGCCCGGCCCCGCCACCCGGCGGTGGCGCCGCTGAATCCTCGTATCCCGTTGGAGAAAGAATTCCCGTGAGCTCGACCAATCGCACCGTGGTCGTCACCGGTATCGGCGCAACCACACCGCTGGGTGGCGACGCGGCCTCTACCTGGGAGGGCCTCGTCGCCGGACGTTCCGGTGTCAAGCCCCTGGAGCAGGAGTGGGCCGCCGACCAGGCGGTCCGGATCGCCGCCCCGGTCGCCGTGGAGCCGACCGAGGTGATCGCGCGTCCGCAGGCCCGCCGTCTTGACCGCTCGGCCCAGTTCGCGCTGATCGCGGCGAAGGAGGCCTGGGCCGACGCCGGTTTCACCGACAAGGCCGGGGAGGACGGCAATGTCGACCCGGACCGGCTCGGTGCGGTCATCGCCTCCGGCATCGGTGGCGTGACGACCCTGCTCGACCAGTACGACGTGCTCAAGGAGAAGGGCGTCCGCCGCGTCTCCCCGCACACCGTCCCCATGCTGATGCCGAACGGCCCCTCCGCGAACGTGGGTCTGGCCGTGGGCGCCCGTGCGGGCGTGCACACGCCGGTCTCCGCGTGCGCCTCCGGCGCCGAGGCCATCGGCTACGCCATCGAGATGATCCGCACCGGCCGTGCCGACGTGGTCGTCGCCGGCGGCACCGAGGCGGCGATCCACCCGCTGCCCATCGCCGCGTTCGGCAACATGATGGCGATGTCCAAGAACAACGAGAACCCCGAGGGCGCGTCGCGTCCCTACGACGTCGCCCGGGACGGCTTCGTCCTCGGCGAGGGCGCCGGCGTGATCGTCCTGGAGTCCGCCGAGCACGCCGCCAAGCGCGGGGCGCGGGTGTACGCCGAGGCGGTCGGCCAGGGCATCTCCGCCGACAGCCACGACATCGTGCAGCCGGAGCCGGAGGGGCGGGGCATCAGCCACGCCCTGCAGAACCTGCTGGAGCGGACCGACCTGGACCCGGCGGAGATCGTGCACGTCAACGCGCATGCGACGTCCACGCCTGCCGGTGACATCGCCGAGTTGAAGGCGCTGCGGAAGGTGTTCGGTGACGATGCCGACCACATGGCCGTGTCCGCCACCAAGTCGATGACGGGTCATCTGCTGGGTGGTGCCGGCGGTGTCGAGACGGTCGCGACCGTGCTCGCCCTGTACCACCGGGTGGCTCCGCCGACCATCAACGTCGAGAACCTCGACCCCGAGGCCGAGGCCAACGCGGACGTGGTCTGCGGCGAGGCCCGCAAGCTGCCGGTCGAGGGCCGGATCGCCGCGCTGAACGACTCGTTCGGCTTCGGCGGCCACAACGTGGTGCTGGCGTTCCGGACCGTCTGAGATTTGCTCGTACGAGCGTGAAGGGCCCCCACCTCGCAAGGTGGGGGCCCTTCATATGTCCAGGCTTCAGACCACCTGATGCAGCCAGCGCACCGGCGCTCCCTCACCGGCGTACCTGAACGGCTCCAGTTCGTCGTCCCAGGGCTTGCCCAGGAGCTTGGCCAGTTCCGCCTCAAGGTCGGTCTCGCCGCGCTGGGACCTCGTCAGGGCGGCGCGCAGGCGGTCCTCGGGGATCAGGATGTCGCCGTGGATGCCGGTGACGGCGTGGAAGATGCCGAGGTCGGGGGTGCAGCTGTAGCGCTCGCCCTCGGCGGTGGGGCAGGGTTCCGCCGTCACCTCGAAGCGCAGCAGCTGCCAGCCTCGTAGCGCCGACGCCAGTTTGGACGCCGTGCCGACCTCGCCCTTCCAGGAGAACTCCGAGCGCCAGGTGCCGGGGGCGGCGGGCTGCCGGATCCAGTCGAGGTTGACGCGCGTGCCGAGCACCCCGGCGACGGCCCACTCGACATGCGGGCACAGCGCGCGCGGCGCGGAGTGCACGTACAGAACTCCACGTGTCGTCACCGGGACCTCCGGGCAGAGCGGGACATCTTGCGAACTGGCGGACGGCTGTGGCGGGCAGCCACGTTGATGGCGAGGCTACCGTGCGGCGGCGCAAGGAGTGTGACGTACCGTCGGTCCCGATGCCGTGAAACGCCCGCCATTCACCCGGCAGGACGCCTGCAAGGGGTGGATCCGTTGCATCGCGCGCGCTCGGGAACTCCCACGCGTTGTATGGGGAGGGGAGCAGTAGCCGACGAGCGAGGGGATCAGCAGCGGATGCGGAAGACCGGTCACCGCTCACGAGCCGTGCTCGCCGTGCTGTCCGCGGCCGTCCTGGGACTCGCCGGCTGTGACGCCGTCGGGGGGAACTCACCGGGGCCATCGGGGTCGGACGCGCAGCGGGAGAAGCCCAGGACGAAACCGGCCCCGGTGTGGGACCGCAGCCCGGAGTCGGTCGCGGCGGTCGGCGACTCCATCACCCGGGGCTTCGACGCCTGCTCGGTGCTCTCGGACTGCCCGGAGGTGTCGTGGGCGACCGGCAGCAGCGAGCAGGTGGACAGTCTGGCCGTACGGCTGCTGGGCGAGTCGAAGGCGGCCGAGCGGAGCTGGAACTACGCGGTGACCGGGGCGCGGATGGCGGATCTGCCCGGGCAGATGGCGCAGGCGGCGACCCGGAAGCCGGAGCTGGTGGCGGTCATGGCGGGGGCGAACGACGCCTGCCGGGACACCACCGAGGCGATGACCTCGGTGGCCGACTTCCGGGCGCAGTTCGAGGAGGCGATGCGGACGCTGCGCGGGGCGCTGCCGAAGGCGCAGGTGTATGTGGCGAGCGTGCCGGATCTGAAGCGGCTGTGGTCGCAGGGGCGGACCAGTGCGCTGGGCAAGCGGGTGTGGAAGCTGGGGATCTGCCCCTCGATGCTCGGTGACGCGGACTCGCTGGATGCGGCGGCGACGCTGCGGCGGGAGACGGTGCGGAAGCGGGTGGAGGACTACAACAAGGTGCTGAAGGAGGTGTGCGCGAAGGACCGGCGGTGCCGGTTCGACGGGGGCGCGGTGTACGCGTACCGGTTCGGGACGGAACAGCTCAGCCGCTGGGACTGGTTCCATCCGAGTGTGAACGGTCAGGCGAGGCTGGCCGAGATCGCCTACCGGACCGTCACGGCGAGAACCTCGTGACTTAGGGTTCCGCACATGAACGAACTCTTCGGCACACTTTCCGACGGCACGGCCGTGCACCGCTGGACCCTGGAGCGGGCCGGAGTACGGGTGCGGGTGCTGACGTACGGCGGGATCGTGCAGTCGCTGGAGGTGCCGGACCGGGACGGGGCCGCCGGGAACGTGGTGCTGGGGTTCGCCGAGCTGGACGGCTACCCGGCGCATTCGGGGCCGTACTTCGGCGCCCTGGTGGGGCGGTACGCCAACCGGATCGCCGGCGGACGCTTCACCCTGGACGGGCTGACGTACGCCCTGCCGCAGAACGACGGCTCGAACTGTCTGCACGGCGGCGCGCGCGGCTTCGACCAGCGGGTGTGGGACGTGGAGCCGGTCGAGCACGGGGTACGGCTGAGCCGGGTCGCCGGGCATGGCGAGGAGGGTTTCCCGGGCCGTCTGGAGGTGTCGGCGACCTACACCCTGGACGCTCACGGCGCGCTGCGGATCGCGTACGAGGCGGTGACGGACGCGCCGACCGTGGTGAATCCGACGAACCACAGCTACTTCAACCTGGCCGGGGCGGGGGCGGGGAACGCGGGCGGGCAGGAACTGCGGATCGCCGCCTCCCGGTTCACGCCCGTGGACGCGGATCTGATCCCGACCGGTGTCGAGTCCGTCGAGGGCACCCGGTTCGACTTCCGCGAGGCGCGCAAGGTGGGCGCGGGTCATGACCACAACTTCGTGCTCGACAAGGGGGTGACCCCGGCCCCGGTGGAGGTGGCCGAGCTCCACGACCCGGCGTCAGGGCGGGTGCTCACGGTGTCGACGACCGAGCCAGGACTCCAGCTGTACACCGCCGACCACCTCGAAGAGCCCTTCGCTCCCTGCGACGGCGTCGCCCTGGAGACCCAGCACTTCCCCGACTCCCCGAACCGGCCGGAGTTCCCGAGCACGGTGCTGCGTCCCGGCGAGGTGTTCCGCTCGGAGACGGTGTACGCCTTCTCCGTGCGATAGACGTAGGCGGTCGGCGGACATGAGCCCCGGCCCGGCGTCAGGTCCCGGACCGGGGCTGTCCATGGGAAACGTGTCCCGGGTCAGACGTTAATCGTCCCCGTGAGCCTGCGGTCGGTGATCGAGCGGCAGGCCCGGATCTCGTACGAACCCTTCACAAATGACCATGAGCTGGTCTTCTTGTTCCGGGACTTCCTCACGCTGCTGGGCGAGGACTGACCGCGGCCACCACCTCGATCTCGATCATGGCCTCGGGCCTGAACAGCTTCGGCACCTCGAAGGTCATGCTGGTGGGCGGCGTCCCGGTGATCAACTCCCGGCGCACGGCGGCGTATTCGGCGAGCTTGGAGATGTCGGTCAGGTAGGTGCGGATGTTGATGATGTCGGCCAGGGTCGCGCCGTGCGCGGCGAGCAGGGCCTCCAGGGTCGCGAAGACGCCCCGGCTCTGCTCCTGAAGCGTCTCGCCCTCCGCGATCTGCCCCGAGACGAACAACAGCGCGCTGCCGTCGGCGTGTTCGACCCGGGCGACCTGCGAGTAGGCGGGGCTGTAGGGCTGGGGTGCGGTGGCGGGGTTGTCGAGGGTGACCTTCATACGGTGCTCCCGGCTCGGATGCGGGCTGCTGCCTCGGACAGATCGGCGTCGGGGACGCCGGCTTTTCGGTAGTGCTCCAGTACGGCCTCCTGGGCGGGGAGCCGGGCTGCCGCGGTGGCCAACTCGATGTCCTTCACCGCCAGTCCGGTGCCGAAGTGCACGCCCTCGGCGAAGGCGCGGGCGACCGCACCGCCGAGCGGGCTGCCGGCGAGGGCGCTGCGGGCGACGGTGTCGTCGAGGCCGAGCGCGTCCGCCAGCCGGAGGGACTCGGCGACCAGGGCGACCCCGCCGATGACGGCCGAGTTCACGACGAGCTTGAGCGCGGCGCCGGTGCCGAGGGGGCCGGTGCGGGTGACCTCGCCGAGCACCGCGAGCACCTCCTCGACCCCGTCCGCCTCGCCGCCCGCGAGGATCCGCAGCTCCCCCGAGGCCGCCTTGTCGGTGCTCCCCATGACGGGAGCGTCGACGAGGGTCACCGCGGTTCCGAGGCGGGCGGCCAGGTCCCGTACCGCGTCGGGGCCGACGGTCGACATGTCGATCCAGTGGGTGCCGGGGCGGAGGGCGGGCACGGCTGAGTCCGCGACCGCGGCGAGGGCCTCAGGGCCGGTGAGCATCGTGATGACGACATCGGCGTCCCGGACGGCGTCGGCCGGGGAAGCGGCTCGCACGGTATCCAGCGTCGCCGCCTTCTCGGCCGTACGGTTCCAGACGGTCAACGGGTGCCCGGCGGCGAGGAGTCGACGGGCCATCGGGGCGCCCATGTGCCCCAGCCCCAGAAAGGCGATCTTCTGCATGCGGTCGACGCTAGGCCCGCCCCCATCGATGCGACAAGCGAATGTCTAGCATGGCGGCCATGCCGAATCAGCATCACGTCACTGACCCCGACCTGTCGACCGTCTGGCTCCGGGTCTTCCTGGAGGTCGCCCGGCACGGCTCCTTCACGGTCGCCGCCCGCACCCTCGGCTGGACCCAGTCCGCGGTGTCCCGGCAGATCTCCTCGCTGGAGGGGGCGCTCGGCGGCGCCCCGCTGTTCGACCGGCTGCCCAGGGGCGTACGGCTGACCGAGGCCGGCCGGATCCTCGCCCCGTACGCCGAATCCGTCACCGAGGCTCTGCACGGCGCCGGACGGGAACTGGCGGCCCTGCGCGAGGCGGCCGGCGGACGGCTGCGGTTCGGCGCCTTCGCCACCGCCGACGCAGCCCTGGTGCCCCAGGCGCTGGCCGCGTTCCGGGCCCGCCACCCCCGCGTCCGCGTCTCCCGCGAGGAGGGCCTCACCCCGGTCCTGCTGGACCGTCTGACCGCGGGCCATCTCGACCTGGCGGTGGTCTCCACGACGGGCGGCGCCCCGCTGGAGCCGTACGAACTCCACCACCTCCTCGACGAGTCGCTGTACGTGGCCGTCCCGGCGGACCACCCGCTCGCGGCACAGGGCCCCGTACGGCTCGCCCGACTCGCCGACGCCGACTGGATCTCCGGCAGCCCGCGCCCCGAGGGCACCCTGCTGGACGCGGCCCTGCGCCAGGACTTCCGGCCGCGCGTGGCGCACGTCGTCGGTGAGTGGACCGCCAAACAGGGTTACGTCGCCGCGGGCCTCGGCGTGACCCTGGTCCCGGCGCTGGCGGCGGCGTCCGTACGCCCCGACATCGCCCTCCTTCCGGTGCTCGACGAGGGCGCGCCCGCGCGGGCGGTGTACGCGGCGACGGCACGGGGCCGCTCGCTCACTCCGGCCGGTGAGGCGTTCCTGGCGACACTGCGGGAGGCGGCGGGCCAACTCCGCGGGGCATGACGGACGGAACCGACCTCGGCCGAGTCCGTGCGCGCACAGGTCGCCTACCGGGCGACGCTGCTACGGGACCGGCTCGGGCTGCACGACTCGCTGCCGGCCGGGCATGTGCACACGCCTGTGCTGCAGTTCGGGATCGGCAACACCTCCGAGGTGACCGATCCCGAGTTCGTGCGCAACCGGCTGGACATCATCGCCCAGGTGCGGGCGATCCTGACGGTGGCGATCAGCGCGCCGGTCACGCGCTGACGTCCTCGTTGCGGTCGGCGCCGGCCTCCTCCAGCGTCTCCTCGCCGAGGAGTTCGCGGGACATGAGGGTGGCGCCGGCGACCGCGCCCGGCATCAGGAACACCGCGACGAACGGGACGATGAAGGCCACGGCGAGCGGGGTGCCGAAGCCCCAGACCAGGGTCCTGCGGGAGCGCAGGAGGGCGAGCCGGTCGCGGAGTTCGACGCCGCGGCGCTGCATGGCGACCGCGGTGAGCTCCTCGGTGAGGAAGAAGCCGGTGACGAAGAAGCCGATCACCGGGACGACCGTCTGGCCGAGGACCGGGATGAAGCCGAGGCCGAAGAGCAGCACGCCCCACAGCAGCGCGCGCACGACGATACGGAGGCTGTCGCGGGCCGAGATCCACAGCTCGCGCCAGAGCGGGAGGCCGGACTCGGGGGCCGTGCCGTCCGGGGAGACGTCCCGGTCGACCTTCTCGGAGAGGTTCTCGTAGAAGGGCTGGCCGATCAGGAGCGTGACCGCGGTGAAGGTCAGGACGGCGAGAAGCAGGGCGAGGGCGAAGAGCACGACGGTGAGGAAGCCGCGGAAGAGACCGAGCCAGGGGCTCGACCAGTCGTCGGCGAAGGGGGTCGACCAGGCCACGAAGTCCTCGCCCCACACCGCCAGGGCGACGAGCGCCCCCGCGTAGAGAACGAGTGTGATCAGGCCGGGAAGCAGCCCGAAGTCGTACTGCTTGCCGTGCCGGGCCACCCAGCGCTGGCCCTGCAGGAGATAGCGGAAACCCACCCCAAGATCGCGCATGGCCGAACTCTATCGGTCGGCCGATACGCTCCGGTCACCCCACCGCCACGGCCACCACCACCCCTGGCTCCGCCGACGGCGACACCGCCGCCGACACCCGTACCGCCGCCGCGCGGGCCACCCGCCCTGCCCGCGACGCACTGGACAGCAACAGTGGCTGGATCTGTTCCAGGCCCGCCACCAGCAGCTCCTCCCCCGCGATCAGCGCCGGCCGGGCGGCCTTCGTGGTCGCCGCCGCCGCCTCCGTCAGGTCGGCGAGTGGGGGCAGGGTGGCGCGTACGACATTGGCGCCGGCGTTCGCGGTGCGCTCGGCCAGGGACACCTGGAGCGGGATCAGCGGGGCCACGGCGGCGGTCAACGCATCGGCGATACGGCGCAGTTCGGGGGTGCCGTCGCGCAGTACCTCCGCCGCCGAGCGCAGCACCGGGGTCAGGGCCAGCAGGACGCCCGCGACCAGGCCCGCGCCCGCCGGGAGCAGCGGGGACATCGCCTCGATCAGGTCGCCCAGCGCCGTCGCGAACTCCTCGACCGCCGGTTCCACCGCGTCCAGCACCGGCAGCAGGCTGTCGCCGAGCGCCGTGAGCAGGGCCTGGGCGGGTTCGCTGACCGGGTGCACGGCGAGCGGGGCGCCGGTCGTGCCGAGGCGGGTGAGGGTGTCGACGATGCGGTAGAAGGCCTCCTGTGCCTGCGGGGAGGCGCTCGCCTCGGCGAGTTCGGCGGTGGTCTGGCGCAGCACGCGCAGCATCTCCGCGCCCGAACCGTCCCTGGGGTCGAAGGTGTTGAGGGCGATCCTGGTGATGTTCCCGGCCGTGTCCAGGAGCTGGCCGGTGATGTCGGTGGTGTTGCGCGCCATGCGCAGTACGTCGTCCCTGCTGGGCAGCGGCGGGATCGTCGCCATGTGCTCTCCTCGGCTCGGGCACCGTCGCCCTCAGGATGCCCTCTCCGCGTGCCTCGGATACGCCATCCGGGGCATCGGTGACACCAACTCACTCTTGTTGTAGTTGAGTCGAACAGGTACACCTCGCCGTACCGATCTCAGGAAGCCCCGGAGGAGGTACGTGTGCGCACCACAAGAACCGTCCCCGTGCTCGCCCTTGTGACCCTCGGATCCCTGTTCCTCACCTCGCACAGCGCCGTCGCCGACCGCCCCGCGCCGACCCGGGAGCGTGCCGCCCCCGACGAACGGGCCGCCCGCACCCCCGTGAGCGCCGCTCTGCGGGCCCTCGCCGAGGACGCCCCCGCCCTCGACCGGACCGTCCGCGGCTACCCGCGCGAACAGATCCTGACCCCCGACCCCGAGAACCCCGCCGACAAGTCCCTCAAGCTGGGCCTCACCCCGTACCACGCCATCGCCCCCGAGCTGAACGCCCTGCAGCGGCTCGGCGACCGGGTGAGCGTGGAGATCGCGGGCCGTTCGGCCGGCGGGCACCGGCTCTATCTCGTCACCGTCACCGCTCCGGAGACCGACCGCCAGGCCCGCGCCCAGGAGCGGATGCGCGAACTCATCGAGAACGCCCCCTCGGCGGCGGCCAAATCCCCTGAGATCGAGAAGAGTTACAAGACCCCCGTCTTCTTCAACAACAACATTCACGGCAACGAGTGGGAGGGCACCGACGCCTCCCTGAAGCTGATCGAGCGGCTCGCCACGGCGAACGACGCGCGCACGAAGGACCTTCTCGCCCGCAACCGCCTCTACTTCAACATCACCGCCAACCCGGACGGCCGGATCGCCGGCACCCGCGCCAACGCCAACGGCTTCGATCTGAACCGGGACTTCGTCACCGCCTCGCAGCCCGAGGCGCGGGCGATGCGGCAGATCATGCTCGACAAGCAGCCGGCCGTGATGCTGGATCTGCACGGGTACGTCAACGGCACCCTCATCGAGCCCACCACTCCCCCGCACGGCGAGAACTACGAGTACGACCTGTTCCTGAAGAACACCTACGCCAACGCCCTCGGCATGGAGGCCGCGGTCAACGGCCTCGGCTACACCCCGCAGAAGGACGGGGTGCAGCCCGCGCAGATCCCGTTCCGCGACCAGGAGGAGGGCTGGGACGACTGGCCGCCGATCTTCACCCCGCAGTACGCGGCCTTCCACGGCACGGTCGCCGCGCACACGGTGGAGATCCCGATGCGGGTGAACAACACCGCCTACGACACCCTGCCGGAGAGCGAGCTGCGCCGCCGCTCGGCGATCAACACGGACGTGGCGGGCGCCGCCCTGCGCGCCACCCTCGACTTCGTCCAGGAACGCCGCACTTCGCTGATCGCCGACCAGATCGAGGTCTTCCGGCGGGGCACGGTCGGCGCGGCACAGGTGCCGGTGTCGTCCGAAACGGTTCCGGGCGTACCGGGCATCGGACCCGAGGACGTGTACACGACCACCTTCCCGCGCGCGTACGTCATCCCCGGCGGGACGACCGCCGCCGCCCGTCTCGTCGACCACCTGATCGCCAACGACGTCCGCGTCACCCGCGCCACCCACCCCTTCCGGCTCGGCGGGCGGACGTACCCGAAGGGCTCGTACGTCGTGGACCTGCGCCAGCCCAAGCGCGGCATGGCGAACGTGCTGCTGGCCGACGGGCGGGACATCAGCGACAAGGTGTCGGTGATGTACGACATCTCGGGCTGGAGCCTGGGGCGGTTGTGGGGCGCCACGGTGGACGCGGTGCCTTCCGGCAGCCTGAGCGGACTTCCGCTGCGTCCCGTCGAGGCGGCCGCGTCCGTCGGCCATGTCGCCCCGCGCGGCGACCTGCGGCTGCGGCTGACCGACCCGAGTGAGGTGGCCGCGCTCAACTACCTGCTCGAGAAGGGGATTTCGGTACGGCAGGCGCCGGACGGCAGCGCGATCGTGCCCGGGTCGGCGCGGGCCCAGGCGGCGGTGGCGGCACGGACGTACGACGTCGTCTTCGACGCGACGCGGATCGGCGGCGGCCGTGAGCTGCGCCGGGTGCGGGTGGCGGCGGCCGTGACGCCGGGTGAGCTGTTCGCGCTGCGGGAGATGAACTTCGAGGTCACGCCGGTCTCCACGGCGGTGCTGAACGCGGGGTTCGACTGGTCGTCGGCGGATGTGCTGTTCGTGTCGGCGGGGCTGGACCACGACGGCCTGAACTCGGCCGCCCGCACGGCACTGGACGCCTTCCTCGCCGAGCACGGGCTCGTCGGGCGGGGTGCCGTGGGCGCCGCGCTCAACTCGGCGGTCGGGCTGCTGGCGGCGAAGCCGGTGGAGGGCAACGGGGACGCCAACGGCGTGGTGCGGCTGGTGGATTCGGGCGGCCGCGCGGACCATGGGTTCGTGTACGCGCCGGTGTGGTTCACCGATCTCGGGCCCGGGGTGCGGGTGGAGCAGTCGTACGCGACCGGGAATCCGTTGCTGTCCGGGCACTGGCGGCCGGGCGAGGACGGCTCGGGCGGGCCCGCGGACGCGGCGGGACAGGCGGCGGTGGTCAGCGGCCCGCGGGCCGTGCTGTTCGGCACCGAGCCGCTCTTCAGGGATCATCCCAAGGGAGAATTCGCCCAGGTGGCAGGGGCGTTGTTCACCATGGCACACGCGCACAGCGGTTAGTAATCGAGGAGAGCGGATGACGCTGGAGATCCACGGCACCGTCGCGGACGGGTTCGAGGCGGTGCGCGAGGAGTTCGCCGCCTTCGTGGCCGAGACACGGCCCGACTACGAAGGACAGTTGTGCGCGTACGTGCACGGCCGCAGGGTCGTCGACCTGTGGACGGGGGAAGGCGCCGACGCGGAGTCGCTGTACGGCGTGTTCTCGTCGACCAAGGGAGCCGCCCATCTCGTGGTCGCCCTGCTGGTGCAGGACGGCACCCTGGAGCTGGACCGCAGGGTGACGTACTACTGGCCGGAGTTCGGGGCCGAGGGCAAGGGCGCGCTGACGCTGCGCGATCTGCTCGCGCACCGGGCCGGTCTTGTGGGCCTGGACGCCGGGTTCTCCGCGGAGGAGCTGGCCGACGACCGGGTGATCGCCGAGCGGCTCGCCGACCAGCGGCCGTTCTGGCGTCCCGGCACCGCCTTCGGCTATCACGCCCTGGTCATCGGGGCGCTGACCGGCGAGGTGGTCCGCCGGGCCACGGGCCGTACGCTCCAGGAGGTGTACGAGGAGCGGGTGCGCGCGCCGTACGGGCTGGACTTCTTCCTGGGCCTGCCCGCCGCCCTCGAACCCCGCTTCCGCTCGGTCCAGCCGATGGCTCCGACGCCGGAACAGCAGGCGCTGCTGAACGCGACGATGACCGGTCCGCACACGCTCTCCTCGATCGCCTTCAACACGCATGTGCCGGAGCCGGGTGAGCTGGTGGACCACGCCAACTCCCGTACCGTGCGCGCCAAGGGCCCCGCCTCGGCGGGCGGGGTGGCCGCCGCGCGCGGGCTCGCGGGGATGTACGCGGCGGCGCTCAGTGAGGTGGACGGGCGGCCGCCGCTGCTGAAGCCGGACACGATCGCCGAGTTCGGCCAGATCCATTCCGTGGGCTACGACCTGGTGGCCCGGGCGCACAAGGCGTTCGGCCTGGGATTCCAGGCGACGGCGGACGTCTGGTACCCCTTCCTCGGCGCTGGCACCTTCGGCCACAGCGGAGCGGGCGGCTCCCAGGCCTTCGCCGACCCCCGCAGCGGCCTGGCCTACGGCTACACCAGGCGCCGCTGCGCGTTCCCGGGCGGTGCGGCACCGGAGAACGTACGGCTGGTGCGGGCAGTACACACGGCGGCACTGGCCGTCTGACACAGGCGAAGGCCGCACCCCACGTCCAAGGGTGCGGCCTTCGTCGTACACAACGAGCGACCTCAGACCAGCGTCACTGTGATGTTGCCCCGCGTCGCCTTCGAGTACGGGCACACCTCGTGGGCCTTCTTGAGCAGGCTCCGGGCCGTCTCCGCGTCGACGTTCGGGATGCTCGCGGAGATCTCCACGATCAGGCCGAAGCCGTCGTCGTTCTTGCCGATGCCGACCTTCGCGGTGACGGTCGAGCCGGTGATGTCGGCGTTCTCCTGGCGGGCGACGACGCCGAGGGCGCCCTGGAAGCAGGCGCTGTAGCCGGCGGCGAACAACTGCTCCGGATTGGTGCCGGCGCCGCTGCCGCCCATCACGGCCGGCGGGTTCACGATGACGTCGAGCTTGCCGTCGTCGGTGGCCACGCGGCCGTCGCGGCCGTTCTCCGCGGTGGCCACGGCGGTGTACAGGACGTCGGACTGCTGAATCGGCATGCGGTGTCTTCTCCTCCTCGGTCCGCCGCGACTCGCGCCCACGATCGACGACGGTTTCGGAAAGAAGTTACCGCATGCCGGAAACAGCGGGGAAGGTTCAGAGCTTGACGATCATCTTCCCGGTGTTGTCGCCGCGCAGAACCCCGAGGAAGGCCTCCAGGTTGTTCTCGATGCCCTCGACGACCGTCTCGCGGTACTTCAGCGCGCCCGAGGCGACCCAGGGGCCGACCTCCTGGACGAACTGCGGCTGGAGGTCGTAGTGGTCGCCGACCAGGAGGCCCTCGATACGGCCGCGGGTCTGGATCAGGCGGGCGAGGTTGCGCGGGCCGGGGGCGGCCTCGGTGTTGTTGTAGACCGAGATCATGCCGCAGACGGCGATCCGGCCGCCCCGATTGAGGAGGCCGATGGCCGCCTCCAGGTGGTCACCGCCGACGTTGTCGAAGTAGACGTCGACACCGTCGGGGGCGGCGGCGCGCAGCTGCTCGCCGACCGGGCCGTTCTTGTAGTTGAAGGCCGCGTCGAAGCCGTACTCCTCGACCAGCAGCTTGACCTTTTCGTCGGAGCCGGCCGAGCCGATGACCCGGGAGGCGCCCTTGAGCTTGGCGATCTGGCCGACCTGGCTGCCCACGGCACCCGCGGCGCCGGAGACGAAGACCGAGTCGCCCTCCTTGAAGGCGGCGGTGCGCAGCAGGCCGGCGTAGGCGGTGAGGCCGGTCATGCCGAGGACGCCGAGGTACGTCGACAGAGGCGCGGCGTTCGCGTCGACCTTGACCGTCTGGCCGGCGCCGACCGTGGCGTACTCGCGCCAGCCGCCGAAGTGCAGGACGTGGTCACCGGGGGCGATGCCGTCGATGTTGGAGGCGATGACCTCGCCGACGGCGCCGCCCTGCATGACCTTGCCGAGTTCGAAGGGGGCGACGTAGGACTTGGCGGAGCTCATCCTGCCGCGCATGTACGGGTCGACCGAGAGGTAGGCGTTCCGCACCAGCACCTCGTCCGGCCCGGGCTGCCGGATCTCCGCCTCCACCAGCGCGAAGTCCTCGGGCTTCGGCCAGCCCACCGGGCGGCTGAGCAGGTGCCACTCGCGGCTGACGGCGGGGAGGGCGGGGGACTCGGACATGGCGGGTGACCTTCCTGAATACTTCAGTACGTGAAACAACCATGCGCCTGAATATTTCAGGATGTCAAGTACGCTGGATCCCATGGCCACACCGCACAAGACCCACCGCCCCGATGAGCTGACCTTGGAGGTCGTCGACCTCATCGGGTCCGTTGTGGCGCGGTATCACGAGGAGTACGAGGACGCCGCCGCCGAGCATGCGCTGACCGGGGCACAGGCCCGGTTGCTGGGGTTGCTGTCGCTGGAGCCGTTGCCGATGCGGAAGCTGGCGCAGCGGCTCAAGTGCGAGCCGTCGAATGTGACCGGGATCGTGGATCGGCTGGAGTCACGGGGGCTGGTCGAGCGGCGGCCTGATCCCGCGGATCGGCGGGTGAAGGTCGCGGCCGCTACGGCGGAGGGGCGGCGGGTGGCTCGTAGCCTGCGGGAGTCTCTTCGGTTCGCCCGGGAGCCGCTCGCGGGGCTCTCCGAGGACGAACGGCTGTCTCTGCGGGATCTTTTGCGGCGGATGCTGGAGTCATAGCCTGCGGCTAAGCAGGTCGGGTCAAGTCCACTACGGTTCGGCAGCGAACCGACGGCATATCGCGGCACTTCCAACGGAGCGCTTAGCTGCACCACCAGAGGAAGCGCGTGCACGTCTCCGACGGCTCCGGGTTCGGGACCGCCGTCGTCGGATCCGGCGTCGGTGTCGGGGCCGGGTCCTCCTTCGTGGGCTCCGGGGCCGCCGTCGCGTCCGGGGCTCCGCCGCCCGTCGCCGACGACTGCGTCTCCTTCGTCGGCTTGTCCTCGGGCTTCTCCGACTCCTTGTCCTTCTCGGACTTCGACGGCGACGGGGACGCGGAGGCGTCGGGGGATGCCGCGCCCGTCGCCGTGTCCGTCACGTCGCTGGTCGGCTCCTCCGATTCACCCGCGCCGGCTTCCGCGTCATCGTCCGCCGACACATCGCCCGCCGCGGCCGGGTTCGCGGGGGACGAACCGGGGGCGTCCAGGCCCAGCTCGGCGAGGCTCAGGCCGCCGGCGGCGAGCACGAAGCCCGCCGTGATCATCAGGGTGCGGCGCCTGCGGCGCCGATGCGCCGCCGCCTTGCGGTCGCGGCGGCTGGTGCCCGTGCCGCCCTCAGGGGCGGTCTCCTCGCCCTCGGGCTGAAGGTCGTCCTCGCCACGTCCACGCCGCCCCTGGGCCGCCCGACGGCTCGCCGCCCGGCCTCCCGGGCGCGCGGCCTCCGCGGCCGCACCCACCTCGACCGGCTCCGGCTCGCGCTCGGCTTCGTCGTATGCCTCGTACGGAGCCGTACGCGACGCCTCTTCGCTCGCGTACGTGCGGAGATCTTCGACCGGCGCGCCGCAGCCCGGGCAGGCGAGGGCGCCATTCAGGTGCCGTCGGCACGGGTGGCAGTAGTCCATGACGCGGGAAGACTAAGTTCCGCACAGATAACGTTCATAGGGCCGCCTGTGAAAATTGTGTGCGGAACTACCCCCTCCAGCACGCTGGTTGAGGTATACGCCCCATCCGTCACCGATGCCGCACCGAAAGCCGTGTCGAAAGCGGTGTCGAAACCGTTATGCGTTCGACCCATTGACACTCCAGCCACCCCCTCCCTACTGTCACGTCAGCATTTCGAACGTGTGTCGAAATTTCGAACACACGCAATGGGCCGACGACGCAGCAAGGGACAACTGCCGTGCGCATCACCGGAATCAGCACACACGTGGTCGGAACGCCGTGGCGCAACCTGACCTACGTCCAGGTGCACACCGACGAGGGAATCACGGGAGTCGGCGAGACCCGGATGCTGGGCCACACCGACGCACTGATCGGCTATCTGCGGGAGGCCGAGGCCAATCACATCCTCGGCTCCGACCCGTTCGCCACGGAAGACCTCGTACGCCGTATGAAGTACGGCGACTACGGCCGCGCGGGTGAGATCGTGATGTCCGGTATCGCCGTCATCGAGATGGCCTGCTGGGACATCAAGGGCAAGGCGCTCGGGGTGCCGGTCTGGCAGCTGCTCGGCGGCAAGGTCACCGACAAGGTCAAGGCGTACGCCAACGGCTGGTACACCACCGAGCGGACTCCGGAGGCGTACCACAAGGCCGCTCAGGGCGTCATGCAGCGCGGGTACAAGGCGCTCAAGATCGACCCCTTCGGCACCGGGCACTTCGAGCTGGACCACGAGCAGACCCTGTACGCCGTGTCGCTGATCGAGGCCGTGCGCGACGCCATCGGGCCCGACGCCGAGCTGATGCTGGAGATGCACGGCCGGTTCTCGCCGGCGACCGCCGTCCGGCTCGCGCACGAGCTCGCGCCCTTCAAGCCGGCCTGGCTGGAGGAGCCCTGCCCGCCGGAGAACCTCAAGGCGCTGGAGAAGGTGGCCGCCAAGGTCGACATCCCGGTCGCCACCGGTGAGCGGATCCACGACCGGATCGAGTTCCGTGAGCTCTTCGAGAGCCAGGCCGTCGACATCATCCAGCCCGACGTCGGCCACATCGGCGGCATCTGGGAGACGCGCAAGCTCGCCGCCACCGCCGAGACCCACTACATGCTGGTCGCTCCGCACAATGTCGGCGGCTCCGTCCTCACCGCGGCCTCCCTCCAGGTCGGCTTCACCTCCCCCAACTTCAAGATCCTTGAGCACTTCAACGACTTCGCGGACGCGGAAATCAAGAAGGTCGTCAAGGGCGCCCCGCAGGTGAACCCGGAGGACGGCTGCTTCCACCTCTCCGACGCCCCCGGCCTCGGGGTCGAGTTCGACGCCGACGCCGCCGCCGAGTTCCCGCAGCAGCAGGCCCGGTTCGACCTGTGGGCCGAGGGCTGGGAGCAGCGCAAGCCGAAGGGCACCGAGCAGTGAGCACCGCCGTTGTCATCGAGGCGCCCGGCGAGCACCGGCTGGCCGAGCACACTCCGCGCGAGCCCGGCCCCGGGGAGGCGCTGGTGCGCGTCCACGCGGTCGGCATCTGCGGCAGCGACCGCGAGGTGTATCAGGGCAACCGGCCCGAGGGGTACGTCCGTTACCCGCTCACCCCCGGCCACGAATGGTCGGGAACGGTCGAGGCGGTCGGCGCCGGAGTTCCCGGCTCCCTCGTCGGCCGCAAGGTCGTCGGTGAGGGGTTCCGCAACTGCCAGGTCTGCGACCGCTGCCACGCCGGTGAGACCACGCTGTGCACCGCCGGGTACGAGGAGACCGGGTTCACCCAGCCCGGCGCGATGGCGGCCACGCTCACCCTGCCGGCCCGGCTGCTGCACGCGCTGCCGGACGACTGCGATCTGACGGCCGCCGCCCTGCTGGAGCCGGCCGCCTGTATCGCCGCCGCGGCGATCAAGGCGAACGCCCGTCCCGGCGAGCGGGTCGCGGTGGTCGGCACCGGGACGCTCGGCATGTTCGCCGTGCAGTTCCTGCGGGCCGGATCGCCGGGCGAGCTGCTGGTGGTGGGCACCCGGCGGGACCGGGAGGCGCTGTCGAGGGACTTCGGGGCCACCGACTTCCGTACGAAGAACGCCGAAAGTCCAGCGCTCCCGGACGACTTCGACGTCGTCATCGAGACCGCCGGGTCCGCGTCCGCCGCACGCACCGCCGCCTCGCTGCTCAGGCGCGGCGGACGCCTGGTCCTGACGGGCATCCCGGCGCCGGGCGCCGAGGGCCTGGACCCGACGGACCTGGTCGTACGGCAGCTGGAGGTGCACACCGTCTTCGGGGCACCGCCGGACGCCTGGGCGCACACGGTCCGGGTGTTCGCGGCCGGGTTGCTCGATCCGCTGCCGCTCGTCACGCACGAGCTGCCGCTCGACGCGTTCCCGCAGGCGATCGAGCTCGTCGGCTCCGGTGATCCGAAGGTCGGCAAGGTCCTCCTTCGCCCCTAGACGTACGCCGGTACGGGAGCAACCTGACGGCTCCCGTACCGGCGTACACCCAAAGCCTTTTCCCACCCAGAGCCGCGAACTTCGTCCGAAATACCGAACAAGAAGGACAGCTTGTGACCGACGCTTCCGCCACGGCAGCCCGTCGACCCGGTGAGCAGGCGCTCGCCGCCCTCGGCCTGGGCGCGCCCGACCTCTCCCCCGCCGACGCCTCGCCCCACGCCTTCCCGGGCGGCGGCCGCTGGCGCACCGAGATCCCCTCGTGCGAGGGTCCCGAAGCGCTGGCGGTTGTCCTGAAGGAAGCCTCGCGGCTGGACGTTCCCATCCACCGGATCAGCCAGGGCAGCGGCGTGTGGATGCTCACCGACGCCGAGATCACCGAGATGGTCGAGGCGACCGGTGAGCGCGACATCGAGCTCTGCCTGTTCACGGGCCCGCGCGGCACCTGGGACATCGGCGGCTCCACCCGCACCGACTCCCGGGGCGCCGGACTGCGCGCCCGGGGCCACGACGCCGTCGCCGGATGCGTCGAAGACGCCGTCCGGGCAACGGAGTTGGGCGTCAAGTGCCTCCTCGTCGCCGACGAGGGCGTGCTGTGGACGCTGCACCGGGCACGGGCCGCCGGGATCCTCCCGGCCGACACGACGCTCAAGGTGAGCGCGCTGATCGGCCCGGTCAACCCGGCCGCCTACGCCGTCTACGAGCGGCTCGGCGCCGACTCGATCAACGTGCCCAGCGATCTGACACTGGACCACCTCACCGAGATCCGGCGGATCTCCGCCACCCCCATGGACATGTACATCGAAGCCCCCGACGACCTCGGCGGTTACGTCCGGATGTACGAGGTCGCCGAGCTGATCCGGCGCGGCGCACCGCTCTATCTGAAGTTCGGCCTGTCCAAGGCCCCCGCGATCTACCCGTACGGCCACCACCTGCGGGAGGTCACCCTGGCCACCGCCAAGGAGCGCGTGCGGCGCGGCCGGCTGGCTCTGGACCTGCTCGCCCGGCACGGGGTCGACGGGGACATGGCTCCGCTCGGCTCGCGGCTTCCCGGCGATCTCCGACGTTTCGAAACATATTCATAAAGGTTTCGGCGCCCTCTTCACACAAGGCGACGTAGTCAAACAGAATCCCACACACCCAGCCGTGCTGAGACATCAAGGAAGATGACCATGCGCAACCGCAGAGCCGCTCTCGCCGCGATAGCCACCGCCGCCTCCCTCGCCCTGACCCTGACCGCCTGCGGTCAGGACAGTGAGGGCGGCAGCGAGGAGGGCAAGGGAAGCACCGAAGGCGCCACCATCGGCATCGCGATGCCGACCAAGTCCTCCGAGCGCTGGATCGCCGACGGCAACAACGTCGAGAAGCACCTCAAGGACATGGGCTACAAGACCAAGCTGGTCTACGGCGAGGACGACCCCGACCAGCAGGTCGGGCAGATCGAGAACCTGATCACGCAGGGCGTCAAGGCGCTGATCGTCGCGGCCATCGACAACAAGTCGATGAACAACGTGCTCCAGCAAGCCAAGGAAGCCGACATCCCGGTCATCTCCTACGACCGCCTGATCCTCGGCACCGAGAACGTCGACTACTACGCGTCGTTCGACAACGAGAAGGTCGGCGAGCTCCAGGCCACCTACATCGTCGAGAAGCTCGGACTGAAGGACGGCGCTGGTTCGTCGTCGAAGGGCCCCTTCAACATCGAGCTGTTCGCCGGCTCCAACGACGACAACAACACCCGCTACTTCTTCCAGGGCGCGATGAACGTCCTGCAGCCCTACATCGACAAGAAGCAGCTCGTCGTCCGCTCCGGCCAGACCGAGCTGACCCAGGTCACCACCCTGCGCTGGGACGGCGGCACCGCCCAGAAGCGCATGGACGACATCCTCACCTCGGCCTACAAGTCCGAGCGGGTCGACGCGGTGCTCTCGCCGTACGACGGCATCTCCATCGGCATCCTCTCGGCGCTGAAGTCCGACGACTACGGCTCCAAGTCCAAGCCGCTGCCGATCGTCACCGGCCAGGACGCCGAGGTCGCCTCGGTGAAGTCGATCATCGCGGACGAGCAGTCGATGACCGTGTACAAGGACACCCGCGAGCTCGCCAAGGTGGCCTCGAACATGGTCGACGCGGTGCTCAACGACAAGAAGCCCGAGGTCAACGACGAGAAGACCTACGACAACGGCTCGAAGGTCGTCCCGGCCTACCTGCTGGAGCCGGTCAGCGTCGACAAGGCCAACTACCAGAAGGTCGTCGTCGACTCCGGCTACATCAAGGAAAGCGACCTCAAGTAACCGCCGACACCCACTGATTGGAAGGCACGACCATGGCGGGACCCGTCCTGGAAATGCGCTCGATCGTCAAGACCTTTCCCGGCGTCAAGGCGCTGTCGGACGTCACTCTGACCGTCCGGCAGGGCGAGGTCCACGCCATCTGCGGGGAGAACGGCGCCGGCAAGTCGACCCTGATGAAGGTCCTCTCCGGCGTCCACCCGCACGGCACGTACGAGGGCGAGATCCTCTTCGAGGGAGAGGTCTGCGAGTTCAAGGACATCAGGGCCAGTGAGCATCACGGCATCGTGATCATCCACCAGGAACTGGCGCTGATCCCCTACCTCTCCATCGCCGAGAACATCTTCCTCGGCAACGAGCACGCCACCCGCGGGATCATCAGCTGGACCGAGACGCTGCGGCACGCCACCGAGCTGCTGCGCCGGGTCGGTCTGAGCGACCACCCCGACACCCGCGTCGCCGACATCGGCGTGGGCAAGCAGCAGCTCGTGGAGATCGCGAAGGCGCTCTCGAAGAAGGTGAAGCTGCTCATCCTCGATGAGCCGACCGCGGCCCTGAACGACGAGGACAGCGGCAAACTCCTGGATCTGATCCTGGAGTTGAAGAAGCAGGGCATCACCTCGATCATCATCAGCCACAAGCTCAACGAGATCCGCAAGGTCGCGGACTCGGTGACGATCCTGCGCGACGGCCGGACCATCGAGACCCTCGATGTGAAGGCCGAGGAGACCACCGAGGACCGGATCATCAGCGGGATGGTCGGCCGGGACCTGGAGCACCGCTTCCCCGACCGCACTCCGCACCAGCCGGAGGAGGGCGCGGCCCCGGCCCTGGAGATCCGCAACTGGACCGTGCACCATCCGATCGACCAGCAGCGCAAGGTCGTCGACGATGTGTCGATCCAGGTGCGGCGCGGGGAGATCGTCGGCATCGCGGGTCTGATGGGCGCGGGCCGCACCGAACTCGCGATGAGCGTCTTCGGCCGCGCCTACGGCCGGTACGCGGGCGGCACGGTCCTCAAGGACGGCAAGGAGATCCGTACGAAGACCGTCCCCGAGGCGGTCAGGAACGGTATCGCCTACGTCACCGAGGACCGTAAGCACTACGGCCTCAACCTCATCGACACCATCAACCGCAATATCTCGCTCAGCGCTCTGGGCAAGGTCGCCAAGCGGGGCGTGGTGGACGAGCACGAGGAGCGGCAAGTCGCCGAAGAGTTCCGCAAGTCCATGAACATCAAGGCGCCCACCGTCTTCGAACCGGTGGGCAAGCTGTCCGGCGGCAACCAGCAGAAGGTCGTCCTCAGCAAGTGGATCTTCGCGGGTCCCGATGTGCTGATCCTGGACGAGCCGACGCGCGGAATCGACGTCGGCGCCAAGTACGAGATCTACACCGTCATCGACCAGTTGGCCGCCCAGGGCAAGGCGGTCGTCTTCATCTCCTCCGAGCTGCCGGAGCTGCTCGGCATGTGTGACCGCATCTACACGATGGCCGCGGGGCGGCTGACCGGTGAGTTCTCGCGGGCCGAGGCCTCGCAGGAATCACTGATGCGTCAGATGACCAAGGACAAAGAGGTATCCCGATGAGCACGGATGTGACCGCCAAGACGCCGGCCCCGGCGCCGCCCGGCAAGGGCGGTTCGGCCACCGGCGACAGACTGCTCCACCTGGTGGTGGACGGCATGCGCCGCAATATGCGGCAGTACGGCATGCTGATCGCCCTCGGTCTGATCGTGGTGCTGTTCGCCGTGTGGACCGACGGCGACCTGCTGCTGCCGCGCAACGTCTCCAACCTGGTGCTGCAGAACAGCTACATCCTGATCCTCGCGATCGGCATGATGCTGGTCATCATCGCGGGCCATATCGACCTGTCGGTCGGATCACTGACGGCGTTCATCGGCTCGATGGCCGCGGTGTTCATGGTGAAGAACGACCTGCCATGGCCGGTGGCCGTGGTGCTGTGTCTGGCCATGGGCGCCGTCGCGGGCGCGGCACAAGGGTTCTTCATCGCCTACGGCGGCATACCATCCTTCATCGTCACCCTCGCGGGCATGCTGATCTTCCGCGGTCTGACCGAGATCTTCCTGGAGGGCCAGACCCTCGGCCCGTTCCCGGAGGGCCTGCAGAAGGTCTCCAACGGCTTCATGCCCGAGATCGGCCCGGACACCAACTACCACAACCTCACCCTGCTGCTCGGTCTCGGACTGATCGCGTTCGTGATCTTCCAGGAGTTCCGTGACCGGCGCCGCCAGCAGGAGTTCTCGCTGGACGTCCCGCCGCTCAACCTCTTCCTGCTGAAGCTGGTCGCGATCGGCGCGGCGATCCTCACGCTGACGATGCTGCTCGCCAGCTACAAGGGCGCCCCGTACGTCCTGCTGGTCCTCGGTGTGCTGCTGGTCGGCTTCGGCTACGTCATGCGCAACGTGGTCATCGGCCGCCACATCTACGCCATCGGCGGCAACCTGCCCGCGGCCAAGCTGTCGGGTGTGAAGGACAAGAAGGTCACCTTCCTGGTCTTCCTGAACATGGGCATGCTCGCGGCCCTGGCGGGTCTGGTCTTCGCCGCCCGCTTCAACGCGGCCTCGCCCAAGGCCGGCCTCAACTTCGAGCTGGAGGCCATCGCCGCCTCGTTCATCGGCGGCGCGTCGATGAGCGGCGGTGTCGGCACGGTGCTCGGCGCGATCATCGGCGGTCTGGTCCTGGGCGTGCTGAACAACGGTATGAACCTCGTCGGCATCGGCACGGACTGGCAGCAGGTCATCAAGGGACTTGTGCTGCTGGCGGCGGTCGGATTCGACGTGTGGAACAAGCGCAAGGTCGGTTCGTAAGTCAGCTCGGGCCCCGCCTCAAGGCGGGGCCCGCTTCCTTTGCAGGAGCCGCAACATGGAACTGAGCAGACGTACCGTCATCGCCGGGGCGGCAGCCGCCGGTGTCACCGCCGCGATGAGCGGCACGGCACATGCCACAGGGGGACACAAGCCGGTGAAGTCGCTCTTCGGCAAGCTCGCCGACGGCACGAAGATCTACAGCTGGTCCCTGGAGAACGGAGGGACCCGGCTGAAGGTCCTCTCCTACGGTGGCATAGTCCAGTCCCTGGAGATCCCCGACCGGCACGGCCGCTGCACCAATGTCTCGCTGGGCTTCGACAACATCGAGGACTACGTCTCCTCCAGCCCCTACTTCGGCGCCCTGATCGGCCGGTACGGCAACCGCATCGGCAAGGGCAGGTTCACCCTGGACGGCAAGGCCTACCAGCTGTCCGTCAACGACGGCGAGAACAGCCTGCACGGCGGGTCCAAGGGCTTCGACAAGGTCGTCTGGGACATCGAGCCGTTCACCAAGGGCTCCGACGTCGGCCTGTACCTCCACTACACCTCCGTCGACGGCGAGATGGGCTACCCCGGCACGCTGAAGACCAAGGTGACGTACACCCTGACCCGCTCCGGCGACTGGCGCATCGACTACGAGGCCACCACCGACAAGGCCACCGTCGTCAACCTCACCAGCCACGTCTACTGGAACCTGGCCGGCGAGTCGAGCGGCACCATCTACGACCACGAGCTGTCCATCGCCGCCTCCCGCTACACGCCGGTCGACTCGGGGCTGATCCCCACGGGGGAGTTGGCGAAGGTGGCCGGCACTCCCTTCGATTTCCGCCGCACCAAGACCGTCGGCGAGGACATCCGGGTCGCGCACCAGCAGTTGCTGTACGGCAAGGGCATCGACCACAACTGGGTGCTGGACAAGGGCAGCACGGCGAAGCCCGAGTGGGTGGCGACCCTGCGGGACCCCTCCTCCGGCCGCACCCTGAAGATCGCCACGACCGAGCCGGGCCTGCAGTTCTACTCGGGCAACTTCCTCGACGGCACCCTCGTCGGCCCCGGCGGTTCCATCTACCGTCAGGGCGACGCGCTGTGCCTGGAGACGCAGCACTTCCCGGACTCGCCGAACCAGCCGTCGTTCCCGTCCACAACGCTGCGACCTGGGCAGACGTACCGGACGACCACGGTGCACTCGTTCAGCGCGTGACCCTGTGTCATAGCGCGTTCACAACTACCCGACAATTTCACAGGGGTTGAACAGCGCCTCACAGGCATCCGTACCTAAGGGTGGCCCGTGCTCCCCCGCACGGGCCACCCACAGACGGAGGTTGCCTTGGCTGAGAACGTCACCTCGCTGTTCCGCAGCACGGCGGCGCACAGCCCCTCGATGGCCGCGCTGGCCCGTGAAGGCGGTGACGGGGGCGGTCCGATCGATTTCTGCATCCCGTGCAACCCGTACTTCCCCACGCCCGCCATGTTCGACGACATGGCGGGCCGGTTGCGCGACATCATCACGTACTACCCCAGCAGCGCCGACACGATCACGGCCGAGCTGTGCAACCTCCTCCAACTCCCCCCGCAGGCCGTCGCGATGGGCAACGGCTCGACCGAGCTGATCACCTGGATCGACCACCTGCTGGTCCGTGAATCCCTCGCCATCCCCGTCCCCACCTTCGGCCGCTGGACCGACCAGCCCATGGAGACCGGCAAGCGGGTCGACATGTTCCCGCTCCAGGAGTCCAGCGGCTTCGCCCTCGACCTCGCGCAGTACGCCGAGTTCATCCGGGCCCGCGGCACGCGTGTCGCCGTGATCTGCAACCCCAACAACCCCGACGGCGGCTTTCTGCACCGGCACGCGATCGTGCAGTTCATGGACGCCATGGCCGACCTCGACCTCGTCGTCATCGACGAGTCGTTCCTGGAGTTCGCCGACGCGGAGGCCGAGCCGTCGGTCGTGCAAGAGGCGATGCTGCGGCCCAACGTCATCGTGCTGCGCAGTCTCGGCAAGAACTTCGGCCTGCACGGCATACGGTTCGGGTATCTGGTCGCCAACCCGGCGCTCGCGGGGCGGGTCCGCTCCATGCTCCCCAAGTGGAACCTCAACGCCTTCGCCGAGCACGTGGTGTTCATGCTGAAGAACCATGGTCCGGAGTACGCGGAGAGCCTGCACCAGGTGCGCCGGGACCGTCTGGACATGGCGAGCCAACTGGCTGCCCTCCCCGGCCTCACCGTCTACCCCTCCCAGGGCAACTTCCTCTTCGTGCGGCTTCCCGTCGGGGCCGAAGGCACCGTCGTCCGGGACCGGTTGCTCACCGAGCACCGGATCCTGGTCCGTGAGTGCGGCAACAAGATCGGTTCGTCCAGTCGCTTCCTGAGACTCGTAGTGCGCCCCCAGGTGGACGTGCGTCGCCTGGTGTCCGGCCTGGAACAGGTGCTCTACGGGACCAGGAGGGGAGCGGCCGCCGTGCCCGAGCTGGCTACAGGGACCAGCTACAGCTCGGGTACGGCGGCCGTGGACAGGTTGGTCGGCTCGTCGAACGGTGCCGGTATTCCGATGCCCGCGCCGATGCCTCCGGCGGCTGTATCGGTTCCGGCGCCCGTGCCTGCGGCGCCCGTACCGACGCCTGTGCCTGCGCCCGCGCCCATGCCCGCGGCGGCGGCTGTTGGGCCTACGCCGCCTGGTGTTCCGGCCCGCGGTGGGCTTACGGCGGCGCAGGTCCGTGGGACCACCGGGCCGGGGCTTGCACCTGCCCCGGCTACCGGGTGGCCCAATGCCGGGTGGCCGAACGCGGCCGGCATGGGATGACCGACCTCAGGTCGGATTCAAGCGCCACTGCTGGCAGTTGTTGTTCAGCCACGTCCACTGGCGGACATCCGTTCCGTCCGCTGTGCCGCAGTTCGCCACGTCTGCGACCTTGCCCGTGGCCTGGTTGACGATGCGGACGTAGCCGTCTGTCGTTGTCACGAAGCGGAAGCGCTGGCACGTGTTGTTCAGCCAGGACCACTGGCGTAGGTCCGTGCCGTCTGCCGAGGAGCAGTCGGCCGTGTCCAGGACCTTGCCCGTGGCCACGCTGACCAGGCGGTGGGTGTCGTCGCCCAGGTCCTCCAGGCGCCAGCGCTGGTTGGTGGCGCCGCTGCACGTCCACTGTTGGACATTCGCGCCGTCCGCCGTCGAACCACCCGCCACGTCAAGGCACTTGCCGCTGTTGCGGTTCGTGAGGGTGTACGTCGTGGACGCCGAGGACGGCTCACCGGACGGGCCCGCGAGACTGCTGCCCAGCGCCACCGGCGTGCCGAGGTTCGGGGAGCCGTCGGAGTTCCATGTGAACTTCTGCGCCCTGGTCGTACGGCCGTTGTCGCAGCCCTCCGACGCCGAGTCGTTGGCGTGGTAGACGATCCAGCTCTCCGTGCCGTCCGGGGAGGTGAAGAAGCCGTTGTGGCCGGGGCCGTACACGCCCGCCGAGTCGTTGCGCTGGAAGACCGGCGTGGACTTCTTCGTCCAGGAGGAGGCGGACAGGGGATCGGAGCCGGTCAGTCTCAGCTGGCCCAGCTTGTAGTCGGGCGTCCAGCAGCCGCTCGCCGAGTAGATCAGGTACGTCTGGCCGCCCCGCTGGAGAAGCTCCGGGCCCTCGTTGACCGTGCCGCCCGACCGTTCCCAGTCGTACGTCGGCGTCGAGATCGTGGAGAAGCCGGTGGCCAGGGTGTACGGGTTCGACATCCGGGCCGCGACCAGGTTCTGCGTGCCTCCGCCGGCGCTGCCGAACAGATACAGCTGACCGTTGATCGTGCCGACGGTCGGGTCCAGCATCCAGGCCGAGTTGAGCTGGTTCCGGTATGTGTAGGGGCCCATGGGGTCGGAGCCCGCGCTCTCCAGCACATGCGTGCGCTGCGTCGGGATGTAGTCGGAGACGTTCTGCCCGGCGACGTAGTACAGATACCAGCGGCCGTTGAGGTAGTGCAGTTCCGGCGCCCAGATGTTGCAGCAGCGCGATGCCGCGTCGCCCTGCCACACCTGCACGCTGGGTGCGGTGGCCAGGCCGGCCAGCGTCGTGGACTTGCGGATGGTGATCCGGTCGGTCCAACTCGTCGTCACCAGGTAGTAGTTGCCGTTGTGGTACGAGATCCACGGGTCGGCGCCCTTGACCGACTTCACGGGGTTGCTGAACGAGGCGGCACTGGCGGGCGTCTGGCCCAGGGCGAGCACGAAGACCAGCACGGCCAGCAGGGTCAGTATGCGACGGGCCATCCGCTGCTCCAGTTCAGGAGGTTGATGCCGAGCTTGGGCGTGCCGTTGTCCTGGCCGTCGTAGTAGTGGTAGACGATCAGGTCGCCGTCGACGTCGTTCATGATCGACTGTCCGCCGGGGCCGATGTACCGGCCGTGCGACTCCAGCACGGGCGTCCCGCCGTTGTTCATCATCGCCACGCCGTTCTTGTCGTAGTACGGCCCGGTGACGCTGGTGGCGCGGCCGACCTTGACCTTGTACGTCGAGCTGGCGCCCGCGCAGCAGGTGTCGTACGAGGCGAAGAGGTAGTAGTAGCCGTTGCGCTTGACGATGTACGGCGCCTCCACCGCCTTGGTGCCGGTCGGGCGGGAGGCGAGCGAGTAGCGGGTGGTGTTGGTGGAGAGCTGCTTGCCCGTGGACGGGTTGATCTGGATCATCTTGATCCCGGTCCACCAACTGCCGAAGGACAGCCACCACTTGCCGTCGCCGTCGACGAAGAGGTTCGGGTCGATGGCGTTGTAGTCGCTGGAGGAGCTGGACGTGTAGACGGTGCCGTAGTCCGTCCAGCTGCCCGGCAGGCCGGTGCTGGAGCCCGCGAGCCCGATGGCCGAGGTGTTCGAGCCGAACTTCGAGACGGAGTAGTACATCAGGTACTTGCCGCCGTGGTACGAGATGTCCGGCGCCCAGGCCTCCGGCACGGAGGAGTACGTCGACCACCAGCTCGGGCGGGAGGAGAAGGCGTCGGCACCGGCGCTGAAGGCGATGCGGTTGCTGGACGTCTTGCTCGCCATGCCGCCGCCGGTGGCGTAGAGCAGGTACTGGCCGGACGAGGTGCGGATCATCGTCGGGTCGTGGACGACCGTGGAGCCGGTGACCGTGCCGGGGTTGGGGTAGGCCGACGCGCTGGAGGGGATCAGGGCCAGCAGGGCGGCTGCGGGAAGGGCGAGGAGTGCGGTTCTGCGAGAGGTGCGGCTCACGCGGATCCTCCTTGCGGTGGGGGGAGTTCGGGCGCCCGATATTTCGAACGCTGATCGCAACTTCGGACGGACCGTAGAATCGAACCCCTTGCGCGTCAATGGTCCGCGCAGCAACTTCCGTAAAACGCCTCTGCCCTCAACGGCGCCACAGAGTAAGCCACCTTGCTTGCCGGGCAGGGTGCCCGGTCCTTCAGGGCCGAGGTGAATGCCCGCTCCCACGTAGCGGGGCAGGGGAAGCCGAGTCGCCGCCGGGGCGATTCGGCGGCTCGGGAGATACGGCGGTGAGGCCGGCCTTGAGCTGTTCGTGGTGCCAGCGGGTTGAGGCCCTGTGGTCGGGGTTGCTCTGGGAGGCACAAGCGTGTCGGTCACTCTCGCGGGTGATGTTGATCGAAGGCGTACGCGGGAGGGGAACGGGGTGGCTAGGTTCGTGGCATGTCGCGTTTCCGGATGTATCCGACGCCCGCGCAGGCCGAGCAGATGCTCACGCACTGCGCGCACGCCCGGTACGTCTGGAACCTGGCCGTCGAGCAGCACTCGCGCTGGCGCCGGTGGCGTAAGAGCGCGCCCGGTTTCGCGGAGCAGTGCCGCCAGCTCACCGAGGCCCGGCGGGTGAACGAGTGGCTGGGTGCCGGGAACGCGGACGTGCAGCAGCAGGCACTGAAGGATTTCGCCAAGGCCAAGAACGCCCGCTTCACCTCCGGGTTCGGTGAGCCGACCTGGCGCAAGAAGTTCCGTCACGAGGGCTTCCGGGTCATCGGCACCGACCGCGTGCCCGAGTACAACGAGGACGGCTCGCCGAAGCTGAACGCCAAGACCGGCAAGCAGGTCCTGGGGCGGTCGGTGGTCGTGCAGAAGCTCAACCGCAGGTGGGCTCAGGTCAAGGTGCCCGGCTGTGGCTGGGTCCGGTTCCGCCTCAGCGCCAAGGGCAAGGGTGCGAAGCTGCCCCACGCGAAGACGTTCCGGGTCACCTTCCGCAACGGGCAGTGGCACATTGCCTTCGCCGTCATCCCGGGCCTGACTCCTGCGCCCGGCACGGGAGAGGTCATCGGCATCGACCGGGGCGTCACGATCACCGCTGCCCTGTCGGACGGCCGGAAACTGAACTGCCCGCAGCTCACCGTCAAGGAACGCGCCCAGATCCGTAAGCACGAGCGGCGCGCAGCACGGGCGAAGAAGAACAGCCCGCAGAAGACGGCCGAGTACGCGAAGGCCGCCAAGCTCAGGGCGCGGGAGGCGAACCGGCGCAAGGACTGGTGCGAGAAGACCAGCACCATGCTCGCCCGCTCCTATGACGTGATCCGGTTCGAGAAGCTGAACATCAAGAACATGACCCGCTCGGCGAAGGGAACTATCGAGCAGCCCGGCAAGCACGTGGCGCAGAAGTCCGGCCTGAACCGGTCGATCCTCGCCCAGGGTTGGGGTCTGCTGCGTCAGCGCACCGAGCACAAGACCCCGGCCGGGTCGAGGACGTTCCCGCCTCCTACACCAGCCTGCGGTGCAGTGCCTGCGGTTGGATCGAGAAGAAGTCGCGCAAGAGCCAAGCCGACTTCGTGTGCGTGTCCTGCGGGTTCACCTGCAACGCGGATGAGAACGCAGCAGTCAATGTCGCGGCAGGACAGGGCGGGATTCCCCGCCCCCGGCACTCAGCCGGTGCCGGAGGGGTGACAACGGCCGCTAGCCGTTCGAGCGCCCGTGAACCTCAACCCACCTGGGTTGGAATCCCCCTCTTTAAGAGGGGGAGGATGTCAATTCGGTACGTCGACCTCCGCGCGGACGGTCTTGCCGGGAGGCTCCCGCTCCAGCACCTCCCAGCGGGCGGCGAACGCCTCGACGAGGACGAGTCCACGGCCGTACTCGTCGAGAGGGCATGGAGGTCTTACGTCCGCGGGGGCGGGCGGACGCCGTTCGGCGCAGGTGTCGCTGACCTCGACACGGACACTCCCGGTGACGAGCGACAGCCGTAGCTCGAAGTCCCGCCCGGGAACGCGGGCGTGGGTCACGGCATTGGTGGCCAGCTCGGCGACGATCGCGGCGACGGCGTCCGACACGTCGGTGCCGTGCGGGATGCCCCAGACGTGCAGCTGGCTCTGGGCGAGGTGGCGGGCGAGGCGGGCGCCGCGCGGGGTGGCGGTGAGGCGCTGGGCGAACACACTTACGGTAACCGGCGGTTGGGGGGTGCGCGGTGCAGGCATGCGCTCAATCTGGCGGCCGCGCGGGGCGCTTCACCAGGTCGGCGGCGCGTACGGTGCGGGAGCGTACGCGGTGACGGGGTGGACAGTACGCATGACTGACCGTAACCATGACCGGGGGAGGTGATCGGCAGTGGTCGATGGCGCGGGTGGCGAACCGGAGGCGTCGGACAGTCTGCGGACGTTCGGGGCGGTGGTGCAGGCGTTGCGGGAGCATGCCGGGCTGAGCCGGGAGGAGTTCGGGGAGCGGGTGGGGCTCTCGAAACACATGGTGGCGTCGATCGAGCAGGGGCGGCGGATGCCGGATCCGAGGTTCGGCGAGCGGGCGGAGGGGGTGCTGGGGAACACGGGTGCTCTGAGGAAGGCGGAACGGCATCTGGCTCGGCAGCCGGGGTTGGCGGCCTGGTTTCGACGGTGGGCGCGGCTGGAGGCCGCGGCGATCACGCTGTGTACCTACGAGTGCCGGTTGATCCCTGGGCTGTTGCAGACGGAGGCGTACGCTCGCCAACTGTTCAACGATGAGTTGCCGCCGCTGACCGACGAGCAGATCGAGGCCCAGTGGGAAGCACGGGCCGAACGGCAGCGGCTGCTGCGGGAACGGCCGAGCACCGAGTTCAGCTTCATCCTCGAAGAGCACCTGTTCCTGCGGCACACGGGCGGCGCCGACGTCACACGGGAGCTCATCGACCACGTGCTGGAGACCAGCACCCTGCGGAACGTCGAGATCCAGATCATGCCGGTGATGCGGGAATCGCATGCCGGACTGCATGGCCCCATGCAGTTGCTGGAGACCCCCGAGAACAAGTGGTTCGCGTACATCGAGGGTCCGGAATGCGGTCAGTTCATCTCCGACCCAAAGGTGGTGGGTGTGCTCCAGAGGAGGTATGCCAGGATGCGTGCGCAGGCTCTCTCACCCGAAGACTCCGTGAGCCTGTTGCAGCAGTTGCGAGGAGACGTATGAGCACCAGCGAACTGACGTGGTTCAAGTCGAGCTACAGCAGCAGCGGCTCCGGCGACTGCGTCGAGGTCGCCGTCACCGCCGCCACCGTGCACGTCCGCGACTCAAAGGACCGGCGGGGACCGCAGCTCACCCTCTCCCCCACCGCCTGGGCGGACTTCCTCGCCGGTCAGGCGGAGGGGCACTCCTTCCACGCGATGTGATACACGGTGCTGATGTCACCGTCGGTCGAGTCCATGGTCATGAAGCTGACCTTGTCCGGCGAGGAGGAGCCGGCGCTGACCCGGAGCTCGGTGTTGATGTTGAAGTTGCGCTGGACTCCGCAGGGCGCCCAGACGAGTTGGGCCCAGTCCGTGCTGTCCGTGGCCTGCCAGTTGTCGTTGAGGGGGCCGCTGAAGGGGTGGTTGCGGTACGCCGTCTGCGGCGAGCCCTGGAAGTAGTACGAGGCTCTCTGCATGGCGCTCGCGCCGGACTGGAGTGAGGCGAAGCCTCGGTAGTCGGCGCTGGCGATGGCGTAGGTGAAGCCCTGCGGGACGTGCACGACCAGGTTGAGCTGACAGTTCTTGCGGAAGGCGGTCGGGTCGGAGTTGCCGCCGACCTGGGCGAGGTAGTCGCTGTAGGTCACGGTGAAGGCGGTGTTGTCCTCGGAGACGGCGACGGCGGTCGTGCCCTGGGGGCAGCCGGAGCCGTTCACCGTGGCGACCTTGATGATGATCTTGTCGGGGGGCGGGTCGTCGAACGGGTCCGCCGCCTCCGCGGGCAGTGCGGTGGCGACCAGAGCGGCGAGCGCGGCGCCGCTCAGCAGAAGTCCACGTGCCATGGCTTCTCCTTGGGGTGGGGGGTGGCTACGCCTCCGACCCTTGGTTCACCTTTGAAGAATCAGTGATGTTTCTGTGAAGGCGGGAGGCGTTCGCATCGTAGGGAGCTGCCTTTGGCATGGACAGGTCGAACTCCAGCCATTCACAGGACCCCCAAGGGAACCCGCCGTGCGCCGAACGACCGTATGCTGGTTCTGAGGTCAATCTCCCGTGGCAGCCGGGACGTTGGCCCCTCCCACGATCCAGTGCGGCCCGACCGGCAGGGGGCGAAGGAAGGGCATGGACGTCCAGCTCAGACTGCTCGACGATCCCGACGGCGACGAACTCAAGCAGCTCTACGACTGGTTGCTCGCACAACGCGAACTGGACCTCGACGCGGAGATCAGCCTCCGCGGCGAACTCCCGCCCGCCGGGGACCCCGAGTCCACCATGGGCGACGCCTTCGACATCATCCAGCTGGTCCTGGAGTCGGTGTTCCAGCTGACCTCCCTGGGCTTCATCATCATCGAGTTCCGCAGGGCCCGGCGGCCCCGTTCGCATGTGATCGTCGAGCGTGACGGGCGCCGCGCCACCCTGCGGCCCGACGCGAACCCCGAAGAGGTCGAAACCTTCCTGCGCGACCTCGAAGCCATGAACGAACCGCCGGACGGCACCACGTGACCGAGGCGCTGCCCGACCCCGGCGCCTCCGCCGCCGTACTCATCGGTGTCGCCTCGTACAAGACGATGCAGAAGCTGCCCACGGTGGCGCGCAACCTCACCCGGCTCAAGGAGGCGCTGACCGACCGGGCGGTCTGGGGGCTGCCCCCGGACAAGTGCGTCGTCGTGCTCGACCCGAAGTCCTCCGACGATCTGATCGACCCGGTCGTGCAGGCGGCCAGGGCCGCCCGGGACACGCTGATCGTCTACTACGCCGGCCACGGCTTCGTCGATCCGCTCGGCGCCCTGCGCCTCACCATGATCGGCTCGGCGGAGGAACTGCCGCACAAGGCCGTGCTGTACAGCGAGGTCCGCGAGGCGCTGCGCCAGCACAACCGGGCTCGCCGCCGGGTCATCATCCTGGACTGCTGCTACAGCGGACGCGCCCTCGGCGACATGGACGCCCAGACGCGCACTCCGCTGCGGACGGTCGCGGACGTCAAGGGCATGAAGGGCAGCTATCTGCTGACCTCCGCCGCCGCCAACGTACGGGCGCTGGCGCCACGCGGCGAGGAGTGCACGGCTTTCACGGGCGAGTTCGTACGGGTCCTGCGCGAGGGCGTACCCGGCCGGGACGGGCAGCCGACGCGGCCCTTCCTCACTCTGGACGCGATCTACCGGGAGGTCCGCGGCTCCCTGGACCACCGCGGGAGACCCACCCCGCGCCAGCAGGACAACAACCAGGTCGGCCAGCTCCCCTTCGTCCGCAACCTCGCCCACCCGCTCCCGCCCGCCCGCTTCCTGCCCCCTCCCCCACGCGCCCGCTGGAAGCGCCGCACGGCCTTCGCCCTCGCCGCCCTCGCCCCCGTCGCCACACTCGCCGCCGACACCGGCAACATCCCCTCCGACGTCTGCTCGCCGCACGCCTCCCTGATCGGCTTCTCCGACAGCCTGGACAAGGTCACCTTCCAGGGCCGGCGCGTCTCCGGTCTGTCCTCGCTCGCCGTCTCCCACAGCACCGCGCTCTCGCTCGCCGACAACTCCTCGCCGGTGCTCTTCCGGATGACGCTGGGCGAACCGGGCAAGCCTCCCGAGCCCCGCATCACAGGCATGACGAGACTGCTGCGCCACGACGGCAGCCCCTACGGCGAGCGGGGCTTCGACGGAGAGGCGTTCGCCGTGGAGGACAGCGGCCGGACGGTCCTCGTGGCCTCCGAGCACACCCCCTCGATCGGCCGCTACAGCCTCGCCACCGGCGAGTTGCTGTACGAGCTGCCGGTCCCGGAGTCCTTCCGGGCCGACATCCCCGCCGGCGACGCCCAGCGCGGCGCGATCTTCGAGTCCCTCGCCCTCTCCCCCGACAGCCGACGGCTCTACGTCGGCCTGGAGGACCCCCTCGGCCGCGACGGCACCTATCGCGGCGGCAACCGCATCCGCATCCTGCGCTACATCGGCGAGCCGGGCGGCGCCTACCGCGTGGACGGCCAACTCGCCTACGAGACCGACTCCGGAATGCGCCTCGCCGAACTCGCCCCGATCGGCGACGGCCGCTTCCTCGCCCTGGAGCGCGGCTACACCGAGGGCCAGGGCAACAGCATCCGCGTCTACGAGGTGTCGCTGACCGGGCTGAGGGACGTCACCGAGGTGCCGTCGCTGGAGAGGACGCCCGCCTCGGCCTTCGTCGTCAAGCGGGAACTGGTCGACCTCGGTGACTGTCCCTCCTTCGGCGCCCGCGCGAAGCAGCCCCAGGTCAATCCGCTGCTGGACAACGCCGAGGGGATGGCGCTGGGCGGGACGCTGACCGAGGGTCCGCATCAGGGCCGGCGGGCGCTGTACCTGGTCACCGACGACAACGAGAACCCCGTACAGATCACCCGCTTCTACACACTCGCGGTCGACGTCTCCTGAGCCACGGGCTCCCGTTCGGCGCGGTAGGCGCGGATCGAGTACGTCAGGGCCGCGGCCCCAAGGGCGCACAGAACGACGTAGACGGGCGTGGTGGGGAGGGTCGTCCAATGTCGATCGAGCCGATCACCTTACGGGGTTCCATCCGGCCGCCGGCCAGCAGCGCGGGCGTGCCGACCGGACCCCAGCCGCCTCCGCCGGTCGCGTCCAGGAACCCGGCGACCAGGGGCGACCTCGGTCGACAGCCTGGACAGGACCGTGGCGCCCAGGAAGGCGCCCACCGCCCCCGGTACGCCGATCTTCGCGACGACCTTCCAGTCCACGTTCCCGAACCGCCAGTGCGCGGCGCCCGACATCAGGGTGGTGCCGATCTCGGCGAGGTGGACGGTGGCCGAGGCGGCGGCCGGGTTGGTGCCCATGGCCAGCAGCAGCGTGGTCGAGGTGACGCCGTAGGCCATGCCGAGGCTGCCGTCCACGAGCTGAGTGCGAGCTGAGAAAAGGCTCTAAGGGTTTTCCCAGGCGGCCGGTTCCGCGGCCAGCAGTTGTACGGACTCGGGCAGCGCGCCGCCCGCGATGTCCGCGATGGTGACGCCCTCCAGGATCCGGCGGACATTGGCGCGCAGCGCGATCCACAGCGGCAGCAGCGGCTCGGCCGAACCGGCGTAGGACAGCCCGGTCGGGCGGACCCCGCGCACGGAGACGATGGGGCCGTCGACGGCCCGGATCACATCGGCGACCGTGATCGCCGACGCGTCCCGGGCCAGCCGGTAGCCGCCGTTGCCGCCGCGCCGGCTGCCGACCAGACCGGCGCGGCGGAGGTCGCCGAGGATGCCCTCAAGGAACTTGTGCGGAATGTCCTGCACCGTGGCGATGGCCTCCGCCTTCACCGGGCCGTCGTCGTGGCGCACGGCGAGCTCCAATACCGCTCGTACCGCGTAGTCCGCCCGTGCCGAGATCCTCATACGACCATTGTCACCGCTGTCACACGTGCCCGATGTCAGCCCAGCCGGATCACGTTCCAGGACAGCGGTTCCAGTACGGCGGTCAGACGGCCGTCCGTGAGCGCCGCGCCCTCGACCGGGTGCGGGGTGACCCGCTCGGGCTCGTCGAGGGTGTTGCGGGCGTCCGGGTCGGCGTCGGCGAGCGCGCTGTGCTCGACGACCCGCGTCAGGTCGAGCCCGTTCAGGGCGACTTCGAGCGGCAGCGACTCGGTGCGGCTGCGGTTCACCGCGAACACGGTGACCGTGCCGTCCTCGGCGCGCACGGCGGTGGCGTGCAGCAGATCGGCCTCGCCGTACTTCTTCGTCTCGTACGTCGGCGAGTCCACCCGTACGTCGAGGACCTGGCCGCGGCCGTACTGGGCGGCCTGCGCGAACGGGAAGAACGTCGTCTGCCGCCACGCCGGGCCGCCGGGCTCGGTCATGATCGGGGCGATGACGTTCACGAGCTGCGCGAGACAGGCGACCGTGACGCGGTCCGCGTGGCGGAGCAGGGCGATCAGGAGCGAGCCGAAGACGACGGCGTCGGTGACGCTGTAGTTGTCCTCCAGCAGGCGGGGCGCCTCGGGCCAGTCGTCCTGCTCGAACGTCGTCGCCTGCTCCTGCCAGCGGGACAGGTACCAGACGTTCCACTCGTCGAAGGAGAGGTTGATCTTCTTCTTCGACTTCAGCCGCGCGCCGACGTGGTCGCAGGTGGCGACCACGTTCTCGATGAAGGACTCCATGTCGACGGCGGAGGCGAGGAAGGAGTCGACGTCATCGTCGACCGGCTCGTAGTAGGCGTGCAGGGAGATGTAGTCGACGAGGTCGTACGTCTCCTTGAGGACCGTCGCCTCCCACTCGGCGAAGGTCTCCATCGACTGGCCGGAGCTGCCGCAGGCGACGAGTTCGACGCAGGGGTCGAGCTGGCGCATGGCACGGGCCGTCTCGGCGGCGATACGGCCGTACTCCTCGGCCGTCTTGTGGCCGGTCTGCCAGGGGCCGTCCATCTCGTTGCCCAGGCACCAGAGCCGGATGCCGAAGGGGTCCTTGTCGCCGTGGCCGCGGCGGAGGTCGGAGAGTGCGGTGCCCGAGGGGTGGTTGGCGTACTCCTGGAGCTCCAGGGCCTCGGCGACGCCGCGTGTACCCAGGTTCACGGCCATCATCGGTTCGGCCTGGGGGCCGATCTTCTTCAGGAAGGCGATGTATTCGGAGAGGCCGAAGCGGTTGGACTCCGTCGAGTGCCAGGCGAGGTCCAAGCGGCGGGGGCGGTCTTCGGCGGGGCCTACGGAGTCTTCCCACTTGTAGCCGGAGACGAAGTTGCCTCCGGGGTAGCGGATGGCTGTTACGCCGAGTTCTTTGACGAGGTCCAGGACGTCCTGGCGGATTCCGGCTTCGTCCGCGGTGGGGTGGGTCGGTTCGAAGATGCCTGTGTATACGCAGCGGCCGAGGTGTTCTACGAAGGATCCGAAGAGACGGGGGTTGACCTCGCCGACGGTGAACGCCGGGTCGAGGGTGAAGCGGGCAATGCTCTTGCTCATGAGGTCCTCTCGGATACAGGAGTTACTTGACCGTGGGCCAACCATCGCGGGACCAGCTCAGCCTGTTCAGCCCTAGCTTTGGCGTGCCCTCGTCCTCCGCGTCGTAGTAGTGGTACGCCAGCCAGTCCTCTTCCCTGTCCTGGAAGACCGACTGGCCGCCCGTGCCGATGAAGCGGCCGTGGCCCTCCAGGACCAGGTCGCCGCCGCCCTCCAGCATGGGCTTGCCGGTGCTGTCGACGTAGGGGCCCTTGATGTCCGTCGAACGGCCCACCTTGATCTTGTAGGTGGAGTTCACGCCCGAGCAGCAGGCGTCGTAGGAGGCGAAGAGGTAGTAGTGGCGACCGTGTTTGACGATGTAGGGGCCCTCGACGGCGTACGGGAGGTCGGGGCGGGTGGCCAGGTGGTGGACGGTCGTGTCAGGGACGGCCTTTCCGGTGACCGGGTCGAGTTGGACCATCCGGATGCCCGTCCAGTACGAGCCGAAGGACATCCACAGCTTGCCGTCCGCCTTGATCAGGGCGGGGTCGATGGCGTTCCAGTGGTCGGTCTTCTCCGAGGTGAAGACCTTGCCGTGGTCCGTCCAGGTGCCGGGGAGGCCGGAGGGGGAGGTGGCCACGCCTATCGCGGAGTGGTTGGTGCCCCAGCTCGACACCGCGTAGTACAGCCAGTACCTGCCCGCTCGGTAGGAGATGTCCGGGGCCCAGGGGTCGCCGGTGTCGTTGTACTCGTACCACCAACTCGGCGGCCGGGCGAAGGCGTTGCCCGCGTCGTCCCACTGCTTGCCGTCCTTCGAGAGGCGGGCACCGATGATGCCGCCCGTCGAATACGCCGCGTAGTCACCGGACTTGAGGCGGATGACGGTGGGGTCGTGGATGATCTGCTGGCCGGTGATGGGGCGGGGGTCGGGGTAGGACTCCGCCGCCTGTGCCGCGTGGGGCAGCAGGGCCAGCACGGCCGCCGTCGTCACGGCGGTGAGGGTTCTGCGCAGGGTCACTGTCCCGCCAATCCCGTGTGGGCGACGCCCGCCACGATCTGCCGCTGGAAGAAGACGAACACGACGATCAGGGGCAGGCCGGCCATCAGGCCGCCGGCCATGAGCTGGGCCCACTGGATGCCGTAGGAGTTCATGACGGTCGCGATGCCGTTCGGCATGGTCATCAGGTCGGGGTTGTTGGTCACCATGTACGGCCACAGGAAGTTGTTCCACGAGGCGATGAAGGTGAAGATGCCGACCGCCGCGAGGGAGGGGCGGGCGAGCGGGACGACGATGGTGAAGAAGACCCGCCAGCGGCCCGCGCCGTCGATGAACGCGGCCTCCTCCAGCTCACGCGGGATGCCCTGGAAGAACTTGTAGAGGATGTAGACCATCGCGGCGGGCGCGCACTGCGGCAGGATCATGCCCCAGTAGGTGTCGACCATCCCCATCTGCTGGACCGTGGTGAACAGGGGTACGCCGAGGACCGCCGGGGAGATCATCAGGCCCGACATCACGATGCCCATGAGGACGTTCTTGCCGCGGAACTCGGTGCGGGCGAAGCCGTATCCGGCGAGGGCGCTGACGACGAGGACGACGGTCGTGACGCACACCGAGACGACCAGGGAGTTCACGAACCAGTTGGTGACGTTGCCGGTCTCCCACAGCGACTTCCACGCCTGGGTCGTCCAGACCTCCGGCAGCCAGTGCGGCGGGATCTCGGCGGCCTCGGCCTCGGACTTGAGCGAGGTGAGCAGGGCCGCGGCGATCGGCGCCACGAAGACGGCGGAGACGGCGACGCCGATCAGGGTGAGGACGATCTGGCTGGGCGTCCAGGGCTTGCGGGACCTGACCCGTATCTGGGTGGCGCTCATCGGGTGCCCTCCTCACGGTTGCGCAGCAGCGCCATCCGCGCGAGGGCGACGGCTGCGATGAGCACGAAGAAGATGATGGACATCGCGGAGGCGTAGCCCACGCGGTAGCTGGTGAAGCCCTGTTCGAGGGTGTACTGCACGAAGGAGCGGGTGCTGAGCTCAGGACCCGGTCCGAAGTCCATCATCACGACGGCCTGGTCGAAGAGCTGGAGCGAGGCGAGGATCTGGAGCGCGATCACCAGGCCTGTGATGTTGCGCAGCATCGGCAGCGTGATGTGGACGATGCGGTGCCAGGCGTTGGCGCCGTCCAGCTTGGCGGCCTCGTAGAGGTGGTCGGGGATGCCCTGGAGGGCGGCGAGGTAGAGCAGGAAGGAGAAGCCGACCGTCCACCACAGGGTCTGGATGACGATGGCGAGCATGGCGTACGACTTGTCGGTCAGCCAGGGTGTGGTGAGCCCGAAGGTCTCGTTGACCAGGCCGATGCCCTGGGTGAACAGCCACTGCCACATGTTGGCCGCGACGGTGGACGGCAGCAGGAACGGGGCGAAGAAGCACAGCCGCCACAGCCATTTGCCGCGCTCGATGTGGTGCGCGAGCATCGCGAGCAGGAAGGCGAGCACGGTGATGCAGGGGACGACGAGCAGCGTGAAGTAGGCGCTGTGGCCGAGCGCGTCCCACATCGCGGAGTCGTTCAGGGCCTCGCGGTAGTTGTCGAGGCCGACGAAGCTCGCGCCCTCGCCGGAGATGTTGGCGTCCGTGAAGCTGAGGTAGACACCGCGCAGCAGCGGCCAGATCACGAACAGGGCGAACAGGGCCAGGAAGGGGGCGACGAACCAACCCCCGTGCTGAAAGCCCTGCTTGCGGCGGACGGTGGCACTCGCGGCGGCGGTCCTCGCCCGCGCCGGTGCGACGACGGTCTGAGCGCTGGTCGCCATCATGCGGCCGCACCTCCCTGCGCGGCGGTCGTGCCGTCCATCGGGTTCTTCGAGGCGAGGAGCGTGGTGAGCCGGGACTTCATCCGTGCCGCGACGGCGGCCGGCTTGGCGGAGCCCATCGTCGAGGAGACGACGACCGGGCCGAGGTCCTGGGCGAGCACGCCGGTGGAGCCCGCGAACCACACCTTCGGCTCGGTGGCCTGGTGGTCCATGGCACTCACATACTCGTTCTGCGGGGTGAGCTTCCGGTACGCGTCCGTGGAGAGCGTCGGCGTGTACGCCGGGATGTGGCCGCCGGCCGCCCACTGCTGGGCGTGGGTGACGACGTACGCGGCCAGTCGGTGCGCGGCCTCGTCGGTGGCGCCCCCGCGGCCCGACTGGTGCGGCAGCACGAAGGCGTGCGACTCGGCGTGGGTGGCCTGCTTGCCGAAGACGGGCGGCAGCGGGGTGGCGCCGTAGTCGAGTTCGGCACCGGAGAAGACCGGTACGGACCAGTTGCCCTCCCAGGTGAAGGGGGCGCCGTTGATGAACTGCTCGCCGGTGGGGGCGCCGGGGATGACATAGCCGTCGGTGACGTGCTGCCGCAGGAACTCCAGGACCTGGGTGGCCTTGTCGGCGTCGAAGAGGACCTCGGTGCGGGCGTCGTTGAACCACTCGCCGCCGAGCTGGGTGTAGAAGGCGACGAAGAACCACCACTGGAAGTTCTGGTCGTTGGTCCACAGGCCGATCGTCTGAAGGCCCTTCTTCTGGACCGCCTTGGCCTTCTTCAGGACGTCGAACCACTCGTCGGTGGAGCCGACCGGGATCATCCGGCCGTCGTCGCCGAGCAGATCCGCCTGCTTCAGCACGTCCTTGCGGTAGAAGCAGAGCTGGACGTGGATGTCGAGCGGCAGCGCGTAGAGCTTGCCGTCGATGACGCCTCGGCTCCACAGCGCGGGGTTGAAGTCCTGTTGTCGTACGCCGTACTTGGCGAGCAGGTCGACGTCCCACGGATCGAGGAGCCGGCCCGGTGAGAAGCCGGCCACCCGGCCCATGTGCATGACGCCGAGCTCGGGGGCGCGGTTGCCCGCGGCGGCCATGGCGAGCTTGGTGTAGAAGGGGTTGCCCCACTGGAGCGTGGAGTCCTTGACGGCGATGTCGGATTGCTCCTTACGGAAGGCGTCCAGCATCGCGATCATGTTGGATCCGTCGCCGCCGCTGAAGAGGTTCCAGTAGCGCACCCGGGTGTCGGCGCCGGAGGCGAGTGCGTCGGCCCCGGTCCCGAGCGCCGCGAAGCCGAAGCTTCCGGCGACCGTCAACCCGCCGATACCGGCGAGGAGTTGCCTGCGACTCAGGCCAGGTCGTCCCATGCCCTGCCCTTACTGTTCGAGGTACACGTATGTCCGAGATTTCGAATACTGCCCGTAACTTCGAACGGGACCGTAAAGTTGATGCGCCGGCACGTCAATGGGTTGCGCAGGATTTCAAGCCGCTTTCAGACCCCGGACCTTCGCGAACGGTCGTTCCCGTTTGAACAACGGTCGCCCGACCGCATGACGCGGACAGCACCGTCCGCGTACTCTCGAACGGCCTGCCCTACAGCACCGGGACGGCGGCTGGACAAAGGGGGATGGATGGACATCGCGGGCGCGCGCAGAGGGGCGGCCCGGGTCGCGGCAGCGCTGCGGCGGCGCCCACGCGGCGGCCCCGCGATGCGCGGTCTCGCGGCCGAACTCGCCACCGCGATGCGGGCGAACGGCCGCCGCCCGGCCGATGTACGCGAGCTGTGCGCGGCCCTGTGCGAGGAGATGAGCGCCCGCCGCGGCGGCCGACCCGTCGAACTGCGCTTCGAGCGCTTCCCCGACGAGATCGAAGTCACCGGGCTGTGGGTGGAGTTCCAGGACTTCGACCTGGTCATCGTCGAGGAGCGGGCCGAGGCGATGCAGCAACTGGTCATTCTGGGACATGAGTTGTGGCATCTGCATGCGGGGCATCGGCACCCCCACATCGCCGGTGCAGCGGCCGTGGACGCCCTGGCCGAGCGGCCCGACTGGCAGGACGTCGCGCTCACCGTCGCCGCCCGCAACGGCTCCCGCGAGCGCGACGAGGCCGACGCCGACGACTTCGGGCACCGGCTGGCGGCGATCTTCCGGCCGTACCTGACGGCCCCCGAGACCCGGCCAACGCTCGACCCGCTCCAGCGTTCCCTCGGCTACCGCGGACGAGGAGGCCCGACAGGATGACGACGACGTACGCCCTGGACCCTTCCGCCCTGCTCAGTGACTTCTACATCTCCTTCTGGATCCCCACCGCGGTCCTCGCCGCCGCCCTGGCGATCAAGCTGCCCTCCATCATCCGGCTCTGGCGCGACCCGCTACTGCGCGCGGTCGGCGGACTGCTGCTGCTCGCCTGCGGGGTGTTCGTCTTCTGCTCGCCCTCGACCATCGCCCAGGTCAACCGGCTGGTCGGCGTGCCCAACATCTCGGCGCCCTGGTGCTATTCGTTGCTGACGGCGTTCTGCGGCTCCTGTCTGCTGCTGATCATCGCCTGGCGCAACGGCCTGTCCGACCGCAACGCCGCCACCCGCCGCGCCATGCGCTGGCTCGTCTCCGTCTACTCGGGCGTGATCGTCGCCCTGTGGGTGCTGTTCGCCCTCGCGGACGCCCCCGTGGAGCGGCTGCGGGATCTGGACACGTACTACGCCAACACCCCGTTCATGCGCGAGGAGATCGTCCTCTACCTCCTCGCGCACACCGTGGCCGTACTGATCACGTCCCGGCTGATCTGGAACTGGGTGCGCACCGACGGCCTTGACGCCTGGCTGCGCTGGGGACTGAAGCTGCTGGGGGCCGGCTATGTGGTGAACCTCGTCTTCGACGGCGCCAAGATCACCGCGGTGGTGGCCCGCTGGACCGGCAACGACCTGGACTGGCTCAGCACCGACCTGGCCCCGCCGGTGGCCGCGGTCTCCGCCATCCTCATCGCGGTCGGCTTCATCCTCCCGCACGCCGGCCAGTACCTCCACGACCGCTGGCGGGTCCGGCTCGCCCACCGCGAACTGCGGCCCCTGTACCTGCTGATGCGCACGGTCAGCGGCAACCGCCTCCCCTTCGTGCTGCGCGCCACCCCCGAACTGCGCCTGATCCGCCGGGAGACGTTCATCCGCGACGTCCTGCTCCCCCTCGCCCGCCACATCGACGAGGGCCTGCGCCGACGCGCCTACGACCGCGGAATCGCCCTCGGCTTCAACCCCGCCCGCTCCCGGGCGCTGGCCGCCGCGGTGGCGATCCAGGACGCGGTCGAGGCCAAGCGGCGGGCCCCGGACAGCGAGGGAACGGGCGACCCCGACACCACCGAGCTGCTCCGGGAGATCGGCGCTGTGTCACGGGCGCTGCGCCGCCCGGACCTGCTGGAAGCGGTTCGAGACGGTACGGCGGAGTCGCAATCCATGGCGTCCACGTCCCGTTAGTCACCGATGCCGCTGAAGTCCTCGATACCGATGGGTGTCCCATGCCGTGTTCGCGTGCTGTAGTGCGAGCTGTATTCGCGCCGTTCTGGCGAAGAACAAGTCGTCCATGAGTGACCGTTCAGGAGCAAGCCGTCCATGAGTGATCGCAGTGCCACCGCCGTCGTGCTCGGCGGCTCCGTCGCCGGGATGCTCACCGCCCGCGCGCTGGCGTCCGTCGGCGTCCGTGTCACGGTCGTCGAGCGCGACGCCCTCCCGGCGGGCCCCGAACCACGCAAGGGCCTCCCCCAGGCCCGCCATGTCCACCAGCTGTGGTCCGGAGGCGCACACGCCATGGAGGAACTCCTCCCGGGCGTCACGGCGCGGCTCCGGGAGGCGGGCGCAAGGCGACTTCCGGTCACCACGGACATGGTCGGCCTCTCGCCGCGCGGCTGGTACCGGCGCTGGGCCGAGTCCCACTTCATGCTGCTGTGCAGCCGGGACCTGCTGGACGCGACGGTACGCGCCCAGGTCCTCGCCGACGAGCGGATCGAGCTGGTGGAGCGAGCGGAGGTGCTGGACCTGGAGGGCACGGCCGCCGCCGTGACCGGCGTACTCCTGCGCGCCCACGACGACATCCGGCGCACCCTGCGGGCCGACCTGGTCGTCGACGCGACGGGACGCGGATCTCGTACGCCCCACTGGCTGACGGCGCTCGGGCTGCCGCAGGCGGAGGTGCGGGAGGTGAACTCCGGTGTGGCATACGCAAGCCGCCTGTTCCAGGCGCCGGAGGCGGCCGAGGACGACTTCCCGGTGGTCAACATCCAGCCGGAGCCGCGCAGCGGTGGCCCCGGGCGGGGCGGTGTACTGTTACCGATCGAGCACGGACGCTGGCTGGTCACCCTGTTCGGCACACGGGGCGGTGAACCGACGTCCACGACGGCCGACTTCGACGTCTACGCCCGCAAGGAGCAGCGGCATCCGATCCTGGCGGACCTGATCGCGCAGGCGGAACCCTTGTCCGACGTGTCCTTCACCCGTGCGACGGCGAATCGCCGCCACTTCTACGAGCGGATGGCCGGGTGGCCGGAGAACTTCGTGGTCGTCGGCGACGCGCTGGCCGCGTTCAACCCCATCTACGGGCACGGCATGTCTGTGGCCGCACAGGCGGCGGTGGCCCTGCGTACCACTGTGCAGGACTTCGGCTGGGGAACGCCCGGTCTGTCACGGCGCCTGCAGAAGGCGGTGGCCCGACCGGCGCGGGCGGCCTGGGACTTGGCCATCGGGCAGGACGTGTTCTATCCCGGGGTGACGGAGTCGGGGCCCACGCGGGCGGAAAGGCTGGTGTCCGCGTACGTCGACCGTCTGACGTACACGGCGACGGGGAACGGCCGCGTGGCGCGGGCGGTGACGGATGTGATGTCGCTGGAGAAGGGGGCCGGGGTGCTGCTGACGCCGAGTGTGCTGCTGGCGGCGGTGGTCGGCCCGCTCAAGCCTGCGCTGAGCGGACCGCCTTTGACCGGGGATGAGTTGAAGCGGGCGGGGTTGCAGTAATCAGCCCATCAGCCCGCGAAGGGCGGCTGGGTGAGCCCCTTCCCCGCCCCCGGCACCACCAGCAGCGAGCCGGCCACCGGATGCGGGGCGTCCAGCCCCACCCGGGCCGTGGTGATGTACAGGTCGGTCAGGTCCGCGCCGCCGAAGGCGCAGGCCGTGATCCGGGGGGTGGGGAGGGTGATCTCCCGGTCCAGCTCCCCGGTGGGGGTGTACCGGCGCACCGCCCCTCCGTCCCACAGGGCCACCCACACACAGCCGTCCGCGTCGACGGTGAGACCGTCGGGGAATCCGGCGCCGTCCTCGATCTCGGCGAGGGGGCGGCGGTTGGTGACGGTCCCGTCCTCGGCGTAGTCGAAGACGTCGACGCGGCGGGTGGGCGAGTCGATGTAGTAAAGGAGACGGCCGTCGGGGCTCCAGCCGGTGCCGTTGCTGACGGCGACGTCGTCGAGGACGACGGTGGCGGAGCCTTCAGGTTCAGGGGCGTACCGGGACAGCGTGCCGCCGCCCGGCGCCTCGTCGTAGCGCATCGTGCCGGCCCAGAGGGAGCCGTCGGGGGCGACGGCGGCGTCGTTGGCGCGGCGGCCCGGGACCGGTTCGCGATGGAGCCAGCGGAAGGAGCCGTCGGGGTCGAGGAGGGCGACGCCGTCGCGGAGGTTGAGGACGAGACCGCCGTTCGCGCGCGGCTTCACGGCTCCGACGTGCTGGTCGGTGGTACGGGTGGTGCGACGGCCGGAGGAAGGCTCGTAGGTGTGGATACGCGATCCGAGGATGTCGATCCAGATCAGCCGCCCGGTCGCCGGATCCCAGGTGGGCCCCTCCCCGAGGGTCGCCTCCGCCCGTACCGCTACCTCATACGTCATGCGACGCTCCGGTGGCCGAGCCGCTCGGAGAGCTCGGCGGCGCCCTTGGCGGCGAGCTGCTCCAGTTCCGCCTTGCGCTCCTCGCTCCAGCGGATCATGGGCACGGAGATGGACAGCGCGGCGACGACCCGGCCGGTGCGGTCCCGTACCGGGGCGGCGACGCAGGAGACGTCCGGGTTGGACTCGCGGCTCTCCACGGCGATCCCGCGCCGGTGAATCTCGGCGAGGGCCTCGCGCAGAACGGCCGGGTCGGTGATGCTGTTGGGGGTCATCGCGACCAGCTCGGCATCGTCCGGGATGCGCGAGGTGAGCTCCTGCTCCGGCAGGGACGCCAGCAGCATCTTGCCGACGGAGGTGCAGTGGGCGGGCAGGCGACGGCCGGCCGCCGACACCATGCGCACGGCGTGCGTGGAGTCGACCTTGGCGATGTAGATGACGTCGGTGCCTTCGAGGATCGCCACGTGTACGGTCTCGTCGCAGGTCTCGGCGACCGACCGGGCCACCTGCTGGCCCTCGGCGGCGAGGTCGAGCTGCTCGGCGTAGCGGCTGCCGAGCTGGTACGGCCGTACGCCCAGCCGATAGCGGCCCGGCTGCCCCGGCACCGGGACGATGTAGGACCGGGCGGCGAGCGTGGTGACGAGTTCGTGCACGGTGGTGCGCGGGAGCTGGAGCTTGCGCACGATGTCGGGGGCGGAGAGTGTGCCGTCCCCGTCGAGGAAGAGCTCAAGGATGTCGAGAGCCCGGGTCACAGCAGGTACGAGGCGTCCCACGTCCGGCCCCCTCCCTTTGATGTCTGCGAAGTTGATGCCCGGCGGTGTTCGAAATTTCAACAGCCGATCGGAATGACGAACATAGGCTACTCGTGGCGGGTTTGCCTGGGCAATGGGCCTGCGGCCACCCGAATCCCGGGGGCCGCGCTCTCATGACTCCCGGAGGTACGCGAACGCGGCGGCCAGCAGTTCGTGCGCCACGGCGGGCGTGCGTTCCTCCTCGGGCAGACCGGCGTACGCGAACAGCGCGGAGCGCATCGCGCCGACGGCGGCGCGGGCCAGTACGGCCGCGCGCAGCGGCGTGGCCGTGCCGGGATCACGCTCGGCCAGCCGCTCCCGCAGGGCGTCGGTCAGTCCGTCCTCGAACTTGCTCAGCACCGGCAGGAGCTGGCGTACCGGCCCGCCGGGAAAGCGCTGCGGCGGCCCACTGAACATCAGGCCGGGGGTGCCGTCGGCGATGAGGTCGAGACAGACACCCAGGACGGCGGTGTAGGGGTCCTCGCCGGCGGGGCGGGCCAGGACCTGGGCCCGCATGACCGGGATGAGGTCCAGGACCTCGTCGAGGACCAGGTCCTCCTTGGAGGGGAAGTAGCGGAAGAAGGTCCGCTCGGTGACTCCGGCGGCCGCCGCGATGTCCCGCACGGTCGTCTGCGCATAGCCACGCTCCTCGAACATGCGGTGGGCGGCCTCCTGGAGGGCCTTGCGGGTCGCCGCCTTGTGCGCCTCGCGACGCCCGTGCGGCTCCGCGGGGGGAGTGTCGAGGGTTGCCATGTGCGGAGTATCGCAGGCGGAAAACCGACGGTACAGAATCTGTCAGTCATGACAGATTCTGTATGCTGTCAGTCATGACACTTTTTCGGAGGGGGCGTGTGCTCCGCGGGCGGCTCTCCCGCAGGGCCCGCCTGATCACCCTGGGCGTGGTCGGCGCGGTGCTGGTCACCGGGGGTGCCGTCGAGGCGGTGGCACGTCATCGGGCGGCCGACCGGCTCGCGGACCGTATGGAGGAGCGCCTGCACACCGGCCTTGACGTGGGCTTCGGGCCGACACCGGTGATGCTGCAACTGGCCCGTGGGTCCTTCCCCCGCGTGGAGGTCTCCGGCGAGGGCGCGACGTTCCGCCGGTTCTCCGGGGTGGACCTGCACGCCGAACTCGCCGATGTGGTCCGCACCGGCGACGGACTGTCGGTGGCCGGCACCCAGGTCAGCGCCGAACTGACGGGCACCGACCTGGCCGGCGCCGTCGCCACGATGACCGAGGGCGCGCTGAACATCTCGGCGGTCACCACCGATCAGGAAACGGGCGAACTGGTCGTGCACGCCGGTCCCGCCGGACGGATCTCCGTCGGTTTCCGGCCTGTCCTCGAACAGGAGGGCATCCGGTTCGAGCGCACCGCCGTGCGCATCGGCGAACGCGTCGTCCCCGAGGCCCTCGCCGGCCAGCTGCTGGGGGACGCCCCGCAGGAGGTCGACCTGTCGGGGCTGCCCCTCGACCTGGAGCCGGAGCGGCTCGACGTCACCGCCGACGGGCTGCGCATGGAGCTGGCGGGAGGCAGTACGACCGTGAAGGCCTGACCTGCCCCGTCCGACGCCCACTTGTCCGACGCCCCCCCAACTCCCCCCACCGCACTTGCCACTACTGCACGAGGAGCATCTCCGTGGCGACTTGGCTCTATCGGATCGGTCTCGGCGCCTACCGCCGTCGGCGGCTCGTCCTGGCGGCCTGGCTCGCCGTGCTGACCGGCGCCGTCTGCGCGCTGCTCGTCGTGGGCGGCAAGCTCGACAACGAGTTCACGATTCCCGGCTCCGAATCCCAGACGGCGCAGGACACGATGGCCGAGGACTTCCCGGCCGCCGCGGGCACCAGCGCTCAGATCGTGTTCACCGCGCCCGAGGACGCCAAGGTCACCGATCCACGGGCCGCGCAGGGCATCCAGCGGACCCTGGCCGCCGCGCAGGACGCCCCGCAGGTCGCCGTGGTGATCCCGCCCGACAAGGCCGGAACCGTGACCCCCGACGGGCGCACCGCACTCGCCCAGGTCAACTACGACGTCAGCCGCTCCGCCCTGGACGAGGACACGCTCGAATCACTGGAGGAGACCACCAAGGCCGCCGAGGAGGCGGGACTTGAGGTCTCCGTCGGCGGTCAGGCGTACGGCAACGGCGTGCTCACCCCCAGCATCCTCGAACTGCTCGGTGTCGTGGTCGCGTTGGGGGTGCTCGCCCTCACCTTCGGCTCGCTGCTCGCCGCCGGAATGCCACTGCTGACCGCCTTCGTCGGCATCGGTACCGGGCTCGCCGGGCTGCTGGCGCTGTCCTCGGGGGTGACGGTGTCGTCGACCGCGCTGAGCCTCGCGCTCATGCTCGGGCTCGCCGTCGGCATCGACTACGCGCTGTTCGTGCTCTCCCGGCACCGGACACAGCTCGCTCAGGGGATGGAGCCACACGAGTCGGCGGGACGCGCGGTCGGCACGGCGGGCAGCGCGGTGGTCTTCGCCGGGACGACGGTCGTCATCGCGCTGGTGGGTCTTGTCGTGGTGCGTATCCCGTTCCTGACGGTCATGGGTCTGAGCGCGGCGGCGACGGTGCTGATCGCCGTACTGGTGGCGGTTACGCTGCTGCCGGCGCTGTTCGGCCTCGCGGGGGCACGGCTCGCACCACGTCCGGGGTCACGGGCGGCGCGGCGGGCGGCCGTCGGCGCGGAGGGCGTCGCCGGGAGTCCCACAGCAAAGGCGTCCGTCATGGGCCGGCGCTGGGCCCGGCTCGTCACCCGGCGCCCGCTGCTCGTCGTCATCGGCACCGTCGCCGCCCTGGTGACCCTCGCGCTGCCCGCCGCCGACCTGCGGCTCGCGCTGCCCGACAACGGCACGGCGGCGCACGGGACGTCGCAGCGCGAGACGTACGACACCGTCGCAGATGCCTTCGGACCCGGCTTCAACGGGCCGCTGCTCGTGCTCACCGAGGCGGACACCAAGGGGGAGGCCGGGCAGCGGCAGGCGGCTGCGGTCGCGGGACGGCTGCAGGAGCTGCCGGGCGTGGTGAAGATCGGTCAGCCGCAGTACGCGCCCGAGTCCGGGCGGGCGGTGATCCAGGTCGTGCCCGAGGGCGGACCGCAGGACGAGTCCACGCAGGACCTCGTGGACGTCATCCGCGACAACGCGTCCGCCATCGAGCGGGAGACCGGCGCCGCCGTGTCCGTCACCGGCACCACGGCGATCGGGATCGACGTCTCCGACCGGCTGAGCGCGTCACTGCTGCCGTTCGCGGCCGTGGTCGTCGGGCTCTGCCTCATCCTGCTGCTGCTGGTGTTCCGTTCGCTGGTCGTGCCCGTCAAGGCGACCATCGGCTTTCTGCTGTCGGTCGGGGCGTCCTTCGGCGCGGTCGTGGCCGTGTTCCAGTGGGGATGGCTCGCCGACGCGCTGGACGTGGCCAGGACCGGACCCGTCGTCAGCTTCCTGCCGATCGTGCTGATGGCGGTGCTCTTCGGCCTCGCCATGGACTACGAGGTCTTCCTGGTGTCCAGCATGCGCGAGGAGTGGGTGCGCACCGGCCGGGCCCGGGACGCGGTGATCGACGGGGCCGAACGGGCCTCGCGGGTGGTGACGGCGGCGGCGCTCATCATGTTCTTCGTCTTCGCCAGCTTCGTGGCGACGGAGGACGCCATCGTCAAACCCATCGCGTTCTCACTGGCGTTCGGCGTGCTGGTGGATGCCTTCGTCGTACGGATGACTCTGGTGCCGGCGGTCCTGGCGATGGTGGGACGCGGTGCCTGGTGGCTGCCACGCGGCCTGGACCGGCTGCTGCCCGACCTGGACATCGAGGGCGCACGGCTGCACGAGCCGACCCACACCGAACCCGCGCGGTCCCTGACCGAAATCAATGCCGGTCCTGGCTGAATTATCCAGGACTTCATTCCGGACAACAGAACCGAACGAAATATCACAACGTCGGTCCGCCTCCTGATTTCACCTGGAGGCGGACCGGCGTTTTTGCGCCGCCACATGTTACCGCCGAGGAAATTTACTCTGGAATATTTGATTCCACTAGATCTCCTGTGTTTGACTGAGATCACCGGATCGACATCCGGATCGAACGGGGGAGAGCCAGACCACTCTTCTTTCCATCTTCCGTGCGCCCGTTTTGGCGCACGTTCACTTGGACGGTCTGACCTGCGCAAAGATGCCCGGGTCGGATGTCATTAGCAGGCACGATTCCCTCTCCCGCCGTAGGCCCCAAGCGGCCAATTTCCGCTGCCCGAAAGCCAAGGGAACACGCATGCATCTCGAAGAGAAAATTGCCCCTGCCCGCCATGGGCTGCGCGCCGCCGCGCGCCCCGTCATCACCGGGTCCTCGCATTCATTTCCGGATACCCGGACCAGCCAGGACGACCTGTGGAAGGAATTCTTCCTGGAGCACTACGACGGTTTCCCGCTGGCGCGCCGGATATTTGAGAATTCCGGAATCAGCTCCCGCTCCACGGCCGTGGACCCGCGTGCCGAGCGGGAAGTGTCCGGCTGGAGCACCGGACAGCGCATGGAGCGCTACATCGAGGAGGCCGTGCCGCTGGGCAAGCGCACCGTCTCCGCGGCCCTGGAGTCCGCGGGGCTGGCCCCGTCGGACGTGGGCATGCTGGCCGTGGCCTCCTGTACCGGCTACACCACGCCGGGCCTCGACTTACGGCTCGCGGACGAGCTGGGCATGAGCAGCAAGGTCCAGCGGCTGTTCATCGGCCATATGGGCTGCTACGCCGCCGTCCCCTCGCTCGGCGCCGTCTCCGACTTCGTCGCCTCGCGCGGCCGTCCGGCGGTGCTGCTCTGCCTGGAGCTGACCTCGCTGCACGTCCAGCCGCCCACCCAGGACATCGAACAGATCGTGGCGCACGCGCTGTTCGCCGACGCCGCCGCGGCCGTCGTCCTGGAGCCCGACGCCGGCTCCGGCTACGAGGTCATCGACGTCGTCGCGGTCACCGACCACAGCACCGCCGACCTGATGAGCTGGCAGATCACCGACCTCGGCTTCAAGATGGGCCTCTCCCCGAGGGTCCCCGACGTGCTCGCGCAGCACGTCGGCGAGGTGGTCCGCGACCAGTTGCTCGCCCCGCACGGGCTCACGCCCGAGGAGGTCACCGGCTGGGCCGTGCACCCGGGCGGCAAGCGCATCCTCGAAGTCGTCGGCGAGCGGCTCGAACTGCCCGCCGGCGCACTCGACGCCTCCTACGGCGTCCTGGACGAGTGCGGCAACTGCTCCTCGCCCACCGTCCTGATGGTCCTTGAGCGCCTGCCCCGCACCGACGGCCCGGTGGTCGCCATGGCCTTCGGCCCCGGCCTCACGCTGTACGCGGCCCTGCTGCGCCGGTCCTGACACCGGCCGGGGCAGCCGACGGACCGCACTCCGTCGGCTCGCCCGAAGCGCCTTCCCGCACGACCCACGGACACCGCCCCAAGGACGCACGGAAGGAACAGCTGCGCCATGCCCACTCCGACCTCACCGGGCCAGGTCATCGTCACCGGCACCGGACGCTGCGGCTCGACCCTGGTCTCCGAGCTGTTACGCGAGCACCCGCAGGCCCTCAGCCTGTCCGAGCTCTTCAACCACCTCACGGACATGTACCGGATCACTGCCCGGGTCTTCCCCGAAGGCCCCCTCACGGCCGGGGAGTTCTGGGACGTCCTGTCCTCCCGCAACGCCGTCAACCGACTGCTGGGCGCCAACGGGCTTGCCCCCAGGGAAGTCCTCTACCGCCCCTCGGCGACCACCCGTTTCCAGGCCGACACCGGTATCCCGGCCGTCCTGATGACCACGCTTCCCCACCTCTCCGACACCCCCGACGAGCTGTACGACGAACTCCGGGCGGCCGTCGCCGAGTTCCCGGACGCCCGGGCCGGCGAGCACTACCAGCGCATGTTCGCCTGGCTGTGCACCCGCTTCGGCAAGACCCTGTGGGCCGAGCGCAGCGGCGGCTCGCTGATCCTCGCCGGACAGTTCCGCGAGCACTTCCCCGACGCCCGCTATCTGCACATCGTGCGCGACGGCCGGGACACCGCGCTGTCGATGAGCCGTCACACCGGCTTCCGGATGGCGGCGGTGGTGATGGCACTGCATCTCACCCTCGGCCACGACCCGTACACCGAGACTCCCGCGCCGGACGTCGAACGGAACCTGGGCTTCGTACCGGAGGAGCTGCTGCCGTTCCTGCCGGATCGTTTCGACGCAGACGCCGTGCGCGACTACCGGCTGCCGGTCTCGCTGTTCGGCACCTACTGGGCCGACGAAATGCAGCGCGGCATGGAGGCGATGTCCGTGCTGCCGCAGGAGAACGTGCTGCACCTCTGGTACGAGGACCTGCTCGCCGCGCCCGAGGAGTCCCTGCACCGCATCGGCGAGTTCCTCGGCCCGGACTTCGTGGACACCGACTGGGAGCGCCGGAGCGCCGCCCGGGTGGGCGCGCCCTCGTCGTCCTGGCGGGACCTGCCCGATGCCGAGCGCGAGGAGCTGGAGCAGGCGTGCGCCGCCGGGTTCGCCGTACTCGCCGCGCACGGTGTCGTCCCCATGGCCGGCACGACGGCAAGGAGCAGCGCATGAGGACCCCGCCGACCCAGGGCGCCACGGTGTGGCTGACCGGGCTGCCCAGCTCCGGAAAGACGACGCTGGCGCAGGCACTGGCAAGCCGCCTCACTCGGGAAGGACGGCGGGTCGAAGTGCTCGACGGCGACGAGATACGCACCTTCCTCAGCGCCGGCCTCGGCTTCACCCGCGAGGACCGGGACACCAACGTGCAGCGCATCGGCCTGGTCGCCGAGGTGCTGGCACGCAACGGCATCCTGGTGCTGGTCCCGGTCATCGCGCCGTACGCCGACAGCCGGGAGGCGGTCCGCAAACGGCACGATGCGAGCGCCACTCCGTATCTGGAGGTGCATGTCGCAACGCCGCTCCAGGTGTGTGCCGTACGCGATGTGAAGGGCCTGTACGCGCAGGCCCGTGCCGGACGGCTGTCCGGTCTCACAGGTATCGACGACCCCTACGAGCCGCCGCAGACACCGGACGCGAAGGTGGAGACCCAACTCCAGTCCGTGGACGAGTCGGTGAACGCCGTGCACGCGTTGATGACCCAACGGGGGTTGTTATGACGACGGTTGCCGCCCGGCTCGGGCACACCGACGTACTGGAGGCGGAGGCGGCGTACATCTTCCGGGAGGTGGCCGGCGAGTTCGAGAAGCCCGTGCTGTTGTTCTCCGGCGGCAAGGACTCCGTGGTGATGCTGCATCTGGCGCTGAAGGCGTTCGCACCGGCGTCGCTGCCGTTCGCGCTGCTGCATGTGGACACCGGGCACAACTTCCCGGAGGTGCTCGCCTACCGGGACCGCGTGGTGGCCGCACATGGGCTCACTCTCCATGTGGCGTCCGTACAGGACTACATCGACCGGGGTGTGCTGCGCGAACGTCCCGACGGCACCCGCAATCCGCTCCAGACGCTGCCGCTGCTGGAGGCGATCAGCGGCGGCGGGTTCGACGCGGTGTTCGGCGGCGGGCGGCGCGACGAGGAGAAGGCGCGGGCCAAGGAGCGGGTCTTCTCACTGCGGGACGAGTTCGGTACGTGGGACCCGCGCCGCCAGCGGCCGGAGCTGTGGCAGCTGTACAACGGCCGTCACCTGCCCGGCGAGCATGTGCGCATCTTTCCGCTGTCCAACTGGACCGAGCTGGACGTGTGGCAGTACATCGCCCGCGAGGGCATCGAGCTGCCGTCCATCTACTTCGCGCACGAGCGGGAGGTGTTTCTGCGGTCCGGGATGTGGCTGGCGCCGGGCGACTGGGGCGGCCCGCGGGACGGCGAGCCGGTGGAGAAGCGCCGGGTGCGCTACCGCACCGTCGGCGACATGTCCTGCACCGGCGCCGTGCTGTCCGAGGCGTCCGAGGTCGACGAGGTGATCGTCGAGATCACCGCCTCCCGGCTCACGGAGCGCGGCGCAACCCGCGCCGACGACCGGCTGTCGGAGGCCGCGATGGAGGACCGCAAACGCGAGGGGTACTTCTGACGTGACCGCCGATCTGACGGCAGCCCCCGGCCATCCCCCGCATCCCCCTGCCCATTCCAACGCCGTGCTCGACACCACCGCCGCGCTGTTGGTGCGCGGCATCTTCCAGGAAGCCAGGTCCCGGCTGACCGCCGGGTCCGGCACGCAGAAAGGACGCGTGAACGCCATGGCCACCGCCAAGCCCTCCGAGGCGACCGCGGCCGAGGCGGACCTGCTCCGCTGGGCCACCGCCGGCTCGGTGGACGACGGCAAGTCCACCCTCGTGGGACGGCTGCTGCACGATTCGAAGTCCGTCCTCGCCGACCAGTTGGAGGCCGTCGCCCGCGCGTCCTCCGGCGAGGGCCCGGACCTGGCCCTGCTCACCGACGGGCTGCGCGCCGAGCGCGAGCAGGGCATCACCATCGACGTCGCCTACCGGTACTTCGCCACGCCCCGGCGCCGGTTCATCCTGGCCGACACCCCGGGCCATGTGCAGTACACCCGCAACATGGTCACCGGCGCCTCCACGGCCACGCTGACCGTGATCCTTGTCGACGCCCGCAAGGGCGTGGTCGAGCAGACCCGGCGGCACGCGGCCGTCGCGGCGCTGCTGCGGGTGCCGCACGTGGTCCTCGCCGTCAACAAGATGGACCTCGTCGGCTACGAGCAGTCCGTGTTCCGGGGCATCGTCGAGGAGTTCGACCGGATCGTCGCAGAGCTCGGCATTCCCGAGGTCACCGCGATCCCGATCTCCGCGCTCGCCGGTGACAACGTCGTCGAGAAGTCCACGCGCATGGACTGGTACGAAGGCCCGACCGTCCTCGCGCACCTGGAGAACGTCCCCGTCGCGGACGAGGTGACCGACGGACCCGCCCGGTTCCCGGTCCAGTACGTCATCCGCTCCGGCGACATCCGTCTCTACGCCGGTCAGCTCGCCGTCGGTGCACTGCGGGTCGGCGACCGGGTCACCGTGCTGCCGTCCGGGCGCACCACCACCGTCACCGGCATCGACGTGCTGGGCGCCCCGGCCGAGCTGGTCCGCTCGCCGCAATCCGGCGCGCTGCGGCTCGCCGACGACCTCGACGTCTCCCGAGGCGACCTGATCGTCCCGGCGGCGGCGCTGCCCGCGGTGTCCCGGGACGTCGAGGCGGCCGTGTGCCATCTGCACGAACGGCCGCTCAGGCCCGGCGACCACGTGCTGCTGAAGCACACCACGCGCACCGTGCGCGCGGTGGTCCGCCGGATCCCCGGACCCGGACGGCTCGACCTGAACGAGATCGGCCAGGTCGCCCTGCGCACCGCCGAACATCTGGCGTTCGACCGGTACGAGGACAGCCGGCGCACCGGCTCCTTCGTACTGATCGACCCGGCCGACGGCGCCACGCTGACCGCGGGCATGGTCGGCGCGACCGCTCCGGGACCCCCCGATGCGGCTGCCTGAGCTCAGCCCGGCGTTCCCCCGCTCCCGGCGTCCGCTCCGCGCGGCCCTCGCGCTGCTCCTGCTGCTGTTTCTGGCGGCGGGCTGCGGCTACGGGTCCCGGGCGCCGGGGGCGGCGGCGCCGGCCGTGGGCACCGGACCACCGCTGTCGGCGGACGAGGTCTCCGTCGGCTACTTCGCCAACGTCACCCACGCCACCGCGCTGGCCGGTGTCCAGAAGGGCTACTTCACCCGTGAGCTGGGCGGCACCCGGCTGCGCACGCAGGTCTTCAACGGCGGCCCGTCGGCGCTGGAGGCGCTCAACGCGGGCGCCGTGGACATCGCGTGGATGGGACCGTCGCCCGCGGTCAACGGCTACCTGCGCTCCGAGGGGCGCGGTCTGCGGATCGTCTCGGGTGCGGCCTCGGGAGGGGTCGCGCTGGTCGTCGACGGCGACGCGAAGGTCCGCGGCACCGACATCCGGGGGCTCAGGATCGCGACGCCGGAGGCGGGCAACACCCAGGACGTCGCGCTGCTGCACTGGATCCGCGAGCAGGGCTGGGAGGTGGACCCGCGCACCGGGCGCGGTGACGTCACGGTGGTACGGCAGTCGTCCAAGGAGATCCCGACCAGCTTCCGGCGGGGCACGATCGACGGGGCATGGGTGCCGGAGCCGGTGGCCGCGCAGCTCGTCGCCGCCGGCGGACGGGTGCTCCTCGACGAGTCGGACCTGTGGGACGACGGCGCGTTCGTCACCGCTCTGGTGGTGGTGTCCCCGTCGTTCCTGGCCGACCATCCGGACGTCGTCGAGGCCGTGCTGCGCGGTTCGGTACGCACCAACGCCTGGCTGAAGAGCCGTCCCGCCGAAGGGAAGGCGGCCGTCAACGACGCCATCGAGACCGTGACCGGCCGGCCACTGGAACGCGGCGTCCTCGACACGGCCTGGCGACATGTGAGCCTCTCCAACGATCCGCTCGCCGCGACGCTCGCCGAGGAGGCGGCGCGGGCGGACCGGCTCGGTCTGCTCGGCGGGAGCCCTGCGGCCCTGGACGGAATCTTCGATCTGCGCCCCCTCAACCGAGTCCTCGCCCAGCGGGGCGAACCGGCCGTGGACGACGCCGAACTCGGTGTCGTGGCCGCTCCGACCACCTGAACCCGAAGGATTTGATCTCATGTCAGAAACGGTGCTGCGAGCCGGCGCACCGGCCCGCACCGTCCTCGTGGCCGAGGCGGAGGATCCCGCCGTACGCCTCACCCATGTCTCCAAGTGGTTCGACACCGCAGGGGGGCGCCAGACGGTCCTGGACGACATCGGTCTGACCGTCGGCCGCGGGGAGTTCGTCTGTGTGCTCGGCGCCTCGGGCTGCGGCAAGTCCACCCTGCTCAACCTGGTCGCGGGCCTGGACCGACCGTCCACCGGCACCATCGACGTGCCCGGTGAGCGGCGGCCCGCTCTGATGTTCCAGGACCATGCCCTGTTCCCCTGGCTCACCGCCGGACGGAACGTCGAACTCGCCCTGCGGCTGCGCGGGGTGCCCCGCCGCGACCGCCCCGAGGAGGCGCGGCGGCTGCTCGAACTGGTCCGGCTGAAGGACGCGTACGGCAAGCGCGTGCACGAGTTGTCCGGCGGGATGCGCCAGCGCGTCGCCCTGGCCCGCGCGCTCGCCCAGGAGGGCGATGTGCTGCTGATGGACGAGCCGTTCGCCGCACTCGATGCCATCACCCGCGATGTGCTGCACGAGGAACTCACCCGCATCTGGACCGAGAACAACCTCACCGTCCTGTTCGTCACCCACAACGTCCGCGAGGCGGTGCGGCTCGGGCAGCGGGTCGTGCTGCTGTCCTCCCGGCCGGGCCGGATCGCCCGCGAGTGGGCCGCCGCCGACACCCCCGAAGCCGCCCTGACGTCCCTGGTCACCGACGCGTTACGGGAAGAGATACGCCGCCATGGCCGCCGGTGAGACGGTCGCGCCCCGCAAGGTGAACGAGACCGCGGCCGTCGAGGCCGGTCTCGACGCGCTGGACAGCGCACCCGCCGGCCCCGCCCGGACACCCGTGCGGCAGATCCTGCGGGAACGGGTGCTGCCGCCCGTGGCCGCCGCCGTTCTCGTCCTGCTCGCCTGGCAGGTCGCCTACGAGGCCGAGGTCAAGCCGCACTATCTGCTGCCGTCACCGGCCGACGTGTGGCGGGCGCTGTCGGACCAGTGGTACGAGGGCACGCTGTTCTCCACGGTGTGGACGAGCATGCAGCGCGGCGCCCTCGGGTTCGCGGCGTCCGTCGTCATCGGCACGGCGCTGGGACTCCTGCTCGGCGCGGTGCGGTGGCTGCGGACCGGGATCGGTCCCGTGCTGTCGGGGCTCCAGTCGCTGCCGTCGGTGGCGTGGGTACCGGCGGCGGTCGTGTGGTTCGGGCTCACCGACGCCACCATCTACGCGGTGGTCCTGCTGGGCGCCGTACCGTCCATCACGAACGGGCTGCTGGCGGGCGTCGACCAGGTGCCGCCGCTGTATCTGCGGGCGGGACGGGTGCTGGGAGCCACCGGGCCCGCCCGGGTCCGGCACGTCCTGCTGCCCGCCGCGCTCCCCGGCTATCTGGCAGGGCTCAAACAGGGCTGGGCGTTCTCCTGGCGGTCCCTGATGGCGGCCGAACTCATCGCCAGCTCCCCGGAGTTGGGCCTCGGCCTCGGACAGCTGCTGGAAAACGCCCGCACATACCAGGACATGGCCCTGGTCCTCGCCACCATCGGGGAGATCCTGGTGGTCGGCATCGCCGTGGACCTGCTGCTGTTCGCGCCACTTGAGCGGCGGGTGCTGCGGTCGCGGGGGCTGGCGGGGACACGGTCGTGACGAGGGGGACGCCGGTCCGTGCGCGGTCTGCTGTACTGACCCGGTGAGCGTGACCGCCGGTTCGGGATCCTCGTGGCTGCTACGGCTGGCGCCGTCCGCGGTGCCGCCGGAACCGGCGTGTCCACCGGAGACACTGGCCGTGGCCGAACGGCCGCTGGGTCCAGGACCGGTCGGCTGGGCCGTCGAGGTGGCCCGGGACATGGCGGCGCACATCGTGCGGCAGGTGCCCGAGCACGGCACCCCCGGCGCGTACCCGCCGTTCCAGCGGGCGGTGGAGGCCACCGTCCTGACGGCCCTGCGGGGACTCGTCACCGAACCGGAGCCGACCGCCGCGCTGGTAGCACCGGAGGCGGTGGCCGGAAACGCCGAACTGGCCCGCCGCAACATCCCGTTGGACCGGGTGCTGCGCGGCGTGCGGCTCGGCCACGCCTATCTGCACGCACGGCTGATGGAGGCGCTCGACAAGGAACCCGAGAACATCCGCGCCCAAGAAACCCACCGGATCAGCGAGCTGCTCTTCGTCTACGCCGACGTCCAGGCCAGCACGCTCGCCGAGGAGTACGTCGCCGAACGGGACCGGTGGCGGCGCAGCACGGAGGCCGCCCGCCGCCGTACCGTCGACGACCTGCTGGCCGGACGGCTGATCGGCGGGGCGGTCGCCGCACGCACCCTGGGATACGAACTGGCCCGGCACCACGCGGCGTTCATCGTCACCTCCCGCTCCCAGGACACCTCGGCCGACGAACTGCGGCAACTGGCCTCCGAGTTGTGCCGCGCGGTCGGCGGGGAGAGTCTGCTGGCCGTGACAGCGGGCTCCACCGAGCTGTGGGCGTGGGTCTGCTGGCCGGCCGAACCGGCCCGCGACACACTGTCCGCGCTGCCCGCGCTGGTCCCCGAGCGCAGACCGCTGCGGGTGGCGCTGGGCCCGGTGGGATACGGCGCCGACGGCTTCCGGCGCAGCCACCGTGGCGCCCGGGAGGCCGAGCGGGTGGCCCACCTCGGCCGTACGGGCTGGCTGTGCGACTACGCCGACGTCAGCACGGCGGCACTGCTCACGGCCGACGCGGAGCATGCGCGGTGGTTCGCGGCGCGGGTGCTGGGAGCGCTCGGGACCGATGATCCGCGGGTGCGGGAGCTGCGGGAGACGCTGCGGGTGTATCTCGCCGAGGGGCGCAGTCCGCAGGGCGCGGCCGAGCGGCTGTTCGTGGCGCGCAACACGGTGACGTACCGGGTGCGGCGGGCCATGGAGCTGTTGGGGCGGCCGTTGGAGCAGGACGCGCTGGAGCTGCGGATGGCGCTGGAGATCGCCCGGCTGCTGGGAGCAGCGTAGGCAGTGGGCCCCGCATCCCAAACAGCGGCCGGAGTTTGGGCTGTCGGCCCAAAGCCCGGAAGGCGTCGCCGCCGTTCACTGCAACGGAAGACCAACAGCACCTGACACGCGCCCCCATCGCGTACCCGCAGCCGTAACCCCCTCACCACCCCGGGATCCGCCATGCCCTCATCCCCCGCCGCCCCGACCCGCCGCACCCTTCTGCGTACCGCCGCAGCCGCCTCCACCCTCACCACGGCAGCCGTCGCCCTCCCCCTGCACCCCGCGCATGCCGCGCCCCAGCCGAACCGTGGCACCGAGCTGATCCTGCTCGGCACCAGCGGCGGCCCCGTCCCCATGCACGGCCGCGCCGGTATCGCGTCCGCGCTGGTCGTCGACGGCCGGGCCTACCTCGTGGACTGCGGCCCCGGCACGTTCGGCCGGTACGCGCAGGCCTGGCTGACGGCCGGGCAGCTCGCGGCGATCTTCGTCACGCATCTGCACTCCGACCATCTGTCGGACCTGTACGCCCTGTTGTGGCTGCGGTTCGGCGGGTTCCAGCCGCTGGACGAGCCGGTACATGTCTACGGGCCGGGTTCCGCCGGGAACCTTCCCGCCGTCTGGCCGAAGGGCCGATCGGTCGGCACCGTCAGCCCGTCGGAACCCGCGCCCGGCACGGAAGACCTGCTCGCCGGGCACATCGCGGCCACCGCGTACGACATCAACGTACGGATGCGCAGCGAGGGCTGGCCCGACATCCGCACCCTGATCCGGCCGCACGACGTGCGCTTCCCGCTGCCGAAGGGCGCGGGACCGCGCAAGCTGATGGCGCCGCCGATGGAGCCGTTCGAGGTGATGCGGGACGACCGGGTCCGGGTGACCGCGGTGCTCGTCGAACATCCGCCGGTGTTCCCCTCCTTCGCCTTCCGCTTCGACACCGCCGACGGCTCGGTGGTGTTCAGCGGCGACACCGCGCCGTGCGCGAACGTGGCGCGGCTGGCCAGGGGCGCGGACCTGCTGGTGCACGAGGTGATGGACCTGGACACACTGGCCCTGGGCGGGCTGAGGCCGGCGCAGCTGCGGCACATGGAGATCAGCCACACGGACGCGACCCAGGTGGGCCCGCTCGCCGAACGCGCCGGCGTGGGCACGCTGGTGCTGAGCCATCTGGTCCCCGGCGCCACGAACGTCGTCTCCGACTCGACCTGGCACACCAAGGCGAGCAAGGGCTACTCGGGCCGCGTGATCGTGGGCAACGACCTCGCCCGGCTGCCCGTTGGGTCCAGGCGGACCTGACCGCCGCGCGACTCCGGCTTCGAACAGGCTCGCCTGTCGCCGCCGTGAGTGCGGACATCCTGGTGTGGGACTGAGACCGAGTCACCACCTGGCGTGCGCATGGCGTCGGTAGTGTGTGCGCTCGTCAGTCGAAAAACGGCCCCAGGGACTTCAGTTGAGCGCACCTAACGGCACCGTGCCCCCGCCTCCGTCGGCTCCGCCCGGCTCGGGAGGCGGACAGCCCGCGTGGGCGTGGTGGGTGATCGGTATCGTCATTCCAGTTGTCGGCATCGCGGTGACCCTCAGCGTCGCCAACAAGGATTCCGGCGACTCGGACACGGACACCCCCGCGGCGGCGACCGGCACGCAGAACGAGGACCCCGGCCAGGCCTCCGGCACACCGGCCGGCAACAAGGAAGACGCCAAGGGCGACGCCGAGGAGGCCAGTCCCAGCCCCGTCGCTCCCGAGTACGGGCCCGCCGACTGGTCCGTGCAGGCGGCCTACGGCGATCACGGGTACCTGGAGTTCGACAGCGGTGCGCCGCAGGAGTTCGGCCAGCGCACCGACGGCACCGACCTCTACCTCGACGCCACCGCTGGCGAACCCGTGGACGCCGACGGCCAGATCGGGCCGCTGCCCGCCGGCACCGCCGATGCCACCGAGGCCGAGTGCCGTACGCAGATCGAGAAGAACGGTCTGTCGGAGGTCGAACTCGCGCCCGGCATCCGCTTCTGTGTGCAGACCGGCGAGGGCCGTACCGCCTACCTGCGGGTGCTGAGCGCGCCGGTGGAGGACGAGGGAGCCGTCCGCTTCAAGGTGACCGTCTGGCCCCTGCCGCAGTGAGCCGGAGCCGGTACGGCTACTGATCGCGTCGAGAATCTCCGAGACGGCCTCTCAACCGCTGTGCCCTGAGCACCAGTTCCAGCTCGAAGCGGCGGTCGGGGTCGTGTATCTCGTCGCCCCACAGCTCGCGGATCTGACGCAGGCGGTAGCGGACCGTCTGGGGGTGCACCCCGAGGCGTGCCGCCACCTCCGGTGCCCCGCCCCTCGTCTCCAGCCACGCCAGCAGGGTCTCGGCGAGGCGGCGGCCGTGGGTGGGGCCGCAGTGGGCCAGGGGGGCCAGGCAGCGCAGGGCCAGGTCGTCGATCAGCTCCTCCGGCTGCAACAACACCAGCGCCTCCGTGTGCTCCGTGCAGTACAGCACCTCGCCCGCCGGTAACAGGCCCCGTTCCATCAGCCGTACCGCCGCCTCCGCCCAGCGCAGCGACTTCGCCGCGTCCGGCAGGGGGACCGGGGGGCCTATCGCGCCCGACCAGCCCGTCAGGGCTCGGTGCAGCAATTCCGAGCGGCCTGCCGCGTCCGGCTCCGGTACGACCATCCTCGGTTGCTCGTACTCCATGTCCAGGAGTACGCCCTGTCCCACCGCCGGCGCCACCGCCTCCCGCGCCGGGCGCAGCAGGACGCCCACCGCGACTTTCCCGGGGAGCGGCCAGCCGATCCGGGCGGCCCGTTCGGTGAGCGCCTCGGCCGGGTCACCCCGGTGGTGTTCGACCAGCAGCAGTTCCATCAGCCGGCGTTGGAGGCGCAGGCGTTCGCCCGCCTGCCTCGCCGCCGCCTCCGCGTAGCCGCGTACCGACTGGTCCACCAGGCCGTCGAGGTACTCGTAGCCCGCGTCGACCAGTTCGTACATCGCCGGTGGCGGGATCTCCACGCGTTGGCCTATGTCGGCGAAACGGCGCCAGGCCAGCCGTACCCCCATGCGGTAGATCGCCTGGAGGGAGTCCAGGCTGCGGCCGTTGAGGCCCTCGCCCCTGCCGAACTCCTGGAAGACGCCGGGCGGGACCGTGGGGCGGCCCTCCGCCGTCTGCAGGTGCTGGACGAAGACCTCGATCGCCCGGCGGATGCCGATCAGGGCCATCGGCTCGCCCGACTCGTCGACGACAAGCGGCAGATGGGGGTACTCGCGGCGGATCTCGGTCATGATCTCTTCGGCCAGCGCCGGTGCCTCCGCCATGGCGATGGCCGCGAACCGGCGCACCTGGAGGCGGGGGACGTCGTGCCAGGCCGAGCGGGTGGAGACGGCGTCGGTGCGGGCGGCGGGCGGCACGGGTCAACTCCCCTGGCCGGCTTGTTCGTAGGTGATCAGGGGGTTGTTCGGCTGGTCGGGGGTGGCCTCCAGCAGGGCGACCACGCCGAGCGCGGCGCCCACCGCCAGGGCGGCGGCGAGCACGACGGTGAGTGTGGCGGCGAGCAGTCTGGACATCGCAGGGTGAGCCTCTCTGTACGGCCGCAACTGTCAGCGGCTCGTCACGGCCGCATCTGTGTCAGCGGCGCGTCACGGCCCTGTTCGGTCGTCCCCACCCGGGCTTCCCGTCCCTGCCTGTCGGCCCCCAGTGTCAACAGGACATTGACACTCAGTCAAGGGGCGCCTACGGTTCCCGGCCCATAGAGCGGCCCGAACTCCGCCAACACACCTCCCTGGAGTGCCCGGATGCGCCGTACAGCCTCGCCTTTGTCGCTGATCCTGCTGGGTCTCGGCACGTTCCTGCTGGTCCTGGCACCCATGCTCGCCTGGTACGTCGAGCCACGGGCCGCCGTGAACCCGATCGACATCGACACCACCGCCGTCTACAAGGGCACCGGCAGCGTCTTCGACACCGAGAAGATCGAGACCGTGCCGGACCGGACCATCACCGTCACGCAGCGGGTACGGGGAAATGTCGCGGAGAGTGAGAAGAGCGGCAATGCGGTGTGGGATGTGATCACCACCGTCGACACCGACAAGTCGCTGCCCGCCGCCGATCCGCACGACGCGCTGGACTATGTGCCGCACCGCTGGGTGATGGACCGGAAGACGACCCGACCAGTGCATTGCTGCGGGGAGCAGCCGTACATCGAGGGCGAGGCCTATCTGAAGTTCCCCTTCGACGTCCAGAAGCGGGACTACCGGCATTGGGACAACACCCTCCGCGGGACGATCACGATGAGTTACCGGGACACCAAGAAGATTCAGGGGTACACCGGTTACCGGTTCACCGCGACGGTGCCGCCGACCAAGACCGGGACGCGGCTGGTGCCGGGACGGCTCGTCGGCCTGGACACACCGCAGGTGCTGGCCGAGGAGTGGTACGCCAACCACGGCCTTGAGCTGGTCGTCGACCAGGCCACCGGCCGGGTGCTGTACGCCCAGACCGGTCCGCGCCGCACCCTGCGCGCACCCGGCGGCGAGAAGGACGAGGCGGTACTGCTGGACAGCCCGAAGATCGCCTTCACAACCGAGACGCAGAAGGAGGCGGTGTCGCAGGCGGAGGACGACAGCAGGCAACTGGAGCTGGTGGGGCGGACGTTGCCGATCGGTGCGGGTGTGGTGGGGTTCGTCCTGGCCGTGGCCGGGATCGTTTTGGTGGTACGAGGGAGGCGGCGTCCCGGTTCTTCCGAATTGCCTCAGCCTCCGCTCACGATGTGACATTACGTCAGCTCTAATAAAGCCCGAAATTGTCACCTCGGTGAGTAGCCGTGGCGAACGGCTGGGCGAAAACTGTCCACCCCACCCGAGCACAACCCGTCCACGGCCCGTACCCAGGAAGCTCCCGGTTCCCCCACAGGAACGCCCATCCCGCCACAGCCGTAACCAACCGGCGCACTCTTCCCCCACGCTGAGTTCCGCACCCCGAGACATGTTGGAGCACCCATGCCCCAGCACGTGCCGTCCTCGCTGCGTGCCCCGTTCCCCACGGTGCCGCAGCACCCTCCGGCGCTTCCCCCACAGCCGCGCCGAATCGTTTTCCTCGCCCATCGAGACCTCGGCAACCGGTCCGCCGGCGGCTCCGAACTGCTCGTCGACCGCCTCGCCGAGGGACTGACCCGCCTCGGCCACCAGGTCACCCTGCTCTGCGGCGGCCCCGCTGCCTACCGCGACTACCGGGTCGTCTCCGCGGGCGGCACCCACAGCCACTATCTGCGAGCCCGCTCCGCCTTCGCCCGTCAGGTCGGCGAGACCGATCTGCTGGTCGAGGTCTGCAACGGGGTGCCGTATCTGGCCCCCCTGTGGCACCGCGGTCCCACGCTGTGCCTGGTCAACCATGTCCACACCGACCTGTGGCGGATGCGCTTCGGGGGCCCTTTGGCCCCGGCCGCCCGTATCGGGCGAAGACTGGAGCACTGGGCGCTGACCGGTGCCCAGCAGCGGAGTCTGCTGGTCGCGGTGTCCCCGTCCACCGCCCATGCGCTGCGGGCGATCGGTGTCCAGCGGGAGCGGATACGGGTCGTCCACAACGGTGTGGAGGAGCCGGGTCCGCGCGCGGACCGCTCCTCCGAGCCGCTGTTCGTGGCGGTGGGGCGGCTCGTCGAGTACAAGCGGATCGATCTGCTCCTGCGGTTGTGGGAGCGGGTGCGGCCGGTCACCGGCGGCCGGCTGCTCATCGTGGGGGACGGCCCCGAGCGGGCACGGCTGGAACAACTCGCCGGTGCCGGTGTGGAGTTCACCGGGCATGTGACCGAGGCCGAGAAGCACCGGCTGCTGTGTGCGGCCTGGCTGCTGCTGCATCCCTCCGCGGTGGAGGGGTGGGGTCTTGTGGTGACCGAGGCCGCGGCTCGCGAGACCCCGACCATCGCCTTCGATGTAGCCGGACTTCGGGACTCCGTGATCGACGGGGAGACCGGACTGCTCGCCTCCGGTGAGTCCTCGTTCGCCGCGGCTTGGTGCACTTTGGCGTTGTCCGGGCATCGGCGGGAGCTGATGGGCAAGGCCGCGCGGGATCATGCGGCCGGGTATCGGTGGGACCGTACGGTGAAGCAGTTCCGGGTGGTCGCGGCGGAGGCCGTGCGGGGTTGGGTGTCATGACTCCGGTGAAGGACCCCTCCTTCCGTCGGTCCCTGGGGCTCTTCCGGGCGTTCATGCGCGAGCAGGAGGACCCCGAGGCCTGCTATTCCCTCCTCGCCCGGGACGCCGTGGACCAGGTCGAGGCCTACGACGGACCCGTCGCCGGACGCACGGTCGTCGATGTCGGCGGGGGCAGCGGGTACTTCACCGAGGAGTTCCGGCGGCGCGGCGCGCACGCGTACCTCTTCGAACCGGACCTGGCCGAGCTCGGCGAGAAACCGCCCGACGGAAGCGTCATCGCCGACGGCTATCTGCTCCCCCTGTACGACCGGGTCGCCGATGTCACCTTCTCCTCCAATGTGCTGGAGCATGTGGCCGACCCGCAGACCTTCCTCAGCGAGCTGATCCGGGTGACCCGGCCCGGCGGGCTGATCTATGTGTCGTTCACCAACTGGCTTTCGCCGTGGGGCGGGCACGAATGGGCCCCCTGGCACTACCTGGGTGCCGAGCGGGCCCGCGCCCGCTACCGGCGCCGTACCGGCAGGCCCGCCAAGCACACCCTCGGCGAGAACCTGTTCGCCGTGCACATCGGGCCCACCCTGCGGCAGGTCCGCGCCCGCGACGACGTCACGGTCGTCTCGGCGCGCTCCCGCTACTGGCCCTTTCTCGCGGAGACCGTCGTCAAGGCGCCCGGCATCCGTGAGATAGCCACCTGGAACCTCCTCCTCATCCTCCGGCGGTGTCCCCCATGACGATCACGGTCCAGGCTCCTCCTCCGGCTGCCGTCCCCACCACCGCGATCATGGCGGGCCCCCCGGAGGGTCCGCGGTCGCGGCGCTGGCTGCTGGGGTTCTGGGCCGTGGTGTTCGTGCTCCTGCTCGCGGTGCACCCGGGGCGGCAGACCTTCGATACCAAGCTCGGGGTGACCGTCGACCCCGGCCGGTTCCTGTCCGACCTGGGCCAGCTCTGGCAGGACCAGGGCGGTTTCGGCGGCATCTCCGACCAGTACGCCGGCTATCTGTGGCCGATGCTGCCGTTCTACTGGCTGGCCGATCTGATACGGCTGCCGGTGTGGCTGGCGGAACGGCTGTGGCTGTCGCTCATCGTGTCCGTCGCCTTCTGGGGCGCCCTGCGGCTGGCCGAGCGGCTGCACGTGGGCAGCGGCGCCTCCCGGCTGCTCGCCGCCGTGACGTACGCGCTGTGGCCGGTGTTCACGATCGTCGTCGGCTCCACCTCGGCGGCCGCGCTGCCCGGCGCGTTCCTGCCGTGGGTGCTGCTGCCGCTGACCGACGAGCGCTGCAGCGCCCGGGTCGCCGCCGTGCGCTCGGCGCTGATCATCCCGTTCATGGGCGGCGTCAACGCGGCCTCGACACTGGCCTCGCTGCTCCCGGTCGGGCTGTATCTGCTGTCCCGCCCGCCGGGCCCGCGGCGGCGCAAGCTGATCGCCTGGTGGGTGCCGGGGCTGATCCTGGCGACCGCCTGGTGGTGGATCCCGCTGCTGCTGCTCGGCTTCTACGGCGAGAACTTCCTTCCGTACGTGGAGAGTTCGGTGACCACGACCGAGACCATGGCGGCGACGGAGGCGCTGCGCGGGGCCGGGAACTGGGTGGCGTATCTGCACTTCGGGGACGCCTGGCTGCCGGCCGGCTGGGCGGTCGCCTCCTCGGTGGTGGTGATCGTCTGCTCGGCGCTCGCGGCCGGGCTCGGCCTCGCGGGCCTGGCCAGACGGGACATGCCCGAGCGGCGCTGGCTGGTGCTGACCGTGCTCACGACGGCGCTGGTCCTGCTCGCCGGGTACGGCGGAGCGTTCGGCGCCCCCTTCCACGGGGTGGTCCAGGACTGGCTGGACGGCGGCCTCGTCCCCTTCCGCAACATCTACAAGTTCCAGACAGGACTCGCCCTCGCCCTCGTCCTGGGCCTGGCGCATCTGGTCGGCGTGGCGGCCCAGGCGCGCGGCGCCCGTCCGGTGCCGGGCCGGCGGTTCGTCCCGCTGATCGCGGCCGTACTCGTGCTTCCGGGTCTGATGTGGCCGTATCTCAACGGCTCGATCCTGAACCCGGGTTCGTTCAGGGAGATTCCCGACTACTGGTCGGCGACGGCGGACTGGATGGCGGAGTTCTCCCCGGACGCGCGGGTCCTGGTCGTCCCGGCGACCGCGCACGGCATCTACACCTGGGGCTCCCCCATCGACCAGCCCCTCGACGTGGTCGCCGACTCCCGCTGGGCGCAACGCGACTACGTCCCCTTCGGCACCCCCGGCAACCGGCGCGCCATGGACGCCGTACAGCAGGCGCTGACCAGCGGCGCCGAAGTCCCGGGCCTTGGCGACTACTTGAGCCGGGCGGGCATCTATTACGTCGTCGTCCGCAACGACCTCGACCCGGATCAGGTCGGCAACGTACCGACGACGATCGTCAAGCGCACCCTCGAACAGTCCGGCTATCAGCGGGTGAAGGGCTACGGGCCCGTCATGACCGGCGGGGTGATCGCCCCCGGCACCCCGCTCCAGGTGGAGGGCCTGTACCCGAGGCAGCGGGCCGTGGAGATCTACCAGCCGCCCCAGGACGTGCCGAGGCCCAGGCAGGCGGGGCTGAGTCCGGTCGCCGACACCGCCGTGGTCTCCGGCGGGCCCGAGTCGCTGCTGCCGGTCGCCGGTGAGCTGCGCGGCCGGGCGAGCGTGCTGACCGGGGACAACCACCCCGGGCTCGGCTCCCCGCCGGTGCAGGTGGTCGGCGACGGGCTGCGCCGCGCGGACACCCGGTTCGGGCTGGTCAACGCCAACACGTCGTACACGTACACCCGCGACGAACGCAACGCGCCCGACGCCGCCCAGGACGCGGGCGACCGACCCCACCAGATCCTGCCCGCCAAGGGCCTGGACCATCAGACGGTCGCCGAACTGCGCGGTGCCCGCGCGGTGTCTGCCTCCTCCTACGGCAGCTGGCTGTTCCATCTGCCGCAGTACGACCCGGTGAACGCCTTCGACGGCAACCCGGACACCGCCTGGACCGAAGGGTCCCTGGGTTCGCCGGACGGGGAGTGGCTGCGGATCGGGTTCTCCGAGGAGTACGACATGCCGGCCGCGTTCAAGGTGACGCCGCTGCCGCAGGAGGGCGTGCGGTCGGCGCCGACGCGGGTGCGGGTGGAGACCGAGAAGGGCACCAGGACCAGCTATCTGGAGCCCAACGGCATGCGGCAGAGCATCAAGGCGCCGGCCGGGGCGACGGACTGGATGCAGCTGACGATCGTCGACTCGGTGGAGCGCCGCACGGGCCTGACCGGCGCGGGCTTCTCCGAGATCAGCCTGCCGGACGTCCAGGTGACACGTCTGCTCCGGCTGCCCACGGACGCCGAGGACTCCTCCGCCACCGCCGAGATCATCTCCCTGTCCCGCCCGGCCGACCCCACGGGACTCTCCGCGACCGGCACCGAGGCCGGGCTGCACCGCCGCTTCTCGACGGGGACGGCGGGGACGTACGAGATCAGCGCGAGCGCGGTGCCGGTGCCGGGTGAGGCGCTGGACCGGCTGCTGTACGAGGTGGCGCCGGAGCAGCGGGACCGGATCGTGGCGACGGCGGACTCGACGGCACGGCTCGGCGCGGGCCTGTCCGCCCGCAACCTGACCGACGGCGACCTGACCACGGCCTGGATCGCGGGCGACCGGCCCACCATCCATCTGAGCTGGGAGGGCAAGCAGCCCGTGGGGGAGATCGTCCTGCCCCCGGCCGGCGGCCTGTCCAGCCGCCCCTCCGAGGTCCACATCAGCTCCCCGGACGGCGCGGTCATCGCGGGCGTCGACGAGAACGGCAACGTCCGCTTCCCGTCGATCACCACGGACCGACTCGACATCACGATCACCGAGACGGCACCGCTGACCCTGTACAACCCGTTCGCCGACGAGGACGTGCAGCTCCCGGTGGGCCTCACGGAGGCCTACATCCCGGCCCTCGACCGCTACCGCACCCCGAAGCCGGAGAGCAGCCGGACCTTCTCCCTGCCGTGCGGGGAGGGCCCGGTGCTGGCGGTGGACGGGGAGCTGTACGAGACGAGCGTGCGGGGGACCGTGCGGGACCTCATGGAACGCCGTCCCGTGGACGTGACCCCGTGCCCGGAGGCCGGACTTGAGCTGCCGTCCGGATCGCACCGGGTCGAGGCCGGGGACGCCGGGCCGCTCACCGTGACCGCGGTGACGCTGACCCGCGGGTCGGTCCCCGACTCCCCCGCCGCGGGGCGGGAGTTGGGCGTACGGGACTGGCTGGGCGACCGCCGCGAGCTGACCGTCGGCTCCGGCGCGGCGGCCTACCTGACGATGTACGAGAACTTCAACGACGGCTGGCGCGCCGAGCTCGACGGCAAGGAGCTGACCCCGGTCCGCCTGGACGGCTGGCAGCAGGGCTGGCGGATCCCGGCCGGGGAGGGCGGCACGGTGGAGCTGGCGTACGAACCGTCGGTGACGTACGAGGCCGGGCTGATCGGCAGTGGGGTGGGACTCGCGGCCCTGGTGGGCCTCGCACTGTGGCGGCGCCGCGAGCCGAACCCCGATGACCCGCAGCCGCTGCCGCCGCCGCCCGGTCTGTGGCTCGGCACGGTGGCGCTGACGCTGGTCGCGGCCGTGATCGCGGGCTGGTTCGCGCTGCTGGTACCGGCGCTGGCGCTACTGGCCCGACGGCGGCATGAACTCCTGGTCCCCGTCGCGCTGTTGGCGCTGGCGGTGGCCGGGGTCGTGGCCGCGATCGGGGCCGGGGAGCCGGTCCGGGAGTCGACGGGGGCGTTTGGTCATACGGCTCAACTGCTGGCGCTGATCGGGTTGTTCGCGGCGCTGGTGAGTGTGCGGGAGCGGGAGGAGGAGGCGGAGGAGGCCGGTGGTGCGACGGCGGTACCGGGCGGGCCCGGTTCGACTGCCGTACTGCCGCCCTCGCAGTCGCCGCCGCACGCCACCGGACCGGAGGCGGATCCGCCGACCCGGCGTGTCGCGTTCCGCAAGCCACAGGAGCCCGCCGACGCCACGGGGAGGGGCGAGCCGACATGACGGCGGTGGACCATCGGGCCGATCGGAGGCCTGAGCGCATCCCGTTCCCGGTGGTGGACGAGGTCGCCCGGCACTGCCTTCAGGAGGAGGAGCCGGAGACGGTGCACATCGAGGTGCATCTGCCGGGGCGCCTGGACCCTTCTCGCCTGCGCACGGCTTTCGTCGAGGCGCTGCGGCGCCATCCGCGGATCCTGATGCGGGAGGCGCCGGGGCGGTGGTACCGGCGGCGCTACGAGTGGGAGCTGACCGGGGAACCGGAGGTGGAGGTCGTCAGCTTCCCCGCCCCGGGGCGGGACTCCCTCCGGGACGCCCGGACCCGAGCGCTGACGGCGGTACCGCCACTGTCCGCGTCGCCGCCGATTCGGCTGGAGGTGGTGGAGGGGGCGGGGCCGGTTGAAGGGAGCGAGGCTACGGACGCCGTATCCGCCGTATCCACCGCGAGCCGCTCCGCAGGCCCCGCCGCAGCGGGCAGTCGTGCCGCTGGGGCGGCGCCCGCTGCGGCACCCCGCCGGCCCGGTCAAGCACCCCCGCCCCCCGACAGCACCCCCCAGCACACAGTCCTGTTCCTCACCATCAACCACACCGCCCTCGACGGCCCTGCCTGCCTCCGCGTACTCGCCACCGCCGCGGAGCTCTACGGCGGACGCGACAACTCCCCCGCCGCACCCCCCACCCGCCGACCCGAAGCCCCCCAACCGCCCACCGACACCCCCTCCAACTGGTCCCGCCCAGCCCGCGTGGCCCCCGGCACCCCCGAACCCTCCCCCGGCAACGGCATGCTCGTCACCGAGCTCCCCCTCCCCCACCGCCCCAAGGGATCCCCCTACACGGTCAACGACCAGCTCATGGTCACCACCGCCCTGACCATCGCCCACTGGAACCGCGAGCACGGCGCCCCACCCCGCCCCCTGCGCATCACGATGCCCGTGGACGACCGCCCCCGGGACACGACCATGCCCATCGGCAACGGCACCCGGCTCGTCGAAGTCCCCTTCAGCCCCGATGAGTTGAGCCTCACCGACATGCCCGGCCTGCTGAGCCGCACCGCGACGAGAACCCGCGCCCTGAAGTCCCTCCCCCGCCCCCAACTGGGCCGGGGCGCGGCCCTGCTCACCGCCCCGGTCACCCCCGTGGCCTGGCGCGCCGCCCTCACCCGGGGTCTGCGCAGAGCAGCCGCCCCCTGGACGTCGACGATCCTGCTCAGCAACATCGGCCGCATCCCGTACGCCCTGGACTTCGGCGAGGAGGCCGGCCGCGCGCACGCCGTATGGTTCTCGGCCCCCGCCAGGATGCCCCGCGGCCTCACCGTCACCACCGCCTCCACCGCGGGCCGTCTGCATCTGGCCCTCCGCTGGTCCCGCGCCCTGCTCAGCCACGGCGACGGCGCCCACCTGCGGGACCTGTTCGAGCACTATCTGCACACCACGGAGGTCCCTCAGTGACCACCACCGCACCCCCCAAGCACCTACGGGACTTCTACGAGGACCCCGCCGTCCCCGTCTCCTCCGGCACCCCCCGCAGCCTCCGCCAGGCCCGCATGCTCGCGGCAGCCCTCGGCACCGCGCCCCCCGGCACCATCCTGGACATCGGCTGCGGCGACGGCACCGCGGCCGCCGTGGCCGCCCCCCTCCTCCCCGGCCACCGCATCATCGGCGTCGACTGGTCCCAGGACGCCCTGCGTCGAGCCCGCACCCGCCTCGCCTGCGGCCCCGTCCGGGGCGAACTCACCGACGGCGGCCTGCCGTTCAGGTCGGAGTCCGCCGACGCGGTCCTGTTCAGCGAGGTGCTCGAGCACCTGGTGGACCCGGACGCCGCGCTCGACGAGATCCGCCGCGTCCTGCGCCCGGGCGGCCATCTGATGCTGTCCACCCCGAACCTGGCCGCCTGGTACAACCGCGCGCTGCTCCTCGCGGGCATCCAGCCCGTCTTCTCCGAGGTCAGCCTGCGCGCGATCCACGGCCGTCCCGGCAAGGAGGTCGTGGGCCATCTCCGCCTCTACACCGCCCGCGCCCTGCGGGAGTTCGTCGCCGCCTCCGGCTTCGAGGTCGTACGCCTTGCGGGCGCCCCCTTCCACGGCGTACCGCGACCGCTGCGCCCGCTCGACCGCCTCGCCTGCTCCAGACCACCGCTCTCCTCGATCCTCCTGCTGCACGCCCAGAAGACACCCGCGCGCAAGACCTAGGAAGGGGACGCAGACCATGTGGTGGGGAGTGGCCGCGGCCCTGTTGGCGAACGTCCTGTACAGCACCGGATTCGTCCTGGAGAAGCGCGCGCTGGCCGCCCTGCCCGAGGTGACGATCCGTCAACCCGCCCGACTGCTGCGGCTGGTGCTGGGCAGCCCGCTGTGGATCGGCGGTTCCCTCGCGCTCGCCGCCGGGTTCGCCGCGCAGCTCGCCGTCTACCGCACCCTGCCGATCGCCGCCGCCCAGGGCCTGTTCGTCTCCGGTCTGGTCCTGCTCGTCCTGCTCTCCGCCCGCCTGCTCGGCGAGGAGACCAGCGGCCGGGAGCGGTACGCGCTCGCCGCGATCCTCGCCGCCCTGCTGATGGTCGTGCTGTCGCTGCGCGAAGGCCCCGATGGAGGGGAGACGGTCGGCCAGGAGGCGCCGTATCCGCTGATCCTGCTGGTGTGCGTGCCGTCGCTGGCCGGTGGCGTGTGGCTGTACAACTCCGCCGAGCGGCGCGCCCGGCACCGGCACCGGCTGCCGACCACCGGCGTGGAGTACGGCGTGGCGGTGGGCCTGCTGTACGGGGTCAGCTCGCTGGCCATCAAGGGGGTGTCGAGCCATCTGACGGACGACGGGCTCGGCGGCGCGCTGCTCGGTCTGCTGCGCTCGCCGTATCCGTATCTGCTGCTGTTCACCGGCGCGTTCGGCCTGGTGATGTCGCAGGCCGCGCTCCAGCGCTGCCGGGCCTCGCTGATCGTTCCGGTGTGCACGACCGTGACCTGCCTCTACACGGCGGTGCTCGGCACGCTCTCGTTCGGCGAGGCGCTGCCGGAGGACCCACTGCGGCTCGCGCTGCGCCTCGCGGGCATCGCGCTCGCCGTCGCCGTACTGCTGTCCATGCCCCGGCACGACCAGCCGGTGCGCACTCAACCCCCCATGGCCGCCAAGGAGTTGACCCCACCATGAACCCCGACGACCCGCTGCTGCAGATCCTGGCCTGTCCGCTCGACAAGGGCCCGCTGCATCTGCTCCCGCCGGACGGCCCCGCCGATCCGGGCGAGGCGCTCTACAACCCGAGACTGCGCCGCCGCTACCCGATCATCGACGGCATCCCGCAACTGCTGCCGTCCTCAGGGGAGCAGGTCGGCGACGACGAGCACGAGGCGCTCCTCAAACGGATGGTGCCATGACCACGACCCTCGCGGCCCGTCTGGCCCCCTTCCTGCCGGTCCGGCTCGTCGCCGCGACCGCCCGGGCGGTCTACCCCCGTTTCGAACCCGAGCTGGCCCGGCTCGCCGAGCTCTGCCCGCCGTCCTGCGGCACGGCAGTGGACGTCGGCGGCTGGTACGGCCCGTGGACACGGCGGCTGTCCAGGCGAGCCCGCCAGGTGGTGACCGTCGAGCCGGTCCCCCGCCTCGCCCGGCTCCTCGCCTCCGGCGCGCCGCCGAACGTCCGGGTGATCCAGGCCGCCGCCTCCGACCGCCCCGGCACCGCCCGCCTGTGGCTGCCGTCCGGCGACGCGGGCGACCGGGGGGTGTCCTCCCTGGTCCGCCGGGACATCCACGGCCAGGCCCTGGACGTCGGCTGCGTCACGATCGACGAACTCGGGCTGCGGGACGTCGGCTTCATCAAGATCGACGTGGACGGCAGCGAACTGGCGGTCCTGCGCGGTGCGACCGGCATCCTGGCCCGTGACCGGCCGGCCCTGTTCGTGGAACTGGAGTGCCGTATCCAGCCGATCGCCCCGGTCGTCACCTACCTCTCCCTCCTGCGCTACGCCGGCTGGGTGCTGCCCGGCGACAGCTGGGTCCCGCTGGCCGGCTTCCCGCTCCAGGCCCACCAGGCGCAGGCCGAGCATGTCGTCTCCCGGGGCCTGCTGCGCCGTGTGCTGCCCGGCGGCGGCCCGCGGTACGTCAACTCGGTCCTGTTCCTCCCGGACGGCCGCCGCCCCGGCGGACCCGTGCGCGACCATGGATCCCATGCCGTCCACTAGCCCTTTCGGCCCGCTCCACTTCCAGCTCGTCCTGCTGCGCCGTATGGCCGACCACAACCCGGACCTGGTGGAGGACGCCCGCCATGAACTGGGCGTCTCGATCACCGACATGCGGGAGGCGAACAAGAAGTGGCAGGCGATGGTCCGCTCCCCCCGCTCCCGCGCGGCCGCCTCCCGGTACCGCTCGGTCCTCGGCAAGCCCGAGTCGGTGGTGCCGCGAAAGGTGGGCGACCTGGAGTGCGAGGCCTGGCTGTGGCCGGTCCCGCTCTGGCCCACCCTGCGCTTCGAGGTCCTGCTGGCCCCGAACGGCGCCGTCTGGAACGAATGGCTGGTCCGGGCCCCCGGCGCCGAGCCCCCGCCCCTGCGCACCCTGGACGACCTGACCCCCTGGTCCTGCACGGTCGACGAGGCAGCCCGAGCCTTCGCCCCCGCCCGCCCACTGGAGGGCTCGGCACCCACACGCTGGGGCCTGGCGTTCACGGCCCCGGACGCCGGCGGCGTACGGCACGCGTGCGTGGCGGAGTTCACCTGGGGGCTGCTGCAACGGGTGGCGGTGGACCCGGCGGTCGATCACCACATGGATACGAACACAACTGATCGCCCCTGACGTCACCCCGTCCGTGACCCACCCCCCAACCGAACATCGTCGATCATCCGGGAGGCTCGTCGTCCGCCCGTGCCTACTGTCGCGGCATGGAGCTTCCCGAGCGGACCGTGCCCGTCGAGCGGCTGCGACTGGGCGACCACGCCTGTATGGAGGCGAGTGGGACCGAGTCCTACTGGGCGGTGTTCACGGCCTACACCCGCACCAGCCTCGCCCGCCGGGAGAAGGTCCTGCTGGTCATGGACCCGGACGATCTCCAGGACGACGAGGTGATCGCCCTCCTGGACCGCGCCGGCGCCGCAGCCACACAGGCCCGGGCGGACGGCCAGTTGTCCCTGAAACGCACCCCGCAGATGTACCTCCCGAACGGCCGCTTCCAGAAGGAGCGCACGATCGAGGCGTGCCGGGCCGAGGTCGAACGCGCCCGCGAGGAGGGCTGGGCCGGGCTGCGGGTGGCGGCGGACATGAGCTGGGCCCCGAAGGCGGGCGTCGAGGACGAACGCCTGCGGGACTACGAGGCCTCGGTGGCCCCCCTCTTCGCGGACCCGCTGTTCACCGCGATCTGCTGGTACGACCGCCGGCGCTTCGGCAGAACCCTGCTGGACGACATGGCCCGGATCCACCCCCTCCATGTGACGGCCCCCCGCACGGACTTCGTCGAAACCCTCCGCGAGGCCCTGTCCCGCCAGAACACCGAAGACCCCACCCACATCACCCTCGACCTGCGCGACCTGTGCTTCATGGAGGCCCACTGCGCCTGGCAACTCCTCACCCTCGCCGGGTCACTCCCACCCGGCAGCGAGGTCACCGTCCGCTGCGGGGAACTCCTGGCGCTGGTCCTGCGGCAGCTCGGGGCGGACGAGGTGCGGCAGTTGGTGCTGGAGGTGACGGAGGAGGAGTGAGGGGGCGCCCCCTCGTTCAGGCCCCGCCCGCCCGAGCCGTGAACCACGCTGCCAGCTGGCTGCGCCTGCTGAACCCCAGCTTCACCAGGATCCGCTCGACATGCCCCTCCGCCGTCCGCTGCGAGATGACCAGCGCCTCGCCGATCTGCCGGTTGGTCAGGCCCTGGGCGACCAGCGCCGCCACCTCGGCCTCCCGTCGGGTGAGCGGGCGGGTGTCCGGCGCGGCGGCCGAGGCGGTCGTCGGCCGCCGTAGCTCCCCCAGCGCGTAGGCGACGACGTCGTTGCGGGACAGCGCGCCGCCGCGCCGGTGGGCCCGTTCGTAGCCCTGGTCCCCGAGCGCCCGCCGCGCATGGCGCTCGGCCGCGTACAGCCGTCCCGCCCCTTTCGCCTGCGTCGGATCGCCGCCGATGTCGTGCCAGATCCGGTCCACGGCCCCCCGCAGCACCGCGGCCCGCTCGGCGTGCCCGGCGAAGGCCTCCGCCGCGGCGAGCAGGTCGAGGGTGCGGGCGAGGCTCTGGCGCCGGTGTCCGGTGTACGGCAGTCGCAGGCACGCGCGCGCGTGCTCGGCGGCCCGGTCGTACTCGCCCAGCGACCAGTGCGCGAGGCCCAGTGTGCGCAGCGCCCAGGCGCGCGCCCACTGTTCGCCGTGCGCCTCGCAGACGGCGACGGCCTCGGCGCACAGGGCTGTCGCCTCGTGGGCCCGGCCCCGGCTGACCAGGGTGCAGGCGAGTTCGACGCGGGTGAGGACGACGAAGCCGAGGGCGGTGGTGGCCGCCCGGCCGGTGCCGAAGGCGTCGGCCGGTAACAGGGGCGGGGCCGGTACGGGGAGTTCCGCGTCGGCGGCCGGGGCGCTGTGCGGCGGGTCGGCGCCGGTGAGGACGGCGGCGGAGCGGGTGTGCACGAGCGACATCAGGGCGCCCGCCCACATGGCCCGGGTCAGGGTCGCGTCGGGGCGTGCCCCGGCCCGCAGCGCGCGGTCCAGCCAGTGCCGGCCCTCGCCCCAGGCGCCGCCCGCCACCCAGTGGAACCACAGCGTCGCGGCCATCCGCAGCCCGTGCTGGGCCTCGCCCGGGGTGGTGAGACAGAAGTCCAGCGCGGCCCGGAGGTCGTCCTGGTCCAGCCGCAGCCGGTCGGTGACGGCGACCTGGTCAGGACCGAACCAGTCCCGCTCGTACGCGGCGGCCAGCCGGGCGAAGTAGTCGCGGTGCCGGCGCCTGGTGACGGTCACCTCGCCGATGTCCTCCAGCTTTTCCAGGCCGTAGTGGCGCAGGGAGACCAGCAGCCGGTACCGCACCTGGCCGCCGCGCTCCTCGCGCAGGAGCACCGACTTGTCGACGAGCCCGGCGACCGCGTCCAGCACATCCGTGGCGCCCAGCCCCTCCCCTCCGCACACGGCTTCCGCGGCGGCCAGGTCGAAGCGGCCGACGAACACCGATAACCACGCCCACACCAACTGCTCCTGGGGCGTGCACAGTTCATGGCTCCAGTCGACGGCCGAGCGCAGCGTGCGATGCCGGGGCGCCGCGGCCGGGCTGCCGCCGGTGAGCAACTGATAGCGGTCGTCGAGCCGTTCGACGAGCTGGTCCACGCCCAGCGCGCGCACCCGCACCGCCGCCAGCTCGATGGCCAGCGGCAGCCCGTCGAGCCGACGGCACAGCCGGGCCACCGCGTGCTGGTTGCCCTCGTCGACCGTGAACCCGGGCACCACGGCCGCCGCCCGGTCCGCGAACAGCCGTAGCGCGGGGGAGTGTTCGGCGGCCGAGGCGCCCAGCTCCTCCGGCCCGGGTGCGGGCAGCGGCGGCACCGGGTAGAGCCGCTCACCGACGAGCCCGAGCCGGTGCCGGCTGGTCGCCAGGACCCGTACGCCCTCGGTGGCGGCGAGCAGGGTCTGGGCGAGGATGGCACAACTGCGCAGCACATGCTCGCAGTTGTCGAGAACGAGCAGCAGACTGCGGCCCTGAAGATGTTCCACGAGGACGTCCAGCGGCGGCCGCCCGGCCTCGTTGCCCACCTCCAGCGCGTCGGCCACGGCATGCGGGACGAACGCCTCGTCACCCAGCGCGGCCAGCGGCACCAGCCACACCCCGTCAGGGAAGGTACGCGCGATCTGCTTCGCCACATGCGACGCCAGCCGGGTCTTCCCGACCCCGCCGGGCCCGGTCAGCGTCACCAGCCGACCCTCGGTCAACAGCCGTCTGACGTCCGCCGACTCGTCCCGTCGCCCCACGAAGCTGGTCAGCTCCACGGGGAAGCCGGAGGTGCGCCACGTATGGGATCCGCCCACGATCCGGTCACGCCCTCTGCCATGGTCACGCACGTCTGCTCTTTCCCGCAGAGTAGGCAGAAGATCGGGACGCCCATGGCGGGTTCCCGGATTTCCCGCCCCTAGGGGTGACCGGCCCTTGCCAGCGCCAACACCGCCTCCACCACCCGCCCCGTCGACCCCGGATGCAGATACAGGAACAGATTCGGCTCGACCAGCTCCAGCTCCATCACCCGCGGCTCCCCGTCCTCCCCGTCGACGAGATCCACGCGCGCGTACAGCAGCCCGTCCGCATCCGGTACGGCGGCCAGCGCGCGCTCGGCGACAGCGAGTTCGCCCGCCGTCGGCGTCCACGGCTCCAGACCCGGGTGCGCGACCTTGTCCGCGTCGAAGGCCGTACCGGGCGCCAGAACGGCCTGCTTGCGGCTGGCGTGCAGCAACCGCCCGCCGAAGAACTGCAGCGCCCGCTCACCCCGGGCATCGATACTGCGCACATAGGGCTGCACCATCGCCGTGAACCCCTCCTCGTGCATCCGCGCAAGGTGTCGTACGGCCGTCTCGTGCTGGTCGGGCGTGTAGCGGGCGGCGTAGCGCGCGCCGGCGCCGGAGGTGGGCTTGACCACGTACTCGTGATCGTCGGGGAGGTCCGCGGCGGCCCCCGGCGCGATGTACCGCGTCGGCACGACGGGCACGTCCGCCTCGGCGAGGTCCCCGAGATACCGCTTGTCGGTGTTCCACCGCACGACGGCGGGCGGATTCGCGAGCCGCGTCACCTTGCCGCAGCGCTCGACCCACGCCAGGAACTCGGCGGTGCGCCAGCTGTAGTCCCAGGTCGACCGGATCAGCGCGAGATCGTACGCGCCCCAGTCGACACCGTCGTCGTCCCAGTACACGACGTCCGCCCCGGCCCCGGCACCGGCCAGCGCCTCCCGCAGCACGGGCAGGTCACGGTCGTGGCTGGGCTCGGGCCGGGGGTCGTAGGTGACCAGGGCTATTCGGGACACGGCGGGCTCCAGAGTCGTAGGGCGGACCGCTCGCAGGCTAACCGCACGTCCCGCGACCGCGACAACCGAATTGACCCTCCCCCACGGTGAGGCCCCAGCATCGACGCCATGGAGGACATGCTGACGATCGGCGCCTTCGCACGGGCGTGCCGTCTGTCGCCCAAGGCCCTGCGCCTGTACGACGAACTCGATCTGCTGCGCCCCGCGCGCGTGGACCCGGAGACGGGCTACCGCCACTACGCGCTCGCCCAACTGGAGCGGGCCCGCCTGGTGGCCTGGCTGCGCCGCATCGGCCTGCCGCTGGCCCGCATCCGGGAGGTGTGCGCGCTGGCCCCCGAGGAGGCGGCGCGGGAGATCCGGGCGTACTGGGCGGGTGTGGAGGCGGAGACGGCCGTACGGCGTGACCTGGCGGAATTCCTGATCGACCAGCTGACGACGACATCACGGAAGGACACCACGATGCTGGAACTGCGACACTCGGCCCACTCGGACCGCGGCCTGGTCCGCCCGGCCAACCAGGACACGGCGTACGCGGGCACTCGGCTGCTCGCGGTGGCCGACGGCTACGGCCCCGAGGGCGGCCCGGCGAGCAATGCGGCGGTGGCTGCACTGCGCCGTCTGGAGACGACGGACCTCTCCGCCGGGAACGTGCTGAACCTCCTGGAGGAGGCGCTCCAGGAGGCCGCGCACGGGATGACTCAGGACGCCGGTACGACCCTGACGGCCCTGCTGTGGACGGGCTCCCGGCTGGCCCTGGTCCACATCGGCGACTCGCGGGCGTATCTGCTGCGCGACGGCGGCCTGTTCCGCATCACCCACGACCACACGGTGGTCCAGTCCCTGATGGACGAGGGCCGTCTGACACCCGAGGAGGCCCTGACCCACCCGCAGCGCGCGCTGCTGCTGAAGGCCCTGTCCCCGACGGCGACGGAGCCCCCGGATCTCCGCCTCCAGGACGCCGTGCCGGGCGACCGCTACCTGCTCTGCTCCGACGGCCTGTCCACGGTGGTCCCCGACGCCCGCATCCGCGACATCCTCACCACGCCCCCCGACCCGGACACCGCGGTCCGGTCCCTGATCACCGCGGCGAACGAGGCGGGCGGCCCGGACAACGTCAGCTGTGTGGTGGCGGATGTGGTGGAGAGGGGGGACTGATATCCGCGGACCGAACATCGGGAAACGTCGGTGAGAAGCGGCACAACAACGACCGACGGGCCGGAATCTGCCGCCCTCAGCAGGGCGAGGGGGGCATCGTGGTGGACGACGGAGGCGACAGCTAAGGAGATACGACGCGTGTCCACTCTCTTCCCGGCCCTGGCCGACGGCCCGCCCGACCGGATCGCGCTGCGGTTCGGCGAGCGGTCTCTGACGTATGCCGAGCTCGCCGCCGCGACCGGTGCCCTGGTGGATCGGGTCGCGGGGCGCGGCCGGGTCGCGGTGTGGGCGACCCCGGCGCTGGAGACCGCCGTGGCGGTGGTCGCGGCGCTGGAGGCGGGGATCGCCGCCGTGCCGCTCAACCCGAAGTCGGGGGAGAAGGAGCTCGGGCACATCCTGTCCGACAGCGCGCCGAGCCTCGTGCTCGCCGCACCCGGCGATGAACTCCCTGCGGCGCTCGACGACTTGGAGCGCGTCGACGTCGACGTACGAGCGACCGGCACCCATCTCGCCCGGCAGGCCGCCGACGAGGATCCCGCCCTCGTCGTCTACACCTCCGGCACCACCGGACCGCCCAAGGGCGCCGTCCTCCCCCGCCGGGCCCTCGCCCACACGCTGGACGCCCTCGCCGACGCCTGGCAGTGGACCGGCGACGACGTCCTCGTGCACGGCCTGCCGCTGTTCCATGTGCACGGGCTGGTCCTCGGCATCCTCGGCCCGCTGCGGCGCGGTGGCTCCGTGCGTCACCTCGGCCGGTTCAGCCCGGAGGGCGTCGCGCGCGAGCTGGACGGCGGCGCGACCATGCTCTTCGGCGTGCCGACGATGTACCACCGCATCGCCCAGGCGCTCCCCGAGGACCCGTCTCTCGCACAGGCCTTGGGCAAGGCGCGGCTGCTGGTGTCGGGTTCGGCCGCGCTGCCCGTGCACGACCACGAGCGGATCGCGGCGGCGACCGGGCGGCGGGTGATCGAGCGGTACGGCATGACCGAGACGCTGATGAACACCAGCATCCGCGCGGACGGCGAGGCCCGCCCGGGGACGGTCGGTGTGCCGCTGCCGGGCGTGGAGCTGCGACTGGTGGAGGAGGACGGGGAGCCGATCACGGCGTACGACGGTGAGACGGTGGGCGAGATCCAGGTGCGCGGGCCGAATCTGTTCACCGAGTATCTGAACCGGCCCGATGCCACGGCGGAGGCGTTCACGGCGGACGGCTGGTTCCGTACCGGGGACATGGCGGTGCGCGATCCCGACGGGTACGTCCGGATCGTGGGCCGCAAGGCCACCGACCTGATCAAGAGCGGGGGTTACAAGATCGGGGCGGGTGAGATCGAGAACGCGCTGCTGGAGCATCCGGCCGTGCGGGAGGCGGCGGTGACCGGGGAGCCGGATGCCGATCTGGGTGAGCGGATCGTGGCGTGGGTGGTTCCGGCCGACCCGGCGGCGCCGCCCACCGTCGAGGAGTTGGCCGATCATGTGGCCCGCCGGCTCGCCCCGCACAAGCGGCCCCGGGTCGTGCACCATCTGGACGCCCTGCCCCGCAACGACATGGGGAAGATCATGAAGCGGGCGCTGAGCCGTGGCTGACCGGCTCATCGCGCGGGAGTTCCTCGCTCTCGTCACCGACGACTTCGTCGAACTTCCTTACCCGGAACGGGACTCCGCGCCCGACGGCCCGCTCCGCTGGCGGGGTTACGACGCCTCCCGGCTGCGAGCCGCCGAACGCACCGGCGAGGAGGAGTCCGTGGTCTGTGGCACCGGGCTCGTCGAGGGCACCCGGGCGGTGCTGATCGCGTTCGAGTTCGGCTTCCTCGGCGGCTCGCTCGGCGAACGCACCGGGGACCGGCTGGAGGCGGCCTATGGGCATGCCCGTAGGTACCGGCTCCCGGTCGTGCCGTTGATCGCCACGGGCGGCAGCCGGATGCAGGAGGGCATGCTTGCGCTGACCCAACTCCAGCGTGTGGCCCGGCAGTCGGTGCTGACGCGGGAGGCGGGGCTTGCGCAGATCGCGGTCCTGCGGGACCCGACGACCGGCGGCGGCTGGGCCACGCTGGGCGCGGGCGCCGATGTGGTGCTGGCGCTGCCCGGCGTACAGGTCGGCTTCGCGGGGTCACGGGTGCGGCCCGTGGACGCGGACCCGGCGGCCTATACGGCGGAGGCGCAGGTGGCGGTGGGGGCGGCCGACGCACTCGTGGCACCGGAGGAGCTGCGCTCGACGCTGGGCCGGTGGCTGCGGCTGCTGACCGCGACCTCGCAGGCCCCGGCGCCGGTGCCCACCGCGCTCGGCTCCCCGGAGCTGCCGGCGACGGGCTGGGACGCGGTACGGCGGGCCCGCTCGGCCGAACGTCCGCGCGCCATGGCCTACTTGGACGCCTACTTCACCCATCGCCTCGCCATCGGCGGCGACCGCGCGGGTGGCACCGACCCGGACGGCATGCTGTGCGGCTTCGGTGAGCACGAGGGCCGTACGGTCGCCTACGCGGCGCAGACGGGGACGGCGACCCGGCCCGCCGGGTACCGCACGGCCGCCCGGCTGATACGGCTCGCGGACCGGCTCGGCATTCCGGCGCTGACGCTGGTGGACACCCCGGGCGCCGCCAATGACGCGGAGGCCGAGCGGCAGGGCGCGGGGGCGGCCATCGCGGATCTGTTCTCGGCGGTGGCCGCGGCTCGGACGCCGGTGACGACGTTGGTGATCGGCGAGGGCGGTTCCGGCGGGGCGCTGGCGCTGGCCGCGCCGGGCAACACCTGGGCCACACCGGACAGTTACTTCTCGGTGATCGCCCCGGAGCTCGCGGCGGCCATCCTGAAGCGGCCGGCCGAGGAGGTGGAGGCGACGGCGGACCAACTCCGCATCCGGCCGCAGGATTTGGTGGAGCTGGGGGTGATCCGGGGCATCGCGCCGACCTGAGCAGGGCCTCTTCGCACGGAAACGGCGACATTCCGAGCACCGTCCGTAACAATGGAGTTCATCGACGGCAGGGAAAACGGGGGAGCGAGCGGCGCCATGGACGGGCTGATGGAGTTCAAGACCGAGGACGGCGCCGTGGTGGTCGTGGAGGGCGTCGAGGACGAGTCCGGCGCCCGGCTGGTCACGCGCGAGGACGGTCCGGCCCGGGCGACACGCACCTTCGAGGGGGCGCTGGAGGGAGTGCGGGCGGCGGCCGAGTCCGCGCTGCGGGTCTTCCGGGACGGCTCGCTGCGGCCCGACTCGGTGGAGCTGGAATTCGGGGTGAAGCTCTCCGCGGAGTCCGGGGCGGTCATCGCCAAGGGGGCCGTGGAGGGCCATCTGCTGGTCAAGCTGAGCTGGTCACCGGGGCAGTCCGGGCCCGCCCCGGAGGCAGCCGAGCGGTCATGAGCGGGACTGCCTGGCACGCCCGCGTCGAGTGCGGCTCCGAGGTCGGCGCGGGCTTCCTGGTCTCCGGCCGCCATGTGCTCACCTGCGCCCATGTGGTGCGGCGGCGCGAGGTGGCGCCGGTCGTGGTGAGCTTCCCGGGCCGCCGTGAGCTGTCCGGGATACCGGCCACCGTGGCCGTGCACGGCGGCTGGCAGGGCGGGCCCACCGACCCGGGCGACCTCGCCGTACTCGAACTCGACCGCGAAGTGCCCCTGGTCCCGGCCGAGTTCGCGTCACCCGGCCTTGAGCAGGACCACTCCGAGCTGATCGCCTACGGCTTCCCCAAGGGGTACGACGAGGGCATGCTCGCCTCCTATCGGGCACTGCCCGGGCCGCTGATCTCGGACGAGTGGGCGCAGTTGGAGGCGCTCACCGCGCACGGGCAGCCGCTGGCACCGGGGTTCAGCGGGGCGGCGGCAACGCTCGCGGACGGCCGGGTGGTGGGGATGGTGTCGACCGTCGCGGGTGGGCGGGACGTGCGGGTCGGCCGGATGCTGCCGACGCAGGTGCTGGTCCGCTACTGGCCCGAGCTGTGCGAGCTGATCCCCGCCTCCGACCACCGCCCGGAGGCGGTACGGCGGCTGTACGCGCTGGTGCGAAGGGCGGTCGCCGAGGGCCTCGACTGTGCCCCCGACCGGCTGTACGTCGACGCCGTGGGGCCGTTCGGGCCGCCGCTGCCGGAGGGCGGCTTCGCCTCGCTGGGCGCGGCGGCCGGGTATGTGCAGTGGGAGGTGCCGGGCACGGAGGCGGTGACGCGGTTCGCCGACCGGCTGCGCGAGCTGCTCGACACCCCGCCCGCCCCTGCGGCCGCCGCGCCTGTCTGGTCGCCGATCCTCGTCGAGATCGAGCACAGTGGCGTCGGCGCCGACCAGGTCACCGTGGAGGTGTCCGCCTACCGGGACGGGCACCGCCGGCGCGTGGACTCCACGCGGCTGCCGCGCACCGACGTACGGGAGTACGTCCAGCGGCGGGTCGACGAGGCCTTCGACCAGCTCGCGCCGGGCGCCGAGGAGCTGGTGACGTTCGTGCTGCCGCGCGAGTGGCTGAACGAACCGGTGGCGCACTGGGAGTGCGGGCCCGAGGACTCCACCCCGCTGGGCTGCGCGCATCCGCTGGTCGTGGTGGACCGCTCCCGGTACCGCAGCGGACGCCTGAGGCACCAACTGGCCAAGAAATGGCAGAAGTTGGATGCCTGTACGGCGGCCCGGCTGCACCGCGTCGACTGCGGTGGCCGGGAGCGCCCGCCGAGCCTGCGCAAGCGGCTGCGCGACGACGACGCGGACCTGGCCGGCTTCTCCTACCCGCCCACCGTCGCCCGGCCGCATTTCGAGGCGGGCCTGAACACCCCGGTCCCGGTGCTGCTGTGGCCGCGCACCGGCTGCGCCGACCCCGTCCACGAAGGACCCTGCTCCGGCACCGCCTTCCTCGACGAGCTCACCGCCACGGTCACCGGCGTACCGCCCGCCGAACTGCCCCGCCGTGTCATGGAGTTACGGGAGACCGCCGAGGCGGACGACGACCCCGACCGGCACTGGGCCAAGGACGTACAACTGCTGTGGGACGACCCGCGCTGCTTCCCCCAGCCCGCCGCCAGCCTGCACTCCCCCGTCCGCTGATGCGCCTCCCAGGAGAGAAGAGCCATGCCCCTGTGGCCCGTCTACACCGGCACCAACGAGCCGCACGACGGCATCACCGAGCTGCCGCCGCCCCCGCCCTGGCGGGCCTTCGACGGCAGCCCGCTGCTCGGCCCGCCGGACGAGGGAGCCGACGTCGCCGCGGTCTCCCCGGACCGCACCCACCGCGCCGCCACCTACCAGGCCACCGAGGAGACGGTCCAACTCGTCAACGCCGCCCTCTACTTGCGCCGCCCCCTGCTCGTCACGGGTCCGCCCGGCACCGGCAAGTCCTCGCTCGTCTACGCCGTCGCCCGTGAGCTGCGCCTCGGCCCGGTCCTGCGGTGGAACATCACCAGCCGCAGCACCCTGCACGACGGCCTCTACCAGTACGACCCGCTCTCCCGCCTCTACGCGGCCCGGCACACCACCGCCCCCACCGGCTCCGGCATCGAGGACCACCTGCGCCTCGGCCCCCTCGGCACCGCCCTCCTCCCCTACGCCCGCCCCCGCGCCCTGCTCATCGACGAGATCGACAAGAGCGACCTCGACCTGCCCAACGATCTGCTGAACGTGCTGGAGGAGGGCCAGTACGGGATCCCCGAGCTGATCCGCGGCGCCCGTGACACCCCCGTCGCCGAGGTGATGATCGACGGCACCGACCAGCGGGTCGCCGTGGAGCGCGGCCGGGTGCGCTGCCATGCCTTCCCGTTCGTCGTCCTCACCAGCAACGGCGAGCGCGAGTTCCCGCCCGCCTTCCTGCGCCGCTGCGTCACCCTGCGGCTGCGCCAGCCCGACGACGCCCGGCTCGCCGACATCGTCCGCGCCCACTTCGACGAGGAGCCCGACGCCTACGCCCAGACCCTGATCAGCCGCTTCCTCGCCCGGGTCGGCGGCGGCGATCTGGCCACCGACCAGCTCCTGAACGCCATCTACCTGGCCCGCTCCTCCGACCTCGCCGCCGACTCCCTCGACGAACTCGCCGAGCGGCTGATGCCCTACCTCGGGGAGGCCCAGAGCAGCGATGCCTTCTGAGCGCCGCCGATCGCCCCTGGTCCGCCTGGCCGACGTAGTGGCCGAGGCGGGCGGCGGCGTGCGCCCGACGGCGCTCGAACTGGCGGAACTGCTGTGGCTGGCACGGCACATGTCGCCGGAGGAGCCGACGCCCGAAGCACCGGCCGAGGCAGAGGACGTACGACCGCCCGAGCCGCCTCATGTGGAGCAGCGGCACGAGGAGCCCCCGGCCTCCGCCCCTCCTCCGCCGCCGCCGGAATCCCCCCGAGCCCCCCTCCACCTCCCGGCCCCGGCACCCGCCCCACAGCCCTCCCCCGAACCCCACGCCGAGCTCCTGGCCCCCGCGCCCCCGATGCTGCGCCACCCCCTGGCCCTGCAACGCTCCCTGCGCCCGCTGAAGCGCCGCGCGGCCGCCCCCCACCGTGTGGAACTCGACGAACGCGCGACGGCCGACCGCATCGCCCGCCTCGGCGCCGCCCCCGAGTTCTGGCTGCCGGTCCTGCGCCCCGCCCAGGAGCGCTGGCTCCGGCTGAACCTCCTCTACGACACCGGCCCCACGATGCCGGTCTGGCGCCCGCTGATCCGCGAACTGCACACCACGCTCGCCCAGTCGGGGATCTTCCGCACGGTGACCGCGCACCGCGCCGAACCCGACGGCACCGTCCGCCATCCCGACGCCCACGCCCCCGCCGACGGCCGCACGGTCACCCTCCTGATCAGCGACTGCATGGGCCCGCAGTGGCGACAGGGCCCGGCCGGCACCCGGTGGTACGGCACGCTGCGCCGCTGGGCACGCCGGATGCCGCTGGCGGTCGTACAGCCGCTGCCTGAGCACTTGTGGCGGGACACCGCGTTGCCCACGGTGCCCGGCCGGTTGAGCGCGCCGCATCCGGCGGCGCCGAACTCCGCGATCTCTTTCCGGCCGTACGACGACGTCGTGGAGGAGAGCTTTGTGCCCCTGCCGGTCCTCGAACCGGGGCCCCGATGGCTGGCGAACTGGGCGGCGCTGGTGGCGGCGCCTGGGGGGCAGGAGTTCCCGGGAGCGGCAGCTTGGTTGCGCGGGCCGGGTGATGCGGTGGGGCGGGCGGACTTCGGGGAGCTGTCGGCGGAGGAACTGGTGCTGCGGTTCCGGGCGTCGGCTTCTCCGGAGGCGTTTCGGCTGGCGGGGCATCTCGCCTTGGGGCGGCCCGACCTGCCGGTGATGCGGCTGGTGCAGGCCGCGTTGGAGCGGGAGCCGCGTCCGCAGCATCTCGCGGAGGTGATCCTCAGCGGCATGCTCACGGGGGTGGCGGGGCCGACGGGGAGCTATGCGTTCCGGTCCGGGGTGCGCGAGTTGCTGCTGCGGAGTCTGCCGCGTACGGCTAGGCGCAGGACAACGGATCTGCTGTCCCGGCTCGGGGCGCTGATCGACGAGCGGGCGGGGGTGGCGGCGGGGGAGATCCGGGCGACGACGCCGTCGGCGTCCGGGAAGGTGACGGCCACGGGCGGTGAGCCGATCGCGACGGTGGCGCGGGAGACTCGGGATCGGCTGGTGGGGCGGCGGGGGGCGCTGCGGGAGCGGTACCGGCTCCTGCAGCCGGTCGGTCAGGGCGGTTCGCTGTGGCTGGGCGAGGACACCGAGACCGGGGAGCGGGTCGTGGTGTCGCGGGTCCCCGCGCCGCGGGATCCGAAGCGCGCCCGGGACTTCCTGCGGGCCGGGCAGGCGCTGAAGGCGCTGCGGCATCCGAATGTGGTGACCGTTCACGACTACGGTCTTGAGCTCGGCCACCAATACGTCGTCATGGAGTACATCGATGGGATCACGCTGAAGTCCCTCCCCGCACCGGGGGGTTACCGGCTGCCCGCGCCGCTCCTGGTGCTGACCGCGAGCCAGCTGGGCAAGGCGGTCACCGCGCTGCACGAAGCCGGTGTCCCGCACGGCCGACTCGGCATGAACCGGGTCATGCTGCTGCCCGACGGCAGGGTCAAGCTCACGCTCCTCACGCTCGCGTCCGCCACCGGACCGGAGCCGTACGCCTGGGATCTGCGCGAACTCGGCGGGATGATCCTCCGTCTGTCGTCGGGCGGGGCCCCCGTGACGGGTACGACCGTCGCCCCCGCTCAGTTGGGCCTGCTGCCGTCGTCCCTGCGGCCCTCCTTCGCGCGGGCCATCGGGTTGCTGCTGATGTCGGAGGATCTCACGGAGCAGCAGGAGGGTCTGCGGGCGCTTCGGCGCGACGCGTTCGTCCGCCAGGCGTGGAAGGCCCATGACCACATCGACTACTCCCTCCTCGGCCGCGTCACCGCCCGCCGGGGATCCGGACAGCCCATCGCCACCGGCTCCCCGCAGGAGCAGGCCATGCTGGCCATGCTGCTCCTCCACCACGGCCGCAGGGTGACGCACTCACAGCTCACCGAGGGCATCTGGGGGGCACGGGCGCCGGAAGGGGACGCCGAGGCCCTCCTGCGGACGTACGCCTCCCGGCTGCGCAACGCCCTCGGACCCGGGATTTTCGCCGCCCTGCCCGACGGTTACGCCCTGCACACCAGCGCCGACTTCGTGGATGTCGTCACCTGCCAGAAACTGGTGGAACAGGCGGAGCAGCAGCGCGCGACGGGCGAACTGGCCTCCGCCCGCACCACGGTGGACGAGGCACTGAGCCTCTGGCGCGGCGAGGCACTCGACGGCGTCCCGGGCCCGGCCGCCGCCGAGGCCCGCACCCGCTTCCACCAACTGCGCCTCTCCCTCTACGCCACCCGCGCCGAACTCGACCTGGAACTCGGCGAGTTCGAGCGAGCCGCCACCGAACTCGCCGACCTCCTCCACGCCCACCCCTCCCGCGAGGACTTCCGCCGTCTCTACCTGATCGCCCTCCAGCGCCAGGGCCGTACGGAAGAGGCCCTCGACGTGTTCGAGGAGTACAAGATCTCCGGCGGCGACAACCCCGAACTGCTCGCCCTCGGACACGAATTGCGCGAGGCGTTCGCCGAGGTGCCGGAGGCCCACCCCGAGGAACCCGTGTATGAGGATCCCCCGCTGCTGGAGGAGGACGAGCCGGACCGGCTGCTGGTCGCGGCGGAGGACGACGACGCGGATGACGAAGTCGAGGCCGATCAGCACGACTTCGTGCGCTTTGAGTTCGTGGACGGACGGCACGGCAATGAGGCCATGGCGGCCCTGCGCCGCCTGGTGGAGGAGCTTGTAGCGGCCAGTGGGCTTGCCCGGGACGAATACCAACTGGTGCAGTCCGCCTGGGGTGTCACCGCGCGGATGGAACCGTACGTGGACGGGGCCCCGCTGTTCCGGGCGACGATGGAGGGGCTGGCCGGGCAATTGCGGCGCCTGGGCAGCCGGCGGCTGGGCGCCACCTTCTGGCAGGCGCACCTCCGGCCGGATGGCACCGAGGTCCACAGCGACCGGCCGGACTTCGGCGCGGCCAAGGCCGTACTGAACGAGTCGGGCGCGCAGGCGATCGTCGCACTGTCGGAGTTCTGGCACTTCATGGAGGACGTCGACTCCGAGACCGTCGACCCTCTGATGTTCCGCCAGTTCGGCAACGGCGGCGGTTGGTATCGCGTGTTCGACCAGGGCGACGACATGAGCCCTCCGGCGGAGGAGCGGCCGGTGCGCGGCCCCTTCCCCATGCCGTACGACGGGCGGATCCCCCAGCCCAGGGACCCGGACCTGGTCATCGTCCTGTCCACGACGGACGGCCTGCTCGCCGTCCCGGACTCGCCGTCCGTCCAGCAGCCCTCTCACGTCCGCGCGGGGTGGCACTACTTCGAGGTCGATCTGCGGGAGCGCCATCTCTCCGTCACCGGCGTGCCCGGCGTGTCCGTGACCTGGCGCGTCGACGACCCGCTCAAGGCCGCGGCCAGCCCCGGACTCGATCTGCCCGGGATGCTGACCGACGTACTGGCCGGCGCGCGCCGCCGGGGCAGGGACGGGCTCGACGCGGCCCTGGCGCAGTGGAGCGTGCCCGGGTACGCCCTGCACTGGACCGTGCCGCCCGAACTCCGGAGTCCCGCCGCCCTCCCCGCAGGCGCCCGCCGCTCGGTGGGGGAGCTGATCCGGACCGCGCGGTACGTGCTGCTCGGGTTCGACGAGGTGCTGGCGCGGATGTACACGCAGGACGCCGAGCGGGAGGTGCTCCGGGACGTGGCCCGGCTGCTCGTGGAGGAGCGGGACCCCGAGGACGCGTTGTCCGGGCGGCCGCTGCTGGCCACGGGCGGCCCTGTCTCCTCGGTCGAGGGCTACGCCAACTCCCTCGATCTGCTGCGGGCGTTCGCGGGACACAGGATGGAGCGCGAGGTGCGCGCGCTGGTGGACTCGCACGACAACCGGGCGGCCCGTACCGCTCGGCCGACCCCGCTCGCCGCCGATCTGCTCAAGGCGCTGGACGGGATCAGGGCCCGGCCGATCGTGGTGACCGACCGGACGGCGGGCGCGGTCGCGCGGTATCTGCGGCAGCACCGGCTGATCGACCATGTGCTGGGCGGGGTGTACGGCCGCCCCCTCGACCTCTCCCGGCTGATGCCGCATCCGCATGTACTGCTGGAGGCGCTCGACCATGTGCGGGCTCCGGCCTCCGCCTGTGTCCTGGTCGCCTCCACCGTCGCGGAACTGTCCGCCGCCCGCACCCTCGGTCTGCCGTTCATCGGCTACGCCCCGAACGACGCGGCCCGGCGCCGACTGCGCGCGGCGGACGAGGAGGTGCTGCTCGTCCCCAGCCTCTCCCCGCTCCTCGAAGCCGCCCGCGCCCGATGAACCGGATGGGACATCCACAGGGGACACAAGCGACAAAACCCCCCATTCAGCGGCGCCCCGCTCGGCCCACCACAACACGCGCCCCCTCCCCCGCCCCCGCACGATGCCAGTGAGGGCCGCCACCCGGCGGCCCCACGGTCTGTGCTCTCGGGAGGACCTGCCATGACCGCCAGTCTGGAGCAGCTGCGCCGCTGCCACTTCGCCGTCGACCTCGGGGCGGCGAGGACGCGGGTGTACGTGAAGGGGGCCGGGCTCGTCGTCGACCAGCCCTCCGCCGCCGCCGTGAACACCCGTACGGGCGCGCTGATCGCGGTCGGCGAGTTCGCGGAGAAGATGACCGGCCGTACCCCCGACTACATCCGTGTCGTCCGGCCCGTCTCCGGCGGCACGGTCGTCGACATCGAGATGGCCCAGCGCATGCTGCGGCATCTGCTCGGCGACAAGGTCCGCCGTACCCTGCGCCGCAAGCCGCGCCTGCGCGCCGCCGCCTGCACTCCGCACGACGCCGATCCGCTGGCGCAGCGCGCGGCGATCGAGACGCTGGTCGGACTCGGGGCGCGCCGGGTGGAGCTGGTGGACACGCTCATCGCGGCGGCCGTGGGCTGCGGGCTGCCGGTGGAGCGGCCCGAGGCCACCATGATCATGGTGTGCGGGGCGGCGGCGACCCAGGTCGCCGTACTCTCGCTCGGGTCGATCGTGACGGCCGAGCGGATCGCGGTGGGCGGCGAGGCCGTGGACCACGCGATCGTGCAGCATCTGCGCCACGAGCACGAGTTGGTGCTGCCGAGCCAGTCCGTACGGCCGTTGCAGCTCGCCCTGTCCGGCAACGGGCTCACCCCGCACGGGCCGGCCTCCACCGAGATCCACGGCCGGGACGTCGCCACCGGCCTCGCCCGCTCCGTCCAGGTCGACACCGCGGCCGTACGGGACGCCATCCAGACCCCGCTGACCGCCGTACTCGACGGGATCGGCAAGGTGCTGCGGGACTGCCCGCCCGATCTGGTCGCCGACCTCGCGGACCGGGGGATCATGATGGTCGGCGGCAGCGCGCTGCTGCCGGGGTTCGACCAGATGCTGCGGGAGGCCACCGGGATGCCGGTGCATATCGCCGAGCGGCCGGACGTGTGCGCCGTACAGGGCCTCGGCACCATGCTGGAGGGCAAGATCGAACCGCTGGAGCTGGACCCGCTGGCCACGTGACCCGAACCCCGGCGCCGGGAAGCGGCATCGCGTTGCCGCGGTCACCGCTCCGGCGTCAGCTGTGCGATGTCAGCCGACAGTTCCGATGCCAACCGGCCCGCGGCATCCGTGTCCTCCCGGTCCGCCGCCTCCCTGGCCTCCCTCAGATCCGCAGCAACCTTCTCCGCCTCACCCGAGTCGTCCCGCAGCCGCTCCCACACCAGCTCCAGGCTCGTCACGTCACCCGCGACCGCCCCGGCCTCCCCCGCCGCCGCGTCGATCCCCAACTGCCGCGCCCACATGCCGAACCGCTCCAGATCGACCGACCGCACAGTCTCGTACCGCAGACTCAGGTCACCGGCGTTCTGCGCCACCCTCAACGCCGCCTCGACCGCATCCTCCCCCTCCAGCGCCTTCACATCCCGCGTCATCTGCCGCTCCAACAACTCCGGCACCGAATCCGCCGCAATGTACGCCTCCCAGGCCCCCCGAACCTCCCGCACATCCCCCTCGCTCACCTCACCGTCCTGCGCCCCCAGAACCGCCTCATCCAGCGCGGCCAGTTCAGAAGGCGCGGCACCCGGCGCCGCATCCGTCGGCACCGCCAGCGACACCGCCTCCAGGTCGCCCTCCGTACCGGTGGAGAACTCCCCGTAACCCGGCGCGAACACCTTCTCCTCCGTGGAGCCGTCCATGTGCACCTCGGTCACGGTGATCGCACCGTCGACCTTCCCGTAAGGCCCGTCCACCGTCTGATCGACGGACTTCACCGTGACCTCCTCGAACACCACCCCGGGCAGATTCTCCGGCCGGTACACATCCCCCACCTCCGGAGACGCGGGCATGATCATCGCCGGTGGAGCCTCGTCCCGCCCCGCCTGCCAGGTCCCCTCGGTATCGGCCACGACCCCGTCCTCGTAGTTGAAGACGTCCTCCCCGAGGTACCAGACCGAACCGTCGTCGGCCTGGGCGTACCAGTCGAGGGCGACCTCCTGGATCCGGCCGTCGGCGTAGGCGACGTACTGCGAGGTCAGGGCCGAGACGGACGTGCCGTCCCACTTGATCGTCTTGCTGCCGGGCAGCACGCTGACCTCGGTCCGGAAGACCTCCCCGTCCGCCTGGCCGCCCATCACGACCTGGTCCACCTCGCTCGTGGGGTGCAGGGGGTTCGTGATCCGCGTCGGATGGGAGAAGACCGGCTCTTCGAGATCCACGCGGTCGCTCCGAGGCGCCAGCGGCAGACACTCCTTGCCCGTCTCCCCCGTCTCCTCGTCGACGACCCGCACACATTCGTCGGCTCCCGCGTCCCCGGAACAGGCCCCGGCCATCAACACCACGGCCCCCACGACGGCCCCGGGCCACAACAACCTTCGCCGAGCGTTCATGACGGCCTCCTCAGGCACACCGATCCGCTACAGCCGATCCTCCCTCCCACCCGCTGAACGTCCCCTGAACGCCCCTGAACGCGCTGTCAGAAACCGAGCAACCGCCGTACGGGGGAGAAAAAAGCGTGTCCCAGGGCCGAACCACCTACCAGGTGCGATACAGCGCACCCCCCGGCCCTGCTCAGCGGCTCACTCGCCCGCCGACGGCAGCGTCACCACGAACCGAGCGCCCCCCAGATCGCCCTCCCCCACCTCCGCCCTCCCCCGATGCGCGGCCGCCACCTCCGCCACGATCGCCAGGCCAAGACCGGCCCCGCCCGCTCCCCGCGCACGGGACTCGTCCAGCCGTACGAAGCGGTCGAAGACGCGCTTCCGGTCGGCGGGCGGGACGCCCGGACCGTCGTCCTCCACCGTCAGCCGCACCTGCCCGTCCCCCGTGTCCGTCAGCGCGAACGCGACCCGCGCGCGGGCATGGCGGGCCGCGTTCTCGCCGAGGTTGCGCACCAGGCGCCGTAGCGCCTCTGAGTCGCCGATCACCCGGGCCGCGCCCACACCCGTGCTGTCGATGGCCAGGTCCGTGCCCGACCGCAGGCTGCGCGCCTCCTCCAGGACCAGGTCGTCGACGTCCACCGGCCGGCGGGTCGCCGCGAGCGCGCTCTCGTCCGCGCGGGCGAGCAGCAGCAGGTCGTCGACCAGGCGTTGCATCCGTACGGCCTCCTCCCGCACCGTCCCGGCCAGGGCGTCGGGGTCCGCCCGTTCGGGGTGGGCGAGGGCCACCTCGGCATGCTGGCGGACCGCGGCGACCGGGGAGCGCAGTTCGTGGGAGGCGTCGGAGACGAACCGGCGCTGCGCGGCCTCGGCGCGGGCGACCCTCCGTAGCGTCCTGCCGACGGCCGCCCAGGTCGCGGCGGCCGCGAGCACCAGCAGTACGGGGACGCCGATCAGCAGCAGCCGGGTGACCGTCCAGGTCGCCTCCGCCACCCCGGAAGGCGCTCGGCCGTCCAGGACCGTCAGGTCCCGGTCGCCGTCCTTCGCGCCCACCGCGACCACCAGGAACTTGTCCTCGTCGAGGTCGGTCTCGACCGTCGTGCTCCCGCCGGGCGCGAGCCGGGCCAGCGCCGGGCGGCCCTCGACGTTGTCGCTCGCCGCGACGACCGTGCCGTCCTCCGCCACGACCTGGAGGAACTCCTCGTCGTCCGCGGACACGGCCAGCGTCGACACCCCGCGCCCCGCCTCGATGACCCGGGCCACCTCGCCGGCCCGGTCCCGGGCGGCGTCCCGTACGTCATTGCTCAGCTCGGTCCGCAGCCCGAACACCAGGGCCACGCCCCCGGCGACCAGCGCGAGCGCCACCGCGAGCACGGCGATGACCGTGGCCCGCACCCGCACGGCCCGAAGCTCCCGCCTCGCCCGCTCACCGGTCCCCGGGGTCATCCCGCACCAGCCGATACCCGTACCCCCGCACCGTCAGCAGCGATCGCCGCCCGAAAGGCCGGTCGACCTTGTTGCGCAGCCGCCGGACGTACACCTCGACGATGTTCGGGTCGCCCTCGAAGTCGTCGCCCCAGACATGGTCGAGGATGGTCCGTTTGGACACCGCCTCGCCCGCCCGCCGCAGCAGGAACTCCAGTACCGCCAGCTCCCGAGCAGTGACGTCGATGTCCCGTCCGGCCCGGGTGACCGTCCGGGTCGCGGGGTCGAGCCGCAGGTCTCCGGCGGTCAGGGCGGCGGGCCGCTGGTGCGCGTCACGCCGCAGCAGGGCGCGCAGCCGGGCGAGGAGTACGGCGTAGGAGACCGGCTTGGTCAGATAGTCGTCGGCGCCGGTGTCCAGGCCCTCGATCTCGTCCCACTCGCCCTCCTTGGCGGTGAGCATGAGGATCGGCGTCCAGTCCCCGGCGCCGCGCAGCTCCCGACAGACCCGGTAGCCGTTGAGGCGGGGCAGCATGATGTCGAGGACGATGGCGTCGTAGGCGTTCTCGCGGGCCATCCACAGCCCGTCGACGCCGTCCAGCGCGACATCGACGGCGAAGCCCTCGGCCTCCAGCCCGTCCTTGAGCCCGGCCGCGAACCGCTCCTCGTCCTCGACGACCAGCACGCGCACACTCTCACGCTACGGCAGCTCCTCAAGCAGCGCGGTGAAACTCCGGGCCCATCCCTCGACGGTCGACGCGGTGAAGAGGTCCGTGGAGTACTCGAAGGTGACCTTGATCTCCGTCGACCCCGGCTCCAGTACGACGTACAGCTCGTTGCGCGCCACCCCCGGCATGGCCAGGCCCTCCACCCGGGTCCGCAGTGGCGCGAGGTCCAGGGTGGGCGGTGGGGTCGTGACCACGGTGAACAGGACCGTCGGGAACAGGCCGTCCCCGGGGTCCACCAGGTCCACCACCTCCGTCAGCGGCAGCTCCTGGTGGTCCAGCGCCGCGAACAGGCTCTCGGCCAGCTGCGTCGCCAGTTCCCCGAAGCCCGCGGCCTCCGACAGCCTGGCCCGTACCAGCACCGCGTCCCCGATCAGCCCGACCGTCCCCGCCCGGTCCCGCCGGGTGCGGTTCGCGCTGGACGCGGCCAGTACGACGTCCGCCGGATCGCCGCACAGTCGGCCCGCCCAGAGCGCGAAGGCGGAGGCCAGCACGGCGTAGGGCGTGACGCCCAGGCGGGCGGCTGTCGCCGTGATCCGGGCGGGGGTGTCTCCGGCGATGGTCCAGGTGTGCAGGGCGCCCCGGCCCGACAGCTGTGTGGGGCGGGGGTGGTCGTACGGCAGCGGCAACCGCAGGGGTACGTCCGTCAGTTCGGCCCGCCAGTAGCGCTCCAGCTCCGCCCGCCGTGTCGTCGGCAGCTCGTGCTCGGCGCGGGCCACGTCCGTGAATTGAACTGTGACCGGCGGGAGTTGACGTCCCTGGTAGAGCCGGCTCAGCTCCTCCCGGATCGCCCCCAGCGACCAGCCGTCGCAGACCGCGTGGTGGAACACCGTCAGCAGGATCCAGTGGTCCGCCGCGAGTCGGCCCAGACGGAAGCGGAACAGCGGGGCACGGTCCAGGGCGAAGGGGACCCGGGCGTGCTCCTCGCACCAGTGGTCGGCGTCGGTCATGTCCTCGACCGGTAGCTCCACCGGTACCTCGTCCAGGATCTCCATCGTCCGCTCGGTGCATCTGCCGCGCAGTGCGTCGTGTCGCCGCACCAGATCCACCAGCGCGCCCTTCAGGCGCTCCACGTCCAACTCACCATGCAGGTCGATGCGATGGGCGATGTTGTAGACGGACGGGTCCGGGCGTTCGTGATGGCGTTGCCACAGTCGACGCAGGGTCGAGGTCAGCGGTACGGTCGCCGTCACCCGCCGGTCGGCGGCCCGGGACGCGATGCCCCTGATCGTCGGCGTTCGGAAGAAGTCGGCCATCGACACCTCGACGTCCAGTTCCTCCGCCATCCGGTGCAACAGCCGGATCGCGCCGAGCGAATGGCCGCCCAGTTCGAAGAAGGGCCGGGTCACCGACACCCTGGGCACGCCCAACTCCTCGCACCACAGCTCGTGGAGGGACTTCTCCAGCGGGGTGACCGGTTCCGCGTCCGGCCGTACGGCGGGACCGGTGGGTTCGGGCAGCCTGGCCCGGTCCAGCTTCCCGGACGCGTTCACCGGCAGCCGGTCCAGGGCCACCCAGCGCCCCGGCACCAGATGCTCGGGCAGTTCGGCGGCGAGCGCGTGCCGCAGCGGAGCCGGATCGTCCGTCACGACGTAGGCGACCAGCTCATTCTCTCCGTGCCGGTCCCGACGCGGTACGACCGCCGCGTCCCGCACCCCGGGCAGCCCGGCCAACACCGTCTGCACCTCGGCCGGTTCGACCCGGTGACCGCGAATCTTGACCTGGTCGTCGACGCGTCCGCAGTACTGCAGCGTGCCGTCGGTCCGCCAGCGCGCCAGATCGCCGGTGCGGTACAGCGTGCCGCCGTCGACGAAGGCCGCCTCCGTCTCCTCGGGCCGGTCGAGATAGCCGTGCGCCACGGGGACGCCCCCCACGTACATCTCGCCGACGGCCCCCACCGGCACCGCCCGCCCGGCCGCGTCCCGCAGCAGGATGCGTACGCCCGGGACCGGTGTGCCGATGGGGGGCAGTGTCTCGCCCTCGGGGTCGACGCGATGGGAGGTGACGATGATCGAGGTCTCGGTCGGGCCGTACTGGTTGTACAGCGCGCACTCGGGGTGCCCGGCGAGGAACCGTCGGAAGGCTTCGGTGAGGTGGAGCGCCTCGCCCGCCGAGAACAGCTCCCGCAGGGACGGAAGTCGGGGGCCCGTCTCCATCAGGTACCGGAGCGGAGTGCACGGCATGAACATCCGCTGCACCTCGTGCCGCCGCACCGCCTCCGCGACGGCCGCCGGGTCGTATCGCGACTCGTCGTCGATCAGCACCAGTTCGGCCCCGGAGGCCAGCGTGGTGAAGATCTCCTGCACGCTGACGTCGAAGGAGGGCGAGGTCCACTGGAGGGTGCGCAGGGGCGGGTGTTCGGCGAGGTGGGCGCGGATCAGGTTCACGGGGCCCCGGTGGGGGACGACGACTCCCTTGGGGCGGCCGGTGGAGCCCGAGGTGTAGATGCAGTACGCCGGGTCCTCGGGGCGTACGTCGACGCCCGGCGGGTCGGTGGGCAGACCGTCGTCCGTGTCCTCCATCAGGTGCGTCTCGGTGTCGAGGCCGGGGTGCCGGGCGAGCGGTTCGCCCGAGGTCAGCAGCAACACCGGGCCGGCGTCGGCCAGCAGCGCGGCCAGCCGTGGGGTGGGCGCGGACGGGTCGAGCGGCAGATAGGCGGCACCGCTCTTCAGGACCCCCAGCAGGGCCGTGATCAGCTCCGGTCCGCGAGGCAGCAGCACGGCCACCCGCTCCCCGCGCCCGGCGCCCCGGCCGCGCAGGAGGTGGGCGAGGCGGTTGGCGGCGGAGTCCAACGCGCCGTAGGTGAGCCGTCGTTCGTCCATGACGAGGGCCACGGCGTCCGGCGCCTGTCGCTCGACCAGGCCGTGCAGGGTGTCCTCGACGGCGGGGGTGGGTTCGTCCAGGCTTCCCAGCCGGGCGAGGTCGGTCCGGTCGGGCTCCGTGAGGTCGGGGAGCGGGGCCGTGGGACTGTCCAGGGCCCGGCGCAGCACCTGCTCCACATGGTCCACCAGGCGCCGCACGGTCGGCTCGTCGAACAGGGCCGTGTCGTACTCGACCATGAACCGCAGGCCGTCCTTGTGGTGGGTCAGATAGACGCTGAGGTCGAAGGGGGCGCGTTCGCTGGGCACGTCGAGCAGGGTGGCGGTCAGCCGGGGCGGGTCGAAGTCGACGCCGCCTTCGTTCTCGTACTCGACCATCACCTGGAAGAGCGGATTGCGGCTCGGGTCGCGGGGCGGGTTGAGGGCGCCGACCAGTTCGTCGAAGGGGACGCCGCGGTGCTCGTACGCCGTCATGCTGCCGTCGCGCACCCGGTGCAGCAGGGCAGGGAAGTCCGGGTCGCCGCCGAGGTCCACGCGCAGCGGGACGGTGTCGAGGAAGAGGCCCACCTGGTCCTCGGCGCCGACGGGGCGGGCGGCGACGGCGGTGCCGAGCACCACCTCCCGCTGCCCGCTGAACCGGCCGAGCACGGCGCCGATGGCGCCGGTCAGCGCCATGAAGAGGGTGGCCCGGTGTCCGGCAGCGAACGTCCGTAGCCTGCTGATCAGTTCGGCGTCCAGGTCATGCGTCAGGCTCGCGCCCTCGCCCGTTCTGACCGGTGGGCGGGGTCGGTCGGTGGGGAGGGTCAGTTCGGGCGCGTCGGCCAGCTCGCGGCGCCAGAAGTCCAGGGAGGCCGCGAGTTCGGCGGGCGCGGGACGGGCGGGCGTCGGCGGCTCGGGGAGCGCCGACGGCTCCTCGTGGCGGTAGTAGGCGGCGAGGTCGCGGGCGAGGACGGCCGTGGAGGAGGAGTCGAAGACGATGTGGTGGGCCAGCAGGAAGAGCAGGTGCCGCTCGTCCGAGAGCCGCAGCAGCCGGGCGGTGACGAGCGGGCCCTCGCCGAGATCCATGCCGCCGTGCGCATGGGCGGCGAGAACGGCCCGCAGCGCCTCCCGCTCGGTCGCGCCGCTGTGGTCGTCGACCGGGCAGCCCAGGGGCACATGGTCGCGTATCTCCTGGTACGGCACCCCGTCGGCCTCCCCGAACACCGTGCGCAGTGCGGGATGCCGGTCGGCGACCCGCTGCAGCGCCCCGCGCAGGGCCGGGACGTCGAGTGGCCCGTCGAGGCGGATCGCCTTCGGCTCGCAGTACATGGTGGTGCCCGGGTGCAACCGCTCAAGGAACCAGATGCGGCGCTGAGCGGGGGACAGCGGCATACGGCGGCGGTGTGGCAGGCCCCCCGTCGCCGGATACTTCCGCCGGCGTACCCGGTCCAGCACCGGCAGCCCTGCCAGCACCTTCTCCCTCGGTACGCCGAAGTCCACGAAGCAGGCGATCTCATCGGCGCCCGCCGCGACCAGCCGCCCCACCGACTCGACGGCGGTGCGCTCGTCGCCGATGAGCGCACGGGAGGCGCAGTAGCGCTCGTAGGCCCGCCCGAGCAGGAACTCGACGTCCTCCTCGGGCGTGTTCGCCAGGTCCACGTCGAAGCCCAGGCTGTTGGTGACCTGGTCGAAGAGGGCGAGCGAGGAGCGCAGATACGACACGAACGGCCGGTACGCCTCGGCGCGGGCCCGCTCCGCGTCCGCGTCGAGGTAGGTGTGCGCCAGGACGACGACTCGGCCCGCCGCGGGATCGAGGCCGTGCTCGGCACGGGTACGCCGGTACAGCGCGATGTTCTCCGCGAGCTGCTCGACGGTCTGCGTCATCAGGTTGGTGACCACACCGAGACCCTCGGCGGCGGCCCGACGGTAACTTTCGGGGTTGCCCACCACGGCCGCGTACAGGGGCAGTTCGGACTGGATGGGGCGGGGATGCAGTCGTACGTCGATCTGGGCGCCGTCGCCCGCGGTGACCGTGACCGGCTGTCCCGACCACAACTGCCGTACCGTTGCAAGCCGTTCGTACATCACCTCGCGGTGGCGGCCGAAGTTCTCCGGCGCGAGCGCGAAGTCGGTGGCGTGCCAGCCGCTCGCGATGCACAGGCCCGCCCGGCCGCCGGAGATGTTGTCGACGACCGACCACTCCTCGGCGACCCGCACGGGATGGTGCAGCGGGAGCACGACCGAACCGGCGTTCAGCCGGATCCCGCTGGTCCGGGCCGCGAGGGCGGCGGCCAGCACGGAGGGGTTGGGGAACAGGGCGCCGAAGGAGTTGAAGTGCCGCTCGGGGAACCACAGGCCGTGGAAGCCCTGGCGGTCGGCGAACTCGGCCGCGTCCATGATGAGGCCGTATTTGTCGTGGGCGGTGTGTTCGGGGTAGTCGCCGAAGAAGTAGAGGCTGAAGTCGACGTCGGTGGTGGAGGTGGGCTCCAGGGCCGGTGTGGGGGCGGGTGCGGGCTCGGGTGCCGGTGTCGGTGCCGGTGCGGGCGGGGCGGTGAGCAGGTCGAGCTGGCGGTTGATCACTCCGGTGACCTGGTCGGTCAGTTGCTGGGCCAGCTTCAGCTGCTGGCCGAACAGCGCCTGTAGGTCGGACGGCGGCTCCGAAGTCACCGGCATCGGCTCCGGCTCCGGCGCCTCAGGCTCCGGCTCGGGTTCCGTCGGCTTCCCGCCACCCAACCGCTCCGCCAGCTTCCGGGGCGTGTCCGCCGAGTCGAACAGCTCCCGCACCGGGACGCGCACGCCGTACCGCTGCTCCAGTTGCGTCGTCATCCCCATCAGCGCGAGGGAGTCCGCCCCGAGCTCGAAGAAGGAGCGGTCCGGCACGATGTCGGCGACCTCGGTGCCGAGCGCCCCGGCGGCCAACTCCCGGATTCCGTCGAGCACTTCATCAGGCACCGTGACAGCCGGGGCCGACGTCACTCCCACCCGACGCGACCTCAGCGGATGCCCCGGCAACGAGATCCGCCCACCGCCGGTCGTGATCGCCCGCCAGTCCAAGTCCGCCCCTCGCTCGTACGCCGACCCCAGCCCCGCCAGCACCCCGCTCGCCTGCTCCACAGCCCGGGCTCCTCCGCCCTGCCCGCTCAGCCAGCGGCTGCTCGGCGCACAGTGCCGCCCCAGACCGGTGAGCGTGTCGCCCGCGCCGATCTCGACGAAGTCGCCGTGTCCACGATCGACGGCGGCAGCCATGGCGAGGTCGAAACGGACCGGCCGCCGGGCCTGCCGCAGCAGATAGTCGTCGTCGACGGTCCAGCCCTCGGGGCGGAGCTCACCGTCGGCCGTGGTGATCAGCGGGGTGCGCAGCGGACGGAAGGCCAGCTGCTCGGCGTGCGACCGGAATTTCCGCAGCGCCTCCTCGACGGCGGCCGAGTGAAAGGCCCGGTCCACCGGCAACGCCCGCCATCGCAGCCCCTCCCCGTCCAACAGACGTGCCGCTTCCTCCAGGGCCTCGGGCGGTCCCGAAATCACTTGGGAGCTCGGCCCGTTGACGGCGGCGAGTTCCGCTCCGGCCGCCCGCGCGACACGCTCCACGTCCGCCCGCCCGGCCCTGACGGCGAGCATGCCGCCGGGCGGACAGAGGGCGTGCATCAACTGCCCGCGCAGAGCGGTGAGCCGCAGCCCGTCCTTCACCGTCATCGCCCCGGCCACGCACAGCGCCGCGTACTCGCCGACGCTGTGCCCGAACAGCAGCGCGGGCCGGACCCCGGCCGCCTGCCACACCTCGGCGAGCGCCACCTGGTGGGCGAAGAGGGCGGCCTGGGCGGTCTCGGTGGGCCAGACCTGGTCGTCCGCCGACTCGTCCAGCAGAAGGGGCAGCAGGCCGTCCGGGCATTGGTCCAGGATCCGCCGAGCGGCTGGGTACGCGGCGTACAGCCCGCCCGCCATGCCGCGACGGGCGCTGCCCTGCCCGGAGAAGGCGAAGGCGAAGGCGACCGGACCCAACGCCGTTCGATCCGGGTTCCGTTCGGCCAGTGACCGGGCCAGCTCCTGCGCCGTACGACCGACCGCCGTGACACGACAGGCGCGATGCGGGCGGCCGAAGGCGAGGGTGGCCGCCACATCGGTGGCGGCGAGGTCCGGGTCCCGGCGCAGCCGGTCGGCGAGCGTATCGGCGAACTCGGCCAGGGCCTCTTCGTCGGTGGCCGACACCGGTACGAGGACCGGGAGTTCGCTCGCGGAAGCCGTCCGCACCGGCGCCTCCTCCAACACCACATGCGCGTTGGTGCCGCCGACCCCGAGGGCGCTGACGCCCGCCCGGCGAGGTACGCCGTCCTCGACCGGCCACGGACGCAGCTCGGTCGCCAACGTCAGGGAGCCAAGCCTCAGTTCAGGATTGGGCCGACTCAGATGGAGCGTGGGCACCAGCATGCGATGCCGCAGCATCAGCACCGTCTTGATGAGCCCCGCCATGCCCGCGCAACTGTCGAGATGCCCGATGTTCGGCTTCACCGACCCGACGGCGCAGAACCCGGTACGAGCAGCCCCGTCGCCCAGCGCCCGCCCGAGCGCCTCGAACTCCACCGGGTCGCCGAGCCGGGTCCCGGTCCCGTGGGCCTCGACGTACGAGATCGTCTCCGCCGGGACATCGGCCCGGCGCAGCGCCTGCCGTACCACCTCCACCTGCCCGGTGACCCCGGGGGCCGTGAAGCCGACCTTGCCCGCGCCGTCGTTGTTGACGGCCGAGCCGAGGATGACCGCGTGCACGGTGTCGCCGTCGGCGAGCGCCCGGTCGAGCCGTTTGAGCAGTACGGCGGCGACGCCGTTGCCGCCGACCGTGCCGTCGGCGTCCGCGTCGAAGGCACGGCAGCGTCCGGTGGGCGACAGGATGGAACCGGGGTGGGCGCGGTAGCCGCTCTCCTGGGGCAGATGAACGGCCGCGGCACCGGCCAGCGCCAGGTCCGTCTCCCCGCTCAGCAGGGCCTGAACCGCCAGGTGGACGGCGACCAGCGAGGTGGAGCAGGCGGTCTGCACGCCGATCGCCGGGCCGGTGAGCCCGAGCCGGTAGGCGACACGGGTGGCGAGGAAGTCGGGCTGCCGTCCGATCGCGCTCTGCATCCCCGCAGTCGTCGCAGTGGCCTGCTGATGGTCGTAGAGGTTCATGCCCGAACCGGCGAACACCCCGATCCTGGTGCCGGGTTCGGCCGCCGCGTAACCGCCGTCCTCCAGCGCCCGGTGGCAGCATTCCAGGAACAGCCGGTGCGCGGGATGAGTGAGTCCGGTCTCCTTGGGGCTCATCCCGAAGAACTCGGCGTCGAAGTCCTCGACCCCGTCCAGCACTCCGGCGACCGGCACCCGCTCGGGCGTGATCTCGCCGAAGACCCCGACGCTGTCGACCCCGTCACGCAGGTTGGCCCAGAACCGGTCGACCGTGTCGGCGCCGGGGAAGCGCAGGGCCATCCCGACCACGGCGATACGGCGGTCGGCGGCCCCGCGATCCGGTTCCGGCGCCGACGGCATGTCCACGGGAGCGTCCGCGAGATGGGCGGCCAGCGCGGCGGCCGTCGGATGCTCGAAGAAGGCCGTCTGCGGGATCTCCGCCCCGAGCCGCTTCTCAAGGCGGGCGCGCAGCCGTACGACGAGGACGGAGGTCAGGCCGAGTTCGTAGAACGGGGTGTGCGCGTCGGCCGGGCGGCCGAGGAGGGCGGCGAGTTCCTCCCTTACGGCCTGCGCGACCGCGTCGGCGTCGGGCCGCGATGCCTCCCCCTGCGCGATGAACCGTTCCCTCAGCTCGGCCCGCCGCACCTTCCCCGCAGGCGTCCTCGGGAAGTCCGCCGCCGGGACGGGCACGACGTGCGCGGCGGTGAGCCGGAGCCGGGAGTACAGGGCCGCCTTCACCTCACGCGCGATCCGTACGTCCTCCTCGGGCCCCCGGCTGACGAAGAACAGGGCCAGTTCCTCGGTCCCGCGCTCCTGGACCGGAACCCCGCACGCGCCCACCTCCCCTTGCCGTATGCCGGGAACGGCGCTGATGGCCTCCTCCACCTCATGGGCGTAGACGTTGTGCCCGTTGAGGATGATCAGGTCCTTGCGGCGGCCGGTGATGACGACCTGTCCGGCGTCGAGGAAGGCCAGATCGCCGGTGTCCAGCCAGTCCCGTCCGGCGGGGTAAGCCGCCGCGTCGGCCTCGGGGTTGTCGACGTAGCCGGGGGTCAGCCGGGCGGGCGAGTGGACCTGGAGGCGGCCGATACGGCCGTCGGGGGCGAGGTCGCCCCGGTCGTCGACGATGCGCAGGGTGACCCCGTGCGCGGGCGCGCCGGCCGCGACGAAGGTGACGGTCTCGTCCTCGGGCGTCGAGACGTCGGCGCGCACCACCTCACCGCCGAGGCTCCGCTTGAGCAGCCGGTGCACGGTACCGGGCCGGTCGAGGCGGCCGTACGTGACCGCCGTGACCGTCTCCGCCATGCCCCAGGCGGGGACGATGTGCCCCTCGCGGACGCCGAGGCCATGCGTCGAGTCGAGGAAGTCGCGCATGACGGGCAGCGTGATCTGCTCGCCGCCGCAGACGAGGGACTTCAGGCAGCTCAAGTCCCATAAGCGGTTGGGGTGTTCGGCATTCAGCGCATCGGCGACCAGCCGGTACGCGAAGGTCGGCGCCCACGCGTGCCGGGCCCGGTGTTCGTGCATCAGGTCGAGCCAGCGCAGTGGATCGGCGAGGACCCGTTCGGTCGGCGCGTGGACGTTGGTGCAGCCGACGAAGACGGCGAGCAGGTGGTAGAGCAGGAACGCCCCGCTGTGGTCGACCGGGAGCCAGTTGACCATGGTGTCCTCGGGCCGCACGTCCAGGATCCGCCGGCTGCTCGCGGCGAAGTCCGCGAGACCCGCGTGGGTCAGCCGGGCGGCCTTCGGGGCGCCGGTGCTGCCGGAGGAGAGCATCAGCAGGGCGATGTCGGAACCGGCGGGTGCGACGTACTCGTGCGCGGGCGCCGCGTCCAGACAGTCGTGTACGTCCGTCACGCGCGGCCCTTCGACGCCGGACCCGTCGGTGAGGACGAGCGGGTTGTCCAGCAACGCGCAGGCGTGCAGCAGCCGTTCACGCGCGGGCGAGCCGGGGATGGGCGGCTCGGCGATGGCGACGGGCTGGATACCGCCGAGCACACAGGCCCAGAAGGCGGGGAAGAAGTCGGCGAGCGGCAGCCCGCAGAGCACGACGACGTCCCCGCGCCCCACCCCGCGCTCCCGCAGAGCACCGAGCAACCGGCGGGCACGCAGCAGGAGTTCGGGGTGGGTGAGGCGGGTGGTGGATCCGTCGGGGCCGACGGCGACGGTCTCCGCGTCCGCCGCCGACTCCGCCGCCCGCAGCAGCGCCTGCACCGCGTTCCGTGGATCCGAGGCGTCCCGTTCCGGCTCAGGACCCCGGCAGACGGCCGTCCCCCGTACGCGTTCCATGCGTGCCCTCTCCCTCTGTGAGTGCCGTGTACGTCGGTTCGTCACTCGTGTAGCGGATGTCGGTGGTTTTCCGGTCGACGCCTCCTGAGACGCGGGAGGCGAGCAGCAGGACCAGCGCCCCGCATACGGCCACCCCGTGGAACAGCGCCACGACCGTCAGCGGGGACAGCGACTCAAGGGCGGCCGCCGCGACGACTGTGCCCAGCGCGAAACCGAACTGTTCCGCCGTGGCCGAAAGGCCGAAGAGGCGCCCGCGCTCGCGGTCCCCGGCGGCCTGGAGGCGGGAGGTGTAGACGATCTCGGTCCAGCCGTCGGCGAACCCGGCCGCCGCTGCCGCCGGCACCAGGGCGAGGGCGGGCAGCCCGGTGAAGGTGAGGACGAAGGAGCAGGACATCGCGCAGGTGCCGAGCGCGAACGCCCGCTCGCCCCACGCGGCCCCCCGCTCCGTCCCGGTCCGCTTGAGGACCTGGTGGGCGAGGACCGTGCCGACCGCCCAGGCCGCCCAGAAGCGGCTCATGTACAGCGCGGGGTCGACCGGTTCGGCGAGTTCGGCGACGACCGGCAGGGCGACATTGTGCGAGGAGGAGGCCAGCGCGTCCGTACCGCGCAGCGCGATCAGCCCGAGCAGCAGCGCGGGTACGCCGGCCCAGGCGCGCCACCAGGGCGGACCGGGTGCTGCTTCGGCCGGCTCGCTCGGGGAGGCCTCCTCCGTGCGCGGCCGCAGCACCAGCAGCGCCACCCCGGACACCACGAAGCTCGCGGCGTTGACGGCGAAGGCGGTGCCGTAGCCGCCGTAGGAGATGACCGGGGCGGCGGAGGCGAAGCCGAGGACCGTGGCGAGGGAACGGGCGGTGACCAGTTGGCCGTTGGCGCGGGCGCGGGCCTCCTGGCCGACCATGACGGGGACCGCGCTGCGCAGGGCGACGGTGAAGAAGGTGTTCCCGGCGCCGAGCACCACGACGACGAGCCCGAGCAGCCACAGCGGCGTCCGGGAGCCGCACAGGGCGAGTACGGTCATCGCAGTGGCCTGTGCGGTGTCGGCGCCGATCATCACGGTACGGCGGCCGAGGCGCGCGGTGACGGTCCCGGCGGCGGGCCCCGCGACCACGCCCGCGAGCAGCCGCAGCGCCATCACGGCGCCGATGCCGAAGGCGGTGCCGGTGACCTCGTAGGAGAAAAGGCTGAGTGCGATGAGATTGAGGTAATTGCCGTAGGCGGACACCGCGTACGATGTCACGAGCAGGCGAAACCTGAACGCGCTCACTGGACCCCCGTCCCCTGTCTGCGGCGGCCACCATATTGCATCGGGCGAGCATCTCGGCCAATTCGGAGGGCCGCTCCCAGCCGTCACGGATTCCCAAGTTCCGCTGTTGACGGACCCTTGGGGCGGCGCCCGCCGCCAAAGAGGCGACACCCCGCAAGCGCGGGCGAGCGCACCCACCCCACCAGCCCCGCGCTCGGCACACCGCCGTCGCCCCGGCTCACCCCGCCGGGGCGACGCCCCATGTCCCCGTGGCGGTGAAGCGCTCCATGTCGGAGAGCGGCCCGGACAGTTGCCACCCCTTGGCCTCGGTCCAGGAGTCGTCGTAGTAGGTGTCCCGGTAGGTCTCCCCTCCGTCCCCCACAACCATCACGACCGCCCCCCGCTCCCCCTCCCGCCGCATCCGGTCCAGAACATGGAACGCCCCCCACAGACAGCTCCCGGAGGAGGGCCCCGCCATCAGCCCGGTGATCGCGTGCAGATGCCGCATCGCCGCCACGCTCGCCACGTCCGGCACCGGGATCACCAGATCGACCACGGCCGGATCGAAGGCGGGCTCCATGCGCGGCCGTCCGATCCCCTCGATACGGGAGGGCATGCCGGTGGTGTATTCGGGGAAGTCCGCGGCCCAGCCGGGAAAGTACGCCGAGTTCTCCGGATCGACCACGGCGAGCCTGGTCCCCACCCCCCGCATCCGCAGATACCGCCCGACCGCGGCCGAGGTGGCCCCGCTGCCGACGCCCACGACGATCCAGACCGGCGCCGGCGCCCCCGCCGTCTCCAAGTCGCCCAGGATCTGCGCACCGAGACTCTCAGGACCGCGCCAGTCGACCGCGTCCCCCACCCGCACCAGATGGTCCAGACAGTGACCGCCGGACTCCTCGGCGAGGGAGCGCGCCTTCTCGTAGACGGCGAGCGGCGGGTCGAAGGGATGGCACCGCCCGCCCTGCGCCTCGATCCGCCGCCGCTTGGCCGCCCCGGTCTTCCCCGGTACGACGGCGGTGTACGGCAGTCCGAGGCGCCGGGCGAAGTAGGCCTGCGCGACGGCCATGTTGCCGCTGGTGGCCTCGAAGAGCGGGGTGCCGGGACCGATCTCACCGGCGCGCAGGGCGTCGAGCAGCAGATCACGGGCGGGCCCGTGCTTCAGACTCCCCGTCGGCCGCGCCGACTCGTCCTTCAGGTACAGCGCCGTCCCCGGCGGCCCGGCGAGCGGGAACGCCCGCAGGGGTGTGGGCGGTTCGGCGGCCCGGTCGGCCAGCAACAGCTCGATCGCCCGGCTCACCCAGGCGCGGTCCCTCTCGTCCCCGATTCCCCGTGCCACGCGATGCGTCTCCGTTCTCGTAGCCAGGCCGTCACGGATGACCTTCCCAGGTTGGCCGGAATCCGCACCCAGCGCCCTCTCGTCCACCGTACGACTCAATCGTATGGTGTACGAGACCGGCCCGGAAGGAGCACAGTCATGGCGACATCCGAACGTGACCGCAAGTGGTGGATCCTGGGGGTCCTCTGCCTGACCCTGCTGACGACGGTGCTCGACAACACCGTCCTGAACGTCGCCGTCCCCACCCTCATGGAGGACCTCGACGCCAGTACGGCCGATGTGCAGTGGGTGATCAACGCCTACTCACTGGCCCTGGCCGGCTTCCTCATCGCCTCCGGCGGTATGGCCGACCACTTCGGCCGCAAGCGGGCCCTGTTCGCGGGGCTCACCCTGTTCGGCGCGGGCTCCCTGGCCGGCGCCCTGGCCGGCTCGGTGGGCACACTGGTCGCGGCCCGCGTGACCATGGGCCTGGGCGCCTCCCTGCTGATGCCGGCCACACTCGCGGTCCTGATGCATGTCTTCGGCGACGAGGAACGCATGAAGGCCATCGGCATCTGGATGGCCGTCTCGGCCGCAGGCATGGCGGGCGGTCCCGTCATCGGCGGGTTCCTGCTGGCCCACTTCTGGTGGGGCTCGGTCTTCCTGATCAACGTGCCGATCGCCATCGTCGGTCTGGTCGCCATCGCCTGGCTGGTCCCCGAGTCCCGCAACCCGCACAGCGAACGGCCCGACTTCTTCGGCCTGCCGCTGTCCGTGCTGGGCATGGTGTCCCTGGTCTGGGCGGTCATCGCCGTCCCCGAGCACGGCTGGACGGACACGCTGGTACTCGGCCCGCTCGCCCTCGCCGCGGCGGCCATGGCCGTGTTCGCGGTGTGGGAGCGCCGGGCCCCCATCCGATGCTGGACATGGGCATGTTCACCGAACGGCGGTTCACGGGAGCCGCGCTCGGCGGCCTGCTGGCGGCCTTCGGGATGGGCGGCTCGCTGTTCCTGCTCACCCAGCAGCTGCAGTTCGTCCTCGGCTACTCCCCGCTCGAAACCGGCCTGCGGATCGTGCCGTTCGCCGTGGCCCTGCTCATCGGCAGCGGCGCCGCCAGCGCACCCCTGGGCAAGAAGATCGGCCTCGCCCGCACCGTCGCGCTGAGCATGGTGGTGGCCGCGCTCGGCCTGTGCGCCATCGCCGCGACCAGCGACAGCGGCTACGGCTGGACCCTGCCGGGACTGATCGTGGTCGGGTTCGCCATGGGCACCGCGGGCCCCGCCGCCGGCGCCGCCCTGATGAGCGCGATCCCGCCGGCCCGGGCCGGCACCGCCTCGGGCGTCAACGGCACGCTCCAGGAGCTGGGCACCGGTCTGGGTGTGGCCGCGCTGGGCGCGGCGCTGGTGGCCCGGTTCGACGCGGGGCTGCCGGCCGCCCTGCCGGACGGCGCGGAGGAGTCGCTGCCCACCGCGCTCGCCGAGGCGGGCGGCCGGGCGGCCGAGGTCCGCGACGCCTTCGTCTCCGCCCTGGAGACCAGCCAATTCCTCGGCGCCCTCGCCGTGGCGGTCGGCGGTGTCGCGGCCGGCGCGCTGCTCGGCTGGGCCGGACGGGAACCCACTGCCCCGCCGGCCCCGGTCGGCGCGGTGGTCTCCGGCGACCCGGAGGACCCCGGCCGGACCGGCTCGGCGTGATCCGGGCCGTGCGGCGCGCGGTCGTACGATGACAGGCCTGCGAAGAGGTTCCGGACGGGCCGGACCGATGCCGAGGAGGGGCCGGGCGTGGCGGAGCGCAAGCGGGGTGCGGCGAAGACCGCGAGCGTATGGCTGACACCCCCGGTACGGCAGCCAGGTCCGCCGGGCCTGAGCCGGGACCGCATCGTGCGCACCGCGGTCGAACTCCTCGACGCCGAGGGCCTGCAGGCCCTGTCGATGCGCCGGGTGGCCGCACGGCTCGGCGCCGGGCACATGTCCCTGTACTGGCATGTGACCACCAAGGGCGCCCTGTTGGAGCTGGCTCTGGACGAGGTGTTCGGGGAGGTCGTGGCGCCCCCGGAGGACCTCCCCTGGGACGAGCAGCTGCGCGCCCTCGCGGGCAGCCTGCGCGCGATGTTCGGCCGCCATCGGTGGGCCGCCCGGCTGATCGGCGAGTACCTCAACATCGGCCCCAACGCCCTGCGCATGACCGACACCGCGCTGCGTGTGATGAACGGTTCGGGCCTGGCACCCGATCAGACCGACAGCGCCGCCGCCCTGGTCCTGGAGTACGTCTGCGGTTTCGCCACCGCGGAGACCCGCATGATCGAGAACGCGGCGACCACGGAACGCGACGGCGAGAGCGCGCCGGACGAGGGCTTCGCGGAGGTCTCGGACGCGGTCCGCTCGGGCCTCACGGAGTTCGCTTCCCTACGGGAGCTCGCGGGCCGCGACATCGGCACGGCCACCCAGATCCGGGACCGCAACTTCGCCTTCGGCCTTCAGTGCATCATCGCGGGCCTGAGATCCCTCGCGACCCCTGACCAGACCTCGACCTGAGATGCGCACCACGGGTCAGATCGTTTCTGCACGGTGGGCGCGCGGTGGGGCGGGGTCGGCACATCACGTCCGAAGGGGCAGCGCCGCCGACATCCGCCCGGTCAGCCTCGGCGGCGTAGCGAGCGGATGAGTTTCGGCATGGCGCTGCCGACGATGAGGGCCGCGAGTGGCAGGACGACATCGCGCCAGGGGTCTCGGATGGGCCTGTAGGTGGCGGCGCCGTCGCGGATTTCGATGTAGCCCAACGGCCTGGCACCGGCTCCCCCTCCGCCTCCTCCCCCTTCGCCGGTCTTGGTGGCACCGACCTCTCGTCCGGCGCCGCCGCCGAAGCCGAAGCCGACCTCGGCGACCGGGATGACGGTGACGCCATCGGCGGTGATGGGCTCGCCGTAGACGGCGGTCACCGAGGCACGGCCGCCGAGTTTTTCGGCGAGGCGTTCCAGCAAGTTGACGGAGGCATGGGCGGCCGACAGGTTGGTGTCCGGCAGGGGCGCGGGCATGGTCTCGTGCTCGGGGGCGGTCATGATGTGCCTTCCGGTTGAGGGCGCTGGGCGGTTCCGGGCATGTGGGTGGCGGCCGGGGACGGCAGGCGCGTGCCGGGGAAGGAGAACTTCTCCACCGAGGTGAAGGTGAACCCGGCGGCGGTGATGGCGGTTCGGGTGTCGCGGCCGGTGTGGCAGCCGCCCATCAGAAGGGGCCAGATGGTGGCGCCCTTGGCGCGTTGGACTCGGCACATGCCGGGTGAGTCGGCGCGTACGTGCTCGGAGAAGCGGAGCTGTCCGCCAGGGCACAGGGCGCGGTGGAGTTCGGCGAGTGCGGCGTGGGGGTCGGTCACGGAGCGCAGGGTCAGGCAGACCACGGCCGCGTCGAACGAGGCGTCCGGGACGGGCAGTTGCTCGGCGATCCCGTCGACCACCTCCACGGGCACCGGGGCTGCGTCGGCGGCGCGCTCGGCGAGGGCGCGCAGGTTCGGCTCCGGTTCGACGGCCGGCGCCCGCTTCACACCCGGCGGGTGGTGGGCGGAGTTCAATCCGCTGTCGGCGCCGATCTCGATGACGTCGCCGGTCAGGCAGGACAGCGGGTTCGTGCGGTGTTCGGCGATGCCGGCCTTGCTCAGGGCGGGACCGGCGACCTTGGCGTAGAAGCGGGCGAAGAGCGGCTGATGCCTGGTCGGCGGGGTGGTCTGTGCGGTCATGGCGGGTCACCGTCCTCCTCGACAGCGGCGCCTTGAGGGCTACGATGTTTTACGGAGGTGCTACATAGTGAAGTCACTTCACGATATGCCCGAAGGGGCCGCTTCCGCCAGCGTCTCACTGGACCGGCTCTTCGAGCTGGCCGAGGTGCTCGGCACGCTGATGGAGCACGGGGTCGCCGAGCGCGGTTTGACTCGGGCGCGTGCAGGGCTTCTGTGGGCGCTGTTCCACGACGGGGCGATGACCCAGCGGGCGCTGGCCGGGCAGCTGGGGGTCACCCCGCGCAACGTCACGGGCCTGCTGGACGCTCTGGAGGCCGACGGTCTCGTTGTCCGCGAGGCCCACCCGACTGACCGGCGCGCCATGCTGGTGTCCCTCACCGAGTCCGGCCGCACCCTGACCGACGGGCTGCGCAGGGGGCGCGACGCGCTGGCCCTGGAGCTCTTCGGAGAGATGCCCGCCAGCCAGTTGGCCGCGATCCAGGACGGCCTGGAGACGGTGCTCGCACGGCTGCGCGCCATTGACCGTGTGGATGGCTGACGCCGCACCAGCACTTCGAGCGCGGCAGGTCAGTGACAGGGTTGACACTGCGGGCTGCGGGACGCGCCGCTTGGCTGGGTGGCTCTTCCGGACATCGTTGCCGCCGCCGAGGCGAGGAGCGTTCCTGCGCCGACTGGTGCGCACCATTCGTGCTCATGAACGTTCCACCGGGACATACAGAAAGGCCAGTCCCGCCAACACCCGCCGGTGGCCGTCGGGGGAGTCGAGCAGCCCGAGCTTGCCGAAGATGCTGCGGACGTGGCCCTCCAGTGTCTTCTGGCTCATGTGGAGCCGAGTGCCGATGCCCCGGTTGGAGCGACCCTCCGCCATCAGCCGGAGCTCCTCGCCCTCCCGGTCGGTGAGTTTCGGCAGGGATGAGCGCGGGCGGGCACGGCCGAGCAGACGGGTGACGATCGCCGGGTCGACCACGCACTCCCCGTCGGCGATCCGGCGCAGGGCGTCCACCAGGACGAGGACGTCGAGGACACGGTCCTTGAGGAGGTAGCCGGCCCCGCCCGGGTGATGCTTCAGCAGGCGCACCGCATACGTGGATTCGCCTTCCGCAGAACGGACTGCTGGTCCTTGTCCAGCCGCTGGAAGGCCTTGGTCGAGGCGACGATCGCCACGGGCCTCGGCCACAGCACAACGTTGCCCGCCCCGATCCAGCGCGCCACCGGTGATCGCGACGACCAGCTCGTACGTCCGCAACAGGACTAAGGTCGTCCACCGAACCCGACCGGCGCGCCACGACCCCAGCCACCACGGCAGCGGACAACGACACGAGCGGCCGGAGTCGCGAGGCCGCACGCCGAGCCGAGGAAGCCGCCAACCTCCACAACCCGTGGCACCCAAGCACAAACCCGACGGCCCGGACCTGCAGACCTGCCCCGTCTACGGCTACGAAGCCTTCAGCGCCGACCACGACGATGAGCACGGCATGGGCGAATGGCGTCGGACAGTGACTGGTCTGTCACTACGAACGCAGCCCCGAGAAGGCCGCTCAGGCGGCCCAGGCCCAGATCTTCGCCACCTGCTGGGCCGACTGACCAGCGTCCGCGGGTACAACGACGCCCCCGGCGGTGACGTTCGGAAGCGGACGGCGTCTCAGGACAACGGGGAGGAGGGACTGATAGCCGAGGGCAAGGTCACCGACCTCGGGGTGGTGGAACGTCTTGCTGCGCCGACTACCGGCCTTGACGTCGTATCGCTCCCACATCCGTGCGAAGTCGGGGCTCTTCAGAGGGTGCGGGCGGCGGAATGCAGGAAGAGGTAGCGCGCGAGGTTGCGTTGCTTGTCGGGCCATTCCTCGATCCCTGCCAGCAGCCGCAGGCCCGCGGGGCTGGCGGCGTTCCGGGCATGGAGCCCGTTGATCAGTACCAGGCTCAGCCCGCCACCTCGTCCGCCGGCACTTACGGCGACCGACCCCACCAGCTGCCTACAGGCCGGCGCGTCCATGCTCCTGCACGACCCCATAGCTATATACATTGGATCAGGTATACTGATATAGGTCGTCGTATACATGAGGAGTCGCCGTGAGTCGCACTGTAATCGACCTGGACGACGAGGCACTGGAAGCAGCCGCCAAGGAACTTGGCACCACCACCAAGCGCGACACGATCAACACCGCTCTGCGCGAGGTCACAGCCCGCTACCGGCGGCTGCGCGCCCTCGAGGACGCCCGGAAGTTGGCGGCTGACGGAGCCCTGGACATGGACCTCCTCTTGGACAAGAGCCGGTACCGGCCGTGACCGTCGCCGACTACCTGATCGACACCTCCGCCCTCACCCGTGTCCTTCTCGGTCAGAACACGGCCGAGTGGGACGACAGGATCGGCGCCGGACTCGTCGCGATCTGCGACATCACGGAACTCGAAGTCCTCTACTCGGCCCGCTCGGCCGCGGACCGCGCACGTTTGAAGGCGGCACTCGAGGCCCACTACGTGTGGTGCCCCATGCCGGACGGCATCTTTCGCCGCTCTCGCGTGGTCCAGGAGCAGCTCACCGCGAAAGGCGAGCACCGCAGTGCCGGCCCAGTCGATCTCCTCGTGGCCGCAGCCGCTGAAGAGGCCGGACTCACCCTGCTCCACTATGACCCCGACTTCGAAACGATCGCCCGGACGACGGGGCAGCCGGTGCGCACCATCGATCTAAAGCAGTAGAGCACCCGCGGCGCTGGTTATCGCTCAGCGGCGACCTACCTATAATTTCCGCAGGTCACTACGGCACCAGTCACAGCGGCCCGTTAACCCGGAGGGTGCCTACCAGAAGCCTCCTGTGCAGGGAGTTGAGGAACGTGCCCAGAACTTGACGGCGGACCAAGAGCGGCTGAACCAAGTGCGGGCTGACTGCGGGTCACGGTGTCAGGTCCGCACGTCGCATTGCTGGACCTCCTTGAGGACACCGGCGACCGCTGCGAAGTCGTTGTCCACATGGAGCACGGTGTGCCCGTGGTGCACCGCGGTCGCGCACACCAGTAAATCGATCGCTCCAGCCGCCCGATGCTGACCTTGTTGCGTGAGCTTGTACTGGGCGGTCTCGACCCAGCGCCAGGCGTTCTTCGGAACCGGCGAGAGCAGGCAGAGAGCGTCCAGCTCCTCAGCAAGCTCGTCCCGGTGAGCGGGACTGGTCGCCGAGTAGAGAAACTCCGTTCGCGTTGGCTCGCAGATGTGGAACACCCCGGCAGCGATGTGCCCCTCCCAGGGCTGCAATGCACCCGGGATGCGGAACAGATGCCACAGGGCAGAGGTGTCCAGCAGGTACGTGATCATTCGAAGGCCGCTCGCCGCCCGCGCTTCTGCGCGTCATGCGCCGCCGACGCCTGATCGAACTCACCCCGCGCGCCCCGCGCAGCCAGCTTCTCCGCGGCCTCAAGCCGCTTGATTCGTGCCACGTAGTCCCGCAGAGCCGCGTTGACGGTCTCCTTCTTCGTCGTGGCACCCATGAGCCGCATGGCTTCCGCAAGCGCCTCGTCATCGAGATCAATCTGGGTCACCGACATCGGACACCTCCAGCATCCGCGATGTACATGCCTACGATGCATCACCAACATAGAGGGGGTGATCGCTGCTGACTCACGCAGGAATGCGGCTGCTTCCGGGCGCGCCATCCGCGGGCACCTTCGCCGCCGCAGCATCCGGGCGGTGGTCCCCCTCCTCGCGTATCAGCAAGGCCAACGGGGGTGGCTGCGGGCACCGGAGTGCGGGGATTCCCATGCCTGCGGCAGCAGTTGCTCCAGGCGAGCGGGCTTCGCGATCAGCACCCAGGGCCGGCGTGGCGAGCACCGGGGACAACACGACGATCGTGCATGTACCTCCGGGGGAGCTGCGCCCGCCTTCGGAGGTGAACGCCCCGCCGGGACCGGCTCAAGCCACCCGCTCGGCATTCCACGTTTAGGGGCGGGGTCGGGAGCTGCCGCTGCTGGACACCGCGCTGGGATGCGGTCGCCCAGCCCATGCCGGAGCGGGCCAGCGCCCCTCCCCCGCTGGGAGCCTTCCGCACCTTCCAGGTACCAGTGGCCGACATTGCCGAGATCACGAAGCTCGACCTGGGGTCACTACCCGACGCCGACCTGCTACTGAGAGGACTCAGCGCACCCCCCCATGCGCAAGTCCCGCTCCGTTCCAGTGAACTTGGGGACGGGCCTCTGCGGCCACCGTCATGGCCAAAATGCTCTCCCACCAAGTGGTGTAGCCGCGATCACGACGAAGATGCAGGTCGCACACGTCATCGGTCGGCTCGGCTCTCGCGGCCCCTGACTCACCATCAGATGGGAGTTGCAGCGACTGCTCACGGGCGTCTCCGGACGTCATCCTGCCCGTCTGGTCGAAGAGTCGGCACAGCCGTGACCGGTAGTTGTGGAGGGGCTCCGTCACTCTGCTCAGGAGACGTGGGGATGTGGGCCGCCGTGGCCGTCGGAAGCCGTCTTCGGAATCAACACGTCCGCGTCGACCGGCTGCTGGCCATACGGCCCGCCAACGCCCCCGTCACCGCTGTCGCCTGTTCACTTCCGTCCCGCGTACAACTCCCGAGTCGCCGTCGTGAGCCGGGCAAGGGCGTCCGGCAGGGGGTCGACACCGATGCCCGGGGCGGTTGGTACGGGCAGGTGGCCGTCCTGGAGGACGAACGGTTCCGTGATGTCCTCGGCGAAGTACCGGCTGGAGGCGGAGGTGTCGCCGGGGAGGGTGAAGCCCGGGAGGGCGGCGAGTGCCAGGTTGGGGGCGCGGCCGATGCCTGTCTCCAGCATTCCGCCGCACCACACCGGCACGCCATGGGCGGCGGACACGTCGTGGATGCGGCGGGCTTCGGGATAGCCGCCGACGCGGGCCGGTTTGACGTTGACGACCCGGCAGGCGTCCATCGCGATCGCGGACGCCGCGTCGCGCGCGGAGTGGATCGATTCGTCCAGGCAGACCGGGGTGGCCAGACGCTTCTGGAGCTGGGCATGGGCGTGGAGGTTGTTCTCCTCCAGCGGCTCCTCGATCAGCAGCAGCCCGAAGTCGTCGAGCCTGCGCAGGTGCTCGGCATCGGCGAGCGTGTAGGCGGTGTTGGCGTCGACCTGGAGCGGGAGTTCGTCGCCGAAGCGGTCGCGTACGGCGCGCACCGGCTCGATGTCCCAGCCCGGCTCGATCTTCAGCTTGATGCGCATGTAGCCCTCCGCGAGGTACTGCTCGACGTCGTCGAGCAGTACGGGCACGGAGTTCTTGATGCCGACGGAGACCCCAGCGGGCACCCGTTCGTGGACCGAGCCGAGAAAGGTCGCGAGTGACATCCCGTAGGCGCGCAGTTCGGCGTCCAGGAGGGCGGTCTCAAGGGCGGCCTTGGCGAGTTCGTGGCCCTTCACGGAAGCCATGGCGGGGGCGACGGCCGCGGTCGTCGGCTCGGGCAGGGCAGCGACGCGCGGCAACAGGAAGTCCCGGATGACGATCTCGGCGCCGGCGACGAACTCCGAGCAGTACAGCGGTTGCGGGTCGGCAGCGAACTCGGACCAGCCCTCGGCCTCGTCGGTCACGACATGCAGCAGGAAGGTGTCCTTGCTGGTCATCGTCCCGAACGAGGTACGGAACGGGGTGACGAGCGGGATGGTGACGTGGAGCAGTTCGACGCGTTCGAGCTTCATTCCTGCTCCTCGGCAGCGGATTCGGAAAGGGCGGAGGTGACTTCGGAAACGGCATCGGAAAATGTCTTCTCGGCAACGGCCTTCTCGGACAAGGTCTCGACGACGGCTGCGGCGCCGGGCTCCGCCGTTGGGAGGTCGTGGGACGAGCGGCGGGTCAGCAGGTACCAGCCGTCGCGGGACATGGCCGTCGCGCGCAGGCCCTCGGCGTACGCCTCGGTGAAGACCTCGCGCACAGCGTGCCGCCAGTCGAGCGCGAGCGCCGGGTCAGCGGCGCGCAGCGCGACGATGTCCTCGGGCACGCGGCACCACAGCCTGTCGGGGTCGCGCAGGGCGAGCGGGCCGCCGTCCGGTGCCCGGCGAAGGACGTAGGCGGCCGAGCGGTCCCCGGCGGGGTCGTCGTTCCGCGTGGTTCCGCTCACCAGGTCCCACACGATGGTCAGCCGGTCGCTCTCGTCGCCGTTGTTCACGCCGTCGCTCATCGGCCCGTAGAAGTCGACCAGGTACTCGCTGCCGACGGCGCCGAGTTTGACCAGGTTGAATCGGGCGTTGCGGCTGACCAGCGGGTCGAAGGTCCAGCGCATGGTGGTGGCGCCACGCTCCAGCGCCCACAGCCGCTGCGCCTGCTTGACCGCGAAGCCGACGCCGCGGCCGGACGCGCTCGCCGCGGCCACGAACGAGTACACGTCCCGCTCGGCGGGCGGCCCGAACACCGCCACCGCCGCCCCGGCCAGCCGTTCGCCCGACGGCCCGGCGGAGTACGCCGCGTGCACCGCGCCACCGGCGTGCACCAGGCTGTGCAGGACCTCCGCGGGGTAGGGCGGGGTGGCGCGCGGCGTCTGCCACACATCGGCGAAGAAGTCGGCCACTGCACGGATACCGGCCACGTCGTCCACGCTACGAACGGTGACGCCGGCGGTACGGGCCGCGGCGTCAGCGACGGCCTCCCAGGCGATGCGGGCTGCTTCGCCGGCCATGTGGGCTCCTTCCCCGCCCGGCGAGGCGCCCACGTTCGGCGTGCCGTCCGCCGCACCGGACCCGTCGGCGGAGCTCGTCACAGGTGTCATGCCTTGAGTGTCCAAGGCCACGACCTGTCGGCCATTGTCGTCAGGCACAATGAGGTCCCGTGCCTCTGTTGCGATCGGCCAAGGACCTCAGCGGTCACCATCCGATAAAAACGCCAATCGTCCCCATGTGACCGTCCCCCGGAGAACCCCCCGCCCATGGACGCCTGCACCTTCGAGGAACTTCTCGACACCCTCGGCGAGCCCATGTTCCGCGTGCTCGCCGCTCCGACCGACCTCACCGCACCCGTCTCGGAGGTCCTTCTGTACGACGCCGGGGCCCCGTTTCCGCGGAGCGCGCCCGGCGCCCTGCTGCTGGCGGTCGGAACGCGAGCAGCTGAGGTCGGGCCGCTGGCACGCGATGCCGCGGCGGCCGGGATGGCCGGACTCGTCGTACGGGACGGGGACGCGCGGCCCGACACGACAGCGGCGGCAAAGGCCCACGGCCTGGCGCTGCTCGCCGTCGACGGGGACGCCGCCTGGCACCACGTCCATCTGCTGCTTGCGTCCGCGATCGGTTCCCGGCCCGGCCCGGCGGGCGGCGGGGCCGCCTTCGGGGACCTGTTCGCGCTGGCCAACGCGGTGGCCGCGGCCGTGGGCGGCGCGACCGTCGTCGAGGACGCCCGCCAGCGGATCCTGGCCTACTCCACCGTCCCCGGGCAGTCCGTCGACGAGGCCCGGCGGCAGGGCATCCTGGGCCGCCAGGTGCCGAGCAGCCCCGAGAACACCGAGCAGTACCGCGTCCTGTTCGCCGCCCCCGGATCCGTGCGCCTCGCCGCGCTCGACGGCGACGAGTTGCCGCGGCTCGCCGTCGCGATCCGCGCGGGCGGCGAGACGCTGGGGTCGGTGTGGGTCGTCGACGACGGGCAACTCGGCCCCGATGCCGAGGAGGCGCTCGCCCAAGGCGCGTCCACGGCCGCCCTGCTCCTGCTGAGGGCACGGGCGAGCGAGGAACTGTCCCGGCATCTGACGAGCGACCTGCTGCGCCGTCTCCTCGACGGCACCGCCGATCCCGCAGGCGCCGCTCACCGCCTCGGCCTCGCCGCGGACGCCCCGGTCCGTGTCGCGGCCTTCGCCCTCGACGGCGCGGTGTCCGCGCCCGACGGGGAACAGACCGCGCTGCGGCTGCTGGACCTCGTACGGCTCCAGTGCGAGGCGCGGTACGGGCGGCACGCGTGCGTGCTGGTGGACGGCAGGGTGTACGCGCTCCTGCCGGTGGCCGGTGTGGGGGTACCCCCTGCTCGAGCGAAGTCGAGAGCTTGGGGGAGCGGCGGGGAGCGGCACAAGCGGCTCGTCGAGGACATCGTGCGGCGCGCGGGCCAGGCACTGCGGGTGCCGGTACGGGCGGGGCTGGGCGACGTGGTCGCGGACCTGGCGGCCGTGCGCGGCTCACGGGACGACGCCGACGTCGTCCTGCGGGTGCTCGGGCCTGGCGAGGACGTCGCTGCCGTGACCGAGGTACGCGCCCGCGTCACCCTGCTCCGGCTGCGTGAACTCATCGGTGATCAGCGGGAGTTGACGGCGGGCGCGTGGCGTGAGGTGCTGGCGTACGACGCCGAGCACGGCACCGACTACGCCAGGACCCTGGTGTGCTGGCTGGACGCCGGATGCGACATGGCGCGGGCGGCGAAGCTGCTCGACGTGCACCCCAACACCTGCCGGTACCGCCTCAGGCAGGCACAGCAGCACCTCGGCCTCGATCTGGACGACCCGGACGAGAGGTTGGTGCTGTGGCTGCAGCTGCGGACGCTCGGGGGCCTGCGAGGCCCCGACCGGTGAACCCCACCCGCGGCAGGCCGTGGGTCGGATTCAGCCGCTCAGCCAGGCCGCGAGCCGGGCCTCGCACTCCCGCAACTGCCCCACGGGTACGTACTCCCCGGCGGTGTGCGCGAGGGTCGGGTCGCCGGGGCCGTAGTTGAGCGCGGGCGTGCCTAGCGCCGCGAAGCGGGCGACGTCGGTCCAGCCCAGCTTGGGGCGGGGAGTCGCACCCAGGACCTCGACGAGCGAGGCGACCGGGTCCTGTCCGAGCCCGGGCAGGGCGCCCGGCACGACCTCGGTGACCTCGACCTCGTACTCGGGGAAGAGCCCGCGCAGATACGCCTCGGCCTGCCCGGCCGAACGGCTCGGCGCGAAGCGCAGGTTGACCGTGATCACACAGATGTCGGGGACGACGTTCTCGGCGATGCCCGCGCGGACGGCGACCGCGTTCAGCCCTTCGCGGTACTCCAGGCCGTCGATGACGATCCGCTCGGCGGTGTGGTCGTCGAGGCGCTGGAGCACGGCGGCGGCTCGGTGCGCGGCGTTGACGCCCCTCCAGGAGCGGGCGGTGTGCGCGCGCTCGCCGCGCACCGTGATGTCCGCGTTCAGGACACCCTGGCAGCCGGCCTCGACGCCCGCGTCGGACGGCTCCATGAGGATGGCGAGGTCCGCCTTGAGCAGGTCGGGGCGTTCGGCGGCGATACGGTTCAGGCCGTTGCGGTCGCCGGAGACCTCCTCGCACTCGTAGAAGACGTAGGTGACGTCGCGTACCGGTGCGGTGAGGGTGGCCGCGAGGCGCAGGGCGACGGCGACGCCGCCCTTCATGTCGCACGCCCCGAGCCCGTGGAGCAGCTCTCCGTCCAGCCGGGACGGCAGGTTCCCGGCGGCCGGGACGGTGTCCAGATGGCCGGCGATGACCACCCGCTCGGCGCGGCCCGAGTCGGTGCGGGCCACGACGGAGTTGCCGATGCGTTCGACCGTCAGATGCGCGCAGGTGCGCAGGGCGGACTCCACGGCGTCGGCGAGGTCGGCCTCGTCGCCGCTCTCGGACGGCGCGTCCACCAGGGCCCGGGTGAGGTCCACCAGGTCGCCGGTCGGGTTCAGCGAGGTCATACGGCGGTCTCCTCCTGCGGGGCGGGCCGGTTCAGCCGGGAGTGCTTGATGCCGTAGAGCGCGTAGATCGCGAAGCCGACCGCCATCCACAGGCCGAACGCGAGCCAGGTGTCGGTGCCGAGCCCCCACATCACATAGCCGCAGCACAGCGTGCCCAGCGCGCAGGTCACCGGCGCGAGCGGTACCCGGAAGCTGCGCGGTGCCTCCGGGCTGCGCCGGCGCAGGATCAGCACGGCACAGTTGACCAGCGCGAACGCGAACAGGGTGCCGATGCTGGTGGCGTCGGCGAGCGCGCCCAGTGGCACCAGTGCGGCGAGCACCATGATGAACGCGGACACGATGACGGTGTTGGCGCGGGGCACCCCGGTCTTCGGGTGGATCTTGGCGAACAGGGGCGGCACGAGCCCGTCGCGCGCCATCGAGAACAGGATGCGGGTCTGCCCGTACTGCACGGCGAGGACGACGCTCGTGGTGGCGACGACCGCGCCGACGGACAGCAGGATCGGCCACAGGTTGCCGCCGCCCACCGAGCGGACCAGCACCTCGCTGAGAGTGGCCTCGGTACCCGCGAACCTCTGCCACGGCATCGCGCCGACCGCCGCGATCGCCACCGCGCAGTACAGCGCGGTGATGAGCCCGAGAGAGAGGAGGATGGCGCGCGGCAGGTCACGCTGCGGGTTCTTCGCCTCCTCACCGGCCGTCGACGCGGCGTCGAAGCCGATGTACGAGAAGAACAGCGAGGCGGCGCCCGCGCTCACGCCCGCCATGCCGAGCGGGAACAGCGGCTGGAAGTTCCCGGCGCGGAACGCGGTGAAGGCGACGGCGCAGAACAGCACCAGGGCGGCCACCTTCACCGCCACCATGATCGTGTTGACGACTGCGCTCTCGCGCGCCCCGCGCAGCAGCACCACCATGGCGAGGACGACGATCGCGGCGGCGGGAACGTTCAAAACGCCGCCCGCGCCAGGCGGGGCGGCCAGCGACTCGGGCAGCGTCCAGCCGACGGTGAGCTCCAGCAGCTCGTTCACGTACTGGCCCCAGCCGACCGCGACGGCGGCGACCGAGACGCCGTATTCCAGCACCAGACACCAGCCGCAGACCCACGCGACCAGCTCGCCGAGCGTGGCGTAGGCATAGCTGTACGAGGATCCGGCGCCCGGAATCATGCCCGCCAGCTCGGCGTAGGACAGAGCGGAGAACAGTGCGGTGATCCCGGCGAGCACGAAGGAGACCACGACGGCAGGGCCCGCCTCGGGCACCGCCTGGCCGAGGACGACGAAGATCCCGGTGCCGAGGGTGGCGCCCACGCTGAGCAGCGTGAGCTGTGTGAGCCCCATCGTCCGCCGCAGCTCACCACCACGGGCCTCGGCAACCAGATCGGCGACGTCCCGCCGCCGCGTCAACCTGCTCGCAGTCCCGACCTCGCCCGCGGTTCTCGGCGGGCTCGTCCGCACAGTGTCCACGCGTCCACTCCTCTCACAGCTCCCGTTCCGGCCCTTGATGATGCGAAATGGCGAGGCGGGGAGGGATGTGCGTGTTGGCCAAGACAGTGAGAGGTGCTTTGGCTTTCCGGCCAATGCCGGAGGTGGATGTGTTCGGCATCCCGAAGGCTGCGGCCGTCCGCATCACCCTTGATCTCACCCGTGACCGCCTCGGGATCCTCGGCGCAACGCAACCGCTGGCGCCCCGGCTTCGGGATGACTTTGTTTCATTGGGCCGGTCCGACTGCACCGGTGCCTTGTACGGCAGCCATTACTTCACTGGGTGGTGGCGGGTCGAGGCAGCAGCAGGGCCACTACGACACCTACCGCCGCGAATACGGCGCCCAGTACGAACACGGCTGTGAAGGCGCGCCCGCCCGGCAGTGTCGAGCCGGCGAGCGAGTGGGCGCTGAGGATCGCGATGGCGACCTGGGTCCCGATGACACCGCCGATTGTGCGGACGACGGTGTTGAGGCCGTTGGCGGTGGCTATCGCGTGTCTTGGAGCGAAGCGGGCCACGAGCGAGGGCATCGTCGCAAAACAGAGAGCGGCGCCGGTTCCGAGCAGTACGGAATCGGCGAGCACCTGCACCGGCGTGGCATGCCAGTGTGCCAGTGCCAGGCTCCCGGCGAGGAGCAGTAGCAGCCCTGCGAGCAAGGGGGCACGGTGGCCGAACCTCCGCTCCAGCGCCGGTACGAGCGGAGCCACCAGGACCTGCAGCAGCGCCGATGGAAGCATGAGCAGGCCGGCCGCGGTGACCGTGAAGCCGAATCCCGACGTGGCGCCTTCGGGCCGGTGTGCCGGCAGTTGGGCCAGCATCGGCACGATGAGGAAGAAGATCAGGGCCGCGGCATAGAAGAGGGCTGCGGCGCAGTGGGTCAGCAGCATCGGCCGGTCGAGGAAGACGCGCGGTTCGAGCAGTGGATGCGGTGTGCGCTTCTCGGCCACTGCCAGGGCGGCCAGGAGTATTGCTGCGGCGATGAAGAGGCCGAGCACGGGGGCAGAGAGCCATCCGGCGTGCGAGCCCTGGGTGATCGCCAGCAGCAAGGCCACCAGGCCGAGCGAGAGCAGGATGGTGCCCGCCACGTCCTGGGGTTCGTCCCGGCGGGTGGTGTCGTTGGGGATCCACCGGGCCACCAGCAGGAAGGCGACCGCGATGACGCCGGTGAGCACGGCGAACATCCATCTCCATGACGCGTGGTCGACCAGGAGGCCGCCGATGACGAAGCCCAGCCCGGTGCCCGCGCCGATCATCGCAGAGACGATCCCCAGACCATGGCCGATCCGCTGTGGGGGAAGCAGGACACTGATGAGACCGAAGGACAGGGGAAGTGCGGCCGCTCCAGCCCCCTGCGCCGCGCGCGCCAGCAGCAGGATGGGGAAGTTCCATGCGACGGCGGCAAGCAGGGTGCCGGCGCCGAAGACGGCAAGGGAGACGAGCAGGACGCGGCGCTTGCCGCGCCCGTCGCCGAGGCGTGCGAGCACGGGAGTGAGTACGGCTCCGGACAGCAGGTAGAGGGTGAATACCCACGCGGCCCAGTCGCCGCTCACCTCGAAGTGCCGCTGGAAGGTGGGCAGGGCCGGAGCGACCAGGGTCTGCAGCAGCCCGTAGGCCAGCACCGCCACCGAGAGTGCGGCGACCACGCGGCCGGCGGGCGGGCTGGTGTCCGGGGGGCCGCCCGCGGCTGGGACGAGGGAAACGGCGGTGGTTCGGTCTTCCTGGGACATGACGACCTCTGGTGTGGGACGGGCGACCGACAGGACCGTCACCGCGCCGAGGAGAACTCGGCGCGGTGACGGTTGCCCACTCCGCGAGCGGGGGGAGCAGCGACTGGCGAAACGGTCCGGTTGGGCGGAGTTACTGGCTGCTGGGGGCGAGTTCGTCGAGCGTCTGTGTGCGCTGGACGATCTCCCACTTGCCGTTCACCTTGCGGAGCTTGTCGGTGTAGGTTCCGGTGGCGTAGAGGGCGTGCTCCGTCTCGGTCTCCGCGACCCAGTACCAGGAACGGGCGGTGGCGGTCGTGCCGTTGACCTCGATCATGGCGGGTCCGGTCATGTGCCGCTTGCCCTTGGTGAAGCCCTTCTCGGCCAGGTCGATGAACATGGCCTTGATCTCGCTGCGGCCGTCGGCGGAGCCGAAGGGGCTCCGGTAGTGGCCGTCCTTGGCGTACAGGTTGGCGTAGCTGTCGGCGTCCCTCAGATCGATGTACATCTGGTGACGGTCTATCACCTCGCTGATGGCGAACCGCTCTTCGGTGCTGTCGCTCTCCGTGGCGGTGGCGTTCCCGCTCAGGAACACGCCGGCGGCCGCGGCACCGGCCAGGACACCGATGATGGGCGCGGCCGCCCTCCGGATGGTCTTCACGTCGACTCCTCCACAAGGGAAATTGGTCAGATTATTGATAGTCACAATTGATGACTACATTGATCGTATTCCCATGCGCAGTACGGCGTCCAGCGCCAGAGGAGGAAGGAGCCGGTCAGCGCGAAGCCGCCGGACGAACGCCCCGCTCGCGGGCGACTCGCTCCCGGACGGCGGGCACCACCTCTTCGGCGAACCGCGGCAACTGACGGTCGACGGGACCTCTGGGGAAGAAGACGAAGGTGTCCATGCCCCCCTCGACGACGAGGCCGGTCAACTCATCCACCCACTGTTCGACCGGCCCGACGAGAAAGCCCTGCCCCGGACCGTCAGTGATCAGGCCATTGACGTTGTACAAGCGGCGGATGACCTCGGGACGCCGACCGGCCGACCGGGCGGCGTCGTCGATACGGGAATGAGCCTCGGGCAGCCGGGGCGGCGGCAGAAAAGGCGACGAGGGCACCCAGCCGTCCGCCAGTCGTCCGGTCAGTTCAAGGGAGCGCGGCCCGAGGGCACCGAGCCAGATACCCATGTCATGGACAGGGAGCGGACCTGGGTGTGCACCACTCAGTGAATAGAACCGGCCGCCATAGCGCACCGATCGCTGCTCGCTCCAGAGCAGCCGGATGACCGCGATCGCCTCCTCGAGCGCCACGACCGCCTCGCCGGCGGTACGCCGCCCGCCGCCGTACGCCTCCACCGCCTCCCATGCGCCACCTGCCCCCAACCCGAGCTCGAACCGACCGCCGCTGATGACGTCCAGAGTGGCGGCCGACTTGGCGATCAGTGAGGGATGCCGCAGGGGCAGGTTGGACACGTCAGGGAAGAAGCGGATCCGCTCGGTCCGGGCGACCAAGCCGCCCAGCAGCATCCATGTGTCCAGGAACCTGCCCTGATACGGATGATCCTGGATGCCTACGAGGTCGAGTCCCAGCCGCTCAGCCACTAGCACCGAGTGCAGCACCTCGTCGTATCGCCCGGGCTCGGTGGAGTACCCGAACTCCACTGGCCTGCCGTAATCCGCCATGACGCCTCCGTCTCCGGTACCGGGCCGCCCGGTACGTCGGTCTGCATTCCGCCGGCCCGGACGACGCCGAGGAGGGGCGGTACGTGAGTCCCTTCACCTCGGCGAGGAGGAAGGGCGGAAATCAGAGGGATGTCGGCGGATCCACGCCGGGCGCGCCACGACAGCCCTGACCAGCCCTCCGTGCCCATTAATATACAGATGGTGACAGTCAATAACGTGACGAGGAGGGTGCCGTAGTGCGGCGCAGCGAACGCAAGCTCAAGGATCCGGATCTCGGGATTCTGTCGACGCGGCTGCTCTTCTCGATCCAGAAGGAGCTGTTCGAGACGCTGGCCGAGCAGGGTCATCCCGAGCTACGGCCACAGCACGGCGCCGTGCTGGGCTTTCTCGACGAGGAGGGCACCCGTGCGACGGAACTGTCCCGGCAGTCGGGCACTCATAAGCAGGTCATCGGCAACCTGATCGACGAGCTGGAGGCCCTGGAGTACGTCGAGCGCCGGCCCGATCCGCGGGACCGGCGGGCCAAGCTGATCGTCCCCACCCGTCGGGGCCGGGACCAGATGGAGAAGTCGGACGCGATCATGGCCGCCATCGAGCAGCGGCATGCGGAGGCGATCGGCGAGCGGAAGTACGCGGCGTTCAAGGGCGCCTTCCGGGAGATCACCACCCAGCAGCTGGCGCAGTTCGACGAGGCCGCGGCCAGCAGGCGGGAGCCACGGAAGGGCACCGGGCGCTGATCCCCTCTCACAGCGGGACCACTTCGAAGGCGACCGCCAGCGGCACCCCCGCGCGGCGTCCGGCGTCAGCGGCCTGACGGCGCAGGAACTGCTCAGGATCGAAGCCGCCCGCAAGGTTGCCGAGGTACATCTCGTGCGCTGCCAACGACTCCACGCCCCGGTCCAAGTGCGCCGTGATGTCGACGAAGTGCTCAGCCTCCGGTGACGAGCTGAACATGGCACAGCGGACTCCGGACCACGGCTGGAGTCCTTCGTCGAGCAGTTCGGGGAACACCCAGCGGTTCGCCGCGTCGCGGGCCGCGTCGATCAACGCCGCGCCCACGGCGCGGTGGTCGGCGTGGTTGAGCGCACCGTTGTTGAAGCACTCCCGGAAGTTGAGCGAGATGATCACGTCGGGGCGGTGCCGACGGATGGCGCGGGCGACGTCGCGGCGCAACGCGATGCCGTATTCGACCGTGCCGTCGGGGTGGGCCAGGAACTCGACCTCGTCCACCCCGACGATCCCGGCGGCGGCGACCTGCTCGGCCGAGCGCACCGCCGCGGTGCGCTCGGGAGGCATGGACTCGATCCCGGCCTCACCACGGGTGACCAGCAAATCGACCACGGTCTTGCCCTGAGCGGTCCACCGGGCGATCGCCGATGAGGCCCCGAACTCCAGGTCGTCCGGGTGGGCCACCACCGCGAGCCCGCGGCGCCAGTCCTCAGGCACGTGATGCCGCAGCACCCGACCATTGGTCATATCAGTGACAGTCACGATTATTACTATACCCTATTCGTTCAAGCCGCCGGTCCGGGTCCTCAGAGGCCGGGAACGACCACGATGCGCCCTCCGGCGCTACCGGTCTCGACGGCTTCATGAGCGGCGGCGATGTCCTCCAGCGGGTACCGGCGAGCGATGGGATGGACCAGGTCCGCCGCGGCGGCCGCTGCGCTCAGTTCCTCGGTCGCTGCCCGCTTGGCCGCGGCGGGGAAGTCATCGCTTCCCAGGAAGTGCGCGGTGACGTTGGAGTAGCCCAGCTGCCAGAAGGGGATGGCGGGGCGTGCCTCGTCGGTGGCGTAGGCGGCGATCACCCCGCCCACGGCGAGTATCTCCAGATCGATGTCCGCATTGGCCCCGAACGCCACCTCGAGCACTCGGTCGACTCCGCGCCCCCCGGTCAACTCCTTCACCCGGCCGGGCAGCGTGCCGTCCGCCAGGAGCACATGGTCCGCGCCGGGCACCGGGCCCGGCCGCCGGACGGTGGCGATCACCCGCGCCCCGCCGCGCCGGGCGAGGGCAACCGCCGAGCGGCCGACCGCACCGGTGGCACCGGTGACGAGCACCCAGGCGTCCCGCAGCGGACCGTCCATGAACAGGGCGCGGTGCGCGGTGAGGCCGGAGATTCCGAGACAGGCCCCCTGCTCGAAGGAGACGCTGTCCGGGAGGTGCACCGCCTTCTCGGCAGGCACGGTCACATAGCCGGCGGCCGTACCGAAAGGCCGGTACGACTGTGCGTCGTAGCACCACACGCGTTCCCCCACCAGGGCAGCGGGAACGCCCTCGCCCACGGCATCGATGACGCCGGCGCCGTCCGAGTGCGGGATCACCCGGGGCCAGGCCATGCCGTAGCCGGTCCAGTCCTGTCTCTTGATCACGTCCCCGTGGTTGATGCCCGAGGCGTGCACACGGATCCGCACCTCCCCGGGGCCTGGCTGCGGATCCTCCATCTCGCCGACCCGCAGCACCGCGGACGCCGGACCCGTCGACTCGTACCACGCTGCGCGCACGACGGTCAGCCCCCAGCGGTCTTGAGCAGGTCCGGCAGCCGCCGCACCACTGCCTGCCAGGACGGGTGATCCGGATCGATGACGTCGAAGTGGTCCGCACCCGGGACCTCGACGTACTCCACCTGGTCGCCGCGCTCCAGGGCGGCGGTGAGGTACGTCCGGCTCTGGTCGGGGGGAACCCCCGTGTCGGCGTCCCCGTGGACGACGAGCTGAGGCACACCGAGCGGCAGGCGTTCGAGGGGCGAGGCCAGCGCGTACCGGTCCGGCAAGTCGTCCGCACGGCCGTCGAGCAGTGCGGCCGTCGCTCCGTGGGCCGTCAGACTCGCGAGGGTCGGCGCGAGTTCCGGCCTGGCCGGTGCGGGAGCCCTCGCCGGAGGCGGTACGGACGGGTCGCCGAACCGGGCCCCCAGCTCGTCGGCGTCCGCGGCCCGCAGATCCAGCACCCCGGCCAGCGCCACCGCGGCGGCGAGCGGTACGCCCCGGCCACCGCTGCCCGGCGCTGCGGCAGGCAGTCCGGGCCGGGAGGCAAGCCACAGGGCGAGCTGGCCTCCCGCGGAGTGCCCGATCGTCACGACGCGGTCCAGGTCCAGCCTGCCCCGGGCGGAATCGGCCGCGGTCTGCCCACCGGGCAGGTCCCCCGCCGCGAGACCGGCCAGCACGTCGACGGCAGCGGCGGCGTCCTCCAGCGTTCCGGGCCAACCGCCGCCGTCCTCTCCCAGACCGCGGTAGTCGATGTTCCAGACGGCGTAACCGCGGGCCACCAAGTCCTGTGCCAGCGGTATCAGTTGGCTGCGGTCGAGCATCGCCGTCCAGAACCCGCCATGGATGAGCACCGCGACAGCGTGCACCCCTTCGCCGGGCGGAAGATACAGATCGCCCGTCTGGGACGGCGCGGACCCGTACCGCACGGTCACGACGGACCCGTTCCGGGCGGTCACCACGGCTGGGCCGTCGCGTCGAGGAGCGCGCCGCGCTCGGAGCTGAGCAGCTCGCTGATCGGCGCGAAGAACGCCTGGACGGCGGGGAGGTTACCGCCCTTGGCCTGGGACGCGTCCAGGTCGTCGGCCACGGCCCACCACACGATGTCCAGCCATTCCTCGTCGTCGATGCGGACCAACTGGGCGCCGAGGAATCCGTGCCGGTCCGTGCGGAACGCCCCGATCATCCCCGGCCGCGCGTCGAGAAGTTCCTGGGCGCGGTCGGGCGGGACCCGGAAGCGGGTGAGTTCTACAGTGGTCATGTTCATCCTCAGTAGTCGTGCTGCCGCCCGGCGCCGTTGGCCGGCGGGTCAGAGAAGGAGAACGGGCTCGACGACCTCTCCCGAGCCGTGGCCCGGGCGGCCTCGTTGATCCGTTCGAACGGAAACGTGGTGACCAGGCGCTCGACGGGAAAACGACCGGCTGCGTGCAGTCCGGCCAGAGTCGGGATGACCACGTGGGGCATACCCCTCCTTCGACGATTCCCACGATCCGCTTGCTCCCGTTGACGATGTCCGCGGCGTAGACGGCCTGCCGGAACACCAGCACATTGCCGCTGCTCTCCAGCACATGACCGGCCCCGCCGCCGGTGAGCTCCCGAACGACCGCCACCGGATCGGTGGAGCGGGCGTCAATGGTGTCGGTGGCGCCCGTTCTGCGGCCGGCGCCAGGCGGCCGGGATGAACGTCGACGGCGATGACCTGCGTGGCCTGGGCGAGCCGCGCCGCCATGACGACCGCGAGCCCCACCGCACCGGCTCCGAACGCCGCGACCGAACCGCCGGGCGCCGGCCGCAGTACGTTCAGCACCGCGCCCGCGCCGGTCTGGATGCCGCGGCCTAGGAGCGCGAGCGTGGCCAGTGGCGCGTCATCGGGGAGATTCACGGCGTTCCGCTCGGTGACGAGCGCATGGGTGGCGAAGGACGACTGCCCGAAGAAGTGCCCGTGCAGCGGTGTGTCACCGTGCCACAGCGCCGGGCCCCCGTCCAGACGCGCGCCGGCGGTGAAGTTGAGCAACAGGAAGTCCGCGCACCGGCTGGGCAGACCGGAGCGGCAGCTCGCACATGCACCGCAGGAGGAGAAGGTGAGCACCACCCGACCGCGGCGACGCGCACCTCACCGGCGCGGTGGTCGTCGAGCAGCACGTCCATGGCCTCGAAATCGGCCCCTGGCTCCTGTACGACGGCGGCTGTCACCGGCTTCGGCATGACGGCTCCTTCGGTGCTCCCATGGCGGCCAACCCACCCTATTAGTCAATAATATTGACCGTCAAGATTATGACCATAGACTGGGTGGGCGGTTCGCCTTTGCCCGTCATCCGACACTCAGGAGATCACCATGAGCGCAGCGCCGCCCGCCGAGACCGACCAGCTCACTGGCGTCTGGCAGATAGACGCCGCCCATTCCGAAGTGAGCTTCACCGTGCGCCACCTCATGGCCCGCGTGCGCGGCAGCTTCTCGTCCTTCGGCGGGACCATCACCGTCGGGGACGACCCGGCACGGTCCAGCGTCCAGGCGGAGATCGACACCACGTCGATCGACACACGCAACTCCGAACGGGACAAGCACCTGCGCAGCGCCGACTACTTCGACAGCGACAAGCACCCGACGGCACTCTTCGAATCCGCCGCCGTACGGGAACAGGAAGGTGGCCGATACAGCGTCGAGGGGCTGCTGACCATCCGCGGCGAGACCCGTCCGGTCAACCTCGACCTGGTGTTCCTCGGCGTCGACAGCGACCCGTGGGGCGGTACGCGAGCCGGATTCCGGGCATCCACCCGGATCAGCCGCTCCGACTTCGGCGTGACGGGCAACGTACCCCTGGGCGGAGGCCGGGCGCTGCTCGGGGACAGCGTCGAGATCGAGATCGAGATCGAGGCCGTCAGGCAGCAGTAGTCCCCGTGCCCGGCTGGAAGGGGGCCGACGGCGAGGTGTCCGCCCCCTGGTCCGGCCCGTCGTGCCCGGACCGCGCGGACAGCGGGCAGGGCACCGTAGGGCCCAGCAGCCCCTGAGCACTCCTCCAAGGGGCGGCGGTCAAGGCGGTGGAATCGATGACGGCAGCACGCCGGTGCCGGACGGCGTCCTCACCGGCGGCGCGGGCGATCACTTGCCGCACCGCCTCGCTGCTGCGCCGCGCCTGGACGACCCACGTCTGGGTGCCGCGCACTTCCTCGTCGCCCACGGTGCGCACGGTGGGGGCGGTGACGTTCCACAAGGTCATAGCTGTAACTGCTCCTGGGTCGGGACCTTGGCGAAGGCCGGATGGTCGGGGGGGGACAGTGGCCGGATCAGCTGCAGGCCAACGGCGGCGCCTGGTCGAGCATCTCCCGTACGGCGGGCACCACTTCGCGGGCGAAGCGCCCGATCTGATCGACCGTGGCCTCCTCCGGCCAGAAGACGAAGGTCCGGAAGGGCTGCTCGGTCGCCAGGCGTGCCAGCAGTGCGGCCCACTGCTCCGCAGTCGCGCGCACAGGGGCCTTGCCCGTCCTGGCCGCGGCGTTGCCTGGCCGGTCGGTGATGGTACCGACGAGCTGAGCGATCCTCAGGACGTCCTGAGGGTTCCTGCCGGAGGCGCGGGCCGCTTCGTCGATCAGGGCGTTGGACTCGGCCCACTTCTCGTACGGCAGGTAGCTGGGGATGGGCGCGGCCCGTCCGTCTGCCAGCCGACCAGTCAGTTCCAGGGATCGGGGCCCCTGGGCGCCGATCCAGATACCGATCGGGTGGGCCGGAGCGGGCCCGCTGCGCAGTCCGGGGATGGTGTAGTGGCGGCCCTCGAACGTGACCGGCTCGGGTGCGGACCGCCACAGTGCCCTCAGGATCTGGACGGCCTCGCCCAGTTGGGACAGGGCTTCGGCCCGCCCGAGCTGGGGCGTCATTCCCATCCTGGCGATGGCGGACCAGTAGCCGCCGCCACCGATACCGAGTTCGAAGCGGCCCGCGGAGAGCAGGTCGAGCGAAGCCGCCGTCTTGGCGAGCATCGAAGGATGTCGCAGCGGCAGATTGGCCACGTCCGGGAAGAAGCGCAGCCGCTCGGTCCCTTCCAGCAGCATGGCGATGAGGGTGAAGGTGTCCACAAGCGCCGGGCTGTACGGGTGGTCCTGCACGCCGACGAGGTCGAGTCCTTCCTCCTCGGCCGCGCGGACCAGGTCGCGGTGTGCCGCGATGTCGGTGGTGGGGTTGAGCGAGAAGCCGAACCGGAGGTCACGCATGGCTGTCCTCGCGTTGGGGGGTTTGGGGTGCGGATGACGGTGCCGGACCGCTCAGCCAGCGGCGCAGGACGCGGGAGAGCGCGGGCAGCAGCGCATAGGTCATGGCGGCGCTGAAGAAGAGCGCGATCAGTGCATTGCGCAGGGCTGACGGAAGGCCGCCTGTGTACGGCACCAGGAGAACGTCGGCGAGGAGCGAGAGGGGATACACGGCGGCCGCTGCCACAAGAGTGAGCTTCCAGCGGGGCGGCGCGGCCCGGTCCGGCAGAGCGAACAGATCCTCCATGCCGGACAGATGGCGGGTGCGGACCAACTCGTGCAGTTCGCTGCCATGGTGGAGGCAACGTTCGTTGTGCGGTGAGCTCTCCCAGGCATGCAGGGAGGCCTGGTCGGTGAACCGGTAGACAAGGTGCCAGCGGTCGTCTGCGGCTGCAGGGTGCAGGACGCCGCCGCCGAGATATCCGGGGAAGCCGGCGGCTTCGGCCAGGATGCCGTACGCCCACGACCGGAACTCCTCCCCCCTGCCGGGAAGGACGCGGCGTTCGACCAGCACGGTGACGGGGTCGGCATGCCTCTGATCGGGGATGGGGCGGTCGATGCTCATGGGCGGTTTCCTGCGATGGCTCGGGAGGGTGGGGGCGGCCGGGAACTGGGACCCTGAGCGATCCCGGCACGGGATCAGGCGGCCGGGATCCGGCCGAACCGTCCGGACTGGAAGTCGTCGAACGCCTGCATGAGTTCGCTGCGCGTGTTCATGACGAAGGGGCCGTTCCAGGCGACCGGCTGACGGATCGGCAGACCGCCGAGGATCACCACGTCAAGCCCCGGGGACCTGCTCTCCTGTTTCTCGTCGGCTGCGACGCTGATCGCGTCACCCGGACCGAAGACGGCGAGCCGACCGGAGTGCACCGGTCGCCGCTCCTCACCGACGCTGCCCCGGCCCGCCAGAACGTAGACGAGGGCGTTGAAATCCGGGCGCCAGGGAAGGGTGAGCAGGGCACCGGGGCTGAGAGTGGCATGGAGCAGCGTGATCGGCGTGTGCGTCGCACCTGGCCCGTGCCTGCCCGCCAGCTCACCGGCAATCAGCCGGACCAGGGCTCCACCGTCGTCACTGGCGACGAGCTCCAGTTGTGAACCGCGGATGTCCTGGTATCGGGGTGCGGACATCTTGTGGTCGCGGGGCAGATTGACCCAGAGCTGGAAGCCGTGGAACAGACCGCCGCTCATCACCAGATGTTCGGGGGGCGTTTCGATGTGCAGCATGCCGGAGCCGGCCGTCATCCACTGGGTGTCCCCATTGGTGATGACGCCGCCGCCTCCGTTGGAATCGCGGTGCTCCATGATGCCGTCGATCATGTAGGTGACGGTCTCGAACCCCCGGTGGGGGTGCCACGGGGTTCCTTTGGGCTCGCCGGGGCTGTATTCCACCTCACCCATCTGATCCATCATCAGGAACGGGTCGAGGTGGCGCAGATCGATCCCTGCAAGTGCCCGGCGTACCGGGAATCCTTCGCCTTCGAAGCCTTGGGGAGCGGTGGTCACGGCAAGGACGGGACGCTGTCGGGCGGTTTCACCGGGACGCGGGATCCGTGGCAGGGCGAGGGGCGAGTCGACGGTTACGGCGGGCATGGTCTTTCTCCTTCACGCACCGGATCGCGCAGTGCGCAGCACCGGGTGGGGGCAATGGGGCTGGGGCCGGGTGCCGGGCCGTGCGGGGAACAGGGCCCAGCACCCGGGAGCTCCCGCGGCGCGGTTACGGGGGCCGTGCCCCGCGGGAGCGGCTCGGCGGCTGGACGGGTCAGCCGTTCTTGGAATAAGCGGCGGACAGCTGACCGACCAGGGTGGCGAACGGCATGTCCAGCGCCCCATAAAGCTCGTACGCCTTCGGGTCGGCGTTGTCGGCGAGGATCTCGACCATCGTGGTGGCGTAGTCGGTGACGATGACACCCGCCTGCTGCATCCGCAGCAGACCCGCCGTGCGCTTGGTCTCGCTGAAGGTGCCGGAGGCGTCGATGGCCGCGTACGCGTCGTAGCCGGCGGCCGTGGCGGAGATCGCCGGGAACGCGAGGCAGACCTCGATGGAGATACCCGCGATGATCAGCTTCTTGCGGCCGGTGGCCTCCACGGCCTGACGGACACGCGGCTCGTCCCAGGCGTTGACGGTGCCGCGGTCGAACACCTCCAAATCCGCGGGAAGGACCTCGGCCAGCTCTGGCACGAGCGGGCCCCACATGCCGTCCGCCATCGTGGTGGTCACCACGGTGGGGATGTCCAGCACCTGAGCCGCCTTGGCCAGCGCCGCGACGTTGTGCTTGAGCGTGGCGACCTCGATGTCACGCACTCCGGTGAACAGGCCGACCTGGTGATCGACCAGCAGCAGGGCGGCGTTGTCGCGGGTCAGGGGCTCGTGGAAGCGGCTGGTTCCGGGAAGGTTCTCGCTCATGAGGCGTCTCCTGCGTCAGGGGGCGGTCACCCGCCCCACTTTGGTAACAATCTTGATAGTCAAGAACTATGACTAGTGTCAGCCTATTCCCGCCCTGGCGGGATAGACAAGATCACCCCCCAGGAGACCCCCCGGCCCTCCCGCCACCCGCGGCCCTCGCAGGACCCGCCGCCCTACAGCCCCATCACCGAGCAGGATGCGGACGCCGCGGAGCGCCGCCTGGCGCAGCGCAGTCGCCAACTGGGCCAGGGCGACGCCGGGGCCGCGGTGCTCGGCGTGAACGACGGGCATGGCGACCGCGGTCGTCGGCGGCGTACTGTCCCGCTCCTCGCAGCGCGGCCTGGTGCGAGGAGCGGTGCGTCAACTGGTGATGACAGCCGCCGCCGACGTGACGTTCGCGCTCGGACGGACGGCCGGCACGTCCCTGGCCTGATCAGTCGGCACCCTCGGTCCGACCAAGCTCAGGAACGCTTGGCGTACGCCGTGGCGAGCTGTCCGACCAGGACCGCGAACGGCATGTCGACCGCCGCGTACAGGTCGGGTGCCAGCGGCGAGGCGTTGTCCTCGAGCATCTCGACAGCAGCCGTGGCGTAGTCGGTGAGGATCACCCCCGCCTGGTGCATACGCAGCAGCCCGGCAGCGCGTTTGGTCTCGCTGAAGGTCCCCGAGGCGTCGACCGGGGCGAACACCGTGTACCCGGCCGCGGTCGCAGCGATGGCCGGGAAGGCGACGCAGACCTCGGTCGATACACCGGCGATGATGATCTTCTGTCGGCGGGTCGCCTCGACGGCCTCCCGCACCCGCGGCTCATGCCAGGCGTTCACGGTGCTCCGGTCGATGATCTCCAGCTCCGGCGGCAGCACTTCGGCCAGCTCCGGGACCAGCGGTCCCCACATGCTCTCGGCCGCCGTGGTGGTGGCCACTATCGGCACCTCAAGCGTCCGCGCGGCCTTCGCCAGGCCCACCACGTTGTGCTTCAGCTCTGCCACGTCGATGTCCCGTACGCCGGTGAGCAGCCCGATCTGGTGGTCGACCAGCAGCAGCACCGCGTCCTGACGGGACAGCGGCTCATGGAAACGGGATACGGCGAATGTGTCGGTCATCTCTGTCCCTCTCCAACCCCCTTCCCCCCTCACCGTGCTCCCTCATTGCTCCCTTCCTCTTTCTCTTTCTCCGGTTGCTTTCTCCGGTCGTTCCGCAGAATGCGCGTGGTGCAAGTCCTTGCCCTTACCGCCTTCGCCGACCGCTGGAGGTGAAGGCATGGGTGACGACAGGAGGCTCCTCCAGTAGCGCCCAGGCCCGCTCCTCCAGGTCCCGGTCGGCTCCAGTGAGCCTTCCGCCGTGCTGCGCCATGTGTTCGGACCAGGAGGCGACCAGGTAGTTCTCCAGGAACCGCTGCTGGTCGTCCGCGTCCTGGTACAGCCCCCAGTCAATACCGCCGATACGCCTCCGGGCCAGGGCCAGCTCCTGCATCGTCTGCACGAACGCGGCAGTGTTCTCGGTCGGCACCCGGTACTCGATGCTGATCAGGACCGGGCCGCGATCCGGCGCGGGCTCGAACACCAGACTGGGTACGGGCCAGTGCATGGAGGCCGAACGATCGAGCTCGGCCGCCTCGCTCAGCGGCCAGACACCTACGGTGGCCGCCCCGATCAGCAGCACGCCCGCGGCGATCAACAGCGTCTCGGTGAGACCGATGCGCGAGGCCAGCGCCCCCCAGAACGCGGCGCCAAAGGCCGCCCCTCCCATGAACACGGTCATGGAGATCGCCAGCCCGCGCGCCCGCACCCACGCGGGCATCAGCAGCTGGAGGGAGGCGTTGAAGGTGGAGAGCACCGCCAGTTCGGCCAGCCCGGCCACCACGAGCAGCGCAGCCAGCAGCGCGGGAACGTCCACGACCGCCATCACCACGAGCACGGGAGCCAGCGTCGCGCTGCCGACGCCGACCAGCAGGGTGCTGCCCCACCGGCGGCTGACCCGGGGAAGCACCGCCGCGCCGGAGACGGCCCCCACGCCCACCGCAGCGAGCAGCAGCCCGTATCCACCGGCGCCCATACCCAGCGTCCGGTCGGCAGCGACCGGCAGCAGGGCCCACAAGGCCGCGCTGGGAGGTACGAACAGCAGGACCCGCAGCAGGACCCTTCGCGCCTCGGGATCGTTGCGTACGTACCGCCCGCCTGCCCGCAACGCCGCCAGCGCCCGCTCCCGCTCGCCTCCGACCGGCACCTGGGCAGGCCGCCGCCACCGCGCCAGGACCGCCAGGACACCGATGAACGAGACGGCGTTCAGCGCGAAAACCCAGGCCGGCCCGGCCACCGCGACGAGCAGTCCGCCCAGCGCGGGGCCCACCGACCGGGCAATGTTCACATTGGCCGCACCCAGCGAGGCCGCCTGGAGCAACTGATCACGCGGCACCAGCTCCGGCTGGATCGCCTGCCACGCCGGACCCATCAGCGCCGTACCGCACCCCAACAGGAAGACCAAGCCCAGCAGCACGGCCGGTGTGGCCAGCCCGGCCCAGGTCAGCCCCGCAAGCCCCCCCGCTGTCACCAGCATGACCACCTGGGCTGCCATCAGCAGACGCCGGCGGTCCACCAGGTCGGCGAGCACCCCCGACGGCAGCCCCAGCACGAAGACCGGCAGCATGGACGCCGTCTGCACCAGCGCCACCAACGCCGGCCCCCGCTGGACCATGAGCCACTGGGCGGCGACCGTCTGCATCCACGTCCCGATGGCCGAGGCGAGCTGAGCGGTCCACAACGCCCGGAAGACCGGGTGGGCCAGCGGAGCCCAGACCGGCGGTGCGGGCTCCCCGCTCTGCACCCCGGCTCCAGTGCCGCTGCCCCTCGGCTCGCTCATGCCGTCCTCCATTCCCACCCTGAACCCCGGGGGCCCGAGTCGCAGGTCCAGCAGGCGAGGACATCGGACGGCTGACGGCTGACGGCACCGTCAGATAGCCGCGATCTGACGCCTACGACCAGGCCCGGATCCCCTCGATCCCGCTGCCCCTGTCGCCGCAGGCCCGGTCGGCCCGCACTACCACGATGCCCGTGATCACCGACCTGGTCATCGAAATGGTCGCCGGCGGCCAGGGTGCGACGATTCTCCCCAACTGGGTCGCCGCACCGTACACGAACTCCCACGACCTCGCGCTGATCCAAATCGGCGCCGTCCCCATGGCGCGCACCTGGTACCTGGGCACCCGCCAGGGCCGCCGCACGCCCCATCTGCAGGCTTTCGTCGATGAGCTGACGACCCATCTGACGCGCCCGTGGCCGAGCTGCTGTCCCTGTCATGGGCTGGTCAGCCGGCTCGTGGGCTGCGGGCTCCGGCCGCTGCGCGGCTGTCCGGTACGGCCATGGGAGATGCCGTACCGGACAGCCGCGCAGATGGAGATCAGGCCTCGCGGGAACCCTCGTACATCGCCTCGATGACCTCGGCGTACTCGCGCTCGACGACCGGCCGCTTGACCTTGAGGCTCGGGGTGAGTTCACCGTGCTCGATGTCGAGGTCGCGCGACAGCACCGAGAACTTCTTGATTGTCTGCCACCGTTGCAGGTCGCCGTTGACCCGCTGGACGAAGCCGTCGATCAGCTCGTGGACCTGTGGCGAGCAGACGACCTCGGCGTAGCTGCGGTCGCCGAGGTCGTGAGACGCCGCCCAGGGCATGATCACGGTCTCGTCCAGGGTGATCAGTGCGGAGCAGAAGTTGCGGCCGTTGCCGATGACCAGGATGTTGCTGACGAACGGGCAGATGGCCTTGAAGCGGCCTTCGATCTCGGTGGGTGCCACGTACTTGCCGCCCGAGGTCTTGAACACGTCCTTCTTGCGGTCGGTGATCCGGACGAACCCGTCCTTGTCCACCTCGCCGATGTCGCCGGTGCGCAACCAGCCATCGCTCTCCAGCACCTCCGCGGTCTTCTCGGGGAGATTGTGGTAGCCGCGCATGACGCCGGGGCCCCGCAACAGGATCTCGCCGTCCTCGGCGATGCGGACCTCGGTGCCGGGCAGCGGCTTTCCGACCGTGCCGACCCGGGAGTCCTCGGCCGGGTTGACGATGCAGCCCGCGCTGGTCTCGGTCAGGCCGTAGCCCTCGAGGACGTGCACGCCCGCGCCGGAGAAGAAGTAGCCGATATCCGGGGCGAGGGCGGCACTGCCCGAAACGCTGGCACGCAGATTGCCTCCGAACGCCGCGCGGATCTTGCCGTACACCAGCCTGTCAGCGACGGCATGCTGCACGGCGAGCGACAGAGGCACCCGGCGCCTTCCGGTTGCCGCCATGCTCTCCTGCCCGGTCCTGGCGTAGTCGCGGGCGACCTTCGCCGCCCACAGGAAGATCTTGTACTTGACGCCGCCCTCGGCCCTCGCCCTGCTCGCGATGCCGTTGTAGACCTTCTCGAAGATCCGCGGCGCGGACGCCATCAGGGTGGGCCGCACGGCGGGCAGATTGTGGACGATGCGGTCGACCCGCCCGTCCACCGCCATCACATGGCCGGTCTGGACCTGACCGGAAATCAGAGCCTTGCCGAAGACATGGGACAGCGGCAGCCACAGAAACTGCACATCGTCGGAGCGCAGCAGCCCGCCGGCCTCCTGCGCCGCGCCCTGGTACGACCAGCAGTCGTGCACCAGGCGCACGCCCTTCGGCCGGCCGGTCGTGCCGGACGTATAGATCAGGGTGGCGAGTTGCTCCCGCTCGATTGCCTGGACCGTTTTCTCGACCGCGTCCGGGTGCTCTTCCAGGTACACCGTGCCGCGCTTTTCCAGCTCAGCGAGGGACAGCACCTCAAGCCCCTCCACCTGGGACACGCTTGCCTGAGGGTCGAAGAGGATCACGTGGCCGAGCTCGGGCAGGCGGTCGAGGTGGGCGGCCACCTTGGCCAACTGGTCGGCGTTCTCGGCAAAGAGCGCCCGGCTGCCGGAGTCGGAGAGGATGTACACCGTCTCATCCGCATTGGTGCTGGGGTAGACGGCGGTGGCGGCGGCCCCCGCGCACATCGCGCCCAGGTCGGCCAGGATCCACTCCACCCGGGTGGAGGAGGAGATCGCCACCCGCTCCTCCGGCTGCAGCCCGAGGGCAATCAGGCCGGCCGCGATCGCCCTGACGCGCTCGCCGGTCTGCGCCCAGGTCAGCGAGCGCCACTGCTCGGTGCCGGAAGCGCCGTCGTCGGCCTGGTTGTCGATCGGCGCGGGGTAGCGGTAGGCCTCCCGGTCGGGGGTGGCCTCGACTCTGGAGAGGAACAGATGCGCCACGGAGACCGGGCGGCTTTCAAGAAGGGACTGCGCGGAACTCACATCGACCTCCGGGCCCGGGGGCGCTCTCAATGTCTTGTTAACTGGCAGGTAACTCGCAAGCAGTGGGTTGAGACTAGAGGTAGGACCGCCGACGCGTAAGGGAGGTAAATGCTGGACAAAGCCGCCCAATCGATCTATCGGCACACCAAAGGGCCTCCCCGCCAGGGGCCTCGGCGGCGCTGCGAGTGGTACTCGCGAGGCAGTTCCCAGGCGATGACAAGGGTCGGCGACAGCAGGTCGCCTTGAGGATCCGCTCCCGGGGCGTCAGCGACCACCGTTCGACCCGTGCGGACAATTTCCGTCACAGGGTGAGCACGAGTTTGCCGCGGACCTGGCCGGTCTTGCTGATCCGGTGCGCTTCGGCCGCCTTGTGCAGGGGCAGGACATCCTGGACTTCGACATGGACGACCCCGGTGTCGATGAGCGTGCTGATGCGGTGCAGCGCCTCGCCGTCCGGGGCGACGATGACGCGCTGCCCCTTGATCCCCGGCACACGGTGCGCCTCGTCGATGGGTTCCGGCAGGGTGATGAGGGTCCCGCCCGGTCGCAGCAGAGGCCACGACTCCCACTGAGTCCGGCCGCCGACGGTGTCGATGACAGCGTGGACCGGTTCGATGGTGTGCAGGCTGTCCGAGGTGCGGTCCACAGGCTCGTCGACACCGAGACGGCGCAGGAAGTCGAGATTGCGTGGTGAGGCGGTGGCCGCGACGTGTGCCCCGCGGGCTTTGGCGAGCTGTACGGCGAAGTGGCCTACCCCGCCCGCGCCGGCGTGCACCAAAACCCGCTGCCCTGAGGCCACGTGTGCGGCATTGAGAGCCTGCCATGCGGTCAGGGCCGCCAGCGGAACGGCCGCGGCCTGGGCGAACGACAGGCCTGCGGGCTTGGGCGCCACCGCCGATGCAGGCAGGACGGCGAACTCCTGGTAGGCGCCGCCGTGCGGCAGGGGCAGCATGCCGTACACCTCGTCACCGACATCTGGACCGTCAGCCGTCGCCGTTGCGACGACCTCCCCTGCCACATCCCAGCCCAACGCCAGCGGGAATTGGCGGTCCGTGCCGACCGCACCTTCACGGAACTTCCAGTCGACGGGGTTGACCCCAGCCGCCCGAACCTTCACCAGGACCTCTCCGGCCGCGGGGGCCGGTACTGGTTGCTCGGTCAGTTCCAGGACGCTTTCATCGCCGTAACGAGAGAAGACCACTGCACGCATGACACATACTCCTCATTAAGTCGGGGCAGGCTTGCTGGGCAGTCGGGCCGTGACGAGCCCACGCCAGTAGGGGGCTCAGTCGTGCCCGGGCGCCGGGCGGCGCAGTGCCGCCTCTGTGCCGACGACGAGTTCGTCGAGGTAGGCGCGGGCGCCACGCGGCCGGGTGAGCGCCGCCGCTTGGCCGGACCAGAGGTTGACGTAGTCGGCCAGACCGCGTTCCGCGGCTGCTGTGCGGAGCGGGCGGGTGAGCGTGTACTGGAGCGGGTAGGGCGCCAGTTCGCTCTCGTACGCCAGTGCCTCACGAGTGAAGCGGTTGGGGATGGCTCGCGCGAGCCGCCCCGAGAAGGCTCGGGTCAGTACGGTCGTACGCGCGTCGGGGCCGTGCAGGACGGCCCGGTGGATGGCGCTCGCGCCGGACTCCTCAGTGGCCAGGAAGCCGGTGCCGATCTGCACTCCGTCCGCCCCGAGCGTCAGCGCCGCGGCAATTCCGCGGCCGTCGGCGATGCCGCCGGCGGCCACGACGGGGATCGACACGGCCTGCGCGACCTGCGGAACGAGGGAGAAGGTCCCAACGAGGGACTCGTTCACAGGGCGCAGGAATGAGCCGCGGTGCCCTCCTGCGTCACTGCCCGAGGCGACGACGGCGTCCATGCCCGCCGCCTCGATCGCGAGGGCCTCCTCGACGGTGGTCGCGGTACCGACGGTCCGGATGCCCCGGCGCCGGGCCTCGTCGAGCACCCGGGCCTCAGGGATGCCCATCACGAAGCTGATCACCGGCGGCTCCGCCGCGAGCAGCGCGTCGATCTGCTCATCGAAACCGGGGGCGGGAGGCGGCTCCTCCAACCGGTCCGTCGGCAGCCCGAGTTCCTCGAACCACGGGCGCAGCAGCCCGGCGTACCGGGCCATCCGGTCACGGTCGGGCGATGCCGCGGCTTCCTCGGGGTGCGGGACCCAGAGGTTGACGGCGAAGGGTCGCGCGGTGGCCTTCTGCAGCTCGCTCACGAGCGCGCCGATCCCGTCCGGAGTGAGGATGTGTCCTCCGTACGAGCCGAGCCCGCCGCCCTCGGAGACAGCGGAGGTGAGCGCCACGGACGAGAGTCCGCCGCCGAACGGCCCTTGCACGATGGGGACTTCCAGGTCCAGTAGCTCGGCGAGCCGGCCACGGGCCCAGGAACGCTTTCCGTCGGTCATGACAGTGGTCCTTGGAGTCGAGAAGTCGAGGGAGGTCTGAGGCCGAGTGCGTTCACCGCACGAGGGCGAGCGCCGCGCGGCCCGCCACCTGCTCAAGGGCGGTCTCGGCCACCCGCCGCCCGAGGTGCTCGGCGGTCCGCAGGTCTGCCCCGGAGGGCGAGTCGCCCGGGCCCAGGTCGGACGGCGACTGGGCCATCGCGCCGAGGAAGCCGCCGAGGCGGTTGAGGTCCTCCGGGGTTCCGGTCGTGGAGTACTCACCGCCGGGCGGCAGGCCCAGCGAGACCCAGTTCATGCCGTGCTGCGCGGCGAAGACCGAGAGGGAGACCAGGACGTTCAGCTTGTCGCCGTTGACGCCCGCGGAGTTGGTGAAGCCGGCGGCGAGCTTTCCGGCCCAGCCCTGCTCCATCCAGATCGGGGCGCTGGCTTCGGCGAAAGCCTGGAAGACGGCGGACTGGCTGCCCATGTAGGTCGGCGTGCCGAAGACGATCGCATCGGCGGCGGCCAGGGTCTCCCACAGCCGGTCGTTCACGACGGCCACGTCGCACAGCTCGGCCTGCGCTCCGGGCACCGACCCGGCTCCGGCGGCGACCGCACGAGCCTGGCGGGCGGTGTGGCCGTAGCCACTGTGGAAGGCGACGGCGACGGTGATGCTTTCGGGCATGGCGAAGTCCTCGCAGGTCTGCTATTCGGCGGGCAGGTTTCCCACCACCGGAAGAGACAGTAGACGACCGGTCAACTAAAAGCCACCGCAATAGTTGACCGGCCGTATACTCATCGCCATGGGACGAACGAGCACGGCACGGGAACGACTGCTGGACGCGGCCTGCGGCCTGATGCTGAGCCGCGGTTACGGCACGATCGGCGTCGCCGAGATCTGTGCCCGCGCGGACGTGAAGAAGGGCAGCTTCTACCACTTCTTCGAGTCGAAGCAGGCCCTGACGATCGAGGCGATCAACGCCCACTGGGCGGCCCAGCGGCCCGATTGGGTGGCGACCTTGCGCGGCGACGGGCCGGCGGAGGACCGACTGGAGCGGCTCTTCCTCGACCAGGCCGCAGCCCAACGCGCGGCGAAGACGGAGGGCGGCGCGGTCAATGGCTGCCTGTTCGGCAATCTGGCGCTGGAGATGAGCACCCAGGACGTGGTCGTCCAGGCCCGCCTGGCAGAGATCTTCGACGAGCAGATCGACCTGGTTCACGCCACACTGACGGATGCCGCGGAGCAGGGCACCATCCCCACCTCTGCCGCGACCCGCACCACCGCCCGCGCGGTACTCGCCCAACTGGAGGGCATGGTCATGTTTGCAAAGCTGGCAAACGACCCCTCCGTACTGGACGGACTGTGGGCGCAAGCCGCCCGGCTCCTGCGAAGCTAGGGGGCGCAGCGCGCCGTAGCGGACACGACGGCGCGCGTTGAAGCCGTCCAAGGCCCGTTTCCTGCTGGCAGGGGGAGCGAGCGCCTGGAATGAACTCAGCCGATCCCTTCCGCGGTAACTCCGGTCAGCCGCAGGCCCAGCCGCCGTCCCGGCTCGGCCGCTGGACCGCCTCAGCGTTGCCGCGGTGGTTCTGGACACCGAGGCGCAGTTCGTGTTCGGGAGCCCGCAGGCCGAGGAACTGTTCGGATACACCGCCGAGGAGTCCTGGGCCAGTACGCGGGACGACTGCTGCTCCACGAGCAGGACCTGGACCTGGTCATCCGGCTGTTCGCCGAGGTGATGGAGAGCGGGCAGAGCTGGGCGGGGCCCGCAGCGGATTCCCCTTCCGGCGTGTCCGGACTCGGTGGCGATGGAAAACCTGAACCGGCCCACCGGTCGGCCGGCACATCCCAACGCCCAGCCGAGCATCTACCCGAACCCGGCCACCGGTTCCTCTGGGTTCCAGGTCAAAGCTTGTGGGACCAAGCCATCACCGCCCCTATTGGGCGGCCAGTCGGAATTCCCGTCTGCAGCCAGCCATGACGGGGCCAGACCTTCACAGGAGTACGGCCTCGCCGACGATCGCTTGCTAAACGTTCAGCCAGTTTCTACTGTGAGCGTATGGACGACGCCATGGCTGACGTACCTGACCCACCTCACAACCGCATCCCAGGTGGCAACCACCTCCCCCGCGTCGCGCCGCTGCCGGAGGACCGCTGGGACGCACGGTTGCGCGGGCTTCTGGCCACCGCTCCACGGGACCCGGGAGGAGGGGTGCCCAGCATCTTCACCACCTTGGCCCGCCACCCGGACCTCTACGCGCGGTTCATGCCATTCGCCGGGCAGCTGCTCCGCGGCGGGCTGCTGCCGGGGAGGATCAGGGAGCTACTGATCCTGCGCACCGCGCACAACACCGGGGCCGCTTACGAGTGGGGACGCCATCTGCCGCTGGCCGAGGCCGTCGGCGTCACGACCGCGGAAGTCCGGCGTCTCACCCAGGACCCGGACGCCGCCGCCGGATGGACGGACGTAGAGAGGCATCTGCTCCGGGCTGCCGACCAACTGCACCGCGACGCACGGATCTCGACCGTGACCTGGGAAGCTCTCGCGTCCCACTACGAGGAGGCAGAGCTGATAGAGATCACCATGCTCATAGGCCAGTACCACATGCTGGCGTTCTTCCTGAACTCCACCGGCGTGCAGCTGGAGCCTGGCTTCGACCGGACCGGCACCGGGCAGGGGACGCGCATTGATGGATGAGCAGCGGAGACCGGAGAGGGAGGCGCGCCGTCTGGCCGGCCGCAAGCTCCTGGTGATCGGTGCGGGCACCCGTCCGGACGGGGATCCGCAAGCACCCGTCGGCAACGGGCGGGCGATATCCGTCCTTGCCGCCCGTGAGGGAGCGAGTGTGGCCTGCGCCGACATCGCACCCGAGGCGGCCGCAGCGACCGCCCGGCTTGTCACCGCCGAGGGCTCCACAGGGGTCGCCCTGGTGGCTGATGCCACCGACCCCGAACAGACGGTCGCGCTGGTCGCCGAGGCGGACCGCGAGCTCGGCGGCCTGGACGCGCTCGTGGTCAACGCGGGCATGGGGCTCGGCGTCGGCCTGGCCGACTCCTCGCCCGAGGACTGGGACCGCGTCCTCTCGCTCAATCTGCGCGCGCCCTTCCTGGCCGCGAAGTACGGCCTCCCGACGATGGGCGACGGCGGTGCGTTCGTCTTCATCGGATCCGTTGCCGGACTGCGCGCCGCCACCGGCTCGCCTGCGTACGACAGTTCCAAGGCGGGTCTGGGGGGTCTGACCCGGCACGTCGCCAAGGAGGGCGCGGCGCGCCGTATCCGCGCCAACCTGGTCGTACCAGGCCTGATCGACACCCCGATGGGCCGTCAGGCATCAGCAGCACGCAGCTCCAGGACCCAGTCCTTCGCCCGGATCCCGCTCGGTCGGCAGGGCACCGCATGGGAGGTCGCGGAGGCAGTCACGTTCCTGCTCTCCGACCGCGCCTCCTACATCACGGGCCAGCAGCTGGTGGTGGACGGCGGCCTGAGTGCGGTCTGACCGCGGTTCGGCAACCGTCCGGCCTCTGCGGGGGCCGACTCCCGCAGAGGACCACTGCCGTCGGCGTCAGCCGGTCCTCCGGTCCGAAGTGAGTGCCAGCAGCACCATGTCGTGGGCCGCGCGGCCGATCTCCTCCAGTCGGGCGCGCGAGGAGTCCAGCTGGTACTGGACCAGTACGCCGCGCGCCAGGCTCTCCAGAAGGAACGCCTGCGCGCGGGGGTCCAGGTCGGGGCGGATGCTGCCGTCGGCGACGCCACGGCGGACGTCGTCCTCCACGCCGGTGCGGACCAAGTCGAGTTGGCCGCCCAGGGGCCCCCTGGCGGTCTCCCCCGGGCTGCCGACCGCCTCGACGAGCAGCACCAGCAGCGCACGTGCCCGGACACTGGGGCCCGGCTCGGCCAGACTTGAGAAGTACTGCTCCAGCTTGGCCAGCACGGCCTCGAGCCCGGTCATCCGGTCGTATCCGGGGAGCGCCCGGAGCCGGTCGACGAAGACCTGGCGGATGTCGTTGATGACCGCCTCGACGAGCCCGGCCTTGGACTCGAAGTGATAGTTGACCATGCCCCGGCTGACCCCGGCGCGATCACCGACCTTCTTCACCGTGAGGCCGCGGTAGCCCTCCTCGGCGAGGATCCCCAGTGACGCGTCGATCAGTCTGCGCCGGGAAGCCTCCCGCTGGTCGTCGCGCATCGTCGGCAGGGGGCCGGTCGTCGTCGTGGGATCGGTCATCGCCCCAGCAGTATCCCATCCGCGACTGCCCCACTGCTCGAAAGGTGACCTGTGGACATCTTGCGCATCATCCTGGCCGTAGCCCTCGGCCCGATATTCGTCCTCACCGGGGGGATCAAGATCTACGGGCTGCGCCGGTCCCTGCAGTACCGCGACCACTTCGGCATGCCGCCCTCGCTCTGGCGGGCGATCGGCGTGCTGGAGGCAGCGGGCGGCTTGGGGCTGCTCGGGGGGCTGGCGGTCCTGCCGCTGGGCATCGCGGCCGGCGCGGGACTGTGCGCGCTGATGTTCGGCGCCGTACTGACGCACCTGCGGGCCAGGGATCCGATCCCCGTGGTGGCCTCCGCCTCGGGCGTTCTCCTGCTCGCCTCGATGTCCCTCGTGTGCGGCATCGCCGCATGACCCCCACGAACCGGAACGACTGCGGTGGGGAAGGCCCAACTGTGCCCTGGCGCGCAGGACGCGTGGGCAAGCGGCTGCGTCGGCGTAGAGGCGACACCGCCGGCCTGGTCATGGTGCGGCCGTTCGGTCGCCCTCCCTGCGGCTGTCCTCCTGGTCACCGGCCACCGTGACCTGTCCGCCGACGAGGCGCACTTCCACGCCGGTCATGACCGGCTGTTGAGAAATCCGATCGTCACGGCCCCCCACCAGCCGAGTTGGGAGAGGACGGCCGAGATCACTCCACGCACGAGCAGCCGCCGCAGGGGCAACGCGCCTCCCTGGCCGACCAGGGTGCGGTGCAGAGCTTGCGCGTGCACTCCGTTGAGCGCGACCAGGAGGACGAGCACCAGCTTGACCCGTGTGAGGGGTGCCTGTGGGTCGGGATCGAGGGCTATCCCGCTCAGCACCAAGCCGGCCAGCCCCGCCCACACGGGCACGTGCAGCGGGTCGGCGAACTCCAGCGCCTGACGCAGGCTCCGCCTCCCCAGCAGCCACAGCGCGCCGTAGTAGTCGATGGTCAACACCGAGCCCAGTCCGATGACCAGCGCCCCCAGATGCACGAACAGCGCGACCGTGCGCACCGCTGGGCCGGCCTCCACATGGAGCGCCGCCCACACGCTGCCCGCCCATGCCAGACAGATGAGCACGTCCGCTGTGATGAGCGTCCAGCCGTGCAGGGGCCTGCGGGACCCACCCGGATTCATGCGATCACCTCCTTGGCGGGCGTGGGGCAGCAGGGCGGTGGGGCTGGTATCCGCCCCACCGCCCGAGGCGGATCAGTTCCGGGCCACCCAGCCGGCCATGATCCCCATGACGTCGTCGTGCGAGTGCCCGTCGATTTCGTACCTGCTGGTGATTTGCAGGACATCCCCTCGGTGGATCGTGCCGAGGGGGTCACCGCTGCAGGGCGGCATGTCCGAGATCTCGGTGTTGCCGTGCAGGTCGATGAACTCGGGGCTGCCGCCTTCCTCCGCCACGATGTTGCACAGGAGTTCGCCCGTGGTGAGGTTCTCGGTCCGCACCGAGTGACCGCTGTGGTGGAGATGGCCGCGCATGTGCACCAACGTCCCGGAGATCGTGGATCGCCACCGCCGGATCCTTTCGCTGACTCCCTCCGGAGCGTCGTACGCGCTGCCGAGGCATCCGCCCGCGTCCATCCAGATCGGTGTCACCGGCTTGAGTCGCGAACCCGTGGCGGATTCATGGGTGTACGTCACGGAGAGGTAGACCGACTTGTTCTGTGGGGCGTGGTTCATCAGGTCGTAGAGCATGTTCCACCGCTCGCCCCTGCCGACCTTGATGCCGTATCCGGCGGGCAGGATGCTCTCCACACGCTCGTTGCCGGAGGCGAATATTCGCTGCGGGCCGTTGCACACGACATCGTTCTTCCAGTGATTTCCCATCACCATGTGGTGCAACATGGGCCCGGTGTTGACATTTGCGTTCGACCCGTCCGCGTAGACGAGATTGGGCTTGAATCCGGTGATGAAGCAGTCGTCGCACGGCTTCTGGACGTTCAGGGAGAGCCGGTTGCCCGTCTCCCCGTGGTCGTGCCCGGACGCGGCAGGGATGGTGAAGGGCCCGTACCGTACAGTCGTGACCTGCGGGCCGTGGTGCTGCCGCCAGGTGTCAGGGCCGGGGGCGGCTGCGGAGACGGCCGCGGGCACGGCGCCGGCCGCCAGTGCCGCGGCGACGATGACGGCGGTCAACGCGAGTTTCCGCTGAAGCATGTTTTCCTCCTTGCCGGAAAGAAGTTCTTCGGAATCGGCGGATGCGCACGGAAATTGGACGCAGGTTCGCCTCGCCTCACAATGGCGAGGGCATCGGGATACCCGATCGACATCACACAGACAGGCGCGTCTTCTCTGGACAGGAACGCATGACGGTCTACGCCGCAAGAGCGGACAGCGCATATCGAGGGAAGTCCCCTCACCGATAATTGCCTCGCTTGACTGCCCGTAGAGTGACGTGTGGCCTTTCCACTGTCAACCGGTCCCCGCCGCAGTGAAAACGGGGAAATTCCCGCCGAGTTGCTGACCAGCGTCTACTCGGGACGCTCGCCCCTCGGGCCGGCGCAACACCGGTGACTTCGCCGATTGCGGTCGTGGTGCATCGGTGATTCAGCCGCTGCTCCGCCCCGAACGGCCCCCGGCCGAGCGCCGGGCGGCGGTCGCGGTGCGGACAGCGGCCGAGGCCAGCCCGGCGAAGAGCCTGTGCACCAATGCGGTCCACGCCTTGCGGTCCGGGCCCTCGAAGTCCAAGGCGGTGAGTACGTCGACCCCGAGGGACACACACAGCACCAGGCGGGCGCAGGCCGCGCTGTCGACCTCGGGGGCCAGTGAGCCGTCCTGTTGGGCGAGTTCGACCAGCTCCGTCAATTTGGCCTCCGCCCTGCGCAAGGCGGCGTGGACCCTTCGGGCGACCTCGTCGTCCCGCCGCGCGGCGGCGAGTGCCTCGCTGACCAGAGGCGCCCACGTTCGCCGGCGGGGGTCGGAGAGGTCGGTGGCGACCATCTTGAGCAGGTCGGTGGAGGCCGCCCCGCGGTCGAGCGCCTCCACCAGCTTGCGCGCGGCGGCTGCCAGCCCGCGGTCGACCGCCTCGGCAAGAAGGTCGGCCTTGTTCCGGAAGTTGCCGTAGATCGCGCCGGTGGAGAGCCCGGCACGACGGGCTATGTCCTGCACCCGCGCACGGTCGTAACCCTGCTCGCCGAATTCGTGAACGGCTGCCTCGATCAGCCGGTCACGGATCAGGGCACCGGACTGCCTTGAGAGGGAATCAGGCTCTGCCACGACCCAAGCGTAGCCGCGTAGGGAGGATCCAAGGGGCCCTCGCAGAACGGCACTTCGGGCGTCGCCACTATTGCACTCCCGGTCAAGAATAGTCATTATTCTCGACCTGAGGCGTCGAGCCGGGAGCGTGCGTCATGACGTACGGCACCGAGCAACCCCCCATCATCGGCAGACAGGCCGAGCGCCGACAGCTCGCGGCGGCGTTGGACGCCTGCCGCGAAGCCTGCGGCGGCGCCCTGCTCCTGACCGGTGGCCATGGCATCGGCAAGACCACACTGCTGCGCTACGCGTCCCACCTGGCCCATGAATTCCGCACGGTCAGGGCCGACGGGGTACCGGCGGAGCAGCACCTGGCGTACGGAGCGGTGCAGCGGCTGGTCAGGCCGCTGGCCGCCGACATCCCTCAGCTGCCGCCGCAGTCCCGTGAGGTTCTCGAGCGGCTGCTGCTCGGGCACGTCCCGTCGCCCGGGGAGCGTTCCCTCATCGGCGTCGCCGTGCTGGCGCTCCTGGCGAAGGCGAGCGGCCGCAGCCCGGTGCTGGTCGGCGTGGACGATCTGCACCGGGTCGACGCCGAGTCCCGGTACGCAATCGGCTTCGTGGCCCGCCGGATCAGCGCCGAGCGGGTCCTGATGCTGGCCGCGACGGAGAGGCACGCGTGCGCTGCCGTGTCGGGGGTGCCAGTACTGCGTCTGGCGGGCCTGAGCGACCAGGACTGCCTGCGGCTCATCGCACGGATCGCGTCTTGTCCGGTGGCGCTCCCGGTGCGCGAGGTGCTCCTCCATGCAGCCGGCGGCAATCCCCTGATCCTGCTGGAGTTATTGCGGACGCTCACACCCGCAGAGCTGAGCCAGGTGTCCCGGCTGCCCGATCCCCTGCCGCTGGCACCTCGCCTGGCGCGCCTTCGTCTCGCCGAGTTCCGTCGGCTTCCCGAAGACTGCCGGAGACTGCTGTTGCTGCTGGCCGCGGAACCGGGTCTGGACCCCCTGACCTTCTTCCGCGTCGCCCAACGGACGAGCATCGACCCGTCGGCCCTGAAGCCGGCCGAGACCGCGGGCCTGCTCACCACCTCCAGGACCGCGATCTCGTTCCGGCACGACGACCTTGGCCGGGCCATCTGCCAGGGAGCGGATCCCGCCGAGCGGCACTGGGCGCACGACATGTTGGCGCGTGCCTTCGCCGACACGCACGACGATCGTCGTTGCTGGCACGAGGCGGCCCTGCGGTCGGAGGCCGACGCCGACCTGGCCGATGAGCTGGAGCGTCAGGCTGCCTGCACACATCAGCACGGCAGCCCGGCACACGCGGCGGCGCTCATGGAACGCTCGGCCCAGCTGAGCCACGAGGACGGCCGCCGGGGAAGCCGCCTGGTCACTGCGGCCGACTACAGCACACGCGCAGGACGGCCGAGGCGGGCGGCCCGGCTGCTGGAACGGGCGGAGACCCTGGTCGGCAGGGATCAGCCGTCCTTGCGGGGACGCATCGCCTACCTGAAGGGCGTGATCTCCCTGCAACACGCCGCCGCGCCAGATGCCTACGACGGGCTCTTGACCGCCGCCGACCTGCTGGCGGGTGACAACCCGTCGCAGGCCGTCAAGGCTCTGGTGGCAGCGGGGGAAGCGGGCCTGCATGCGGGAAACGCAGCCTTGTGCGCGCAGGCCGGCCGACGCGCGCTGGCGGTGCTCAACGGCTCGGCGACTGGGGAGGAAGAGCCGGCGAGCCGATTGGCCGTCGATGTTCTGCTGGCGGTCGCCGATGCGCTGCAAGGACGGCCGGCGACCGCGGTGCCTCGGTTGCGCGAGCGTCTCGGCACGGCGGCACGGACGGACGATCCCCTGCTGCTCGCGTGGGCGTCGCACGGTGCGCTGTTCATCGCCGACGATGCCCGCGCGCGTGCGCTGGCCGGCCGCGCGGTGGCGCTGGCGCGCACGGCAGGTGACACACCGACGATGGTCCACGCGATGCAGTACCTCTCGTATCCGGAGTGCTGGCTGAGCGGACCGGACACCGCGACGCTCACCGCCACCGAGGCACTGCGGCTCGCCCGCGAAACGGGCCAGCTCACCTGTGTCCGCAATCTGATGGGGATGCTGATGCTCGCTGCCGGTGTCACCGGAGACTCCGGGACGTGCGGGCAATACGCGGACCGCGTCGTCGGCGAAGCACAGGCGCACGGCCTGGGCCTGCCGTCCGCCCTTGGCCTGTGGGGCCTGGCGCACCTGGATCTCGCCTCCGGAAACTGGGCCGAGGCGGCTGCCAAGCTGCGCCGGCTGGTCCGTACGAGGCTCGGACATCCCGGTGTCGCGATCGAGGCCGTGCCCAGCTACGTGGAGGCCGCCGTGCGAGCCGGGGACCGACCGCGGGCGGAGCGCGCCGCGGCGGCTTTCGCTCCTTGGGCGGAGGCGGTCGGCCGGGGGTGGCCGACCGCGCTGGCGGCCCGGTGCCGCGCGCTGCTGGAAACCGGCGACACCGAGCAACATTTCCGGAGCGCTCTGCTTCTGCACCCGATCGGCGATCGCGAACTGGAACTGGCCCGCACATGCCTGCTCTACGGCGAGTACCTCAACCGCGAGCGCCGACGCGCGGACGCCCGCGCCCAGCTTCGGGAGGCGGCCGACATCTTTCGCAGGCACGGAGCGCGGCTGTGGCTCGACCGTACCGGGGCCGAGCTGCGCGCCACCGGGGACGACTGGGACCCCACGGAGAACGAAGCCCCGGCTGTTGAAGGCAGGACCGGAACACTGACCTCCCGTCAGCGCCAGATCGTCCGGCTGGTCGCCCAGGGCGCGACCAACAAGGAGGTGGCGGCCCGGCTGTACCTGAGCCCACGCACCGTCGACTATCACCTGCGTCGCATCTTCGAGCGCCTTGGTATCACCTCGCGGTCCGACCTGATCCGCCGGTGCGCAGCCGACGCCGGTTCCGGCACATGATCCGAGCAGTTGGCCGCCGCCATGCCGAAGGCCTGGGCAGGCCGGCCGACGCCAAGGAGATTCGTACGGCCCCGACAGACGCGATCCGGCCTCAGGAGATCAGGCTCGTGCGTCTCGCTGCTGAACTTCCTTGAGGACTCCGGCCACCGTCGCGAAGTCATTGTCCACGTGGAGGACGGTGTGCCCATGGTGTACAGCTGTCGCACACACCAACAGGTCGATCGCTCCCGCCGCCCGATGCTGGCCTCGCTGGGTCAGTTTGTACTGGGCGGTGTCGACCCACCGCCAGGCGTTCTTCGGAACCGGAGAGAGCAAGCAGAGCGCGTCCAGTTCCTCTGCCAGCTCATCTCGGTGAGACGGGCTGGTCGCCGAGTAGAGGAATTCGGTACGTGTCGGCTCGCAGAGGTGGAATACTCCGGCGGCGATGTGTCCCTCCCAGGGGCGCAGCGCACCTGGGGTGCGGAACAGGTGCCACAGAGCCGAGGTGTCCACCAGATACGTGATCACTCGAAGGCCTCGCGTCGCGCACGCTTCTCGGCTTCATGCGCCGCTGCGGCCTGCTCGAACTCGCCACGCGAACCTCGCGCGGCCAGCTTCTCCGCGGCCTCAAGCCTCTTGATCCGCGCCACGTAGTCCCGAAGAGCCGCGTTGACGGTCTCCTTCTTCGTCGTGGCACCCATGAGCCGCATGGCCTCGGCGAGCGCCTCGTCGTCGAGATCAATCTGCGTGACGGACACCGGACACCTCCAACATCCACAATGTATGCATCCAAGATACATCGCCAACATTGACGCGGCCACCGATCGCGAACAGACCGCTCAAGGGAGGTGCGCAGGATGTTGAGGCGTTATCAGCGGGGGCTGCCGCACCTCGATACGAATCACACCATGGAACCTATGACGGACTTGGGTCTGGCGCAGCAGTCGTCGGCTGAGCAGCGCCGCTCCGCCCGTGGTGACGGCCGCGGCGACCGAAACGCCCAGTGCGACCGGCAGTTGCTCGGTGACCGCGTCGCCGATGTGCTTCGTCGTGATCCCGGCGGACACCAGCCCCACCACCGAGCCGCTGGGATCCTTGACGGGAACCACAGCACCTACCGATGGCCCGAGCGTGCCGGTCTAGGCCTCCGTGACCGTCCCACCTGCCCGAGCGGGGGCAATGGTGCCGATGAAGTGCTGACCGAGGCGGTCCGGGTTGGCGTGGGTGTAGCGAATTCCGTCCCGGCTCATGATGACGATGAAGTCGACGTGCGAGCGTTCCCGGGCGGCTTCGGCCGTGGCTGGAGCGCCGCGGTCGGATCTGGGGACGCGAGCGCCTTGAGGATTCCGGGTGAGTTGGCGACGCTCTCCGCGACAGCCAGAGAACGCTGTGCAGCCTCGTGCCGGCTGTCCCTCATGGCGTCCAGGACGAGCACGGTGGTGGCGTCGGCAGCGAGCAGCAAGAGGACCGCGACCTGCAGCAGGAACATCTGACCGACGACACTGCGCTCGCTCAGCACCGAACGCCGTCCACGTCGCGTCTTGCGTACAGAAAGGCCGATGGAAAGGGAACTCCGGGAATTCCCGGAGCGGTGGCACCCATGAATCATTTCTACCCAATACGGCTGAAACATGTGGAATATCGATGGGAGCCTCAGCTCTTGCTGGTCGCCGACGCGCCGGTGCAGGAGTGATCCGATCAGTCGGTCGGGGCGAGGGCCGCCGGGTCCTCGCTGTGCCGGACCGCGCCGTCGGCGGAACGCCTCCGCGTGCCGAGGACCGATCCCAGCCATCCGAGGAGGAAACCCACGGGAATGCACACCAAGCCGGGGTTGCGCAAGGGGAAGATCGCGAAGTCCGCGTCGGGCAGCAAGGCGGCCGGATGGCCGGACACCGCGGGGGACAGCGTCATGAGGAGCAGCACGGTCAGCAGGCCGCCGTACAGGCTCCAGGTTGCCCCTCGGGTAGTGAAGCCCCGCCACCACAGGTTGTAGAGGATGGCGGGCAGGATCGCGGAGGCCGCGATGGCGAAAGCGAGTTCCAGCAGGAAGGACAGGTTGAGGTCCTGGGCGAACATGGACAGGGTGATGGCGCCGGCGCCGATCAGCAGGACCGCCCCTCGGGCCACGGCGAGTTCCTCCTGCTCCGAAGCCTTGCCCCGCCTGATCGTCGCCCCGTAGATGTCGTGGGCCAGTGAGGCCGCCGCGGTGAGGATGAGGCCCGTCACGACCGCCATGATCGTGATGAAAGCCAGGCAGGCGACGGCGGTGAGCGTAATCGAGCCGCCGAGGGAGTCGGCCAGTAGGAGTACAGCGGTCTTGCCGGAGGGACTGTCCGAGACGATGGCATGTGTGCCGAGCAGGCCGGCCGCACCGAGCCCGATCACCACGGCCGCCATGAAGAAGCAGATGATCAGAAGGCTGCCGAACTGTATCGATCGCCTTGCTTCGCGTGCGGTGGCCACAGTGCCGATCCGCATCAGCACATGGGGCAGACCGGCGGATCCGAGCACCCTGGTGAGCTCCAGGCCCAGCGCATCCAGTGCGCTGGCGCCTTCGTCGGCGTGCGCGCCGGGCCGCAGGAAGTCGTCGCCGAGTGCGCTGTGGTCTGCTGCGGCACTCAGCAGGGTTGCCGGGTTCCAGCCGAAGCGCGAGAGCACCGCGAGCGCCAGGACGGCACCGCCCGCCAGGAGCAGCACGGCTTTGACGCACTGCACCGCGGTTGCCGCCCGCATGCCGCCGCCGACTACGGAGAGAACCATCAACATCCCCAGACAGGCGACGAGGGCCCTCTGGGCGGCCGCCCCGTCCAGGCCGAGGATGGGCGCTGCGAGCGTCCCGGCGCCGACGAGCTGCACAATCAGATACACCAGCGAGATGAGCAGGGCAACCACGCCGGCGGCCATGTGCGTGGGCCGCGGGCTCAGACGGCGGGCGAGAGAGTCGCCGACGGTGAACCGCGCCGAACCGTGGTAGGCATCGCTGATCACGACCAGGAGCACGATCCAGGCGGCGGAGGAGGCCAGCACGTACAGGATGCCGTCGTAGCCTCTCAGCGAGACCAGACCCGGGTTGCTCAGCATCCCGGCGGCGGACATGTAAATGCCGAAGACGGCCAGCCCGTTGCCGACCCATGACAGCCGTCGATGGCCGAGGTAGAAGTTGCTCAGGGTGTCACGGCCCACGGCAGCGAGGCAGAGGAACAGCGTGCTCGCGCCGAAGGCGGCGAAGACCGTGAAGACCGGGAAGGTGTCGTTGTAAGAAGCCTGGGTCATCAACGGTCGCTCTCCGGGTGCGCGAGGCTGGACGGAACGTGCTCGGTCAGTGGATCGATCGTGGCCTGGGCGTACGGCCCGTACCACACAGCGGCCCCGGCCGTGACGGCAAGCTGCACCAGCAGGAGGCCGAAGCCGACGTTGAAGGGGCCGGCGATCGGCAGGGCCAGCAGATCTCCGGCCTGCCTGGCCAGAACCGCGATGGCCATGTGGACGCCGAGCACCGCGACGGTGACGCGCACCGGCAGCCGCCGTGCCGCGCACAACCGCTGCACCGCTGAATCCGGCCGACGGCTGGGGGAGGCAGTGGCAGCAGCGGGTGAGGAAGCAGGGCCGGCCGCCCGCGGCGAGGGCGTCCTCCCCGTCGGCTGCTCGTCCTGTGCCAGAACGGCCGCCATGCGCAGGGCCCAGAGTCTTCGCTCCCATGAGCCCTGATCGTCGGCCGCACGCTGGGCCGCCCAGTACCGGGGCAAGAGGGATTCGGCCGGATGAAGGCCCGCGTAGCTCTGGGCGATGGCCTGCCTCAGCTCCGCGGGGGTGTACGACGAGCCGTGGCGGAGTCCGCTGAGGTAGAGGGCGGCGACGATGGTCGAGTCGTGTTCGGGGGACGGGCCGTGGGAGGACACCGAGTCTCCTTCGGACGGGAGGACAGACGGACGCAAGGGCCGCATGGATCCAGCGGTGCGGAAATGCCCCGGAGCGCGATCAGCGCACGTCACGTAGGGCAGAAGAGCCTGGCCGGGTTCCCCCCGGCAGCGCGTCCGTGAGGCGTAACCGTGCCGGAAGGGAGATGTGACAGGAAGGGGCCGAACCGCAACGATCAGACCTACTTGCGTACGTTGCGGTCACCGGCACGCCGATCCTCGAAACGGTTGCACGCACGGCAGTTGTCGCCGTCGGCGCCGTAGGCCCTTCGGAAGCGGGCGGTTGCTGCTCTGAGATACGACCGCACAGGGTCGGATTTTGATCCGCCGTCAGTCACGATTCTCTGTCGCCGAGAAGCCGACATGGGGTCGCCGGGCGCAGGTTGTGGCCCCTCCTGGCATGTCCCCCTTCGCCGGGAGTGCGTTGTTGCGGCGGACGGAGGCGAGGAAGGAGGCGGCGATCAGGACGACGCCGATCAGGCCGGTGATGATCTCGCTGATCTGGTGCTGGACGGTGATCAGCAGGATCGCGGCGAGGGCACCGATGGCGTAGTGGGCGCCGTGCTCCAGGTAGACGTAGTCGTCGAGGGTGCCCTGGCGGACCAGGTAGACGGTGAGTGAGCGGACGTACATCGCGCCGATGCCGAGGCCGAGGGCCATCCAGAAGATGTGGTTGGTGATGGCGAAGGCGCCGATCACGCCGTCGAAGGAGAACGACGCGTCCAGGACCTCCAGGTAGAGGAAGAGGAAGAACGCGGCCTTGCCTGCGAGGGCGACCGCCGAGACCGGTCTGCCCTCGGCCCTGGCCTTGTCCGCCTCCTCGTGCTCGTGTTCCTCCTCGTCTTCGAGCCTGTCCTCGAAGTAGCCGGAGAGGCCGCCGACCACGAGATAGGTGATGAGGCCGGCGACCCCGGACAGCAGTACGGTGGCGGACTTGTCCGCGTGGCCGGTGCTGACGTGGGCGTGGGTGGCGAATGTCATCGCCGTGGCCAGCAGGGCGATGAGCGCGACGCAGACCGCCAGCATGTCGATCTTGCCGAGCTTGGCGAGCGGGCGCTCCAGCCAGGCGAGCCACTTGATGTCACGGTCCTCGAAGATGAAGTCGAGGAAGATCATCAGCAGGAACATGCCACCGAAGGCGGCGATCGCCGGGTGTGCGTCGGTGACCAGGTCCTCGTAGCGGTCCGGCTCGTCGAGGGCGAGCTGCACCGCCTCGATGGGCCCGACGTTGGCACTGATGGCGACGATCACGACCGGGAAGACCAGCCGCATGCCGAACACCGCGATCAGAATGCCGACGGTGAGGAAGGTCTTCTGCCAGAAGGCGTTCATCTTCTTCAGAATTCCGGCGTTGACGACCGCGTTGTCGAAGGACAGCGAGATTTCCAGGACCGACAGGATCAGTACGATCCCGAAGGCCTCCCAGCCCCACTGCCATGCCGCGAAGGCAAGCCCGGCCGCCGTGACGGCGAACGACCAGCCGAATATCCTCAAGATCATCTTTATCCCAGCTTTGAGGAAAGTGTTCCGTGATACGTGCAGAACCCAGCGATCGCCGGCGTTACGACGCCAGCCGGTCAAGGTCTGCGGTCGGCGGCGCGGGCGCCACCTCGAACCAGACGACCTTGCCCGTCGCAGTGCGTGTGCTGCCCCAGCTCGCCGCCAACAACGCGACCAACACAAGGCCCCGGCCGCTCTCGGCGTACAGCTCGTGACGACGCGGTGTGGGCAGCCCGGCTACCGTGTCGGTCACCTCCACCCGCAGCCGGACCCCCGTCCAACGCACCGTCACCGAGCACGGCCCGGTGGTGTGACTCACCGCGTTGGCGATCACCTCGCTCGCCAGCAGCCCGAGGTCGTCCCGCGTCTCGTCCGCCAGCGGGAGATTCCAGCCGCGGACCACCGACAGGAGCAACCGACGAGCCTTGGGCACGGTCGCCGGGTCCTCCGGGGAGACGCGGAAGCTGTGGAACAGTGACAGTCCGGGGATGTGCGTCATGATCATTCCTTGGTGCGCGGCCCGCCCCGACAGGGGCGGGAGAAGGCCGCCGTGCCTCGTGGAGGGAGGACCGGTCGGTCCTCCGGCCGTAAGGGGAGGCTCTGATCCCCCGCGGCGGCGCCGGAGTGCCCGGCGGTTGGGGGCCGGTCCCGTGGCGTCCACGGATGTGGACCGGCCCCTGCCCGCGAGGCAGGCTCAGGACTTCTGGGCCAGCGCCTTCAGGGCGTTCTCCGCGCCGGCGTTCAGCGGGACGGGCGAGACGGCCTGCGCCTGGGCGAGCTCGATCTCAGTCGCGGCCGCGTTCACCTTCTCCAGTTCGCTCTTCTTCTCGTAGATCAGGTTGACGATGTCCGCGGCCAGATCCGGGTCGAAGCCCTTCTTCACGAGCAGCACGTTCGCAACCACGATCGTCGGCACGTCCTTGGGCTGGTTGTATACGGACGCCGGGATGGAGCCCTTCTGGTAGACGTCGCCGTACTCCTGGTTCAAAGCGGGCAACTGCGGGGTGACGTCGAGGAGGCGGACGTCCTTCTTGAGGCTGGTCGTGAGGTCGGTGATGCCGCCGCTGGGCAGTCCGCCGGACCAGAACAGCGCGTCGATGGTGCTGTCCTTCATGGCGTCGACGGACTCGGGCAGAGCGAGGCGCTCCGCCGTGACGTCCTTGGCCGGGTCCAGCCCGGCGGCCTTCAGCAGACGGTTGGCGATCACTTCCGTGCCGGAAGCGGGCGCCCCGGTGGACACTCTCTTTCCTTTCATGTCCTCAAGGGACTTGATGCCGGAATCGGCCCGGACCAGGACCTGGGTGTAGTTCGGGTACAGCCGGGTCAGGGCCTCGATCTCCTGGGGGGCGTCGAACCCCTCCTTGCCCTCCACGGCGTCGTCGGCGGTGTCCATCAGGGAGAACGCGATGTCGTAGGTGCCGGCCCCGAGGCCCTGGATGTTCTGTACCGACGCTCCGGTGGAAGTGGCGGTGGCCCGGTAGCCGTCGATGTTGCCGGAGATCAGCTCCGCGAGGCCACCACCGATCTGGTAGTAGACACCGGTGGTGGCACCGGTCGCGATCGTGAGCCGGCCGCCCTTTCCGCTGCTCGCGCCCGTGTTGTCGGTCTGCTTCCCGCCGCCGCAGGCGGTGGCGGCCAGAGCGGTGACCAGGGCGGCGACTGCGAGGCGTGTGGCACGCATCCGGTGCTTCATGAGGGGAGGTGTCCTTCCGTGATGGTTTCCGCCGGGCGGTTCTCACCGGTGGTGGGAACCGCGGGGGTCTGCTGCCTGCGGCGTACGAGATGGATGCCGAGGGCGAGTACGAGTGCCACGACACCCGCGGCGATCGCGACGGGTTCGAGGTAGAGGAGGCAGAGCGCGGCGACAGCGCACAGCGTGCGCTCCACACGCCTGGCCGGGCCGAGCAGCCACCCTCCGGTGGCGGCGGCCAGCGCGGCGACCGCGAGGGCCGAGATGGCGGTGGTCCACACGATGCCCACCAGGCTTCCCGTGCCAAGCAGTTGGGAGCCGTTGTCGGTCAGGACGAAGGCGAACGGCACCAGGAACGCGGGCAGTGAGTACTTCCAGGTCGCCACCATGGTGCGCATCGGGTTGCCCCCGGTGATGGCGGCGGCCGCCGCCGCCGCGAGCGCCGTCGGAGGGCTCACCTCGGACAGAACGGCGTAGTAGAAGATGAACATGTACGCCTCGTGGGTGGCGACCCCCAGCGAGAGAAGTGCCGGCGCGATGATCACTGCGGCGATGATGAAGGATGCGGTGACCGGGACGGCGAGCCCCAGGATGGACACCGAGACCGCCGCGAAGAAGACGGTGAGGACCAGTACCACGGTCTTGTCGTCGCCGAAGAGTCCGGCCGCGTCGACGATTACCGAGGCCAGGCTCAGGCCGAGCCCTGTCTGGGTGACGACGGCGACGATGATGCCTGCCGCGGCACAGGTGGCGACCACCGGCAGCACTGATCGACAGCCCTCGGCGAGCGCCGCGTACAGCCGCCGCGGCGTCATCCGGTGCTCGGGGTCGAGGAACGAGAGCAGGAACTGCAGGGCCGTGGCGTAGACAACCGCCTTGAAGGGCGGCAGTCCCGCAGCCATGAAGCCGATGATCATGAAGAGGGGGAGGAAGTGGTAGCCGAACCGGCCGAGCAGCCTCAGCGCCGACGTGCCCTTCTCCCCCACCACTGGCTGCGCCTGGTGCTTGCGGGCGTCGATCTCCACCGCGAGGAGGATGCCCAGGTAGTAGCAGGAGCGTGGGCACCAGGGCGTACAGCAGGACGGTGAGGTAGCTCTCCCGCAGGTACTCGGCGATGATGAACGCCGCGGCGCCCAGGGTGGGCGGGGAGAGGATGGCGCCGATCCCGGCCGCCGCGAGCACGCCGCCGCCCTGCTCCTTGCCGTAGCCGGCCCGGCGCAGCACGGGCCAGGCGACCGATCCGAGGCTGACCGCGGTCGCGGTGCCGGACCCGGAGACGGTGCCGAGCAGGAAGCCGGCTGCGGTCACCGTGCGGCCGGGGGCGCTGCGGGAGCCGCGGAAGGCCGCGAAAGACAGGTCGATGAAGAACTTGCCCGCACCGGAGATGTCGAGGACCGCGCCGAAGATGGTGAACAGCACGATGTACGTGCCGGCCACGTTCAGCGGTACGCCGTACACCCCGTCGGTGCCCATGAAGAAGTGGGCCGCGATCGCGTCGATGTCGAACCCGCCGTGCGCCAGGGACCAGTCGTACGGCAGCAGCCCGCCGTAGTAGGCGTAGAGCAGGAAGGCCGCGCAGAAGGCGGGCAGTACCCAGCCGGTGGTGCGGCGGCACGCCTCCAGGACGAGCACGATGAGGACGAGCCCGGCCAGCACGTCGAGGGAGGTGGGCAGCTGCCGCCGTTCGATGAAGGGGTCGAACTCCAGCAGCGGGTATACGCACACGGCGAGCGCGGCCGCAGCGAGCAGCCAGTCGAACCAGCCGGGGTCGTCGCGCCGTGCCGGTTTGCCGGGCTTCTTGTGGGCGTCGGCACCGCGCCGCCAGGGAAGCAGCACCGCCGGTACCCGCACCGCGCCGCGGTAGGTCAGGAAGACCAGCGGCAGCGTCGCGGCGAGGAAGATCGTCAGGTAGTACTGGCTGCCCTTGGCCAGCGGGAAGAAGATCGCGTAGAGCACGAAGACCGACAGGGCCGCGCACGCCAGGGACACCGGCACGGACACCCGTGGGGAGAGTTTCCGGGCCGGCCGTTCCTGGTCGAACTCGGCCACCAGATCCTCAGCGGTCCGCTGCTGCGGCTCGGTCGGCGCCGTTGCCATGCTCATCTCGGCCATCTCCTGGGGCTGGGTCGCTTCGCTGTAACCCCAACGTGGCAGCCGTCATAAGCCGGCAACAGAGAACGCCTGCGGTCTTAACCTAGGTTTAGGGTTGGGTGACGGGGATCACTTCTACGCTCGTTCCGACGGCCGAAACCCGCGCTGCCCCTGGCCTTCGTGCCCTGACGGGGCTCAGGGTCCAGCGCACGAGAACAGGGGACTGCGGTGCGGATACTCCTGGTCGAAGACGACAATCGGGTCGCCGACGCCCTGGCGGGTGCGCTGCGGCGCAACGGCTACGAGGTGCGGCGCGCGGCCAACGCCGTCGACGCGCTGGCCGCGCCCGCCGTCGATCTGGTCCTGCTGGACCTGGGCCTGCCGGACCGGGACGGCATCGAGGTGTGCCGGGAGCTGCGTGCCCGGGGCGGGGTCCCGGTGATCGCGGTGACCGCGCGGGGAGGCGAACCCGACCGGGTACGGGGGCTGCGCAGCGGCGCCGACGACTACGTGGTGAAACCCTTCGGCACCGCCGAGCTGCTCGCCCGTATCGAGGCGGTGCTCCGGCGCAGCATGAGCCAGCGCGCCCACGAGGCCCGGCTCGTCACCGTCGACGGCCTCCAGATCGACCTCGGACGGCGTGCGGTCACCCTGGACGGGCAGCCGGTGCCCCTCACCCGCAAGGAGTTCGAGGTGCTGGCCGTGCTGGTGCGCGCCGACGGTGCCGCCGTGCCCCGGGACCGCATCGTCGTCGAGGTGTGGCAGACGACGTACGAGGGCATGTCGCGCACGCTCGACGTGCATGTGGCCACCCTGCGCGGCAAGTTGGGGCGGGCGGGAAGCGTGGTGCGGACGGTGCGCGGCTTCGGCTACCGCCTCGCGACCGCCGACGGGGTGGCCCCGGCCACGGTTCCGGCTGCGCCCCCGGCTCCGGACACCGCCCCTGATGCGGCTCCTGCCCCGAACTCGGACTGCCCGACCCCTGCCTCGCCGCCCATGGCGGCCGACAGCTGAGAACGCTGATCACCGATGCGCCGCCGACTCCTCGTCATCGTCTTCGCCCTGGTCGCGGGCCTCATCGTGGCGCTCAGCCTGCCCTTGGTGCGGGCCACCGCGGAGCGTACGGTCCAGCGTTCGTTCATCGGACGGGTCGAGGACGGCGCATGGTTCGCCGACATGGCGGCCACCGCCCTCGAATCGGGACGGACCGGCCGCCTGGAGGCCGCCGCCGACCGCTATACGGCCCTGTACGACTCGCGGGTCGCCGTCGTCGACGCGGACAGCAAGATCGTCGTCGCCCCCCGCCCCCTCGACCTGGAGGAGCCGCAGGTTCGGTCGGCGCTGCTGAGAGCCCTGGCCGACCGGCCCGCGCTGCAGCCCAGCGTGGTCTGGCCGTGGGACGATCGCCCGTTCGTCCTGGCTGAGCCGGTCAAGCGCGACGGCCGGGTGCTCGGCGCCGTGCTCATCGTCTCGCCCACCGACCGGGCCCGTTCCGAGGTCGCCGACCACGTGACCCTTGTCGTCCTGGGCAGCCTCGCCGCACTCGCCGCCGTGGTCATCGCGGTCGCGGCCCCGGTCGTCCGGTGGGTGCTCCGCCCGGTCCACGAACTGGACCGCGCCACGCACGAGGTCGCCCTGGGGCGGCTGAAGACCAGGGTCTCGGAACGGGTGGGCGCTCCGGAACTGCGCCGCCTCGCCAACAGCTTCAACGCGATGGCGGACAGCATGCACGCCTCGCAGGAACAGCAGCGCGCATTCGTGGCGCAGGCCTCCCACCAGCTGCGCAATCCGCTGACCGCGCTCCGGCTGCGGGTGGAGAACCTCGAGGAGTTCGTGAACGACCCACGTGGCCTGCACGAACTGCACTTCGCCGTGGAGGAGACCGACCGGTTCGGCGAGATCCTCGACGGGCTGCTGCGCATGGCCAGGGCCGAGGCGTCCGAGGCGGAACGCCGGCCCGTCGACGTAACGGCCGTGGTCGTCCACCGGGTCGACGCCTGGCGGACGGCCTACGAGGCGGAGGGCGTCCCGCTCACGATGCGGGTTCCCGACGGTGTGAGCGCGCTGTCCCTGCCCGACTGCCTCGACCACGCGCTGGACACCCTGCTCGACAACGCGCTCAAGTTCGGCGACGGCACCCCGGTGGACGTCTCGGTCACGCGGGCCCCGGCCGACGACGCTGTTGCACCGGGCGGGCAGGACGACGGTGTGGTGGAGGTGACGGTCCGCGACGGCGGCTCCGGGCTGACCGCCGAGGAACTGGCTCAGGCAGGCGGGAGGTTCTGGCGCAGCACACGCCACCAGAACGTCCGGGGTACGGGACTCGGCCTCGCCCTCACCCGCATGGTGGTTGAGGCGGGCGGCGGCGAACTTCGCCTGGCGGCGGCCGAGCCGCGCGGGCTCGCGGCCACGATGCGGTTGCCCAGTGCTCCCCCGCCCCCTGTCGCGGCGCCCTGACCAGAACGTCGGCCGGTGTCAGGGATGCGACTCGCGGAACCAGCGCGCCGCGCCCGGGTGCAGGTCCAGCGGGTAGGTGGCGATCGCCGTACGCCGGTCCAGCCGACGGGCCTCCGGGTGGGCGCGGATGAGCTGCGACTGCCCCTCGAACAGCAGCCGGGTCAGCCAGTACGCCTCCGCGTCCGGCATGTCCCTCCGCACCACCAGAAAGTTCGGCAAGCTCACGGTGGTCACCGCACTCTGCGCCCCGTAGACGACGGCGGGCACGGTGGTCTCCGTGTAGAGCTCGCCGTAGGACCGGGTGAGATCGGCGACCACGTCGCCGAGGTCGACAAGGCGGATGGGCAACGTCCGGCGGAGCTCGGTGATCGCCGCGGTGGGCAGGCCGCCGCTCCACAAGAAGGCGTCGATCCGCCCGGCGGCCAGGGCAGCCGTCGCCTCTCGCACATCGAGGCGCACGGTGCTCACGTCCTTGCCCGCAGAGAGCCCTGCGACCTTCAGGATGCGTTCGGCGAGCAGCGCGGTGCCCGAGCCCGCAGCGCCCACGGAGACCCGCCGCCCGCGGAGCTCCCTCACACTGCGTACCGGGCTGTCGGCGGGGACCACGAGCTGCACGTAGTTGTCGTAGAGCGCGGCCAGCGCCACCACGGGTACCCGCCCGGTGAACGGCGCGCGCCCGGCGACGGCGTCCGCGGCGGAATCGGCGAGCGTGAAGGCCACCTGCACGTTGCCCGCGCCCACCCGGCGCAGGTTGTCGACACTGCCCCCGGTGTGCAGGACACGGGCGGACGCGTCGGGCAGCCGGCGCTCGATGAGATCGCCGTATCCGGCCCCGTACTCCGCATAGACGCCGCCCTGGTTGCCGGTGGCCACGCTGATCTCACCGGAAGGTCGGGACGGCTCATCGCTTCCGGTGCACCCTGCGAGCAGCATCACCATCATCAGTGCGATGGTGGCGGCAAGCAGGCGTGCCACCGGCATGGGGGCCTCCTTGGACACGGCGAACCGGGCTCTGACCGCCGGGGACGGACCACAGACCACCGACGGACCCACGCGATCAGCCTAACGGGCCTGGAACGGGTGGCGTCATCCTCGGCGGAGGGCGAAGCAGCGTCATGACCTACTACTGCGCTGATGCGCCTTTGCGCCGGCTGACTGGCCGCGGCGAAAGCTCTGGGCCAGGGAGCGGGGTGAGAAGGGGATGCGATAGAGACGGTCATGAGAGCGCCCGGTTCGTCCGGAGCGGAGTAGGTCTCGGCGATGGCCTGGTCGAGCTCGGCGTCGGAGTGCAGCGATTCATGGTGGAGGCCGCTGAGACGGAGGCCGCTGCTGTGCTGGGATCCTGCGACACCGCGCCGCCCCGAGCCGGAACCGGAGCCGGGTAGGCGACGGTCCCCAGAGCGCCACTTCCGATTACCCGCGTCCTGCCGGCGTCTTGAATACAGCGTCCAACTGCTCGTAGCGGTTCGAACTAACCACGACGGCAACGGCGTTGAACTCGCGAGCAGCGGATTCAGTCCGTTGGCTCAAAGTCCCGAATCCGCACGCCCGCTGAGACGTTTCCGCAGGTCACATGCCTGCACAGTGGGGCGGGTGGGACTCGAACCCACGGCCGACGGATTATGAGTCCTTTTCGGATCTTCCGATCCGTCCCCACTCTTGCCTCGATCTTCCTATAACTGCAGGTCAGAGGCTCTTTGTCATTCTGCCTCTGCGCCGGCCTTCCTGATCCTTCCGCGCCCTTCCGTCCCCTGCGTGTCCCCTGGCAGTCCCCCGAGAGCCTTCCCTGAGGAGACGCTTGGGGGTGTTGCTGAATCGACGCAGGTTGAGCATGGCGTAGTTGAGGTCTCGAACTCTCACGCAGCGGAGTGCCTTACCGATGGAAAGGGCCCCGCCTGGATCCAGCCAGGGCATCCGGCGCTGGGCCGACAAGGGCCGCCAAGGCGCCGACGGCACCGTGGGGGTGCTGCCCTACCGCAGCCGCTGGGAGGTCGGGTACACCGGCTGATCCCAATTCCCGAAGCGCCATAGGAGTTCCAATGCCAGGCATTGGATTCCTCATTGGATACCTATCGGACCGCGGCCTACTGTCGAGGACATCGCCGCTCTGACGAACTGCACTCACAGTGTCAGTGATCGCAGAGTGTCAGCGGACGCAGCACTTCAGAGCGCGCGATATGCAACCCACCCCTCCGAGCCCCGGCCAGCCGGGCCCGTACCTCGGAGAAACACCATGTCGAAGATCCTTTTCGTGATGACCGGCGTCGACTACTGGACGCTGGCTGATGGCACCAAGCACCCGACCGGCTTCTGGGCCGAAGAGGCCGTCGCCCCGTACAAGGCGTTCAGGGCCGCGGGCCACGAGATCGTCGTAGCCACCCCGGGCGGCGTCGTCCCCACGGTGGACAAGGTCAGCCTCGTCGCCGAGGTCAACGGCGGCCAGGAGAACGCCGACAAGATCGCGAGCGCGCTCGCCGCGATGACCGAGCTGCAGAACCCGATCAAGCTCGAGGACGTGAACCTCGACGACTACGCCGTCGTCTTCTACCCCGGCGGTCACGGCCCGATGGAGGACCTCGCCGTCGATGCCACCTCCGGCAAGCTGCTCATCGACACCCTGGAGGCGGGGAAGCCGCTGGGGGTGGTCTGCCACGCCCCGGCCGCCCTGCTCGCCGCCGTGAAGACCGACGGGTCCAACGCCTTCGCGGGCTACCAGGTGGCCGCGTTCACCAACTCCGAGGAAGCGCAGGCCGGCTTCGCCGACAAGGCGAAGTGGCTGCTGGAGACCCGCCTGACGGAGGCGGGCGTGCAGGTGCAGCCGGGCGAGCCGTGGGTTCCCAACGTGGTCGTCGACCGCAACCTGGTCACCGGCCAGAACCCGGCATCCTCCGCCCCCGTCGCCGCGGAACTGCTCAAGAAGCTGGCATGAGCCATGGGCACTGACCGGCTGGATGAGGTCCTGGACGCCACCTACGACTGTCTGACCCGGTACGGCGTGCGGCGCACCACCATGGACGACATCGCCACCACCATGGGCGTGTCCCGGTCAGCGGTCTACCAGTACGTCCGCAGCAAGGACGACGCCTTCCGGCAACTCGCCCACCGCCTGCACACCCAGGCACTGGAGCGCGCCCGGCAGGCCGCGGCCGCCGAGGACGCCCCGTACGCCGAGCGCGTCCGGGGCGTCCTGGCCGCCAAGCTCGACTTGGCCCTTCAGCTCGCCGGGGACTCCCCACACACCGCCGAACTCCTGGACGAAAAGGCCCGGCTGTTCGGGGGGATCTGCACCGCCTTCACCGCGGACCTACGTCGCCTGCTGATCGGCCTGTTCACCGAGGCCGGCACCGTGGGCGGTATCGAGCCCGGCGAGGCGGCTGATATCGCGATCGCCCTGGCGATCGGACTGGAGTCGGTGGGCGACGGCAGGCTGCTGCTGGGGCCCGCGACCGACGCGCTTCTGTCCGGCCTGCTGGGCGCCCCGGTCGCGACCCGCTGACCGCGCGCCCCGGGCGTTCGTTCTCCCGTTCCTCTGTCGTTTCGCTCTGTGCCGCTGAGCCATGCTCGTTTCCAGCCGGTTCAGCCACCGCAAGGCCCGCCTGGACGTACGTGCCCCTGCACTGAACTGCCCCCATCCAGTCCCTGCCGCCCTGGCGGAACGGCCAGGGCGGCACCACCGCCCCTGCGGTCCAACACCCCCGTCCCGCCGGACAGCTCTTCCCGAAAGGCGCCCCCATGTCGTCCAAGCACCGTGTCCTGACCGCGCCTGCCGGCGCTGGATACGGGCTCGTTTACATCCTCGGTCTCGCGGCCACTGTCGTGGCCATGATGCAGACCCTGGTCGTGCCCATCCTGACCATCATCCGCGACGAGTTGTCCCTGACCACCTCCACCGCCAGCTGGCTGACCACCGCCACCCTGCTGTCCGCAGCCGTCTTCACCCCGCTGCTGGGGCGGCTCGGGGACATGCGCGGCAAGCGCCCCGTCCTCATCGGCATCCTGCTGGTCACCGTGGCCGGCTCCGTCCTTGGAGCCACCACCAGCTCCCTGCCCCTGCTGCTGACCGCCCGGGCGATGCAGGGCGCCTCCACCGCGATCTTCCCGCTGGCCCTGTCGGTGCTGCGCGATGAACTGGAGCCCCGCCGGCTGTCCGGCGCCATGGGCGTGATCAGTGGCACCCTTGCGGTGGGTGCCGGGCTCGCCCTGGTCGGCGCGGGACTGCTCACCCAGGGCACCGATCCCGACTACCACCGCGTCTTCTGGATGGCCACCGCCCTGTCCCTGATCGCTCTCGTGGGCGTCATCGCCGCCGTCCCGCCCTCCCGCGAGACCACCGGCGGACGCACCGACTGGGCCGGCGCGGTCACCCTGGCGGCCACCCTCGTCCTGTTTCTGCTGCCCGTTTCCCAGGGCAACACCTGGGGCTGGACCTCCCCGCGCACCCTGATCCTTTTCGCCGCCGCGGCCGTCCTGGCCACGGTCTGGGTGGTCGTCGAGCGACACGTCAGCGAGCCCATGGTGGACATGACCATGTTCGTGCTCCGGCCGGTGCTGTTCGCCAACATCGCCGGTGTGCTGCTCGGCTTCGGCATGTTCACCCAGTTCATCGGCATCGCCTTCCTGGCCCAGACCCCCAGGGAACTGGCCGACTACGGCTTCTCGGCCTCCGTGCTGGGCGCCGCGACCACTTACCTGCTGCCCAGCACCCTCGCCTCACTGATCGCCGCGCAGCTGGGCGGCACCCTGGTACGCCGCATCGGCGCCCGCGTGACCCTGGCTGCCGGCGCCGCCTCGGGCGTTGCCGGCTTCGCCTGGCTCGCCCTCGCCCACGGCAGCACCGCATCCGTCGCCAGCGCGGGCGTCCTTACCGGCATCGCCGTCAGCTTCGGCTTCGCCGCCCTGCCCGCCTTCATCGCCCAGGGCGTGCCCGCCCACCAGAGCGGCATCGCCAACAGCATCAACTCCATCGCCCGTTCGGTCGGCAGCTCCGCAGGCTCGGCCGTCATCGCCACCGTGCTGGCCGCCAACACCCTGCCCCATCTCCCGCCCGGCACCCCTGCGCTGCCGGCCGAGACGCAGTACAGCGTCGTCTTCGCCCTCGGTGCCCTGGCCTTCGCTCTCATCGCCCTGGTCGCCCTCACCGGCCTCAACTTCAACGGCACGACGCCCAGCCGCATCGTGCGGCAACCGGCCAACAGCCTCCCGGCTCCGTCGGCACCGCCACAACCTGCTGTGCTGAACACCGCTGGCAACTGACCCTGACGGTCAGCACATCCCTCTCGCTGAACAGGCCCATCCCCGCCCAAGGTTCAGCCCATCCAGCTCACATGAAAGGAATGCTCGACGTCGTGTGACACGGCCGGCACAACACCCCGCCCTCCGCACCCACCCCGACCCAAGGAGACTCCCCATGAAGATCGGCATCATCGGCGCCGGCAACATCGGCGGCAACCTCACCCGGCGGCTGACCGCCCTCGGGTACGACGTGTCCGTAGCCAACTCCCGCGGCCCGCACACCCTGACCGCGCTGGCCGAGGAGACCGGCGCCACCCCGGTAGCCGTGATCGAAGCGGCCCGCGGCGCCGAGATCGTCGTGGTCACCATCCCGCTCAAGAACATCCCCGACCTTCCGCCCGGCCTGTTCGACGGGGCCGCCGACGGCTTCGCCGTGATCGACACCGGCAACTACTACCCCAAGGAGCGCGACGGGAGGATCGCCGCGATCGAGGACAAGGGGCTCACCGAGAGCCGCTGGACCCAGCAGCACCTCGGTCACCCGGTGATCAAGGCGTTCAACGGCACCTACGCCCAGGACATCCTCGACAAGCCACGCCCGAAGGACGACCCCGAGCGCATGGCGCTGCCGGTCGCGGGCGATGACGAGGCCGCCAAGAAGTTCGTCCGCGACCTCATCGACGAGCTCGGTTTCGACACCGTGGACGCCGGCGGCATCGACGACTCCTGGCGCCAGCAGCCCGGCACCCCGGTCTACGGCCTGCGCGGCGGCGTCGACGCGGTGACGAAGGCCCTGGCCGGGGCGTCCCCCAAGCGCCCGGCCGCGTTCCGGGAATAAGGCTCCGGATGCCGCCCAGCCCGCCTTGCTATAGGGAACGGATAGGATTCCTTCGTGAGACATAAGGATCCCGATGGCCCGATCCGGGTGCGGCAGTCCGCTGCGGCACCCTCACCGGACCTGAACCTGCTGCGCACCTTCCTGGCTGTGTACCGCTCCGGTTCCTTCACCGCCGCCGCCGGACTGCTGGGCCTGTCCCAGCCCACGGTGACCACCCAGATCCGGGCCCTGGAACGGCAGACGGGCCGCGAGCTGTTCCAGCGCCTGCCGCGCGGCGTCGCCCCGACACCCGTCGCCCACGACCTGGCGGCCCGCGTGGCCGCGCCCCTCGACGCGCTCGCCGCCGTCGCCGGGCACGACATCGCACCAGACGAGCCGGCCGCCCCCGTCCATCTGGCAGGGCCTGCCGAGCTGCTGTGCACCCGGGTCCTGCCGACGCTCGCCCCGCTGGCCGCCGACGGTGTACGGCTGCGCGTGACCATGGGCCTGACCGACCCGCTCCTGGAGGAGTTGCGCTCCGGACGCTATGACCTGGTGATCGCCACCGTCCGGCCGCGCGGGAGGGCGCTGGCCGCCGTGCCGTTGATGGACGAGGAGTTCGTCCTGGTCGCCGCGCCCGCCTGGGCCGACCGCCTGAGGGAGCGGCTGGCCGCCGACGGCCCGGCCGCGCTGCACGCCGTCCCCCTGGTCACCTACGCCGAGGATCTGCCCATCGCCCGCCGCTACTGGCGCCACGTCTTCGGCACGCGGCTGTCGTGCCCCGCTGCCGTCACCGTGCCCGACCTGCGCGGCGTACTCGCCGCGGTCGCCGCGGGAGCCGGTTTCACCGTCCTGCCCCGCTTCCTGTGCCAGGACGAACTCGCCTCCGGCGCCCTGGTGCCCCTGCACGAACCAGACGACCCGCCCATCAACACCGGCTACCTCGTCCAGCGCCCCGGCAGGCCCGACAACCCCGACGTCACCCGGGTCCGCGACCTCATCCTCGAGGCGGGCCGCACCTGGTGACTCCGAACGGGCTCTGCGGCGGCTGCGCCACTGCGGAGAAGCCGAGGGCGTACCGTCCTGATCGGGGCGCTCGTGGTCGACTCGGTCGGCAACGGGCTGTTCCTCGCTTCCAGAGTGCGTCGGTGGTCCGCCCACGCCGCCCTCAGACCGTTCTGATGTCACCGTTCTGATGTCCCCTCCACGGCGGCAGCCTTCCTGGTGAACGCATCCACACGGGCACACAAACCCTTTCGACACCGACCAGACTTCCTGGCAGCCCACGCCTCATGACGCGTTAGTCACACCTTGTCCGCCGCGCCCTGGCCCAGCCACGGCCGACCAAGGCGGTCCGTTCTCGTGACGGAGGCCGGTCAGCAGCGGGCTGAGGACGTCGGATTCGGAGCGCCAGTAGCGGTCGTCGTGGCCGGTGAGGTCCAGCAGGCCGGTAGTGATGGCGCGGTTGGTGACGGTGTGGACGGCGCGGAGCTGCTGCTCATCGGGTTCGGGTTCCAGGCCCCGTCGTGCAGGCGTACGGCGCAGTTGATCAGGTTCGGGCGCCTGGAGCCGACTTCAGCAGGCGCTGACAGGCCTACCCCGGGCCCGGACCGATCAGCCGCATGGGGGACGAAGGCAGCAGGGGCTACCCAAGGTCTGATGCCGAGGGTTGACACGCGTGCAGCATGAACGCAAAATCGCTGCCCATCGACAATGCCGAACAGTGTTCGGCTGCAGAGTCACCCGCACGGCATGCCGCTCGCGGCAGGCCATCAACCGTCGCGACGGGGTTCACCAGTTCCGTCCCCGCCCTACCGCCCCCTCCCCCGTCGAAAGAGGAAGACCATGTCTCCGCGCCTCCCCGCAATCCTTACCGCCGCCGCGCTCGCGGTCACCACTGCCGTCTTGTCCCCTGCATCACCGGCCACCGCCGACACCACCGATATCTCTCCGCCCGGGGCCAACGACTGGTCCTGCAAGCCCACCGCCGAGCACCCCGAGCCGGTCGTGCTGGTCCACGGGACGTTCGAGACCATGGCCAAGAACTGGCCGACGCTCAGCCCCAAGCTGAAAAGCGAGGGGTACTGCGTCTTCGCGCTGAACTACGGCGGCAACGCCATGGGACCCATTGCCCAGTCGGCGAAGGAACTCAAGTCGTTCGTCGGCGCGGTCATGGGGGCAACGGGCGCCAGGCAGGTCGACCTGGTCGGACACAGCCAGGGCGGAATGATGCCCCGTTACTACATCAAGTACTTCGGCGGCGCGACCCAGGTCGACGACCTGGTGGGGATCGTTCCGTCCAACCACGGCACGGAGGGCGTGATCGCACCGCCGCCCGAGCTCGAAAACAGCGAAAACAGCGCCTGCCCGGCCTGCGACGAGCAACAAGCGGGGTCGGAGTTCCTGACCGACCTGAACGCGAAGGACGAGACGCCGGCCGGTCCGTACTACACCGTCGTCACCACCAGATACGACGAGGTCGTCACGCCCTACACCAGCGCGTTCCTGGACGGCTCGGACCGGGAGGTCACCAACATCACTCTCCAGGACCGCTGCCCGCTCAACACGATCGAGCACGACCAGACGCCCAACGACCCGGTCGTCCACCAGTGGGTTCTCAACGCGCTCGAGCGCAAGGGGCCGGCCGACCCGGCCTTCGTGCCATCATGCGTCGGCTGACGACGCGGCCTACCCACGCGAAGGCGCTGTCCGTCCACTGCGTGTCCACTGGCGGATCCCCCTGTGAGCCCTCCCGAGGGGGCACCTGAGGCATCTGCCTGGATCAACGCATGCCGCGCGGCGCGCGAAGTCGAGGTCTCGAACTCGCGCGCAGCAGAGTGCCTTTCCGTCGTGCCGGGCTACGACCGCCGTTGTCAGTGGCGCCTCATAGACTGTCGTCAACTGCTCAGATGGGGGAATGCGTTGGCGACGATTCCTGTTCAGAAGCGCCAGGCACAGGATCCGGACTCGAGCGTGCCACGACTGGTAACCGTGGTCGACCGGGTGCTGGAGGGCGATGTAGTACTGCCCAAGTTCCAGCGGAACTTCGTTTGGACTCGGCAGCAGATCCTCGATCTGCTCGACTCCGTAGCGCGTAACTACCCCATCGGCAGCATCCTGCTGTGGCAGAGCACCGAGCAGCTTGCGAGTGAGCGCACGGTCGCCGGATTGGCCGTCGGCGAACACCGCCATGGCTATCCGGTGAACTACATCCTCGATGGACAGCAGCGACTGGCGACGATCTGCGGGGCGCTGCACTGGGCCCCGGATGGTGACGCCGAGAGTAACTGGAACATCGTCTACGATCTCGAAGAGCAGGCGTTCAGGCATACGGACACGCTGGAGGACCCGCCCGCGCACATCATCCCGGTCCGGCTGCTCTCCAACGGCTTCCTCTTCGCCAACCGCGCTTCGAAGCTCGGCTCCGCGGACCTGCAGGAGCGGGCCGCGGAGCTGTACAACCGGTTCTCGAACTATCAGATCGCCGTAGTCACCCTCCGGGGCATGCCGTCGACCGAGGTTGCGAAGGTCTTCGAGCGGATCAACAGCACCGCGACCCCGCTCACCGTCGTCGACCTGATGCGGGCGGCGACCTGGAGCCCGGAGTTCGATCTCAAGGACGAGATCGACGAGCTGCTCGAAGTCCTGAGCCGGAAGCAGTATGGCAAAGTCGACACGAAGACCATGCTGCGCACGATCTCCGCCGCTGCCGGGTTCGGGTTCTCTCGTGAGGACATGAACCAGCTGCGGAATCTGAACAAGGATGAGCTGGAGGAGGCGGTCAAGGCCGCCGTCGAAGCATCCAAGCTCGCGGTCGACTTCCTGACCACGCATGTCCGTACGCCCCGTGCTACTGCCTTGCCCTACTACAACCAGTTCGCGGTCCTGGTCGAGATCTTCCGCCAAGTGCCGAAGGCCACAGCAGCCCAGTACGACGCCATCGAACGATGGTTCTGGCTCACCGCCAGCGGCGAGTACTTCAAGGGTTGGAACGCGCGGCAGATGGCGGACGACCGCGAAGCGGTCCACAGCTTCGCCTCGGGTCGGACCGATGAGATCGAGGTCAGTGCGGGCGTGCCGCGCAGCGTCCTGTGGCGCCGCAATCAGTTTAGGGCCACGAACGCCCCGTCGAAGCTGCTGGGCCTGTTGCTCGCCGAGGCCCACCCGCTGGACCTCCGCAACGGCCGCCGGATCGACACGGACAGGGCGCTGTCCTGGCAGAACGACAAGGAGTTCCACCACTTCTTCCCGAAGTCGTTCCTGAAGAAGCAGGGGCTGAACGTCAGCCAGGCCAACGTCTGCGCCAATTTGATCATGCTGAGCTCGGTATCGAACATCGCCATCAGCGACCAGCCGCCCTCGGTCTACCTGAAGGATCTGTGCGAGACCCAGGGCAAGGAGACGATCCGTAAGCGCCTGGCGACCTGCCTCATCGACGAGGACGCCTTCGAGGCTGCTCTGCGGGATGACTATGAGGGCTTCCTCCGCGCCCGCTCCGAAACCCTCCACAAGCGCCTGATGGAACTCATCGGCTCGTCCGCTGCCGGAGCGCAGGAGCATGTGGCCGTCCCCGACGACGGCGGGAGTGGGGTGAGCGATACGGACGAGCCGATCGACCGGGATTCCGCAGACTGAGCGAGGCATGCGCATGCGGGTCAAAGACATGCCGGCGGCCGACCGCCCGCGGGAGCGGCTGTGGCTCCACGGCGCAGAGGCGCTCGCTGACCGAGAACTACTCGCCCTTCTTCTGGGCTCAGGCATTCCGGGGCAGGACGCGGTCCAGCTGGCCGGCGAGCTCCTCGCGGCGCACGGCGGGCTCCGCGGCCTGGCTCAGGCAGACCCGCAAGCCCTCGTGCAGCTCCCGGGGATGGGCCAAGCGAAAGCGGTACGGGTCGCGGCGGCCTTTCAACTGGCCCGCCGCCTGCAGAACTCGGACCTGCACAGCCCTGACCGTGTCACAACCACTGCCGACCTCGCCGCGGTCACCGCACCACTGCTACGCGGACTGCGCCACGAACGCGTAATCGTCGTGGCATGTGACACGTCCGGCAAGGTCCTCCGAATCGCCCGCCTGACAGACGGCGCCACGGACCGCAGCCTGATTCCAGTCCGTGACACCCTCGCCGGGGTCCTGTCGGCTGGCGCCTCGTCCTTCGGCGTGGCCCACAACCACCCCTCGGGCAACCCCGAACCGAGCATGGCCGACCGACAGGTGACCGATCGCCTGCGGGATGCGGCGCAGACGGTCGGACTACGGTTCCTTGATCACGTGATCATGACGGACAGCGCCTGGCGCCGGGTCACAACTGGCCGGTGAAGGCGGCGTTGAGGATGGAGGGCCGCAGCGCGGCAAGCGAGGGCTCAGCGTAGGCGGTGCTCAGCCTCTCCGCGAGCCGATCGAGGGTGCTCGCGACATGGTCCTGCACCGGGCGCGGGGGAAGCGGGATCGTCAACGCCTCGAACCGCTTCCGGCCGAGGGTTCGGTTGCGCTCAGCGCCTGCCGAGCATGCAGACCCGACGAGCGCCAATCCCTGCCGGCTCAGCAGGAAGTGCCGGAGGTAGCTCGTGTTCGCTCGGTCATCAACTGGCAGATAGAAGAAGAACCGATTCGATGCGATGTACCCTGCGTCCTCTGTCTGCGTAACGGAAATTCCCCCCTCCCAGGCCATGAGATTGCTCAGGGCAAGTGCGCCCTCGGGGAATGTGAAGTAGCTGAGCTTACTCAATCCGTCCGGGGAGACGTCGGGATGGTGAATGATGCCCCGACCGAACGACCGGATGCCGATGGTTCGATAGATGCCAGCTTCGTCAATTTCTACTGGCGTGCGCGTGAAAGTCAGGGTCTCGCCAATCCGAGCCGATTCATTGGCGCTCGCCACGGCTGAATCAATGAGCGACTCGGCTAGGTTCGAGTGAAGAGCTGTCAGATGGTCACGCAGTTTGATTACGGAATCTACGCGGTCTATCACTGCATCCAGCTTGTCGGCAATACGACGTTGCTCCACAAGGCCAGGGAAGGGGACATGTGTCGCCAAGAGAGTATCGGGCGTAGTCCGCTTACGTCGGACCATCGAACCTCGAGGGGTGAGTTGCTCCCAGAGAGTCGGCCAAGAGACAAGGTACTTCAGATACCTCGGATCTGCGACGTCTTTATTGATGCCAAAGACAGGGTATTCCGAGGAGACGAAAGTTCCCGAGAACTCCTCTGAAACGACGGCCAGAGCCCCTTCCCATGCGTTGAGCTTACTCATGACGAGTTGCCCAGTCCCAAGTGGGGTGAGGTTGCGGTACGAAGTTTCGGATCCCGAGATTGGGGAACGCCGAATCAATCCCTTGCCAAAACTGTAAATCCCGGCGATCCTGTATTCGGTTTCAGGAATTACTGGAACACTGCCCATGAACTTCGCTAGGGCAACTCCGAGGGGCCTCTGCGGTAGATCTGTCATCAGAGATGCCTCAATTCAGCCTTCAGCTCGCCCAACAGGTCCAGGATCTCCCGCTCCGTCTTGATCAGTTCGTCCAGAAGATCTCCCGGGGAGCGGTGCGTTAGGTCACCACCGGCCTGCGGATTGGACAGGTCGAGGTTGTACCCGCCCTTCGCGATCTCGCTCGCGTCGACCTTCCAGGCGTACTCGGTGGCCTCCCGCCCGGTTCGCTCCTCACCGCCCCACCACTTCGCGCACGCGGCGAACTCCTCGTAGCGCATGGGCTTCGTCTTGCTGTAGCCTCTCCGACCCTCCGGCAAAGGGACCTCGTAGAACCAAGTCTCCTTCGTCGAGCCGGCCTTCTCGAAGAAGAGCAGGTTCGCGGGGATCTGCGTGTACGGGGCGAAAACGCCCTGCGGGAGGCGCACGATTGTGTGGAGGTTGCACTCCCGCATCAGCTTCTGCTTGATCTTTGCGCCCACGCCGCCGCCGAACAGCACGCCATTCGGAAGGACGATCGCGCAGCGTCCGCCGGGCTTGAGTCGCTCGATCACGGAGTAGAGGAAGAGCCAGGCGGTCTCGTGCGTCCCGACGCCGGCCGAGTCGAAAGCTGCCGCCACCGACTTCTCCTCCTCGCCGCCGAACGGTGGGTTGGTGAGCACCACGTTCACGCGGTGCCTTGGGCTGCTCTCCTCCCTCATCTTGCGCAGCGCGTTCGTGCGGATCACGTTCGGCGCGTCGATCCCGTGGAGGAGGAGGTTCATCATCCCGAGCAGATACGGGAGCGGCTTCTTCTCCATGCCGCGGATGTTGTGGTGGAGTTCGGCCAGTTCCGCCTGGGAGCGCGGGAGCTCCTTCAGCTCCTCGTAAGCCTCCACGAGGAAACCGCCCGTACCGCAAGCCGGGTCGAGGATGGACTCGCCCAGCCTGAGGAAGCTCTGTTCCACCATGAACCGGATCACCGGTCGCGGGGTGTAGAACTCGCCCGAGTCACCTGCGGCGTCCCGCATCTCCTTCAGGATTGATTCGTAAACGAAGGCCATCGTGTGGATGTCATCAGCGGAGTCAAAGTTGATGTCATTGACTACGTTGACGAGGTCGCGCAGCAAGGTGCCCGAGAGCATCCGGTTGTTGACGTCCTGGAAGATGGTGGAGATCACATTCCTGGGATCTCCCTCCTCATCGCTTCTTAGGTCACGCAGATACGGGAGAAGTTTCATGTTGACAAAGTCGAGGAACTCCTTCCCCGTGAATTCGGTTCTTGCTCCCCAGCTCTTCCAGTCGTATGGTGGCTGGATCACGCGCTCGTAGCCAAGGATCTCCGCCTCCCGCTCCTCCTCCACGCACACATCAAAGGCCCGGAGGAACAGAATCCACGTCAGCTGAGGCAGGCGGTCCAGGTCACCGTTGAGGCCAGCGTCCTTGCGCATGATGTCGCGCGCCGACTTGATGGCCGACTGAAGTTCCCCGCGGGTTCGCTTTTTGGGCTGGGCGGGTACGTCAATGGCCAGTTGGTTGGTAGTGTCCTGCGGCGGCATCAGTCTTCCGTTCCGGTGGAGGCGTTCACAACTCGCGCCCAGAATTCGCGCACTGCGGTCAGCGCGCCGTCCAAGGTCGCTGTGGTCTCAGTCAGTCCCTCGGCGAGGGGTGGGTACGTTTCCCGCCACAGCGGTGGTGGGTCGGGAATCAGTTGAGGGACGGCATGCGTGTCCCGGATCGTGAAGACATGCCGCACTACGCCGTACAGCTCCACGTCGGCGGCCATGCCCGTCTCGATCAGCAGCACGAGATCAGCCAGGTCCTTGACTCTCGTATTAGGACGGTCACCGTATTCACGTGTGAGGGCATGTAGCTTTTCAGCGAAGTGCTGCCGCCGGTCCACGGCCTCGATCGTCCGGGCGGGGATTCCGGCGAAGTCCAGTGCACCGAGGAGCGGCAGGGGTTCCGTGGCCGCCACCTCCTCGCCGCGGGCGGCGACGTCGATCCGGACACCGGCGAAGGACTTACCGCCAAGGCCAGCTTCGATGGAGAACCTCCACGCCGGGCGCCCCCCGGTATCAGCGGCCAGCTCCACCGGCGCGGGAACCCGGAAGGTGAACCAGTCTCCGTCCGGGTCTTCTGCAAGCGCATCGAGCAGTGCCTCGCGAAGCGTGCCGCCAGTCAGTCCTGTTTCCCGGATGGCGAGGTCCATGTCCTTGGTCGCTCGGGCCCGATTCCGGAGCCGGAACTCAAGCGCGGCCCCGCCCTTGAGGATCCACTCGGCCTCCGAATCGGCTGAGAGCCGTGCCGCGATGCGGTCGAAGACCACTCGGCGGCGCAGGCGTCCCAGATCAGTGGCTTCGGTCTCCGACTGGCGCTTCAGCCTCGCCTCCAGCGCCCTACGGAGTGCGACGGCGTCCTGGTACCGCTTCTCCGTCACTCCGTCACCTCCCTTAGCGCACGCTCTACGCCGAGTTCGGCTCGCGCTCCGAGTTCCTGGGCCGCGTACAGAAGGCGGCGTCGGGTGGTCAGGCCCCGCGAGAGGGCGTCGTTCACTGCGGAGTCGACTACGTCTTGATCAACCCCGTCCGCCGCGCTCTCCGTGATGGCCCGCAGGGGTGTGGTGACCTTGAAACCCTCGTGTTGTTCGATGTCCGCAGCGCCGAGAGTGGCGCGGTGGAGGACGACAGCCGAGTCGTTAGCACGAAAGCTCGGAGGTACGGTCAGGTGGATCTCCGCTGGGTTGGCGATGCCCAGGTCGTGTACAGCAAGGGCCGTCGTGTGTGACACCACAGCCTGGTCCCGGCTCCAGAGAGACCAGCGGACCAGGTGGTCAGTGTCGGTGCTCGGCAGGTCGAGATACTCGCGGAAGCGGTAGATGCCGCGGTCGATACGGATCCAGTTGCGCCGACCGACGTGGAAGTGCTGGGCCTGGTAGGAGTAGCCGGCCTTGAGCGCCTGGGCAGCCGTGAAGTAGCCGCGTTGGCTGGCGGCGGTGCGCCATAGACGGTCGCGAGTCGTGTCATCACCGAGCACCGTGAGAGCGTAACAGAAACACTCCTCCTAGTTTCCTTTAGCTTCACGCAGATCGATACGCGAAACTAAAGTCAGGATGTAGTTACGCGACGTCGAAGATCCGCTTAGCCAGGTCGTCGATCGCCTCGTGCATCTGCGGCGCCCCGCCGAACCGCGCGGCCAGCTGCCGGACCGTACCCAGCTGCCGGAAGGGTGGTACGCGCAGCGCGCCGGCCTCCAGCTCGGTGGCGCCCTTCTCGGTGAAGCGGTCCAACAGCACATCCAGCACCTCACGCGCCTCAGGTGCGAAGCTCTTGAGGAACTGATCGTGCTCACGGCGTACCCGGTGGGCGCGCTCGGAGCGGCTGATCAGGGGTAGCTCCCAGGCCGCGTTAATCAGCAGATCGATAGGGTCGGCTTCGGGATGGTCGAGCTTGCGTAGCAGGTCCTCCTCCGTGATGCCGATCTCGTCGCTGTGCAGACGCTCACGCAGGATGTTGCGACTCTTGGCGGTGGCCCACTGCGTCCTCAGATCCGTAGGCGACAGCTTCAGCTCCAGCACTCGGTCATGCACGTATTCCCGGTACTGGACCATGCGCATGGACTGGCCGTCAGGGTGCAACTGGTAGTGCATGTCATTCCAGACGAAGACCTCCACGCCGTTGACGTAGATGCGCCGGGTGCCGCGACTCTGGATCTCATCGACGCGATCCTCGTCCGTGATCACCGTCCCCTCGTCATCCGCGGGCAGTGTGCCTCCCTCCCCCGACTGGAAGTCCCCTTCGGGTTCTGCGACCTCTTCGGCGGGGCCGTCCGGGCTCTCCAGCTCTTCGCGCTCGATCAGCTCTCCCTGCTGGTCTGTCCGGTCATTGATGACTCTCAGCGGCGGGCCGTCGAACTCGGGATCGTTGAACAGAACAGTCGCATCAACGAAGTCGATGATGTCGAAGGACCCCTTGTCGATGTCCAGGCACAGCCGGGTGCCTCGCCCAATGATCTGCTTGAACTGCGGCATGGAGTTGATCCGGCGCACGATCACGATGTTGCGGGCCGAAGGGATGTCCACGCCGGTCGTCAGCATCTGGCTGGTCACGGCGATCACGGGCTCGTCGGTGTCGTCCCGCCGGAACCGGTCCAGGAGCTCCCTTCCCGGCTTGCCGTCGTCGTCGGTGATCCGGCAGACGTAGTCCGGGTAGTGCGCGACGAGGTCGAGGTTCGCCTGGTTGAGTGCGGCGACCATGCGGTGTGCGTGATCGTTGTTCTCACAGAAGACGATCGTCTTCGCCATCCGGTCCGTATCGGCCAGGTAATTCGTGAGGTACCGGGCTACTTCCTCGGTGCGCTCCTCAATGGCCAGGACCTTCTCGTAGTGGCGCTGGGTATAGACCTGGTCCGGGATGGGGTTGCCGGAAGTATCGAGCTGCCCAGGTTCGGGCTTGAAGCCCGTCATGTCGACATTCAAATGGACCCGTCGCAGACGGTACGGGGCCAGGAAGCCGTCCTCGATTCCGTCCTTCAGGGCATACTCGTAGACCGGCTCACCGAAGTACCCGTAGGTGTGCCGCTCCGAGTCCGCGATCGGCGTCGCGGTCAGACCGAGTTGTACGGCCTGGGAGAAGTGGTTGAGGATGCCTCGCCATTTACCCTCTTCGGCCGAGCTGCCGCGGTGGCATTCGTCCACGATGATCAGGTGGAAGTAGTCCGGAGGGTACTGGCTGAAGAGCGCGGCCTCGTCCCCTCTGCTGCTGTCGAGCGACTGGTACAGCGCGAAGAAGATCTGCCGGGCGCGCTGCACCCCTCCGCTGATCTTGTGGACAACGTCTCCGAAGACTGGCTCGAAGTAGTCATCCTTCGGCTGGTCAACCAGGATGTTGCGATCAGCCAGGTAGAGCACGCGAGGCTTCTCGCCTCCGTTCCACCCGCTCTCGCGCAGTTTTGAGACCAGTTGGAACGCAACCATGGTCTTGCCGGTGCCAGTGGCCAGCGTGAGCAGGATCCGCTTCTGGCCACGGGCTATCGCCAAGAGTGCTTCGTTGACCGCTCGACGCTGGTAGTACCTGGGGCGTTTGGGGGTGAGATCGTTGTTGCGCAGGCGATGGTCGAACGGGGCGAGGATGAGCTCGCGCTCCAGATCGGTCGTGATCTTCTTCTCGCCGCAGTACCGCTGCCAAAGTTCCTCCGGGGACGGAAACGACGACACCCGGTGCCGGTTGCCGCCGATCTCGATCTCCCAGATCTCGATGCCGTTCGTGGCGTAGGCCACAGGCAGGCCCAGTCTGCGGGCGTACCGCTTGGCCTGCTCGATGCCGGCTGCGACATCCACACTCGTCCGCTTGGCCTCGACCACCGCGAGGGGCACGTCGTCGCGGTACTCCAGGACGTAGTCCGCTATCAGCGCCCGCTCACGCCGATGCCGCCGCGGCGACACCACGAGCTTGCCGTCGTTGATCGAGTACTGCTCGCGGATCTGATCTTTGCTCCAGCCCGCCGCGGACAGCGCCGGCAGCACGAAGGCCCGGCACGTCTCCTGCTCAGTCAGTCCCCCTGCGCTCGCCATACAAGATTCGTACATCAGGAGGAGGGGTCGAGGGGCGAGAATCCGTCACCCGAGTGAGGAATCTGGGCTCCGGCGATCCGAGAGGGCCACCGTCCGGGTCCTTGTGTCCACTACATGTCCACACCTCGCGAAGCGAGCTTCCGTTTCCGCCCGCCAAGCGTCGGTTAGCCCCAGCAGCGAAGCGGTTCCTGCACTCGCCCCCAAGCGGTCGAACCTACTAGTCAACGAATTCCGCTCCGTTGAGGCCAAGTCAGTCTCCACACGCGACGTTCCCGGCTCCCCCTCGGGGCAGTCGGTGAGGACATACCTGCGGGCCGCCGCGTAGCTTGGAGCCGGTCGCAGCGGACTTCGATACCAGCGGAGAGCGGCAGGATGCGGGCGCCTTGATGAGCGGTCGATCCCGCACCCTGCCACCCCGAACTCATGCCGCAGCCTGGCCCTCCGGCCACACCGGCACACCAGGTACCCGCCCGGCATAGCGGACCTCAGTTCCGTCCTGAGCGATCAGCTTCGGCTCCCTCTCATGGAGTTCCGCGAGCAGAGAGGTGACCCGTTCCTCCAGGCGCGGTCCGGTGGTGTCCCTGGGCACGGTCACCCAGACCGGGCCGCCCTGCCGGGTGTCGCCGACCGCGTGCCCGTAGAACCCCTTCAGAGCCCACTCGCACTCGACGACCCGCACACCGCAGTAGTCGATCAGCTCCTGCAGCGAGGCGACCGCCTCCGGCTGTACGTACTCACGCCCCGCCGCGATGAACTCGTTGAGTTTGGTACGCAGTTCGTCCGCCTCCTCGAAGGTGAGCGCGACGTACTTCGAGCTTTCGAGGCCGCCGACGGTGAGGTCGATCTGCGGCTGCCGAGCATGCCCCATGTGCACCATGCCGAGTTCGAGGATCTCGGGATCCGGGCCGTCCTTGGTCCGCGTCACGGGCTGGAGCGCCAGCTCCATCTCGTGCACGTGGGCAGCGTGGAAGTGGTCGACCAGCAGCCCCGGGGTGTGTTCATTCTCGTCCCGGTACTGACACCAGGGCGGGCAGGGAGTGACGAGTTCGAGCGGGTGCGTGGCCGACGGGTAGTGATCGACGGCCTCGGTGACACCGCCCCGGATGACGACGTCGTAGCGGTGCCGCAGACCGCGCAGGCTCAGCGCGAAGTGCTCCAGGCCATCGATGAACGAGCCCAGGACGGTGCTGTCGAGTTCGGCGGTGCCGTCGACGGCCGAGAGCCACAGCCGGGCCGGTTCACCACGCGCTTCCTCGTCGTGACCGAGTCCGATCTGCACGGACAGCAGCGGTACTTCGATCCCTGGGCTTGCTCCTTCCGGAGCCGCGAGCCGGACGGGGGCGCTGACGTGGCTGCCGGTCGCTTCGGCATGCGGGTCTTGCGCGCACCATGCGGGACAGTCGCGCTCGGGAGCCGAGAGGGTCAGGACTGTTGCGCTGGACATGATGTCTCCTCGGGATAGGAGTGGCTTCTTGTCCAGCAGTCTTGCCCTGCTCGCAGAACATGCGGATCTATACTCGCGTTCCGGGCATGGAGCCCGTTGACCGGGAGCAGGCTGGAGCCCGCCGACCTCCTGCCCGCGACTGGCCGACAGGCCTGAAGCCGGCCCAGAGCTTTCGCGCGCATCGGCTGGACGCCATCGAAGAGGGCGGCGTGCTCACCTGCCGTGGCGGCTCACCCCGGCCAAGCGGGAGCCGACAGCGCCCTACGACCGGGGCGGCGTCTTGGATCAGCGTCCAGTCAATGGGCGGGCGCAGAAAGCGCCAACACCCACGGCGGGTGAGTCGAGCAGCCGTTGGAGAGGCATCCGGCAGACAGGGCTGGAGAGGGACGCCGGCCAGGCCGCGCGACTTCCTGCGCCCCGTCTGCATTTCCTCGCGTCCACTGAGCGTCCACTGGATCTTGCTCTTCGGCTCCGCTGCGTAACCTCCAGCCGACGAGCATGTTCTGCATTTCTGCAGGTCAGATCCTTGACAAGGGCGCCCGACGCCCGCCATGAGACCTCAGACAGTCCTTGTGAGCAGCGGATTCTCTCCGTTGGGACCGAGTAGGCGGCTCAGAGGCACTGAAAAGACGTTTCCGCAGGTCAGAACGTTTCTTTGACCTGCGCTTGGTGGGGCGGGTGGGACTCGAACCCACGGCCGACGGATTATGAGTCCGCTGCTCTAACCGGCTGAGCTACCGCCCCATAGCGGCGTGTCGCGCACATTTGTACGCGCCGTCTGCCGCAGCATAGCCGCTCATACGATCTCCTGCTTCGGATGGTCGACTACGCATGCCCAGAAGGACTTCAGCACGCCCCGCGCGGTTCCCGGGCACTTGGATCAAGACATGAAAAAGGACCCCGGCGGGGTCCTCGTTCAACCTGCTCCCCCGACTGGACTCGAACCAGTAACCTGCCGGTTAACAGCCGGCTGCTCTGCCAATTGAGCTACGGAGGAATGCCTCGTTGCATCGAACGTACCTACCTGGGTATTCGCCAGGGGGCGGACGCTCGCTGCGACACATACATTAGCGCAAGCAGGGGGGTGCTCCGCCAATCGGTTCCCCCGGCACCGACCTACACGAGGGAAGGGTGGCTGCCATGCGCTACAAGCTCACGTTCGTCGTCGGGCTGGCTCTGGGTTACGTACTCGGCACGCGCGCCGGACGCGAACGCTACGAACAGCTGAAGAAGTCAGCGCGTCAGGTGGCGCAGAACCCGGCGGTCCGCAACACCGCGGAGACGGCGGCCCAGCAGGGCCGCGTATACGCGGGCAAGGCCTACCACGCGGTCAGCGACAAGGTCGGCGACCGCGTCCCGGAGTCCGTCGCCCAGCGGGTCCGCCACCTCCGCGACCGCCACCCCAACGGCGAGGTGGAGGACGACTGGGGCACCAGCAATACATGAACGCCGGGTGGGACGGCCCGTAGGGGCCCATGACGCGTGGCCCATAGAATTTTCGCCATGGGGATAGTCGCCGGGTTGGACAGCTCGCCCGAGTTCACTCGTATCGTCGTCTGCGACGCGGACACCGGAGCCGTGCTCCGGCAGGGGTATGCGCCGCACCCGGTCGAAGGCCGGCCCTCCGACGTCGATCCGCAGGCCTGGCTGCTCTCCCTCGGCGAGGCCGCCGGCGGTGGGCTCCTCGAAGGTGTCCAGGCCATCGGCGTCTCCTCGCAGCAGAACGCCGTCGTGCCCCTCGACTCCCAGGGCAACACCACCCGCCCCGCGATGGTCGGCGGTGACAAGCGGGCCCAGGTCGCCGCGGCCGATCTCATCGACGCGCTCGGCGGGCGGGAGGCGTGGGCGCAGGCCGTCGGATGCGTGCCGCAGGCCCCGCAGCCGGTGACCAAGCTCCGCTGGCTCAGCAAGAACGAACCCGACGCCGCCGCCCGCACCGCCGTCCTCATGCAGGCCCACGACTGGCTGGTGTGGCAGCTGCTCGGGCGCCCGGTGCGCAGGACCACCGACCGCGGCGGCGCCTCCGGCACCGGCTACTGGTCCGCCGCCACCGGCAGCTACCGCACCGATCTCGTCGAGCTGGCGCTCGGTCACCAGGCCATGCTGCCGGAGGTGATCGGCCCCGCCGACGCGGCCGGTACGACGCCGGAGGGGCTGCTGATCTCCGCCGGGACCGGCGAGACGATGGCCGCCGCCTTCGGGCTCGGCATCGGGCTCGGGGACGCCGTCGTGTCGCTCGGCGCCTCCGGGTCCGTGATGGCCGTCCACCCCGAGGCCCTGCACGACCCGAGCGGGATGATCACCGCGCTGGCCGACGCGACCGGCATGCACCTCCCGGTCGTCACCACCCTGAACGCCGTACGGACCCTGCGCGGCACCGCCGAGCTGCTCGGAGCGCCCGATCTGGAGAGCCTGTCCGAGCTGGCGATGAAGTCGACGCCGGGGGCACACGGCCTGGTGCTGCTGCCCTATCTGGAGGGCGAGCGGACGCCGAACCTGCCGCACACCGCCGGGACCCTGGCCGGGCTCAGGCGGGAGGCGATGCGTCCGGAGCATCTGGCGCGGGCCGCGTTCGAGGGCATGCTGTGCGGACTCGCGGACGCCCTCGACGTACTGCGCGGCCGGGGGGTCGAGGTGCGGCGGGTCTTCCTGCTGGGCGCGGCCGCCGAGCTGCCCGCCGTGCAGGCCTCGGCGCCCTCGCTGTTCGGCGCTCAGGTCGTCGTACCGCAGCCCGCGGACTACACGGCGATCGGTGCCGCCCGGCAGGCCGCCTGGGCGCTCGGGGCCTCGCAGGGCGCGCTCGACGCGCGGACCCCGCCGGCCTGGCGGGGCGCGGCGGCGCAGGTGTTGGAGCCCGGCGAGGAGCTGGCGGTGGGGCAGGCGGTGCGACAGCAGTTCGTGTCGGTGCGGGAGCAGACCCATCCGGGCGCGTTTCGCTCGTAGCACACCCTTGTTGGGTTAATCAGTTGAGGTAACACCACTGGAGTGTTCGACGATAGGGGCCAAGGGCAACCAACCGCCCCGCCGCCGACTCCGAGAGACACAGCGTGCTCATACGACTCCTGCGGACCTATCTCAGGCCCTATCGAAAACCCATCGCCCTGCTGGTGCTGCTCCAGTTCCTGCAGACCTGCGCCACGCTCTATCTGCCCACCCTGAACGCGGACATCATCGACAACGGTGTCGTCAACGGCGACACGGGCTACATCCTCAGCTACGGCGCCCTGATGATCGGCATCTCACTGGCACAGGTCGTGTGCAACATCGGGGCCGTGTACTACGGCGCCCGGACCGCCTCGGCGCTCGGCCGGGACGTGCGCGGCGCCGTCTTCGACCGGGTGCAGTCGTTCTCCGCGCGTGAGGTGGGCCACTTCGGCGCGCCCTCGCTGATCACCCGTACCACCAATGACGTGCAGCAGGTCCAGATGCTGGCCCTGATGACGTTCACCCTCATGGTGTCGGCGCCGATCATGTGCGTCGGCGGAATCGTGCTGGCCCTCGGCCTGGATGTGCCGCTGTCGGCGGTGCTGGTCGCCGTGGTGCCGGTGCTGGGCATCTGCGTGACCTTGATCGTACGGCGGCTGCGGCCGCTGTTCCGGGCCATGCAGGAGCGTCTGGACACGGTGAACCGGGTGCTGCGCGAGCAGATCACCGGCAACCGTGTGATCCGGGCCTTCGTCCGCGACGAGTACGAGCAGCACCGCTTCCGCAAGGCGAACACCGAGCTCACCGACATGTCGCTGGGCACCGGAAACCTGCTCGCGCTGATGTTCCCGATCGTGATGACGGTGGTGAACCTGTCGTCGATCGCGGTGGTGTGGTTCGGCGCGCACCGGATCGACAGCGGGGGCATGCAGATCGGTGATCTGACGGCCTTCCTCGCCTATCTGATGCAGATCGTGATGTCCGTGATGATGGCCACCTTCATGTTCATGATGGTGCCGCGCGCGGAGGTGTGCGCCGAGCGGATCCAGGAGGTCCTGGACACGGAGTCCAGCGTGGTGCCGCCGGTGGCGCCGGTCACGGAGCTGCGCCGGCACGGCCATCTGGAGGTCCGGGGCGCGGGCTTCCGCTACCCGGGTGCCGAGGAGCCGGTGCTCAAGGGCATCGACCTGGTGGCGCTGCCCGGTGAGACCACCGCCGTGATCGGCTCGACCGGAAGCGGCAAGTCCACCCTGTTGGGCCTGGTCCCCCGGCTGTTCGACGCGACCGACGGGCGGGTCCTCGTGGACGGCGAGGACGTGGCGGGCATCGACCCGAAGATGCTGGCGAAGACGGTCGGCCTGGTGCCGCAGAAGCCGTACCTGTTCGCCGGGACCGTCGCGACGAACCTTCGCTACGGCAATCCGGACGCCACCGACGAGGAGCTGTGGCACGCGCTGGAGGTGGCGCAGGCCAAGGAGTTCGTCTCCGGCCTCGAGGGTGGGCTCGACGCGCCGATCGCGCAGGGCGGGACGAACGTCTCCGGTGGTCAGCGGCAGCGGCTCGCGATCGCCCGGACGCTCGTGCAGCGCCCGGAGATCTATCTCTTCGACGACTCCTTCTCGGCGCTCGACTACGCCACCGACGCGGCCCTGCGCGCCGCGCTGTCCCGGGAGACCGCCGAGGCGACCGTGGTGATCGTCGCCCAGCGGGTGGCGACCATCCGGGACGCCGACCGGATCGTCGTCCTCGACGAGGGCCGGGTCGTCGGCACCGGGCGGCACCAGGAGCTGATGGCGGACAACGAGACGTACCGGGAGATCGTGCTCTCCCAGCTGACGGAAGCGGAGGCCGCCTGATGGCCGGGCCGATGGGGCGGATGATGGCCGGTACAGGGCCTGACCACCGCTCGCTGGACTTCAAGGTGTCGGGCCGGCGGCTGGTCGCCCAGTTCAAGCCGGAGCGGCTCACCATCTATGTGCTGCTGCTGTGTGTCGTGGTCAGCGTGGGTCTGTCGGTCGTCGGACCGAAGATCCTCGGCCGGGCCACCGACCTGGTCTTCGCGGGCATCGTCGGACGGGAGATGGAACCTGGCGCGACGAAGGAACAGGTCCTTGAGGGCATGCGGGACCGAGGCGACGGCGATGTGGCCGACATGCTCCGCAGCACCGACTTCACGCCCGGCGAGGGCATCGACTTCACGGCCGTCGGGAACGTGCTGCTGCTCGCGCTCGCCGTGTTCGCCGTCGCCGGGCTGCTGATGGCGGTGGCGACACGGCTGGTGAACCGGGCAGTGAACCGGACCATGTTCCGGATGCGCGAGGACGTGCAGGTGAAGCTGTCGCGGTTGCCGCTGTCGTACTTCGACAAGCGTCAGCGCGGTGAGGTGCTGTCCCGCGCCACCAACGACATCGACAACATCGGGCAGACCCTCCAGCAGTCGATGGGCCAGCTCATCAACTCCGTGCTCACCATCATCGGTGTGCTCGCGATGATGTTCTGGGTGTCGTGGATCCTGGCGCTCGTGGCGCTGGTGACGGTGCCGGTGTCGTTCTTCGTCGCCACCCGGGTGGGCAAGCGGTCGCAGCCGCACTTCGTGCAGCAGTGGCGCTCCACCGGCCGGCTCAACGCGCACGTCGAGGAGATGTACACCGGGCACGCGCTGGTGAAGGTGTTCGGGCGGCAGGAGGAGTCGGCGAAGCAGTTCGCCGAGCAGAACGAGGCGCTGTACGAGGCCGGGTTCAAGGCGCAGTTCAACAGCGGGATCATGCAGCCGCTGATGATGTTCGTGTCGAACATCAACTATGTGCTGGTGGCCGTGGTGGGTGGTCTGCGGGTCGCGTCGGGCTCCCTCTCCATCGGTGACGTACAGGCCTTCATCCAGTACTCGCGGCAGTTCTCGATGCCGCTCACTCAGGTCGCGTCCATGGCGAACCTGGTGCAGTCCGGGGTCGCCTCCGCCGAGCGGATCTTCGAACTCCTCGACGCGGAGGAGCAGTCGGCGGACCCCGTGCCCGGGGTGCGGCCCGAGGAACTGCGCGGGCGGGTGGCGCTGGACGGTGTGTCCTTCCGGTACGACGCCGACAAGCCGCTCATCGAGGACCTCTCGCTGACGGTGGAGCCCGGGCAGACGGTCGCGATCGTCGGCCCGACCGGCGCCGGGAAGACCACGCTGGTCAACCTCCTCATGCGGTTCTACGAGGTCTCCGGCGGGCGGATCACGCTGGACGGGGTGGACATCGCGACGATGTCCCGGGACGAACTGCGCGCCGGGATAGGCATGGTGCTCCAGGACACCTGGCTGTTCGGCGGGTCGATCGCGGAGAACATCGCGTACGGGGCTTCACGCGAGGTCACCCGTGGGGAGATCGAGGAGGCGGCGCGCGCGGCTCACGCGGACCGCTTCGTCCGTACCCTTCCCGACGGCTACGACACCGTGATCGACGACGAGGGTTCCGGGGTCAGCGCCGGTGAGAAGCAGCTGATCACCATCGCTCGGGCGTTCCTGTCGGATCCGGTGATCCTGGTGCTGGACGAGGCGACGTCGTCCGTCGACACCCGGACCGAGGTGCTGATCCAGAAGGCGATGGCGAAACTCGCGCACGGGCGTACGTCGTTCGTCATCGCGCATCGCCTGTCGACGATCCGGGACGCGGACACGATCCTGGTGATGGAGAACGGCTCGATCGTGGAGCAGGGCGCGCACGGCGAGCTGTTGGCGGCCGACAGGGCTTATGCGCGGCTGTACAAGGCGCAGTTCGCGGAGGCGGTCGCCGAGGTCGACTAACGCGTGCGGGGGCCGCCGTCAGGCGGCCCCCCTCCTAGTCCAGGTAGCCCCTCAGTTGGTCCGCGAAGGCGTGGTCCCTGAGTTTGTTCAGGGTCTTCGACTCGATCTGGCGGATGCGTTCCCTGGTCACGCCGAAGATGCGGCCTATCTCCTCCAGCGTGCGGGGGCGGCCGTCGGCCAGGCCGTAGCGGAGCTGGACGACCTTGCGTTCGCGTTCGCCCAGTGTGGACAGGACCGCTTCCAGGTGTTCCCTGAGCAGGAGGAACGCCGCCGATTCCACCGGGCTCGCCGCGTCGCCGTCCTCTATCAGGTCGCCGAGCGCCACGTCGTCCTCCTCACCCACCGGGGCGTGCAGGGAGACCGGCTCCTGGGCCAGGCGCAGGACCTCGCTGACGCGCTCCGGGGCGAGGTCCAGGTGGGCGGCCACCTCGTCCGGGGTCGGCTCGTAGCCGCGTTCCTGGAGCATGCGGCGCTGGACCCGGACGACCCGGTTGATCAGCTCCACCACATGGACCGGGACGCGGATCGTGCGGGCCTGGTCGGCCAGCGCCCGGGACATGGCCTGGCGGATCCACCAGGTGGCGTACGTGGAGAACTTGTAGCCGCGGGCGTAGTCGAACTTCTCCACGGCGCGGATCAGGCCGAGGTTTCCCTCCTGGACCAGGTCCAGCATGGTCAGCCCACGGCCCACGTACCGCTTGGCCACGGAGACCACGAGACGCAGGTTCGCCTCGATCAGGCGGCGTTTGGCCATCCGGCCCATCACCACCAGGCGGTCCAGGTCCAGCGCCAACTGGCTGTCCAGGTCGGGGGTGTTGCCGAGCTTCTCCTCGGCGAACAGGCCGGCCTCGACACGGCGGGCGAGTTCGACCTCCTCCACTGCCGTGAGCAGGGGGATGCGGCCGATCTCCCGCAGATACTGGCGGAACAGGTCCGAGGACGGCCCGCCGGTGTCGGCCCGGGGGACGCGCACCGGCTCGGGCGGTTCTTCAAGGACGGCCGGGGTGTCCGGCTCCGCCTCGGGGTGCAGCACGGCACGGTTCTGTGGGGGCACCGCGACGAGAACGTCGGACTCCGCGTCCGGTTCTGTGTCTGTGCCGCCGACGGTAGTGCTGTCGGTCTGGGTGAGGGTCTGGGTCTGCACGGGGGCGACCTCCAGGATGATCGCTGCTGAAATGTGCGGCAGCGCGGCTTCGAGGGCGGAGTCGGCGGCCTCGCCGCTGTCCGTCCCGTACGCGATGAGCGGAACCGCGGGGGTGTGGGACCCGTGGGGGACGGATCGGCCGCGCTCCGAGGACTCAGGCACCGGAACCCAGTGTGGAGTACGACACATCGCCGCCACGAGGGGCGTGCGGTGACTTTTTGCTTCCGGTCCGTGACCGCGCGGTTATCGCTCCGGGCCCCGCAGGCCTACAGAGCTGCGGCTCCGTGCTCCCGCAGGGCCTGGTCGTACTGCTGGAGTACCCACAGTTCGTTCTGCACCGCGGCCAGTTGGGCCGGATCCCCGCCCGCGGACAGTCGGGTCATCTGGGACTGGATGTCACGAATGCGACGCTCGACGGCTCGACGGCGAACCGTGACGAGCTGTTCGCCCGCGTAGTTCTCGTCGACCGTGCGCCGCATGATTGCCTCGACGGCGAGCTCGGTGACCATCGCACGCACCGAGTCGTCCGGCGCCGCGTCCCGCACCCGGACCAGATAGTCCTGCGCGTCCTGTACGCCGTACTCGGCGCCGCCCGCCTCCATGACCGCCTGGCGTACAGCCGCGTAGGGCGCCGCGGTGAACTCGTCGACGCCGTACGCGTCGAAGGCCGGGGAGACCAGCTCCGGGCGCTGGAGGGCGAGCTTGAGCAGCTCGCGCTCGGTGGCGTAGACGGGGTTGCGGAGGTTGAGCGCCGGGCCCCCGGCCATGGGCCGTGGGGCGGCGTCGTACGGCTGCTGCGGGCCGCGTGCCGGGGCCGGTCCCTTGCCGCCGCGGTCGCGGGCCCAACGGGCCAGCTGCGCCACCCGCTTGACCACGAACTGGGTGTCGAGGATGCCGAGCATGCCGGCGAGCTGGACGGCGACCTCGTGCTGGGCGCCGCTGTTCTTGATACGGGCCACGATCGGCGCCGCCTCGTCCAGCGCGGCCGCACGCCCGCCCGGGGTGTCCAGGTCGTAGCGGACGACGATCTGGCGCAGCGCGAACTCGAAGAGCGGGGTGCGGGGTTCGACCAGGTCGGCGACCGCCTCGTCGCCCTTGGCGAGACGCAGCTCGCAGGGGTCCATGCCGTCGGGTGCGATGGCGATGTAGGTCTCGGCGGCGAACTTCTGATCGTCCTCGAAGGCGCGCAGGGCTGCCTTCTGGCCGGCCGCGTCACCGTCGAAGGTGAAGATCACCCGGGCCGAGCCGTTGTCCATCAGCAGCCGGCGCAGGATCTTGATGTGGTCGCCGCCGAAGGCGGTGCCGCAGGTCGCGATGGCGGTCGTCACCCCGGCGAGATGGCAGGCCATGACGTCGGTGTAGCCCTCGACGACGACCGCGCGGGACACCTTGGCGATGTCCTTCTTGGCGAGGTCGATGCCGTAGAGGACCTGGGACTTCTTGTAGATCGCCGTGTCGGGGGTGTTGAGGTATTTGGGCCCGTTGTCGGCCTCGTACAGCTTGCGCGCGCCGAAGCCGACGACGTCGCCGCCGATGTCCCGGATCGGCCACATGAGCCGTCCGCGAAAACGGTCGATGGGGCCGCGGCGGCCCTCCTGCGACAGCCCGGAGAGGATCAGTTCCTTGTCGGTGAAGCCCTTGCCGCGCAGAAAACGGGTGAGGTGGTCCCAGCCTTGCGGGCTGTAGCCGACGCCGAAGTGGACCGCGGCGGCCTGGTCGAAGCCACGCCCCGCGAGGAACACCCGGCCGGTCTCGGCCTCGGGGCTGACGGCGAGCTGCTCGGCGTACCACTCGGCGGCGATCTTGTGGGCCTCGACCAGTCGGATCCGCTCGCCGCGCTGGTGGGCGGGGTTGTAGCCGCCCTCCTCGTAGCGCAGGGTGATGCCGGCCTGGGCGGCGAGGCGCTCGACCGCCTCGGAGAAGGAGAGGTGGTCGACCTTCATCACGAACGTGATGGTGTCGCCGCCCTCCTGGCAGCCGAAGCAGTGGAAGAGCCCCTTGCTCGGGCTGACCTGGAAGGAGGGCGACTTCTCGTCATGGAAGGGGCACAGCCCCTTGAGGTTGCCGCCGCCCGCGCCTCGCAGCTGGAGGTACTCGGACACCACGGCGTCGATCGGGACCGCGTCCCGTACCGCCTTCACGTCCTCGTCGTTGATCCGTCCTGCCACGCGGTGATTCTACGGTGGCGCGGTGACAGTCCCGACAGCTAAGGGACGAGGTCTTCCAGCGCTACGTGTGGGTCGGCCAGCGCCTCCTCGTTCACCTGTGCCCTCGACCGGATCAGCCGCTGGATCGGGTCTGTGACGTCCCACACATTCACGTTCATCCCGGCCAGCACCCTGCCCTCCTTCATCCAGAAGGCGATGAACTCCCGCTTCCCCGCGTCCCCTCGGATCACCACTTCGTCGTAGGAGCCGGGGGGCGCCCAGCCGGAGTACTCCATCCCCAAGTCGTACTGGTCGGAGAAGAAGTAGGGCACGCGGTCGTAGACGACGTCCCGGCCGAACATCGCGCGGGCCGCGACCGGGCCGCCGTTCAGGGCGTTGGCCCAGTGCTCGACGCGCAGGCTGGTGCCGAAGAGGGCGTGCGGGAAGGACGCGACATCGCCGGCGGCGTAGATGTCGGGGTCGGAGGTGCGCAGCCGCTCGTCGACGACGACTCCGCCGCCGTGGGCACGTTCGGCGATCTCAAGACCCGCCGCCTCCGCGAGAGCGGTCCGCGGCGCCGCCCCGATCGCGGCCAGCACATCGTGCGCCGGATGCTCCTCGCCGTCGTCCGTGCGCGCGGCCAGCACCACCCCGTCCTGCCCGGTGATCTCGGTGAGCCGCGCCCCGAAGTGGAAGCGCACCCCGTGCTCGCGGTGCAGCTCGGCGAAGAGCTGGCCGAGCTCCGGGCCGAGGACGCCGTGCAGCGGGGTCGGCTCCGGCTCGACGACGGTGACCTCGGCGCCGTACTCCCGGGCCGCCGCCGCGACCTCCAGGCCGATCCAGCCGGCCCCGGCGATCACGATGTGGCCGTTGTCCCGGCCGAGCGCGGTCAGCACGCCCTTGAGCCGCTCGGCGTGCGCGAGCCGGCGCAGATGGTGGACGCCGGCCAGGTCGGTGCCCGGGATGTCCAGCCGACGGGGCTCGGCGCCGGTCGTGAGCAGCAGCTTGTCGTAGTGGACGACCGTGCCGTCCTCGCCGAAGCGGACCGTCTTCGCCGTACGGTCGATCGCGTCGACGGTCTGGCCGAGATGCAGCTCGATGTCGTTCTGCGCGTACCAGGCGGGCTCGTGCACGAAGACGCTGTCGCGGTCCTCCTTGCCGAGGAGAAAGCCCTTGGACAGCGGCGGACGCTCGTAGGGGTGGTCGCGCTCGTCGCTGATCAGTATCACGCGGCCCGTGAAGCCCTCTGCCCGCAGGGTCTCGGCCGCCTTCGCGCCGGCGAGTCCTCCTCCGACGATGACGAATGTCTGATCCGCGTCGACCACTTGATGCCTCCTCGTAAGGGTGCCGCCACATGGGAGCGTCCCGCACGGAGCGTGATGGGGGAAGAGGGAGTGGCCCGATCAGGCCACGCAGGGTCACATTCGGGCGCGTTTCACTTCACTCCTGGCCCCTGACTCTCACGAGTGCCCCGTAAGACGTACGTGAAGCGAACGGGCCGAGGCGTCGGTGAGGGACGCGATCTGGTCCACGATCACCCGCTTGCGTGCCCGGTCGTCGGGCGCCCCGTCGTACAGCGCCCGGAACTGAGGGTCGAGCCCCTCCGGCGCCCGCGCGGTCAGCGCCTCCGCCAGTTCGGCGACCACGATCCGCTGATCGGCCCGCAGCCGCTCCTGCTCGGCCCGCTGCATGACGTACCGGTCGGCGACGGCCTTCAGCACCGCGCACTCCAGCCGTGTCTCGTGCGGTACGACGAGTTCGGCGCCGTATCTGGTCAGCCGCCCGGAGCCGTACGCGGCGCGGGTGGCACCCTCCGCGGCGAGACAGAAGCGGCCGATGAGCTGGCTGGTGGCGTCCTTCAGTCGGGCCTGGGCGACGGCGGTGCCGTCGTAGCCGTGCGGCCACCACTCCTGGTCCTGCAGTCGGTCCAGGGCTTCCGCGAGTTCGGCCGGGTCCGTGTCCTCGGGGACGTACCGTCCGATGGCCACCGCGAAGACCGCCCGACGCTCCGGTTCGGCGTGCAGGCAGTTGGGGTCGATGTGGCCCGCGTGCAGGCCATCCTCGACGTCGTGCACGGAGTACGCGACGTCGTCGGACCAGTCCATCACCTGCGCCTCGAAGGTGGCGCGGGTGCCGGGGGCGCCCTCGCGGACCCAGTCGAAGACCGGCCGGTCGTCCTCGTAGACGCCGAACTTCTGGGACTTGGGGTCGGAGGGGTGGGCGCCTCGGGGCCAGGGGTACTTGGTGGCGGCGTCGAGGGTGGCGCGGGTGAGGTTGAGTCCGACGGAGCGAGTGCCTCCGGCGGTGAACCGTTTGGGCTCGATGCGGGTGAGGAGTCGCAGGGACTGGGCGTTGCCCTCGAAGCCTCCGCAGTCTTCGGCGAACTCGTTGAGGGCCTGTTCGCCGTTGTGGCCGAACGGGGGGTGGCCGAGGTCGTGGGAGAGGCAGGCGGCTTCCACGAGGTCGGGGTCGCAGCCCAGGGCTGCGCCCAGTTCTCGGCCTACTTGGGCGCATTCCAGGGAGTGGGTGAGCCTTGTGCGGGGGCTCGCGTCCCATGCGGATGCGCTGCGCTCGCCCGGGGTGACGACCTGGGTTTTCCCGGCGAGCCTTCTGAGGGCCGCGGAGTGGAGTACTCGGGCTCGGTCTCGTTGGAAGGCGGTTCTGCCTGGGCGCTTGTCGGGTTCCCTGACCCAGCGAGCGACTGACGTCGGGTCGTAGCCCGGGGGTGGGATGTGGTTCTCGTCCGCCATGTCTCCGACAGTAAGCGGATGAGCGTCTGCCGGGTTCTGTTTTGGACGCGCCCCTAGGCGGCCGCAGTCACCCGCGCTGCCAGTGACTGGTCGTAGCGGTGCAGCAGCAGGCGGGCCATCGCGGGGTGGGTGCCAAGGGGAGCCGAGGCGATCCAGGGGGCCATTGCCGCGCACTCCGTCGCGAAGCGGCCCGGCGCCGTGAAGTACGAGGCGATGGCTGTGCGGTGGTGGCCTCGTGCCGTCAGGTGGGTGATGGCCGCACCGACCGTGGGCGTCGCCGTCGTCGCGTAGGCCGGGAGGACCGGGGCGCCCAGGCGCTCCGACAGCAGAGCCGCCGTCCTCGTCGCGTCCGCCTTCGACTCCGGGTCCCGGGAACCCGCCGCCGCCAGGACGACCGCGGTTCCGGGCCCGTTCTCCCAGCCCGCCTCCATCAGGCGGTCGTACAGGGCCTCCACCAGCAGCGGGTGGGGGCCCAGCGCCTTCGCCACCCTCGCTCGTACATGGGACTCCGCGGCCATCTCGGGGATGTCCCGTTTCACGTGGTAGCCGCGGCTGAGGAGGAGGGGGACCAGGATCGCCTCGTCCGTGTCGAGGGCGGCGAGGGTGTCCGGGAGCAGGGGGGCGTTCAGCTCGATGTGACCCAGGTGGACGGGGAGGCCGGGGCGGAGTTCGCGGACTCGGTCCAGGAGGGTGTGGACGGTGCTCAGGGCTCGCGGGTCACGGCTGCCGTGGGCCACCACCACCAGCGCGGGCGGGGTGGGGCGGCGCCGGCCGTCGAGCGAGACGAGGCTGAGCTGGCTGGCGAGCTGGCTGCTGATCCGGTTCATGAGATGCGCCGTACTGTCGAGGGACGTGGACTCGTCGTGAAGTGGTTTCGACGCCGTCATGAACCGATAGTGGTGGCCGGAGGTTGCCGCGCCGTTGCACGGGGGTCACGGGTCTTTTCCGGGGGTTCACCGTCCGGCACCCGGGCTGTGTGAGGCGGCGTGACCTGGGGTTTCGACGGCCGGGGTGAACTTGGTCACGCAACCGGGGCCGGTCAGGTGACGTCCTACGGTGCATGAAGATCCGCCTGCCCCGCACCCGTACCGGACAGCGGCGGCTGGTGCAGGCGCTGATGGCGGCGTGTGTGCTGGCGCTGCTTCCCATGACCTGGATGTACGTCTCCACGGGCGACCGGCTGCGCACCGTCGCCGACGCGCCCCGCACCGATGTGGCCGTCGTCTTCGGCGCGGGCCTGTGGCAGGGGGAGCCCTCGCCGTATCTCGCCCATCGCCTGGACGCGGCGGCCGAGCTGTACCGCGCCGGGCGAGTGAAGGTCGTCCTGGTCACCGGTGACAACAGCCGCGAGGACTACGACGAGCCGGACGCCATGCGCACCTATCTGACCAGGCACGGGGTGCCCGGCTCGCGGATCGTCAGTGACTACGCGGGCTTCGACACCTGGGACTCCTGCGTGCGCGCGAAGAAGATCTTCGGCGTGGACGAGGCGGTACTGATCAGCCAGGGGTTCCACATCCGGCGGGCGGTCGCTCTGTGCGAGGCGGCGGGGGTGGAGTCGTACGGAGTCGGGGTGGACGCCGTGCATGACGCCACCTGGTACTACGGGGGCACCCGAGAGATCTTCGCGGCGGGCAAGGCCGCGCTGGACGCCGTCTTCCGGCCGGACCCCCGGTTCCTCGGTCCGGAGGAACCGGGGGTGCGGGAGGCGATGGCTAGCGGCCGGTGAAGCGCGGGGGGCGTTTCTCCAGGAAGGCGGTCATGCCCTCGCGCTGGTCCGCGGTGGTGAACAGGGCGTGGAACACCCGCCGTTCGAAGCGCACCCCGAACGGCCAACTACGGAACGAAATGCGTCACATGTGACGTCTCTCACAACAGAGGCAACTTTCGCCCCGTGCGGCGGCGACACAGGGGTGGGCAGGTGTGTGCCTCACCGCGGGCGGGCGGTGGCGGGGAGGTCGCGGTACCTCCGGCGTAACAATCCGCCGTCACGGCACGTAACACGGACGAAGCACGCTGGATGGCATGCAGAACACCGCCACGCCCACGCACTGTCCGTACTGCGCCCTGCAGTGCGGGATGAATCTGACGCCCGCCCCGGACGGGACGGTCGAGCTGAGTGAGCGGGCGGACTTCCCGGTGAACCGGGGCGCGCTGTGCGGCAAGGGCCGTACGGCGCCGGCAGTGCTCTCCTCCCGGGTGCGTCTGACCTCCCCGTTGGTCCGCTCCGAGGGCACGCTGGTGCCCGCCTCCTGGGAGGAGGCGCTGGACCGGATCGCCGAGGGGCTTCGGCGCACGCGGACGGAACACGGCCCGGACGCGTGCGGGGTCTTCGGCGGCGGCGGTCTGACCAACGAGAAGGCGTACACGCTCGGCAAGTTCGCGCGGGTGGTGCTCGGCACCTCCCAGATCGACTACAACGGCCGCTTCTGCATGTCCTCCGCGGCGGCCGCCGGAATGAAGGCGTTCGGCCTCGACCGAGGGCTGCCGTTCCCGCTGGAGGACATCCCGAAGACGGGGTGTGTGATCCTCGTCGGCTCCAACCTCGCGGAGACGATGCCGCCGTCGCTGCGGTTCTTCAACGAGCTGCGCGAGAACGGCGGCACCCTGATCGTCATCGACCCGCGCCGCACCAAAACCGCCGAGCAGGCCGACCTGCACCTGGCACCCCGGCCCGGCACGGACCTGGCCCTCGCGCTCGGGCTGCTGCACCTGGTCGTCGCCGAGGGACGCACGGACGAGGAGTACATCCGCGAGCGGACGACCGGCTGGGAGGCGGCCCGCGCGGAGGCGCTGGCGCACTGGCCGGAGTACGTCGAGCGGATCACGGGCGTGTCCGTGCCCGAACTCCGTGAGACGGTACGGATGTTCTGCGAGCCGGAGTCGGCGATGGTGCTCACCGCCCGCGGCCCGGAGCAGCAGTCCAAGGGCACCGACACCGTGGGCGCCTGGATCAACCTGTGCCTGGCGACCGGCCGCGCGGGCCGCCCGCTGTCCGGCTACGGCTGTCTCACCGGCCAGGGCAACGGCCAGGGCGGACGCGAACACGGCCAGAAGGCCGACCAGTTGCCCGGCTACCGCAAGCTGACGGACCCGGAGGCACGGCGGCATGTGGCCGAGGTGTGGGGCGTGGACCCCGACTCGCTGCCGGGTCCGGGGCGCAGCGCGTACGAGCTGCTGGACGCGCTGGGTACGGACATTCGCGCGCTGCTGCTGATGGGCTCCAACCCGGTGGTGTCGGCGCCGCGCGCCGCGCATGTCGAGGACCGCATCAAGTCCCTCGATTTCCTTGCCGTCTGTGACGTGGTGCTGTCGGAGACGGCGGCGCTGGCGGATGTCGTCCTGCCCGTGACGCAGTGGGCCGAGGAGACGGGCACGACGACGAACCTGGAGGGGCGGGTGCTGCTGCGGCGGAAGGCGATCACGCCCCCCGACGGCATCCGCAGCGACCTGGAGGTCATGCACGAGCTGGCCGACCGCCTCGGTGTGGACAAGGGCTTCCCCACCGACCCCGAGGAGGTCTTCGAGGAGCTGCGCCGGGCCAGCGCGGGCGGTCCCGCCGACTACTCCGGGATCACCTACCGCAGGCTCGCGGAGGAGAACGGGGTGTTCTGGCCGTGCCCGACGGAGGAGCCGGCCGAGGAGCCCACCCACCCCGGCACGCCCCGCCTCTTCCACGACCGGTTCGCCACGGAGGACGGCCGGGCCCGCTTCGTCCCGGTCGCGCACCGGGCGACGGCCGAGGAACCGGATGACGAGTACCCGGTGCTGCTGACGACGGGACGGGTGGTGTCCCAGTACCAGTCCGGCGCCCAGACCCGCCGGGTCGACGAGCTGAACGCCGCCGCGCCGGGCCCCTTCGTGGAACTGCACCCGAGGCTGGCGGCGAGGCTCGGCGCGGCCGAGGGCGACCCGGTGGCGGTGGTCTCCCGTCGCGGCCGGGCGGTTGCCCCGGCCCGCATCACCAGCGCCATCCGCCCCGACACGGTCTTCATGCCCTTCCACTGGCCGGGCGAGGGCCGCGCGAACACCCTCACGAACCCCGCACTCGACCCGACTTCCCGTATGCCGGAGTTCAAGGTGTGCGCGGTGCGGGTGGAGGCCGTGCAGGGGTGATCACAGGCGTGCGGTCCAGTCGCCGCCTTCGATGAGCTTGCCGTGCGCCCGTAGCCGGGCGGCGACCGCTGGGGCGGCGACGTACACCCAGGCGCGGACCGGACGGGAGTCGGTGAGCACCTCGCGCTCGACCCGCTCGTAGAGGTTGCGCGGGTCGCCCGGCGCGTAGTCCTCCAGTCTGTCCAGCACCCTCAGCAGGTCCGCGTACTCCTCGGGGCGGGCCGTGATCAGCTCGCCGCGTACCTGGGCGCCGGGCTCCTCCACGACGTACGGATATCCAGGGCCGTCGTAGAGCAGGGCACCGACCAGTACCGCCGGTTCCTCCGCCAGCGTGCGGCCGCGCAGGAAGACGTCGTGGTTGGGCTCTCCGGGGCGGAGGGTGCCGTAGACGAAGAACGGGAGGGTCACAGAAAGGATTCTGTCTCCTCACACATCTCCACGGGACGGGCCTGGCCACCGACCTGTCATGGCCCCTTAAATCGCAGGACAAGATCACCCCTGTTCCCGAGGAGATCCATGAGCCGGATACGGCCGCACATCCGAGATTCCCGTCTCGCCACCGCCGGTGTCGCCGTCACCGCCGCCGGCCTGCTCGCCGCCGCGCTCACCCCGACCGCCGGAGCCGCCAACCGGCCGACCCGGGCCGTCGCGGTCGAGAACGCGGCCGCCGCCCTCGTCGACCACGCCGCCGACCTGGGCCTGACCTCGGCCCAGGACACGAAGGTACGGGACGTGATCGTCGACACGGACGGCACACAGCATGTCCGGTACGACCGGACGTACCGTCAACTTCCGGTGCTGGGCGGCGACTTCGTCGTCCACCTCGCCAAGGACGGAACCTACCGCAGCGCCTCCCGGGCCGTCGAGGGGTCCCTCGCCCCCGCCGCCGGTGTCACCCCCGCGCTCCCTGCCACCCGCGCCGCCGACCTCGCCGTGAACGCCCTGCGCGCCGCCAACCTCGGCGAGGCGCTGCGGCAGCTCACCGCCGAGCCCCGGCTGGTCGTGGACGCCCTGCACGGCGCGCCCAAGCTGGCCTGGCGGACGGACGTCCTCGCCAAGGACTCCCTCGGCAACCCGGTCGGGCGGACCGTGCTGACCGACGCGCACACCGGCACGCAGATCGACGCCTGGGACACCCTGGAGACGGCGTCCGGCGACGGGAAGTCGCTGTACAGCGGCACGGTGCCGCTGAACACGACGCTGTCGGGATCGACGTACCAGCTCAAGGACGCCTCGCGCGGCGGCACTTACACCGGCGACGCGGCCAACAAGACCGACCTGTGTCTGCTCGGCACCATCTGCGTCAGCCGGGCGCCGTCGACGGTGTTCACCGACGCCGACAACCACTGGGGCACCGGCGCGAGCACCGACCGCGCGACGGCGGCGGTGGACGCGCAGTACGGCACGGACGTGACCTGGGACTACTTCAAGGGCGTCCACGGCCGCAACGGCATCGCGGGCGACGGCAAGGGCTCCTACAGCCGGGTGCACTACGGGACGCGGTACAACAACGCCTTCTGGGACGACAGTTGCTTCTGCATGACGTACGGCGACGGTGACGGGACGAACCTCGGCCCGCTGGTGTCGCTGGACGTGGCGGGGCACGAGATGTCGCACGGGGTGACGTCGAAGACGGCCGCGCTGACCTACTCGGGCGAGTCCGGTGGCCTGAACGAGGCGACCTCGGATGTCTTCGGGACACTGGTGGAGTTCTACGCCGGGAATGCCTCGGACGCCGGGGACTACCTGATCGGCGAGAAGATCGTCCGGGACGGATTCGGGCGCGACGCGCTCCGCTACATGGACAAGCCCTCCAAGGACGGCGAGTCGGTGGACTGCTGGAGCGCCACGACGGCCACCCTCGACGTCCACTACTCCTCCGGCGTCGGCAACCACTTCGCGTACCTGCTGGCGGAGGGCAGCGGCGCCAAGACCATCAACGGCGTCGCGTACAACTCCCCGACTTGTGACGGGTCTTCGGTGACGGGGATCGGCCGGGCCAAGCTGGGCGCGATCTGGTACCGGGCGCTGACGGTCTACATGACGTCGTCGACGAACTACGCGGGCGCGCGTACGGCGACGTTGAGCGCCGCGAAGGACCTGTACGGCGCGGGGAGTCCGGAGTACGCGGCGGTGGCTGCGGCTTGGAGTGCGGTCAACGTGGGCTGAGCGCACGGAAAATGCGGTGGCCGGGGCGGCAGGGGCGCGGTTAGGCTCCCCTGCCGCCCACACCTTTGGAGCCGTATGCCGACCTCGCCGCCGAAGATGCGCCCCGACGAACTCGACATAGACGCCGAGCTGGTCCGTCGGCTCGTCGCCGAGCAGTTCCCGCAGTGGGCGGAGCTTCCGGTTCGGCTGGTCCGTTCGGCCGGTACCGACAACGCCATGTACCGGCTCGGCGACGAACTGGTCGTACGGCTGCCCCGGTTGCCCGGTGGGGAGGGGCAGATCCTTCGGGAGCACCGCTGGCTGCCCCGACTTGCCCCGCATCTGCCGCTGTCGGTACCGGTGCCATTGGCGGTGGGTGAGCCCGGTGCGGGGTTCGCGCTGCCGTGGGGGGTGTATCGATGGCTGGAGGGCAGCAACGACCTGGTCGAACTGGCCGACGCCGCCGTGGAGTTGGGCAGGTTCGTCGCCGCCCTGCACAAGGTCGACGCCTCCGGCGGCCCGCCGTCCTACCGGGGCGCGCCGCCCGGCGGCAACGACTCCTACGTACGGCAGGCCATCCGCGACTTCGGCTCCCACGGCACGATCGACCCGGCGCTCGCGACGGAGGTCTGGGAGCGGACCCTGCGCCTGCCCGACTGGGACGGCGCCCCCGTCTGGCTGCACGGCGACCTGCTGCCGGGCAATCTGCTCGCCGTGGACGGCCGGCTGACCTCCGTCATCGACTTCGGCTGCCTCGGTGTCGGGGATCCGGCGGTGGACCTGATGGCCGCGTGGACCGTGTTGACCGCCGGGACCCGCGAGGCGTTCCGCGCCGCGGCCGACGTCGACGACGCGACCTGGGAACGGGGCCGGGGCTGGGCCCTGTGCTTCGGTCTGATGGCCGAGCACTATTACGGCGACGCCTTCGGCAACGGTATGAACCCGGTGCTTGCGGGAGTGGGCCGGCGAGCGGTGGCAGAGGCACTGGCCGAGTGCGCCTGAGCTCAGCCGCCCGCCGTGGCGGACGCGGCGACGAGGTCGTGCACCGGGCGGGGCGGCGCCTGCAGCAACTCGGTCAGATCGGAGGACCGGGCCTGAAGGAAGCCCGCGCCCATGTTGGAGAACAGGGACAGGGTGTGGGTGATCTGGTAGGCCTCGAAGCCATGCCCCGCCAGCCCGGCGCGCGCCTCGGCGAGGGACGAGGGACGGTAGGTGACCGGCCTGCCGTACCGCTTGGTGAGCAGATCGGCGATGTCCTCGCCGCCGAGCGCGGTCACGCCCTCCAGCTCGTACGTCCGTCCCGCGTGCCGGCTGCGCCCGCCGGCCGCGAGCGCGCGGTCGGCCTCTGCAGCCACCCGCACGGTGATGTCCGCGAGGTCCTCCCTGGCCACGACCGACATCCGTCCCGTGCCGAGGGCGGCCGAGAAGACCCCGGACTCGGCGGCCGGTACGGCGTCCGCCGCCGAGAGGCCGCCCAGGAGTTCGGCGTAGAGGCCGTTGCGCAGGATCGTGGCGTCGAAGGGCCCCTGGGCCAGGCGGTGCTCGGTCCAGCGGTGCGGGAGCGCGAGGGTCGTGCGCTCGCCGGAGCCCGCCAGACTGGTGTAGATCACCTGGCGTACGCCCGCTGCCGCCGCCGCGTCGGCCACCGCGCCGTGGCGGGCCAGCACGACGTCGTCCTCGGCGTATCCGGCCGAGATCATCACCAGTACGTCGACCCCGGCGAACCCCTCCGCCAGGCTCGCCGGGTCGTCGAAGTCGATACGGCGCGCTGTGCCGCCGTCGCCGCCGCGGGTGCCGGGCACCACGTCGAGCCCGTCGAGCGCGGTCAGGCCCTGGAGCACCAGACGCCCGAGTCCCCCTGAAACGCCGGTCACGAGAATCATCCGAACAGTCCTTGCGTTGGTCCCTATACGAACAGCACCGAGCATCCGCCGAGTTCGGCGGGTCCGTAAGGAGGCACTTTCGTGTCAGCCCCGAACACGGCCGTAAGTTCCCAGGTCAGCGACTCTATTCCGGACGGGCCGTGTGGCGATGACGACTGTGGGATCCGCGATGTGCTGGACCGGCTCGGCGACCGGTGGACGGTGCTGGTGGTCGTGGAACTCGCCAAGGGCAGCCGTCGTTACGGCGAGTTGGAGCGGGCGATACCCGGCATCTCGCAGCGGATGCTGTCGCTGACCACGAAACGGCTGTGCCGGGACGGGCTCTTGGAGCGGATCGTCCATCCGACCCTTCCGCCCCAGGTCGAGTACCGGCTGACCGCGATGGGGCGCAGCTTCTCGGGCGTGATCTCCGGTCTCGCCGACTGGTCCCGGGACCACAAACCGGCGATAGCGGCGGCGCGTCTGGCGTGGGACGGGGAGCATCCGGGGAGGCCCCCGGCTGCCGGTGCCGGCCTCCCCTCGCCCTCCTGACCAGGGCGTCCATGCGGTGCCCTGGCCACGGCCGCCCCGGGTGCGGCCGCGCACCCCGCACCGGAGGGCTACGCGGCGTACGGCCGCCGCTCCTTCGCCTCCCTCAGCGCGCTCCCCCACCACTCCAGTTGGTCGAGCATCGTCTTCGCCGCCGCGTCCGGGCCCGTCGGGTCCTTCAGGCGGCCGTCGTCGTCGAAGGCGGCGCCGGCGTTGTGGAAGGAGACGGTGTCCCGGACCGTGACGGCGTGGAGTTCGGCGAAGACCTGGCGGAGGTGTTCCGCGGCACGCAGGCCGCCCGCGAGGCCGCCGTAGGAGACGAGGGCGACGGGCTTGGCCCGCCACTCCCCGTAGTGCCAGTCGATGAGGTTCTTCAGGCCCGCCGGGAAGGAGTGGTTGTACTCGGGGGTGAGGACGACGAAGGCGTCGGCGCGGGCCAGTTTCGGGCTGACGCCGGTGAGGACCTCGGCCGTCTCGGGGGTACGGGCGAAGGACGTGGGCAGCGGGATCTCGGCGACGTCGACGACCTCGGGGGTCATGTCCTCGCGGCGGCGGACGTGGTCGAGGATCCAGTCGGCGACGACCGGGCCGAACCGGCCGTGGCGGTTGCTGCCGATGACTACGGTGACATTCAGGGGTTCCGTGGCGGAAGTCATGCCGACAGCGTGATACCTCAACCTTTGTCGAGGTCAAGCGCCGCAATCGGGTCACCCGTTCACACGCGCCGCGCACGCACTTGCCGGACACCCTTGCGTGAGCGTCTTGACCTGCCGAAATGCGCCACCCCACCGGTTCTCCTAACACCCATTCACCCCAATTCTGACGCTCCCTCAGGAAGCGCTCCCGGCCCACTGCCCCTTACCTCTGTAGGGCAGTGACCCACCGCTGATCCCCAGGGAGCATCGATGCGCCTTACCGCCCGTCTGCTGACCGGGAGCGCACTCGCCGTCGCGGCTGCCGGGCTGGTCTCCGCCCCGGCGTACGGCGCGGGCTCCGCGAGCCTGGAGCTCTATCCCTCCTCGGTCGTGCCGGGCGCGCAGGTCACGGTGAACACGTCGGCCTGCGCGGACGGCGGTACCGCGGCGGGCGACGCCAGCGCGGTGAGTGCCGGCGCTTTCACGCTGGCGCCGAGCAGTCATGAGCAGAACGCGATCGGGCAGTTCCGGGTGCCGCCGAGCGCGCAGCCGGGGACGTACGAGATCACCGCGACCTGTACCGAGGGCGGGCGGAAGGTGACGGGCGACCTGGTGGTGACGCTGACCTCGCAGCGCCGGCAGGTGCACCCGCGAGGAAGTGTGGAGACGGGGGTCGGCGGCGCACTCGGCCCCGGCCCCGTGCAGACCGCGGCCGGCGTGGCGGCGCTCGCCGTCGCCGCCGCGGGCGGTACCTGGCTCCTGCATCGCCGGGCGAGAGGCGACGGGATCTGACGGACGCCCTCCGCTGTCCGTCCCGCCGGTACCGCACGTCCCCTCCCCCTCCGGGTCCGACGCCCCTCGCGGCCCGGAGGGGGACCAGGGTCCGTCCAGGAGGCTCGGGTGCGCAAGCACAGCAACACCGCGCGCACATACGGCAACGTCGCGCGCAGATACGGCAACACCGCGATAGCGGCCGTCACCGTGGTCGCCCTGTGCTCCGGGGCCTGGCTGCTGCGCAGCGGCGCCGAGCGGCACGCCCCGCCGCAGCCGTCCGCCGCCCAGGCGCACGCCGACCCCGCCGACCGGCAGGCGTCGGCCGCGCCCGCGCTGCCGCCGTCCCCGCCCGACCGGGTCCGCATCCCCTCGATCCGGGTGAACGCCCCCCTGATGGGCCTCGGTCTCACCCCGGCCGGCAGTCTCGACGTCCCGCCCGCAGACCGGAAGAACCTGGCCGGCTGGTACGAGGCCGGGACGACACCCGGTGAGACGGGCACCGCGATCGTCGCGGGCCATGTCGACAACGCCGAGGGCCCGGCCGTCTTCTACCGGCTGGGCGCCCTGAAGAAGGGCAGCACGGTGGAGGTGGACCGGCGCGACGGCACCGCGGCCGTCTTCACGGTCGACTCCGTCGAGGTGTACGACGACCGCGACTTCCCCGACGAGAAGGTCTACGGCGCAGCCCGCCGCCCTGAGCTGCGGGTGATCACCTGCGGCGGCGGCTACTCACGCACCACGGGATATCGGGGCAACGTCGTCGTCTTCGCGCACCTCACCGGCAGCCGCTGACGCCCGACCGCTAGGCCGACCACTGCTCGTACGCCATGTTCGCCACCAGGGCGAACACCACCGTCAGCAGCACGACGCGGACGAAACCGCTGCCCTTCTTCAGTGCGGTGTGGGCGCCGAGCGTGCCGCCCGCCAGGTTGAAGACGGCCATCAGGGCGGCGAGCTGCCACAGGACCGTGCCCTGCCAGGCGAAGGTGGCGAGGCGCCCGCGATGGGGGTCCCCCCGGCGCGAGCGAAGCCGAGCGTTGGGGGAACAGCAGTTGACGATCTTGGCGGTGGCGGAGGCGGCGCCCAGGTCGAGATGGAGGACCGCGGTGAGGGTGAGGACCAGGAAGGTGCCGGTGCCGGGGCCGATCAGTCCGTCGTAGAAGCCGATGCCGATGCCCGCGAGGCCGATCGCGGTGAGGATCTGGCGGCGGGTGGCAGGGCCGGGCGCGGGGGCCGTGCCGAAGGCGGGGCGCAGGATGACGAAGGCGGCGACCGCGAGCAGCACCACCATGATCACCGGCTTAAGGACCTCGGTGCTCATCCCGGCCGCGAGGAAGGCCCCGCCCGACGATCCGGCCAGCGCCGCGAGGCCGATGCGGACGGCGGTGCGGACGTCGACCGGGGCCTTGCGGGCGTAGGTCACGGCGGCGCCCGAGGTGCCGACGATCGCCACCGCCTTGTTGGTACCGAGGGCGTAGGCGGCGGGCGTGTGCGACGGCAGGCCCAGGATGAGCGCGGGCAGGAGCAGGAGCCCGCCGCCGCCGACCACGGCGTCGATCCAGCCGGCCGCGAAGGCCGCGAGGCAGAGGACGACGATCATGGTCAGCGATATGTCGGGCATGATCGCGACCCTAGGGACGGGATACATGCCACGTCCATCTACCTGAGGGGTTTCTGAGGTTCCCCCGCGGCCGCACCCCGTCCTCACAGCCCACCACCCCCGGACCCGGGGAACCCTCACACCCACCCCCCGGCCCCGCTGAGGGCAGCGTTCCTCGTGAGAAACAGACGTGATGCGGTCGGGTAACACCCGCACCGCACGCTCAATGGCATGACCTCGAATACGCGTGTGGTGGTGATCGGCGCCGGCCTCGCGGGCGTACGGCTCGCCCGGCGGCTCGGTGAGCTCGGCACGCCCGCGCTGCTGATCGGCGAGGAGGAGCACCGGCCCTACAACCGGGTCCTGCTCGCCGAGGTGCTGGCCGGGCGGTACGCCCCCGAGGTGATCGCGCTGCCCTCCCCCGACGGACTGCTCCGGACCCGGGTCACCGGCATCGACCGGGAAGGGCGCACCGTCGAGTGCGCGGACGGCTCCAAGATCGCATACGACACGCTGGTCCTGGCCACAGGATCCAACCCCGTGCTGCCGCCGCTGCGCGGTCTGTTCACGCCGGACCATGTGCTGCCCGAGGGCGTGCACGCGTTCCGCACCATGGACGACTGCCTCGGCCTGTCCAAGGCGGTACGGCCGGGCGTGCGCGCGGTCGTCATCGGCGGCGGGCTGCTCGGCGTCTCCGCGGCCCGCGCGCTCGCCAAGCGCGGCGCCCAGGTCGTGCTCGCCCAGCAGTCCGAGCGGCTCATGGAGCGCCAGCTCGACCCGGGCGCCTCCAAGCTGGTGCTGCGGCATCTGAAGGACCTCGGCGTCGAGGTGCACACCGAGTGCCGGGTGCGCGACGTGCGCTGCGTCGGCGGCGCGGTCCGCTCGGTGGAGATGGCCGACGGCTACGCCCTCGACGCCGACCTGGTGGTGCTGGCCTGCGGGGTCTCCCCGCGCGCCGGGCTCGCCAAGGAGGCCGGGCTCGCCGTCCACAAGGGCATCCTCGTCGACGACGAACTGCGCACCTCCGACCCGCACATCCGGGCCATCGGCGACTGCGCCCAGCACGACGGCACGCTCTACGGCCTCGCCACCCCTGCGCTGGAACAGGCCGACGCGCTCGCCGAGCTGCTCGCCGGTGACGCCACCGCCCGCTACACCGGCACCCGGGCCCTGACCCGGCTGACGCTGCACGGCAACTCCGTCTTCGACCTCGCCGCGTTCGGCGAGACCGAGGCGCTCCCGGGCGACGACGTCGTCCAGCTCACCGACGCCACCCGAGGCACCTACCGCAAGGTCGTCGTCCGTGACGACCGCGTGGTCGGCGGGGTGCTCGTCGGTGAACTCGGCACCGTCGGCGCGCTCGCCCGCGCCTGGGAGGGAGCAGAGCCGCTCCCCGCGGACGGCGCTCCCCTGCTCCACCTGCTCACCAACGATGGAGGCTCCTGATGACCGCCACCAAGGGGGCCACCCCCACGATCGTGCTCGTCGGCCACGGCATGGTCGGCCAGCGCTTCCTCGAAGCCCTCGCCGAGCGCGGCATGACCGCGACCCACCGCGTGGTCGTGCTGTGCGAGGAGCCGCGCCCCGCGTACGACCGCGTCGCCCTCACCTCGTACTTCTCGGGCAAGACGCCCGAGGAACTGTCCATGACGGACATGGAGTTCATCGAGAAGCACTCGATCGAGCTGTACGTCGGCGACCCGGCGCTCACCGTCGACCGCGAGGCGAAGAAGGTCACCGCGAAGTCCGGTCAGGTCTTCGACTACGACACCCTCGTCCTCGCCACCGGCTCCTTCCCGTTCGTGCCGCCGGTCCCGAACAAGGACGCCGAGGGCTGCTTCGTCTACCGCACGATCGAGGACCTGCTCGCGATCGAGGAGTACGCGAAGAAGGCGACGACGGGCGCCGTGGTCGGCGGCGGTCTGCTCGGACTTGAGGCGGCCGGCGCCCTCAAGGGCCTCGGACTGACCTCCCACATCGTGGAGTTCGCCCCCCGGCTGATGCCGGTGCAGGTCGACGAGGGCGGCGGCGCGGCGCTGCTGCGGACCATCGAGGACATGGGCCTTACCGTCCACACGGGCGTCGGCACGCAGGAGGTCGTGGTCGACGAGGCCGGTGCCGTCACCGGTATGAAGCTCTCCGACGGCTCCGAACTCGCCACCGACATGGTCGTGTTCAGCGCCGGTGTCCGCCCCCGCGACCAGCTGGCCCGCGACTGCGGCCTTCAGGTCGGCGAGCGCGGCGGCATCGCGGTCGACGAACAGTGCCGTACCGTCTCCGACCCGCATGTCTTCGCGATCGGCGAATGCGCGCTGGCGGCCGACGGCCGGGTCTACGGCCTGGTCGCCCCTGGCTACGAGCAGGCCGAGACGGCCGCCGCCACGATCGCCGCCGACGAGGCCGCCTTCACCGGCGCCGACCTCTCCACCAAGCTGAAGCTGCTCGGCGTGGACGTGGCGTCCTTCGGCGACGCACACGGCACCACCGAGGACTGTCTGGACGTCGTCTACTCCGACTCCCGCGCGGGCCTGTACAAGAAGCTGGTCATCGGCCGTGACGGCACGCTGCTCGGCGGCATCCTGGTGGGCGACGCGGAGGCGTACGGCACCCTGCGCGCCTTCACCGGCTCGGTCCCGCCGGTCTCCCCCGAGTCGCTGGTGCTGCCGGCCGGCGCGGGCGCCCCGGCCCAGCTCGGCCCGTCCGCACTGCCCGACGACGCGATCATCTGCTCCTGCCACAACGTCTCCAAGGGCACCATCCGCGGCGCGGTCACCGACCACCAGTGCACGACCGTGCCCGAAGTGAAGAAGTGCACCAAGGCCGGTACCGGCTGCGGCAGTTGCGTCAAGGTGCTCGGCCAGCTGGTCACCGCCGAGCTGGAGGCGTCCGGCGTCGAGGTCGACAAGGGCCTGTGCGGCTGCTTCGCGCAGACCCGCGAGGAGCTCTACGAGATCGTCCTCGCCCTGCGCATCAACACCTACCAGGACCTGCTCGACCGCTACGGCCGCGACGGCGCCCGGGGCGGCGACGGCTGCGAGATCTGCAAGCCGGCGGTCGGCTCGATCATCGCCTCCCTCGCCCCGACGATCGGCGCGAGCGGCTATGTCCTGGAGGGCGAGCAGGCGGCGCTGCAGGACAGCAACGACCACTTCCTCGCCAACCTGCAGAAGAACGGCTCGTACTCGGTCGTGCCGCGCATCCCCGGCGGTGAGATCACCCCGGAGAAGCTGATCGTGATCGGCGAGATCGCCCGTGACTTCGGCCTCTACACGAAGATCACCGGCGGCCAGCGCATCGACATGTTCGGCGCCCGCGTCGAGCAACTCCCGGTGATCTGGGCCAGGTTGGTGGACGCCGGCTTCGAGTCCGGGCACGCCTACGGCAAGGCGCTGCGCACGGTGAAGTCCTGCGTCGGCCAGACCTGGTGCCGCTACGGCGTCCAGGACTCCGTCCGGATGGCGATCGACCTGGAGCTGCGCTACCGCGGCCTGCGCTCCCCGCACAAGCTGAAGTCGGCGGTCTCCGGCTGCCAGCGCGAGTGCGCGGAGGCCCAGTCCAAGGACTTCGGCGTCATCGCCACCGCCAACGGCTGGAACCTCTACGTCGGCGGCAACGGCGGCGCCACCCCGCGCCACGCGGACCTGCTCGCCCAGGACCTCTCCGACGCCGAACTGATCCGCCTGATCGACCGGTTCCTGATGTTCTACATCCGCACCGCCGACCGTCTGGAGCGCACCTCGACCTGGCTCGAGCGGATCCCGGGCGGCCTGGACCACGTACGAGACGTGGTCGTGGAGGACTCGCTCGGCATCTGCGAGGAGCTGGAGTCCCTGATGGCGGCCCATGTCGACCACTACCGCGACGAGTGGGCCGAGACCATCAACGACCCCGAGAAGCTGGCCCGGTTCGTGTCCTTCGTGAACGCGCCGGACACCCCCGACCCGGTCGTCGGCTTCGTCCCCGAGCGCGACCAGATCAAGCCCGACCTGCCGCTGCTGTCCATCGGCCGCCGCCCCCTGGAAGGAAGCGCCCAGCGATGACCCTGGCACCCGAGACGACCGACCTCAAGGTCCAACTCCGACTGGACTCCCAAGAAGGCGATTGGTTCACGGTCTGCGACCTGAGCCGGCTGCTTCCGGGGCGCGGAGTGGCGGCCCTGCTGCCGGACGGCAGCCAGGTGGCCCTCTTCCGCGACCGCTCCGGCACGCTGTACGCCATCGACAACCGTGACCCCTTCAGCGGGGCCGGAGTCCTCTCCCGCGGCCTGACCGGCAGCCACCAGGGCCGCCCGTTCGTGGCGTCCCCGCTGCTGAAGCAGCGGTTCGACCTCGCCTCGGGGCAGTGCCTCGACGACGAGTCGGTGCGGGTGGCGACGTACGCGGTCCGCGCGGCCTGAGCACGGCACAGGGCCCGGCCGGAGCACTC
>NZ_JACMSF010000060.1 GCF_014257025.1 Streptomyces cupreus
GCCCCCTCCGCTACGAACTCCGCCGAGCCGCCGGTGTCGGCACCGGGTTCCTCACAGCTGCCGCCGTGCTCGTCGTCTCCGCTCTCACCGCGCTGGTGCTCGCCCGTATCGGGCACACCCCGCAGGCGCGGCTGCTGGCCGGCTGGCCGCGGGAGATGCCGTTGCCGCCCGCGGCGCTCGGTGCGGGGCTGCTCGGCGCGCTGGCCTTCGGAGACGAGTTCCGCCACCCGGCGCTGGCGGCGGATCGCGGCACCGTGCCCCGCAGGCTGGGGCTGCTTGCCGCAAAGCTCCTCGTCTCCGGGGTCACCGCGCTGGCGCTGGCTGTTCTCACGGTGGGGTGTGATGCCGAAGTGCTGTATCTCGTATACGGACGGGAGGTCGTGGAGGTTCCCGCGGACTGGGTTTCGCTGGGGGTGAGTTGGATCGGGCTGCTGGTGGGGTGTGCCTGGGCCGGTGTGCTGGCCGCGGGAGTGTTCCGTTCCACCAGTGCCGGGCTCGCCGCGGTGGTGGCAGTGCCCATCCTCGTCGTACCGCTGGTGCGCAAGGTGCTGGAGGGGCCCGCCGTGCGGTCGGCGGCCGGGTTTCCGTTGCGGCTGAGGGAGGTGCTGCTGATGCAGTGGCCCTTCGGGGGAGAGCGATATCTGGCGGCCGCCGCGCGTGTGGTTGCCCAACCTGTGGGCGGCGCGCTGACATTGTCGCTGACCGCGCTGCTGTGCGCGTATCTGCTCATGACCCTGCGTGGCAGGGTCCGATGACGACTGTTCGTCCGCTTTCGGCGCCCACTGTGCGCACAACTCCCCGTGGAAAGCCCATTTCTTTCCGATAAGGCGTCAATTGCGACGGGGTGAGCGATCACCCTTTCGTGTGCTTTTCACCAAAGACCTCAAGGGAGTTGGAGAGGGCGCCGACAAAGGATCCGTGAGTACCCTTGCGCACACCATGATGACCGCCGCCCGCGCCGCCGACTCCGGTCTCGCCGGCCCGGGCGAACTCGACCGCTACCCCTACGCCGAGGCCCCTGTCGCCGACCGCGTCGCAGTCCCCTCCTGGGAGGGCGCGGACCAGGAGCTGGGCCGCGTGGGCCGGCGCGCCGCAGGCAGCCGTGGCCGCGGACTGCACGGCCAACTCGTCCAGCAGCTCGGCCAGATGATCGTTTCCGGCGACCTGGGCGCCGACCGCCCGCTGGTGCCCGAGGAGATCGGCCAGCGCTTCGAGGTCTCCCGCACCGTCGTCCGTGAGTCGCTCCGCGTCCTGGAGGCCAAGGGCCTGGTCAGCGCCCGGCCGAACGTCGGCACGCGCGTGCGTCCCGTCAGTGACTGGAACCTCCTCGACCCGGACATCATCGAGTGGCGGGCCTTCGGGCCGCAGCGCGACGACCAGCGGCGTGAGCTGAGCGAGCTGCGCTGGACGATCGAGCCGCTGGCCGCGCGTCTGGCCGCCGGGCACGGTCGCGAGGACGTTCAGCAGCGGCTGGCCGACATGGTCGAGATCATGGGCCATGCCATGGGGCAGGGTGATGCGCTCACCTTCTCCCGCGCCGACGCCGAGTTCCACGGCCTGCTCATCCAGGTCGCCGGCAACCGCATGCTGGAGCACCTGTCCGGGATCGTGTCGGCCGCGCTCCAGGTCTCCGGAGGTCCGGTCACGGGCTGTGACCGGCCGAACGAGTCGTCGCTCGCGCACCACGCCCGGATCGTCGACGCCCTCGCCGCCGGCGACGGCGCGGGCGCGGAGGCGGCGATGCGGCAACTTCTCACGGTCCACCCAGAGGTGGAGCGCGTGGTGCCCGCCCCGCGCGAGCACTGACCGCGCCCACGGGCGGCGCGGCCGGCGATGCCTCCCCCCTCCTGTGGCATCGCCCGGCCGGCGAACCGCCTCCCGTCGGACCCCGCAGGATCCGGGTGATCCTGCGGGGTCCGACGGTGCGGCGAGGCGGCGGCGCGGGTGGCCCAGCGTGGACCAGGCCTCCGGCTGACCTCCCCTGCCCATATCTGACCGTTTTTGAGCGCTTACGGGGTGTGACTCGGGCCACGCAGATTGGGCGTAACGCTCGTGCGAACAGCGCGATGACCTAAGAGGTGACAGCCGCGGAGGGAATACGGACGCCATAGAAGGCGCTGTGCATCTCCCCGGCCCCCGCCCGCACCGTCGGCCCATCCCCAGGCCGGTGGTCGGCTCCTGTCCGCTGTGGACGGGGCCGGAAGCCGTTTTCCAACGTTCCGAGAGGTTGTTCGTGTCGGCCAGCACATCCCGTACGCTCCCGCCGGAGATCGCCGAGTCCGTCTCTGTCATGGCGCTCATTGAGCGGGGAAAGGCTGAGGGGCAGATCGCCGGCGATGACGTGCGTCGGGCCTTCGAAGCTGACCAGATTCCGGCCACTCAGTGGAAGAACGTACTGCGCAGCCTCAACCAGATCCTCGAGGAAGAGGGTGTGACGCTGATGGTCAGTGCCGCGGAGCCCAAGCGCACCCGAAAGAGCGTCGCAGCGAAGAGTCCGGCCAAGCGCACCGCCACCAAGACGGTCGCGGCGAAGACGGTGACCACCAAGAAGGCCACCGCCACCGCCACGCCTGCGGCACCCGCAGCCGAGGCGGCCGTCGAGGACGAGGCACCCGCGAAGAAGGCCGCTGCCAAGAAGACGACGACCGCCAAGAAGGCGGCCGCGAAGAAGACCGTCGCCAAGAAGACGGCGGCCAAGAAGACCACCGCCAAGAAGGACGACGCCGAGCTGGTCGAGGAAGAGGTCCTCGAAGAGGTCAAGCCCGGCGAGGAGCCCGAGGGTGCCGAGAGCGCCGGCTTCGTGCTCTCCGACGAGGACGAGGACGACGCGCCCGCCCAGCAGGTCGCCGCCGCCGGTGCCACCGCCGACCCGGTCAAGGACTACCTCAAGCAGATCGGCAAGGTCCCGCTGCTCAACGCCGAGCAGGAGGTCGAGCTCGCCAAGCGCATCGAGGCCGGTCTGTTCGCCGAGGACAAGCTGGCCAACGCCGACAAGCTCGCCCCCAAGCTCAAGCGCGAGCTGGAGATCATCGCCGAGGACGGCCGCCGCGCCAAGAACCACCTCCTGGAGGCCAACCTCCGCCTCGTGGTCTCCCTGGCCAAGCGCTACACCGGCCGCGGCATGCTGTTCCTGGACCTCATCCAGGAGGGCAACCTCGGTCTGATCCGCGCGGTCGAGAAGTTCGACTACACCAAGGGCTACAAGTTCTCCACGTACGCCACCTGGTGGATCCGTCAGGCGATCACCCGCGCCATGGCCGACCAGGCCCGCACCATCCGTATCCCGGTGCACATGGTCGAGGTCATCAACAAGCTCGCGCGCGTGCAGCGCCAGATGCTCCAGGACCTGGGCCGCGAGCCCACCCCGGAGGAGCTGGCCAAGGAGCTCGACATGACCCCCGAGAAGGTCATCGAGGTCCAGAAGTACGGCCGGGAGCCCATCTCGCTGCACACCCCGCTGGGCGAGGACGGCGACAGCGAGTTCGGTGACCTCATCGAGGACTCCGAGGCCGTCGTCCCGGCCGACGCGGTCAGCTTCACGCTCCTGCAGGAGCAGCTGCACTCCGTCCTCGACACCCTGTCCGAGCGCGAGGCGGGCGTCGTCTCGATGCGCTTCGGTCTCACCGACGGTCAGCCGAAGACCCTCGACGAGATCGGCAAGGTGTACGGCGTGACGCGTGAGCGCATCCGCCAGATCGAGTCCAAGACCATGTCGAAGCTGCGTCACCCGTCGCGTTCCCAGGTGCTGCGCGACTACCTCGACTAGGTCGCGGTCGTACGACACACAAGGCCCGGTTCCCCGAGCGGGAGCCGGGCCTTTGGCGTACCCGCGCGGGTGCGGGGCGCGGCGGGGTGGATGACGCTGGGTTTCTCATGACCACCTCTGAGTGAGGAGCGCGCATGCGTCGTCCCCTTGTCCGGGCGCTGGCCGGGCCGCTGGTCCTGGCCGCCGCCGCGACCGTCATACCGCTCGCGGCCGCCGCACCGGCGGCCGCCGACAGCGTCGTCGTCGGGGGTTTCCCGGTCGATGTCTCCGACCACCCCTGGACGGTGGCGCTGTCCAGCCGTGACCGCTTTGGGGGTACGCGCTCGGGGCAGTTCTGCGGCGGCGTGGCCGTCGGCCCGTCCACCGTGCTCACCGCGGCCCACTGTCTGAGTGAGGACATCCTCGGGGGGCCGCCGGACCAAGTCGAGGACCTCAGTGTCATCGCGGGCCGCACGGACCTGCTCACGGACGAGGGCCGGGAGATCGACGTACGCAAGACGTGGGTGAACCCGGGATACGACGACGTCACCAACGCGGGGGACTTCGCCGTGCTCACCCTGGCCGAGCCCCTGCCGCGGCGGTCGGTGATCGCGATGGCGGCGGCCGGGGATCCGGCGTACACGCCGGGCACGCGGGCCGTGGTCTACGGGTGGGGTGATGCGACCGGCGGCGGCGACTATACGTCGGGTCTGCGGGCGGCACGCGTGCACGTGCTGCCCGACGCCCTGTGCGAGCAGGCGTACCCAGGCGGCGGTGGGGGCTCCTATCGTGCCGACAGCATGCTGTGCGCCGGAGAGGTGCAGGGCGGCCGGGACGCCTGCCAGGGGGACAGCGGGGGGCCGCTGGTCGCCGAGGGGCGGCTGGTCGGGCTGGTGTCCTGGGGGAGCGGCTGCGGCCGGCCGCGCAGCCCCGGGGTGTACACGCGCGTGTCCGACGCCCTGGCAAGGCCGGGCTGGAACGTCGGCGCCACGAGAGGGCCGCGCACGGCCTCCTGAGAGCGCCTGAGCGGCTCGGCAACGCGTACGGGCGGCTGCCCCTGGAGGATCAGGGGCAGCCGCCCGTACGCCGGCCTAATGCCTGGAGTTGGCTCGTCGTGGACGCGAGTGGTCAGCGCTCATCTTCGGCGGTGGCGGGAACGGCCGTCAGCCGCTCCGTCTCGTCCTGTATCTCAGCGGCGATCTTCTTGAGTCCCGGCTCGAACTTGCGGCCGTGGTGGGCGCAGAAGAGCAGTTCTCCGCCGCTTACCAGGACGACGCGCAGGTATGCCTGGGCGCCGCAACGGTCGCAGCGATCGGCGGCCGTCAGCGGGCTCGCGGGGGTCAGAACAGTAGTCACGTCGCCTCTTCTCTAGCTCGACGAGCTGTCGTACCAGGGTCAACATCCAACCAGCCCGAAAACGTTCCCGCTCGTGGCTTTTCCTTGAAAAATCTTTCCAGGCGGCTGGCTGCTGCCGGTTGGCGGCGAATGTGCCGTATTGCGTGTCTATGTGTCGTACGGGTTCGCGCTGTCGGTCGGTGTCGGTCCCCCCGGCTGGATTGCCGGTTTGTTCAGGAGGACGTGCCCGGAGCCTAAATGGTTCATGCCTGGAAGGGAACGTGATATGTACTTCACTCCATCGAGGGATCGAACAGGTATGCGACTCTGGACTAGTCTGCCGACAGACGAGGGTGGCGTTACACCGGCTCTACCAGGCCTCGGTACCCTCTGAGCGGCAACCGAAGCCGCGCCCTTACCCCAGAGGGCACCAACTGAAATTCAGCGAGGAGCGAACCGCGTGACCGCCGAGACGTCCGTGCCGTCCACAGCGCTGCTGGCAGGAGCAGACCGGGACGGTTCCAACTACACCGCGCGGCACCTGCTCGTCCTTGAGGGCCTTGAGGCGGTGCGCAAGCGCCCGGGCATGTACATCGGCTCGACCGACAGCCGCGGTCTGATGCACTGCCTCTGGGAGATCATCGACAACTCCGTCGACGAGGCCCTCGGGGGCTACTGCGACCACATCGAGGTCGTCCTCCATGACGACGGCTCGGTCGAGGTCCGGGACAACGGCCGGGGCATCCCCGTCGACGTCGAGCCCAAGACCGGCCTGTCCGGCGTTGAGGTCGTCATGACCAAGCTGCACGCCGGCGGCAAGTTCGGCGGCGGCTCCTACGCCGCCTCCGGTGGCCTGCACGGCGTCGGCGCCTCCGTGGTGAACGCCCTGTCCGCCCGGCTCGACGTCGAGGTGGACCGCAGCGGACACACCCACGCCATCAGCTTCCGGCGCGGCGCCCCCGGCGCCTTCGCCGCCGAGGGGCCCGACGCCAAGTTCGAGGCCAAGGGCGGACTGCGCAAGGCCAGGAAGATCCCCAGGACCCGCACCGGCACGCGCGTGCGCTACTGGGCCGACCGCCAGATCTTCCTCAAGGACGCCAAGCTCTCGCTGGAGAACCTCCACCAGCGCGCTCGCCAGACGGCCTTCCTCGTGCCCGGCCTGACCATCGTCGTGCGCGACGAGCTCGGTCTCGGCCAGGACGGCAGCAAGGGCGAGGAGTCCTTCCGCTTCGACGGCGGCATCAGCGAGTTCTGCGAGTACCTCGCCACCGACAAGCCGGTCAACGACGTCCTCCGCTTCTCCGGGCAGGGCACCTTCAAGGAGACCGTCCCGGTCCTGGACGAGCACGGCCAGATGACGCCCACGCAGGTCACTCGCGAGCTCGACGTCGACGTCGCGATGCGCTGGGGCACCGGATACGACACGATCCTGAAGTCGTTCGTGAACATCATCGCCACCCCCAAGGGCGGCACCCACGTCGCGGGCTTCGAGACGGCCGTGACCAGCGCGCTCAACGAGGTGCTGCGCGCCAAGAAGCTGCTGCGCGTGGCCGAGGACGACATCGTCAAGGACGACGCCCTGGAGGGCCTCACCGCCGTCGTCACCGTGCGCCTGGCCGAACCGCAGTTCGAGGGCCAGACCAAGGAGGTCCTCGGCACCTCGGCGGCCCGCCGCATCGTGAACACCGTGATCACCAAGGAGCTCAAGGCGTTCCTGACGTCCACCAAGCGGGACGCGGCCGCCCAGGCCCGGGTGGTCATGGAGAAGGCGGTCGCCGCAGCCCGCACGCGTATCGCCGCCCGCCAGCACAAGGACGCGCAGCGCCGCAAGACCGCCCTGGAGTCGTCCTCCCTGCCCGCCAAGCTCGCCGACTGCCGCAGCGACGACGTCGAGCGCAGCGAGCTGTTCATCGTCGAGGGAGACTCCGCGCTCGGCACCGCCAAGCTCGCCCGGAACTCCGAGTTCCAGGCGCTGCTGCCGATCCGCGGCAAGATTCTCAACGTCCAGAAGTCGTCCGTGACCGACATGCTGAAGAACGCCGAGTGCGGCGCGATCATCCAGGTCATAGGAGCGGGCTCGGGCCGGACCTTCGACATCGACGCGGCCCGCTACGGCAAGATCGTCATGATGACCGACGCCGATGTGGACGGCTCCCACATCCGCTGTCTGCTGCTCACGCTGTTCCAGCGCTACATGCGGCCCATGGTCGAGGCGGGACGCGTCTTCGCGGCCGTGCCGCCGCTGCACCGGATCGAGATCGTCCAGCCCAAGAAGGGCCAGGACAAGTACGTCTACACGTACTCGGACCGCGAACTGCGCGACAAGCTCATGGAGTTCCAGACCAAGGGCATCCGCTACAAGGACTCGATCCAGCGCTACAAGGGCCTCGGCGAGATGGACGCCGACCAGCTGGCCGAGACCACGATGGACCCGCGCCACCGCACCCTGCGCCGCATCAACCTCTCCGACCTGGAGGCGGCCGAGCAGGTCTTCGACCTGCTGATGGGCAACGACGTGGCACCGCGCAAGGAGTTCATCTCCTCCTCGGCGGCGACGCTGGACCGGTCGCGCATCGACGCGTAGATCTCGGGCCGGGGTGGGGCGTGGCGGGTCTTCGGCCACCACCCGCCCCGGCTTACGCGTATGCGAACGGCCGCACGCCGCCTATGCGGGACAAATCACCTGATGGGGTGAAGAGCGAGGAGAACAAGAGTCAGGGATCTTCCCGTTCTGTCCATCCTTGGGCATGCACTCAAGCAACGGTCACTCCCGCGCGCGCGAGGGTGGTTCCGACAGGTCGGACCCGGTCGAGCCGGCCGGGAGCGTGCGGTACGACGACCCCTGGTACGACGCCCTGGCCTCCGGCTGGGGCGAGTCGGACGACACCCCCGCGGCCGTACCGCAGGGCCGTGCTCAGCGCGCGGACGGGGCCACGGCCGCGGACGTCTACGTGGAGGTGCAGCGCAGCGCCGCCTTCCAGGAAGTGCGCAGCCGGTACCGGAGGTTCGTGGTACCGGCTGTGATCGGCTTTCTTGCCTGGTACGTCGGCTACGTCGTGACCGCCACCACCGCACCGGGGCTGATGGCCCGGCCCGTGGCCGGCGCGGTGAACGTGGCGATGCTCGCCGGGCTCGGGCAGTTCCTCACCACCTTCCTGCTCACCTGGGCCTACGCCCGGCACGCGCGCCTGCGCCGTGACCGTGCCGCGCTCGAACTGCGCTGGGACACCCAGGAGCTGACCCGTGGCATGAGAGGCGGCTCCTCGTGACGGGGGATCACCAGACCCTGGCGCTGCTGCTGTTCGGCGCGTTCGTCGCCGTCACCCTGGCGATCACGACCTGGGTGAGCCGCCACCGGCACGGCTCGGCCGAGGAGTTCTACGCCGGCGGCCGGCTCTTCTCGCCGATGGAGAATGGTTTTGCCATCGCCGGTGACTACATGTCGGCCGCCTCCTTCCTCGGCATCTCCGGGCTCATCGCGCTCTACGGCTACGACGGACTGCTGTACTCCGTGGGCTTCCTCGTGGCCTGGCTCGTCGTGCTGTTCCTGGTCGCCGAACTGGTCCGCAACTGCGGCCGGTTCACCCTCGCCGACGTGGTGGCCGCGCGGATGAGCGAGCGGCCTGTGCGAATCGCGGCGGGAACTTCCTCGGTCACCGTGTCCGTTCTGTATCTGGTGGCTCAGATGGTGGGTGCGGGCAGCCTGGTCGCGCTGCTGCTCGGCGGCCAGGGCGAGGCGGCGCAGACCTGGACCGTCATCGGCGTCGGCGCGCTCATGGTGATCTATGTGTCGTTGGGAGGGATGCGGGCCACCACCTGGATCCAGATTGTCAAGGCGGTCCTGCTGCTCGGCGGGACCATCGCCCTGACCGTGCTCGTCCTGGTGCGCTTCCACGGCGACTTCGACCAGCTGCTGTCCACGGCGGCCGAGCGCAGCGGCCACGGCGAATCGTTCCTGGCGCCCGGACTCAAGTACGGCGCCGACTGGACCGCCCGCTTCGACTTCATCAGCCTCGGACTCGCCCTCGTGCTCGGCACCGCGGGCCTGCCGCACATCCTGTCCCGCTTCTACACCGTGCCCACCGCGCGGGCCGCCCGGCGCTCGGTGGTCTGGTCGATCGGGCTCATCGGCGGCTTCTACCTGATGACGATCGTCCTCGGCTTCGGCGCGGCCGCGATCGTGGGCCCCGACGCGGTGCGCGGCTCGAACGCCGCGGGCAACACGGCCGTACCGCTGCTGGCCCTCGATCTGGGCGGCGGCTCCGACTCCACCGGCGGAACGGTTCTGTTCGCGGTCGTCGCCGCCGTCGCCTTCGCCACCATCCTCGCCGTGGTCGCCGGGATCACCCTCGCCTCCTCCGCGTCCGTGGCCCACGACCTGTACGCGTCACTGCGGCGCCGGCACGCCAAAGCGCGCAGCGAGGTCGCCGTCGCACGCGTCGCCGCCGTCGCCATCGGTGTCGTCGCCATCGCCCTCGGCCTGCTCGCCCGGGACCTCAACGTCGCCTTCCTGGTGGGCCTCGCCTTTGCCGTCGCCGCCTCCGCCAATCTGCCCGTGCTGCTCTACTCACTGTTCTGGCGCGGCTTCACCACCCGCGGCGCCGTATGGGCGGTGTACGGCGGCCTGATCCCGGCCCTGACGCTCGTACTGCTGTCGCCCGTCGCGTCCGGCAGCCCCGAATCCCTGTTCCCCGGCGTCGACTTCCAGGTGTTCCCGCTCCAGAACCCCGGCATCGTCTCGATCCCGCTCGGCTTCGTCGCCGGCTGGCTCGGCACGGTCACCTCCGCCGAGATCCCGGACGAGGCCAAGCACGCCGAAACCGAGGTGCGGTCGCTCACCGGAGCGGGAGCGGCATAGCCATCGGGGCGCTCCCGGAGACAACGGCCCGCCGGATCCGTATGTACAGGGCGGGTACGGCCGCTTCCCCCGCCCCCACCACCGGCCGTGCCCTCAGGCGCGGGTCGCCCACACGTAACGGTGTTCAGGGCGGCCCGCGTCCCCGTACTTGAGGGTCAGTCGCGCCCGGCCCGTGCGCTCCAGGAGCTTCAGATAGCGCTGCGCGGTCTGACGGCTGACGCCGGTGCGTTCCGCGATCTCCTGGGCCGACAGCGGGCCCTCGGCGCTGATCAGACAGCGACGAACGACATCAGCGGTGGTGGGGGAGTGGCCCTTGGGCAGGTCGGGCTCCGAAGGTGTGGACAGCGCGCCGAAGATGCGGTCCACCTCGGCCTGTTCGGCCTCGCCGCCGCCGTCGAGGGTGCGGCGCAGCTCCGCGTACGCCTCCAGCTTGGCGCGCAGGCCCGCGAAGGCGAACGGCTTGACCAGGTACTGCAGCGCGCCGTGCCGCATCGCCTCCTGCACCGTGGAGACGTCCCGGGCCGCCGTCACCATGATCACGTCGGTCCGGTGGCCGCGTCGCCGCATCTCCCGGACGACCGACAGGCCCGTCTCGTCGGGCAGGTAATGGTCCATCAGGACCAGATCCACCCGGGGCAGCTCCTCGACCCGCCGCAGCGCCTCGGCCGCGCTGTGCGCCTCACCGGCCACGTGGAAGCCCGGCACCTTCTCGACGTAGGCGGCGTTGACCTGTGCGACCCGTCTGTCGTCGTCCACGACCAGGACCTCGATCATCGCGACTCCTCCTCGGCAGTGCGGGCCGTGGGCCCGGTCAGGGCCGGTTCCACGTCCGGCTCGGTGAGTGCCTCGGGCAGGACGACGGTGAACTCCGCGCCGCCACCGTGCGCCTGATCGACGCCGGCGCTGCCGCCCTGCCGTTCGGCGAGCCTGCGCACCAGGGAGAGGCCGATCCCACGCTCACGATGGGCCGGCGCCTCCTTCGTGGACCAGCCCTCGGTGAAGATCAACTCGCGGTGCGCGGCCGGGATACCCGGCCCCGTGTCACACACCCTGAGGACGACGGCGCGCCCTTCGGTGCGCAATTCGACCTCCACGCGCGCGTGCGCCGTCCCCGCGACCGCGTCCAGGGCGTTGTCCACGAGGTTGCCGACGATCGTCACGATGCCCCTGGGGTCGACCAACCGGTCCGGGAGCCGTGTCCGGTCCGACACCAGCAGCGCGACCCCGCGTTCGGCGGCCACGGTCGCCTTGCCGACCAGCAGCGCCGCCAGCAGCGGGTCCTGGATCTTCTCGGTGACCTGTTCCGCGGTGGCCCTGTGGTCGCCCACCACCTCGCCGACGAACTCCACGGCGTCGTTGTACATCTCCAGCTCCAGCAGCCCCAGAAGAGTGTGCATGCGATTGGCGTGCTCATGGTCCTGGGCGCGCAGGGCGTCGATCAGACCGCGCGTGGAGTCCAGCTCCCGGCCGAGCTGCTCCAGCTCCGTGCGGTCGCGCAGGGTGGCCACGGCGCCGCCGTCGTCGGTGGGCATCCGGTTGGCGACCAGCACGCGCTGGCCGCGCACGGTGAGCAGATCGGTGCCCGTGACCCGGCCGGCCAGGACATCGGTCGTACGGCCCTCCCCGAGCGCCTCGTCCAGGGAGCGGCCGACTGCCTCGTCGCCGATGCCGAGCAGTCGGCGCGCCTCGTCGTTGAGCAGACGGATACGGTCCGTGCGGTCCAGGGCGACCACGCCCTCCCGGATGCCGTGCAGCATCGCCTCGCGCTCCGCGAGCAGCCCCGAGATATCGGAGAAGGCCAGGTCACGGGTCTGTCGATGGACCCGCCGAGAGATCAGCCAGGCGGCCAGCGCGCCCACGGCCAGCGCCCCGCCCGCGTATGCCAGCAGCTCCGGGATCGCGTGGATCAGCCGTGCCCGGACACTGTCGTACGCGATCCCGACCGAGACCGCGCCCACGATGTCCCCGTCGCTGTCGCGCAGCGGCACCTTGCCGCGGGCGGTGCGGCCGAGGGTGCCGTCGTCGATCTGCATGACCTCGTGGCCGGCCAGGGCCTGCCCGGGGTCGGTGGACACGGTCCTGCCGATCTCACCGGGCGTGGGATGCGACCAGCGCACGCCCCGCCAGTCCATCACCACGATGTACTCGGCTTGCGTGGCCTTCCGGATCCGCTCCGCCTCCCGCTGGACCGGTCCGCCGGCCGTCGGGGGCGTGTTCACGACGTCCTCGGCGATCTGCGGCTGGACGGCGGTCGTCTGGGCGATCGCGAGGGCCCGGCGCATCGCCTGGTCGTCGAGCTGGTTGCCGAGCGGAGCGAGGAACAGTCCGGTCGCGAGCACCGCGACTCCCGCCGCGATGGCCACCTGCATCAGCAGCACCTGCGAGAACATCCGCCGCGGCAGGCCGAGGCGCAGGCGGCGCGCGGGGGGTGTGGGGCTCATACCCAAGACGGTACGTGGACGCGCCCGGACCACCGAAGGGGTGTGACCTGGATCTCTTGATCAATGATGGACGGGGTGATCAAGGGTGGACGGGGCGGTCCACCCTGAGGTCAGCTCGCCAGCGCCGTCGAGGTCGCAAGCTCCCGCACCGCGACCACCTCCATGTGCGCGGGAGAGCCCAGCACCGAGGTTTCGCAGCTCTCCGCGCGGGGCGGCAGCGCGGCTCCCTGGGCGACGACGACATGCCAGTGCCGTCCGTCGGCGTGCGCGACCGTCACCGTCCAGCGCGGCGCCGCGCCGTCCGTGCGCACGACGCTCAGCGCGTCCGCCGCGTACTCACCCACGGCCGTACGCACGGCCAGCTCGGCCGCCTGCCCGGGCCGTTCCCAGGCGGAGTTCCCACGGCAGCCCTCGACGACGATCCGCCCCTCCCGCACCTGGTGCAGGATCTCCTTCACGGTGTGCGCCTCGGCCCGGCCGTAGGCGTAGCCGTAGGGCAGGACGAGCAGCGTCGGCGAGAAGCGATGTCCACCCAGATGGGTGACCTCCCAGACGCCGCCGACGCCGGAGGCGTCGAGCTCGGCGGCGAGGGGGCGGCCGAGGAGGGCGCAGCAGCGGTCCCGCTTGCCGTTGGTGCACACGAGCGCGAGCGGGTCGCCCGTGTGCGGGCTCGCCTGCAGCGCCGCGTCGAAGGAGCGGGGGTCGCCCTGGCCGAGCGCGGCGAAGTCGAGGTCGAGCAGCCGGCGCGGATCGCGGATGGTGGCGGCGTGCAGCCAGGCGCTTTTGGGGGCGGTGTGGGCGGCGTACACCCGGCGTTCGACGGCCGTGCCGCGGTCGGCGTGCCGTCCGGGGCGGCGGATGAGCGCCACGCGCACGCCGGTGCCCTTGGCGGCCGTCTCCAGGGCACGGCCCAGTGCGGGGTCCAGATGGCTCGACGTGAGCGCCTTGGCACCCCACGGACCGGGCTGCTCCAGCAGCAGCCAGGTCCTCGCGGTCGCCGCGGTGCCCGCGATGGGCTCGTCGAGAGCCCGGGAGTCACTTGAGCAAGTACTCACGAAGGTGAGCCTAACCTGACCTGATCGAGAGTGGCTCACCGGACCACTCGTGTCCTACTCCGGCAGAGGTTGCGGCGGCCTCGGGCCCACGTAGTGGCCGCTGGGGCGCATCCGCAGCGGGCGTTCGCCGTACTCCTCCAGGGCGTGGGCGATCCAGCCCGCGGTCCGCGCCACGGCGAAGATCGTCTCGCCCGCGGTGGCGGGCATGCCGCTGGAGGCGGTGAGCACGGCCAGTGCCAGGTCGACATTGGCGTGCAGCGGGGTGTGGCGGGCGGTCGTGGCGACGATGTCGCGGGCCGCCGCGAGGGCCGGCGCGGCCCGCGGGATCTCCTCCAGCAGCCCGAACAGCACACGCGCGCGTGGGTCTTCGCCGGGGTAGAGCCGGTGGCCGAGGCCCGGAATGCGGCGGCCGGCCCGCAGCTCCTCGGCGATCACCGGGGCCGCGTCGCCGCGGTCGAGGACGTCCAGCAGCATCCGGTGCGCGAGCCCGCTGGCCGCGCCGTGCAGGGGGCCTTCGAGGACGCCGAGGCCCGCGGAGACGGCCGCGTAGGCGTGGGCGCGGGCGGACGCGGCGACGCGTACGGCGAGCGTCGACGCGGCGAGGTCGTGGTCGACCAGCAGGGCCAGCGCCGTGTCCAGGGTGCGCAGCGACGCCTCGTCGGCCTCGTGGCCGCTGAGCCGGGCCCACAGCCGGTGGGCCAGCGGGCCCGTGTCGCGGTGGTCGCGCCGGACCGGCGGCAGGGCGGCGACAAGGGTCGGGATGAGGCTGCGTGCGGTGCCCAGGACCGCATCCTCGGACAGGTCGAAGCGCAGCGGGTCCGCGGTTGCGGCGGCGATGGCGGCGACCCTCAACCGGTCGGTGGGGCTGGCGTGTTCGGGCAGGGCGTCGACCGCGCGGCGGGCGACGGCGACCGTGGCCTCGGGGGCGGTGAAGGCGATGCCGGGGCGCAACTGCCCGGTCCACAGCCACTCGGCTACCTCTTCGTAGGAGTGGCGGACGGCGAGTTCGGCCGCGTCGACGCCCCGGAAGTAGTACCGGTCCGTGTCGATGAACGTGATACGGGTCCGCACCGAAAGCTCGCCGCCTGAGCCCGAAGTCCCGCTGCTCTCGCGCCGGTTGCGCCGGGCGAGCGCCTCGACCTCCTTCGCGTCGAAGGTGCTGCCCCGGCCGGTGGGTACGCGCCGGCTGCTGAGCTGACCGCGGCTGACGTACGCGTAGACGGTCTCGGGCTTCACGCCGAGCAGTTCGGCGGCCTCTTTGGTGGTCAGCCGCCGGGTCGTGTGACCGGAGCCGGGCTCGTGATCGCGCATGGGGCTCACCGTATCCGCCGGGACAACATATTGATGCTTACATTGATTTAATCAATATTGACAGGTATTGAGTCAAGCATGGACAGTCGAATCAAGTCCAGGGAGGAAATCATGTCCGTCAACAGGTCTGCCACTGCTCTCGTCGAGGCGCCGCGGGGACTCGCCGGTGTCGTCGTCACCGATACCGCCATCGGTGACGTCCGGGGGTTGGAGGGCTTCTACCACTACCGCCAGTACTCGGCCGTCGAACTCGCGCAGACCCGCGGCTTCGAGGACGTCTGGCATCTGCTGGTCCACGGCGAACTGCCGGACGCCGAACGGGCCGCGGCCTTCGCCGCCGAGACCGCGGCGCTACGACGGCTGCCGGACGAGGTGTGCACGGTCCTGCCCGCCATCGCCAGGGCGAGCACGGGCGCGGGCGGTTCCGGCCCTCTGGCCGGCATGCGCACCGCGCTGTCGCTGCTCGGCGCGGTGCGGGGCTTCCGCCCGGTGTACGACATCGACGCGGACGAACGCCGCCGGGACACGCTCGCCGCGGCGGCCGCCGTACCGACGCTGCTGACGGCGCTGTACCGACTGGGCGAGGGGCTCGAGCCGGTCGAGCCGCGCGAGGACCTGTCGTACGCGGCGAACTACCTGTACATGCTGACGGGCTCGGAACCGGATCCGGTGCGGGCCAGGGCCGTCGAGCAATACTTGATCTCAACCATTGACCATGGATTCAATGCGTCAACCTTCACGGCACGGGTCATCACCTCCACCGGAGCGGATGTGGCGGCCTGCCTGGTGGGAGCGGTCGGCGCGCTGTCCGGCCCCCGGCACGGCGGCGCCCCCAGCCGGGCGCTGGACACCCTGGACGCGATCGGCACGCCCGACCGCATCGACCCCTGGATCCGCGAACGCGTCCTCGCCGGCGACCGCATCATGGGCTTCGGCCACGCCGTCTACCGCACGGAGGACCCCCGCTCCCGCATGCTCCGCGAGATCGCCCAGCGCTTCGGCGGCCCCCGCGTCGACTTCGCGGTAGAGGTGGAGCGCCAGGTCGAGTCGATCCTCGCCGAACTGAAGCCCGGCCGCGAACTCCACACCAACGTCGAGTTCTACGCAGGCGTGGTCATGGAACTCTGCGGCCTGCCCCGCGAGATGTTCACTCCGACCTTCGCGGCGGCCCGCGTGGTCGGCTGGAGCGCCAACATCCTGGAACAGGCGGAGGACCGAAAGATCATCCGCCCGACGGCACGGTATGTGGGGCCGGGGGCGCCGGTGGCGGTGCCGGCGGCGTGACGGGCGGGTCTGGTCCGCCGGGGCGGTGCTAGGCCCCAGCCCCCGCGCCCGATCCCGCCCCCGCCCCAGGCCCGGACGGATCGCCCCCGCCCGTCTCGGCGATGGCGCGCTCGAACAGGCGGAACATGCGCCCCTCGTCCGAATCGGGAGGCAGAGACGCCTTCAGGGAACGCGAGGCGGCCCAGTACCTGCGGAATGCCGGACTTCGCACGATGTCCCGGGCCTCGCGCAGGAGATCGTCCTCCGACCGGTCCCCCCATTGGAAGGCAAGTAAGAGGTGGCTGTAGGTGAGATTCGCGTAGAGATGCTGCTTTATGACCGAATGTGGCTGACCTGGGAAGTCGTTCCACACCTCGGTCAGGGAGGGATCGTCCATCTGCATCTGAGTGAGCTGCACATGCAGACCCCGCAGATCCGCCGCGGCGCTCCGCCGCAGCTCCGAGCGTGAGGCGACCAACTCCTCACGCTGAAGGGCGAGTTCCCTGCGCTGAAGCTGGAGTTCACGCTGCTGGAAGAGCAGCGTGGTGACCAGCAAGAGCAGCGCGAGCCCGGAGAAGACGGCGCTCACCGCACCGAAGTAGTCACCCAGGACGCTGCGTTCGCTTGCGGTCTGCCGGTCCCCGTTGACCCGCTCGACTCCGTCGATGAGCCATCCGCTGATCACGACGGACGCGGCGCCCACTAGAGCCACTCCCGCTCCGGCCGTGGCCAGCCAAGCCACAGATCCTTGCCGCCGAACGCCACGTGGGTACCCCTGCCACGCCACCCTCCCCCGGATCGGCCCGGACATCCTGCCCCCGCCGTGCGAAGGGAAAACGCCGAACGGGGGTGGGAGCGAAGCGGGGCCTGCCGCAGCGACGCGACAGACCCCGGGAACCTCATGCGACCTTGTCGAGACCCGACAGGGCGCTCAGGAGGGTGTGACGAGGTATGACCACCAATGTCTTGCCCGAGGGCAGCCGTCGTTGGCTGATCACCGCCCGTTGGCTGAACATCGCCTTCGCAGGGTCTCCGATGATGGCGATGAGGCTCTCGTCGGACAGTTCGAAGACGGCGGGACATGTCCGCCCGGTGGTGCACCGCTCGCCCTCAGGAGTCGAGTCGATGCGCCGGACTATGTGGAGATGGCAGGAAGCTTCCATGGTGGACGTCCTGGGGAGTGATGGCGTGGGGGCAGATCGGGCGTGGGCTCAGGAATCTGGGATGTCCCGCTTCGCGCGAAGGAGCGTCTCGCGAGTGACCACCACGATCCGCTCGTACTCGGCGCGTCCTGCGTCCGGCGGGAGCTTCCCGTCGAGTTCCTCGGTGACATCCGTTCCGATGACGGCGAAGTCACCGTCCTCCAACTCGAAGATGTCCGGGCAGGTCTGGCCGGACGCGCTTCCGCGCTCGCGAGGGGTCGCACCGAGTCGGCGCACGATCTTCACAGGGGGATACCGCCTTCATGGCTCTGAATGATGGGGTGCCCTCCGAGCCTGGCCTGACTGTCTGGGTGTGCCGACAGGGCGATCTCTCTCCGAGCGCGCTGGTGTCCGTCGGAGCGCCCGGAGAGGGGCAGGGCACAAGATAGCGACTCTGGTGCGCCGGTGGCTGGAGATATGACCGGGCGTGTGAGTGAAGTCGTTCAATCCGTACTTGACCGACCGGGCGCCGCGATCGCTACGACGGCTCGTCCGGCGGATCGCCGACCACCCACCACTCGTCGCTGTCCGATTCGGCGAGTTCCTGGATCAGGTCGTCCATCATCTGCCCCAGGGCGAACTCCTCCGAGCTGCTGGGCAGGCTCTTGCGGTGATGCCGGGTCGCCTCCCAGTACTCGCGGAACACCGGATTCTGGCACATGACCCGCAGATGACCATGCAGTTCGGCCAGGGTGACGGCGCCGATGCGGTGGAAGAACAGCGCGTTGACGTACAGGGCGTTCGCGAAGAGGAACTGGCGCTGCTTGTCCAGCGGGATGTCGGCTTCGTAGGTGTCGAGGACCGCGGCCAGCGCCGGATCGTCCATGGCCTTGCACAGCAGGTCGAAGTGGAGCCGGTGCTGTTCGATGAGGGCAGCTCGCCTGCGGTGGTGCGAACCGGTCGTAGAGATGAAACGGGTCACTGCCGTGACCCGTGCCTTGACCAATGCGCCGAGCGAGCGCATCCCAGAAATCTGTGTGGCCATGTCAACCCCCGAATCAGGCGGCCGTCCGCCGGTCGTCGGGGTGCGGGTCGACTGAAGGGGACCGGCGAGCGGTGGGCGGCGCTTGCCGTCTCCCAGGGTGCCGAGCGGCTCTGATCGGCAGGGAGGCGGAGAGGAGGCGCACGGAGGGAAGCGAGGGTCGCACAGTCCGGCGCCATGCCCAACGTCTGCCCCGCAAGTGCTGCTAACAATCGTTCACTTCGCGCGGTTTCTTTCGGCTCGTATCCTGGACCGGCATTCATTCTTCGTACGGATGCCGGACCGCGAGCCGGTGTACGTGTAGGTGTGAGAGAGGTCGCTCGTTGGTCCCGAGCCGCACGGCGCAGCAGATCCCCGTCGTCGTTCTCGCCGGTTTCCTCGGCTCCGGCAAGACCACGCTCCTCAACCATCTCCTCCACCGCAGCGGAGGCAGTCGTATCGGAGCGATCGTCAACGACTTCGGGGCCATCGAGATCGACGCCATGGCCGTGGCCGGCGCGCTCGGCGACTCGACCGTCTCCCTCGGCAACGGCTGTCTGTGCTGCGCCGTCGACGCCAGTGAGCTCGACCTCTACCTGGAGCGCCTCGCCGCCCCCTCCGCCGGCATCGACGTCATCGTCATCGAGGCCAGCGGTCTCGCCGAGCCGCAGGAACTGGTCCGCATGGTGCTCGCCAGCGAGCATCCGGGGATCGTCTACGGCGGTCTCGTCGAGGTCGTCGACGCCGCCGAGTTCGACGACACCCGCGCCAAGCACCCCGAGATCGACCGCCATCTCGCCCTTGCCGACCTCGTCGTCGTCAACAAGATCGACAGGGTCGCGGAGGCGGAGCGCGTCCTCGCACTCGTCCGTGGGCTTGCCCCTCGCGCCGCCGTCGTCCCCGCCGCCTACGGCCGTATCGACCCCGAGTTCCTCTTCGACTGCCGGCCCGGCGAGGAGCGCGTCGGGCAGTTGTCCTTCGACGACCTTCATGAGCACGGTGACCGTGACGGCCATCTGCACACCGGGTACGACAGTGTCTCGTTCGTCTCCGGGCAGCCCCTCGATCCGCGCTCGCTCATGGGGTTCCTCGACAGCCGTCCCGAAGGGCTCTACCGGATCAAGGGGTACGTCGACTTCGGCCCGCACGACACCCTGAACCGGTACTCCGTGCACGCCGTCGGGCGCTTCCTTCGCTTCTACCCCGAGCCCTGGGCGCCCTCCGGCGACCGGCTCACCCAGCTCGTCCTCATCGGTTCCGGCATCGACGCGCCCGCCCTCGCCGAGGAACTCGACGCGTGCAAGAGCGACGCCCCACACGCCGACGAACACGGTATGTGGGGCGTTCTGCGCTACGTACGGGGGTCGGAGGACGAGCCCGTCCAGGAGCCCTAGACCGGGCCCGCCACCACCGACACCGTCTTCGACAGCGAGACGCCCGAGCCGTCGCGGCGCGGGTCGATCTCCGGGAGTTCGGCCGGCATGCCGTTCTTCTGCGCCGCCCTGGCCGGAGCGGGGCCCGCCCAGGCCAGGGAGAGACAGTCCTCGCCCTTCAGGAACCGCTGGCAGCGCACACCGCCGGTCGCACGGCCCTTGCGCGGGTACTGGTCGAACGGGGTCAGCTTGGCCGTCGTCTGGACCGAGTCGTCCAGCGTGCCGCGCGAGCCCGCGACGGTGAACACCACCGCGTCAGCCGCCGGGTCCACCGCCGTGAAGGAGATGACCTTCGCGCCCTCCGTCAGCTTGACGCCCGCCATGCCGCCCGCCGGTCGGCCCTGCGGACGCACCTGCGCGGCCTGGTAGCGCAGCAACTGCGCGTCGTCCGTGATGAAGACCAGGTCCTCCTCGCCCGTACGCAGCTCCACCGCGCCGACGATCCGGTCGCCCTCCTTGAGGGTGATGACCTCCAACTCCTCCTTGTTGGACGGGTAGTCGGGCACCACACGCTTGACGACACCCTGCTCGGTGCCGAGCGCCAGGCCGGGGGAGGACTCGTCCAGCGTCGTCAGGCAGACCACCGTCTCGTCGCCCTCCAGGGAGACGAACTCCGTCAGCGGCGCGCCGCCCGAGAGGTTCGGCCGCGCCGCCGTCTCCGGCAGCGTCGGCAGGTCGACGACGCTGATCCGCAGCAGACGGCCCGCGGACGTCACCGCGCCCACCTCACCGCGGGCCGTGGCCGGCACCGCGGAGACGATCACGTCGTGCTTGGAGCGCTTGGCGTCGCCGTCCTCCGCGAACGGGTCGCCGTTCGCCGTACGGGCCAGCAGACCCGTCGAGGACAGCAGGACCCGGCACGGGTCGTCGGCCACCTGCAGCGGCACCGTCGCCGCCGGGGCGCCCGCCGACTCCAGCAGGACCGTCCGCCGCTCGGTGCCGAACTTCTTGGCCACCGCGGCCAGTTCGGCGGAGACCAGCTTGCGCAGCTCCGCGTCCGACTCCAGGATCCGGGTCAGCTCCGCGATCTCCTCGTTCAGCCGGTCCTTCTCCGCCTCCAGCTCGATGCGGTCGTACTTGGTGAGCCGGCGCAGCGGGGTGTCCAGGATGTACTGCGTCTGGATCTCCGAGAGCGAGAAGCGCCCCATCAGGCGCTCCTTGGCCTGCGCGCTGTTCTCGCTGGAGCGGATCAGCCGGATGACCTCGTCGATGTCGATGAGGGCGGTGAGCAGGCCCTCCACCAGGTGCAGCCGGTCGCGCCGCTTGGTGCGGCGGAACTCGCTGCGCCGCCGGACGACCTCGAAGCGGTGGTCGAGGTAGACCTCCAGCAGCTCCTTGAGGCCCAGGGTGAGGGGCTGGCCGTCGACCAGGGCGACGTTGTTGATGCCGAAGGACTCCTCCATCGGCGTCAGCTTGTAGAGCTGCTCCAGGACCGCCTCCGGCACGAAACCGTTCTTGATCTCGATGACCAGGCGCAGACCGTGCTCGCGGTCGGTGAGGTCCTTGACGTCGGCGATGCCCTGGAGCTTCTTCGAGCCGACCAGGTCCTTGATCTTGGCGATGACCTTCTCGGGGCCGACCGTGAAGGGCAGCTCGGTGACGACGAGGCCCTTGCGGCGCGCCGTCACGGTCTCCACCGACACCGTGGCGCGGATCTTGAAGGTGCCGCGGCCCGTCTCGTAGGCGTCGCGGATGCCGGCGAGGCCCACGATCCGGCCTCCGGTGGGCAGGTCAGGGCCCGGGATGTGCCGCATCAGGGTGTCCAGATCCGCGTTCGGGTGGCGGATCAGATGGCGGGCGGCCGTGATGACCTCGGCGAGGTTGTGCGGCGGCATGTTGGTGGCCATGCCGACCGCGATCCCGGAGGAGCCGTTGACCAGGAGGTTCGGGAACGCGGCGGGCAGCGCCACCGGCTCCTGCTCCTGGCCGTCGTAGTTGGGCGTGAAGTCGACCGTGTCCTCGTCGATCGACTCCGTCATCAGGCTCGTCGCCGCTGCCTGGCGGCACTCGGTGTACCGCATCGCGGCCGGCGGGTCGTCATTGCCGAGCGAGCCGAAGTTGCCATGGCCGTCGACCAGCGGGACGCGCATCGAGAAGGGCTGCGCCATGCGCACCAGCGCGTCGTAGATCGAGGCGTCGCCGTGCGGGTGCAACTTACCCATGACCTCGCCGACCACGCGCGCGCACTTTACATAGCCGCGGTCGGGGCGCAGGCCCATCTCGTTCATCTGGTAGACGATGCGGCGGTGCACCGGCTTGAGGCCGTCACGGGCGTCCGGCAGGGCACGGGAGTAGATGACCGAGTACGCGTACTCGAGGAAGGAGCCCTGCATCTCGTCGACGACGTCGATGTCGAGGATCTTCTCCTCGTACGAGTCGTCGGGCGGCGGGGTCTTCGTGCTGCGGCGGGCCATCGCTGCCAAGGCTCCTTTTTCTGTGCGCTCACCTACGGGGCGCTCATGCTGACGCGTGAACTGGATCTGATGCGGACCATTGTGGACCGCGGCACTGACAACCCGGACCAGGACCCGGCGTCCGCCGTCCGGTCCGGCGCGGAGGGGGACCTCCGCTCACGGCTGCCCGCAGGCTACGCGATCCGCTGTCGGCGTATGTCGTCCGGGAACTTCGCCGAGGCCGCGCACGCTTGCATACAGTGGCAGGACCGGCAGGAAAACCGCGGTTTCGACGACCGCGTCCGCGATCGGAAGGACGTACATGCCCATGGGTCACACGGCCACAGCCCAGGCAGGCTCCGGCGGCCTGACAGCGACCGAGCACCGCCTGGCCAACGGCCTGCGCGTGGTGCTCTCCGAGGACCACCTGACCCCGGTCGCGGCGGTGTGCCTCTGGTACGACGTCGGCTCGCGCCACGAGGTCAAGGGGCGTACCGGTCTGGCTCACCTTTTCGAGCACTTGATGTTCCAGGGCTCCGCCCAGGTCAAGGGCAACGGTCACTTCGAGCTGGTGCAGGGCGCGGGAGGCTCGCTGAACGGCACCACCAGCTTCGAGCGCACCAACTACTTCGAGACCATGCCCACCCACCAGCTGGAGCTGGCGCTGTGGCTGGAGGCGGACCGCATGGGTTCGCTGCTGGCCGCACTGGACGACGAGTCGATGGAGAACCAGCGGGACGTCGTGAAGAACGAGCGCCGCCAGCGCTACGACAATGTCCCCTACGGCACGGCCTTCGAGAAGCTGACCGCCCTCGCCTATCCGGAGGGCCACCCCTACCACCACACGCCGATCGGCTCGATGGCCGACCTGGACGCGGCGACGCTGGAGGACGCGCGCGCGTTCTTCCGTACGTATTACGCGCCCAACAACGCCGTGCTGTCGATCGTCGGCGACATCGACCCGGAGCAGACGCTCGCCTGGGTCGAGAAGTACTTCGGCTCCATCGCCTCCCACGACGGCAAGCCCGCCCCGCGCGACGGCTCGCTGCCGGAGATCATCGGCGAGCAGCTGCGCGAGGTCGTCTTCGAGGAGGTTCCCGCGCGGGCGTTGATGGCCGCCTACCGCCTCCCGAACGACGGCACACGCGCGTGCGACGCCGCCGACCTGGCCCTGACCGTCCTCGGCGGCGGCGAGTCCTCCCGTCTCTACAACCGTCTCGTACGCCGCGACCGTACGGCCGTCGCCGCCGGTTTCGGCCTGCTGCGGCTCGCCGGAGCGCCCTCCCTGGGCTGGCTGGACGTGAAGACCTCCGGTGACGTGGAGGTCCCGGTCATCGAGGCCGCGATCGACGAGGAGCTCGCCCGGTTCGCCGCGGAGGGTCCCACGGCCGAGGAAATGGAGCGCGCCCAGGCCCAGTTGGAGCGCGAGTGGCTGGACCGGCTCGGCACGGTCGCGGGCCGCGCCGATGAACTGTGCCGCTACGCCGTCCTGTTCGGCGACCCGCAGCTCGCCCTCACCGCCGTCGGGCGCGTGCTGGAGGTGACCGCCGAGGAGGTCCAGGAGGTCGCCAAGGCCCGCTTGCGCCCCGACAACCGCGCGGTGCTCGTCTACGAGCCGACCGTCCCCACCGAGACCGTCGAGGAACCCACCGAAGACCTGGAGTCCGCGGCCACCGTGGAAGCAAGCGACGAGAACGAGGAGACGGCCAAGTGACCGAGCTCGCCACGATGGAGTTCCACCCCCAGCCCCAGGCGGGCGAGCCGAAGGTCTGGGCCTTCCCGGCGCCCACGCGCGGGACCCTCGACAACGGCCTGACCCTCCTGCGCTGCCACCGCCCCGGCCAGCAGGTCGTCGCCGTCGAGATCCTCCTGGACGCGCCTCTGGAGGCCGAGCCGGCCGGCCTGGACGGCGTCGCCACGATCATGGCCCGGGCCTTCTCCGAGGGCACCGACAAGCACACCGCCGAGGAGTTCGCCGCCGAGCTGGAGCGCTGCGGCGCCACCCTCGACTCGCACGCCGACCACCCCGGCGTCCGGCTCTCCCTCGAAGTGCCGGTCTCCCGCCTGTCCAAGGCGCTCGGTCTGCTCGCCGACGCCCTCAGGGCGCCCGCGTTCGCCGACAGCGAGGTCGAACGGCTGGTCCGCAACCGCCTGGACGAGATCCCGCACGAGCTGGCCAACCCCTCCCGGCGCGCCGCCAAGGAACTGTCCAAGCAGCTCTTCCCGGCGACCGCGCGCATGTCGCGCCCGCGTCAGGGCACCGAGGAGACCGTCGCGGCCATCGACTCCGCGGCCGTACGCGCCTTCTACGAGCGGCATGTGCGCCCCGCCACGGCCACCGCCGTGGTCGTCGGCGACCTCACCGGCACCGATCTCGACGCGCTCCTCGCCGACACCCTCGGCTCCTGGACCGGCTCCGTCGCCGAGCCGCGGCCCGTGCCCCCGGTCACCGCCGACGACACCGGCCGCGTCGTCATCGTGGACCGCCCCGGAGCCGTCCAGACCCAGCTGCTGATCGGCCGCGCCGGACCCGACCGGCACGACCGGGTGTGGCCCGCGCAGGTCCTCGGCACGTACTGCCTCGGCGGCACCCTCACCTCCCGCCTGGACCGCGTCCTGCGCGAGGAGAAGGGCTACACCTACGGCGTGCGCTCCTTCGGGCAGGTCCTGCGCTCCGCCCCCGATGGCACCGGTGCCTCGATGCTCGCGATCAGCGGCTCCGTCGACACCCCCAACACCGGCCCCGCCCTCAAGGACCTGTGGACGGTGCTGCGCACCCTCGCCGAGGGCGGGCTCACCGACGTCGAGCGGGACGTCGCCGTACAGAACCTCGTCGGCGTGGCGCCGCTGAAGTACGAGACGGCCGCCGCCGTGGCGAGCACCCTGGCCGACCAGGTCGAGCAGCACCTGCCCGACGACTATCAGGCCACGCTCTACCGCCAGCTCGCCGCGACCGGCACCGTGGAGGCCACCGCGGCCGTCGTGAGTGCCTTCCCGGTGGACCGGCTGGTGACCGTTCTGGTCGGTGACGCGGCGCAGATCAAGGAGGCTGTCGAGGCCCTCGCCATCGGCGAAGTCACCGTCGTGACGGCCGAGTAGACACACCCTCGGACGTGAACACGCGACCACGCGCGTGTGGGGCCCTGGTGACGGAAGCGTCACCAGGGCCCCCTTATGTCCGAATTGAGGGAGAGGTTGCCTGTCTGACCTGTGGCATGCGCTACAAAAGCCCTGATCCGTTTGGGGATTGAAAGTTGCCCCGTTTAGCGTCGTCCGGGCTGTCCGTCAGGCAGTGCGCCGCATCCGCGGCACCGGACAGTCATCGCCGAGTCCCCGTACGGCGCGAGCCAGGGGAGCCGGGGACCCACCGCAGTCCCTGGGGTGAATCGGACGCCCGCGCGTGAGCGAGGGGGTCCGTAGGAGACCTTCCTGCTCCGAACCCGTCAGCTAACCCGGTAGGCGAGAGGGAAGGAAAGGACCAGCCACTACATGGCGTTCACGCGCGCCACCGGGAAGCACCGTCGTCCCAGCAGGATGCAGCGCACCACCGCCCGCGCGGCGGGTGTCGCGGCGCTCACCACCACCGGCGTCATCGGCACCCTCGCGAGCCCGGCGCTGGCCGCCGAGACCTCCGCCGAGCAGACCGGTCTCACCCCCGTCATCAGCATCGGCGACTCGGTCGCCGAGCAGATCGACGCCCAGGCCGCCGCCCAGCAGCAGGCGGCCGACGAGGCGGCGGCGGAGAAGAAGGCGGAGGAGGCGGCCCGCAAGAAGGCCGCCGAGGCCGCCGCGAAGGCCCGTGCGGCCAAGGAGCGCGCCGCCCGCGAGGCCGAGCGCAAGCGCCTGAACACCTTCGTCTCCCCGATCTCCGGCTCCTACGTCTCGACGAGCTACAAGGCCGGCGGCGCCGTGTGGTCCTCGGGCAGCCACACCGGTGTCGACTTCCACGCCTCCAGCGGCACCGCCGTCCGCTCGGTCGGCATGGGCACCGTCGTCGAGGCGGGCTGGGGCGGGGCCTACGGCAACCAGATCGTCATCAAGATGCACGACGGCACGTACACGCAGTACGGGCACCTGTCGTCCATCGGCGTCTCGGTGGGCCAGAGCGTCACCCCGGGCCAGCAGATAGGCCTCTCCGGCGCCACCGGCAACGTCACCGGGGCACACCTGCACTTCGAGGCCCGTACGACCGCCGAGTACGGCTCGGACATCGACCCCGTCGCCTACCTCCGCTCGCACGGCGTGAGCGTCTGACGACACCCGGCTCCGCCTGCGAGGACCCCGGCTCCCCGAGCCGGGGTTTTCGGCGTTTGTGATCCCCCGCTGTCCAAAAAATATCCATGGATTCCGGCCCGCCGTCGGAAATTCCGGCTCATTGCAATAGAGTCACTGAACACACGTCAGTCGTCGACGTTTCACGGGGATTAAAGCGGAGGTCGGTCATGCGTATTCCGGCGCACTCGGTATGCACGGCGATCCGGGACGACATCGTCGCCGGTGTCTACGAGCGCGGCAGCCGACTCACCGAGGAACTGCTCGCGCGCCGCTACGGCGTCTCCCGCGTCCCCGTCCGCGAGGCCCTGCGCACGCTGGAGGCCGAGGGCTTCGTGGTGACCCGGCGGCACGCGGGCGCGTGCGTCGCGGAACCGACCGAGCAGGAGGCCGCCGACCTGCTGGAGATGCGCTCCCTGCTGGAGCCGCTCGGCGCCGCCCGGGCCGCCCAGCGGCGCACCGAGGCGCATCTGAAGGTGCTGCGCGGCCTGGTGAGGCTCGGTCAGGAGCGGGCCAGAAGGGGTAACAGCGAGGATCTGCGCTCCCTGGGCGGCTGGTTCCACGAGACGCTCGCCCAGGCCTCCGGCAGCCCCGCGCTGACCTCGATGCTGACCCAGCTGCGGCACAAGATCGCCTGGATGTACTCCGTGGAGGCCTCGGCCAGCCCCGTGGACGCCTGGGCGGAGCACGGGGCGATCGTGGACGCCGTGGCGCGCGGGGACAGCGAGCGCGCACGGGCGATCACCGCCGTGCACACCGAGCGCTCCAGCGGCACGCACCGGCTGCGGTTCCCCGGCGGCGGGGAGCGCGCCGACCGTGTGAGGAATTCGCAACATCCCGTAAACATGTCGGGCCTGCGGCATTAACATGCGCGCCGTATACAAAGAGGATGTAATTCCCGGGGGATTATTTTCGCTGCCTGAAACCGGGAAATGTGAAGGGCCCGCCCGGTAATTCGGACGAGCCCTTCGGGGAAGCGGCGAGCGCCGCGACCGTTATGTGCTCAGACGGTCTCGGGGAGTTCTTCGAGGCCCTCGGAGACCAGCCTCGCCAGACGGTCGAGGGCGGCGTCCGCACCCTCGGCGTCGGAGGCGAGCACGATCTCCTCGCCGCCCTGGGCGCCCAGGCCCAGGACCGCCAGCATGGAGGCCGCGTTGACGGGGTTGCCGTCGGCCTTGGCGATCGTCACCGGGACGCCTGCGGCCGTGGCGGCTCGGACGAAGATGGAAGCGGGGCGGGCGTGGAGGCCCTCGGCCCAGCCGACGTTGACGCGGCGCTCAGCCATGTGATGCTGCCCTTCAGGTTCTCAGGTTGTCTAGACCAGTGTTCCACAACGTGAAGCGTGCCCGGTACGGTCCTTCGTCCCGTCCCGTGTGGTCACCGGACCGCGGCCTCGATCCGGCACTCGTCCTCCACAGACTGCCTCGCGCCGTTGTCGTACGCGAGCCGTACTCTGGGCCCCATGCAGAGCGCGCCGGACCGGCACGAGTACCCCGCCCACTGGGAAGCCGACGTGGTGCTGCGCGACGGCGGCACCGCGCGCATCCGCCCCATCACCGTTGATGACGCCGAGCGCCTGGTCAGCTTCTACGAGCAGGTCTCGGACGAGTCGAAGTACTACCGCTTCTTCGCGCCCTACCCGCGTCTGTCCGCCAAGGACGTCCACCGCTTCACGCACCACGACTTTGTGGACAGGGTGGGACTCGCGGCCACGATCGGCGGCGAGTTCATCGCCACCGTACGCTATGACCGCATTGGCGCCGACGGGCTGCCCGCCTCCGCGCCCGCGGACGAGGCCGAGGTCGCCTTCCTCGTACAGGACGCCCATCAGGGACGCGGGGTCGCCTCCGCCCTGCTCGAACACATCGGCGCCGTCGCCCGCGAGCGCGGGATCCGCCGTTTCGCCGCCGAGGTGCTGCCCGCCAACACCAAGATGATCAAGGTGTTCACGGACGCCGGGTACACCCAGAAACGCAGCTTCGAGGACGGCGTCGTCCGCCTGGAGTTCGACCTGGAGCCCACGGACCGCTCGCTCGCCGTGCAGCACGCGCGCGAACAGCGCGCCGAGGCCCGGTCCGTGCAACGGCTGCTGGTCCCCGGCTCCGTGGCCGTCATCGGCGCCGGCCGCACCCCCGGCGGCGTGGGCCGGGGCGTCCTCGACAACATCAGGGAGGGCGGGTTCCGCGGTCCGCTGTACGCCGTGAACCTGGCGTTCCCCGAGGAGCTCAAGGAACTCGCCGGGGTGCCCGCGTACCGCTCGGTGCGCGACATCGACGGGCATGTCGACCTCGCGGTCGTCGCCGTGCCCGCCGAGCAGGTCCCCGAGGTCGTCACCGAGTGCGGTGAGCACGGCGTCCAGGGACTGGTCGTGGTCTCCGCCGGCTACGCCGAGAGCGGGCCCGAGGGCCGGGAGCGCCAGCGCGAACTCGTCCGGCACGCGCGCGCGTACGGCATGCGGATCATCGGGCCGAACGCCTTCGGGGTCATCAACACCTCGGCGGACGTACGGCTGAACGCCTCGCTCGCACCCGAGATGCCGCGGCCCGGGCGGATAGGGCTGTTCGCCCAGTCCGGAGCCATCGGGATCGCGCTGCTGTCCCGGCTGCACCGGCGCGGCGGAGGGGTCACCGGGGTCACCGGTGTGTCCACCTTCGTCTCCTCCGGGAACCGGGCCGACGTGTCCGGCAACGACGTCCTCCAGTACTGGTACGACGACCCGGACACCGATGTCGCCCTCATGTACCTGGAGTCCATCGGGAACCCGCGCAAGTTCACCCGGCTCGCGAGGCGTACGGCGGCGGCGAAGCCGCTGGTCGTGGTGCAGGGTGCGCGGCACGGCGGGGCGGCGCCGCAGGGACATGCCGTACGGGCGACTCGGCTGCCGCACGCCACCGTGTCGGCGCTGCTGCGGCAGGCCGGGGTGATCCGGGTGGACACGATCACCGAACTGGTCGACGCGGGGCTGCTGCTCGCCCGCCAGCCGCTGCCGGCCGGGCCGCGGGTGGCGATCCTCGGGAACTCCGAGTCGCTGGGGCTGCTGACGTACGACGCCTGCCTCTCCGAGGGGCTACGACCGCTGCCGCCGCTGGACCTGACGACCGGGGCGTCGGCGGAGGACTTCCGTCGGGCCCTGTCGCGGGCGCTGGCCGACGATATGTGCGACTCCGTCGTGGTGACCGCGATTCCGGCGCTCGGGGAGCCGTCGGTGGGGGACGCGGTGCTGGCCGAGGCGCTGCGGTCGGCGGCGGAGGAGGTGCCGGGGAAGCCGGTGCTGGTGGTGCATGTGGAGCTGGGTGGGTTGGCTGAGGCGCTGTCGGCGGCGGCGAGCACGGCACCCGGAGCTGTGGCCGAGGCGGGGCCGGACGCGCGGCCCGGCGCTGACGAGGCGCCGCCTGTCAGCGGGACGGGTGCAGCCCATGGCGGCACCAATGCCCGCGGCTCGACGGGGACAGGTGCCCGGGCCCTGACGGAACCGGCGGCTCGCGGCGGGGCGGAGACGGATGCCCGCAGCACGACGGAGCCGCCTGCCGGAGGACCTCCCCGCGAACCCCGCCTCATCCCCGCCTACCCCGCCGCCGAGCGTGCCGTCCGGGCCCTCGCCGAAGCCGTGAAGTACTCCCAGTGGCGGCGGGAGGCCGCTGAGCCCGGGCGGGTGCCCGAGTACGACGACATCGACGAGCGGGGGGCCGCCTCGCTCATCGACGGGCTGCTCGCGCGCGGGCAGGGGCTCACCCTCGGATCCGACGAGACCTGTGACCTGCTCGGGAAGTACGGCATCCATGTGCGGCGCGCACTCCCCGCACCCACCCCCGACGCCGCCGTCGAAGCCGCCCGCGCCGTCGGCTACCCCGTCGCCCTCAAGGCCACCGCGCCGCACCTGCGACACCGCGCCGACCTGGGCGGCGTACGGCTGGATCTCGCCGACGAGGAGCAACTGCGGCGGGGCTACGCCGAGTTGGTCGAGTTGTTCGGGAAGCCGGAGGAGCTGCGGCCGGTCGTGCAGGCCATGGCGCCGCGCGGGGTCGACACCGTCGTACGGGCCGTGATCGACCCGGCGGCCGGCGCCGTGCTGTCGTTCGCGCTCGCCGGGGCCGCCTCTCAGCTGCTCGGGGACATGGCACACCGGCTGATCCCGGTCACCGACCGGGAGGCGACCTCGCTCGTCCGCTCGATCCGGACCGCGCCCCTCCTGTTCGGCTGGCGCGGCTCCACCCCGGTCGACACCCCGGCGCTGGAAGAGCTGCTGCTGCGGGTGTCGCGCCTGGTCCACGACCACCCGGAGGTCGTCGCCGTGACCCTGGAGCCGGTCGTCGTCGCCCCGCACGGTCTGACCGTGCTCGGCGCCACCGTACGGCTGGCCCCGCCCCCCGCCCGTGACGACCTCGGCCCGCGCACGCTCCCCGCCTACTGACCGGCGCGAGCGGTCCCTCGCAGTCAGTGGGCCCCCGTAGGATGGGGGCCATGGCCAAGACCAGTACGACGACCCAGGGGCTGCGAGCGGCGATCGAGCGCAGCGGCTACTACCCGGCCCTCGTGGCCGAGGCGGTGGAGGCCGCTGTGGGTGGCGAGCCCATCCGGTCGTACCTGGTCCACCAGGAGACCACGTTCGACCAGAACGAGGTGCGGCGGCATGTCACCGTGCTGGTCCTCACCGACAACCGCTTCATCGTCAGCCACACCGACGAGCAGGCCGCGGACACCACCTCCCCGACCCCGTACGCCACGACGTCCACGGAGTCGGTGAAGATCGGCCGGATCTCGTCGGTCGTCCTCAGCCGGGTGGTCGCGAACCCGGAGTCGTACACGCCGGGCACGCTGCCCCGCGAGGTCGTGCTGACCATCGGCTGGGGCGCGGTCTCCCGGATCGACCTGGAGCCGGCCGCCTGCGGCGACCCCAACTGCGAGGCCGACCACGGCTACACGGGCAGCTCCACGGCCGACGACCTCAGCCTGCGCGTCAGCGAGGCCGGCGACGGCCCGGAGACGGTGCGCCAGACGCTCGCCTTCGCGCAGGCGCTCTCCGAGGCGACCGCGGACACCGCCCGATAATGACCCACCCGTCGCCCCCCACCGCCCATGATCGAGGGCGCTCCGCGCCCGCCCCTTCCGATCCCACCTGGGAGCAACACCCACAGCCCCTGCCCCTCGACTCCGCCCCCCTGCCCGAGTACGGCGCGGGCTCGCTCGCCGATCTGCTGCCCACCCTGGCCGCCGGCCTCGGCGTACCGGGCATGACCGCCGCGATCAGCGAGCTGGTCCCGGCCGACCGGAACTGCGTGTTCCTGATCGACGGCCTCGGCTGGGAGCAGCTGAAGGCGCACCCCGAGGACGCCCCGTTCATGACGTCGCTCCTCGCCAGCTCCCGCGGCGGCACGGGACGGCCGCTCACCACCGGCTACCCGGCGACCACCGCGACCTCCCTCGCCTCCGTCGGCACCGGCCTGCCGCCCGGGGCGCACGGACTGCCCGGGTACACCGTGCGCAATCCCGAGACCGGCGAGCTGATGAACCAGCTGCGCTGGCAGCCCTGGACCGCGCCGCGGCCCTGGCAGCCGTACCCCACCGTCTTCCAGCTCGCCCACGACGCGGGTGTGCATGCCGCGCAGGTGTCGTCGCCGGCCTTCGAGAACACCCCACTGACCAAGGTGGCGCTGAGCGGCGGCGCCTTCATCGGGCGGCTGAGCGGCGAGGAGCGGATGGATCTCGCGGCCGAGCAACTGGCCGCCGGTGACCGGTCCTTGGTCTACACGTACTACGCCGAGGTGGACGGCGCGGGGCATCGCTTCGGCGTCAACTCCGACATGTGGCGCGGGCAGCTCATGTACGTCGACCGGCTCGTCCAGCGCCTCGCCGAGCAACTGCCGCCGCGCACCGCGCTGTACGTCACCGCCGACCACGGCATGGTCGACGTGCCCTTCGACGAGCAGCACCGCATCGACTTCGACGAGGACTGGGAGCTGCGCGCCGGGGTCGCCCTGCTGGGCGGCGAGGGCCGCGCGCGCCATGTCTACGCGGTGCCCGGCGCCGAGAACGACGTCCTGACCTGCTGGCGCGAGGTGCTCGGCGAGCAGTTCTGGGTGGCCTCGCGGGAGGAGGCGATAGCGGCGGGCTGGTTCGGGCCGCACATCGACGAGCGGGTGTACGCCCGGATCGGCGACGTGGTCGCGGCCGCTCGCGACGATGTGCTGATCATCGCCTCCGAGCGGGAGCCGAAGGAGTCGGCGATGGTCGGCAACCATGGCTCGATGACCCCCGCGGAGCAGCTGGTGCCGCTGCTCGAAGTACGCTCCTGACGCCAGGCCCACCTCCGACTCCGCTGCCGAAAGGTGCTCAACACCCCATGCCCGAGCTGGTGTTCTTCTCCGGGACGATGGATTGCGGGAAGTCGACGCTGGCTCTCCAGATCGAGCACAACCGCTCGGCGCGCGGCCTGGTCGGCATGATCTTCACCCGCGACGACCGCGCGGGCGAGGGCAAGCTCTCCTCGCGCCTCGGCCTGGTCACGGACGCGGTGGAGGTCGAGGACGGTCAGGACCTGTACGCGTACCTGGTGGACCATCTCTCCCAGGGCGGCCGCGCGGACTACGTCATCGCCGACGAGGCGCAGTTCCTGGCCCCGGAGCAGATCGACCAACTCGCGCGCGTGGTGGACGACCTGAGCCTCGACGTCTACGCCTTCGGCATCACCACCGACTTCCGCTCCAAGCTCTTCCCCGGCTCCCAACGCCTGGTGGAACTGGCCGACCGGGTGGAGGTCCTCCAGGTGGAAGCCCTGTGCTGGTGCGGAGCCCGCGCAACCCACAACGCCCGCACGGTGGGCGGCGAGATGGTGGTAGAGGGCGCGCAGGTGGTCGTAGGCGACGTCGACCAGTCGGACACGATCGGCTACGAGGTCCTCTGCCGCCGCCACCACCGCCGCCGCATGACAGCCGCCACGGCGAGAGCGGCGGCCCTGTCCCCGGACGTACTGCCGGTTCCTTCGGCCTAGGGCACCCGGAAGGTCAGGGCCGACTCTGGAGCAGGGAGAATCTTGCGCCCTCCGGGTCTTTCACCGTGGACATGCGGCCCAGGGCGCTGTCGTGCGGGGGTGTGAGGATGTGGCCGCCCAGGGAGGCGGCCTGGGTTGTTGCCTCGTCGGTGTCCGCCACCTCGAAGAAGGTCATCCAGTGGGGGCCCCGGTCGCGGGGGAGGGACTGGCCGAGGCCGAGGATCGCGGCGATGGTGCGGCCGCCAAGGTGGAGGGTGACGTAGTCGAAGTCCGCCGAGACCACCTTCTGCTGCTCGTGGCCGAACACCGTTTCGTAGAACTTGGCCACACCGGCCGTCTCGAAGGTCAGCAGCTCGTTCCAGACCGGGGTGCCGGGGACGCCGGTGAGGGCGATGCCGAGGTGGGCCGCGGCCTGCCAGACGCCGAAGACGGCGCCGGAGGGGTCGGAGCAGATCGCGAGGCGGCCGGCCTCGGCGGCGTCCAGGGGGCCCACCCCCACCGTGCCACCGCACAGCCGTACCGTCTCGGCCGTCAGGTCCACGTCCGTCGAGGCGAAGTACGGCGTCCAGGCGATGGGCAGATGCCGGTCCGGCGGGAGCTGGCCGATTCCGGCCACCTCTTTCCCGTCGAGCAGCGCCCGCACATACGGGCCGAGCTGCTGCGGTCCGGGCCGGAACTCCCAGCCGAACAGCTCACCGTAGAACTCCTGGGTCGCGGCCAGCCCGTGCACCATCAGGCTCACCCAGCAGGGCGAGCCGGGCGCGTGCCGAGCATGCGCTTCGCCGTTCAGGCCGGCCGACCCCCGTGCCTCGGTCATCGTCACTCTCTCCTCGGCCCCTCGCGGTGGCCGCGTCGATTCCGCTCTCCCGATCCCCGTGCCGATGCTCGCACCACCCGTGATGCAGCGCGTCCCGGGCGCGCCGCCGTCCCGCGCGTGTGCCCGGAGGATGCCCGGTGTGCCGTTTCTCGTCCGTTTCCGTGTGATTGCCCACGGGTGTCGATCGGCTGTACAGCATGTGCCCGATCCCGTACGCCTCGTGATCGGGGCTGTCCGGCCGAGCAGAGTAGCCGGACATGGACGTTGCGGCCACCCCGTGCGCGAGGATGGTGGCCATGAACGCCATCATCTCCGCAACCGAACTCGCGAGCGACCTGGCAGGATCCCGTCCGCCGGTGCTGCTGGACGTCCGCTGGCAGTTGAGCGTGGCTCTAGCGGCGGGCGAGCCGCCCTTCGACGGACGGGCCGAGTACACGGCCGGACACCTCCCCGGCGCGGTCTTCGTAGACCTGGACGAAGAGCTCGCGTCCACCCCCGGGGCGGCCGGCCGGCACCCGCTGCCGGACCTCGCGGAGTTCGGCGCCGCGATGCGCCGCGCGGGCGTCACGGCCGGGCGCCCGGTGGTCGTGTACGACGGCGGACAGGGCTGGGCGGCGGCACGCGCGTGGTGGCTGCTGCGCTGGACGGGTCACCCGGACGTGCGAGTCCTCGACGGCGGGTTGCCGGCCTGGGACGGCCCGCTGGAGACCTCGGTACCGACCCCGACGGAGGGCGATTTCCAGCCGAACCCCGGCGCGGCGGGTCTGCTCGACGCGGACGGCGCCGCTGCCCTGGCCCGCTCCGGGCTGCTGCTGGACGCCCGCGCGGGGGAGCGCTATCGGGGCGAGGTGGAGCCGATCGACCGCGTCGGCGGACACATCCCGGGCGCCGTGTCCGCGCCGACCAACGAGAACGTCGCCGCTGACGGCCGCTTCCTGCCCGCCGAGGAACTGCACGCACGCTTCAAGGCCCTCGGCGCCGACGACGGCACCGCGGTCGGCGTGTACTGCGGCTCGGGCGTCTCCGGGGCCCACGAGGTCCTGGCCCTCGCCGTCGCCGGCATCCCGGCCGCGCTCTATGTGGGCTCCTGGTCCGAGTGGTCCGCGGACCCGTCCCGCCCGGTGGCGGTGGGCCCGGACCCGCAGTAGCAACAGAACCGGGCCCGCACCGACCGGCGCGGGCCCAGACGTTCCTACGGCTGCCTCATCAGGCGTACGACCGACTACTCCTGCTTCTTGCGGCGGGTGCCGAAGACGATCTCGTCCCAGCTCGGGACCGCCGCGCGGCGGCCCGGGCGGACGCCGTCGGCCTCGGCCTGGCGGTCGGTCGCGCCGATGAGGCGGTCCCGGTGGGCGCCGACGGAGCGGGGCATGAGGACGTCCGCGTAGGCGGAACCGGCCGACGCCGCGGGCGCCGGGGGTTCCTCCGCCGCGGGCTCGGCGGCGGGCGGCTCCTCCGGAGCAGGAGTCTCCGACGGCCGTTCCGGTACGACGAGGTCGCCGCGGAAGCTCGGGACGGCCTCCAACAGACTGGTCAGCGAGTCCCGTTCGCTCGCGGTCTCCTCGGCCGGCTCGGGCGCCGGCAGGCTGGGCCGCTCGCGATCCAGGGCACGGTCCAGCGGGCGGTCGCGCGGCAGCCGGGCGATACGCGGGACGAACGGAAAGCTGGGCTCCGGCGCGGCGAGGTCGTCGGACTCGCCGATCAGCGAGCGGGCCTCGTCGTCGACGGCCTGGACGAGCCGCCGGGGCGGGTCGTACGTCCAGCTCGCCGAGTGCGGTTCGCCCGCGACCCGGTAGACCAGCAGCACCTCCCAGGTGCCGTCGTCGCGGCGCCAGGAGTCCCACTGCACGGTGTCCTTCTCGGCGCCGCGCAGCAGCAGCCGCTCCTGGACGGCCTCGCCGAGCTGGGGACCGGCGTTCTCGCCGGGGCGGCGGACCGGGGTCTTGCGGGCCCGCTCGGCCATGAAGGCACGCTCGGCCAGCACGGGGCCCTCGAAGCGACGGACGCGGTCGACCGGAATGCCCGCCATCTGCGCGACTTCCTCCGCCGTGGCACCCGCGCGTATACGCGCCTGGATGTCGCGGGGGCGGAGATGGCTCTCCACCTCGATCTCGATCTGGCCGAGGCGGGGGCGGTCGCCGCGTACGGCGGCGCGGAGCCGTTCGTCGATCGGAAGCGTGTACTCCGTTGCGTCGGCAGCCTTCAGCACCAGCCGTGTGCCGTCATTGGAGACGGCCACGACACGCAGTTCGGGCATGGGGACCTCCCGGGTGGTGCCTGCCGACGTCACGTGCGTCGCTGCTTCCGCTAGTCGAGTGTGGCCTGCCCGGGTGCAGCCTGCCACAACCTTGCCGAGTTGCCCGGCGTGTCGGGCGCGGGCCCTGGATCGCCGTTATGGCACGGTTACCTATTCGCAACGCTAAGTGACCAACTCCGTCACCCTGTGCAACTAGCCCCCTCCCGGCGGTCCTTGAAGGCCACGGACGTCCTGGCGGGAGACCGGACCCAGGGCTCGCAACAGTACTCCATTTGGGCCACGTGCGTGGATTGGCACGCCGCCCAACTTCTGGCAAGAAGCCTGACTCGGCCGTCGGTTGAGTGGTTCTGGGATCTTGAACGTGGCGTACTTCACCCAATCCGCAGAAACGGAACTAATGGATCCCCCTGCACGCGGCCTCGGCCACGGCGCGTCGGCTACGCCCCCAACACCCGCCGCAAGTAGTCGTTCTGGAACAGCCGGTCAGGGTCAAGGCGATCCCGCAGCGCCGTGAACTCGCCGAAGCGCGGGTAGACGCCGGCGAAGTAGTCGGCGTCCCGCGTGTGCACCTTGCCCCAGTGCGGCCGGCCCTCGTGGGCCGTGAAGATGCGCTCGGCGGCGGTGAAGTACCGCTGATACGGCGTCCCCTTGGCCATGTGGACGGCGATGTACGCGCTGTCCCGGCCCGACGCGGTGGACAGGGTGATGTCGTCGGCCGGGGCGGTGCGCACCTCCACGGGGAAGCTGACCTTGAGGTCCGAGCGGTCGACCATCGCCTTCAGTTCGCGCAGCGTCTCGACGGCTGCCGCGCGCGGGACGGCGTACTCCATCTCCACGAAGCGCACCCGGCGCGGTGATGTGAAGACCTTGTAGGGAATGTCCGTGTACGTCCGCGCGGACAGCGCCCTGCTGGAGATCTGGGCGATGGCCGGGATCGTGGCCGGCACCGCGCGGCCTACCCACTGCGCGGCCTGGAAGACGCCGTTGGAGAGGAACTCGTCCTCGAACCAGGCCTTGAGCTGTCCCACCGGACGCTCCGGGCCCGCGCTGCGGTTGTTGCGCTTGGTGTTGGTGTTGCCGGTGTGCGGGAACCAGTAGAACTCGAAGTGCTCGTTTTCGGCCCACAGTTCGTCGAAGTCGCGGGTGACCCGGTCGAAGGTCATCGGCTCCTCGCGGGCCGTCAGCAGGAAGAGCGGTTCCACGGCGAAGGTGATCGCGGTGACGATGCCGAGCGCGCCGAGGCCTGTCCGGGCGGCGGCGAAGACCTCCGGATTCTCCTTCTCGGAGCAGGCGAGGACCGACCCGTCGGCGGTCACCAGCTCAAGTCCCTTGATCTGGGCGGCGATCGAGCCCGAATCCCGGCCCGTGCCGTGGGTGCCGGTGCTGGTGGCCCCGGAGACCGTCTGCTCCATGATGTCGCCCATGTTGGTCAGCGACAGACCCTCGCGGGCCAGGGCCATGTTGAGCCTCTTGAGCGGGGTACCGGCCTCCACCGTGACGGTCATGGCGTTCCGGTCGATGTTGCGGATGCCGGTCAACAGTTGAGGGCGGATCAACACACCGTCGGTGGCCGCGATCGACGTGAAGGAGTGGCCGGTCCCGACGGCCTTCACCTTCAGACCGTCCTCGGCGGCCTTGCGCACGGCATCCGCCAGTTCCTCCACCGAGGCGGGCGTGACCTCCCGCGCGGGGCGGGCGGAGACGTTCCCGCCCCAGTTACGCCACGTGCCGTTCTTCCCGCTCGCTGTGCTGCTCAACGGTGCCTCCCCGACCCGGCGCCGGTCTGCTGAGCCGGCGGTACCCGAGGAAACCGACCGCGACCGCGACGGCTCCGGAGACCGCCGGAACCCCGTACCCGGCCCGCGCACCGGCCGCGTCGATCACCCAGCCGGCCACGGAGGAGCCGAGCGCGACCCCGACCGCGAGCCCGGTGCTCACCCAGGTCATGCCCTCGGTCAGTTGCGCGCGTGGTACGTGCTGTTCGATGAGGGACATCGTCGTGATCATCGTGGGAGCGATGCAGAGCCCCGCAAGGAACAGCGCCACGGCCAGAAACGGCAAGTTTCCGACCAGTAGGAGGGGGATCATACTCACGGCCATCGCACATATGCCCAGCAGCCAGCGAGGTTCGGGCGCCCCCTTGAGATGCAGCAGCCCGAACACGGCGCCCGCCACACAGGAACCGGCCGCGTACAGGGCGAGGACGACGCTCGCGGCGCCCTTGTGGCCCTGCTCCTCGGCGAAGGCCACGGTGACCACGTCGACGGCCCCGAAGATCGCTCCCGTCGCCACGAAGGTGGCCACCAGGACCTGGAGGCCGGGGGAGCGCAGGGCGCTGCCGCCGCGCCTCTCGTGCCGCTCGCGCGGGTGCGGCTCGGGCTCGGTGGCACGTTGGGCGGTGAGCCAGAAGACGCCGACCGCGAGGAAGCAGGCGGCGAGCAGCGGGCCCGCCTCCGGGAACCAGGCCGTGGACAGACCGATGGAGATGATCGGCCCGAAGATGAAGCAGACCTCGTCCACCACGGACTCGAAGGAGTACGCGGTGTGCAGCTGCGGGGTGCCCCGGTACAGGGCCGCCCAGCGGGCCCGGATCATCGCGCCGACGCTCGGCACACACCCGATGCCGGCGCAGAACACGAAGAGCGTCCAGTCCGGCCAGCCGTAGTGCGCGGCGAACAGCAGCCCGGCCGCGGCGGCGAGTGAGGCGAGCGTCGCCGGACGCAGCACGCGCCGCTGGCCGTACTGGTCCACAAGACGCGAGACCTGCGGCCCGGCCACCGCGGCGGCGAGCGCGATGGTGGCCGACAGGGCGCCGGCCAGGCCGTACCGCCCGGTCAGCTGGGACACCATCGTCACCACACCGATCCCCATCATCGACAGGGGCATCCGGCCGAGGAAGCCCGCGGCGGAGAAGCCCTTGGAGCCGGGGGCGGCGAACAGGGCGCGGTAGGGGCTGGGCACGGGATCTCCGGTCGCGGGATGGCGGCGCGCGAGGCACCGCGTAAGGCGTGTACATGGCCGATACAGCTTACGAGTTAGGTGACCCTAACGCACCCGACCGGCCGGTCGCGCACCCAGGTCGACACCCCGCCGTTTCCCGGCTGTCAGCGCCGGGTGGCAGGATCGGACGCATGCCAGACGTGCTCGATGCCAGCCCTTACGACGCCCTCCTCCTGCTCTCCTTCGGTGGCCCCGAGGGCCCGGACGACGTGGTTCCGTTCCTGGAGAACGTGACGCGAGGGCGCGGCATCCCCAAGGAACGGCTGAAGGAAGTCGGACAGCACTACTTCCTGTTCGGCGGGGTCAGCCCCATCAACGACCAGAACCGCGCACTGCTCGACGCCCTGCGCAAGGACTTCGCCGACCACGGCCTGGACCTGCCGGTCTACTGGGGCAACCGCAACTGGGCGCCGTATCTGACGGACACCCTGCGCGAGATGGTGCGCGACGGCCGCCGCCGCATCCTGGTCCTCGCCACCAGCGCCTACGCCTCGTACTCGGGCTGCCGCCAGTACCGCGAGAACCTCGCCGACTCGCTCGCCGCGCTTGAGGCCGAGGGCCTGGAGCCGCCGAAGATCGACAAGCTCCGGCACTACTTCAACCACCCGGGCTTCGTGGAGCCCATGATCGACGGTGTGCTGCGGTCGCTGGCCGACCTCCCCGAGGAGGTCCGGGACGGCGCCCACATCGCGTTCACGACCCACTCCATCCCGAACTCCGCCGCCGACACCTCGGGTCCGGTCGAGGACCACGGCGACGGCGGGGCGTACGTCGAGCAGCACCTGGACGTGGCGCGGCTGATCGCCGACGCCGTCCGCGAGCGCACCGGCGTCGACCACCCCTGGCAGCTCGTCTACCAGTCCCGCTCCGGCGCCCCGCACATCCCGTGGCTGGAGCCCGACATCTGCGACCACCTGGAGGAGCGGCACGGCGCCGGTGTCCCGGCCGTGGTGATGGCTCCCATCGGCTTCGTCTCGGACCACATGGAGGTCCTGTACGACCTCGACACCGAGGCCGAGGCGAAGGCCGAGGAGCTGGGGCTGCCGGTGCGCCGCTCGGCCACCGTCGGCGCCGACCCTCGGTTCGCCGCCGCCGTCCGTGACCTCGTCCTGGAGCGGGCCGCCGCCGAGAGCGGACGGGCCGTCACGCCGTGCGCCCTGGGCGCGCTCGGCGCGAGCCACAACCTCTGCCCGGTCGGCTGCTGCCCGGCCCGCGCCCCCCGGCCCGCCGCCGCGGGCGCCGACAGCCCCTACGCCTGAGGAGCCCCGTGACCGACCCCCTGCACTCGGACCTGCTCCGTCTCGCCCAGGAGGCCGCGCGCCGCGCGGGCGACCTGCTGCGCGACGGACGCCCGGCCGATCTCGCGGTGGCGAAGACCAAGTCGAGCCCGATCGACGTGGTGACCGAGATGGACATCGCCGCCGAGAAGCTGATCACCGACCTGATCTCAGAACAGCGCCCGGACGACGGCTTCCTCGGCGAGGAGGGCGCCTCCACCGAGGGCACCAGCGGGGTCCGCTGGGTGATAGACCCGCTCGACGGCACGGTCAACTACCTGTACGGACTGCCGACTTGGGCCGTCTCCATCGCCGCCGAGCAGGACGGCGAGACCGTCGTCGGCGTCGTCGCGGCCCCGATGCGCGGCGAGACGTACCACGCGGTACGAGGCGCCGGCTCCTGGGCCACGGGTGCCTGGGAGGGCGAGCGCGCACTGGCCTGCCGCCCGGCGCCGCCCCTGGAGCAGGCGCTGGTCTCCACGGGCTTCAACTATGTGACCGGGGTCCGGGTCCACCAGGCCGAGGTCGCCCACAGACTGATCCCGCTGCTGCGGGACATCCGGCGCTCCGGCTCGGCCGCGGTCGACCTGTGCGACGTGGCCGCGGGCCGGCTGGACGGCTACTACGAGCGAGGCCTGCACCCCTGGGACCTCGCGGCCGGCGACCTGATCGCCCGGGAAGCGGGCGCCCTGACCGGTGGACGCCCCGGAGAGCGCCCCGCGGCCCACCTTGCGGTCGCGGCCACCCCGGGCGTCTTCGAGCCCCTCCAGCGCCTGCTGGAGGAATTCGGCGCCTGGCACGACTGAGCGGGCAGCCCGGCGCGACAGGCCGGGCACAGAGCGGGCCCCCGGCGCTGGATTCGCCGGGGGCCCACTGTAGTGCGTAAGTGCTGGTCAGACGCTGGACGCGCCGACTTCCACACCGTGCTCGGCGGCGAGGCGGCGCAGGTCGTCGAGTTCGCCCTGCTCCACTTCGACGAGGAACTCGTCGCCCTCGTCACGAGCCCGCGTCAGGTCGGACTCGGTCGCCCTTATGCGCTGCAGAAGCCCTGCGGTGAATGCGTCCATGCTGTGCCCCCTCGTCCTGGGTCGTGGGTCGGTGGCACGGGGGTGTGCCGTTCGGAAGGGGCGATCACGTCTCCTGTGGGTGCCCGGCGTGCTGCCCCTGCCGGGCGGCGACGGTGCCGGACATCCACGACCGCTCTGCGGAAAGCGGACTGCTCCGTACCGCATGGTGGTGTGGCAGAAGCGGAGCGTGATCGCGGGGTGTAAAGCCGTCCTCCCCCCGCTCTCAATCACGGAAACCTCAACCCACCAAGAAAATCTCGCATTCCCGGGTCCTCACACCCGTCCCTCATCCGTCACTCACCCGTCTTACCGCCGACTTATGGCCGAAAAGGGCAGGATGGAGGCCAACACACCCCAGCAGACCCCTGCCCGCGCGCCCGGAGCGGCGCTACGCGGGTGGACAGAGGAAGGAACAGCGACGTGCGCGTACTCGTCGTCGAGGACGAGCAACTGCTCGCCGATGCGGTGGCCACCGGACTGCGCCGGGAGGCCATGGCCGTCGACGTCGTGTACGACGGTGCGGCCGCCCTGGAGCGCATCGGCGTCAACGACTACGACGTGGTCGTCCTCGACCGCGACCTCCCGCTCGTGCACGGCGACGACGTCTGCCGCAAGATCGTCGAGCTCGGCATGCCCACCCGCGTGCTGATGCTCACGGCCTCCGGTGACGTCAGCGACCGTGTCGAGGGCCTGGAGATCGGCGCCGACGACTATCTCCCCAAGCCCTTCGCGTTCAGCGAGCTCACGGCACGCGTGCGTGCCCTCGGCCGCCGCACCAGCCTGCCGCTGCCGCCCGTCCTGGAGCGCGCCGGGATCAAGCTCGACCCCAACCGCCGCGAGGTCTTCCGCGACGGCAAGGAGGTCCAGCTCGCGCCCAAGGAGTTCGCCGTCCTTGAGGTGCTGATGCGCAGCGAGGGCGCGGTCGTCTCCGCGGAGCAGCTGCTGGAGAAGGCCTGGGACGAGAACACCGACCCGTTCACCAACGTCGTCCGCGTCACCGTCATGACGCTGCGCCGCAAGCTGGGCGAGCCCCCCGTCATCGTCACCGTCCCCGGCTCCGGCTACCGGATCTGAGTTCCCCATGGCAGCGACCCCCGCACCGCCCCAGGCGCCGCCCAAGCCGACCTGGGACCCGAGAAGGCCGGTGCAGCCCCTCCCCTGGCTGCGCCCGACGATCCGCATACGGCTCACCCTGCTCTACGGCGGCATGTTCCTGATCGCCGGCATCCTGCTGCTGTCGATCATCTATCTGCTCGCCGCGAGCGCGATGAACGTCGGCAGCGATCTGCCCTTCAAGATCGTCTCCGGCCAGGTGGCCAGCGAGACGTGCACGCTGCGCTCCAGCCAGTTGCCCGCGGACGAGCTGAACCACGCGCTCAACGAGTGCGTGAACGAACAGCGCCAGCACGCCCTGGACACTCTGCTCAGCCGCTCCCTGCTGGCCCTGCTCGGCCTCGCCGTCATCGCCTTCGCCTTCGGCTACGCCATGGCGGGCCGCGTCCTGTCGCCGCTCGGCCGGATCACCCGCACCGCCCGCGCGGTGGCCGGCTCCGACCTGTCCCGGCGGATCGAGCTGGACGGCCCGGACGACGAGCTGAAGGAGCTGGCGGACACCTTCGACGACATGCTGGAGCGCCTCCAGCGGGCGTTCACCGCCCAGCAGCGCTTCGTCGGCAACGCCTCGCACGAGCTGCGCACACCGCTCGCGATCAACCGCACGCTCTTGGAAGTCCATCTGTCCGACCCGAACGCGCCGGTGGAGCTCCAGCAGCTCGGCAAGACGCTGCTGGCGACGAACGAGCGCAGCGAGCAGCTCGTGGAGGGCCTGCTGCTGCTCGCCCGCAGCGACAACCAGATCGTCGAGCGCAAGCCCGTCGACCTCGCCGAGGTGGCCGAGCAGGCAGTCGACCAGGTGCACGGCGAGGCGGAGGCCAAGGGCGTGGAGATCCGTGGCAAGCGCGATCCCGCGGTGGTCCAGGGCAACGGCGTCCTGCTGGAGCGGATCGCCCTGAACCTCGTGCAGAACGCCGTGCGGTACAACATCCCCGAGGGCGGCTGGGTCGAGGTCACCACCGAGCTCCAGCACGGCCAGGCGGTGCTCGTCGTGTCGAACACGGGGCCCGTCGTCCCCGCGTACGAGATCGACAATCTCTTCGAGCCGTTCCGGCGGCTGCGCACCGAGCGCACGGGCAGTGACAAGGGCGTCGGACTCGGTCTGTCCATCGCGCGGTCCGTGGCCCGGGCGCACGGCGGGCACATCGCGGCGCAGTCGCGCGAGGGCGGCGGGCTGGTGATGAGAGTCGCCCTGCCCGTCTGAGATCGATGAGGCGACATGGGGATGTTCGCTTTGCGCGGAATTTTCAGGGCGCGAAGTCGGGGGTACCGTGTGTGATCGATCACAAGGGCGAATTTCCGGCCATCTACTCTCCGTGATCATGCGACCTGTCGGAAAGCCGGGAAAATCCGGGTTTTCGGGGGTCCTGATCACGGGAAGTACACGGTGAGACGCCTTTGAAGTGCGGCATTAGGACCGTGTACGGTCCCGTTCGCCATCCAAGCCGATCACTCTTGAGGAGTCCGGTTGGGTGTCGATTGAGTAACAGACCTTGATGTGAGGCAAAATCTCCGCCTCGGGTCGGGCACAAGTCCGGCCTCTCACGCGTTACGTGCGCTGGAGACACCGCAGACACCCAGAGGGGGAGAGCGACATGGCAACGGATTACGACACCCCACGCAAGACCGACGACGACGTCGACTCGGACAGCCTTGAAGAGCTCAAGGCCCGGCGGAACGACAAGTCGACCTCCTCGGTGGATGTCGACGAGTTCGAGGCCGCGGAAGGCCTTGAGCTGCCCGGCGCGGACCTCTCGAACGAGGAGCTGGCCGTCCGGGTGCTGCCCAAGCAGCAGGACGAGTTCACCTGCATGAGCTGCTTCCTGGTGCACCACCGCAGCCAGCTGGCCCGGGAGAAGAACGGTCAGCCGATCTGCCGCGACTGCGACTGAGGAAGGGTCGGCCGTGACTGGCTCGACCCCTCCCTGGAAGCGCCGCTTCCACGTGCGGGAAGCGGACCAAGGGCCGCCCGGCGGCCCCTTCGGCGCGCGTGACGACGGGCGAGGCTCATCCACCGATGGATCGGCCTCGCTCGAACCGGCGGCCGGCCCTGGCGATCTGCCGGCGCCGGCTCAGCCTCGGGTGCCCGCCGCGCGTCGACGGGCGGCGGTGATCCGGGAGAAGGCCTGGGAAGGCGTCCGCAAGGGCGGCAGCCGCGCCAAGGCGGGCCTCGCCTACCTCACCGACCGGATCATCGAGAACGCCCCGCGGGTGCCCGTACGGGACCTCGCGACCCTGCGCAGACAGTTCCCGGGGCTCGGCCCCGAACAGCTCGCCGACAAGCTCGTGGCGGGTGCGAGGACCGCGACATCGACGGTCGGTGCCGGCGTCGGCGCGGCCGCCATGCTGCCCGTGCCGCCGGCCATGCCGACCGAGCTGGCCGCGGAGATCACCGGAGTCGCCGCGATCGAGCTGAAGCTGATCGCCGAACTCCACGAGGTCTACGGCGTACGACCGCCGGGGAACCTGAAACAGCGCTCCACCGCGTACCTGGACTCCTGGTCGGGGGAGCGCGGCATCGACGTGACCAAGCCGTCGACGGTGAGTTCCGCGCTGAACACCCATATGAAGCACCAGCTGCGTCAGCAGATCATGAAGCGGATGGTGCGCAATCTGCCGAACCTGATGCCGTTCATGGTGGGCGCGGCCGTGGGTGCGCTGATGAACCGCCGGGACACCAAGAAGCTGGCCGACCGGATCCGCGCGGACCTGCGCAGGATCCAGGTGCCCTGGGACGCGCTGGCGGACCTTCCGCCGCTGGAGGCGCCGGCCGATCCGCTGACGATCGGGGACGTCACCAAGGAAGTCGGCCGCAAGCGCCTCGGACGCGGCAGGTCCGGAAGCTGAGGTGCCGCGCTCCGGGTCCCCTTGCCGGGGACCCGCCGGTCACCTGTGCCTGTCCGCCTTGGCCGCCTTGATGGCCTCCGCCAGAGCCTCCGGCTCCCGCGTCGACAGGTACAGGTACGGCGTCGGGTCCTCGGGGTCGGTGACCTCCACGCGCAGCGCCGTCGGGATGTAGGCCCGCAGCAGCAGGAAGGCGCGGGTGTCGGCCTTGTACGTGCGCCAGGCCCGGGCCTCCTCGCGCTCCAGGACCTCCGCCTCGCCCAGCGCGGTGACCGGGATCTTCGCCTCGCCCGCGATCAGCGAGCCGCCCACCACCCGGATCCGCACCGAGCCGTACGAGCTGGCCACCACGGCCGCCGCGGCCGTGCCGCCGGCCAGCGCGCCGAGCATCGGCAGGGTGCCGAACGGGAGGGCGATCAGCGCCAGGGAGAAGCCGACCAGCACCGACATCAGCCACCACGAGCGGGGGGCGGTGAGGCGTTCTTCGTACGGGGTGGCGGAGAGCTGCATGGATCCAAGCTTGGCACGGTGTCCGGAAGGCGCCGACGCGCGGGTAAGGTCTGCGGCTGTGAGTGGTACATCCGCAAGCCTTCAACCCCCGGCCGACGCCGTGAAACCGGTGCGACATCCTGATGCTCCCGAGCCCGGTGAGCTTCTCGGCGCGCACTACGGACAGTGTTTCGGCTGTGGCGGTGAGCAGCCGCACGGGCTGCACCTCCAGGCGCGGGCGGGCGAAGGGGTCTCCCTCACCGCCGAGTTCACCGTGCGCCGCGAACACCAGGGCGCGCCGGGCCTCGCGCACGGCGGCATCCTCGCGACCGCCCTCGACGAGACCCTGGGCTCGCTGAACTGGCTGCTGCGGACCATCGCCGTGACCGGACGTCTGGAGACCGACTTCCGGCGGCCGGTACCGGTCGGCACCGTGCTGCATCTTCAGGCCGAGGTGACCGCGGTGGCCGGGCGGAAGATCTACTCCACCGCCACCGGACGCGTCGGCGGCCCCGAGGGACCGGTCGCCGTCCGCGCCGACGCGCTCTTCATCGAGGTCAAGGTCGACCACTTCATCGACAACGGCCGCCAGGAGGAGATCCAGGCCGCCATGAGCGACCCGGACCAGGTGCGGCGTGCCCGCGCCTTCGAGGTGAACCCGTGAGCCGTGACCCTCTGAACGTGCTGCTCCGCCGCGTCGACCCGGACGTACCGCTTCCGTCGTACGCGCATCCCGGCGACGCGGGCGCGGATCTGCGCACCACCGAGGCCTGTGAACTGAAGCCGGGGGAGCGCGCGGTGCTGCCGACGGGGGTGTCTGTGGCGCTCCCCGAGGGGTACGCGGCCTTCGTGCACCCACGTTCCGGACTGGCCGCCCGCTGCGGTGTCGCCCTCGTGAATGCCCCGGGGACGGTTGATGCCGGGTACCGTGGGGAGATCAAGGTGATCGTGGTGAATCTCGACCCGCGCGAGTCCGTGCGGTTCGAGCGCTTCGACCGGATTGCCCAACTGGTCGTCCAGCAGGTCGAGAGGGTCCGCTTCCAGGAGGTCGCGGAGCTTCCCGACTCGGCGCGGGCCGAGGGGGGCTTCGGGTCCACCGGTGGGCACGCAGCCGTGGACGGCGGGCGCGGCACAAGCGGTCAGGCCGCCGACGGCGGCACGACGGGTGGGACTAGATACGCTTCGGTCGTATCCGACCGGGAAGGACAGTGACGTGTTCGGACGTCGCAAGAAGAAGGGTGCCGCCGAGGACGCGGCCGGCGAGCCCGAGCAGGTCGTCGACGGCGTCGACACCGAGGCGGACGACGAGGGCACGCGCGAGCGCGTGCGTCTGGAGCCGGAGCCGCGGCCCGACGGTCCGTGGGACAGCACCGAGGTGCGCGAGCCCGGCGAGGGCCGGGTCGACCTGGGCGGGCTCTTCGTGCCCGGAGTCGAGGGCATGGAACTGCGGGTCGAGGTCGCGGGCGACGCGATCGTCGCGGCGACCGTCGTCCTGCGCGACAGCGCCATCCAACTCCAGGCCTTCGCCGCTCCCAAGCGGGAGGGCATCTGGGGCGAGGTGCGCGAGGAGATCGGCGCCGGCATCACCCAGCAGGGCGGCATCATCGACGAGGTCGAGGGTCCCCTCGGCTGGGAGCTGCGGGCGCAGGTCCCGGTCCAACTGCCGGACGGCACGGGCGGCTTCCAGGTCGTGCGGTTCGTCGGTGTGGACGGTCCGCGCTGGTTCCTGCGCGGAGTGATCTCGGGCCAGGGCGCGGTGCAGCCGCAGGCGGCCGGGCTGCTGGAGCAGATCTTCCGGGACACGGTCGTGGTCCGCGGCGAGGGCCCGATGGCGCCCCGCGACCCGATCGTCCTGAAGCTGCCGAACGACGCCCAGATGGTCCCCGAGGGGGTCCAGCAAGAGGAGGCCGGATCCCGGTTCTCCGGCGGCATGGGGCAGTTGCAGCGTGGTCCGGAGATCACCGAGGTCCGATAGACAGACAGGTGGCACAGGGTCGTACCCCTCGGGGTGCGGCCCTTTCCGCTGCGCAGCTGCGGCACACCCCTCCTGAGCCGGGGACCCCGCCGCCGGGTGCGGTCCGTCAGGGTTGCGTCAAAGACGCCCCGGCGGCCGCACCCGGTGTCATATGTCGGGTTTGCTGGTCGTAAGGTCGACGCTGTGGG
>NZ_JACMSF010000061.1 GCF_014257025.1 Streptomyces cupreus
CGAACTACCGGTACCAGGTAGCGGGCCTGTTCGCGGGCGGTGTGCAACGCGTCGGCGGTGAATGTGCAATCAGTGAGGCCGAAGGGCGCCAGCAGCGTGGGCGCAGCGGCTCCTGTCCTGCCCGGCGTTCTACTTCGTTCCACGGACGACATAGAGCCCGCGAATGCGCTCGACAGTGAATTCGCTCAGGTGAAGGTCCCTGCACCAGCGCTCGAGTCGGCGCCGCGGCTGGGGCCTCTCGAATTGGGGCGAGAGCCAGTCGAAAGTGTCCAGGATCGACCAGGTCCGCAGGATTTCGGCATCAGTCAACCCGAGGTGGCGGTGATTAGCCACCGGAACCAGCCTGGCCAGGTAGTCGCCCACCCATGGGACTGCGCTGAGGCGCATGGAAACTGGCAGCAGTCGTGGCGTGATGGATTGGACAACGCTGTAGAGCTTGGAGGGTGGAATTCGCTTCGTGACGGGCCGGAGCAGTTGGCGCAGATGCGGATAGGCGACGATCGCTGCGTACACGTCGATGCAGAACTTTCCACCCGGACGCAGGTAACGGAAGATCGTCTTGAAGGCCCGCTCAACGTCAGGCGTGTGCTGGATGACTCCGAGGCAGACGAGGTAGTCGAATGATTCATCCGCCAGAGGCATGTCGTAGATGCTGGCCTGGAATAGCCGCAGGTTGGCGAATCGGCCATTGGACACGGCGTTGGCGTCCACCGCGTTGGAGAGGTCGAAGGAGGTCACGGCAGCGCCGGTCTGGCAGAGCACTTCAGTGAAGCGTCCGGCGCCGCTTCCGCATTCAAGAATTTCGCGGCCCCGAAGTTCGTCAGCGGTCCAGCCGCTCTCCCGCAGCAGGCGATCTTTGGATACGGGGAGCCCCACATGCGAGTCAAGCTGGGTAAGCCGATGCAAATTCCATTGATATCCGAAAGATTTCCCGTAGTTGTCCTCGGGAACGAACCGCGGGATCCCATCATGCACAGGATAGGTTCGTCTGCACCCTTTGCAGGTCAGCGCGGTATCTCCGTGGAGCCGCGCACGGCAGCCCGGACATCGAAGCGTCTCGAACCAGTAACCGTCTCGGTTCTTCTCTGTGAGGTCGTCAGTCAATCTCTTGTGCATGCGGGACATGCTAACTGATCTTTCGATTTGGGTGGGGCAAGAACCCGCGTGTCGTGTTCTTGCCGCATATGCGACGAGTTAGGCAGGCAATCGACTCATGAGATCCACCGATAAGACTTCTCGCGGTTTTACTCAGGTTGAACTCGCGTAGTCCGGCGGTCTGATCACGTCGTCGTCCATGGTCAGACCGGTGGGTGGCGGACAGCCGTCGACCAGGTGGGGACGGTACTGGATCTTCTTCGGCTTCCGCTTGATCGCGCGGGTGAGGTGCGTGAGGTCGGCGGCGGCGAAGTGGGCCAACTCCTGGGCCAGATGCACGTTCAGGATGCCCCTACGTTGCGTCAAGTGGCAGAAGATGCGATGACGGAGGTTGTCGCCGGGTGGATCTGCCGGTAGATCGCGCGGGCGACGTAGCGTTTGAGGCAGCGGATGATCTCGCGTTTCGACATGCCCTGCTTCGTCCGCCGCTCGACGTAGGCGCAGGTGCGTGCGTCACGGCGGATGCGTGTCACAACGATCCGGTAGAGGGCAGCGTTGGCCTGGCGGTTGCCACCGCGGTTCAGCTGTCGGCGCCGGGTCTTTCCGGAGGACTGCTCGACCGGGCTGACGCCGCACAGAGCGGCGAAGGGTGCCGCGTACTCGGACAGTTGCCAGCCGTTCTTGCGCGACAACGGCGCCAGCAGCCCGCGGATGCACGCCTGCGCCCGCAGCCGCAGCTCCCACCGGCCGAAGACGTGCCCTACCTCCACGAGCAGGTCCTCCAGCCGGTCCGACCACTCCTCGGCCCACTCCCGGTCGGCCACGGCCGACGGGACCTCCAGCAACTCGGCCCGCACACACGGTAGTTACCCGATACACAAGACCACCGAACTACAGCGCCCTCAAGGCCCGAGGCGGTACCCGAGAAGAGCCCGGGCCTGCTGGGGGTCGGCGAGTGGATTGCTGATGCCTTGTCATCTGTCCTGGAGCGCACGCCCAGCGCGAGCAGCGCTTTCCCGCGAGTTCACTCTCTTGCGTTCGCCTGGTTGGCGCGGGGGGACGATGCCGACGACCCCCTCGGTGCGCCTCCGCAGCGGTGTGGGAAGGCCTCGTAGGGATCGACCCGGCGGTGAAGCGGATCGCAGTGGCCGTGCGGGCTGCCGGAAGAAACGCGTCTCCGTCAGCCGCGGCAGGCGGGGTAGGAATCCACACGGGCGCGAAGCGGCGTGATCAGTGGCTGGCGCAGCAGCACCGGGGTTTGGTCACTGATTGGCTCGAGGAGATGAAGCTTCAGCGTGCGGCTCTGCTGCGCCGGCAGTTCTACATCCACTGTGAAAACAGCATGGCCGCGTTCGGTGCCGCTGCCTACGTTGACAGGGCGGCCGTCCAGGGTCGCGCGGGTCAACCGTGCGTGCGAGCTGGCGTAGTAGGAGACGAGCAGCCGGTTGTCACCCGGCCGGGTGGGGTAGGGCGGCTTGTCGCCACGCTGGGTGACATAGGGCGGGAGGCCTGATGTGGGAGCCCGGTTGGCGAGTGTGATCCGTGCGATGACGGGTCGGCCGCGGCGGGTGCATCGGCCGGGAATCCAGTGCAGTTCCCGGTCGAGGTAGTAGTCGAGCTTTCCGCCTGCGGCGTTGATCAGCACTAGTCCGGCGAACGGTCCGGGCTTTGCCGGCAGGGCACCGGCCACGGGTCGGCTCTGCAGGAGGCGTTGTTCCCGGGGCTGCGCGCTCCATACTTGCAGGCGCCCTTCGCCCGCGACGTCGTAGGTCGCCCTGAGCAGCTCCGGCATCCGTTCGGGAGTGTCCAGGGTGCCGATGAGCGTCGCGGCGGCGGCGCGTGCGACGTCGAGGAGGTATGCCTGGCGTACTCGGCTGTCGGAGAAGCTGGCGTAAGCGGTTCGCTCGGTGAGGTCCACTACATTGTCTGCGGTGACCGCCGTTCCGTCGGGCAGCCGGGCCGGGCCTGTTGCCTGGAGAAGCCGCCCCATCGCGCTAGGATCGAGCGCGATCGCACCGTCCACGCGCTGGCCGCTGTGTTCGCGCCACATCGCCGCCCAGATGCGGGCCGCATAGGGGAAATGAGGGCTGACATTGGAGTTGGCCCAGGTGCCGGTGGGGTTCATGGCACCGTAGCGCCTGCGGTACTCGGCTCCCAGGTCGATGTCGGGGCGCTCATCCACGAGCATGCCGTCGGTGCCGAACGTCTCGAACCGCAGCCTTCCCTGATGCGCTGTCAGTACGGTGAAGGCCCCGGGCAGACCTCCGGTGCCCCGGGATTCGGCGGTGTTCTGGAACACCACGATGTAGCGCCGTGGGCCGTCCGCTCCGAGCATGGGTGGAAGCACGCGGCCCGCCACCGCCACATCGGCCATGGCGGGGGCCATTCCATGGAGCTGAGAAATCAGCTGGGTACGCGCGCGATCGACGCCTGGCACCCAGGGTGTGGGAGGCAGTCCGTCGGCAAGTCTGCGTGTGTCGGAGGCAGCTTGCGCGGCGCGGTCGAGAGCCGGGGCTCTGCCCCGGAGAGTGGACAGCAGGGCCGGTAGCCCGTCGCGGCGGGCAGCGTCGGGCGGCTTCGCTGCAAGGTGCACCATCGGTGGCAGAATGTCACCGGCCACCTGGTCGGCGGCCTGGGCGATGCCGCGAACTGTGCTCAAGGGCCGACCCAGGAACGGTACGTGCGAAGCCGCGTACCAGGCAGGCCCGGTGGTGAGCTTGTGGGCCCGGGCGGCATGGGCCGCCGCAGACCGCATCGCCTTGTCCGGGCTCGCCGGAGTGGCACTCCCCGGTGAGCCCATGATGGATTGCCGAAGTGTCGCCAGATCTCGCTGCGCGTTCAGCAGTTCGGAGCGGGCGAGCAGGCCGGTGACCGTGATCCAGGCCGCCCCGGCGAGGGAAAGCGCGGCGACGGCCAGCAGCGTGTACCGGACTGAACGTCGTCTGCAGGATCCGCGCAGGCGGAAGGCGCCCAAGGCGAGTCCGGGATGCCGTGGAACCGCGGGACGCACCTTTTGCTCCGTCATGACCTGTGGCGACGACGCGTGCTGGGCACTGTGCTGCCGCCCGTGGCCGCTCCCCGTGAGACATGCGGCGGCGTGGGGACGAGGCCGGCAGTCGTTACCAGAGCAACTCGTCGTCGCGGCGATGTCGTCATTCTCCGCACTCTTCTCGGTTGATTCCGGGCTAGGCGCCGGTGTGGCAATAGCCTTTGACCGAGATATAGATACAGTGACGAACTGGGTGTCCGGCCGGCGGACAGTTAGGTGTTGCCCGAAGTCACCTGATGGTGTGGCGTTCACTCCGCCTCCGGGCCCTTGAACACGACGCGGAACATCTTGGGCCAGAACTTGCCGGTGATCAGAAACTGGTCGGTGCCGGGGACGGCCGCGATACCGTTCAGGACGGAGCCGTTCACAGCTTCGTCCTTGCGCAGCAGCCCGGTGGCGTCGATGCTGGCCGTCACCGTACCGCTGGCGGGATCGATGCGCACGATCCGCTCGGTGAACAGGACGTTTGCGTATACGGCGTCGCCGACGCACTCGAGTTCGTTCAGCTTGGCCAACGGTCGTCCGTTCTCGGTAATGGGAATGTGGCCTGCCTTCGCAAGCGTCTTCGGGTGCCGGAACGTCAGCCGGGACGATCCGTCGCTAGTAACCAGTCGATTCTTGGACCGCTGGTGGCACACGCCCCAGCCCTCATCGGGGTACGGGACGCGGCTTACCTCCTTCAATGTCGTCGCATCGCGCTCGACGGCGATCCCGTTCCGCCAGGTGAGTTGCCAGAGCGTCCGGTCGAGTACGGTGATCCCCTCGCCGAACAACGGCGCGGGCATCGCCACGCGGGCCGTGGGTTGCCCGCCGGGCGGACCTGCCCGGACCGAGGAACGCCCCGCCAGGCCGGTTCCCTCGTACAGCGTGTCACCGGCCATCTCCAGTCCCTGGGTGAACGCCTGCGGATCGTGCGGCAGGACCTCAAGCACCTTGACCCGCAACCGCTCCACAGCGTCCGTGGACGCCGACTTGGGCGCCGGGGTGCCGTCGGCGTGGTTCTCGGCGGCCGTACCGGACGTGTGGAATTCCGCCGTGTCCCTCGCTGTGCAGGACATGCAGCAGATGAGCAGCGCCCCCAACGCCGTCGCCATCACGGCGTGTACGTGTTCCGATCTGGTCACCATTTCCACTTCTCCACTCTCCTCGGTCGTGTCCGGGCGAGGCGGTGCGGCATCGGTCGTTGACGAATATGGATGCACGGACGGATGCGGCGTCCGGCTGCCGAACGGTGTGGCGTGCGCGAAAGTCACCGGATGGTGCGACTCGCTTCGCCATGGCAGCGACATCGAGCTGTGACGAGAGGCTCGACCAATCTGCCTCCAGAGCTGTTTTGTCGGGCCGACACTGGGGTGGCTCCCGGGATCGAGACGTTCAAGCCCCTATCTTCAGCTGTGTACATAGGGAACAAACCTCTCCTTTGGGTGGTTTCCCTCGGTCTTTTGAGGGGTGCAGTTTGGATCTCCACGGATTCCTGAAGGCTCTTGCCCGGCGCTGGCTGACCGTCGCGGTCTGTCTGGTTCTCGCGGTGGGGGCGGCGCTCGCTGTCACGAACCTGAGCACCCCCGTCTACGCGGCCAGTACTCAGCTCTTCGTCGCCACACGCTCCGGTGAGGACACCGTTCAGCTCAGTCAGGGACAGACCTTCTCGCAGGCGCGCGTGCAGTCGTACGCCGCCATCGTGTCGACCCGCCAGGTGACCGGGCCCGTGGTGCGTGAACTGAGGCTGCGCACAACACCGGAGGAATTGGCGTCCCAGATCACCGCCGAGGCCCCGCTCAACACCGTGCTCATCAACATCACCGTCCAGGATCCCGACCCCAAGCGTGCCGCAGAGATCGCCAATGCCGTCGCGGCGTGTTTCAGCGCTGTCGTCGAGCGGTTGGAGACACCCAAGCCGATGGGCCCGGGGCGCAAGCCCGGCACACCTCCCGAGCCTGTCTCGCCGGTCTCGCTGGGCGTCACCCAGCATGCGATCGCGCCCTCCGATCCCGTCTCTCCGCGCCCGCTGATCAACCTGGCCGCCGGAGTGCTCGCCGGACTACTGCTCGGCGCCGGATTTGTCGCCCTGCGCGAGACCCTCGACACCACGTTCAAGACCAGCCAGGCGCTCGGCGAGCTCACGGGGCTGCCGGGACTCGGGGCCATCCCGTACGACAAGGGCGCACCGGCACAACCGCTCATCACCGCCGCCGTTCACTCCAAGCGCGCCGAGGCCTTCCGCAAGCTGCGCACCAATCTGCAGTTCGCCCAGATCGACGACCGTCCCCGGATCATCATGGTGACCAGCTCACTGCCCGGCGAGGGCAAGACCAACACCTCGGTGAACCTGGCCCTCTCCCTCGCCGAGGCGGGCGTCTCCACCTGTCTGGTGGATGCCGATCTGCGTCGTCCGTGTGTGGCCAAGACCTTCGGTCTCGTCCAGGACGCCGGACTGACCACCGTGCTCATCGGACAGGCCCGGGTCGAGGAGGTGATGCAGCAGACCAGCAACCGACTCGCGGTGCTCGCCAGCGGCGCCATGCCGCCGAACCCCACCGAGTTGCTCGCCTCGGCCCGCATGAGCGAGGTCCTCGACGAGCTCACGAGCACCTACGAGGTGGTGATCGTCGACACCGCGCCGCTGCTGCCGGTCGCCGACACCATCGGTCTCGCCCCGCTGGCCCAGGGCACGCTGCTCGTCGTCCGGGCCTCGAAGACCAACCATGACCAGGTCCGTACCGCAGTCGAGGCGCTGGACCGCGTGGGCGGCCGTGTGCTCGGCACCGTCTTCAACATGACTGTGCCCCCCAAGGGCGACCGCTACGGGATGTACGGGGCGTACGGCGAACTGCCCGCGCCCCGCTTGTCGGCCCAGCAGAAGGAGGCCGGCGTGGCGGATCTCGCGGCTGAGAAATGACCCGAGGGGCGTGACGCCGACATTCGGCAGCGCACCTCGGAGACGGCAGGGCCGTGTCCGCCTCCGCCGGTGCCGAGGTGCGCTGCCGAGGTGGGCATCGTTCTGACAGCTCGTCAGAACGAAGAGACCCTGAGGAGGCGCTCCTTGACGGCGTCCCCGTCCTGCGACGGCCAGGACCAGTTGAGGCTGCCCGCGTTCTGCAGGGCCGACTTGACGGTCTGGGGTGACGCGGTGGGGTGGGTGGCCCGGTACAGTGCCGCGCCGCCCGCCACATGCGGAGCGGCCATGGAGGTGCCGGAGGCGATGGCGTAGCCACCGTTGGGGTAGGTCGACCGGATGCACACGCCCGGAGCGATCAGGTCCACGTCGGCGCCGTAGTTGGAGAAGTCCGCGAACGTGTCGTCCCGGTCGGCGCGGCACGTCGGCCTGGCCAGGCCGCCGGGCTTGCCGTCGAAGTCCGCCAGGGCGCTGACGGTGATCACTTCGTCGTATGCGGCCGGCGCCGTGTTCCTGGCGTCGGCATGGGCGTTGCCGGCCGCCACGGCGTAGGTGACACCCCTGGCGACCGAGTTACAGATGGCCTGGTGCATGGCGTCTCCGTTTGTCCTGCCGCAGTTGCCGTCGTCGGTGCCGGACCCACCCAGGCTCATGTTGGCCACGTCGATCTGGTCGGCGTGCTGGGTGACGTAGTCGATGCCACAGAGGGTGCTTGAGGTGGTTCCCATGCCGGCGGCGTTGAGCACCTGCACCGACCACAGCCGCGCACCCGGTGCCACCCCGACGACCCCTGTGCGGTTGTCCAGGGCACCGATGGTGCCCGCCACATGCGTGCCGTGGCCGTTCAGGTCGATGTTCGGGGGGAGGAGGGGCGTTGCGCAGTTCACACCGCCGGAGCGGTGCACATTGAGATCCGGGTGGCTCGCGTCGATCCCGGTGTCGATCACGGCGACATCCGCGTTGACCCGCCGGTCCACGCCGTTGATGGCCGCGGTCGGGCTGAGGTCGGCGTCGACTCGGTTCACACCGGTCGGGACGGACTGGGCCGTGGCACGGACCCATCGGTCCTGCTGCACCGACTGCACCTGCGGTTCGTCGGCGAGTGCGGCCGCGGTGCGCGGGGTCATCGACGCCGCATAGCCGTAGAGGGCATGGCGATAGACGTGGTGCACGACGGCGCCCATGTCGGAGGCGTGCTCGCTCGCCTCCGTCACCGCTTCCTCCATGTCCTCCCTTCTGTCGGTGGCGGTCTGCCTGAGCGTCACGATGTACCGGCCGGGAATCCTGCCGGCCTTGTCGGAGGCCGTGGCCGCCGACGGGAACCCTGCTGCGGCCGAGTCTGCGACGGCGCCTGGCGTGCCGGCCGCCAAGGCCGCCAGGGCGAGGAGAGTTACACCAAAGGTTTTGGGCATCCCGGACCTTTCTCGATTGCATTGGTGCCGAGCCGGGCCGGCGCTTTCGTGCCGGATGTCCGGCTCCCAGTGGTTCCTAGAGCTTGCAGGTGCGTGAGGGGCCGCAACACCTCCACGTACGGCGATGCGGGATTTTCCGACCATCTGTCAGCCGTGTGGCCCCGTAGGCCGGTTCCTACGAGAGCAGCGAGATCGTCGGTGTCGCGCGGGTGCACGATGCTCCTGTCACTCGGATGCCGCGCACCTGGGTCACAGGCGACTTCGTTGTGGGGTGTATGACGACCGCGCAGCCCGGCTCGGACCCCGCCGAGCTCTCCGCCGCGCACAGGACGCGGATTTGGCGGGGCTGCCATGTGTGACGGACGGTTTCCCGGCGAACCTCCCAGCGGTCACGTCCGCGAGAAGCTGCAGCGGGCGGACTTGCGCACATGCCCTTCGGGCCACCGCCACATCTGCGGTGGCGGAGAACTGCCGCCGCTGTCGCGGATCGTCGGCTTGCTGATCGCCGCGGTGGCGACCGTCATCGCCGCCATGGCCAGTGTGTTCAGCGGCATCGTCGCCTACGACCCGTTGCGCGAGGCGGTGACCGCGGGCTCTGTCCGCTTCGGTGCGAACAACTGGTGGCCGCTGCTGGTGTACGGGCCCTGGATGGTCGCCTCCCTTTCGATCCTGCAGGCCACTCTGCACCGGCATCGCTCCGCACACTCCTGGTGCGTCGTGTTGTTCCTCTCCGCCGCGGCCCTCGTGCTGTGCATCACTCGGGCGCCGCGGACCCTCCCCGGCGTCTGTGCCGCGGCACTCCCCGCCATCGCGGCGCTGACCGGTTTTCAGCAATCGGTACGTCAGATCGAACTGGCCCGGCGGCCGCCCTGTGATGCCGTCCACCGCCGCCACAAGACCCTCTGCTCCTCCAGGTAGGAGAGTCCTGCCGAACAGCTCGAATTCGGCCTGGCGGCAGAGTCGTTGGGGCACGGGCAGGGCATCCGGCGACCCTCCTGAGGAGTGCGAAGCAGGCAACTCGACGCGGCAGCAGGTGCCTCACGGACCCTTGCGTTTCCGGACGTCCCGACGTCGATCCGGTGATCTTCGTGCGCCAGATGGTCTCTTATCCAGCAACAGGCGTTATCTGACGTTTTTAGATGCCATACATGCATATACCGTACTCACGGGTCGCACCATGGCGTCGGCCTGATCCCACCAGAGGAGCGTGAAAATGCGATGACGGCGTCATCGAAATGGCGTGCCGCCCTGGCGGCCACAGCAGCCTCCGCTGTCCTGACCGCTGTACCAGTGCTGGGGGCCCAGCCCGCCTATGCCCAGTACCCACCCCCGCCCCCGAGCCTGACCCTCAGCTCCACCGTGGTCGATGCGGGAGACGACATCGACTTCACGGCAACGGGTTTCCAGCCGGGCCAGGAGGCGGAAGTAGACCTCGCATCCAAGATCGTCGTGCTGGGCAACTTCACGGCCGACGCGACGGGCGTGGTGGAGGGAACCGTCACTATTCCCGAGAAGACCAAATCGGGCGAGCACCTCTTCATCGTCAGGGCGGAGGACCCGGACCTCACCCTCTCGGAGGAGATCACCGTGGAGGGCGGCGATCCCGGCCACGACCCGGGCGATCCCGGCCACGACCCGGGCGGCAAGCCTGGCCACGACCCGGGCGGCAAGCCTGACGGTGACCACGGCGGTGACCACGGCGGCAAGCCTGGGCACGACAACCACGGCAAGCCGCACCTGGCCAACACCGGTGGGGAGCGCTCGGCCGTCCTGCTGGGCGGCGCTGCCGGACTGCTCCTGCTCGGTGGCGGGGCGATCTTCCTCACCCGGCGGGTGAAGAACAGCTGACCGGCGCGAGTTCGTCTTGTGGCTGAGACGCCTGCGGAAGCACCTGTGTGACGGCCGACAGTAACGGACCTTTCCCTGCGCCCGCTCCATGGCGCAGGGAAAGGTGTCGACTGTCGGCCGCCGCTGTCTGTGCGCGGCCGACTCCGTGCTGAAACGCGATTTCCAGACCGCAGGTACATATGTGGGATGTAAGGCCAGTCATCCCGTTAGTCCCTGCGGGGCGTTTCGTATCTCTTCCGTTACCTTGCTTAAATTCCCGCGTTATTCGCGTGATGCGAATTCCTCGTACGTGGCACCGCTTGCGGAGATACGAGGCGCAGCCGCCAGGGATGACGGAGGGAAATGCCGTGTGGGGCACCGCTGTTTGGGTATTGCTGGTCTGTGGTTCTGTCTGCACCATGGGATCCCTCATGGGGGCGCATTCGCTGGGTCGGATGTGGCGAGTCGACGTCCTTGAGTTGCGTCGGCGTCGCCGCATGATCGATGTGCTGGAAAGAAACACGCACCCCCTGCACCGCGAGCCGGGTGTCGCCGGTGCCGGTGAATTCCCTTCGCCCGCCCGGGCCCACCAGGAATGACCAGAGGTAGTCGTCATAATACGCTTTTCGCACAGCAGTGGTACATGGTGGAATGTCCTCTGGATAAGATACTTATCCCCGCATTGCGTCACCCGTTTGCCGCGCATCCAAGGGGAAGAGGCGGCGTTATTCGGGTATGACTAGGGCAAGGAATTTCAGGCTGTTCACGTCTCGCGAGGACCAGACGTGCCTGACCGGGGGGCATGCGGTGATGATGGGTCCTTACCTCTACACGCCATCCTCGGCGTACTCGGCGCCCAGCGCCAACGGCACCCTCAGTAAAGAGGGACTGCCCGTCGCGCTGCAGGTCACCGAACCGCTGTTGCAGAGGTTTCTGGATACCGTGGCGCGGCTGGAAGCTGATCTTGTCCAACGCTGGGGCACCTTGGAGAGTCAAGGCGCGTCTCCTCGGGCCGATTGATCAAGCTGCCATGAACGACGAGCGCATCGTCCACCACTCGGGGTATTACGCCGATCACCTCGACCCGTTCGACACGGGGGTGACCGGTCGGCACCGCGGCGCGGCCGGAGTGTTCCAGGCACCCCTGGTGCCGCCGGACCCGGCATGGGATCCGGCCGAGGAACTCGCCTACATGCTCCAGGACGCCTTGGCCGGCGAGCGTGCCTCCACCGCGCCCCCGGTCCCCGACGAGGTGCCGGCAACCACCCCGCCTCCGGGTAGTCCCTTGAGGAACCTGCAGGACATCACGGCCGAACTGCCGCCACTGACGGCGGTTCCCCGGAGCCATCGGAAGCTGCGTGAACCCAGGCGTGTCAGCGGTCTGCGCACCCTCAGTTACCTGATCGCCGCGTTGGCCATGGTCGTCACATCAATGGTGAGCGTATTCGGCGGCATGGCCACCTATGAGCCTCTGCGGCAAATCGCCGTTTTCCACACGCGGAGCGGCGCCGCTTCCTGGTGGCCGCTGCTGGTTTACGGCCCTTGGCTCGTGGCCGCTCTGTCGATCCTCCGTGCCACGCTGCACCGATGTCGCGCCATCCACTCCTGGGTGGTGGTTCTGCTGTTCACCTCCGTGGCGGTACTCCTGTGTGTCGTCCACGCAGGCGGAAGCATCACTGACGCCGCCGCGGCCGCTCTGCCGAGTTGCGCCGCTCTGGCATGTTTTCAGCAACTCGTACGCCAGATCACCCTGACACGTCCGCATCGACGAACCAGGCCCCGGCACCGACTGCGGCTCTCCGCGATGAATCGTCCTGCTGACACGGAATCGGTCCGTGCGATGACGGGCAGAGATGCTCCGGCGTCGTGCGCGCACCGGCCGGATCTCTGAGAGAGTGCGGGTCGGTCCCGTACTGCTCGGATCCGAGGCGCGTACTGCTCGGATCCGAGGCGTGGGGGAGGACATCATCCGGTCCGTACAGCCGCGGCGATCCGATCCACTACATCCTCGATCTGTGCAAGGCGCTCCCCCAACTCTTGGGGAGGAGCGCCAAGAGGGTCTTCGATGTCGTCATCACCGGGGTGCGCCGACGCAGCACCACGTCGAGCGGCCGCGCCCCGGACGAGAGACACGAACCGTGCAGCCGGATCCGCCACGCCCGCTGCGTCCTCTGCGCGCACCAGCCGGGCGAACTCGCAGAGGGTGAAAGCGCGGGCCAACGCCCATACGGGAGAGAGTCGCACAGCGGCCTCGCGATGCTCCGTCGCGGCCCCCAGTACCAGATCCGAGTTCTCGACCAGCTCCTTCGTCAGCTGGCGGGAGCTCATCCCAGAGGGATCCGCGCCGCGCTCGCGGAGGAAGGACGCTGCCGTGATCGGCATGGGCGTACCCGGGGCGGCCCCGGTGCCCGCACTGCTCAGTTGGATCGCTTGCCGAGCCTCGCACAGCCGTTGCCTGAGCAGACACTCGGCGAGAGGGGAGCGATAGAGGTTGCCGGTGCACACGACAAGTACGTGAAACCCGGATGCGCGCACGTTGGGTGACGCGGCAGTAGATGGGTGGAGAACATGGAGCATGACCTCTAGTATTCACCCGAGTACTCCGTCGGACGGGGAGTTGCACACGCTCCAGGACATCGAACCACCATTTCGGGTGCGAATGTCTTTGAGGGGTGCCGGGGGTCCTGTCGCTTGTGCCGCGTTGCTCCGGTGACGGACACGGCGATGACCGGGACGATCGAAGCGGCGACGAACAGCGGTACGGGCCACGCGGATCCGCCGTACTGGTATTGGCGTACGGCGTGTCAGGGCGGGCGGCGTGCGGGAGCATCCACGAGGAACGGCTGTCCCGGCCCGGCCTGGGCGCGGGTGCCCTCCCCTTCATGACCGCAGGGTGACCGCCACGGCCGCCGCGGTCAGGACACACGCAAGGCTGATCAGGGTGGTGTGGAGCACCTGCGCGTTGGACTGCGGCCATCGCGGTCGCGGGGCCTGGCGGACGGAGCAAGGGCAGCCTTCACGGACCACAGCAGTGTCGATTCCGCACCCGCGCAGCGGCGGCTGGGGGATCGTTTCGTTCCTCATATGGCGGGCAACGAGGGGAGCGCGCATTGCGCCACGCCCTGGTCAAGGAGGACGGGGGCGTGTCATGCGTCCGAGGCATCTTGAGGCGGACGCGCGCGGCTCTGACGGCCACTCTGGTACGCCGTGTCCTCGTCCCGGTCTACGGCCAAGGCCGACGCGGCCACTGCGCCGATGGCCAGTCGTGACGCGTAACCTCGGCGGCCCTGCCCATGGCACTGCGCCTGGGCAGGCGCGTGCTGCAGGAGGCGCGGGTGGGTTCCAGTGGCCTCAGCCCACCTGCGCCGTTCTCGTCAGGGAGTGGCCGGCCGGAGGCCGGACGGCCCCCAGTGCAGGGGAGTTTCGGCCGACCATCTCACCCTCGTCAGTCCTGCTCTGAACCGGCAGCGTCGGCGCTCCGCTCCTCTGCCGCGCCCGGATCAGTGGGAACGGGCCGTCGAGAGACCGTTGTTGCGGATACCGACCCTCGGGTGGGCGTGTCGCACGCCGGGCACCGTTGCCTCGTGCCGCGCTGCGCGGCCATTCCTCCGAGGGCCACCTGAAGGGCCTGTTCCACTGCTGCGGGCACGAACAGCGCACCGGTGCCGTTGGGCGGGACCAGCCAGCGCAGCCGCCCTCCGGCCCGATGCGGCGCCGGCACCGCGATCCACGAGCCTCTGCCCGCATAGCGGATGCCGGAACCGACCCAGCGGCCGTCGGGGTCCGGCGGCAGGAAGAAGGCCACCCGGCGGGCGGCATTGTCCGCGAGCGCAGGACCGGGCGGCTGCGGAATGCACAGCAGGGTGTCGAGCGCCGGCATGCCCAGTTCCTCCGGCACGCTCAGCACGTCCCAGAACCGCCCGCAGGCCAGCACCGCGATCCCGGTCCCGCCGTGCCACTGCTGCTTGCAGGCGCGCGGGTCGGTCGCGGCGGCTGCCAGCCATTCCATGGCCTTACGGGTGACTGAGTGCATGGCTGTCCCTTCGGATCCGATTGCCCGCGCGGGGCTGGGCTCAGGTCCCCCGACAGCCAGGGTGGTCGGGCCTGGCATGTTCATACTTGTGGATACTTTTCCGGCGTGGAAGAGGTGGCGAACCGTGGCGAGCCGTGGCGAATATGTCGGGAGTGTTCGCTGTTGGAGCGGATGTTCTCGGAATCCCGGCTAGTCCTTCGAGAGCATGATGATGTTTGCCGCATGGGCCCGGCCGCGACGTACGGATGGGCGTCCGGGTCGAGTCGGGGGGCAGCGATCCGGGCGCGGGCGTGCGCCGCCCACATGACACGCGGGTGCCGACGCCGTTGCCGGGCAGGCCCGGCCGCGCTCCGACGCGGATCAGCCGTGGCAGGGCGAGGGAGACCGTCGAGGCGGCGAGCAAAGCCGCCGCACCCGGTAACCGCCGAGGCCCCCGCGGCGTTGACCACCCATCCTGACGTGGCGTAGCCCATCGCCACCCCGACGGAGAGGCCCGAGACGGTCCAGGTGATGCTCTCGGTGAGCCGGGCGGCCGGCGCCAAGTTGCCCACCAGCCCCATCGTGATGATCACGGTCGGCGCAATGGACATGCCCGCCACGAAAAGCATCCCCGCTAGCACCGCGAGCTTCGGCGCGAACAGAGCGGTACGGTCGTCACCGCCATCGCGCAGGCGTCGACCGGCAACCGCCGCGTGATCGCCGCCCCGCGGCCTGATCGCGCAGAAGACCGCGCCCGACAGGCCCGAGCCGAGCGCGTACACGCCCGGCCGGCAGGCCGGAGAGCGCCTTGTGGTGGTGTGCGTCGGCGTACGCCACCGTCGCGACCTCCACCGAACCGTAGGACGCGCCCACCGACGTCATTGTCAGCACCAACAGACGGTGCACTGGCGCATGCTCCGCGCTGACCGGGCGACCATCGAGGTCGAGGTGAAGTGGAGCGACCTGCGCGAGGCGGCGACGGTCGGCGCAGTGGTGCCCACCCTGCGGGACGTGATCGAACGGCGCAAGCTCGTTGGTGGCTCGGCGCCTGCCCGTCCCGCCAACAGACCGTTCAGGTAGGCGCGTTGTTGAGCGCGGTCGATGTCCGCGAGCGTGTCGAAGTGGGGCTGGCCCACGATGTGCGTGCGGGCGTCGGCTCGCCGGGTCCAGGTGTGCGCGGTGAGTACGTCACGAGAGCCCATAACGGCGATGTGGCGGCCTGCGCCGGCCAACTGACCTGTCCATCCACCCAGTCTCGTGCTGGACGTAGACGGTGCTCGCCCCGATACGGTCGGCCGCGGCGACGGCGAGGACGCCGAGGGGGCTGGTGTCGTTGCTGCACAGGAGCACGTCGGGCCGGAGAGCTGTGAGAGCTCCGTGGAGCCAGCACTCGGCCATGAAGGCGGCTGCCCAAGACGGCTGGGTGCAGTCAGTACTTCGCACAAGGACGTATGAGACGAGTTGAGCCAGACGGCCGAGCGACATCTCGTGCTGGCCAACCGGCACGGTTGGACCGTCCAGAAGTGCGCCCAGGTGCCGGAACGGCGGTGCGCCGTTGTGAGCGAAGATCGCCTCGGGAAGCCGCACGACCAAGATCCCCGGCGTATGCGGCTCGGGAAAGCGCTGTGATGACTCCGTGGACGCGTCCACGACCGTGGTGGTGATTCCTCGCTCGGCCAACTCTACGAGCACGGGGAGCAACGTCTCCGCGTGGCGGGACGACCACGAGATGGCGCACAGTTGCGTACGGAACATCCTGGACGGCTGCCGCGCGACCTCGGGTTCGGTGCCGTGGACGTCGTCCTTAGGGTCGTCGTCTCGTAACCCCAGCGTGTACGCGACTCCGGCGTCGGTCACGTCGTATGAGACGTAGCCGATCGAGGCGCTCTCGCGGGCGGCGACAAGCGGCTGCTCTCTGTGGACGGGGGACACGGGCTCACGCATCGTCTGCAGGCGCCGCACCAATCGCATGACCAGTCGGCGAATCGGAACGTGGTGGACGCGGAGCCAACTCACCCCGCCCGGGGTGACTTCCACGCCCGCATACCCGTCCTCCAGAGCGGTCATCAGCGCGTAGACCTCGCGGTCCAGGGCATTCGCACTCATGCCGAACCCTTCGCTGGGTTCTCGCGGACCAAGCCGACCAGTTGGGCCGGCTCCTCGAGGATGAGCGGCAGCTGCTCCGTGGGTGAGCCGTATCCCCAGCCGGGGTGCGCATAGCGCACCCCGGCCCGCCGCGCCGCTTCCTGGTCGACGGCATGTCACCGACGTACAGCGCGTCGCCGGGATCAGTTCCCGCACTCGACTAGTGCCAACAGCAACGCGTCGGGGGACGGCTTGCCGCGCCCCAGGCCCGGGGCACGGAGGACAGCGAACGGAACGTCGAGGCTCTCCACCAACGTCCGTGCGCGAGCGACGGACTTGGACGTCACGACCCCGAGCCTGCAACCCGTCGCGGCGATGTCCCGCAGGGCCTGCTCGACGCCGGGGAACGGCTGCGAGTGATGGGAGGAGCCGATGGCCGCGGTCTCGTATGCCGTGGTGAACCGCTCGGTGTTCTTCAGGCCCAGCAGCATCAGGAAGTCCTGGAACGGCCTGCCGAGGTGCTTGACGTACGCCTTGAAGGGGACCTGAACCCCGACCTGAATGGTCGCCGCCTCCCAGGCTGCCCGCATTGTCGGCGGAGTCGATCAGGACGCCGTCCAGGTCGAAGAGCATCAGCTCGGGGGCGGACATGCTCCCCGCGTGCGGGGGCTTGCTGGTCACGAATGACCTCCTCTGAACGGATGGACGAGGGGCCCGTGCCGGCCGGGAAGCAGGTCCGGGGCCGACCGGCACGGGGCGGGGAACCGCTTCGCCGCCCTAGGGGAGGAGGCGCCGCGTCACGGCCCACGAAGACGATCGCGAGGTGGACAGCGCGGGGATACGCCGTCGGTCCGCCGTTCGGCCGCCATTTGTCTCGTGCGCAACGACGGAGAACCGGCGGACCGACGTCATACCGATGCGTCTCACGTGTCCCGATGCTGGTGGAGCCCGTTGTCAGCTACCGGGAATGAGGCAGACAGTGCTCCGCTCACGAACGGGCCAGGTCACGAAGCATGACTTCGCGGACGAACGTGTCCAACACCGCTGGGTGAACCTGCGGGATTCCGAAGAACCGCTTGTCCTCACCCGCGAGCAGGTGCGCGACGCCCTGGGCGGTCGTACGGCCGACACGCGTGTCGAGGAGACGGCGCTCGTCGCCGTCGAGTTGGTCACCAACGCACTGCTGCACACACGGAGTGGGCCGACCGGCATGGCGATGGACGTCTACGAAGACACCGCTGTGCTCTGGGTCCATGACGGCGACAAGAACACCGACGCCGTTCGCCTGCGACTGCTGGCTGAGTCTCCGTCGCTTGATGTCGCGGAGAACGGCCGGGGTCTCCGGCTCGTCTCTGCCCTCGTCACCACGTGGCGGGTCTGGCCCATGTCGGACGGCAAGGCCGTAGTCGCCGAGGTCGCTCTGCTGGAGAGGGCTACGGTCGTACCTGCGCCGCGAAATCCGGCGCCGTGAGCGGAAGGCTCTCCATGACGTCCCACCGGTACGTGACTCCGTCGCGCCGCAGCTCCACGAGCTGCACGTCGGCGACGCTGACGCCGACGGTGGGCAGGGAGCGCAGGGAGGCGACGGCGCTCACGACCGGGCGGGCATCACGCCGTCGGTTGTTGTAGGCGATGCTGAGATGGGGTCGGAAGAGTGCCGTTCGCTTCGACGGTGCGATCCCCTCGGCCCGCCCGGCCTGCACCAATGCGGCGTGGAGTCGTACGAGCGGTCCCCACGGGCTGACGGAGAAGCGAACGGCGCCCCGGGAGCCGGCCAGCGGCACGGCCCGCAGCGTGAAGGCACTGGGCAGAAGCTGCCCCGCAGTTCGGGTGAGGGAGGTCAACTGCTCAGGGGTGACAACGTCGCGGCCTCCGACCCGAGCGAGCGTTGTATGAAGCCCGTCCTCGGCCGGGACCGGATCGAGCCCGAGCGGGGCCAGCGCCTCCTGGCAGCGCGATGCCAGGCCGGAGAGCGCCGACGCGTCGGGGAACGTCAGCATCCAGTAGTACGCCCTGGCGCCGTCGGGCCAGCCCGGCCGCGACCAGTGGTCGGTCATCTCCGTCAGCGTGCTGAAGGCGCTCCAGTCCTGTGCCGCGATGCTCGCGACGTCGTCCAGATCCCAGGGGGGATCGGCGGGAAACGCGGCGGGATCGGCGCTGAGCAGGGGCACGCGGCGCGCTCCTTCGGCATCACATGGCCCTGGAGTGCGACATGGCCAGGGCGGCTGGTTGGGAGCTCCAGGCGCGGAGCTCCTCGCCATACTCGCGTACGCTCGGCTGGTCCCGCCACAGTGTGGCTTGCTGATACAGGTCCTGAGAGGACGTTCGTGTCATCTATGCGCGGTTTTGGGGTAGTTGGGTCGCGCCGGGATTCGCCATGTACAGGCAGAACGAGCGATATGTCTCTTCAGTTGAAGCACACCTGATCTTGCGCTTTACCCCAGTTACTGCCGATAGCTTCTGTCCGGTTCGAATACGCCCCTGAAGTCGGCTTTTGCCTCGCCCGATCGAGCGATATGCCCGGTTAGGGACCTCGTGCATGAGTGGTTCCATGACCTCTTCGCAGCAGCGCGAGCCGTACCCGAGCGATCTGTCCGATGCCCGCTGGGCGCTGATGGAGCCGACCTTGACGGCCTGGCGGGCCGAGCGGCAGAAGACCTCGCTCCATCTCGGCGGAAAGGTTACTGACCTGCGGGAAGTCATGAACGCGATCCTCTTCCTCAACCGGACCGGCGTCCCCTGGCGCTACCTGCCGCACGACTTCCCGCCGCACACCACCGTGTTCGGCTACTTCAGCACCTGGACCGCGGATGGCACCATCGAGAAACTCGGCCTTCACCTGCACCGGATGGTCCGTGAGCAGGAAGGACGTACCGCCGAGCCCACCGCCTGCGTCATCGACGCCCAGAGCGTCAAGACTGCACCCAGCATGCCCACCGACACCCAGGGCACCGACGCCGGCAAGAAGATCGTGGGCCGCAAGCTCAGCATCGTCGTCGACACCCTCGGCCTGTTACTGCTGGTCGTGGTGACGGCCGCCAGCGTCTCCGACAACGAGGCCGGCAAGCAACTCCTCACCCAGATCGCCGCCGACCACCCCACGATCACCAAGGCGTGGGTCGACACGGGCTACAAGACCCAGGCCATCGAGCACGGCGCCGCCCTCGGTATCGATGTCGACGTCGTCCCGAGGAACCCGCAAGTCAAGGGATTCTCGGTGATCGCCAGGCGCTGGGTAGTAGAGCGAAGTTTTGGTTGGATCATGATGCACCGCCGCCTCGCCCGGGACTACGAGACCAAACCCGCCCACTCCGAGAGCATGATCCGCCTCGCGATGATCTCCAACCTCGCGAGACGAGCAACCGGCGAAACGCCTATAACTTGGCACAATCCATGAACTATCCCGTCTTCAACCGGAACGTCCTCTAAGAAGCGCCTCTACGACGCCGAGTTCCGCGAGGGGGCGGTACGGATCGTGACGGAGACCGGGAAGCCGATTCCGGAGGTGGCTGAGGATCTGGGTATCCACCCGGGGACGTTGCACAGCTGGGTGTCGCGGGCGCGGCGCAATGGGTCGCCGTCGTCGGATCGGCCGGTGGCCGAGCCGTCGCCCGGCGGTCGTCTGCGGGAGAGCGAACGCTTGGAGCTGGAGCGGTTGCGGGCCGAGGCCAGGGAGAAGGACAAGCGCATCCGCGAGTTGGAGATGGAGCGTGATGTGTGCAAGCGATTCGTGGCCTTGTGGGTGAAGTAGCTGAGGCGGACCCGGCCGTCGCGGTCCGGGTGATCAGCGACTGCAAGGCCGAGGAGATGATTCCCTACCGCACCGCCTGCCGGGCGCTGGGGGTGTCCGAGTCGTGGTTCTACAAGTGGCGGGATCGTCCGCCCACAGCGCGGGAGCTGCGCCGGCAGCAGCTGGCCGAGGAGATCGAAGAGATCTTCCACGGCTCGGGCGGCACCTATGGCTCGCCGAAGGTGTTCATCGAGCTGGTGCGCAGAGGCTGGCGGGTGTCGGTGAACACGGTCGCGAAGGTCATGGCCGAACTCGGGGTGGCCGGCCGGAAGGTGCGTCGCCGCCGGTCGCTGACCAGGCCGGGCAAGCGGCCGGCGGTCGCGGACTTCGTGCGCCGGGACTTCACCGCCGAGGAGCCCGATCTCGTCTGGGCGGGCGATATCACCGAGATCGACACCGGAGAGGGCAAGCTCTACCTCGCCACGGTGATCGACCTGTTCTCGCGACGCCTGCTCGGCTACGCGATGGGCATCCGCCGCGACGCCGAGCCGGTGGTGGCCTCACTCAACATGGCCGCGGCCACCCGGGTCGGCGACGTCCGTGGCGTGATCATGCACACGGACAGGGGCAGCGAGTACTGCTCGCGACGCTTTCGCCGGGCCTGTCGGCGCCTGGGCGTGACCCAGTCCATGGGCAGAGTCGGATCTTGCTTCGACAACGCCGTGAGCGAGGCGTTCAACAGCGTGCTCAAGGTCGAGTACGTCCACCGACACACTTTCCGCACCCGCGCCGAGGCCCGGATCCGGATCGCCACCTGGATCACCGACTTCTACAACGCCAGGCGGCTACACAGCGTATGCGGGTTCAAGAGCCCGATCGACTACGAACGTGACTACCGAGCCACCCTCACCGAGGGACTGGCCGCATAGCGTCTCCACGCTGCGAGGGGATTGACACATCCGGCACACGCGGCTGACGAAGTGGCTCAACGACGGCATCCCACCGGCGCAGGTCGCCTACTGGGCAGGCAACAGCGTTGCTGTCCTGCTTGCCTTCTACGCAGGCTGCATTGAGGGGCAGCTCCCCGAGCTCAAGCGCCGGATGGAGGCCCAAGGGGACCTGCCGGAGCTCCCGATGGAGGGCTGAGCGTCCCCCGGAGAACTTCTCCGCGTGTTCACCGCAGCCACCCGCGAAAACCCGGTGACAGCCGGACAGGGCCGGACCCTCCCCGCGATCACTACGGGGTGGTCTGACGCTCTTCTGAGTGGGACTGCACATGCTCTGACCAGCAAAAAAGCCCTCCCGGAGGCGAGCTGAGAAATGGCGCCCCCGGCGGCGCGCGTAGCAGAAGGAGGGCGGTCTGAGCTGGGAGTTTGCAAGGGCCAGCTGGTCGTTGGGGGGAGCTTCTGTCCTACGGCGAGGGGGAGGGTGTACGCGACACCGCCTCCAAGATCCGTACCGGACACCGCCCGGAGAACATGGCCGCCCTCCGTAGCTTCGCCATCAACCAGCTCCGCGCCGCCGGCCACACCAACATCGCGGCCGGACTGCGGGAGATGGCCCTCCGCCCCTTCGAACGACCGCTGACACTCCTCGGACTCAACTGACCAGCATCAACCCAAGATCACCAAACTTTGCAACCGCCCTGCCGCGGAGAGGCGTTCGCCGCGGCTCTTCACTTGGGTCACGTCCGCTGGAGTGGTGTATCGACGGCCACTCGGTGATCTCGTATTTGAGGCTATGCGGTGGGTTCGGTGGGCAGGACGGTGTCGTCGGTTTCTGACTCGATCGGGTGGAGGCGGGCCTTGGCCAGCAGGTCGAGTCCCATGTAGCGGCGGGCTTCGGTCCATTCGTCGTTCTGCTCGGCCGGGACCGCGCCGACCAGGCGGATCAGGGCAGCTCGGTCGGGGAAGATACCGACCACGTCGGTGCGGCATCGGATCACCTTGTTGAGGCGTTCCTGCGGATTGTTCGACCAGATCTGCCGCCAGCTCTCGCGCGGGAACGCCGTGAAGGCCAGCACGTCGCCCTGAGCGGCGTCCAAGTGGGATGCGGCCTTGGGGAACTTGGCCTCCAGGGCGTCCAGCACATGCCTCATCTGGGCCTGGACGGCGTCGGCATCGGGCTGTTCGAATACGGTCCGCAGCAGCGTGGCCACCCACGGCTGGGCCGACTTGGGCACCTGGGAAGGCAGCGCGCGGGCGTAGTGAGTACGGCATCGCTGCCAGCCCGCCCCGGGCAGGGTGGCGCCGATCGAGTTGACCAGGCCCATGTGCGCGTCGGAGATGACCAGTTGGACGCCGGACAGGCCGCGGGCGATTAGCGAGCGCAGGAACGCCAGCCAGCCGGCGCCGTCCTCGGCGGTGGCCACGTCCAGGCCGAGGATCTCGCGGTGGCCATCGGCGTTGACGCCGACCGCGATCAGCGCGTGGACGTTGATGATCCGGCCGCCCTCGCGGACCTTCTGGGTCAGCGCGTCGACCCAGACGAACGCGTAAGGCCCTTGGTCCAGAGGCCGGTTGCGGAACGCGGAGACCTGCTCGTCCAGGTGCTGGGCCATCGCGCTGACCTGGGACTTCGACAGCTGGGTCACCCCGAGGGACTCGGCCAGCTTCTCGTCTCGGCGGGTGCTCACGCCCAGCAGGTAGGCGGTGGCGACCACCGAGATGAGGGCCTGCTCGGCCCGCCGGCGGCGTTCCAGCAGCCAGTGCGGAAAGTAACTCCCGGACCGCAGCTTGGGGATGGCGAGTTCGACGGTGCCCGCTCTCGTGTCCCACTCGCGCGGGCGGTATCCGTTCCGGTGGTTGACTCGCTCGTCGCTGACCTGCCCGTATTCGGCGTTGCAGAGCGCGTCGGCCTCGGCGGACATGAGGGCGTCGGCGAACGTCTTGACCATCGCGCGCAGCAGATCGGGACTCGCCGCGGCGAGATTGTCCTCGGCGAGGGCGTGCAGGGGCAGACTGTCGGGTGCGGTCATCGTGCTGATCTCCTTCGAGCTTCGACATCGCGAAGATCAGCCGGTGGCCGTTCATCTATGCGGGCCTCATCCCGACGCCGGAGCAAACCCCCGGATCAGGTCGAACCCGTACACCACTTCTCTGGACGCAACCTTCACTTGCCCGATGACAACACGAGATTCGCGACATCGGTTTTGCATATTTCACCTTTGATGCCCGCATTCGAGTGGTCTGTTTGCCCCAAGTCCCCGACAACTGGCGGCGTTACAAAGGCATCCTCCTGACTTTGGTGAAAATGACGGCGGTTTGGACTCCGAGATCAGCCGAACCCGTCCCATTCGTCACCGACTCCATGAGATGTGGCCAAGTGAAACGCAGGAGATTGTGGGCAGGGCTCGCCGGAGCGGCAGCGGTTGCCGCCGGAGGGGTCGTCTGGGCCGTGCAGTCGCACTCGCCCGCGGCCCCGGAATCCAAGGCCGCGTCGGTGGCCGGCAAGGCCGGGGAGGCGGACGCGCTTTTGCGGGCTGCCATGGTGCAGAGTCAGTACCAGGACTCCGACGGGGCGGCCCGTACCTACCGACGCGTGCTGGAGATCGATCCTCACAACAAGATCGCCTGGTACAACCTGGGGGTCATCGCGCAGCAGGACGGCAGGACGGCTGATGCCCGAGGGGCATACGACAAGGCACTGAAGATCGATCCGAAGTACCCGTCGGCTCTCTTCAACAAGGCGATTCTGCTGAAGTCGAGCGAGCCCGACCGGGCCATCGGACTCCTGAAGCGTGCCATTGCCGCCAATCCGAAGGCGGCCACGGCCCATCTGCAACTCGGGCAGATCCTGGTCGAAAAGGACCGCGCCGAGGAGGCCGAGGACGAGTTCCGTCGTGCCGTCGCGGCCGATCCCTCGCTGCATTCCCACGTTCCGGAACCGTTCCGGGACGACGTAAGCCCCTCACCGACATCGAGTCAAGCAGGTGACACCGAATGACGTCGACCGCAACACCCAGGTTCTCCGTCTTCACCCCCAGCCACCGGCCCCGTTTTCTCGATGAGTGCCTGGCGAGCCTGCAGGCACAGACCTGCCCGGACTGGGAGTGGATCGTCCTGCTCAACAACGGCGCCCGGTGGCGGCCGGAGCACCCCGACGAACGTGTCCGTGTGGAGATGGCGGACGAGATCCGCGGCGTCGGAGCATCGAAGCGCAGGGCCTGTGAACTGGCGCGTGGCGAGATCCTGGTGGAACTCGACCACGACGACCTCCTGGCCAAGGCGTGCCTGGCGGAGCTGGGCAAGGCGTTCGACACGCAACCCGAGGCCGTCCTCGTCTACAGCAACACTGCGCAGATCACCGAGGACGGGAAGCGGGACGACACCCGTTTCAACGAGGAGCACGGCTGGCAGTACGAGGAGGTTCGCGTCGAAGGCCGCACGCTGCTGCAGGCCAGGTCCATGGCGCCGACGCCGCACAACGTCGCCTACATCTGGTATGCACCCAACCACGTGCGGGCGTTCCGCAAGGAGGCTTACGAGAAGGTCGGCGGGTACGACGCCACCCGTACGGTCCTGGACGACCAGGATCTGATGTGCCGTCTGTTCCACATCGGCGACTTCCACCACATCAACCGCTGTCTGTACCTCCAGCGGATGCACACCGCCAACACACAGCGCGATCCGCAGATCAACGCACACATCCAGCGCGAGACGGTCGCCCTGTACGACAAGTACATCGAGGCCAACGCGCTTGCCTGGACTCACCGGCAGGGCCTGCTCGCGCTGGACCTCGGCGCGGCCCACCGGAAGCCTCCGGGCTACCTGGGCGTGGACCAGTACCCGGGAGAGGGCGTCGACATCGTCGCGACCCTGCCCGGGAAGCTGGACCTGCCTGACAACTCCGTCGGCCTGATGCGGGCGGTGGACTTCCTCGAGCACGTGCCCGCGAAGGTGCCGCTGATCAACGAGCTGTACCGGCTGCTGGCACCCGGCGGCATGCTCCTCACCATGACGCCCAGCTCCGACGGCCGGGGCGCGTACCAGGACCCGACTCACGTCGCCTTCTACAACGAGAACTCGTTCTGGTACTATACGGACAATCAGTACCGCACCTTCGTGCCCGAGATCGAGGCCAGGTTCCAGAAGTCACGGCTGGTGACCTACTTCCCGACCGAGTGGCACTCCAAGAACAACATCTCCTACGTGGTCGCCAACCTGATCGCGATGAAGGAGGGCGCCGAGCGGTGCGGGGGACCGCTGCTGGTCTAGGTGTACTCGGCCGACACGTTGGTGACACGTAGCCGTCGGTAGTTGATCAAAGCAGGACCTCCGGGCGTAGTGGAGATTGCCGTCTTTCACTCACCTCGGAGGTCCTGGTGGCCCACGCTAATGCCGCGCCGCGGCGGCCCGCGCGGCGAAGGCGGGCGTGTCCAGGGCTGCGGTCAGTTGGTCGTCCCACCGCAGGAGGGGTACGAGGCCGGACCGGGCCCAGTTGCCGTGACCGAGTACCCCGCAGGCCGGACGGGCGCCGGACGCGGGAACTCCTCCGAGCCGACCGGGCGGATCCGCTCGGGATCGAGACCACTGAGCCGGAAGATCTCACGCGCCAGGCCGTACCAGGTGGTCTGGCCGGCCGCCGTGCCGTGGTAAACGCCCGCCGGTGCCCGCCCCGCCAGGGCGGCACGGCCGAGGGCTGCCAGTTGCCGGGCGAGCGCACGCGACCAGGTCGGCTGGCCGTGCTGGTCGGCCACCACGTCCAGGGTCTGTCGCCGGGCGGCGAGTTCGAGCATGGTGGCCAGCCACGAAGTTGCGGCCGTGCTCGCCGTAGAGCCAGGCGGTGCGCACGATGTAGCCGGTGCGCGGCAGTAGTTCGGCGACGGCCCTCTCGCCTGCCAGTTTGCTGCGTCCGTACGCGTTGACGGGCCCTGTCGGCGCGTCGTCGGAGTACGGCCGGCGGGCGTTGCCCCGGAACACGTAGTCGGTGGAGATGTGCAGCAGAAGTGCGCCGCTGTCCGCGCAGGCGCGTGCGAGGTGCCGGACGCCCGTGCCGTTCACGGCGGTGGCCGTCGCCTCGGACCGCTCGGCGCCGTCGACGTCCGTCCACGCGGCGCAGTTGACGACCACCCGGTGACCGGCGACGGCCGCGCGTACAGCCGCCGGGTCGGTGATGTCGAGCCGGTCACGGCCCAGGCCGGTCACCGCGACGTCCGGCTGGGTGGCCAGCTCGTCCAGCACGTCCCGGCCGAGCAGCCCGTGTGCGCCGGTCACCAGCCAGCTCGAGGTCATCGCAGCTTCGCCCTCTCCTTGAGCGGCTCCCACCAGGAGCGGTGTGCGCGGTACCAGGCGACCGTGGCGGCCAGGCCGTCGGTGAAGGACACCCGCGGGGCGTAGCCGAGGTGTTCACGGATCTTGCTGTCGTCCAGCGAGTAGCGCAGGTCGTCGCCCTTGCGGTCGGCCACGTACTCGACCCGGTCCCCAGCCCGCGCCGACCGCGTCCAGCAGCAGACCGGTGAGCTTGTGGTTGGTCGACTCGGTCCCGCCGCCGATGTGGTAGATCTCCCCGGCCCCGCCGCCGTGCAGCACCAGGTCGATGCCCCGGCAGTGGTCGCAGACATGCAGCCAGTCGCGGATGTTGCTGCCGTCTCCGTACAGGGGGACCGTCCTGCCGTCGATCAGGTGGGTGATGAACAGCGGGATGACCTTCTCCGGGAACTGGTACGGACCGTAGTTGTTGGAGCACCGGGTGACCACTACGTCCAGGCCGTGGGTGCGGTGGTAGGCGAGCGCCAGCAGGTCGGAGCCGGCCTTCGACGCGGAATACGGGGAGTTGGGCGCCGTCGGCCACTCCTCGGTCCACGAGCCCTCGCTGATCGAGCCGTACACCTCGTCGGTGGAGACGTGGACGAAGCGGCCGACGCCGTGTCGGCGGGCCGCGTCCAGGAGCACCTGCGTGCCGAGCACATTGGTGCGCACGAACGGCCCGGCACCGTGGATCGACCGGTCCACGTGCGACTCGGCGGCGAAATGGACCACCGCGTCCTGGCCCGCCATCACTTGGTCGACCGCGTCCGGGTCGCAGATTGTCGCCCCGGACGAAGCGGTAGCCGGGATGATCCGCCACGGGTGCCAGATTGGCCTCGACCCCGGAGTAGGTGAGTTTGTCGAGGACGGTGATCCGTTCCGTCGGATCGGAGGTCAGCCGCCGACGGACGAATTCCGAACCGATGAATCCGGCGCCGCCGGTCACGAGGATGCGCATGGCTCTCCGATGCTCTTGCTGCCCGGCGTCCACCGCCGGGACGATCTGTTCGTCCGCCGAGCGGAATGCGGACGATGCCCGCGAGGCGGGAGCCTCGGGGCACCGTCACTGATTCCGGGAGAGGGGACGGTCCGTACCGCACCGCCGCTCACCGGGGAGGTGTCACACGTCGTGGCAGATCGCGAACGCGGTGGCCTGGACGCCGGAGACCTGCCACCCGACGGGCACGCTGCCCTGGGTACCGGGGACGGGCGCGTTCTGGAAGATGCCGCCAGCGACTCCCGTGAAGCCGCCGCCGGTGGCGACGTCATTACCGAGGCACAGGGCAGTCGACTGCGTGCCCTGGGCGCCGACAACGGTGTAGACGTCGAGTGCCGCCTCACCCTGGGCACCCTGGGGGCCCTGGGGGCCCTGGGCACCCGGGTCACCCTGTGTGCCCTGGGCACCCGGGTCACCCTGCGCGCCCTGGGCACCCGGGTCACCCTGCGCGCCCTGGGCACCCGGGTCACCCTGCGCGCCCTGGGGGCCCGGGTCACCCTGCGCACCCTGCGGACCCAGGAAGCCCTGCGGGCCCCGGGGGCCCTCCTCACCACGTTCCCCCTTGTCCTTGTCCTTGTCGCCCGCGCTCTTGGCGACGCTCGGGCCGGGCAGCCCCACACTGCTGTCGGCGCCGGAGCGGTGGATCGCGTCGGCGACGGCCACGCCGCACGAGCCGACATTGAGCGCGACGGCGAGCGCACCCGCCGAAACCATCGTGGCGGACTTCACACGTGAAGTCCGAATCGTTTTACGGCTCACTGAGAACCTTTCGTCGCGAAACTTAGGAGTGACCACACCGCAAGGTGCTCGGGAAAGCCTTCACGGTCCACGGCCACGGACAGCGCCATTCTTCAACTCATCGCGATTTATTGGTTACTGATCGGACCGTGTCACAGAGAGATCACCCGGGCGGACGCAATGCGCCCCGTTCAAGATGAACGTCGACCGGAAATATGAGAGGCAACGGCGGGAAGGTCAGAAGCTGCTCACGAGCCTTCTGCGATAGGCGCTGCAGCCCTCATAGGAAGGCAGCAGGCCTTGCAGCTCCGTCTCCTCCAACGTGGGTGCCGCGGCGTCCTTCTCGGAAAGGAGCGGTGCGAGGTCCTCGGGCCAGGCGATGGCCAGCGCCGGGTCGAGCGGGTTGATCCCGTGCTCACGCTGCGGCGCGTATTCCTGTGAGCACAAGTAGACGACGGTGGAGTCGTCCTCCAGTGCCATGAAGGCGTGGCCCAGCCCTTCCGAGAGGTAGACGCAGCCGTGTGCCGTGTCGTCGAGCCGCACCGCTTCCCATTTCCCGAAACTCGGTGAGCCGGTGCGGATGTCGACCACCACATCGAGGACGGCGCCGCTGACGCATGTGACGCACTTGGCCTGGCCCGGCGGGACGGACGCGAAATGAATTCCCCGAAGAGTTCCACGAACGGAGCGAGAGCAGTTCGCCTGCTCGAGCCGGAAGCCCTGGCCAACGGAATTCCGGAACCTTTCACCTCTGAACCACTCATGGAATCGGCCCCGGCTGTCCTCGAACACCTTGGGCGTGTCCACCCAGGCCCCGTCAATGCCAAGTGGTCTCACCTGACTGTTTCCTTCCAGCACGCAGTTCTGTTCGACTACTGAATTCCCGCGCCGGATGCCCCGACGCCCGTCCCGGTTCGCAGCAGTTCTTCGCGGCGCGATCCGCTGCCCCTTTGGGGCGTGACGACGTATCGGGAGTCGTCCAGGAGCCCCAGCAGATAATGGCCGTATCCGCTCTTGAGCAGCGGCTGGGCCAGTTCCCGGAGCCGGTCGTCGTCGATGAGGCCGGTCCGCCAGACCGCCTCCTCGACGCAACCGACCTTGAAGCCCTGGCGCTCTTCGATGACCCGGACGAATTCCGAGGCCTGAACCATGGACGTGAACGTCCCGGTGTCCAGCCACGCGGTGCCTCGGTCAAGCCGGGTGACATGCAGCGCCCCGGCTTCCAGATAGGCGCGGTTGACGTCGGTGATCTCCAACTCGCCCCTGGGACTGGGGCGCAGGGCACGGGCGATGTCCACGACGTGGTCGTCGTAGAAATACAATCCGGGCACGGCGTACCGGGACTTGGGCCGAGCCGGTTTCTCCTCGATGGACAGCGCCCGGCCCAGCTCGTCGAACTCCACCACACCGTAGGCCGAGGGGTTGGCGACCTGGTAGGCGAGCAACCTGGCGCCCTTCTGACCGTGATGGCGGGCCAGCCGGGTGCCGAGGCCGCTCCCGTGGAAGATGTTGTCGCCCAGAATCAGCGCGACCGACTCGCCGTCAATGAAGTCGGCCCCCAGAACGAAAGCATGAGCAATGCCCTCCGGGCGCTGCTGTGCCATGTATTCCAGCCGCAGGCCCAGTTGACTGCCATCGCCGAGCAACCGGCGGAACTGGGGCTGGTCCTCGGGAGTGGTGATGACCAGAATCTCCCGGACGCCCGCCATCACGAGTGTGGAAAGCGGATAATAGATCATGGGCTTGTCGAAGACCGGCAGCAGTTGCTTCGACACCGATCGGGTCAACGGCCACAGTCGTGAGCCGGTGCCTCCGGCCAACAGGATTCCACGCATGGCAGCACCATAGGTGAATTACCCATCGACACGGCTATTTCACACGACTCGCGATGTATCTAAATTTATGCCCGGTATGCAGGGTCTTCGAACTTGAGCGGTGTGTCGTCCCGAGTGGACTGACTGACTGTCACGTTGCGTGAGGACCACGGGTGGTGGAGGTTGCCCCGACAGCAGGATGCCCGTGGCCATGAGTGATCATTTCTGTTCTCGACGCAGAACGATCACCCAGAAACCACGGGCTTGGACAACGATACGACGTTGCTGCTCGACCTGGACGGCCTGGCCGTCGCGCGGGTGGAGCGGCTGGAGGACGGCACCCGCCGGGTGCACCTGATCACCGCCGATGAGCAGGCACGGGCCTGCCCCGAATGCGGGGTGTTCGCCACCCGGGTGAAGGGTTCCGCGACGACCCGGCCCCGCGATCTGCCGTACGGCGAGAGCGGGCTGGAGTTCCGCTGGCACAAACGCCGCTGGTGGTGCCGGGAGCCCGGCTGCCCGCGCCGCTCCTTCACCGAGCAGATCCCGCAGCTACCGGCCGGCGCACGGATCACCATGCGGCTGCGCGGTGCCGCCGGGCAGCGGATACGCGACGCCGCCTCCACCGTCATCCAGGCCGCCCGTGACCTGCACCTGTCCTGGCCCACCGTGATGGACGCCTTCCGCACCGCCGCACACGAGGTCACCCAGGCGCCGCTGGCCGAGGTGAAGGTGCTGGGCATCGACGAGACCCGGCGCGGACGGCCGCGCTGGGAACAGGACCCCGCCACGGGCAAGTGGATGCTGACGCGCGATCGGTGGCACACGGGGTTCGTCGACGCGCTCGGCGCCGGCGGCCTGCTCGGCCAGGTCGAGGGCCGCACCGTCGCCGATGTGCTCGCCTGGCTCGCCACTACCCCGCTGGCCTGGAGAAAGAGCATCGAGTACGTGGCCATCGATATGTCGGCCACCTACCGCGCCGCCGTCCGCACCGGTCTCCCGCACGCCACCGTCGTGGTCGACCACTTCCAGGTCGTCCAGCTCGCCAACAAGATGCTGTCCACAGCAGGCGGGCCCTGGCAAGATTTCCGTGAAGCTGGGGTGTGCCACCGTGCGCCGGTGACGCTCCGTCACGGGTAGCGTCGTCGGAGCAGGGCCGTGAGGATGACGCGGTGGCGGAGGAGCGGGACCCCCGCGCGTCCTGCCATGATCCGTTTCTGGAGCTTCAGATCGGTGATGCGGCCTTCATTGACGCCGGAGTTGAACGGGGTGGTGATGCCCTGCACGACTGCGGGCTGGTCCTCGCGGATGGCTTTGGCCAGGCTGGCCAGGGCTGGGAGGCGAGCGGCGGTGAGTTGCTCGAGCCAGTCCGCAAGCGGGGCGGCGTCGCGGGCGTCGAGCATGGCGGCGAACTGCCGCACCAGATCGTGGGTGCGGTCCAGTTCCGGGCAGTGCTCGAGCAGCCGCCTGACTGCCTCGGAGGCATGCAGGCCACGTCGGGATGGCGCGGTGGTGATCCAGCGGGCGACCTGCCGTGGCGAGGGCGGTCGCTCTCGCGGCGTGTCGATCGGCAGGCCGCGGCGCAGCGGCGCGATGGCCATCTTGACCCGTTGGTAGTGACCGCGGTAGCCCTTGGCGACGATCTCCTGGTGCAGAACTGTCGCGGTGTGTTCGCCCTCCTCCCACCTCTGTCGCAGGTACTCCAGGTATGGATCGAGGCTGGTGGGCTGGCGGGGTCGGGTGCGGCGTACGCATTCCTGCCAGGTGGCTGCTCGGGCGTACTTGGCCACGGTGCGCCGGTTCAGGCCCAGCTCGCGGGCTGCGGCGCTGAGCGAGCGACCGGTATCGGTCACCGCGTGCACCGCCTCGAACAGCTGCTTCGCGTGGCGGCGGGCTGGGGTGTCGGCCTGGTCGGACGGTCCCGCTGGGTTTGCTGGTGGCGGTGCCGGTTCGGGGTCGGGTACTGCGGCGGGTAGGCGGCCGCGGTGGGCGGCGGCGATATCCCCGACTCGCTTCGACAGCCCCTGCCACAGGTGGAAGCGGTCGCTGACCTGTACCGCGTCCGGGGCGCCGTCGGTGATGCCTTGACGGTAGACCAGCGAGCCGTCCCGGCAGACCACCTCAACACCTGGATGCGTCCGCAGCCAGCCGGCCAATTGCTCGGCGTCGCGCCCGGCCCACAGCTCGATCGGCAACCGGGTATCGGCATCCACCAGCGGGGTTCCGTAGACGTCCGCATACAGCGCGAAGTCGTCCACGCCCGGCACCCGCGGAGCCGCTGCCGACGGAAGCGGCAAGCGCATCAAGTGGAACAGCACGCTTGTCCGCGACAGCGGCACCTTCAGGATCTGCAGGAGCCGGGCGCCGCCCCGGCCGGCGAGCAGCACCCCGGCCATCTCCACCAGGTGCTGCAGCAGCGGGCTGCGGCGCTGGTAGCGCACTGTGAGCCCCTCGACCTGCTCGGCGAACGTCCGCCGACCGCAGCTCGGGCTGTCACAGAACAACCGCCGCACCGACAGCCCGATCAGCACCGGGCGCCCACCGACAGCGACATCGGCCAACGTGCGGATATAGCGACTGTGCGCCCGCGCAGAACCGCGACCGCAGCCGGGACACGCCACCATCAACTCTCGAGTACGGGCCGCCACATGCACTGTGTCGGCCTCCGCCCATACCTGTTCCACCCGCACCGCATCGAGGTGCGGAGACATGATCCGTGCGAGATCGTCACACTCGCTGACAGTGCCGCTACCCGTGACGGAGCGTCACCGGCGCACGGTGGCACACCCCAGCTTCACGGAAATCTTGCCAGGGCCACGTTCACGTGTACGCCGACAACCACCTCGCCGAGCCGGAGAACCGCCTGGTCGTGCGCCAGTTGGAGAAGGAATGGGAGGACGCACTCGCCGCTCAGCAGCGGCTTGGCGAGGACTACGACCGCTTCGCCCGCAGCAGCCCGCACTTCCTCACGCCCGCCGAGCGGCAGACCATCACGGCTCTGGCCGGCGACATCGAGGGTTTATGGCGTGCGGACAGCACCACGACAGCGGACCGCAAGGAGATCGTCCGCGCGGTCGTCGACAAGGTCGTCGTCACCGTGCTCGGCACCAGCGAGCGGGTGAACGTCACGATCGTCTGGGCCGGCGGGACCACCACCTCGGAACAGCTCGTCCGCCCGGTCCAGCGGCTGGAACAGCTCAGCTACTACCCGCAACTGACCGATCGGATCCGCGAACTCGCAGGCCAGGGCATCGGCGCCAGCGGGATCGCCGACCGCCTGGAAGCGGAGGGCTTCCGGCCCGCGAAGGGCGGCAAACGGATCTCCGCAGCCACCGTCCGCGACCTCATGCGCCGCCTCGCCTGCCCAGCAGGCCGCACCCACCGACACCGCCCCGCACCACCGGGCGAGGAGCCCGGCCCGGACGAGTGGTGGCTCAAGCACCTGGCCGCCGAGCTGGACATGACCACCTCCACCCTCTACGCCTGGATCAACCGCGGCTGGATCACCACCCGCCGGGAGAGCTGCTGGCCCCACCGCCTCATCGCCCATGCCGACCAGCGAGAACTCACCGAACTCCGCGAACGCCGGACACGTCCGCCTGGCTGGTACAGCCGCCGCATCTGGACCGAGACCGCCGAAACAGCACAGCAACCGACTCCATGAGTTCACTGTGCTTGACAGATCTCCACCACCCACCTGCGGGCCAGTACGACGAATCCGCGTTGCCCGTCGCAGCGGCGCACGACCTCGATCCGGACTCCGTGACGGGCGAACGCCTCCGCCAGCGCCGGCCCCTGGTAGGCGCTGTCGACCCACACCAGCTTCAGCAGCCGGCCCGGCTGGTCCATGAATGTCTCCAGCAGTGCGGGGGCGGCCTTGGAGTCGTGCACATCGGCCGTGGTCACGGTCACTTCCAGGAGCAGGCCGTCGGTATCGGTCAGGATGTGGCGCTTGCGCCCGTCACGTGACTTGCCGCCGTCGTATCCGCGACTGTCCTCGCCGACGGTCTCGGAGGCGTCCACCGACTGGCTGTCGATGACTCCCGCGCTGGGCTCGGTGTTGCGGCCTGAGCGTTCCCTCGCCATGCGGCGCAGGCGTTCGTGCAGTTCCCGCACGTAGTCGCAGGCCCGCCAGCGGCGGAAGAAGTCGTAGACCGCCCGCCAGTACGGGAAATCGACCGGCATGGCCATCCACCTCACGCCGTTGTCGACCAGGTAGCGCACCGCGTCGAGCATTGTCCGGTGGCAGTACGCCTCCGGACGCCCGCCCCGCTTCAGGAGCCAGGCCGGCACCGGCATCGCGACGCGGACCTCGGCCCACTCCGCATCCGTCATGTCACTCGGATAGCAGCCTGCCCGCTGTCCCGGAGCGATCGAACCGAACCGGTGCACGTAGCAGTCACACCCAGGGGTGACCGCGGTGGACGCATGTACAGAGACTGCTCAACTGATCAGGCAACGGGCTTCCTTGGTCGTGCTGGTGTCGTAACCGCGTCACTACCAGGGGGCCCGTTCTCTCATGCCCGCGACCGCACCCGAACCTCCGTCCAGATGATCACCCGCTGCCGCTCGAACAAGATCCGGTTTGCCACAACGCACTGAGAGCTGCGGACGGGATGAGGACTGCAAGGGCCAGAGACTGACCTCCGAGATTGCAGACCACACGTCAGCGAGACGGGTTTCTTCAGGGAGAGATCGCGACCCAAGCATCGTTGCAACCTGCGTGAACGACTCGGCTCCCGCCTTGCCCTTGTCCTTGATGATCACGGAGCCCAGGTCGAGCTGATCCATTTGGGTGGCGGATGTTCCGTGGCCGTTCAAGCGGCACTTGTCCAGGGGGACTTGGGCGCACGCCGCGATGGCTCTGCCTGCCTGGCTCAGGCCGTAGAAGAGCACGAGAGGTCGGGAAGCCGGCCCAGCCGAGGCTGCCGAGGTGAACAGTTGCTCCGACTGCTCCAGCGCTGCACTGAACAACTTCTGGCGTGTGCCGCTGCTCGCGTAGCCCGGTGCCGCGCGGAGCTCCCGTAGCGCCCTCCACACTGCCGCCGTCGGGGGATAGGACTGGTCACGGTATGTCGGGTACGGCCTGCGAACCATCGCCCCATCCTGCCAGCGCGGGGTGCCATGCCCGGGGCGTTTCCCTCACTAGGTGGGCTGTGACGTCACCGCGTATTCACCGCAGCCACCCGCAGAAACCCGGTGACAGCCGGACAGCGCCGGACTCTCCCCGCGATCACCGGGGGTGGGTCCGGCGCTCTTCTGCGTGGGGCTGCACGTCCTCTGACCAGCAAGAAAGCCCTCCCGAAGGAGGGCGGAGACTGGGCGCCCCCGGCAGGACTCGAACCTGCGGCCAAGCGCTTAGAAGGCGCCTGGCGCATCTCGTCGGCAGGTGCTTTGACCTGCCACTTTCTTCCTCACTGACACGCTGCCAGGGGTTTTGTGGGACGTATGTGGGACGAGGGCACCTCTGGGACGGATGGGATGCAGGGGTTCCCGACTGTGCCAGGTGGTCACCGTCTCACATCTCCTCACCTGTTCGGTGCGCCCGCGCGGAAATAGATCTACCCCTCTCCTGCGTTCTCGATCTTCGAGCCGAGGAGGGGAAGGTGTCGGGCCTGAAGCTGTTCCACACGACGAATGGCGGCGTTACGGAGGTCGCGCCGCGTCTTGCCGAGGTCGAGGCGGATGTGCAGGGCCTCGTCGAGGCGCACATGGAGACGATGCTGGGGGTGCAGTTCCTGGCGAGCGAGTACGTCATCGACTGTGCTGACGGCGGCCGGATCGATTCGCTGGGGCTCGATGAGAACGGGGCGCCGGTGGTCGTGGAGTTCAAGCGCGGCACCGCGGCCGGCGTGATCAATCAGGGCCTGTATTACATGGCGTGGCTGATGGCGCACAAGGACGCCTTCCGGAACCTGGTCCGCGACCGGCTCGGGGTATCGGCCGCGTCCCAGGTGCTGTGGAGCGCACCCCGGCTGATCTGTGTCGCCGGCGATTTCACCCGCTACGACGGGCACGCCGTACGCGAGCACAGGCGCAGCATCGACCTGGTCCGCTACCGGTTCTTCGGTAAGGACCTGATTGGACTTGAGACCGTGGCTTCCGTCACCGGGCGGACGCCGGCCGCGCGGCGGGTTCGCCGGAGCGCGGCCGGGCTGCCGCCCGCGCGAGAGCAGGGCGGGGCGCTGGCGGAGCTGGCGGAGGCGGTTGATGAGGTGCTGCTTGGCCTCGGGGACAGCGTCAACCGCGTCGAGCGCAAGCAGTACCGGGCGTATCAGCGTCTGCGGAACTTCGCCTGCGTCTGTCCGCCTCAGAGGAGCAAGCTTCTGGTCTACCTGAAGGTCGACCCGAAGCACGTCGACCTCGTTCCCGGCTACACCCGGGACGTGTCCGGGCTCGGCCACCACGGGACGGGTGATCTGGAGGTGCAGCTCCGTACGCCGAGGGACGTGGAGCGTGCGCAGGATCTGTTCCGGGCGAGCTACGCGGCGGCGTGATCGCTTGACGGCACCGTGGCCATGAGCGTGTCGCGCTTGGTCGTCGGGTGGCGCCTTTCGACGTAGGGGCAGGTGGTGGCGGTGGACTAACAATGATGCGCGGGATCGCCGGTTTGGCTAACCGGCGATCATCCGCTATGTTGCCGCTTCCCTCGGAGGCGCGCAGGTGTAATCCCCGGCCCCTACACCAGGGTTCCGTGACTGGGCAGCTGGTCACCAGCACATAGTCGCTGTTGCGCGCCGGTGCCCCTTCGTGGCGCGCAGTGCTTTGGCGCGCGTGGGCAGGTGCGCCGGGGACCCGCCGCCATACTCACCGCTGCTGAATGGATCTCCGGGCCTGGGCCCGCGTGCCAGTCGGTACTTAGGGGTTTCGGGTGTGCGTTCTTCTGGCTTCAGTTGATGTACTCCTCCATGAGCTTGGCGAGGTGCAGGAGCAGGGGCATGCGCGTCGCGGTTTCCGTGTGGAGGTGGCACCTGCGCAGGTTGTTTACGTACGCGGCCAGGTCGGAGGCGTGGTCGCGGGGTTGCTTGAAGGAGACGTGGATCTCGAGGGACGTGGGGTTGGCTCCGTGGCGGGTGGCGTTCTGCTCGTCTGCCGCATATTTGGAGACGGTCTTGGGCAGCTGATGCGTATCCGGCCTTGGGTTGATCGCCAGGAAGACGTGGTCGTTCCACGGGACGACGCCGGAGTACCTGCCCCACTCCTCGTATGGCAGCTCGGTTGCACCGGATGTCGGCTCTGCGTGCGCTTCTTCGTCGCTGGTCTCGTCGGGTGAGCCGTCGGTGGCGGGGGCATCGGTCTCGTCGTTGAGGTTGGCGCCGAATGCCAGCGGGATCTCGTAGGACTCCTCGTTGACGCGAACGATGCGCAGGCCGGGCAGGTCCTCCGGGCGCCGGCCTTCGGCGCGGTTGGGGTGGGCGCAGTCTTCGCCAGGGAGCCGGAGCGAGTCCGGCGTGATGTGGGGATTCTGCAGCCAGGACCACACATCCTTGTTGCGCAGGGTCTGCGCTCGGGCGAGGAAGAGTCGCTCTGTGCGGGAGTCGATTGCGAGTGCCTGGGTGATGAAGTCGTTCAGCTGGGCCCTGTCACGCCGCCGCATTCGCCCTCGTCCGGAGGTTAGAGCTCGGGGCAGGTGTTCGATGGGAATGGGCGCTTCGTGCGGATAGCCAGGACGCGCCACGAGTTGGGCTGTGGTGTTGCCGTCGGTATCCATGCGCAGGACGAATGGGACGATCCATGAGCCGGCCTGAGCGACGTGCAGGGTGGCCAGTTCGAAGCGGCCCTTGACGCTGCGGGGTGCCGGCAGGCGGGGCAGATGGCCGAGCGAGCGCAGGAGGTCCTTCACCGAGGAAGCGGCACGCTGCACGTCCTCGCAGCGGATGTCGCTGTCCTCGAAGGGCTTCAGCCCCGCCTTCTTGGCGTCGGGCTTGGGAGCCGCTGTGACCGGGTGCAGGCATTGCACGTGCCGGTTCAGCTCCGGCAGGGTGTCCTTCAGGAACCGCTTGGGGTCGTCCTCTCCGGCCATGGCGAAGTTGACTGGTTTGTCGATCTCCACGAGGCAGCCGATCATGTGGTCGGCTTCGGGGAATTCCTTGCGCAGTGCTTCAGCTCGCTGCTCCCGCTCCTGCTTTCGGTGCGCCTTGCGGGATTCTGGGTCCGCGTGTGGCGGTGGCTTGGGCAGGCCGGAAACGAGGGTCCCGGGATTGCGTAGGACCAGTGTGATCTTGGTGGGCCCGGCATAGTCGTGAACGCCAGGTTCTGTGCTGCGTTCACCGAGGTGTTGGTAGTTAAGCAGCTTGGTGAGGGCCAGATGGACTGCTTGATAGGTCTTCGGTGCGCAGTGCCAGAGTTCGAAGTGGTAGTGGGCGTCCTCGCGTGCAGGGGCGAGCCGAGGGGCTCGGCGTTGGGGTGTCCTGTCCAAGGCGGGGAGCGGGTCGAAGTTGAGCTTTGCGAGCGGTTCCTTCAGGTGCTCGAAGAGGGTGAGGTGGTCGATGGGCTGCAGGCCGCTTTCCGCAGGGTGGCCGTGTGTGCTGAATTCCGGTTGGACGTCAGCGAGATCGGTCCGAGTGAGGTAGGTGTAGCCGGTGGCGTGCAGCAGCAGCGCGGTGGGTTCCTTGTCCTCTTCGGCGCTGCGGTTGACGCCTGCGGCGCGGCGGGGGTCGGTTCGGACGTCCTCGGGGTTGGGGTAGCGGTTGCTGGCTGGGAGGGAGGGCAGGATGCGCGCGATGCCAGGCTGCCACTGCCACCGCATGTCCTCCTTCTTGCCGCTGACTGTGACCGGTGCGCGGAGGAGCATGGGGCGCTCGACGTCACGCAGTGCGCCCTTGGCCAGGTAGAGCAGGATGGTGGCCGTGGCTGGGGTGTCGCCGCGGCGTGGGATGTACGCAGGCTGCGTACCGCCGAAGCGGGCGATGTGGGGAACGGCTCGGAGGATGAGTCGACCGTCGTGGGGCATGGAGACCACACGCAGTGCTGTCCGGTGGGTCCAGAGGCCGTAGGCCCCGTCATCGTCAAGTTCTCGGGGTGGCCAGCTGTAGATGCTGCGCTCACCGCGGTCGGTCAGTTGACCAAGAACCGAGAAGCCTTTCGCGGTGTGCCCTGGCAGGGATAGCTTTTCGTCCACCCAGCATCCGGCAATGTAGGTGGCAAGCAGGGAGAAGGTGCTGCTGTGCGGGGTTGCTGTTCCGTTTGCGGCGTTGCCGTGGGCCAGAAGGTCGACCTCTGCCTGCGCCCATTCCAGTGGCAGGGCGCGTTTCACCATGGTGGGCCAGTCGACGTCGTTCTGATGGGGCGCGACGTGTGTAGTGATCCAGAATTCGAGAGCTAGTTGCAGGGGAAGCTCGTTATGGGGCATTCGCATGGCGTGGAGCCAAGGACCGTCTCCCAGCCGGCCTTCGACCGCGAGGACGGCGGGTTCCACCTGCTCGATCAGCTCGCGCAAGGCGTAGGTCGGCAGGTACGGGGAGCGCGCTTTCGGGTTGCTGTTCCAGGCGCGTTCAAGCCGTGCCAGGAGCGACGGTGGGAATTTCGCCGTGTGTACGGTGATGGGCAGTGTGGCTCCGCGGCGCGCCACGAAGCCGGGCGTGATGATGTGGTCGTAGCGCGGCGGCGGCTTCTTCGTGCCGGAATCCGTTGCCGTGCTGTCGGCTTCGGTCATGTCTGTTATCCCCAGTCGATGGTGTCGAGGAGGTGTCCCAGCAGACCCCACGTGGCGGTGTAGATCTGATGGTTGAGGCGCACGTGGGAGTCGGCTGTCGGCCCTGGATCGGTGAGCATTCGGCGTGTGAGTTCTCGGCAGGCGATGAGCACGCTGGTTCGCTCGGTGTCCGGGGCGGTGTCGCGAGGGTCTGCCGCGCGCGGGGCGAATGCCGCGTCGAGGAGGTAGACCTGGACGGGCACATTGCCGCGCAGCCCCCTACCGGTTGTCTGGTAGAGGGAAGCTGACTGGTCTGCAATGAAGGCGTGGCGTAGGTAGTCGTCCTTCATCGCCCGGAAGTTGAGGGGGCGGCCCATCATCGTGCCCCAGGTGGCACGGGCGCCGTACGCCAGTTTCCTCATCTCGCCCGCCGCGTCGGTGCCGGGGGTGTCGCACAGCATCGGCTTCAGAAGACGCTGCATGGCCTGGGCGTTGAGAATTGCGAGAGGGAAGGAGAGGTCGGTGGGCGGGGGGTGGAGGCGTGCCAGATAGAAGATGGCCTGGATGGCGGCGACCCCGCTGTCGTTGAGCATGTTGTGGCCGCGGCCGGCAGAGCCTTCGGCAGCCGCCATGACCTGGGCATCGGTCCTGGGGAAGGCAGAGATGCGGCGATGGTTGAGACCGTAGAGCCCGGGAGCCCGGCGGTCGGGTACGACGTGCACGGCACGCACGGCTGTCCGGGTGTTCATGTAATGGGCGCTGGTGGCTGCGTCCTCGGTGCTGAGTACCACGAACAGAGCCCTTCGGCGCTCAGGATCGCATCCTTGGAGCACCTGTTCCAGGAGAGACAGGGCCGCTCCGGGGTCGGGGGTGCAGACGGCGTCCGTCATCGCCCGCACGGCGGCTTGGCGGGCGCCGCGGCCTCCGGCTCCTGACACGTAGATGCCGCGTTCGTGCCCTGGGCGCCGCCGTGGGCGGGTGTAGAACCTGCTTTCCCGGATGGCAGCGGCACAGTCGGGAGGCTCGTGCAGGATCAGTGTGGGGAGCACGTCGATGTGGTAGCGGGCGGAGAGCGGGTTGTAGCTGGTCGCCGAGGACAGCAGCACGTGCGGGCCCTCGACCCCCTCACAGGCAAGCAGGTCGTGCAGGTGATAGAGCAGCCACCGTCCGACCCCGCGAAGCCACAGCAAGTCCAGTGACCCTCTGCCCTCCTTTGGGCTGGGGGTCCACTGGAGGGCCATCATGTTGCCCATGGGCTGTTCGGGCACAACCGCGAGCAGTTCTGGCCTTGGCTGGTGAGCGAGCAGGTTGTTCGTGTCCTCCACTGCCATAAGCGCGCGGAGCGATTCCTGCATGTGGGAAAGCTCGAACACAGTGGTCGTGACGCGGGCACTCCAGCAGCCCGCGACGAGGACTCGCGCGAGCTCGGCCAAGCGATCGCCGGGGTCGGGCATGTCCTCTGGGATGTGGTGCGTGAGCCAGTCCTGGGCTACTTCCTCGGCGCTCATCTCGGTGTCGTAGCCAGAGGTCATCGTGTCGAGCAGCGGCTTCAGGCCGGCGGGAGGGGAACCGAATGGGTCTTCGACAAGCCGGGCGAAGTGAGTGTGGAAATACTCCTCGGCTCGCTCCCACAGGTGCGACTGCTGCTGCTCTTCGACGCGGCTGGTGATGCCGTGCAAGGCCCGTGCCAGCTGCATGAGCAGGGTGTGCCCGCTGAATGGCCCGTCAGCCGTCACCTCTTCCAAGAGCTCACTGCCCGAGCCCCTGGCCTCCTCCTGCCCCTCGGCCGACGGCCTCATGAGTAGCGGCAGCAACCCGGCCAGAGCTTCCGCGTGATATGTCGCGTACTGCTGGTAACGCCGTCCCTGCCGGTCCGCCATCGGCCGGTACCACGTGCGCGCCAACCCCTCATGCCAGGCCAGCGCAATGCGGCTGCTCCAGCCGTCGGGACTTGTCAGCGGTTCGTGGTGCATAAACGCCTTGTCGAACTGCGTCATCACCTGGTCGGCCTCGTCGGCCACGAGGAGGTCGAGTTCGTGCTGGGCAGGAATCACCCACTGCGTCTTGTACGAGGCGGGCTCCGCCCTGCTGGCGAGGAGAGCGGCCGGCGTCGCCACCCAGACCTGTGCCGTCGGGATTCGGCGTACAGCTGCCTGTGCCGGGCACACCGCGAGAAGCGGACAGTCGACAATCGGTGCTCGCTTGCCCGAGGTGTCGACGCGGAGCTTGTCCCGGCAGGGGCGCTCATCCATCGAGAGCGGCGCGGCAACGGGACCGGAAGGTTCCAGGAGACTGTCCAGCAGGCAGATGTCGGTAGCGAAGGCAGCTACCTCGTCGTTGCCGTCCGGGAGCGGCGGTGCTTGACCGTTGTCCGGTACGTAGAGAAGGTCGTCCCAGTAACGTGCCACGTGCGCGGGACGGTTCCTGTGGCCGATCAACGGAACTGCGTCGATGCCCAGACTCCGGAAGAACCGGACCTTCTCCAGTGCGTTCCCGACGGAGGAGACCAGGTACCCGACCCTGAGCCCGCGGTCGGTACAGATCTTGACCAGAACGTCGTTGAAGGTCGTCTTCCCCGAGTTCATCAGGCCCACGACCTGAGCCAGTCCGTCGATCGTGAAGATACCGAGGCCGTTTGTCAGGCATCCGGCTTCGCTGTCCGTGCGAGAAAAGACCATCCTCTCTACACGGCCGGTGAAGTTCTCCGTACGATATCGCTCGCTTGTACGGAGACGCTGATCCATCTCCTTGGCCGCCTGGTGGAAGTCGTCCTCCGTAAGCTGCGGGAAGGGACGCCTGATTCTGTGCGTCTTCGGTTCCAGGCGACGCTCGGGTGCGGCCTCCTCCAGCCAGTCAGGAATCCGGAACCGGACGATGCTGCCGTCCGCTCGCTTGAGCCGCACCCGCATCCCCGGCGACGCGGGATCATGACCCGCTTCCACCTTGTAGGCCACGGGCACCGACATCGCGTCCCGGTATACCTGCTCCCGCTCCGGCAGCGTGGAACTTCCGCGGCGACGAAGAACGCTGCCGTGGACCACGCGCGTCCCGGCACCCTCGTCAAGTTCGAACAAGCGCAGGTGAGCAGGCACTTTGCAGTAGTCGTTGAGACGCAGCCTCCACTGTCCGCCCCGCGCCGTAGGCCCCATGCGGCGACGCACGTTTCGCACGACGGTCTCAGTGCCGGCACCCGGCAGGGCGTACCCGTCAAGCAACTTACGCATCAGGGTGGCGGGCTGGCCGGGCGCGTACTCGGACAGGAAGAACAGCCCGAGCTCGACCCGGAAGAACTCGCGGGCCGACAAGAAGGGCTTGATGGCCTCGGCCACGCCTGACGACGCCGCCTTGCTTTCCAGCGCTTCGAACCAGCCTTCAATATCCCGGCTCATCGCCGCCGCCCGTCATGCGCCAGTGCGGCTGCGACGAACGCATTCTCACTCATGATCTCGATGCCCTGTACGCGCCCTTGCAGCGAAGTGGTGAGGTCATCCACGTAATCGGGCTGTTCAAAGCGGTGCTGCGCGATGACGAGGATCCGCCGCTGCGACGCAGCACGTGGGTTCCAACGAAACGAGCGCCCGAGAAGTGTGGCGCTGGCGTGATCCTTCACATCGGCGGCCCACCACTCACCGACTCCCATCTTCCCGGTGCCTTCGAAGTCGATGGCCACGTCCACCGCGTCCATGCCCCACCAAGGACGCAGGCGCTGTCCAAATTCCGGCTCCAGGGCGGCAAACATCCGCTGCTCTGCCAGCCCGGGATCGTGAAAGAAGCGCCGAACAGCCCTGTTCTGCACAAAGTATTCGGACATGATGTCCACAGTTCGGGCAACCGGACCGCCCATGCAGCCCGGCGTGCCACAGCCACGCTGACCGGAGACCGGGTTCTCGCAGCCGTCGCAGAAGCTGAGTACGACGGCGCCGCTGGCCGGCTGAGCCCGGTAGCACTGACTGAACCAGTGCTTCACCCACGGCTGCCCGTTGGCGTCCTTGGCGGGGAAGGCCCGTAGCAGACCGAGAAGGTCGATGTCGGAAGCGACCGCGTGCTTCGTCAGAAAGCCCCGGAGCTGAACGTAGTTGTTCTGGACCTCCTGTTCGGTTTCCCCGTTCCGGTCGGCCACGGCGATCATCAGCTCGTAGCACCGATTCTCGACCAGTTCCGCTTCGGGATCCTTGGACAGCAGGAGCCGCGCGGCTTGCTCGGCAAAGGCCGACGGCCGACCGTTCTCAATCAGAAGGAGCTCAAAATCGCTCTGAGCGACACACAGAGCCAAGGGCCATTGCCCGAGAGGAACGCGACACCAGCGGAAAACATCCGCATGTGAAGTCACCTCGCGGCAGCCGTCCTCCAACGCCCTCCAGAGCAGGCGGGTTACACCGGCCTTCCATGCCGGGGGAAAGCCTGTGGGGTCGACAGAAGGCTGAGCGGAACTCCACAGCGCCTTCTGCTGGTTGGCCTGGATCCCCGCCAGACCCGCTGCCAGCAGTTCGAGCGTCATGTAGTCGTCAGCCAGGTCAGGAGACACTTGCTTCAGATGGGACAGCCGTGCCGGATCTCCCGGCAATGTTGCGTGGGCGGCCAACAGAACCTCTCAGTGATCACCAAATGCTACTGAAACTTAGCAGAGAGTAGTCAATGGTTGATGCCGAGGACGCCTGTACGACGCGGGGCTCGGGGCGCTTGCGGCATGGCGAGCTAGCCTGGCGGGCCCGTTGGACGCCGCAAACGGGCCCTGCGACATGCCAGAGAGCGGCCCGCGCCGGTGGCGGGTGACCGCAGGTCCGCGCGCAGTCGGTCAGACAGCTGCGGCCGGGGAGTCGTGCGTGAATCTGCACGTGGCTCGTTGGTTCGAATGCCTGCGGACGCGCACGTGTGATCCCTACGGTGAAGTGACCACAGTTCCAGTTCGTTCGTGGGGAGTGCAGTGGACCCGGAGATCGTCGCTCTCGGGAGCATCGTGATCAGCAGCCTGGTGGGCAACGCCGTGCAGGACGCCTGGACCTGGGGCAAGGGCCGATTGGTGGCGTTGTTCGTCCGTGACGGAGCCGAGGAGGCGGCGGTTGGAGACGAACTGGAGCAAGCTCGTCGCCAGGCGTTGGAGGCAGGGGAGGCCGGCGACGAGGGCACGGTGACCGAGATCACGGACGAGTGGTCGAGTCGTGTACTGGAACTGTTCGCTGAACGTCCCGACGCCGTGCGGGAGGTGCGCGAGCTCGTCGGAGAGGCTCTGACGAGGGCGACGCCCGCCGAGGCGTCCTTGGCTCTTCTCCACTACGTCAACCACACAGCTCTGTTCCGGGAGATGGACGGTCACTGGCGCGCGTGCCGGGCGGCCGGGACCTTGACGTCCGTGTTCCTCAGCGGTGTACGAGGGGTGGGGAAGCGAAGCACGGCGCAACAGTGGATCCACTCGCACCGGGACGTCCTCTTCGGGGTGTTCCTCCAGGCCGACCTTGGGATGCAGGGTGGGAGGATGGTGGACCCAGCGGTGGTGCTGGAGCGCTGGCTGGAAGAGCTCGACGTGCCGAGGGACGAGCGTCCGGGTGACGTCCCGGCCAAGGCGCGGCGGGTGCGTCACGAACTGCGTGACCGTTCGGTGGTCTTCCTGCTGGAGAATGTCACGACGACCCGTCAGGTGCGTGACCTGCTGACCGACCAGCCGTACGGCGTCGTCCTCATGACGGGGCAGGAGGCACCGCACGACCTGACGACATTCCTGGAGTTCCTTCCGCTCCCGGTTCCGGCGCTGCGGGACGAGCACGCTCTGGAACTGCTGGTCAAGGTGAGCCGTACCACCGAGGATCCGGCCAAGCTTGAACCGATTGTCCGGCACCTGGGCGGCCTGCCGCTAGCTCTGCGGCTGATCGCCGGACATCTGAAGGCGCCCGTCCCCGGCGTTATAGAGGACGTCGGTGCCCGGCTCGCCGACCGCGCCGCACGACAGGAGCTGCTCGACGTGGACGATCCGAATCCCCTGCCGGAAGCCCTCGAACTGGCCTACGGGCGCATGGCCGTGCGGACGGCGCAGCTCTATCGCCGCCTGGGTTTGCTGATGTGTGAGGATTTCCAGCTGGACACTGTGTTCGCGCTCGTATCGGACTGGGAGCCGTCGGAGGCGCGCACCGCGCTGAGCGCCTTGATTTCGGGCGGTCTGGTCGAGCGCCGGGGTCTCGACACGTACCGGATGCACATCCTCGTCCACGATCACGCGTCGATCGTCGCGGAGCGCGACGAGACGGAAAGTGAACGCGAGGCGGTGCGGCGGCGGATCGTCCATCACTTCCTGCGGATCACCGAGCGGGGTGAGCAGACGCTGTCGACGCGCTGGCTCTACAGCCCGATGAACGCCTTCCCGGCGGACACGGCAGCCGACGAGCGCCGACAGACCGAGGCTCTGCGTGAGCTGGCTCGACGCGAGGCGGGCATCTTCGCCGCGGTGCGTTTGGCCGCCGAGGCGGGGCTTCATCTGGAGGCGTGGCGGCTGAGTCAGGCCATCCGGACTTTCTGCCTCCGTACCGGGCGCGACACCCAGTGGATCGAGGCGGCCGAGATCGGTCTCGCCTCGGCGCTGGAGACCGGTGACACGATGGCGGTGGCCCGTGCGTCCTACGAGGTGGGCTTCGCGCATCTTGAGCGCTGGAACGTGGAGGAGGGCGATTCGCGGCTGGCCCGGGAGCACTTCGAACAGGCGCTGAGCCTGGTGAACCCCGGTGTACCCGGACGGAGCGAGGGTGAACGTCGCACGGAGTCCAGCGTCCTGGAAGGGCTGGGACTGCTCGAACGCAAGCTCAAGCGCCCCGGGCACGCGATCGATCTGTTCAGCCGTGCCCAAGCGGCACTGGAGGGGATCGACCATCCCCGTGGCGAGGCCCTCCTCGCTCTGCACCTGGGTAGTACGTACACGGCGCTCGAGCGCCACGACGCCGCGGAAGGTGAACTTCTCCGGGCGGTCGAGGAGTTCGAGGGTCTTCCGGACGGACCGGACCGTTTCAACATGGCCAAGGCCCGGCTGCGTCTCGCGGAGAACCGCCGCGCTTGCGGACGACTGCGCGAAGCCGTCGAGGCGCTGGACCTGGCGGTGGACGGCATGACCGGCGTGGGGTCGGCCTACTACGCCGCGCAGGCCCTCCTGCTGCGCGGAGATGTCCGCGTGCAGTTGGGGGAGCGGGAGGCCGCCGTCGAGGACTGGACGTCCGCCCGCGCGCTCTTCGCGGAAGAAGGCAGCATTCACGAGGGTGAGGCACAGCACCGCCTGGAGCGGGAGGGCGGAGAGGAGGAGTAGGAGCCAGCATGCACAGGCCGCCGCCGTGGTGGGCTCAGACGTAGGCCAGGTCGAGCAGTCCCGCGTCGGGCAGGTCGCCGGCGCGCACGGCGATCCGCTCCGACCGTGTCGGGCGGGCACGGGCCGTCCCCGCAGCGCGCTCTCGCACCGTCCAGGCGTAGACCGCCGACGCCGCCACGGGGAAGGCCGCCCAGGCGGGACGCTCCAGCCAGCTCACCCGCACACGACCGCCATCCGGGAGCAGCGCCAGACACCCGTCCTCCTCCGTTTCCGCAGCGAGCAGCCCGCAGCCGGAGGATTCCGCGGCATAGGCGCACCACGGGTCGTCCTCCGGACGGCCCGCCGTGCGCCCGCGCGGCACCAGCAGCACGTCGGCCGTACGCGGCCATCGGCGGTCCGGGTCGTCACGGTCGGCGGTCAGATGAGACGAGGCGATGTGCGGGCCATGGCCGTGCTGCTGCGCCGCGGGGTAGCGACGGACGATCACTTCACCGTCGACTGCCACAGTGCCGTCGTCCGTCACGGAGACGGTGACGAACATGGGCGCCTCATGAGGAACGCGGCGGGTGCCCGGGCTGGAGGGCTGCGACGGTATGGGTATCGCGGGCACGGACGCGGGATGGGCGGGTTCGTCCAGCCGCAGCCAGGCGTAGAACAGTCGGCGCAGCAACTCGGCACTGCGGCCCGGTTCTGATGTGACGGTCTCTCCGACCGCCTGGAGCTCCGGATCGTCCCGCTGCCCGTGCAGGGCGGCAAGCTGGCGCAGCACTGGCCGATCGGCGGACAGGCGAGGCAGTATCCGGCCGAGCCTGGACATGGGGGATCCGGGTGCCGCCTTCGATTCATCGAAGGCGCCGAGAACGCAGGGAATTCCCAATGCAATTCCATACATGGTCAAGGAGCCGTGGTCTCCCAGAAGAAAATCAGCCGAACAGAGGGCCGCCTTCCATGTGTCGCTTTCCGGAACCGGCAGGAGAAGCCCGGAACCTAGAAACGGAGCCAACCAGCTGTGCAGCTGCCACGAGCCATGACCATGCCAGGAATTCGGATGGATAGCCGCGAGTACGCGGAATTCTTCAACGGAAAGCTCGGCCAACACTCGACGGAGAACGTCGGCGCGCGGTGAGCCGAGCACCGAACCGCTTCCCCAGGTCGAGGACACGACCACGAGCCGCTGACCCGGCAAGAGCCCGAACGCCTGCCGGTAGCTCTCACGGAAGGGGAGGCTGGCACGCAGTTGGTCGATACACGGGTCGCCGGCCACAACAGCCATGGGCAACGCCTGCGGACAGCCGACCGCAAGCCGATCGAGCTGCTCCTTGTGGGACAGGATGATCGCTGACGGGACAACGTCCCCATCGTGCAGGAGCCACTCCTCCGTGAGCCCGAAGGCTCCCGGCTCCCGGCTCCCGGCTCCCGG
>NZ_JACMSF010000062.1 GCF_014257025.1 Streptomyces cupreus
CTCGTCGTGATCGCCACCGGCGCACCATGAACCTCCGCCGTGACCACCGACGTCACCGTCCCCTCATGCCCTGCCAGGGAGAAGGCGGCCAGACCGGTGACCAGGTCCCACACCCGGAGCACGCCGCCCGCATCGCCGGTGACGGCGACGACCCTGCCGTCGAGGCGGGCCAGGGCGAGGGCGCCCCACCCATGGGCGTAACCGGACAGCACAGCGGTGTTCGACGCGGACACCGCCGAGCCGGTGGCCCAGCGCGGCGACCACAGGGTGCCGAGTGCCAGCTCACGAGCGAGGGGCACGGCTTGGAAACGTGCCGCGTCGATCATGAGGATCTGGCGGCGCAGCTCGGGGCCAAGAGGCTGGTGCACGGCGTAGGAAGCGCGATAGACCGCGCTCGCGAGTCGCGCCCGCTCGGTGCGTGCCTCGCCGAGGACGGGCAGCATCGACTCGGGTGCCGCGTGGACCAGGAACTCGGTGTCCTCCAGCAGGTCGCTCACCCGGCCCGCTCGGGACGCGTGCTGGGCGGCGTGGCGCAGCACGTACGGGTCCGCCACATGCCAGGCCCTGGGGCCCTCGCCCGTCGACGGCACGGAGGCCAGGAGCCGCTCATAGACGAGATCCGCATGGGGCCATACGACAGCCCGGCTCATGATGCACCGTCCGCGGACCCGATCGGCTCGGTGCGCAGCCGCTCCGCCAGGCCCTCGTGGAAGAGGCGGAACAGCGTCGTGCCGTCCACGTCGACGTCACTTCGCAGGTAGAAGCGGGCAGCGTCCAGTGCCTGGCGTACCTGGTCGAGCGGGAGCGGCGAGGCCGGCGTCCCGGGTTCGGCGAAGGCGGTGGCCACATGGGCCAGGACCCGTTCGGGCATTCCCTGGCTCTCGGCATGGGCGAGAGCCCTCAGCACCGACCGCACGTGGTGCCGGTCGGGCAGGCCGGCGAGATCCAGGTCGAGCAGCGCGGGCAGATCGCGCGGGACCGCGAGGCCGATCGTGCGCGCGACCGCCGGGTCCACCTCCACCCGCCCGCCCAGCAGGGCCCGTACGTAGAGACCGGACACCAGGAACTCCCCCCATTCCAAGGGCCCTTGTGCCTTCTCCGCATCAGGGTCGTTGACCCCGGTCAGGCGGGCGGCGATGCCCTCGGCGAGGGCCGCTACCGCTTCGGCGGCCACGAGATCGCGGTAGCCGGTCTCCATGGCCAGCAGGTCGCCGACGTACTGTCGCAGGTCCTCGTACAGCTCCTCCGGTGGCGTGTCGTCGAGGCTGACGAACTGTCCGGCGTCCTTCGCCATGCTGGTCAAGGTCGTGAACTCGGGCCGCTGCCGGGTGCCGACGAGCAGGCGGAGAGGTGTGTCGCCGGAGAGGGCCACCCGGGCGAGCGGCTGGAGGAGCGCCTGCGCCACGTCCGCCGGGCGCTCCGCCTCGTCGACCGCGTCGATCACGAAGGTGCACGGAGGGTTTCCCCTGCGGCCGACCAGCCGACTGAGGCCGTCCGCGTCCCAGCCACTGGGCCGGTCCGGCTCGGCGGCTCCCAACTGCCGGGCCAGGGAACCGGCGATCTGCGTCAGGTCGCGCCGCCGCCCGTGCACGACCGCCAGCCGCGCGTTCCGTGCCGGAGCCGTGTCGAGCCGCCGCCACAGCTGGTCCGTCACGTCGCGCAGGTCCGGGTGGGCTGCGCTCATGAGCACGCCGAGCAGCGCCGACTTGCCCGAGCCAGGCTTGCCGGTCAGCAGGCCGAAACCGGAACCGTGTCCGTTCAACCACCTCGTCAGTGCATGGACCTGGCTCTTGCGGCCCCGGAAATAGCCGCGCTCCAGCCCTCGCCCGAGCAGCTGGGCACCCGCGGCGCGCAACATGAAGTGATCCGGGTCGAAGGCCTCGTCGAGCAGGGAGCTGATCCCGGCCTCCAGACCGGGCAGTGTGCTCCTGCGGGCCCGGTGCCGCGGGTTGGGAAAGAACGGCAGATCCTCGACAAGGTCGGTGAAGGGCACCCGGCTCACGTCGATCTGCTGGGAGAAGCCCTCGGCGATGCTGAGGTCGGTCACCGCGCGGGAGATCTCCCGGGCGATCGTGGGCAGCGGAATGTGGGCGTAGGACGAGCTGACGCGCAACTCACCGTCGAGGTACCGGTTGAGGACGGAGTACGCCGCTTTGCTCAGGCGGTAGTCGAAGGCCTCGTCCTGCGGTCCGCACGCCGCGATCACCCAAGCTCGGCGCCGTGCCGTCGGCATCCTCTGGTGCCAGGGAAGCGTCGCCGCGATACCGGCGTGGCAGAGGTCGAGGAGGAACAGCGTCAGGGGGCGGCTTCGCTCAGGATGGGATTCGATGAGGCTGATCCACGCCGAGACCGGATCGTCCAGGTTCTCGCCGTCCGCGCCGACGACGTGCAGGCCGCGTTCCCCTGCCTCGGCCAGCCTGCCGTGCCCCACCACGTGGACGACGAGGACGGACGTGTCCGCGCTCGTCACCGCCTGGCGGATGTGCCTCCCGGGATCGGTCGCCAAGTCCCTCGGGCTGCGCAGCCGATAGCCGAAATCCTGGAGGACCTTGGCGATCCGCGCGGCGTGCGAAGGCGCCTCCACGAGTGGGTCGAGCGCATCCAGCGGCGCTAAGCCCTCCTCGTCCTTGGTATCGACAGCCAGACCCAGAGTCAGCACTTCTCTCGCACCGACAGTGTGGTTGTTCACGTCGTTCACTTCGTCCCCCACCCCGATGGCCACACACGATAGTGAGACACCACCACGGCAGGGCGCATAAGCGAGAAAACGACCTCAGGTCGTTCGAGGAGGCGTCAGGATGAGTACCGGGGGCGGCAGATCGGCGGACAGCCGTACGACGCCGGACACTGTGGGAGGCTGAGTACACCGGCTGCGCGCGGGCCGGGCAGACGGAGGCAGTCGGGCGTTACGGGGTGGGGAGACATGTCCGAGGAGACGCTGGCCCATCGGCTGCGCACCAGGTCCGAGGAGGCCCGCAGGCGGTTCCTCGAACCCGTCAACGAGCTGGCCGGGCTGGCCACCGCACTCGATCTGCCGCACACCGCGGAGAACCTGGCGCGGACCGCGAGCGACCTTCATGAGGACACCTTCAACCTGGCGGTCGTCGGACGCTTCAACAACGGCAAGTCCACCCTGCTCAACGCCCTGCTCGGCGAGCGGACCCATCCGGTGGGCACGACGGAGGACCAAGGCCCCCTGGTGACGGGCTACTACCCGTCCACCGCGGTCATCACGACCGTCTCGTACAACCCCGAACCGACTGTCGAGGCCATCGACGTCGATGGGCGCCGGGAGCCCTGGGACTGGGAGCGCTACTGGAACGAGTCGACCCTCCTGAACAGAAGGGCGGGCCGGGACGGCGACAGCGCCGGCATCCGGGAGTTCCAGATCGGCTTCCCGGCCACGCTGTGCGAGGCAGGTGTGGTCCTGCTCGACACTCCAGGGCTCGACGAGGACGATCTCCGGACCAGCGTGACGCGCGGCGCAAGCGAGTCCTGCGACGCGGTGATCGCCGTCTACCGCTCGGAAGCCCTGATGGGAGCCGCTGAACTGGCGCAGATCGAGGCGCTGGCCGACAGCGGTCTGCATGTCTTCACGGTGATCAACGACATCGACGGCAGAGCGGGCGAGGAACTGTCCGAGTTCGTGTGGAACCGTTACGTGCACGGACGTCTGGGCGGCCCGCCCTACACCGGTCAGGATCTCGCCGCGCACGACATCTTCATCGTGGACGTGGAACGCGCGCGAAGGGGGCGCCTCTCCGGCGACCAGGCGGAGATCGCGGCTTCAGGACTGGCGGCCCTGGAGGCCCGGCTCGCGGACTTCCTCGTGAACGAGCGGCAGGCCCTTCATCTCGACGCGTACGTCCGCGAAGCACTTCTGAGCATCGGCGGGCTGGAAGAGCAACTGCGCGGGCGGGTGCACGCCATGACGTCAGCCGACGGACGTCCGGCGAAGGGCGGGGCCGACCCGGCATCCGAACTGCGTCAGATCCGCCACCGTGTGACCAGCCTCGAAGACATCTTCCACAGCTACGCACAGCGAACCGTCGCCGCCCTCACCGTCAGTCTTCACGCGGAGATCGAAGGACTCAGGAAGGAACTTCCCGCCCTCATCGGCTCCCTCGACCTCGACCTGGGACGCCTGACCGGCGTGCTTCAGGCCAAGCGCGCGAGCGAAACACTGAACAACGCCATAAGCTCACTCGTCGTACAGCGACTCAACGCGTGGTCCGACGGGATGGCGCAACGCCTCCTCGCGCCCCTGCTCACGGAGCTGTCCCAGCGGCTGAGCGAAGAAGTCAGCACGCTGGGCCACGAATTGACGGCCGTCCGACTGCGCCTCGGCTGGGACGAACTGACGGCCGAACGGATCTCTCCGGTGGAGCACCGGACGCTCGCGGCCGTGGCCGGCTTCTCGCTGGGCGAGCTGGGAGCCGGACTGGCCCATGGTGTCGGTGGCTGGCGTGGCGCGGCCGGAGGAACCGTGGCCTCGTCCCTGCTGGTCGGCGTGCTGGGCGTGGCTCCCCTGGTTCTTCCCGCGGTAGCCGTCGCCGCGGCCGTGGCCGGAGCCGGCGCCGCCGGCAGTCACCGGCTGGCGGATCGGATCAAGCGGTCCACCCTGGACGAGGCGGACGCATGGCTGGCGGCTCTGCCGACCCGGGCGCTACCACGTCTGACCGCCCATGTGCACGCCGAGTTCGACGCGATCCGTGGCGAGTTGCTCGGTTCCGTCAACGCGCTGATCGACGAGGAGGAACAGCTGTTCAGCCGCTCGACAGCCGACAGCGCGCCCGAGCGGGCACAGCGGGAGGCCGCCCTCGCCCACCTGCATGACGCGCTGGCCCGGGTCACCGACGGACGGGCAAGGCTGAAGCAGGTGGCATCCCCGGGGCCGTCGGAGGACACCTGAACGGCGGCGACCAGCCGCTGAGCCGAGCTACGGAGGTGCCCTCGGGCCGCGGGCCACCCGAGCATTGTCAAGCCCTCCGCCCCGGTCTAGGCTCCGTCGACGCGGGAGATCCTCAGCAAGGGCGCCGGGGCCGAACTCCACGTCCGCCGCGGAATCCCCCGGAGGTGCCTTGTGCACGCGACGGCAGCACAGCTGTCCTCGGACCGACGGGACATGCTCCTCGTCGCACTCGTGATCCCCCTGCACGGACCGGCCGGGATCTTCGGCCTGTCCTGTGAGTTGTCGGCGCGGCTGGCCACGGAGGAACTCAACGCGGCGGGCGGCGTCCTGGACCGCGAGGTGCGGCTCGTCGTCGTGGACGGCGGCGGCGAACCCCGGCAGGTCGCGGACGAGGTGGCCGGTCTGGTCGCGCTGGGCGCGGTGGACGCGGTCGTCGGCTGGCACAACTCCGCGGTACGCCAGGCCCTGGCACCGCGGATCGCGCACCGGGTGCCGTACATCTACACCGCTCAGTACGAGGGTGGCGAGGAGACGCCCGGCGTCTTCCTCACCGGAGAGACGGACGTCCAGCAACTCGCCCCGGCGATGCGGTTGTTGGCCGGGGCCACGGGGGCGCGCCGCTGGTGCACCGTGGGCAGTGACTACGTCTGGCCGCGGGTCACCGCGCGCACCGCCCGCCGCTTCGCCGGAGAGTGCCGCGGCCGTGTGGTGGACGAGGTGTTCGTGCCGCTGGACACCGAGGAGTTCGGCCCGGTGCTGCGCCGGGTCGAGGCCAGCGGCGCGGACGCGGTGCTGATGCTGCTGCTCGGGGACGACGCGGTGCGCTTCAACCGGGCGTTCACCGCGGCGGGGCTGCACCAGCGCTGCATACGACTGAGCACCCACATGGACGAGAACCTGCTGCTGGCGACCGGTGCGGAGGCGTCCGAGGGCCTGTGGGCGGCGGCGGGCTACTTCGATTCCCTGATGACCTCGGAGAGCCTGTCCTTCGGTCATCGCTACGCCCGGCGCTTCGGTGCCGAGGCCCCGGTCGCGGGAAGCCTCGGCGAGTCCTGCTTCGAGGGCATCCTGCTGCTCGGCGCGCTCGCCGAGGGCCGCGGGTCGCTCGCTGTGTCGGCGCCGCCGGGGCCGGACGAGACCATCTCCTACGAGGGTCCGCGGGGCGCGCTGCGGCTGCGCGGCAACCATCTCGAACAGCGGCTGTACCTCGCCCGGGCGGACGCCCTGGACTTCGAGATCACCGCTCAGCTCTGAGAGATCACCGTCCAGCTCATGGAGTTCATCGCTCAGCTGTGACCTGCTCCGGGGATCGCTCCAGCACGAACTCCAGCCGCGCCAGCCCCTCCACCAGCTCCCGCACTCCGGGCAGCTCGCCCAGCACCTGCTCCTGCGCCTGCCGGGCCAGCACCGACACGGCACGGTGCCGGGTCCGGCCGCGGGCGGAGAGGTAGACCAGGACGCGCCGGCCGTCCCCGGGGTCCTTGCGGCGGTAGACCAGCGTCGCCGACACCATCCGGTCGACCAGCTTGGTGAGGCTCGGCGCGGGCATCAGGGCGTAGTCGGCGACGTCGGACATGGTGTGTCCGCGGCCGTCCGCGAGCAGCGCCAGCACCCGCCACTCCTCGACGGAGCAGCTCTCGGCCTCCAGCGCGGCGGCCAGCCGACGGGTCATCAACCGCTCCGCGCTGCTAAGCAGTCGGGGGAGATCGCGGGGCGACTCCGACAACACTTCAACCCTCCTCGGCGGGCCCAGGGAGAACCGGCGCACAGCGCCGACCCTACCTCGCCTCGGTGAGTGCTTTCCAGAGAAAGGATCTGGTCCCGGGGCGCCCGCGGTGCTCCTGGCTGGTGTCACCCCAGCGTCTCCGGTAACGGCCTCACCTGCAGCCCGAACGCTGTTACTTCCAACAGAAATTATTCATCAACGGCGCCGAAACGCCGGGGTAACAGCATCGGCGCAGTCTGTGACCGCACTTCAGTCCACCAGCTCGGCCGCTACCGCACCGTACGGCTGGGAATGCGCGCGCCCACGCAGCCGCCCTTCACGCCCTGAGTGCCCGTACATCCCGTCCCCGATTTCTTCCCCCTTCTTCCCAACGCCCCTTCGGGGCAAGGAGGTAGTGCATGTCCGGGCTCAGCATCAGCCGTCGCGGTCTTCTGGCGGGCGTCTCCGCCCTCGGTGCGTCCGCCGCCCTCAGCGCGTGCGGCGCCAAGACCGGCGACGACACGTCTTCCGGCACCGCGGCCAAGGCCGACACCTCCGGCAGCACCGTCAAGGTCGGTCTGCTCAACTCGCTGTCGGGCACCATGGCCATCAGCGAGGTGACCGTCCACAACGCGCTGCTCCTCGCCGTCAAGGAGATCAACGCCGTCGGCGGAGTGCTCGGCAAGCAGCTCAAGCCGATCAGCCAGGACGGCGCCTCCGACTGGCCGACCTTCGCGGAGAAGGCCGAGGGCCTGATCACGGACGACAAGGTCGTCGCCACCTTCGGCTGCTGGACCTCCGCGAGCCGCAAGGCCGTCAAGCCGGTCTTCGAGCGGCACAAGTCGCTGCTGTTCTACCCCGTGCAGTACGAGGGCCTGGAGCAGTCGCCGTACATCTTCTACACCGGCGCGACCACCAACCAGCAGATCGTGCCGGCGCTGGACTACCTGAAGAAGCAGGGTCTGACGCGGCTCTACCTGGTCGGCAGCGACTACGTCTTCCCGCGCACCGCCAACAAGATCATCAAGGCGTACGCCGACGCCAACGGGATGAAGGTGGTCGGGGAGGACTACGCGCCCCTGGGCTCCACGGAGTTCAGCACCATCGTCAACAAGGTCAAGGACTCCGGCGCCGACGCGGTGTTCAACACCCTCAACGGCGACAGCAACGTGGCCTTCTTCAAGGAGTACAAGTCCTCCGGCCTGACCGCGAAGAGCATGCCGGTGCTGTCGGTGTCGATCGCCGAGGAGGAGGTCAAGAGCATCGGCACCCAGTACCTGGAGGGCCAGTTGACCGCCTGGAACTACTACCAGACCACCCCGGGCGCGGCCAACACCGAGTTCGTGAAGGCCTATCAGGCCGCGTACGGCAAGGACAAGCCGACCAGCGACCCGATGGAAGCCGCGTACATCTCGGTCTACCTCTGGAAGGAGATGGTCGAGAAGGCGGGCTCGTTCGACGTCGCCAAGGTCAAGGCGGCCACCGACGGCATCGAGTTCGACGCCCCCGAGGGCAAGGTCACCGTGGACGGCGCCACCCAGCACGTGTACAAGACGGCCCGCATCGGCAAGGTCGGCGCGGACGGTCTCATCGAGGAGGTCTGGAACTCGGGCAAGCCGATCAAGCCGGACCCGTACCTGAAGGGCTACGCCTGGGCCTCCGGACTCTCCTGACCCCCGGCCCCGCCGCGGTGCCCGGCCTCCTCACCGAGGCCGGGCCGCGTCCACGGAAAGCCCGCACGCCCGTCCCCGACCCGGAGCCGCTTCATGACGGTCATCCTCAACCAGAGCTTCACCGGCATCAGCATCGGTGCCGTCCTCCTGCTCATCGCCCTCGGGCTGACCCTGACGTTCGGTCAGATGGGCGTGATCAACATGGCGCACGGCGAGTTCATCATGGCCGGCGCCTACACGACGTACGTCCTGCAGCAGTCCATCAGCGGTGCCGGCGTCTCCCTGCTCGTCGCGCTGCCGCTGGCGTTCCTCGTCGCCGGAAGCCTCGGCGCGCTGCTGGAGTGGCTGCTGATCCGGCGCCTGTACACCCGGCCGCTGGACACCCTGCTGGTGACCTGGGGCGTCTCCCTGATGCTCCAGCAACTCGCACGGGACATCTTCGGCGCGCCCAACGTGCAGACCCGCGCGCCGGATCTGCTCACCGGCAACATCTCGGTGGGCGGCATCACGCTGGCCAACAGCAGACTGTTCATCCTCGGGCTCGCCCTGCTGTGCGTCCTCGGTCTCACGCTCGTGCTGCGGCTGACGCCGCTGGGCCGCCGGATCCGGGCCGTCGTACAGAACCGTGACCTCGCCGAGGTGTCCGGCATCGCCTCCGAACAGGTCGACCGGACGACCTTCTTCATCGGCTCGGGCCTGGCGGGCGTGGCCGGAGTCGCGCTCACCCTGGTCGGCCCGATCGGCCCGACGACGGGCACCAACTACATCGTCGACGCCTTCCTCGTGGTGGTCGTCGGCGGCATCGGGCAGCTGAAGGGCAGTGTGATCACCGCGTTCGTGCTCGGGGTGCTCCAGGCGGTGCTGGAGTACTCGACCACGATCAGCGTCGCGAAGGTCGTCGTGCTCGTGGCGATCGTCGCCTTCCTCCAGTGGCGGCCCCAGGGCCTGTACACACTGCGCACCCGGAGCCTGGCATGACGACAACCGTGACCCCCACCGCCCCCGCCCCCGCGCAGCCCTCGGCTCCCTCGGTGCTGACGCGCCTCCGGGTGCCCGGCGGCTTCCTGCTCGGCGCCGTCCTGCTGCTCGGTGTGGCGCCGCTCGTCCTCCCCGACTTCCGGCTCTCGTTGCTGGCCAAGTACCTGTGCTACGCGATCGTGGCCGTCGGCGTCAGCCTGGCGTGGGGCCGCGGCGGGCTGATGGTGCTCGGGCAGGGCGTCTTCTTCGGCCTCGGCGGCTACGCCATGGCCATGCACCTCAAACTCGCGGACGCCGCGGCGACCGGCCAGACGCTCCCCGACTTCATGCAGCTGTACGGGACTTCGGACACACTGCCCTGGTGGTGGAAGCCGTTCGGGAACCCGCTGTTCGCCATCGCCATGACGGTGCTGCTGCCGATGGCGGTCGCCGCGGTGCTCGGCTTCTTCGTCTTCCGCCGCCGGGTCAAGGGCGCCTACTTCGCGATCCTGAGCCAGGCGCTGGCCGCGGCCCTGGCCATCTGGCTGGTCGGCCAGCAGGCCACGACGGGCGGCACCAACGGCCTCACCGACATCCAGGGCTTCTTCGGCTACGACCTCAATGACCCGGTCAACCAGCGGACGGTGTACGTCATCATCGCCGCGGCCCTGCTGCTGGTGATGGCCCTGGCCCGGCAGCTGTTCGTCAGCCGCTTCGGCGAACTCCTCGTCGCCGTACGGGATTCCGAGGAGCGGGTGCGCTTCCTCGGCTACAACCCGGCCAACGTCAAGCTGGTGGCGTACGTCGTGGCCGCCGGCATGGCGGGCCTCGCCGGGGCCCTCTTCGTCCCGGCCGTGGGGATCATCTCCCCCGCGCTGATCGGCATCGTCCCGTCCATCGGCTTCGTCATCGGCGCGGCGGTCGGCGGCCGGGCCTCGCTGGTGGGCGCGGTGCTCGGCGCGATCGCCGTGGCCTGGGCGCAGAGCACGCTCTCCGACGCCTTCCCCGCCGCGTGGACGTATCTCCAGGGCCTGTTGTTCGTGCTGGCGGTCGGCTTCCTTCCGGGCGGCCTCGCCTCCCTGGCGACCGTCGTGCGCAACCGCCGTACCCGCCCGACCGGATCAGGAGAGACAGCATGAATGGCGAGGGACTGACCGTCCGCGATCTGCGGGTGACGTTCGACGGCTTCACCGCCGTCGACGGCGTCGACCTGGACATCCACCCCGGCGACCTGCGCTTCCTCATCGGCCCGAACGGCGCCGGGAAGACCACGCTGGTCGACGCCGTCACCGGTCTGGTGAAGGCCACCGGCTCGGCCCGCTTCGCCGGCCAGGAGCTGCTGGGCAGGCCGGTGCAGAAAATCGCCCGCACGGGCATCGGCCGTACGTTCCAGACGGCCACGGTCTTCGAGGAGTTGACGGTCCTTCAGAACCTGGACATCGCGGCCGGCGCGGGCCGTGGCGTGTGGACGATGCTGCGGCGCCGCAAGGACGTGCCGGAGCCGGTGGAGAAGGCGCTGGAGACGATCGGCCTGTCCGCGCTGCGCGACCGCCCGGCCGGGGTCCTCGCGCACGGTCAGAAGCAGTGGCTGGAGATCGGCATGCTGCTCGTGCAGGACGTACGGCTGCTGCTGCTCGACGAGCCGGTGGCCGGGATGAGCCATGACGAACGCCAGGCGACCGGTGAGCTGTTGCAGCGCATCAGCGAGGAGCGGACCGTCGTGGTCATCGAGCACGACATGGACTTCATGCGGTCCTTCGCCCGCAGCGTCAGCGTCCTGCACTCCGGGCGGATGCTCAGCGAGGGCACGGTCGCCGAGGTCCAGGCCGACGCCAGGGTCCAGGAGGTCTACCTCGGGCGCGCCACCGAACCGGCGCCCTCGGCACCCGTAGCGTCGACTCAGGAGGCCTGACGCCATGTTGGAGATCAAGAACGTGCGGGCCGGATACGACCGCAGCCCCGTCCTGCACGACACCACCGTCACCGTCCCGAACAACGGGGTCGCCGCCGTCCTGGGTCACAACGGCGCCGGCAAGAGCACCCTGTTGCGGGTGGCGATGGGCCTGCTGAAGCCGCAGCGCGGCAGCGTACTGCTGGACGGCGAGGACATCACCCGCCTCGCCCCGCACCAGCGGGTCGCCCGCGGTATGGCGTACGTCCCGCAGGGCCAGCAGTCCTTCCCGCACCTGACCACCGCCGAGAACCTCCAACTGGTGGCCGACGGCCGCAGCGGCGGCAAGGCGGCCATCGCCGAGGTTCTGGACCTCTTCCCGGTCCTGCGGGAACTGTCCGCCCGCCGCGCGGGCCTGCTCTCCGGCGGCCAGCGCCAGCAACTGGCCATCGCCCGGGCTCTGATCACATCCCCGAGGCTGCTCCTGCTCGACGAGCCGACGGAGGGCATCCAGCCCTCCGTCGTCGCCGAGATCGAGGAGACCGTCCTCACCCTGACCCGCCGCGGCGGCCTCTCCGTCCTCCTCGTCGAACAACACGTCGGCTTCGCCATGCGCGCCGCCCAGCGCTACTACATCCTGGAGGCGGGCCGGGTCACTTCCTACGGCGAGGGGGGCGCGGACGCCGAAGGGGCGGTACGGGAGGCGCTGAGCGTGTGACCTTCCCGTGGCGTCACCGCGCCGCCTCCGCCCACGCCACCCCATCCTCCGAAGCCACAAGACCCCCGGGCCGCACCGGCGTCTCCGCCTCCAACGGGCCGCCGAACAGCCCCCGTTCCTGAAGGACGGCGGGCTTCCCCGGTCCCGGCCGCCGCGCGCGAAGGTGCGGGTTCTGGAGCGCGGCAGCGTCATGGTGCCGGCCCCCACTGCACACCGACCGGCGGGCCATGGACGGTGACGGTGGAGCCGTGCGGTTCAGCCGGCCCGAGCACGTCGGCTTCCGCCTCGTGCGCGGGCCTGTCCCGTATGTCGTCGAGTCGTTCGTCCTGACCGAACTGCCGGCGGGTGCCGGCCTGGCGTACGAAGGGACCATGAGCACCGATCTGTGGCGTGTCGGGGCCTGGTGGGGTAAGCAGGTGGCCGCCCAGACGTGCTCGGCTACGGCCTGCTGATCGCGCAGAAGCAGCGCGAGAGGTAGACCTCCGCGCGGTCCGGTGCCATTGACGGGCCTACTCGTCGGTACGTAAGCGCCCTCACATACCCGGCCGTTCACCGCTCCTGGTGTCGGAGCCGAGAGCCGCCCACTACGGCTGGTACGAGATCCGCGTCCAGCACGACCCGGCGACCCGGGACCCGGTCATCGACGCGGCCGGAACGATCCAGCGCACCCTCGCCGACACCCTGGACGCCATCGGCCCCGGCCCCATCGCCGCCCTGCTCACCGCGCTGCTGATCGGGGGCGTGACCCTGCGCCGCCGACGTCCGGGCACCCGGACGTCACGCTCAACGCCCAGCCACTGCACCTCCCCACCGGCGCGGTGTCCGGGCTCAGTCCCGGACCGAGCCGGGTGAGCCGCCGAGCAGCAGCGGCCACACGCTGGGCATCTCGGTGACCGGTACCTCGATCAGGGAGGGTCCCGGTTCGGCGAGGGACTCCTTCAGGGCTCCGGCGAGCCGTGCCGGGGTCTCCGCCCGCCCGGCGGGGACCCCGAAGGACTCGGCAAGGCGCACGAAGTCGGGGCTGGTCAGGTCGCTGCCGATGAAGCGGCCCTCGAACTCGTCCGCCTGGATGCGCCGTACGTTTCCGTAGGCGTTGTCGTTGAAGACGACCGCCGTGACCGCGATGCCGTACCTCCGGGCCGTCGCCAGCTCCTGCATGTTCCAGCAGAACCCGCCGTCGCCGTTGACGGAGACGACCGCCCGGTCCGGGTTGCCCACCTTCACCCCCAGGGCGGAGGGATAGCCGTAGCCCAGCGTGCCCTGGTAGCCGGGGGTGAGGAAGGTGCCCGGGTGGCGGACGGGGTAGCCGACGGCGGCCAGATAGCCGACCTGGGTCAGCTCGTTGACCAGGAAACCGTCGTCCGGAATGGCCTCGCGGAGCGCGCGGACGTACGACCACTGCGGTTCGACGCTCTCGATCCGCCGCGCGCACCAGGCGCGCGCGGCGGTCAGCTCGTCGGCGGACCACTCGGGCTCCGGCCCCGCGCGGCCCGCGGTCAGTACGGCCCGCAGCTCCTCCAGTGCCCTGCGGGCGTCGGCGCAGAGGGTGAGGTCGGCGCGGCGGGGCGGCCCCAGGTCGGCCGAGTCCGCGTTGACCAGGACGACTTTCGCTCCGGGGGCGGTCGGTACGGCCGCGCCGCGTGGGGTGACGAAGCGGCTGCCCACGACCAGCACCGCGTCCGCCGAGGGCAGCAGCCGTTGGGCTGCGAGGCTGGGGAAGGCGAGCCGGTGGTGGGCCGGGACGGCGCCGCCCGAGTTACGGCTCATGACGACCGGGGCGGACAGCTCCTCGGCCAGGGCGGTCAGGGCGGCGCCAGCCCGCGCGGTAAGCACGCCCCCGCCGGCGTAGAGCAGGGGTCGGCGCGCGGCGCGCAGCACGGCGGCGATCTCGTCCAGTACAGCGGGGGTCAACTCGGCCGGTCCGAGGTCGGCGGGTGTCCGCTCGGCCGGTTCGAGGGCCGTCTCCGCCCGTGCCGTCAGGATGTCCGCCGGGATCGTCAGCGCCACCGGCCTCGGGCGGCCGGACCGGGACCGCCGTACCGCCTGGTGCACCAGGCCGGGTATCCCCGCCGGGTCCGCGGCCCGGGCCGACCACTTGGTGACGGAGGTCAGGACGCCGTCCTGGTCGGGGAGTTCGTGCAGCATGCCCAGGCCCCGGCCGGCCAGCGGCGAGGGGATGTCGGCCGCCACGCACAGCATCGGTGACGAGCAGGCGTATCCGGTGGCCACGGCGGGCAGGGCGTTGAGCACACCGGGGCCCGGGACCACCAGGCAGACGCCGGGCCGCCCGCTGGTCCGTGCGTACGCCTCCGCCATATGGGCCGCGCCCTGCTCGTGGCGGGCGGCGATGTACTCGATGGGTCCTCCGGAGGCCCGGGCGCGGGCCAGGGCGTCCAGGACGTGGTCGAGTTGCACACCGGGCACCCCGAAGACGTGGCGGACGCCCTCCCGTTCCAACTGTCCGACCAGCGCCTGTGCTCCGCTCAGCTCCATGTGACCACCTTCTTCTCGTCCTCACTCGGGCGCGCTTCCTCGGCCGGGCGATCCCTGGCGTCCCGGCGGTCCAGCCAGCTCAGCACCGGCACTGTCATGACCGTGGTGACCAGGGCGACGAGGACCAGAGCCGCGAACAGCTCGTCGCTGACGATGCCTGCCGCGAGACCGATGTTGAGCGCGATCAGCTGCATCAGCCCGCGCGCGTTCATCAAAGCGCCGACCCGGACAGCGACCGGACCGGGTTCCCCGCGCAGCCGGGCGGCGGCCCAGCAGCCGCCGAACTTGCCGAGCACCGCCAGCACGACGGCCGCCGCCCCGAACGCCATCACGGACGGGTCGGAGAACACGTCGAAGCGGGTGTTCAGGCCGGAGTAGGTGAAGAACATCGGCACGAACACCACCTGGGTCACGGACTGGGTGGTGCGCACCAGCCGGTCCGACGTCTCGCCGCGCGGCATCGCCATCCCGACGCAGAACGCCCCGAAGACGGCGTACAGGTCGATGATGTCCGTGAACCAGGCGGCGCAGAACAGCACGGTGACGGTGAGCAGGAGCCGGGTGTCGTCGCCGAAGCCGGGCCGGTTCACGATCCACGCCAGCAGACGGCGCCCCGCCCAGAACAGGACGGCGAGGAACAGCAGGGAGCCGCCGACCGCCGTCAGGATGGGCTCCACCTCGCCGGAGGCCACGCTCAGCACCCCGGCGAGCAGGATCCAGGCGACGGCGTCGTCGGTGGCTCCGGAGGCGAGGGAGAGCGAGCCGAACCGGCTGCCGGCCAGGCCCCGTTCGGTGATGATTCGGGCCAGCATCGGGAACGCGGTGATCGCCAGGGCGACGCCGACGAACGCCGCTGTCACCCAGACCGAGACCCCGTCGACGAAGATGCCGACGTGACCGTGGGCCACAAAGGTCAGGCCCACGCCCAGCATCAGAGGGATCGCCACTCCGGCGGAGGAGACCGCGACGGCGGTGCTGGCCAGCCCGCGGCCGGCGTGCGCCCGGAACTCGTATCCGGCGGCGAACATCAGGGTCACCAGGCCGATCTGCCCGGCCACATACAGCACCGGCTTCAGCTCCGACGGGAAGACCTCGGCGGAGAGGCCCGGGGCGACCAGCCCGAATAGCGAGGGGCCGAGCAGCACGCCGGCGATCATCTCGCCGACAACCGGTGGCTGGCCGAAGCGGCCCGCCACCAGGGCGACCAGACGGCACGTCAGCAGGATCACGACGGCGGCCAGGAAGAAGGCGGGAGCGAGTTCCACGGGAGTCATGGTGTCGTTCCTGTCAACGGCCGGCGGGGACGGAGGTGGCGGAGCCGCCGGGCGAGGCGGCGAAGTAGTTCCGGCACAGTCCCAGGCGCCGGGCGTCCCACACCATGTAGCTGCCCAAGGCGAGTTGGACGAGGCTGCGCGGGATCGCCGCCCAGCGGTCGGCCAGCCGCATCACCGCGAGCCGCGACCGGCGGCGGACAGGACCCCATGCCGCTCCGGCGCGCGGGACGAGCAGACAAGGTCCGCGGCTGGGCAGCGAACGGGTGTGCTCCGCCGAGGACTCCAGCCGGAACCGCCGGAGCGTCTCCTCGGCCGCGACCCGCATGGTGAGTACGGCGAAACCGCGGGCCGGGCAGGGGCGGTTGGCGGTGACGCCGAACGGGATGGAGGCGGTGGGACGGGTGTCCGGGGACAGCCACCGGTCGGGGTCGAAGGGACCGGCGTCGGACCCTTGGTACTCGGGGTAGTTGAACAGCAGGACCGAGCCGGCGGGAATGGGGTCCCTGCCCTGCCTGGGGATGTCGCCGGACGTGATCCGGTGGGCCACGCCGAAGAGCGGGAAGTGCTGCAACGTCTCGTTGATCACCCGGTCCAGGAAGTCCGGGTCCTCGGCACCGGCCGACAGGCGGTCCTGCACCGGCCGGTGCGTGGCGAGGACGAGCAGCAGGTGCGCCATCGCCTCCGACATCTGCACCACGGCGGTGTTGAAGAACGTGCCCTGCAGGTAGTACGCCTGCTCCCGCTCGGTCAGCGTGGACGGCAGCGGCACGGGCGGCGGGTTGTGGGCGAGCCGGTCGCGCAGATGGGCGGTGAGCCGGTCCCGCCGGTCCATGTGCCGCAGCCGGGTGCACTTCAGGGCGCTGACGACGTCGTCCGCGTTGCCGACGATCAGATCACGGACGTGGCGCGGGCACCGCTCGCGGAAGACGACCTCGTAGTAGACCTCGGCCCACACCGGCATCATCAGGTCGCGCAGCCGCACGCGGTGGGCCCCGCCACGTGCGCTAACCGCGTCGAGTTCGTCGAGGACCTGCCGGGTGCAGCGGCCCACCAGCTCGGTCCACTGGTCGCGGGAGAGCCCGGCCAGGATCTGCCGGGTGGTCCGGGCGACGTCGTCGTAGCGCGGCCCGGGCTCCAGGTGCTCCTGGTGCACCTCGGGGCCTGGGGACAGCCAGTACCAGAACAGGTCGGACAGCGCGGCGCCCCGGCTGCGGCCGTTGGCCGCGGGGTGCCCGTACACCTCCTTGAACTCCTCGGCGGGCACCTCACGCCCCGGTGCTTTGATGCCCTCCTCGCCACCGACCCGGGCGAAGATGCGGACCCGCAGGGCGACGACCGTACGGGGCAGCCAGTACGGCAGGCTCACGGCCAGCGCCGCGGTGAGTACGAGGGCCGCCAGTCCGAGGCCGCTCATGACACCGCTCCACCGAACAACCGGCCCGACCACGCGGGGCGGACCAGGTCGGGGGTGAGGTCGTTCAGGCCGGACGCCCCGCACAGGGCGAGTGTGTCGTCGAGTTCCTCGCGCAGCAGCTCCAGCAGCCGCCGTACGCCCTTCTCGCCGCCCTCGGCCAGGGCCCACATCACGGGACGGCCGATCCCGACGGCGGCGGCGCCGAGCGCCAGCGCCTTGACGACATCGGTGCCGCGTCGGACACCGCCGTCCAGCAGGACGGGGATCCGCCCGGCGACGGCGGCCGTGATCTCGGGGAGCAGTTCGAGGGTGGCCGGTACGGTGTCCAGTTGCCGTCCGCCGTGGTTGGACAGCAGCAGTCCGTCGACGCCGTGGCGTACGGCGAGGCGGGCGTCCTCGGGATGCAGCACGCCTTTGAGGAGGATCGGCAGTGAGGTGATCTCGCGGAGCCAGTCGATGTGGCCCCAGTTCAGCTCCGGGGACATGACGATCTGCCGTACGTGACCGCTCTCGCCGTCCCGCAGATCGCGCAGGTTCTCGCAGCGCAGGCCGGCCGGCAGGTCGTGGAAGCCGTTGCGCCGGTTGCGTTCGTTGGCGCCGAGCACCGGGGAGTCCACGGTGACGACCAGCGCCGTGCATCCGGCGTCGGTGGCCCGCCTCACCAGTGTCTCGGTGATCTCCAGGTCGGGCTGGATGTACAGCTGGAACCAGAGCTGCGCGGTGGGGCCCCCGGCGGCGCGGGCGGCGTCGGCGATCTCGCCCACCGCCACTGTCGACGCCATGGACACGATCATGATGGTGCCGGTGGCGGCGGCGGCCCGTGCGGTTGCCGACTCCCCTTCGGGATCGACCAGTTTGTGGAAGGCGGTCGGCGACAGCAGGATCGGCATGCTCGCCCGGCTGCCGAGCAGCGTCGTCCCCAGTTCCCGCGCCGCGCTGCCGCGCAGCGCCCTGGGCAGCAGGCGCAGCGCGCCGAACGCCGTCTCATTGGCCCGTACGGTGATCTCGTCGCGTGCCCCGCCGGCGATGAAGTCGGCGAAGACGGGATCGAGTTTGGCGCGGGCGGCGGTCTCGAAGTCGTGAACGGTCAGCATCATGGCGTCCGTCACCGGCCCGCCGGCACCGCGGTGGTGGTCCGTCGGCCGAGCTCGCGGGCGAAGAACGCGGCGAGCGGAGCGTGGTGGACCGCCGGGTCGTCCCACTCGTTCTCCAGGTTCTCGGCCATGTGATGGGTGCCGAGGAGTTCGCCGCCGCGGTGGTGGCGGATCACCGGGTGGAGGTACGCGGCGTCGAAGGCGTCGTCGACCGAGTTCTGCGCGGTGCGGCGCACGGTGATGTCGAAGGGGTCGACCTTGTCGTGGTCGGGCCCGTACTCCAGGGTGATGGTGAAGTAGTCGGCTTCTCCCGCGAGTCGGGCCTCATGTGCGTACGCCACGGGGACTTCCTCGTGGTAGCGGGGCGGTTCGCCGGGCGCCGCGACGATCAGGTCGCCGATCACCGCGAACTGCTGCCACAGCGCCGAGCTGCGGTTGACACGCGCCAGCACGGCGTCCGCCAGGGCGGTGGGCGCCGCGTCGAGGGGCCGGTGCGGCCAGCGGCGGTCGTGGTGGCGCTCGTCGAGGATGCGGGCGAGGGCCCGTACGGCGTAGCGGAAGCCGTGGATGAAGCCGCCGGTGGACTTCTTGAAGTCGCGTTGCTGCATGAGGGTGCCGGCGAAGTACAGTCCGGGCACGTTCACCGACTCGTACGCCGGGGAGAGTGCGGCGAAGCGGTCGTCGATGACCAGTTCGGGGCGGCAGCCAGGGTCGAACGCCGAGGCGTCGAAGCGGAAGCCGGTGCAGACGATGACCCGGTCGTAGCGCAGCTCCTTCACGACCTCGTCGGCGCGGGAGAAGCTGAAGCGGACCCGGTAACCCCCCGCGGAGCCCTCGTCCTTCTTGACGATGGACAGGACCTCTCCGTCCAGCAGGGCGTTCTGCGACTTGAGTTGGTAGGTGTCGAGGAAGTTGTTGTTGACCGCGCGCAGATGTCCGACGTAGTGGCTGTTCCAGGCCATCCGTATGGAGTGCGGGCCGGCGACATGGATCACCGCGGCGGTCTCGATGAGGTTGTCCGCGGTCTCCAGGGCGGAGTTGCCCTTGCCGAGGATGAGGACGCGCTGGTCGGTGAAGTCCTCTGGGTCCACGGAGACGACGGAGTAGTCCTCTGCCGTCTCGATGCCGGGGATGTCGGGGGTGTTGGGCAGCGTCAGTCCGGTGGCCATCACCAGGCGGCGGGCGCGGTGCTCGTGGCCGTGCTGGTCCGTGACGACGAAACCGCCGTCGATGTCGCGCCCGATGCGTACCGCCCGCGTGTCGTGGGCGATGTCCAGCTTGAACGCCTCGGCGAAGTCGGCCAGATAGCGGACCAGGTCGTCGGCGTGCGGGAAGTAGCGCTTGCTGTAGCGGCCGAACAGCAGCTCGGGGTCCGGGGACAGCAGGGAGTTCCAGTCCATCCGGAGGTTCAGCTCGGGGTCGTCGGTGCCGTTGTGCACCTTGTTGATGGAGATCAGCCTGCGGTGGCGGGGGAAGGTCCGGAAGAAGGTTCCCGGTGCTCGGCCGCTCTCCAGGATCCGGTATCCGTGGCCTGCCGCCTGGAGTAACTGCCCGAGCTGGAGCCCGGCGGGTCCGCCGCCGATCACGAGGTAGTCGAGAGGCTCACTGTGCATGGGGTGCATGGATCTCTCCTTGCGCTCCGGGCGAAGGCATGCCCGAAGACCGTTGGGGGGTGAGCAGAGGGGGAAGCGCGCGTACGTGATGACGTGCAGAGGCCTGTCGCCGTCCGGCACGGGCGGGGTTCGCAGGGTGCGATGAGCGTCGGCTGCTTGGCAGGGGCATGACAGTCGTCCGACCCCATCGGATTTCCCTTTGAAATCTCAATGAGCACGGTAGTCACCGTCGCCAGACACAGGCAACAGGGCCCCGGCGATGACAGGCATTCGACAGGCTCCCGTCAGGAGGCTAACGGGTCGCGCCCGCCCGGCGGACCGCCAGGAGTGCCGCGCCGATGTCCGCCGCCGCTCGTGGATCGGACAGGGAGCGGGCTGTCAGCTCCTCGACGCGGCGCAGCCGGTAGCGGACGGTGTTGGGGTGGACGAAGAGGCTCCGCGCCGCGTCCGTGGCGGAGCCGGCGGCGGCGTACCAGTGCTCCAGGGTCTGAAGGAGACGCGCACGCTCCGCGGCCGGGAGATCGAGCACGGGCCGGAGGACCACCTCCACGAGGTGCGCCGCCTCGGCCGGGGCGGCGGCGACGACCATGGCCAGCGGGTTGTCGTCGAACCGTGCGACGCCGGGGCCCGTGCCCTGGAGCCCGGCCAGAGCCAGCCGGGCGAAGCGCAGGGCCTGAGGGGTGTCCCGCAGCGAGTGAAAGCACGGGCTGACGCCCACGCGGGCGCCCGCGCCGCGCAGGATGCGCAGGCAGGCGCTCTCCGCCGTCGCCGTGGGCAGGGCGGCCAGACCGATCTGCTGGTCGGGCAGCAGCCGCCAGGCGAAGGGGATCTGGGCCTGACGCAGTGCCGCGTCCGTCCCCGCCAGCGGCTCCTCGCCGGGAGCGTCGGCGGACGCCGCGGCCACCACGTAAGGTCCGCGGTCGGGCAGCCCCAGCTCGCGGGCGGCCTCCCACAGCGTGCGGTCGGCGATGACGCCGGTGAACAGCGCCTCCACCAGTGCCGAGCGGCGCGCCTGACGCCGCGAGGTCAGCTCGGCGGTCGTCTCCCGGTAGGCCGCCGCCACCGCCTCCGCGTAGTGGCCGAACAGGGCCCAGATCTCCGCGGACCGGGACACCAGCTGGGCGTCGGTGACCTCGGGATGGGTGCGGGCCTCGGCGAGGACCTCCGTCCACAGTTGCTCGAAGCCGATCCGGTACGCGTGCAGAGTGTCCGCCAGCGGCACGCCCTGCTCGGCGCGCAGGCGGCCGGTCTCCCGGGCCGGGCTCGGAGCCTGCGCGTCCGCGCGACCGAACTGGTTCAGGAGCAGGTCCGCGTTGGCGGTGCAGGAGCGGCGCAGCGAGTCGAAGGGGATCAGTGACTCGTCCTGGTAGGCATCGACCTCCGAGCGAATGCGCTGCGCCATCCGCTCGCCCAATTCCGGCAGCCGCGCATGAAGCGCCGAGACCACTCCTGAGAAGTTCATTGCCGCAGCGTAACGCCCCTGTTTTGTTCTCGGGAACAATCCGGCAGGGCAGACGCTGTCAGACCGCACATAGGTCGTCGCCACGGACATCTGCACGATGTCGTCAGCGTGAACAGCGGATTTCGACGGTGACGTTCGTGGAGGCGGTCATGGCCAATCTGGCGCAGTTCCTGGTGGAGACGGCACGACGGCAGCCGGAACGCCCCGCGCTGCGGTTGGGAGAGCAGGTCACCAGCTATGCGGAGCTGGACGAGCGCAGCGCCCGCGCCGCCGCGCTGCTGCGGGCCGAGGGCGTACGACCCGGCGACCGGGTCGCGCTGATGCTGCCCAACGTCCCCGAGTTCGTCGTCCTCTACTACGGCGTACTGCGCGCCGGAGCGGTCGTCGTACCGATGAACCCGCTGCTGAAGACCCGGGAGACCGAGTACCACCTGCGCGACTCGGGCGCCCAGATCCTCTTCGAGTGGCACCAGGCGCCGGGCGAGGGCGCGCAGGGCGCGGCCGAAGCCGGAATTCGGCACATGGCCGTCGAACCGGCCGCCTTCGCGGGCCTGCTCGCCGGTCACGAGCCGCTGGTGGAGGTGAGCGAGCCGGACGGCGAGGACGTGGCCGTACTGCTGTACACCTCCGGCACCACCGGCCGCCCCAAGGGCGCCACCCTCACCCACACCGGGCTGCGGCACAACACCGAGGTCAACAAGGTCCATGTGCAGCAGATGACCGAGGAGGACGTGGTCGTGGGCTGCCTGCCGCTGTTCCACATCTTCGGCCAGATCTGCACGATGAGCGTGACCGTCCGCGCCGGTGCCACGCTCATCCTGGTCCCCCGCTTCGACCCGCAGACCGTGCTGGACGCCATCGCCCGCGACCGGGCGACGATCTTCGAGGGCGTGCCGACCATGTACGCGGCGCTGCTCCAGCACCCGTCCGATGCCGATGTGTCCACGCTGCGGATGTGCGTCTCCGGCGGAGCCTCGCTGCCGGTGGAGATCCTGCACGGCTTCGAGCGTCGCTTCGGCTGCGTGGTGCTGGAGGGCTTCGGCATGTCCGAGACCAGCCCGGTGGTCACCTTCAACCACCCCGACCGGCCGCGCAAGGCCGGGTCCATCGGCACCCCGATCAAGGACGTGGAGGTCCGGCTCCTCGACGACAAGGGCCAGGACGTGGCCCCCGGCGAGATCGGCGAACTGGCCGTCCGCGGGCCGAACGTGATGAAGGGGTACTGGAACCGCCCGGAGGAGACCGTGGCCACCATCCCGGACGGCTGGCTGCGCAGCGGCGATCTCGCCCGCCGGGACGAGGACGGCTACCTGTACATCGTCGACCGCAAGAAGGACATGATCATCCGCGGCGGTTACAACGTCTACCCGCGCGAGATCGAGGAGGTCCTCCACGAGCACCCGGCCGTCGCGCTGGCCGCGGTGGTGGGCGTGGCCGACGCGCACCTGGGCGAGGAGATCGCCGCCGCGGTCGTCCTGCGCCCGACGGCACAGGCCACGCCCGACGAGCTCCGGCAGTTCGTGAAGGAGCGGGTGGCGGCGTACAAGTACCCGCGCGAGGTCTGGCTCGTCGACACCCTCCCGACCGGCCCCAGCGGCAAGATCCTCAAGCGGGAGATCAGCGCGCCGGCGGGGTGAGATCGACCCCGGCTCCGAGCGAGCGCGGCTTTCAGTAGCCGAAGACCTGGGTCCAGGTCCAGTCGTCATCGACAAGGCCTATGCCCATGCTGGTCAGAGAACAGTTGAGGATGTTCTCGCGATGGCCTTGAGAGTTCATCCAGGACTCCATCACGGCCTCCGGGGTGCTCTGTCCCTGGGCGATGTTCTCCGCTCCGGGCGACGGATGCCCCTGGGCGGTGGCCCGGTCGACGAAGGTGCGGCCGTCCAGGCTGGTGTGGTCGAAGTACTGGTTGGCCGACATGTCCTCGCTGTGCAGTTGAGCGGCGCGCGCGAGGCGGTCATCGAGCTTCACCGGCTGGCAACCGGCCTTCTCCCGCTCCGTGTTGACGAGGGCCAGGACCTGCGCGGCCGGGGTGTCGGCAGGAGCGGCGGCGGGGGTGGACGGGCGAGGCTCGGGCGTCGCAGGCTTCTGCTCCGGCTTCGTGCGCGACGGTGTCGGCGTGGGCTTCGGGGACTTGGCGCTGGGCTTGGATGAGGGGGACTTGCTGGGTGACGGGGACGCAGATGCCGAGGGGGTAGAAGCGGAGGAGGATGCCAGGGGCGTATCGGACTGTGTGTCGGCAGCGGACCGGACCTTGTCGCCCTCCCCGTCCGGCTGCACACTCAAGGTCGCGACGGTGCCTCCCGTGATCAGTACGGCAACCGCGGCGGCGACGCCGGTGATGCGGCGTCGCTGCGGTATTCGCCCCCGTCGACGGTGACCGTGCCGACCCCGAGCGTGTGCGGCGCGCACCGGCGCGAGTACGGCCGTGGGGTCCCCCGTTCCGGATGTCGTGCCGGATTCCGGGTGGGCGCGTGCGTAGTCGTCCTCTGCCGTGGCCGTGGGGTGATCGTGGTCCGGGTGCGCCGGCGCCCCGAAGGCTGCCGCCTCGGCCGCGATTTCGGCACCGCCGAAGGCGGTCAGCCCGGCGAGACCGGTCAGCGCGGCAGCCACGGGCACCAGCCCCAGACCCACCAGCAACCCCTCGGCCGGGAACAGGTCGGCCTGGTGCCCCGCGCACTGAACACAGTCCCGTGCATGCCGGGCGATGCGCTTGCGCCACAACGGCGACGGGCGGCCGTTCCAGTTCCCGATCAGCTGGTCGAGGCGAGCGCACAACGGCGTCGCGGACAGCGCGCGTACCACCAGGCGGGCGGTCTCCAACTGTGCCTTCATCCGCTGCACCCGTACGGCCGTGTGCTGCTGCGACACCTCCAGCGCCGCGGACACCTCCGCCCGGCTCAGCTCGCCGACGGCCTCCAGCCACCACAGCGACAGCAGCACCCGGTCATCGCCGTCGAGCCAGCGTGTGGCCTCGGCCACCTCGCGCCGCTGGCCCTCCAGACCGAGCCGCACGATCGTCAGGTCCACGAAGTCCGCACCAGGGTCGGCCACGTCATAGGCGTCCTGGAGTTCCGAGCCCGCCGGTGCCACCTGCTGCCGGTACTGGTACGTGCGGATCTGGTTCATCGTGATGGCCACCAGCCAGGACCGGAAGCTGCCCGGGTGATGCAGCGAACCGAGGCCGCGCAGCGCACGGAGCATGGTCTCCTGTACGACATCGTCGACGTCGGCGTGCCCGTTCAGCGCCCGTCCCACGATGTTGTACACCAGCGGCAGATACGCGCCGACCAGCTCGTCCTGTGCCCACAGAGCACCACGCTGCGCCGCCTCGACCACGGCGTACTCGTGCTCTCCCCTTGCTGCCATGCCTGATTCACATCCCTCTCCGGTTCACGCATTCTTTCGCCCGGTACAAGGGGAGACCCCCGACCGGGTGCGCCATAACAGAAACCGGCCCGGCCACGAAGCACGATTCGCGGTCTGGACGCCGAAGCCACAACTCCCTATGTTCGTCCTGATCTTCCCGGGCGCGAACGACGGAAGTCCGGGACCGGACCTCCCGAGTTGGGACGTGGGATCAGTGCACTCTGTCGGGCGCAGGCGGTTTCTCGGGTACGTCCTCGCCGGGCCGACGCTCGTGGCCGCGGCCGAGTTGGGCGCGGCGCCGGAGGCCGAGGCGGCCGTACCCTCACCGGACGTCACCGAGTTGGTCGACCTCAACGACGTACTGACCGCGGCGGCGCTGCCGACCGCCGACCTCATCACGGTCGAGGTGCATCCGGACGGCACCGTGTCGTTCGCGTTGCCGCGGGCCGAGGTCGGGCAGGGCATCACCACGTCGACGGCCATGCTGATCGCCGAGGAGTTGGACGTACCGCTGGAACGGGTGCGGGTGACGCTGGCCGACGCACGGCCCGAGTTGCTGTTCAACCAGCTCACCGGCGCGTCGAACACGACCGTCTCGACCTACGTCCCGATCCGGGTCGCCGCCGCGGTCGCCCGGGGCCGCCTGCTTCGGGCCGCGGCGATCGAGCTGGGCGCGGCGGTGACCGATCTGACCCTGAAGGCCGGGGTCGTCACGGATCTCGCGGGCCGGAGCATCGGCATCGGCGCGCTCGCCGAGAAGGCCGCGGGCCTGCGGACGGAGCGGGTGTCCGTGGAGCTGAAGCCGCGTGAGGACTTCTCCGTCATCGGCACCCCGCGCGGCCGGATCGACGCTCTCGCCGCGGTCACCGGGCGCAAGAAGTTCACGATGGACCTCGACATACCGGACGCCCGGCCGACCATGGTGTGCCGTCCCCCGACCATCAACGGCACGATCGGGTCGGTGTCCAACCTCGACGAGGTCCGTGCCATGCCGGGCGTCACGGACGCCGTCGTGATCTCCACCGGGGTGGCCGTCCGTGCGGAGACGTTCGGGCAGTGCATCGACGCCGTGCGCGCGCTGCGTGTTGCGTGGCGGGCCGGTACCGCGGAGGGGCAGTCCGACGAGTCCGTGCTGGAGGATCTGCGAGCCGCTGAACTCCCCCTGGGTCTGCCGCCGTTGACGCCGAGCGTGGAAGGGAAGTTCACTTTTCACTTCCGGGGCAACAGCGCACTGGAGCCCAACTGCGCGACAGCCGACGTACGTTCCGACCGCGCGGAGATCTGGGCGTCCCTGAAGTCACCGATCGTCGCCCAGCAGACGATCGCCGCCAAGCTCGGTCTTCCCGCCCACGCGGTCACGGTGCATGTCACCGAGGGCGGCGGCTCCTTCGGACGCAAGCTCTTCTTCGACGCCGCGCTGGAGGCCGCGGAGGTCTCCCAGAAGATCCGCAAACCGGTCAAGCTCATGTGGCACCGCGCCGACGACTGCCGTCAGGGGCGCACCCATCCCATGGCGACCTCGCGGGTCCGCGTCTCCTACCTCGGCGACACCGTACTCGGTTACCAGCAGCGGCACACCAGCGTCGCCACCGACTTCGGCCACGGCCTCGGCGAGGTCTTCAGCGCTCTCGCGGCGAGGCTGCCGGTGGGCGACATCGGCTTCTCCGAGACGTTCTTCCAGCTCTCCCAGTCGATGCCCTACGACTTCGGCGCCGGCATCCGGCTGCTCAGTGAGACGAACAAGGGCTTCAACACCGGGAGCATGCGCAACGTCTACTCGCCCGACGCCGCCTGCGCCCGTGAGCTCGTCGTCGATCAGGTCGCGGCGCGGATGGGCAAGGACCCCTTCCGGTTCCGGCGTGACTTCCTGCGCGACGAGCGTGCCCGGGCGGTGCTGGAGAAGGTGGCCGAGGCCGGGGAGTGGGGCCGGACCATGCCGGAGGGCACGGCGCAGGGCATCGCCTTCCACTCCGAGTACCACTCCGTCAGTGCCGCGCTGGTGGAGCTCGACTGCCGGCCGGAGACCGTCGACCGCCCCATTCGCGACGGGGTGGCCGGACCGCGCGTCACCAAGGCCGTGTTCGCCGTGGACGTCGGTCTCGCCGTCAACCCGCGTGGTCTGGAAGCGCAGATGATGGGCTGCGTCATGGACGGCATCGCGCTGGCGCTGACCTCCAGCCTGCACCTGCGCGACGGCCACTTCCTGGAAGCCAGCTGGGACAACTACTTCTACACCCGGCAGTGGAACACTCCGCCCGAACTCCGGATCATCGTCATGCCGACCACCACCGGGGAGCCTGGCGGGGCGGGCGAGTTGGGCGTCGCCGCGTCGATGGCCGCGGTCGCCTGCGCCTACGGCCGTGCCACCGGCACGATGCCCACCCGGTTCCCGATCAACCACGGCACGCTGTCCTTCACTCCCAAACCGACCGTGCCGCCCGTCCCGCCCTCCCCCACCGACGGCCTGGACCACGCCCACTGACCCGAGGAGCCTTCGTGCCCGAGCACACTTTCCGCCTCAACGGTGAGCAGGTCACCGTGGAAGTCGCGGACGACGTACGGCTGTTGTGGGTGCTGCGCGACATCCTGGGCGTCACCGGCCCCAAGTACGGCTGTGGCATCAACGTGTGCAAGGCGTGCACCAGCCACCTCAACGGCAGGGCCGTCAACCCCTGCGCGATCCCGGTCAAGGACCTGGAACCCACCGACGAGGTCACCACGATCGAGGGCCTGCCCGCCACGGTCGGCGCGGAACTCCACCCGATGCAGCAGGCGTGGCTCGACCAGGACGTGGCCCAGTGCGGCTACTGCCAGCCGGGCCAGATCATGGCGGCGGTCGCGCTCGTCCGCCGAGTCGCCGAGGAGGACCGCGAGATCACCGAGGCCGACCTCGACGGTATCCGCAACGTGTGCCGGTGCGGGACGTACTTCCGCATCCGTGAGGCGATCAGGGCGGGCGCCGAGAAGATGTGAGGTCGGAACGCCCGTTCGCCTCCCGGGCGGATCCTTCGCACGTCACTCTGCGGCGCGGCTCGGCAGCAGGGTGCCCAAGCGGGAGCGGACCGCCTCCACGGCTTCCCATTCCTCGATGCTGAGGTTGGCCAGAGCGGCCGGGAAGACGCCGTCCTGCTCCTTGAGGATGTGCTCGCGCAGCAGGTCCAGGGTCTCGATCAGCCGCTGCGGCCACGTGGGATCGGCCAGGAACGGCCCGTCCGCCTCCGCCAGCACCGCCTCGATGTGCCGGTGCTCGGCCTCCAACGCGCCGATCTGCTCGGGGAATTCGGCGGCCAGCGCCGGGAACAGGCCGTGCTCCTCGACCTCGGTGTGCGGGCCCAGCACGGCGCTGATCTCCCGGGCCAGCTGCGCCATGCGCGTGACCTCGCCGTCGCGGCGGGCGTCGCGTACGAAGCTGATGAGCCGCACGACTCTCTCGTGCTCCATGGTCAACTCGTCGATGGTTTCCAGCGCTTGGCAGCCGCAGTACTCGCACATGGTGGGGTGCTCTCCGGCTTCAGGCCGTCGCCGCGGCGGGGGCACGGCGGGTGAGGGCGCGGCGCACGCCGGTGCCGGTGAAGGCCAGCGCGGCGCCGGCCACCACGGCCAGCAGCACCAGGCCGATCGCGTACGAGCCGTACGCGCCGTACAGGGCGCCCATCACCAACGGCGGCAGGAAGCCGCCCAGTCCGCCCGCGGCACCCACGACGCCGGTGACCGAGCCGACCTTGCCGGCCGGGGAGAGCAGCGCGACCAAGGCGAAGACCGCGCCGCTGCCGACGCCGAGCGCGGCGGCCATGGCCAGGAAGGCGAGGGTGCCGGTGGGCGCGAGGGCGGGGGTGAACGACTGGACCAACGCTCCGGCGAGCACCACGGTCAGGGCGGCACCCAGGACGCGGACCGGGCCGACACGGTCCGACAGCCAGCCGCCCACCGGGCGCATGGCCACCGCCAGCAGTACAAATCCGGCCATGCGGTTCGCCGCGTCGGCCTGGGTGAGGCCGTAGCCGGTCTTCAGGTAGGTGGGCAGGTAGACCGAGAAGGCGACGTAGCCGCCGAACGCCACCGCGTACAGGGCGGACGCATGCCAGGTGATCCCCAGCTTGAAGGTGTCGGTCAGACGGCGGGCCAGAGTCTCGGCGGGCACCGCGCGGCCGGGGGCGTCGCGCAGCACCAGCGCCGCCGTCACCGCGTACGCGGCCAGCACGGCGGCGATGATCCAGAACGGGGTGGCCATGCCGCCCGCGTCCACCAGCTTGACCGTGGTCAGGGCGCTGATCGCGGTGCCGCCCATGCCGGCGCCGAAGATCCCGATCGCCAGGCCGCGCCGCTCCGGCAGGAACCAGGCGCTGACGAAGGGCACGCCGACCGCGAACGCGGTTCCGCCGATCCCGAGGAAGAACCCGCCCGCCAGCAGCGCCGCCAGCGAGGAGTGCCCGGCGAGCCCGAGGTACAGCACCGGCACGATGGTGACCGCCGAGACCAGCGGGAACATCACCCGCCCGCCGAACCGGTCCGTCAGCCCGCCGACCGGGATCCGGCCCAGCGAACCGACCACCACCGGCACCGCCACCAGCAGCGACTGCTCGAACGACGACAGGTCGAGGCTGTCCTTGAACCGCGGACCGAGCGGGCTCAGCAGCGCCCACGCCCAGAAGTTCACGGCGAAGCCGACCGTGGCCAGCGCCAGCATCAACCAGGCTCGGCCCGGCACCGGCGCCTCCCTCGGCGTCGCATCGTTTCTCCCAGACGGCTGGAGCACCATCTCGTCCCTCCCGGTCGTGGTGACGTTTCCGGCCGCGCGGCGGCCTGTGCTCCAGGCTTCGCCATCGCGTACGGCCGGGCACAGGGCCCAAGGTTCCTCGTGCCGGACCGACTGGTCCCTGACGCGGGCCGGTCTTTCGGCGGGGAGTCAGGGCCGATGGTCCCTACTCGGATCGGTCACGTGGTGCGCGGACGCGCGAGGTGTACGGCGGCCTTCGGGGCCGTAACCGAAGCGGATGAGCACCTGCGGGTGGCAGCGCCTTTGCGGCAGGCGCATCTCGTCGCGCAGGGTGGGCCACTCCATCGCCTGGTGGAGGATCGACGTGCGCACTCCGTGGGCGGTGGCGGTCAACAGGACGCACTGCAGCGCCTGTCCGGCGCGCAGCCAGTCCTCGCGACCGTCCTGCGGGGTCCACAACAGCGCGATCTGGACGTGGCGTTCGAAGGGCAGGGCGGGCAGCAGACGTGCGGCGGGCAGCGGGCCGATGAAGTTCCGCATCGGCATCCGACCGGTCGCGTCCAGGGGGCCCAGGGCGGTCAGCGGAATCCCGTAGGGGCTGTGGGATCCCGGCGCGTTGATCCAGGCGCGGGACTCGGCGGCGCGGGCCCGGCCGGCGTTGTTGCGCGCCTCGGCCTCGGCGGTCAGGCGCAGCAGCCGACGCCTGGCACGCAGGTCCGGTACCCACAGTCGTGCGCCCTCGGCGTACGCGCCGTCCGCCATCCGCGCCACGACCGGCTCGGGCACCGGGCGGCCGGTGAACGGTCTGCGACTGGTGTGCCGGCGCTCGATGGCCTCGTACAGGTCGAGGTCCTGTGGCCCATGGCCGTACGGGTCCGGGCGGCCGGTCAGCCGTACGACGGCCACCAGGTCGGGGTCGCCGGGGTCCGGGAGCAGCCGTACCTCCGGTCGCCAGCCCAGGTGCCGGGCGGCCACTCGTAGGTTGAACACCGCGGCGCCGACGGAGAGATGCCGGGCGCGTCCCTTCGGGTCGGCCCGTGGCAGGGCCCGCTCCGCCGCCACCCGGACGTGCAGGGCTCGGCGTGCGCGGTCCACGCCGAAGCGCCACGGCTGTGTGTTGTGGATCGACGGGGCCGCGGTGGCGGCCGTCAGCAGCATCTCCACCGCCGGGGCGTCGAGTGCGGGTGTTTCGGAGGTTTCAGGTGCGCGCATCGTTTCTCCCGGTCTTGTGCAGGGGTGTTTCTGGGGGTCCATGCGGCATCGCGTGGCGGTCAGGTCGCGAGCAGGGCGGTGGCCAGCAGTACGACGCCCAGTGAGCCGATCAAGGACACGACCGCCAGGGCTCTCGCCAGTTCGGCGCGGCCCTTGGCGTGGACGGCTCGGGCAGCAGCCGGGTCTCCGGGGTCAGGCCCGCGTGCGCGGCGGTGACGCGCAGGTTGAACAGTGCCGCTCCGCAGCCGATGTGCAACGCCCGGTCGCCGGGATCGGAGTGGGGCATGGCCCGCTCAAGGTCGGCGAACAGCAGGACAAGGTGCTCGTCGGCGACGAAGCGGAAACGCCAGGGCTGCGCATTGTGCATGGAGGGAGCGGCTGTGGCCTCGGCGATCAGCGTGGTCACCGCCTGCTCATCGAGCTGCCGCAGGTCCATCGCGTCATCGTCGCGCGGTGTGTGCGCGGCCGGAAGAGCGAACCGGCCACGCACACAGGGGGCGGCTCAGCGAACCGTCGCGCACCTGCCCATCGATCAGGCACGCCGTTCGGCTGCCGAGGTGCCCAGTCGCGCGGTCGGTCGCGCAGTCGTCGCGCGCCGCCGGTACACCAGGTACGGCCGGACGAGATAGCCGATGGGGGCGCTCCACACATGTACCAGGCGGGTGAAGGGCCAGGCCGCGAAGAGCAGACAGGCGGTGAGGGCGTGCAGCTGGAACAGCAGGGGTGCGCCGGTGATCGCCTCGGGTTCGGGCCGGAGGGTGAAGACGCCGCGGAACCAGACGGAGACGGTGGGGCGGTAGTCGTAGCCGCCGCCGAACACGTTGTGGGCGGCCGTCGCGGTGATGCCGAGCAGGACGGTGGCGGAAAGCAGCGGGAAGAGGAGTTTGTCGCTGCGGTCGGTGCCCAGCCGGATGCTGCGGGTCAGCAGCCGCCGGGCGCACAGCATGCCGAGCCCGGCGACCATGGTCACGCCGGCCACCGAACCCGCCCATACGGCGGTGGTGTGGTAGGTGTGCTCGCTGATGCCGACGGCCTCGGTCCAGGAGGCGGGGACCGCCAGGCCCACCACATGCCCGGCGATGACCATGAAGGCGCCGAGGTGGAAGAGCGGGCTGCCCCAGCGCAGCCAGCGGTGTTCGAGGAGCTGGCTGGTGTGGGTGGTCCAGCCGAACTGGTCCTGCCGGTAGCGCCAGACGTGGCCGACGACGAACACGGCGAGGCAGACGTAGGGGACGGCGACCCACAGCAGGAGATCGGTGCCGCCGGTCGCGGCCGCGAGGGTGGGAGGGGCGGTGGTCATCGGGGGCCTTCCGGGGTCGACAGGGGCGGCACGAGCGTGGGCGGGGCCGGCTCGGGCGGTACGAAGGTGCCGGGTTGGGCGAACTCGCCCTCGCCGTACGTCCCGTAGGAGTCGAGGCCCACTTCTTCGGTGGGCGGTCCCTGCGCCGCGAGTTCCGTGACGGCTTCGAGGTCCCCGGCGGTGGGCGGCGGAAGGAGGGTGAGCAGCGCGGCCAGGACATGCCGGTACGGGGAGTCGGCGTCGGTCAGGGCGCGATGGATCAGCTGGAGTCCGCGCCGGTGCTGGCGCAGCGGGGCCTCGCCCGTGCGCGCTCCGGTGAGCGCGGCGAATTCCAGGACGACCGGCAGGTGGTCGGGGAGTTCGCCGCCGTCGGTGTCCCAGCCTGCGGCCCGGTAGCGCTGGGCGAGGGTGAGCAGGGCCATGCCTCGGCGGCGGGTGTCGCCGTGCAGGTAGTAGGTGAGGTAGAGGCTGCTCTTGCGGCGCAGGTCGAACATCTCGACGTAGTGCCGTTCGAGCGCGTCGGGCTCCTGGCCGCTGAACCAGGCGGTGAAGTCGGCCAGGTGCTCGGCGGCGGGCGAGGGGGGCAGCGCGGCGACGGTGGCGGAGAGGACGGGCCGCGCGGAGGCCAGACCGGCGTCCGGGTACTGCAGCAGCAGCGACAGCAGCCTCAGCAGCAGGGCCCGGTCCTCGGCCTCCTGCGGCGAGACGCGTGCCGGACGGCGCACCGCCGCGCGGATGCGGGTGCGGACCATCGCGGGGACCGTGGCAGGCTGCGGGCTCATCCGTGGTCTCCCGTGGTGCGACGGCGCAGGGTGGGGATGCCGAGCATGACCTTGCGGGGTTCAGCGGGGACGGAGGACTCGACCGGGCAGCGGTTCTCCATCGCGGTCAGCGCGGCCGCGTCCTCCTTGTGGGCGGCCGGGACGACGTACCGGTCCTGGTACTTGGCGACGGCGAGCAGCCGGTGCAGATCCTCCGCCTGGCGCGCCGTCAGGCCGACGGCCTTGAGCGCGGTCTCGTCGCCCGGCTCCCCCAGGGTGCGCTCACGCATGTACGAGCGGAGCGCGGTGAGCTTCATCAGCACCCCGGCGACCACGTCCGTGTCGCCGGCGGTGAACAGTTCCGCCAGGTATTCCAGCGGGATCCGCAGCCGGGTGACGGCGGCGAAGACATGGTCGGGGTCGTCCCGGTTTCCGCCCGCCACGTCCACGGCGTCGAGGACGGGGGACAGCGGGGGCACGTACCAGACCATGGGCTGGGTGCGGTACTCCGGGTGGAGGGTCAGCGCCACCTTGTACCTCATGACGAGGTCGTACACCGGGGAGCGCCGGGCCGCGTCCAGCCAGTCCTCCGGGATCCCCGACTCCCGTGCCGCCGTGATGACTTCGGGGTCGTGCGGGTCGAGGAAGACACCGCGCTGGGCGTCGAGGAGGTCGTGCTCGTCGGGGGTGGCGGCGGCCTCGCCGACGCGATCGGCGTCGTACAACAGCAAGCCCAAGTAGCGAAGGCGGCCGACGCACGTCTCGGAGCACACCGTCGGCTGGCCGGCCTCGATGCGCGGGAAGCAGAAGGTGCACTTCTCGGCCTTGCCGGTGGCGTGGTTGACGTAGACCTTCTTGTACGGGCATGCCGTCACGCACATCCGCCAGCCGCGGCAGCGGTCCTGGTCGACGAGGACGATGCCGTCCTCGACGCGCTTGTACATCGCGCCGGACGGACAGGCCGACACACAGGCGGGGTTGAGGCAGTGCTCGCACAGGCGGGGCAGATGGAAGAGGAAGGTCTGCTCGAACTCGAACTTCACCTTCTGCGCCCAGGCCCCGGTGAGGTTGGGGTCGCCGCCGGCGTGCTCGGGGGCTCCGCCCAGGCCGTCCTCCCAGTTGGCGCCCCAGGTGATGGCGGTGGGCTTGCCGGTGAGGACGGAGCGGGGTCGGGCGACCGGGATGTCCTTGCCGGCCGGGGCGCTGACCAGGTTGTCGTAGTCGTAGGTGACCGGCTCGTAGTAGTCCTCGATGGACGGCAGGTCGGGGTTGGAGAACAGCGACAGCAGCCGCTTCAGCCTGCCCCCGGAGCGCAGCACCAGCCGGCCGCGCTTGTCGAGCATCCAGCCGCCCTTCCAGTGCTCCTGGTCCTCGTAGCGGCGGGGGTAGCCGACGCCGGGCTTGGTCTCGACGTTGTTGAACCAGGCGTACTCGACGCCGGTGCGGTTGGTCCAGGTCTGCTTGCAGGTGACCGAGCAGGTGTGGCAGCCGATGCACTTGTCGAGGCTCATCACCATCGCGATCTGTGCCATGACGCGCATCAGTAATCGACCTCCTGAGACCGCCTGCGAATCACAGTGACCTCGTCGCGCTGGTTGCCGGTCGGGCCGTAGTAGTTGAAGGCGTAGGTGAACTGCGCGTAGCCGCCCGCGAGATGGGTGGGCTTGAGCAGCAGCCGGGTGAGCGAGTTGTGGATGCCGCCTCGCCTGCCGCTGACCTCGGTCTTCGGCACGTTCACGGTGCGGTCCTGGGCGTGGTACATGTACACCGTGCCCTCGGGCATGCGGTGGGTGACCACGGCCCGGGCGGCGACGACGCCGTTGCGGTTGTACGCCTCGATCCAGTCGTTGTCTTTCACCCCGACCTTCTCGGCGTCCCGCAAGGACATCCAGATGGTGGGTCCGCCGCGGGACAGGTCGAGCATGTACTTGTTGTCCTGGTAGTTCGAGTGGATGGACCACTTGGAGTGCGGGGTGAGATAGCGGACGGTGACCTCCGCCCGGTCGCCCTCGTGCAGATGCTCGTCGCCGTAGTGCCGAGGTGTGTTCAACGGGGGCCGGTAGACGGGGAGTTGCTCGCCGAGCTCGGCGATCCAGTCGTGCTGGACGAAGAAGTGCTGGCGGCCGGTGAGGGTGTGCCAGGGCTTCTTGTGCTCGGTGTTGATGACGAACGGCGAGTAGCGGCGGCCACCGGTCTCCGAGCCCGACCACTCGTACGACGTCATGACCGCGCGCGGCTGGGTGCGGGTGTCGGCGAAGGTGATCCGCTCCGCCTCACGCTCGGATGCCAGCTCGACCAGTCCCTCGCTGCCGGTCTGCCGCTCCAACTCCCGGAATCCCTCGGTGGCGAGGCGTCCGTTGGTGGTGCCGGACAGGGCGAGGATCGCCTCGCACATGTCGGTGGCGGTGGCCAGGGAGGGCCGCCCGGCGGCGATCCCGTCCCGTGCGGTGCCGCAGCGGCGCCGCAGCTCGTCCAGCTCCTGGTCCGGGTGGACGGTGATGCCCTTGGTGGTGGTGCCGAGGGTGTCGAGGAGCGGGCCGACGGCGCGCATCTTCTGCGCGGTCGCGCCGTAGTCCCGCTCGATGGTGACCAGCTTGGGCATGGTCCTGCCGGGGATCGGCTCGCACTCCCCCGTCCTCCAGTCCCGTACGGCCCCGCCGGGCTGGGCGAGTTCGTCGGGGGTGTCGTGCAGCAGTGGCACGGCGAGGACGTCGGTGCGCCTGCCCAGGTGCTCGGCGGCCAGTTCGCTGAACCGGTCCGCGATGGTGAGGAAGGTGTCGTAGTCGGTGCGGGCCTGCCAGGGCGGGGCGATGGCCGGGGTGAAGGCGTGCACGAAGGGGTGCATGTCCGTGCTGGACAGGTCGTCCTTCTCGTACCAGGTGGCGGCCGGGAGGACCACATCGGCGAGCAGCCCGGTGGAGGTCATCCGGAAGTCCATGGTGACCAGTAGGTCGAGCTTGCCCTCGGGGGCCTCGTCCCGCCACACCACGTCCTTCGGCCGGTGCTCGGGCGGGGTCTCCTCGGAGCGGACCGCCGCGTCCGTGCCCAGCAGGTGGCGCAGGAAGTACTCGTTGCCCTTGCCGGAGGAGCCGAGCAGGTTGGCCCGCCACACGGTCAGCACACGCGGGAAGTTGGCCGGGTCGTCCGGGTCCTCCGCGGCGAAGCGCAGCCGCCCGGACCTCAGCTCGTCGACGATGTGCTCGGCGACCGGGCGGCCCGCGGAGGCCGCCTCGTCGGTGAGGTCGAGCGGGTTGCGGTTGAAGCCGGGGTGACCGGGCGTCCAGCCAAGCCGCACGGCCTGCGCCAGGCAGTCGGCGAACCCCTTGCCCGCGAACCGGCCCTCGCCCAGCGGGGAGGCCAGCTCCTCGGGCCCGAACGCCTCGTACCGCCACTGGTCGGAGTTCAGGTACCAGTAGGAGGTGCCCGCCATGTGCCGGGTGGGGCGCTGCCAGTCGAAGGCGAAGGCCAGATGCTGCAGGCCGGTGATCGGGCGGATCTTCTCCTGGCCGACGTAGTGCGCCCAGCCGCCGCCGTTGACGCCCTGGCAGCCGGTCATGGTCACCAGCGCCAGGAACGCCCGGTAGATGGTGTCGGAGTGGAACCAGTGGTTCGTCCCCGCACCCAACGCGATCATCGAACGGCCCTCGGTCCGCTCGGCGTTACGGGCGAACTCGCGGGCGATACGGGCCGCCTGCTCGGCAGGCACCGAGGTGACCGTCTCCTGCCAGGCCGGGGTGTACGGCTGGGTCGCGTCCTCGTACGACGACGGCCAACTGCCCGGCAGACCCGGCCGGTGAACGCCGTACTGAGCCAGCATCAGATCGAAGACCGTCGTGACGAGCCGTCCGCCGATCCGGCGGACCGGCACACCCCGGACCATCGTCGAACCGCCCTCGGTAGCCCCCTCGTCGAAGCGGGGCAGCGCGATCTCGACGGTGTCCTCGGCGCGGTCGATCAGGCTCAACTCCGGGACCGTGTCGCCCAGATCGAGGTTCCAGCGGCCTCGCTCGGCCTGCCCCCACCGGAAGCCGAGCGAGCCGCCGGGGATCACCGGTTCGCCGGTGGCCCGGTCCAGGAGGACGGTCTTGTGGTCGGCGTGTTCCTCGTCGCTGCCGAGGTCGGCGGCGGTCAGAAAGCCGTCGGGGACAAGACCGTGGTCGTTCTCGCGCAGGGTCACCAGGAACGGCGCGTCCGTGAACGTACGCAAGTACCGCTGGAAGTACGGCACTTGACGGTCGACGAGGAACTCGCGCAGGATCACGTGCCCCATCGCCATCGCCAGCGCCCCGTCCGTGCCGGGGTGCGGGGCGAGCCACTCGTCGGCGTGCTTGACGTTGTCGGCGTAGTCGGGGCTGACGGCGACGACCTTGGTGCCGTTGTAGCGGGTCTCGGTGAGGAAGTGCGCGTCGGGCGTGCGCGTGACGGGGATGTTGGAACCCCACATCACCAGATAGCCCGCGTTCCACCAGTCCGCGGCCTCCGGTACGTCCGTCTGGTCGCCGAAGACCTGCGGTGAGGCGATCGGCAGGTCGGCGTACCAGTCGTAGAAGGAGAGCAGCGTGCCGCCGATCAGCGACATGAAGCGGGCGCCGGCCGCGAAGGAGGCCATCGACATCGCCGGGATCGGGGAGAAACCGGCGACGCGGTCGGGGCCGTACGTCTTGATCGTGTGCACATGGGCGGCGGCGACCAACTCGCTCACCTCGTCCCAGTCGGCGCGCACCAGGCCGCCCTTGCCCCGGGCCCGCTTGTAGGCGCGGGCCTTCGCCGGATCCCCGGTGATCTCGGCCCAGGCCGCCACCGGGTCACCGAGCCGGCGCCGGGCCTCGCGCCACAGCTTCAGCAACTCGCCCCGCACGTACGGGTATCGGACCCGGCTCGGCGAGTACGTGTACCAGGAGAAGGACGCCCCGCGCGGGCAGCCTCGGGGCTCGTACTCGGGGCAGTCCGCGCCGATCGACGGGTAGTCGGTGGCCTGGTGCTCCCAGGTGATGATGCCGTCCTTGACGTACACCATCCACGAGCACGAACCGGTGCAGTTCACGCCGTGCGTGGAGCGCACCACCTTGTCGTGCGCCCAGCGGTCCCGGTAGAAGCCCTCCCACTTCGGGTCCCCCTCGCCGAACACGGCACGTCCGTCGGCCGACACCTCACGACGGGTGAGCAGCCTCCGGGCGGCCAGTGGCCAGCCTTCCGCTCCGCGTCCGTGCGGGGGACGCGCGGTCTTGTCGTTCTCCATGGTCAGGAACGGTAGGAGGGCCCCGGCGCGTCCGCCGTGGGCCGAACGGCCCTGTCCGAGCCCCGGTCGGTCCCGGTCCCGCGCGGGGCGCCGGGACCATGGTCCTTCTCCATGGGGCCGATGGTCCCTCCTGTTCCACAGGACCTTCCTAACGCCCGAAATGCCCGAATCCCCATTGCTATACAGAATGGGCCGCCGCTCGGCGAGCGGCCTTCGCTCCCCCTCTCTTTCCACCCCTCCCCGGGAGGCTTCATGCTGTCCGCAGAGTCCGCCGCCCTCGTCCGGGCCACCCTGCCCGCCGTGGCCGGAGCCCTCGACGAGATCACCACGCGTTTCTACGGCGCGATGTTCCGCGACCGCCCCGAGCTGCTGGACGGGATGTTCAACCGCGGCAACCAGGCCAGCGGGGCCCAGCGCCGGGCCCTGGCCGGGTCCATAGCGGGCTTCGCGACCGCGCTGCTGGCCGACCCCGACGCCCGCCCGGACGCCCTGCTGGCGCGGATCGCCCACAAGCACACCGCGGTCGGGGTGACCGACGACCAGTACACGATCGTGCACAAGTACCTGTTCGGCGCGATCGCCGAGGTGCTCGGCAACGCGGTCACCCCGGAGGTGGCCGCCGCCTGGGACGAGGTGTACTGGCTGATGGCCGGCGCCCTCATCGCCCAGGAGGCCCGGATCTACCAGGAGGCGGGCGTCGAGCCGGGCGACATCTGGCGGCCGTGGACGGTCGTCGAGCGCCGTGAGGAGACCGCGGACGTGGCCTCCTTCCTGCTGCGTCCGGCCGACGGCCGGCCGACCCCCGCGGCGAAGGCCGGGCAGTACGTCAGCGTCCGGGTGCTCCTGCCGGACGGCGTGGCCCAGCTGCGCCAGTACAGCCTGTCCTCCGACCCGGGCAGCGACCTGCGCCGCATCACCGTCAAGCGGGTAGCGGGCGGCGACGGCGCCCCGGACGGTGAGGTGTCCACGCTGCTGCACCGCACGGTGCGCACCGGGGACGAACTCGCGCTGTCCGCGCCCTTCGGAGATGTCGTCCTGGACGAGGCCGACACCCCGCTGGTCCTCGCCTCGGCGGGCATCGGCTGCACGCCCATGATCGGCATGCTCGCCCACCTCACCGCGACCGGCTCCACCCGCCGTGTCCTGGTCCTGCACGCGGACGCCTCCCCCGAGGAACACGCGCTGCGCGCCGAGACCCGCGAGCTGACCGGCCGACTGCCGCGGGCGGACGCCGTGTTCTGGTACGAGCGCTCCGGTGCCGCCGAATCCGACGCCCGCACCGGCCTGATGAACCTCGACGCCGTCGATGTCCCCTCCGACGCCACCGTCTACCTCTGCGGTCCCGTGCCGTTCATGCGCGCCGTCCGCACCCAACTGCTGGAGCGCGGCATTCCGGCCCGCCGGATCCGCTACGAGGTGTTCGGCCCGGACCTGTGGCTGCCGGACACGGTCTGACGGTCACAGCCCTGCGAGGCCGACCGGGAAAGGGGCAGGTCGGCCCCTGGTCACAGGACGGTCGGTCCCTCCCCCGCCAGGCGTGCGGGCGAGAGCCTGGAGAGGAATCGGGGGCCGACGGGCCCGTGAGACCCGGCCCCGGAGGAGGCGGTCGCCGTGCAGACCCGAACAGTCGGCGAAGTGATGACCAGCGAAGTCGTCGAGGCACGCCGGGAGATGTCGTACAAGGAGGTGGCACGGCTGCTGCACGGTCACCGGATCAGCGGGGTGCCGGTCGTCGACCACGACGACAAGGTCCTGGGCGTCATCTCGGAGACCGACCTGATCCGCCGGCAGGCGGCTCACGCCGGCCGGGGCGCGGGACGGCGGTTCCGGCTGCCCGCGCTGCGTCGCTCCGCCCGTGTCGAGGCCGCCAAGGCGCGCGCCACGACCGCGGAGGAGCTGATGTCGACACCGGCGATCACCATGCACCCGGAACAGCGGGTGGCGGACGCGGCCCGTGTGATGGAGCGGCACCGCGTCGAGCGGCTTCCGGTGGTGGACGAGGAGGACCGCCTGATCGGCATCGCCACCCGCCGCGACCTCCTGCGGGTCTTCCTGCGGACGGACGAGGAGATCCGGCAGGAGGTGCTCGACGAGGTCCTCACCCGCACCATGTCTCTGGCGCCCCACACGGTGATCGTCTCGGTCGACGACGGAATGGTCACGCTGGAAGGCCGGCTGGAGCACCGCAGCCACATCCCGTCGGCGATCCAGCTGACCTGGCGGGTGGACGGAGTCGTCGGTGTGGTGAACAGCCTGACCTACCGCATCGACGACACCCGCCCGCCCGAGAAGCACCCGTCCCGCAGGATCGAGCACTACTGGCTCCCGGAGCGGTGACCCGCCGCACTGGCGGCAGAGGCGTCACAGCAGCCTGGCCGGCCGGGGTTCCAGGGTGCGACCTTCGGACTGTCACGACATGTCACGAGGAGGAGGTGCGGTCCGATGCGGACGGTTGGGCGTACCAGACGCTTGCTGTGGCGGTGGCGGTGGCGGTGGCGGTGGCGGAACAACCCGCTGCGCCGACGCGACGACATCGTCGAGGCATGGATCGTGCTGGCCGTATGGACCGTCGTCGCGCTGGGCGGCACGCTCGTCGGCACGGTCACGGCCCGGGCCGCGGACGAGTCCTTCGCCGAGCTGCGCGCGGAGCGGCACCCCGTGCGGGCCGTACTCGTCGAGAGCACCCAAAGGGCCGTGGCGACGACGGAAGGCGTACGGGACAACCGCGTCCGCGCGACGGTCCGCTGGACGGCGTCGGACGGTTCCCGGCACACCGGCCGGGCCCTGGTGGACTCCGGAGGCAAGGCCGGATCGACGGTGACGATCTGGTTCGATGACGGGGGACGGCTCGTCGCACCGCCGCCGACCGCCGCCCATTCGTCCGCCGAGGCGGGCCTGCTGGGGCTGTCGGCCGCACTCGCCCTCAGTGGCCTGGTGTACGGCGCCGGCCGCGTCGCGCGGTGGCGGCTCGACCGTCGGCGCGTCGATGAGTGGGGCAGCGAGTGGGACCGGGTCGAACCGCAGTGGCGACGCAGGACCATGTGAACCACGATGGCCTGCCGGAGTTGCGCAAGGGCCCACCGGCCCCGAACTCGCCCCTGGTCGGCCCTGACGCTCCGTACTCCTGCCCGGAGACGATCAAGCATGCCCGTGGGCGGCCCCCACTCCCCCGGCCACACCCACTATGTGAGGGGGAGAGAGAGGACAACCAGGAGTGATCGCTCTAGTGGGGCATCCCGATCTCACCGCGTCGACGCTCGCGTCACTGGAGGAGGAGCTGCGCGAGCGGCTGGCCGCCTTCGCCAAGGCGGGCAAGGCCGGACTGGTCCGTGCGGGCCGGGGGCTCCCCCTGGCGTTCGGTCGCGCCGCCCGCGAGGCCGGGCTGGCCCTGGTGACCGTACTGCCGGCACACAACCGCGTGCCCGCCCGACTGGCCGAGCCCGACCGCAAGGCGGCCGGCGAACTGCTGCTGTTGTCGGAGCAGGTTCGGCTGCTGGAGTACGACCCGGAAAGCCACGGCTCGTGCGTGACCGCCGACGAGAGTCTGCTGCGGTCCTGCGCCCGCGTACTGGCCATCTGGGACGGATCGCCGTCGAACGGCCGGGACTGGACGGCGCACCTGGTGGCCTTCGCGCGCAGTCACGGACTCGATGTCGAGGTGCTCTGGCCACACGAGGCCCAGCACAAGCCCGCCCGCGAGGCTCCGTCATGACCGCTGGCCCCGCTGCCCGCATGGTCGACCTGGAGCGGGAGGAGTCGCTCAAGCTGCTGGCCGGTGCGCCCATGGGACGTGTGGGCTTCACCCACCAGGCACTGCCGGTGATCCGCCCGGTCAACCACCTCGTGAACGACGACGGCGACATCGTCATCCGCACCCACGCCGGAGCCGCGCTGCTGGCCACCGCCTCGGCGTCGGAGGTGGTGGTGTACGAGGCCGAACTCACGCCGTGGATCGGCGCGGAGATGGAGAACGTGGTCCTGATCCGCGCCGAGCTGGTGACCGGCTACCGGCTGGTGCGCCGGGGCGGCGGCTGACTACAGGTCGTTGCCCGCGTACGAGAGGTTGAAGCTCTTGTTGGTCAGCGGGAAGTCCGGGACGATCGTGTTCGACGCGGGTGGCGATGGTGCCGCGCCAGCCCTGGGTCAGACCTTCTTGACCACGCTGGACTTGAGCTGCATGGCGCCGAACCCGTCGACCTTGCAGTCGATGTCGTGGCCGTCCACGCCGTCGACGAGGCGGATGTTGCGCACCTTGGTACCCGCCTTGATGCCGGTCGGGCTGCCCTTGACCTTCAGCGTCTTGACCACCGTCACGGTGTCACCGTCGGCGAGGACGTTGCCGACCGAGTCCCGGATCACCTTGTCCCCGGTGTCGCCCGCGGACTCCTCGGACGTGGACGGAGACCACTCGTGCCCGCACTCGGGGCAGACCAGGAGCGCACCCATCTCGTAGGTGTACGCGCCGGAGCATTCGGGGCAGGGGGGAAGGGTGTCACTCATGGCACATGTGTCTTTCGGTCGGTGAGCCGATACGTGGGTCGGATGAGGTCGGGTGGGGTCAGGTGGGCCAGCCGTCGGTGCGCCACGTCTGCCGGCCCTCCTCGGGAGCCAGCGGGAACCGGGCGTGGGCGGACAGTGCCGCGGCCAGGTCGCAGTGGACGGGGATGTCCGGGCAGTCGCCGGGCGGGACCAGCGAGCCGTCGGCGGGGATGGCGGCCAGTTCCAGATCACGGCCCGCCCCGGCGAGGCGGCGCGCGGCCTCGGTGATGGCCAGCTGGCCCTCGGCGGACCAGCTGCGCAGCTCGGTCAGGTCGAGGATGACCGGCCCGGCGCCGCGGGCGACGACCCAGCCGACCGCTCCGGCGAAGCGCCGGACCGCGTCCGGGCCCAGGTATCCGGCGACGGAGAGGATGCCGAGATCCTGCTCGATGGTGTAGCGCCACTCGATGGTCATGGGGGTGAACTTCCTTGTGCGGGTTGTCCGTTGGCGGTCTTGCGTCCGGATCCCAGGGGCAGGGTGATCCATATGCTCTTGCCCTGCCCGTCGGCGTCGGCGCGGACGACCGCGGTGCCGCCCAGGCCGTGGGTGAGCTCCATGACGGTGGCCAGGCCGCCCGTACCGGCGCCGGTGCCGGAGCCGGTGCCGGAGCCGTACAGCGCGGGCTGGTGGGGGTGGCGGTCGTGGACGGCGAAGGCCAGGCAGTCGGCGCCCGCCGCATAGATCACGGTGAGCTGCGGGGAGAGCACGGCCGCGTGCCGGACGCTGTTGGTGACCAGCTCGCCCAGGATCAGTAAGGCCGGGTCGACGGCCGGGTGGCGCAGTCCGATCCCCCACTCGACCAGGGCCTTTTCGGCGGTCTCGCGGGCGAGGCGGACGGCCGACGGCAGGGTGGGCAGGGTGAGCACGTGCCGGTGGGTCAGGGTCTCCAGCTGGCTGGTCACCGGGTCTCCTCCGCCCGGGCCAGGCGGAAGCCGGTCACGTTCTTGGGGTGGATCCGCAGGAGCGTGTCGTGCGGGCCGTGGCTCCAGCCGGTCAGGTTGCGGTGGTAGTGGGCGGCCTCGTCACGGTCGGTGATCACCTCGGCGGGGCCGGAGGCGGTGACGGTCCAACCGGTGCCGGCCACCGCGCGGATCTCCTCCACGTGGTACGTCGCCGTCGCGGGGACCGCCGCTGCCGGGGCGGGCGTACGCACGATCAGACGGCCGTACTCCCACACATGCCGGGCGGGCCGTACGACGGTCAGTTCCCGCTGCACGTACACCAACCGCCCGAGGCTGCTGCCCTCCAGGAGCCACAGGGCCTCCGCGCCGGAGACCTCGACCATGCGCAGGGCGCTGGGGGACGTGCTCATCGCAGGGCTTCCTCACTGGACGTCGCGGTCTGCTGGATGGGCAGGGCGGGCAGGATCCCCGCGCACTCCAGGTGCTCCCTGGCGCCCCGGATCGCCTCGGGTGTGGTGGCGTACTCCCGGCCGTCGTGCCGCAGTGGATCGAGTGCGCCGACGGAGTCGAGGACCTGGCGCTGGCCGGGGCGTATGCCGGAGGCCAGGACGAGGATGCCGCGCCGCTTCAGCTTCTCCACCGCGTCCTTGAGGACGAGGGCGCCGGTGGCGTCCATCGTCGACACCCGGGACATGCGCAGGATCACGACCCGCACGTCGGCGACCTCGGTCAGCTCCAGCAGGAAGCGATGGGCGGCGGCGAAGGACAGCGGCCCGTCGATGCGATAGGCGACGATGTGCTCGGCGAGCAGGGCGTGCTCCTCGGCGGAGTGATCGCCTCGGTCGAGGGGCACCTGGTCGAGGCGGGCCTGCTTGGCCACGGCGCGCAGGGCGAGGGCGCCGGCCACGACCAGGCCGATGATCACGGCGTACACGAGGTCGAGCGCGAGGGTCGCGACGGCGGTGAGGACGAGGATCACGGCGTCGGAGCGGGTGGCCTTGGCCATCGCCTTGAGCGAGCCGACCTCGACCATGCGGATCGCGGTGGCCAGCAGCACGCCCGCCAGCGCGGCGAGCGGGATCTTGGAGACGAGGGGCGCGGCCGCGAAGACGATCGCGGCGAGGATCGCGGCGTGCGTGAGGGCGGCGAGCCGGGAGCCGGCTCCTGTGCGGACGTTGACCGCTGTGCGGGCGATCGCTCCGGTCGCGGGTACGCCGCCGAACAGCGGGGCGGCGATGTTGGCGAGCCCCTGGCCGAACAACTCCCGGTCGGGGTCGTGCTTCTGACCCACCGTCATGCCGTCGGCGACCGAGGCGGACAGCAGCGACTCCAGCGCGGCCAGGGCGGCGACGGCCACGGCCGGGGCCATCAGGGAGCCGAGCGCGCCCGGGTCGAGGAAGGACAGCGACGGCGCGGGCAGCCCGGACGGCAGATTGCCGATCGGTTTCGCCGCGTCGAGACCGGCGGCCTGTGCGACGACCGTGGCGGCGATCACGGCCAGGATGGAGAACGGGACGGTGGGGCGCCACCGGGCGCCGACCAGCATGACCGCGGCCACCGCGACCGCGAAGCCGACGGCGGTCCAGTTGGGCGCCTTGGCGAACTCCTCGATCGCCCGCCAGGTGACGACCAGCACGCGGTCGCCCTCCGGCTTGGGCACGCCCAGGGCGTTCGGGATCTGCTGGAGGCCGATCACACAGGCGATGCCGAGACTGAAGCCCTCCACCACGGGCGCGGGCACGTACTGCATGTACTTCCCGGCGCGCAGCGCGGCCAGCGCCACCAGCATCAGGCCCGCCATCAGCCCGACGGTCAGCACCCCGGTCGGGCCGTACTGGCCGACGATCGGCACCAGTACGACGGTCATCGCTCCGGTCGGTCCGGACACCTGGAGGTTGGAGCCGCCGAACAGCGCGGCGAGCGCGCCCGCCACGACGGCCGTGGCCAGACCCGCCTCGGCGCCCAGCCCCGAGGAGACCCCGAAGCCGAGCGCGAGTGGCAGGGCCACGATCGCCACGGTCAGTCCGGCGAGCAGATCACGGCGCGGGTCACGCCTCATCTCCGCCAGATCGGTACGGGTCGGCAGCAGCGAGCTGATCCGGGCCCAGGCCCGGCCGATTCCCGAGGTCATCGCGCGGAGACCTCGGCTTCCCGCAGCTCGGCCAGCAGTTCGTTGCGCCCCGCGAGCATCTCCGTCAGGATCCGGCGCGCGGCGCGCATCAGGTCGGCCACGTCCCCGCCGGCCAGCTCATAGACGACGGTGGAGCCCTCACGGGTGGCGGTGACGATCCCGGAGCGCCGCAACACCGCGAGCTGCTGCGACAGGCTGGACGGCTCCACCTCGATCCGCGCGAGCAGTTCCCGCACCGGCATCGGCCCGTCCTGGAGCAGCTCCAGCACGCGTATCCGTACGGGATGCCCCAGCATGCGGAAGAACTCGGCCTTGGCCTGGTACAGCGGAACGGACACGACCCCTCGGCTTCCCCTGCCGGCCCCGCCTTCGGGGCGCGCATGAAGCTGCGCCCGCGGCTACCTGCCGGCACAGCGAACACAGCATCTAACCAATTGCGAAACTTTGCAATTCGGATATCCGTTTTGTGATGGTCAGCACTGCATGCGGCGATGAGGAACACACCGACGACCGCGGCGGGAGCGGCGACGGCCACCGGCCAGGGCGGCGACCAGTCCGGAAGCGACGAGGGCCGCGAAGACGGTCCGCGAGCGTGCGTCGCCCCGGCCGTGCCCGGGCGGGCCGGCGTCCAGCGCCGCCCAGTGACGAGCGATCTCGCGCACCTCCCGGCGATGTTGCGCGGCGGCACGGATCCGCAGAGCGGCCGCTACAGCCGCACCCGCCACCACCATGGCGCATGCCACCTGCCACGCCGCGCCCAGCAGGAGCAGTACGGCGACCGTCGCGACCGCGGCCCAGCCGCTGAGGCAGGCAGCCGCGGCGGTACGGCGCGACAGCGGCCGGTCGGCTCCCGCCCTCAGGTCGGCCAGGGCGGGCAGGTACCAGACGCAGCCGGCGGCGGTCACCACCGCGACACCGAGCGCCGGTACGACGTGGGACACCGGGGGTGGACACGACGTGGCCCACTCCAGGGAGCGGCTGTGACCCCACGGATCGTCGACCCCGATCTTCTCGCCGTACTTGGCGGTCTTCCAGACGTTGTAGAAGAACGGCAGGATCGACAGGCCCAGCAGGAACGCGCCGATCGTGGACAGCGAGTTGAGGGCGGTGAAGCCGTCGAACACATCCTCCGGCACCGCGGTTCAGGAACGTCGCCGCGGCCGGCGCCGCGATACCGCTGCCCACCAGACTGTAGGCCCTGAGCCGCCCCTACTCGTCCTCCACCGGTACCCGCCACACCAGCGTGGTGCCACCGCCGGGCGGGCTGGTCAGGTCCAGGTGTCCGCCCAGCTGGTGAGCTCGTTCCGTCATGTTGCGCAGGCCGCTGCGGCGTCCCTCGGGGGGAATGCCCACGCCGTTGTCGGAGACGGTCACCCGTACCTCGCGCCCGTCGGTCTCCAGCACCACCTCGGCACGGCCGGCCTTCGCGTGCCGGGCGATGTTCGTCAGGGCCTCGGAAAGGACCGCCACCACGTGGTCGGCGGTCTCCTTCGGGACGTGAGTGTCCAGCAGGCCCTCCATACGCACGCTGGGCGCGAACCCCAGCACCGGCGCCGCCTCACCGACCACGCGCACGACGCGCGCCCGCAGACCTGGCCCGGTGCCGTTCTCGTGAGCCCGCAGGCCGAAGATCGTGGACCTGATGATCTTGATCGTCTCGTCCAGGTCGTCCACCGCCCGCAGCACTCGCTCCGAGGCCTGCGTGTGCTCGATGAAGCGGCCCGCGCTCTGCAGCGTCATGCCCGTGGCGAACAGCCGCTGGATCGCCAGGTCGTGGAGGTCCCGGGCGATGCGGTCACGATCCTGGAGGACCGCGATCTCCTCGGCGTCCCGGCGGTGTTCCGCCAGTTCCATGGCGACGGCTGCCTGCGCGGCGAATCCCTGAAGCGGCTCGGTCTCCGTCTCGGAGAACACGGGCTTGCCCGTCTCGCGGACCAGCAGCACCACTCCTCGTACGCCGTCGTCGGCGACGCCGACGCCGATCGGCACGGCCACGGCCGGGCCCAGTCCGGTGAAGCGCGTGGCACCGGTCTCCCCGCGCTCCCCGATGTCGTCGCGCGAGACGTCCGGGCTCGACACCGGGGTGACGTTGGAGAAGGCCCGGCCGATCAGGCTGTCGTCGACGGGCAGGACCAGCCCGCGATGGGCCTGCGCCTCCTGTCCGATGGCCAGCTCCACCGTGAGCGCGTCCGTGCCCTCCATGGGCACCGCGACCACGGCGAGGGCGGCGCCTGTGATGTCCCTGGCCCGTTCGGCGATCAGCCCGAGGACCTCACCCCGGTCGCTGCCGGACATCAGACGGTGCGTGATCTCCGCGCTCGCCCGCAGCCAGCGCTCGCGCAGCCGGGACTCCTCGTACAGCCGGGCGTTGTCGATGGCCACACCGGCAGCCACGGCCAGGGTGGACAGGACCGACTCGTCCTCGTCGGTGAACTGGGCCCCTCCGCGCTTCTCGGTCAGGTACAGGTTGCCGAAGACCTGGTCGCGGACCCGGATCGGGACGCCGAGGAAGGTGTTCATCGG
>NZ_JACMSF010000063.1 GCF_014257025.1 Streptomyces cupreus
TGATTCACGGAACTGCGGACAGAGCCCGGAAAACGGCCAAGGCTACTCGTCGCCCCAATTGGTTCGGAGTTCAACGGAGTGGGGTAGCTTCAGCCAGCGTCGCGCGTGTTGCTGGCTGGGGTCGCCCGCTCGTGGAGCGTGCGGGCCGAGTCGACCGGGCGCAGGCTTGAGCAGTCGCTCCGCTTGGATGCGGTGCTTGGCACCCTGAACCTCCGATTTGACCTCCCCGCTGCTGTCGCCACAACGACCAGCGGCATATTGGCCGGGCAGCCAATCCTCGGTTTGGCAACCGGAGCAGCCTTTGCAGTGGTCGGCCTTGGCCGTACCCTGACTCTAGACCGTCAAGCCCAGCTTGCCGCCTCACCGCCAGCCGCATACCTGCTATCCATCGAGAACGACCTAGATGCTGCGCGCATGCTCCGGCGTCTTACTCGCCGAGAAGGGTGAATGCAGGTGCCTCATGGGAACGCACACCCAATCAAGGAAAGGCAGAGCCGTAATTTAACGAATTGGCGCGCAGGTAAAGATCGTTGATGCCATTGCTCCTGCCGTGAAATTTCCGATCTCCGCGAGGTTCCGACGGCTTGACCTCGCCTTCACGAGATTGCTGACAGAACCGTTTTCAGAGAGCGCCATCATGGCCTCCACATGGCACGAGACGCCTTCGAGCATGTTCTGGCGCCACACGCTCAAAGCACCCCGGGTCACCGCTGCCTGGCGAATGAACCGCGGGCGCACTCTGGCTCTGCCCCTGCTCCGGATGTCGGGTGCCGGATACAAGGTGTGCCAGTCAGCCGCGCACGCAACGCCGTTCGGCAAACTTGAACCACCCTGCGCATCCACGCCGCGCCCACACGGCTTGACCTCGGTGCCGAACCACACAGTCCGGGGTGCTGGGCCGCTCTCTCATGACAACTGTGGACGTCACGGCCACCCCTGCGGATTCGGACTCAGCCGGGTTTCGCTACGGGTCCCCTCGATGCCGATGCCCATGCTGGTCTCTTGGACTGGCGCTGGTTCCCAGGCCTTGGGAGGCATGGGCAGTCCGGGACTCGGCGGGGCTCTCGGTGCCTCGCCGGCCGCGTTCCAGGTGCACCTGAATACCCGGTAGTGGTGGCCCGCGGTCAGGCTCGAACGCCGCCGTTATGGCGAGCGCACCAGGGCGACCAACTGTCTCGACCGGCCCGCTCCGATCCGCAGTTCTTTGCGCAACGACTCGGCCGAGACCGGGCGCTGATGCAGTTCGCGGTGTCGGGCGTCCACTCGTCGGGCACGCTGCAGCAGCGGATCACCGTGCACCCGATAACGGTCGGCATCTCCCTCGCTGTCCTCCCCACCGCCGAGTTCCGCCCTTACCCGGCCCGCGGGACGGTGCGCCAACAACTCCACCGACAGCAGCAGCGCGACCGGCGGCCACCCGGCAACCAGCACCGGCTTCCACTCCAGAGCCGGCGCAGCCGCGACGTTCGCCGCCAGCGAGACCGCGATCCCCAGCAGAAACGCCGACCACACAGCACCCCGCGCGCGACGTGTACGGGGTCCCGTCGGCTTCAGCAGACCGACTGTTGCCAAGAGCATGAGGCCATCGACGGACAGCGGCCACAACGAAGCGCTGACCGCATCCGCTCCCCCTGCATCGCGAACTCTCGCTGGTGCACATACGAGGCGTAAGCCGCCACCCCGGCAACGACCAGAGCGCACAGCGGCCGAATCCACGCTTCCGGATCGAAGCCTCGGCTCCCGGCAGTTCCTTCCCGGGGCTCGGTGTCAGCGCTCATCGAACTCGCCGCCCGGCACCCCGTCCCAGTGCACAACCAGTACACACTTCGACGGGAACTCCCAGGAACTCGCAGGTAGAAGCGGGATGCCCCCAGAGACGGAAAAGGGCCCCGACCAGGGCATAAGCCCAGGTCAGAGCCGTGATGGCAGACGAGTCGGGCTGTACGCCGGGTTCTGTTCCGGGGGCTCCTCGCGGAGCCTCCGGCGACGGCCATCCATCTAGGACCGGCGTTGCCGCCGGCCTCGTGCGGTCTACCCGCGGACTCGGGCGGGCAGCCCTCGAACGTCCGCGCAGGAGCACCGGGGTGCTCCCTCTTGACCTTGCTCCGGGTGGGGTTTACCTAGCTGCCCAGGTCACCCTGGGCACTGGTGGTCTCTTACACCGCCGTTTCACCCTTACCCAGCACCTGAGTGCTGGGCGGTTTGTTTTCTGTGGCACTGTCCCGCGGGTCACCCCGGGTGGCCGTTAGCCACCACCCTGCCCTGTGGAGCCCGGACGTTCCTCGGGAGGCTCACGAAGGAACCCCACGCGGCCGTCCGCCCGGCTCGTCTGCCGTGTCGACCATGGTACTAGGCGCTCAGAGGAGATCCGTCGTCTCCAAGTCGAAGGCGAAAGGGGCGGGGAGGGGGAGGGGTTTACCGAAGGCGACAGCGTGGAGCTCCTGGTAGTCGTCCGACTCCGGGGCACCGAACAGCGTGATCCACCCGGTCTCGCGGTCGATGAGCAGGCAGTGAGGGACACCGCCTCGGGCGTAGCAGCGGCGCTTGATTTCACGGGCCGTCCGCGGCCTGCCGGACATCACTTCCAGCGCCATCGTGACTCCCTCGCACGGCATCCAGGGATCGGCTCCCCGATGCAGCCGCAGTTCCTTGGGGGCGAACGTCCCGTTCGGGATCACGTGATCTTGCGGACAGCCGTCCGCACTCCGCAACTTCAGGCCCTTGTTCCCGGAGAACTGCATGTCGGTCGAGGAGCGCTGGTGCACTTGGCTCACGACCTCGCTGATGCAGTGCTCGTGGTGCCCGTCCGGCACCCGGGTCACAACGACCTCCCCCTCGATGAGCTCCACCCGGAGGCCCTCCGGAGTGTCCAGGTCGACGATCCAGTCCAGTAGAACCTTCTGAGTGATCGGGTCCAGTGCCATGGCACCCATACAAGGCCCCCTTGACTGCCCACAAGGGCTGAACTGGGGAAGATCACCTACACGGGGCGCCTCGGCCGGTCCCTTGACCCTCCCGCCACGTCAAGGTCTCTACTGTTCCCATGCGCATCGGAGAGCTCGCCGACGCCGTAGGTGTCACCACCCGCACCGTTCGGCACTACCACCACCTCGGGCTGTTGCCTGAGCCGGAGCGGCTGAGCAATGGGTATCGGGATTACACCCTGCGGCATGCCGTCTTGCTCGCGCGGATTCGGCGGTTGACCGAGTTGGGGCTCGGGCTCGGTGAGGTGCGGGATGTGCTTGCCGATGACGTCGGGAAGGAGCTCGTCGAGGTGCTTTCCGAGCTCGACGACGATCTCGCTCGGCAGGAGGCCGCTATTCGGGAGCGGCGGGCTCGGTTGCGGGCGCTCATGGACAGCGGGGTGTCCGTCGAGGGGCCCGTTTCTCCTGAGCTGGCCTCCCTCTTTCAGCGGACCGCCTATCTCTCCTCCCACTCCCCTATGGCCGCCAAGGACCGGGAAATTCTCGCTCTCATCGAGACCAGTGCCGGGCCGGAGGAGCGGGGACAGCTGACCTCGCTGCTCGGCAAGAGCCTCGCCACCCCCGACAGCATCGAGCGCGCCCGTGCCGCCTACGCCCTCCTCGACGATCTCGCCGACGCCGATCCCGACGACCCCCGCGTGGACGAGGCCTCCCGCATCCTCACCGACTGTCTACCAGACGAGATAGTCCAGGGCGCCGTCGTCGATCACGACAGCAGCTTCCTGCGTGCCCTCTACGCCGACTTCGCTCCCGCGCAGGCCGAAGCCATCCGGCGGACCATCCAGCAGCTCGTCACGCCGGAGCGAACCGCACCTTCGCCCCCACCGGATCCGCCTGCGTAAGCCGTACCCGCATCCGCTCCCCCAGCGGCAACGCCCCGTCGCCGGACTCGATCCGCCCGATCACCGCCGGAGTTTCCAGCTGCACCGTGCCGACGGCTGGCTCGCGTTCGTCCACGTCCACCACGCACCCGTCGAAGACCTCCCCCACCCGGTCCTTCAGCAGTGCCGCCTCGACGATGTCCACGCATGCCCGCTCCACCGTCCCGGCACGGCGGGAGCCCTCCGCCATTTCCCCGGGCAGCGCGTCCAGGGCCGAGACAACCCAGTCGGGCTGAGCAACGCCCGCCACCGCCGCCATGCACAGCTCCGACGCGAAGCGGTCTGCCAGGCGGCGCAAGGGGGCCGTGCAGTGGGCGTACGGCGCCGCCACCGCCGAGTGCGTCACGATGTCCGGCAGGTCGCCGTCCCGGAACACCGTGTAGCCCGCTCCCCGCAACAGCGTCGTGCACTCCTGCAAGAACGCCGCGTGGTGCGGGACCCGCGGATCCATGGAGCGGACCAGCGCCGCGTACGACACGTGGTGCGGCCAGTCGATGTGCAGGGCGTGCGCGGTACGGCGTAGGCGGGCCACCGCGCCGTCGGGGGCGGCGGGGAGCGTGCGGAGGACTCCCGTGCCGTACCCGAGCATCAAGTCCGCAGCCGCCATCCCCGTCAGCAACGAGATCTGGGCGTTCCAGCCGTCGACGGGCAGCGGCGCTCGGTACGTCAGTTCGTAGCCGCCGTCCCGCTCCACGATCTCCTGCTCGGGGACCGCCAGCGAGATCCCGCCCCGGTCCACCTCCAGGCCCTCCCGCAACCGCCCGATCTCCGCCAGCAGCGCCAGCGGCTCCTCCGCCGTTCCGTCATCGATCTCTCTCTGTACGCCCGCGTAGTCCAGCTTGGCCCGGCTGCGGACCAGCGAACGGCGCACGTCCACGGCCAGCGGGCGGCCATAGGCGTCCAGGTCGATCGTCCACAGGGCCGCCGGGCGCGTCTGGCCCGGCAGCAGACTCGCCGCGCCCTCGCTCAGCAGCGCGGGGTGCAAAGGGATGCGGGTGTCCGGGAAGTAGAGGGTCGTCACGCGGCGGTGGGTCTCGCGGTCCAGCGACGATCCCGGTACGACGAAGGCGGCGACGTCGGCGATGGCGTACCGGATGCGGTAGCCGGTGCCCTGGCGGGAGAGGTGCATCGCCTGGTCGAGGTCGGTCGAGGTGGGCGGGTCGATCGTGAACAGGGGGACGTCCGTGGCGTCCTCCACCGGTAGCGCGGGGTCCCGAGCCACCCGCTCGGCCTCTGCCAGGACCTCTGGCGGGAAGGTCTCGGATACGTCCAGTTCGGTGCGCAACTCTGCGAGCGCGGCCCGGAGGGGGGCTTCGGGGGCGCCGGTCACGCGGATGTGGCGGCGGGGCATACAGCGAGCGTAGGTCGGGGGCCGCCGGGCGGCACGCCGTACGCTGTGGCCGAGCTCTACAGAAGGAGATCCACCCGTGCTTGTCCTGCTGCCGCCCTCCGAAGGCAAGGCACCCTCCGGCCGCGGCGCCCCGCTGAAGCTGGAGTCACTGTCGCTGCCGGGGCTCGCCGAGGCCCGTGCGGCCGTCCTCGACGAGCTCGTCGAGCTGTGCGCCGGGGATGAGGAGAAGGCGCGTGAGGTGCTCGGGCTGAGCCAGGGGCTGCGCGGCGAGATCGCCAAGAACGTCGAGCTCCGGACCGCCGGCGCCCGGCCCGCCGGGGAGATCTACACCGGTGTCCTCTACGACGCCCTCGGCCTCGCCTCCCTCGACGCCGCCGCGAAGAAGCGGGCCGCGCGCTCGTTGCTCGTGTTCTCCGGGCTGTGGGGCGCGGTGCGGACCACCGACAAGATCCCCTCCTACCGCTGCTCGATGGGTGTGAAGCTGCCAGGGCTCGGCGCGCTGGGCTCGCATTGGCGTACGGCCATGGCGGCTGCCCTTCCCGAAGCCGCCGGGGACGGGCTCGTGCTCGACCTGCGGTCGGCGGCTTATGCGGCGGCCTGGAAGCCGAAGGGCGAGATCGCCGGGCGGACGGCGAGCGTACGGGTGCTGCACGCGCCGACCCGGAAGGTCGTCAGCCACTTCAACAAGGCGACGAAGGGGCGGATCGTACGGAGTCTGCTGGCGTCCGGCACCCGGCCGGCCGGGCCCGCTGAGCTGGTGGAGGCGCTGCGGGATCTCGGGTACGTGGTGGAGGCGGAGGCGCCCAAGAAGGCGGGGTCGGCCTGGTCGCTGGATGTGCTGGTGGACGAGATCCACTGACCTATTGCACTGTGCGCAACGACCTTTGTGCATAGTGCACAGCGGCGGCAGGATGTCCGCATGACCTCCGTGCTGGACCTCGCCCCCGTCGTCCCCGTCGTCGTGATCCAGGACGCGTCCGACGCCGTGCCGCTCGCCCGGGCGCTCGTCGCCGGGGGCCTGCCCGCGATCGAGGTGACCCTGCGGACTCCGGTCGCGCTGGACGCGATCCAGGCCATGACAGACGAAGTGCCGGACGCCGTGGTCGGCGCGGGGACCGTCATCACGCCGGAGCAGGTCAACAAGGCGGTGGAGGCCGGGGCCCGCTTCCTCGTCAGCCCGGGCTGGACGGACGTACTGCTGGAGGCCATGCGGGCGTCCGGGGTGCCGTTCCTGCCTGGGGTGTCGACGACTTCCGAGGTCGTCGCGCTGTTGGAGCGCGGAGTGCGGGAGATGAAGTTCTTTCCGGCACAAGCCGCGGGCGGTACGGCGTATCTGAAGTCCCTCTCCGGGCCCTTGCCGCAGGCGCGGTTCTGTCCCACCGGTGGGATCGGGGCCGACTCCGCGCCGCAGTATCTGGCGCTGCCCAACGTGGGCTGTGTGGGCGGGAGTTGGATGCTTCCCGCGGAGGCGGTCGCCGCGCGGGACTGGGCGCGGATCGAGTCGCTGGCCCGGGCGGCGGCCGGGCTCAGCGCAGGTGCGAGGTGTCGTTGAAGAGCCGTACGCTCGCGTTGCCGTCGGCGTAGTACGCCACCGCGGACAGGGAGGCCGCCGAGAGTTCCATGCGGAACAGGGACTCGGGCGGGGCGCCCAGGGCCAGCCGTATCAAGGTCTTGATCGGGGTGACGTGGCTGACCAGGAGGACCGTGCGGCCCGCGTAGGCCGCGATCAGCTTGTCGCGGGTGGCGGCGATGCGGGTGGCGGTCTCGGTGAAGCTCTCGCCGTCGCCGGTGGGGCGGGCCTCGGGGTCGGCGAGCCAGGCGTTGAGGTCGTCCGGGTAGCGGTCGCGGACCTCGCCGAAGGTGAGGCCTTCCCAGGCGCCGAAGTCGGTCTCGCGCAGGCCTTCGTCGATGGTCACCTCGAGGCCGAGGCGCCGGGCTACGGCGGCGGCCGTCTCCCGGGTACGGGCGAGGGGTGACGCCACGATGGCCTGGACCGTTCCTCGGCGGGCCAGCGCGGCGGCGACCCGTTCGGCCTGGTCCCGGCCGATCTCGGAGAGGACGGGATCGCTGCCGCCGCTCCCGGAGAATCGCTTCTGCGGAGTCAGCGCGGTCTCACCGTGCCGCAGCAGCACGAAGGTCGCGGGCGCGCCCATGTCGGCGGGTGCCCAGCCGGGCGCCGCCACCACCTTCGCCGCGCGGATGTCGGCGTCGGCCTGCACGGCTCCCGAAGCACCCGAAGCACCCGCAGCACCGGAAGACGACGAAGCTCCCGAAGCACCCGAAACAGCGGAAGACAGCGAAGCTCCCGAAGCACCCGAAGCTCCCGAAGCTCCCGAAGCTCCCGAAGACAACGAAGTCCCCGAGTCCATCGCCTCGTTCGCCAACCGGTCCGCGTGCTTGTTCCGCTCCCGGGGAATCCACTCGTACGTCACCCGCTCCGGCGGAAACACCCGTGACGCCTCCATGGCCAGCGGCTTCATGTCGGGGTGCTTGATCTTCCAGCGCCCCGACATCTGCTCCACGACGAGCTTGGAGTCCATGCGAACGTGCACGGTCGCGGTCGGGTCCAGGTCGAAGGCGGCTCGCAGGCCGGCCAGCAGGCCCCGGTACTCGGCGACGTTGTTGGTGACGATGCCGAGGTACTGGGACCGTTCCGCCAGCGTCTGGCCCGTGGCGGCGTCGAAGACCACCGCCCCGTAGCCCGCGGGCCCCGGGTTGCCCCGTGACCCGCCGTCCGCCTCGACGATGAACTCCCGCACGGCCCAAGCCCCTTACTTACCGGGTCCTACAGACCCGACTCGGCCGTACGCACCAGGATGCGTCGGCAGTTCTCGCAGCGCACCACCGTGTCGGGCGCCGCCGCGCGGATCTCGTTGATGTCGGTGATCGAGAGCTCCTGGCGGCAGCCCTGGCAGGTGCGCTGGTACAGCTTGGCCGCGCCGATGCCGCCCTGCTGCTCGCGCAGCTTGTCGTAGAGCTTGAGGAGGTCGGCCGGGATCGCACCCGCGATGACCTCGCGTTCCTTCGTCACGGTCGCCGCCTCGCCGTCCAGCGACTCGAACGCGGCGTCCCGGCGGGCGGTCGCGTCGTCGATCTTCGACTGCACGGAGCCGACCCGCTCGGTCAGCTCGGCGACCCGCTCCTGCGCGGACTCACGGCGCTCCATGACCTCCAGGACCACGTCCTCCAGGTCGCCCTGCCGCTTGGCGAGCGAGGCGATCTCGTGCTGGAGGTTCTCCAGGTCCTTCGGGGAGGTGATCGCACCGGAGTCCAGGCGCTGCTGGTCGCGGACGGCACGCTGGCGGACCTGGTCGACGTCCTGCTCGGCCTTGGTCTGCTCGCGGGCGGTGTCGCTCTCCTCGGTCTGCGCGGCCACCAGCAGGTCGCGCAGCTGCGTGAGGTCCTTGGTCAGCGACTCGATCTCGGCGTGCTCGGGCAGCGACCGGCGCTTGTGCGCGAGCTGCTGGAGGCGGACGTCGAGGGCCTGGACGTCGAGAAGGCGGATCTGGTCGGCGGGCGCGGCGTTCAGTTGGGGGCTCCAGGTGAAGGGGAGTGACTGGTCCAGGGGTCGGTGACCGTCTTCGAGACATGGACGCGAAGGCCCCAGTCATGGCGGTCGGAGATCTCGTCGAGCTGGGCGGCGGCCAGCTCGCACCAGGGCCACTCGGTGGCCCAGTGCGCCGCGTCGAGCAGCGCGAGAGGACTTTGGGCGACGGCTTCGGACGCCGGGTGGTGGCGCAGGTCCGCGGTGAGGAAGGCGTCGACGCCCGCCGCGCGTACGACGTCGAAGAGGCTGTCCCCGGAGCCGCCGCTCACGGCGATGGTGCGGACGGTCGCCTCGGGGTCGCCGGCGACGCGGATGCCCTGCGCGGTGGCGGGCAGCCGGGCGGCGGCGCGGGCGGCCAGCTCGCGGACCGTCACCGGGTGGTCCAACTCGCAGATACGGCCGAGGCCCCGGCGCCCGGACGGGTCGCTCGGGTCCGGCACCAGCGGCCCCACGACACGGAGGTCCAGCGCGCCGGCCAGGGCGTCGCTCACACCCGGATCCGCCGTGTCCGCGTTCGTGTGCGCCACGTGCAGCGCGATGTCGTTCTTGATCAGCGTGTGGACGACACGGCCCTTGAAGTGTGAGGCCGCCACCGTCGTCGTACCGCGAAGGTAGAGCGGGTGGTGGGTGACCAGCAGGTCGGCGTCCAGCTTCACCGCCTCGTCGACGATCTCCTGGACCGGGTCGACGGCGAACAGGACCCGGGTGACCTCCTGGTCGGGCTCGCCCACCACGGTGCCGACCGCGTCCCAGGACTCGGCCCGCTCGGCGGGCCACAGGATCTCCAGCGCGGCGATGACTTCAGACAGACGGGGCACGGGGAAAGGCTACCTGCCTGTTCTGTGCCGTAGAACCGGCGCAGGGCCTTCGCTGGGCCTTCGCAGGGCCTTCGCAGGGCCTTCGCGGGGCCTTCGCGGGGGTCCGCCCGGACGTCACTGGCTCCCGCGCAGCACATCCGTCCCCGTTTCCTCAGGCGAATCGTTCCTGGGCCATCCTTATGTGTGAAGCGGGAGCCTGTCGGTCCCACGTCTGTGCGTACGAAAACTAGCTTCGTCGCCGGAGGTGACCAGACGATGACGGCCTGTGCCATCGAACCCACGGCTCCCGAGTCCGAGGCGCCGCGGGCCGGATGCACGATCACCGCGGACGGTGCCTATGCCGCCCGCCTCACGCTGGACGGCGGCTGCTGGTTCCCGGAGCGCTGGACGTTGGACGGACCCGAGCCGTACGCGGTGCCGCTGCCCGGCAACCAGCCGGAGGAGCCCGGCACCGAGGTGCAGCCGATGGGCGACGGACGTGTCCTGATCCGCCGGCCCACCGATGGACGGCATGTCTTCACGCTGCTCTACCCGACCGGGCCCGGCACCGGCGAGCTGCTGGTCGGCGCGGTCGAGTGCCCCGAGCCCGACACCCGGCTGCGGCTGCTGCCCCCGGCGCCGTGCGGGCACAGGGCGTACGCCCTCGCCGTGGGCCGGCACACCAGCGACATCTGGCTCGTGGCGGGCGGCGCCTTCGGTCCCGAGCATGTCGCCGAGCTGCCGGGGCGCTGCTCGGGCGGGGTGTGGCTGGACCGCACGGGGCGGATGCTGGCGCTGGACCGGGAGGTCGGGGGCCGGATCAAGGCGGTCGTGGTGGACCTGGAGCGCGGTGGCGAGGTGTCGCCGCTGCTGCAGATCGCGGCGGACTCCGACGACCGGCTGCTGCTCGCGGACCCGGACAGCGGGCTGCTGCTGATCGGCTCGGACGCGCCGGAGCCGGGGCGGCCGCCGAGGCTGGGGTGGGGGGTGCTGGGCAGCATGCTGCCGGTGCGGTTCCCGGAGTGTCTGCGGGTGCCGGACTGCGCGGTGACGCCGTTCGCGATCCAGCCGGGGCAGGTGCTGATGCCGGAGGACTGCGGGGTGGCGCTGCGGGTGGACGGTCCGCTCGGCAGCTGGGTCGGGGTGTGGCGGCCCGCCGAGAAGCAGATGCGTCATCTTCCGGCGCCCGAGGGGTGGTTGGCCGGCGCCGGGGTGTGGACGCGGGAGGGGGAACTGCGGCTGCCGTACGCCACGGGGGAGGTGCCGTGCGGTGTGGTGCGGGTCGATCCCAGCGCGCTGGTGGATCCCAGCGCGCTTGTGGATCCCACCGCGTCCACGGATCCCATGGGAGCTCCGGCACGGGCTCCCGCAGGGGCTCCCACTGGGGAGGGGGAGGACGCTTCGGGGGATCCGGTCCGGGACGGTGCGGCTTCGTCGGCGGCTGGTGCGCCGGGTGCCGAGGAGCGGCCGGACGCGGATCCCCCGGAGCCCGGCGTGGCACGTCCTGTGCCGTTGCAGCAGGCGCCGTTGGGGCGTCTTGTAACGAACTAGTGGCGGTTGGCGTGTGCGGCTGGATTCGGCCCGAGGTGTGACGGTTAAACTCGCCCGGCTGTCTGAAAGATCATTGTTGACGGGGTGAATTTCTTCCGATGAGCGACGCCACTACGACCCACCCGCCTGCCCAGGACCAGGAGAACGCGGGGCACGGCAGGCACCGCGGTCCGGTCTCGTCCCACGACGGCGAGGCGGCCCCGCGCGGCCGCCACCGCAAGCCGGGCGAGCAGACCGAGACGGCGGCCTGAACGACAGAACGGCCCCGCCCCTCACCGAAATCGGGGGGCGGGGCCGTTCTGTGTCCAGGCCCGCTGTGTCTAGGCCCGTTTCAGCCCCAGCACTTCCGCCGCCGCGAACGTCTCCCCCGGCGGCCGGTCCGCGTAGTGCGAAGTGAGTACGGCGTCCAGCTCGTCGTAGGAGAACGTGTCCTGCTTGCTGTCGAACTGCGCCCGGACCCGGGGCCGTTCGACGACCGCGACCATGCCGCCGTGCACGACGAGCAACTGGCCGTTGATCCGCCCGGCGGCGGGCGAGGCCAAGTAGCCGACGAGGGGGGCGACATGCTCGGGGGCGAGCGGGTCGAGGCCGTCTCCGTCCGTCGGTCGGAACACGTCCTCGGTCATCCGGGTCCGCGCCCGTGGGCAGATGGCGTTGGCCGTCACCCCGTACTTGGCGAGCGCGAGAGCCGTGGAGGTGGTCAGTCCGACGATTCCGCCCTTGGCGGCCGCGTAGTTGGGCTGTCCGGCGGATCCGGCAAGGAACGCCTCCGATGAGGTGTTCACGATCCGCCCGTACACCGGCCCCCCGTCCGCCTTGGAGCGCTCGCGCCAGTGCGCGGTCGCGAAGCGGGTGGTGTTGAAGTGGCCTTTGAGGTGGACGCGGATCACCGAGTCCCACTCGTCCTCGGTCATGGAGAAGACCATACGGTCGCGCAGGATGCCCGCGTTGTTGACGAGGATGTCCAGCCTGCCGAACTCCTCGACCGCCGACCCGACCAGCCGGGCGGCCTGTTGGAAGTCGGCGACGTCCCCGGCGTGCGCGAGCGCCCGGCCGCCCGCCGCGCGGATCTCGGCGGCGGTCTCCTCGGCGGGCCCGGCGGAGGACTCGCCGGAGCCGTCCCGGCCGGGCTGCCCGTAGTCGTTGACGACGACGGCAGCGCCGAGCCGGGCCAGCTCCAGCGCCTCGGCGCGGCCGAGTCCGCGTCCGGCGCCGGTGACGATCGCGGTCAGCCCCGCCAGCGGGGTGCCCGGCGGCGGGGTGCCCGGCGGCGGGGCCATCACAGCTCGACGCACGTACGCAGCGCGCTGCCGGTACGCATCTGGTCGAGCGCCTCGTTGATCTCGGCCAGGGGAACCCGGTGGGTGATCAGCCCGGCCAGGTCGACGCGGCCCGCCCGCCACAGGTCGATGGTCCGCTCGTAGGAGCGCAGGACGTCGCCGCCGCCGTACAGGGACGGCAGGATCCGCTTCTCGTCGAAGAACAGCTCGAACATGTTGAGCTGGAGGAAATCGTCCATGGCGCCCGCGCCGACGATCACGAGGGTGCCGCCGCGCCGGGTGTTCTCGTAGGCGGTGCGGGCGGTGGCGGACTTGCCGACGACCTCGAAGACGTAGTCGAAGCCCTCGCCGCCGGTGATCTCCTGCTTGGCGCCCGGCAGTTCGTCGGGCGACACGGCCCTGGTGGCGCCGAAGGTGAGCGCGGCCTCGCGGCGGCTGGGGACGGGGTCGACGGCGACGATCTCGGCGGCGCCCTTGAGCCGGGCGCCCTGGATCGCGGAGATGCCGACGCCGCCGCAGCCGATGACGGCGACCGACGAACCGACCTCCACATCGGCGGTGTTGACAGCCGCGCCGAGGCCCGTGGTGACCCCGCAGCCGATGAGGGCGGCTATGTCGAAGGGCACGTCCTCGGGGACCGGTACCGCGCAGCCCGCGTCGACGACGACCTCCTCGGCGAAGGTGCCGGTGCCGGCGAAGCCGAAGACATCGCCGCCGGGGCGCTTGAAGTTGGGGGTCCCGGCGTTCATGAACCCGGCCAGGCACAGCTCGGTCTGGCCGCGCTTGCAGGCGGGACAGGCACCGCAGGCGGGCAGCCAGCACACGACGACCCGGTCGCCGGCCTTCAAGTCGGTGACGCCCTCGCCGACTTCGAGGATCTCCCCCGCGCCCTCATGGCCTGGCACGAAGGGGGCGGGCTGCGGCAGTACGCCGTTCATCGCGGACAGGTCCGAGTGGCACAGGCCGGTGGCCCGCACCCGGATCCTCACCCGGCCGGGGCCGAAGCCCACCGCCTCGACGTCGTCGAGGACCTCCAGTTTGTCCTGGCCGGTCTCGTGCAGTACGGCTGCGCGCATGGTGCGGCTCCCCTCGACGGTGACTCAGGAGTGGTGGACGACGGTGTCGGTGAGGGCGGGCGCGTCGTCCCGTTCGACGACGCCGACGGCGACCCGGACGGCGTCGCCCTGGTCCCACATACGGATGCGCAGGGTCTCCCCCGGGTACACGACCCCGGCGAACCGTGTGGCGTACGACCGCACCCGGCCCACCTCGCCGCCCAGCAGGGTGTCGACGACCGCCTTGAGGGTGATGCCGTAGGTGCACAGGCCGTGCAGGATGGGCCGGTCGAAGCCGGCCTTGGCGGCGAACTCGGGGTCGGCGTGCAGGGGGTTCCAGTCGCCGGAGAGACGGTAGAGCAGCGCCTGGTCCTCGCGGATCCGCCGTTCGACGATCTTGTCGGGCTCACCGGTGGGCGGATCGAGGCGGGCCGACGGGCCCCGGTCGCCACCCCAACCCCCTTCGCCCCGGATGAAGATCTGCGAGTCGTTGGTCCACAACGGCCCTTCGGCGTCGGCGACTTCGGTGCGCAGGACGAGGACGGCGGCCTTGCCCTTGTCGTACACGGCGGCGATGCGCGAGGTGGTGGTCGCGGTGCCCTCGGCGGGGAGCGGGCGGTGGATCTCCAGGCTCTGTCCGCCGTGCAGCACGCGGGCGAGCTCGACCTCGACGCCGGGCATGGACAGACCGCTGATCACTCCGGGTGCGCCGGAGCCGGCGACGGTGGCGAAGCTGGGCAGCACATGCAGCCGGGACTCCAGGGTGTAGCGCAGCTCGTCGGGGTCGGTGGCCGGGAGGCCTGCGCCGATGCCGAGGTGGTAGAGCTGTACGTCCTTGGCGGTCCAGGAGATCTCACCGGACCGGGGTTCGGCGGCTACGGCCTTCGCTGCGTCGATGGGCATGGGGCTCCGTAAGGGATCTGAGACCTCGGCGCGGTCGTCCGCACCGTCGGCCGCACCGAGGTCGCGTATGGGCGGACTGGGGAATTTGACGACAGTCCCTAGAACGCGTTCCAGTCCGGCGCCCTCGTTATAGCCGAGCGCTCCGCAGTTGTGAAGGCTCCTGACGGTATGTCAGAACCAGTCCCCGCGCGCGTTCCGCCCCCTCGCCCTACCCTTGGGCCGTGAACGAGATGCCCCGGGATCACCGTCCCGCCAAGTCCATCAGGGTGCTGCTCGCCGAGGACCAGGGGATGATGCACGGCGCACTGGCGCTGTTGCTGGGGATGGAACCGGACCTGGAGGTGGTGGCCCAGGTCGGCTCGGGGGACAAGATCGTGGACGCGGCCCTCATCCACCGCCCCGACGTGGCCCTCCTCGACATCGAACTGCCGGTCCGCAGCGGCCTGGACGCCGCCGCCGACCTGCGCGACCAGGTGCCGGACTGCCGGGTACTGATCCTGACGACCTTCGGCAGGCCCGGCTGTCTCCGGCGGGCCATGGAGGCCGGCGCCGTGGGCTTCCTGGTGAAGGACGACCCGGTGGAGGAGCTGGCGGTGGCGATCCGCCGGGCGCTGACCGGAGAGACGGTGATCGACCCGGCGCTGGCGGCGGCCGCGCTGAGCGCCGGGCCCAACCCGCTGACCGCCCGGGAGTGCGACGTCCTGCGCGCCTCGGCGGACGGCGCGACGGTCGCCGACATCGCCGACGCGCTGCTCCTCTCCGAGTCCACGGTCCGCAACCACCTCTCCTCGGCCATCGGCAAGACCGGCACCCGCAACCGGGCGGCGGCTCTGCGGGCAGCCCGGCAACAGGGTTGGCTCTAGGGTCTGTTGCGAAAGTGGATCTTGGTCGTGAATGATCACGTCTTGTGGGGCGTGGTGATCTGACGAACGGCCAGTGGGCCCGGCTGGAGCCGTTGTTGCCGCAGGGCATCAAGCCGGGCCGTCCGCCGGTGTGGACGCGGCGGCAGCTCATAGACGGCATACGGTGGCGGACCCGGACGGGTGCCCCCTGGCGCGACGTACCCGAACGCTACGGGCCGTGGGATCGGGCCCACGACCTGTTCCGCCGCTGGCAGCGCGACGGCAGCTGGGCGCGGATCGTCACCCAGCTCCAGGCTCAGGCCGACGCGAAGGGCCTGATCACCTGGGAGGTGAACGTCGACTCCACCGTCTGCCGGGCTCACCAGCACGCGGCCGGGGCGGCGAAGAGGGGGACCTGCAGAAGGAGCCGCCCGGCGGCATTGCCGTCGAGCCGGCCGACCACGGCCTCGGACGTTCCCGGGGCGGGCTGACGAGTAAGATCCACCTTGCTGTCGAGCAGGGGCAGAAGCCGCTGTCGGTGCTGAGCACGGCCGGGCAGCGAGGCGACTCCGTCTCAGTCGTCCGCGCGGCGCTTCCTCAGCCGCGCGCCGAGACCGACCAGCGTGGCGGCGCCGCCCACGACGACGGCGCCCAACGCCAGAGCGATCGGGTTCTTGGGGTCCGGGTCGCCGTGCTTGTCGTCGGGGGTGCTCGTCGGGTCGTCCCGTGGCGTGTCGACGGTCGGTGCTCCCGGCGAGGGGGACGGGCTACGGGGTGGTACGGATCCGGTCGAGCTGGGTGACGGGTTCGGTGTGGTGGTCTTGCTCGACGTTGCACGGGCCGTTCCCGCTCCGGGGCGCGTGCCCGTGGTCGTTCCGCCGGGGGTCCCGGGGCCGGCTCCGGAACCCCCGGTCGTCCCTGTCGCCTTCACCTGCTTCGTGACGACCAGCGACTGCAGAACCTGGTTCTGTCCGGGGTCCACCGTGCAGGCCGCGTTCATTGTGCCCACCTGGGTCATGTTGCCGTTCGCGTCCCTCGGGGTGAGGTGCAGGCCGAGGTCGCCGACGGTGACCTTCGCGTTGCCCGGCCGGGTGAAGGTGACGGCGGGCGCGGTGCCTTTGGCGGACATGTCGAACGCCCCAAAGGCCGGGATGGGAGTCCGGGGGATCGTCATGGGCACGGACAGGCGGCTGTCGCCCTGCGGCGCGGACACGGTGGCGGTCCCGTCCACGGAGCCCTCCAGGGTCCGCGCGCCGACGAGCGGGGCCAGCGCGGTGAAGCTCGCGTCCACCGTCGCCACGCCGTTCACGGCGGCTCTCGGGCTGGAGTCGCCGGCTTCGAGCGAACTCGGGATGTCCGTGCTGATCCTCATCGTCACCGGCGCGGTGCCGATTCCCGTGAACGCGCAGGTGTAGCGCAGCGTGAGCGACACCGGTTGTGCGGCGGCGGGTGGGGTGCCCGATGCCGCCACGATTCCGATCGCGGCTGTCATCGTCCCGGCGAGTCCCAGAGCCGTTCCGGTCCCGTACTTCCTCGTGCCGCCGTGTGCCGTGCGGCTCTCGACGCCCATCAACTCTTGCCTTCCGTCGGACGCCTACCCCGCTGGTGGGCCTCGGCCAGGTGGTCCCTCAGCAGTGCGTGGCGGAACTGGTAGACCGCGCCGGCCTGCCGCAGTACGCCTCGTTCGCGGGCGTCGTCCAGAAAGGTGTTCACCCCCAAGGGGAGCCGTCGTGTCAGGGGAAGCCAGATCCGGACCAGGACCACCCACCGGCCCCACGCGCTCAATGTGCCGACCCCGACCGCGGCAGCGAGCCCGGCCCCGATCCCGGCCGGGAGCCCGTGGGCGAACCCGTTGAAACGCGTGATGACGGTTCCGTATCCGAGCCCGAGAATCAGTCCGACCGCGCCCGCCTGGACGAGCACGATCGTGCGGTTCGTGCGCAACAGCTCCGTCGGGCTGACCGACTCATCCGGCTTGGCGTCCGTCTCGAGCCAGGCCGCCAGTGCGAGGACGATCCCGACCGCCAGGCCGATCAGGGACCCGGCCACGAGCCAGTTCCCGAGGAGAAGGGCGACCCAGGGCCAGGGGTAGGCCAGGAGTATCGCGTAGAGCGCGGCTCCGCCTCCGAACACAACCCCGAAGATCAGTCCGCCCGCGAGTCCGCCCCCGACTCTGGGAAGGAGGCTCTCCCGGACTCTCCTCACTCTCACCCTCATCGAGTCGCCGCGTAGCCCGATCTGCATGCGGGAGGGTTTGAACGCGCCGCTGGCCTTCGATTTCGACGCAAATCCGTGCATGAGCCCGAAGGTCAGTCCGATTCCCAGCACATTCAGGAAGAAGTCGAGGAGCGCGGTCGGAAAGTCGCTCAGGAGGGCGTGGACGAGTGCGACCGCCGTCCCCGCCACGAGCCCGCACACGGCCCCGGAGACGAGCATGCGCGTCGGCAGGCTCATGGTCGTGCCCAGCTGCCACCACTCGATGTCCTGCGCGTCGGGCTTCTGTTCGTCGCGCTTCTGTTTCTTCAGGTGCGTGGCGAGGTAGCCGAGCCAGTGGCCTGCGCGCTCGGCACTCCAGCGTCGGCGTTTCGGGACGGCCGTGTTGACGAGAGGGTCGTACGCAGTCGGCACGAAGGCGTTCAGGAGACCCTTCTCCAGCGCGCCCCGGGAGCTGAACTCCTCCGGTTTCAGCAGGCGTTCCGGATCTCTGCCGGACGCCTGGAAGGCCTGGGCCATGGTGAGCATCAGGGGAGTGGTCAGTACGGCGGCGAGCCGGGCGGCTGCCGGGTCGCCGGAGGGGCGGCTCAACCGGTCCAGAACGGGCTTCCACGCGGTCGAGGCAGGAGTGAGGCGGGCGGAGCAGTCGGCGAAGGTGAGGCCGGTCAGTTCGATCCCCGGAAAGAGCCCTTCGCCTGCGTTGATGCCCTTGAGCGCTTCCCGGCGGCTCGTCAGCAGCAGCGGCAGGTTGGCGGGCGTGGCCCGGAGCTGCCGCAGCGCGTCCCCGTACAAGGTCTCCGCCATCTCGTCGAACCCATCCAGGATCGCCAGCACATGGCCCATGCCGACCAGACCGGCGGCCCATGTCGACTTGTACGAGGCCCGCCTGGCCAGGAACGGGTGATCCTGCTCCAGGCGGTCGATCAGCCAGCCCTTCAAGGACGTGGCTGTGGGGTCCCATGATCCCAGACTGAAGATCACCGGCACTGGTCCCTTGCAGGTCCGGTTACGGTCCTCCAGCCGGGCCTGCGCGAAGCGCCGGATCAGGACGGTCTTCCCCGAACCGGCTCCGCCCAGCACCAGCAGTCTGCCGGGCTCGTCCCTCGTGTAGACAGCCGCGATGCTCTCCAGCCGACCGTTCAGGTCCAGCGGGGAAGCCTCCGCCAGCGCCGTCGAGACCTCCCGGGCACCGTTGCTTCGACCGGTGAAGTCCCCAGGTGCCGCCCCACAACGCACGGGCAGCGGATTTCCGTTCCGTAGGCGTCGCTGGATCTCGTCCTGATCCAGGTCGTCGAGGACCCTTTGCGCGAGTGCCTGGAGGTTGTCGGCCAGCGTGTCCAGGTGGCGGCGCGCCCCGTAGACGTTCGTGATCTTGTGGCCGGTGTCAATGTGCCCGTAGTTGTTCCCGCCCAAGGCAACGGAGCCCCCGCCCTCCGCCCGCACATCCCCCCGCTGACCGGACGAGCCACTCACCGCTGCGGGCCGTCTTCCGCGCCGTCGCCGGTGGAAATGTTCCCGGAGTTGTCCCCGCCCACCGCGACCGAGCGCTCGCCGGATGCGTGGACGGTAGAACGCGGCCGTTCCGGGAGCAGGTCCGAGAGGTCCTCCGCGAGGCCCGGCGTCTCCGTGAGGGCCGTGCGCAGGGCGATCCTCAGCTCCGCGCGGCGCAAGGCGAGCAGGTCCTGGTCCTCGCCCGCGTCCGCGAGGCATACGACGGCGGCGCGCACGGGGTCGGATTCGGGGGCCGTGCCGGCGTCACGGTTCAGGATCCTGCCGAGAAGGCGCTGCCCCAGCCGTACGGTCGCGTCGGCTGCCTCGTTCTGGGTTCTGGCCAGCACGCTCACGCCGTAGGCGACGGTCGCCGCTTCGGTCGCCAGCACGATCTGGTCGAGCAGTGCAGTGGTGTCGAGCACAGGTAATCCCCTTGTTGCCCAAGCGAGTTCAGTCCCTCGATGTTAGCCATGTGGGCATCTGTCAATCCCCTGGTTGCGCAAGACGTCGGTTATGCGGCCCGGCCCTCCTGACCGGTGCGGGTTCGCCCTTCCTCGTGATCCGTTCGAACTCGGCAGGTGGTTTCCCGCCCGCTGCACTGTGGCTCCTTCGTGTTGCATAAGTCCGCGATCCGCGTGGCGATCTTCAGCCTCTCCTCGGTGCGGTGGCGAAGGTGTGCCGATGAACGTAGGCGGCCTTGAGGACCGAGTGGAACGAGTCCGTGGCGTTGTCCAGCGCCGAGCCGATTCGCCCCATCGACTGCACCACCAGCTAGTCAGCACCTCCCGCACACCGGGGGAAGCCCACCCCGACAAGACCGTCTCATCATGCTCGTCGTCAATAAGTTCGCCCACGGCAGACGCGAACCACGCGCAACCCGCTTGAGACCACGGCGCGGTCCAAGGCAACGTACGACGGCTCGGAAAAGCCCCAGGTCAACGAAGGGATTCACGCCGTGCTCCACACACCGACCACGCCCGCGCCCACCAACCTCACCCCTGTCGAATGGCCGCTGTACCGCGTCGCCCCGCGCTACCTCGCCGGCCCCGGCGAGGACAGCGCAGGCACCGTCATCCAGACCCTGACCGACGCCGGTTGGACCGACGCGACGTGGATGGACAACACGCGCGTGTTCGATCCGAGCCAGCGCCTGGCCCTCGAATTCCTCCCGAGGCCCAGCCCGTATCGCGCATCGAAGGCCAGCGCGTGCTCTGGCGGCTGTGGGCCCGCCGCGACGCCCTCAGCCCTCGGGCCTGGACCGCACTGTTCACCGACGAAACGCCCGAGGAGGTCCTCCTGCCGGTGATCGGCGCACTGGCCGCCGCCCCGGACACGGCCCTGGAGCAGTCGCTGCGATGCCCCGCTCGGACCGAGGCCGATGACGCGGCGGTCGTCGCCCCTCTCGCCGCGCCGGATGGTCTCCTGAACCGATCGAGCAGCCTCGTACCTATCACGCGCCGCGACTTCAGGCCCGCTTTACCCACCAAGTACCTGGCTACGACGGTCACTCGGACCACGCGCCCGCCCGCTGGCTGGCCACCGCCCGTCTCGACTACGACGCCCCGGCGCAGTGGGCGGCCTCCTTCGACGACACCACACCGACCAGCATCCTCGCCGCCTTCACCACCGCGCTCGCCGACCCGAACCCGGTCGACCGCTACGAACTGCCCCGAGGCGCCGAGGCGTATCTCACCCTCACCCCGCCTGATCCACACCACGTCATCGGTCGGCCCGGACGTCTCTGGGCCGACCGCTCCTTCCCCCATGCCCTCTCCACAAGGAGAAGCTGTCTTGGCCCACCACCGCGCCCCTCTGATCGCCCATCACAAGGACGGGGCGGAGTGCCCGCCGTCAGTTGCACTCGCGTCACGCACGAACGTCTACCGGTCCAGACTCCGCCACGCAGGCGAATCCCGCAGATTGATCACGACTCGATGTGCGCCCTAGGACTTCTGGGCGCCCTCCGGCAACGGAAGCACACGGACCAGCACTTCCTTGTGGGACGTGTCCTTCGGCGCCAGGCAAACGAACCAGTCCACCGGTGACCCCTCGGCGGAGCGGATCAGCTCCTCGTCCGTGCTGACCTCCTCGCCCTTCCCGGCGCGGCCCACCTCCGTGCTCGTACCGTCCTTCCACTCACAGACCACGCCTTGGGCCGTCTTGGCCACCTGGCCGATGACCAGGCGCTGCGGGCCGTCGGTGTCCGGCACCAGGGGAATCGCGGCAGTCTGGAGGTCCGAGCCCAGCATCGACTCCGTCGCCGGGATCCTGTTTTCCATCACCCCCGATGTCTCCCCTCCATAGCTGCGCTTCACGAAGTAGGTGACCGTGCCGATCAGGTCGGAGGGCACCTTGGCGTCCGGCGGGGTGCCGTGGGCTTCCGTCAGGGCGTTCCACACCGTGTCCGCCTCCGCCTCGTTGCGCGGCGTCGGCCACACGTCCACGAACACCGACCACTCCTTGCCCTCGTCCGTCCCGGTCGCCAGCGTGGTCCGGTACGGCGCCGACAGGTCCCGCTCCTCCGACGGCGAGGGCTGCGTGGCCACCTGCCCCTGGTCTCCGCCGCCCGGCAGCCCCGCCACCGCCACCGCGCCCGACGTCCCCGCGATAACCAGCGCCGTGGCCGCGGCCACCGCCCACCGCCGCGCTCTGCGTCGGCGGCCGCCCCGGATCACCGACTGGGTGGGGGCTATACCGATCTCGACCTCGTCCGCCGCCTCGGCCAGCAGGAGGGCGATGTCCCTGTGTGTCATGTCGAGGTTCGTCTCCCGGTCCGCGCTCATCGCATCCGCCCTCCGTACGTCACCGTCTCCGCCAGGCCCGGTATGGCGCGCAGTTTCGCGATCCCCTTGGCCGCGTTGCTCTTGACCGCGCCGACGGAACAGCCCATCGCCTCCGCCGTCTGGGTCTCGGTCAGGTCCTCCCAGTAGCGCAGCACGACCGCCTCCCGCTGCCGGGGCGGCAGTTGGGCGAGCGCCTTCAGCAGGGCGTTGCGGTCGTCGGCCTGGGCGATGCGGTCACCGGTGTCGGCGACCTCGTGGACCAGGCCCGAGTCGTCCTTGGGCGCCAGGAACTCCCTGAGCCGTCTGCGGTGCTTGCGTGCGTGGGCGTTGATCATCACGCGCCGTACGTACGCCTCCGGTTCGTCGGCCGAACCGACCCTGCGCCAGGCCACATAGACCTGTTCGAGCGTCGACTGGACCAGGTCCTCCGCGGCGTGCTGCTCCCCCGTGAGGAGAAATGCCGTGCGCATCAGCCGCGGCCAGCGGCCGGTGACGAAGTGCTGGAACTCCTCGTCCCGCTCCTGTGTGCGTTCCCCCATGGGCACCTCCTAGATGAATAAAGGAGTCCATGAGGGTCCCGGACCGTTGCCTCACTCCGCCGACTTCTCCACCGGCTTCTCCGGCGTAATCTCCGACGACGTCTCCACCGACACCTTCCGCGGCAGCCACACCAGCATCAGCAGCGTCCCCGCCAGCAGCACCCCAGCCCCCGTACGGAACACCAGCGCGTAGCCCTCCGTCAGCGCCCGCGCCGTAGCGCCGGAGCTGCTCTCCGTCCGGGCCGCCGCGATCGTCGACATCACCGCGAGCCCCAGTGAACCGCCCATCACGCGGGAGGTGTTGACCAGCCCGGACACCAGTCCTGCCTCCTGTGGCGGCGCCCCCGAGGTGGCGAGCGCGGCCAGCGGGGTCGCCGTCAGACCGGCGCCGAGCATCATCAGGATCCCCGGGAACATGATCGCCGTGAGGTAGCCGCCGTCCACGGTCAACCGCGACTGCCAGGCGAATCCGGCCGCCGCCACCACCGTGCCGAGCGCCGCCAGGTTGCGCGCGCCGAGCCGGGGCATCAGTCGGGGCGCGAGCTTGGAGCCGACGATCACGGCCAGCGAGCTCGCACCAGCGCGAGACCGGCCTCCAGCGGGGTGTAGCCGAGCACGTTCTGCGCGTACAGCGTCATGAAGAACCACATGCAGAACATGGACGAGCCGCACAGGAACATCGACACGTTCGCCGAGGACACCGCGCGGCGCGCGAGCAGTCCGAGCGGCATCAGCGGCGCCGCCGTCCGCGCCTCCACCGCGAGGAACAGTCCGATCATGACGAGCCCGGCGACCAGCGGCACCAGCGTGGCCGTCGCCGTCCAGCCCTCGGCCTCGGTCTGCGAGATCCCGTACGCCAGGGTCGCGAGCCCCGCCGTCACCAGCACCGCGCCCGGCAGATCGAGCCGGCGTCCGTCCCCCGCGCGGCTCTCGGCCAGGTACCGGGCGGCCCCGAAGAGCACCACCGCGCCGATCGGCACGTTGATCAGCAGCACCCAGCGCCAGGACAGGATCTCGACCAGCAGTCCGCCGACCAGCCCGCCCGCCGCGCCGCCGCCCGCGCCCACCGCGGTCCAGGTCGCTATCGCCCGCGCCCGGGCCGCGCCCTCCGGCACGGCCGAGGTGACGATCGTCAAAGTCGCCGGTGCCAGTACGGCCGCGCCGAGTCCCTGTACCGCTCGGGCGAGCAGCAGCTGCCAGTCGTCCTGGGCGAGTCCGCCGCCGAGGGAGGCCAGCGTGAACAGGCCGAGCCCGACGAGGAACATCCGCTTGCGCCCGTAGAGGTCACCGGCCCGGCCGCCGAGCAGCATGAACCCGGCGAAGGCGATGGCGTAGGCGTTCACCACCCACTGAAGTCCCTGCTCGCTCAGCCCGAGCCCGGTCCGCATCGACGGCAGCGCCGTGTTCACCACGGACACATCGAGGACGACCAGGAACTGCCCCGCGCACGCGAGCGCCACCACCGCCCAGGCGGGCGGCACGGCACGACGGGGCACGGGGGTCACTCTGGCGGCTTCGAGCATGCCTGTCATGCTCTCAACCCCGGACACTCCTGGCATCGGGATTTCGGACTAGGCCCGCAGACCCCGAAGCCCGTAGGCCCGTCCGTCAAGAGCAGGTCAAGAATTCGTTAGTAAGCCAAAGCATCGGAATAGTTGCCCCGGCGCACCGAGTTCAAGCTACACATGACACGTACGACGAACGAGCAGCCCACCGGAAGATCGGCCAAGGGGGCACTGGTCCCCGTTCTCGCCTTCGCGGGCATCGTGGTCGCGGTGATGCAGACCCTGCTCGTCCCGGTCATCAAGGACCTGCCGCAACTGCTGGACAGCTCCCCCAGCAACGCCACCTGGGTCCTCACCTCCACCCTTCTCTCCGGCGCCGTCGCCACCCCGATCATGGGCCGCCTCGGCGACCTGTACGGCAAGCGGCGCATGCTGGTGCTCAGCCTCGCCGTGATGGTGGCCGGCGCCCTGGTCAGCGCCGTCACCAGCGCCCTGCTCCCGATGATCGTCGGCCGTACCCTCCAGGGCTTCGCGATGGGCGCCATCCCGCTCGGCATCGGCCTGATGCGCGACATGCTGCCCCGCGAGAAGCTCGGCTCGGCGATGGCCCTGATGAGCTCCTCCATCGGCGTCGGCGGCGGACTCGCGCTGCCCGCCGCGGCCCTGGTCGCCCAGCACACCGACTGGCACGCCCTCTTCTACGGCGCCGCCGGCCTCGGTGTCCTCGCCATCGCCCTCACCCTCCTCGCCGTACCGGAGTCCCCGATGCGCGCCGAGGGCTCCTTCGACCTGCCGGGCGCGCTCGGCCTCTCCACCGGCCTGGTCCTCTTCCTGCTGCCGATCACCAAGGGCAGCGACTGGGGCTGGACCTCCGCCACCACGCTCGGCCTGTTCGCCGCCTCCGTCGTCGTGCTCCTGCTGTGGGGCGTCTACGAGCTGCGCACCAAGGCCCCGCTGGTCGACCTGCGCACCACCGCCCGCCCGGCCGTCCTGTTCACCAACCTCGCCTCGATCATGGTCGGCGTCTCCTTCTACGTCGTCTCCCTGGTCCTCCCCCAGCTCCTCCAGCTCCCCGAGTCCACCGGCTACGGCCTCGGCCAGTCGATGGTCGTCGCGGGCCTGCTGGTCGCCCCGCTGGGCCTGACGATGATGTTCACGGCCCCCGTCTACGCCCGCCTCTCGGCGAAGTACGGCCCCAAGTTCACCCTGATCCTGGGCCTGTTGATCATCGCTGTCGGCTACGGCGCGGGACTCGGCCTGATGAGCGCCGCCTGGCAGTCCCTCGTCATCGCCGTCCTCCTCGGCGCCGGAATCGGCCTCGCCTACTCCTCACTGCCCGCGCTGATCGTCGGCGCGGTCCCGGCCTCCGAGACCGGCGCGGCCAACGGCCTGAACACGCTGATGCGTTCCATCGGTACGTCCGTCTCCAGCGCCGTCATCGGCATGGTGCTGGCCAACACGGCGAACACCGTGAACGGCGTGGAGATCCCGACCATGCACGGCTTCCGTGTCTCCTTCCTGATCGCGACCGGCGCGGTGGCGATCGGCCTGCTGCTCGCCCTGTTCCTGCCGAAGCCGAACCGCGCGCCCCAACTGCGCGCCAGCAGCGAGGAGGACGCCAACCTGGCCCGCGCCGAAGACGTACTGCGCGGCCGGGTCCTGGACGCCGAGGTCGCCCCGATCGCCCGTGCACGGGACGGCAGTTGAGCCTGCGGCACATCCTGATCAACTCGAGAAGATCTCTTCTCCTGAGATCCACCCGCCGTTAACGGCGGGTGGCTTTCATCCGCGCAGTCTTCCCTGGCATGAACCTGAGAAGAAGGGCGGCCGCCGCCCTCATCTGCGCGCCCCTGCTCACGGGTTCGTCGCTGACCGGCTCGGCCTCCGCCGCCGAGGCCGCCGTAGCCGTTCCCGACGCCCGCCTGTTCAACCAGGGCACCGGGCTGTGCCTGGCCAACCCGGCCTCCGACCCGGACCCCGGCACCGTGATGATCCAGTGGACGTGCAGCTACAGCGACAGCAACTTCTGGTCCCTGGAGCCCGTCACCGGCGGCTACCACGTGGTCAACAAGGCGAGCGGCCAGTGCCTGGCCATCGGCAGCGGGAACACCGATCCGGGCGCCAAGGCCATCCAGTGGCCGTGCGGCACCGGCACCGAGCAGGTCTGGGTGCACGACGGTGACGAGCGGCTGGTCAACAAGAACAGCAACCTCTGCCTCGCCATCCCCAGCTCCAGCCCGACCGCCGGCGTGCAGGCCATCCAGTGGACCTGCTCCACCAACAAGGACCAGCAATGGCTGTGGTGACCCTGATGACCCGCAAGCGCGCCTGGACCGCGCTCCTGACCGCACTCGTCCTCGCCGTACTGACCGGCCTGCTGCTGCCCGGACCGGCCTCCGCCGAGGGCACCTCGGGCGAGTCCGTCGCCCATATCGACGCCGTGACCGAGGGCGACGGCCCTCGCACCCCCGACATCATCGCCACCAGCTCCACCAACGCCGTCGTGGCCTGGCGCGAGGGCACCGTCCCCGGCAAGGTCGACCAGGGCTACATCCGGTACGCCTACACCACCGACAGCGGCGCGCACTGGAGCCACCCCAAGGTCCTCGCCCAGGAGACCAGCGAGCACACCTGGCACTTCGTCGTCCTCTACCAGACGGGCACCGAACTCTTCGCCTACATGGGCCGGACCAAGGCCTCCAGCACCAACAAGAACGGCCTCCCGATCGACGCCATCGTCGTCAAGCGGAGCACCGACGAGGGCCACACCTGGCAGGACTACCCCGTCACCATGCCGCTCGACCTCCCGGACACCACCGCGGACGAGGGCTTCGCCAACCTCATCATCGCCGGCCGCCCGACCCAGCTCGCCAACGGCAAGCACGTCATCCCCTTCTGGGCCTCGGACCGGCAGAACGGCGTACTGATCTCCTCGGACCTGAAGACCTGGACGGCCGGCGGCGTCGTCCCGGACCCGAGCGCCCTCAAGCCCGGCGAGTCGCAGGTCGCCGTCTCCCAGGACGACCCCAACAAGCTCGTCATGGTCGCCCGCAGCGACGCGGCCTACACCCGCGCCGCCACCGCCACCAGCTCCGACGGCGGTCTGACCTGGACGCCCTTCACGCTCGACAACAACATCCCGAGCTACAACGTGAAGGTCCAGTTCATCAAGGACAGCACCGGCCGGTACCTGTCGATCCACAACACCGCCGCCAACCGTGACGTCCTCAACTACAAGACCAAGCGGGCGGGCGCGGCCTGGAGCGCGGGCAAGTTCTTCGCCAACGGCGCGGCAGCCGACGAGGACCCCGACCAGGCGGGCACCACGGGCGCGGGCTGGGACACCTACGCCATGGCCGACGAGTACGCGCCCGGCAAGTTCTACGTCGTCTGGGAGTTCGACACCTCCCGCATCAAGGTGAACAAGCTGGACATCTCGGACGCCAGCTGACCCACCCCCTGCCGTACCCCTGTCCGGGGGTACGGCAGCATGGGGGCGCCCAGACGCTCGTACGACCGAAAGGCCCCCCATGACCCCGGCCGCCCCCAAGCCCGAGATCCTGGCCGCGTTCGAGGCCGCGAAGGGGTTCATGCCCGCGGACGAGGGCCTGGCCCTGTACGCGGCTGCCGTGGAGGCGGGCAGGCTCGGTCTGCCCCTGCTGGAGGTCGGCACCTACTGCGGGCGCTCCACGATCCTGCTCGCCGACGCGGCCCGCGCGGCCAGGGTGAGCGCCCTCACGGTCGACCACCACCGCGGCAGCGAGGAGCAGCAGCCGGGCTGGGAGTACCACGACCCGGAGACGGTCGACCCCGAGATCGGCCTGATGGACACGCTGCCGACCTTCCGCAGGACCCTCCACCGGGCGGGCCTGGAGGAGCACGTGATCGCCCTGGTCGGCCGCTCCCCGCAGGTGGCGAAGGTCTGGTCCTCCCCCCTCGGCCTGGTCTTCATCGACGGCGGCCACACCGACGAGCACGCCACCGCGGACTACGAGGGCTGGGCCCCCCATGTGGCCGAGGGCGGCCTGCTGGTGATCCACGACGTGTTCCCGGACCCGGTCGACGAGTTCACCGGCCAGGCCCCGTACCGCGTGTACCTGCGGGCGCTGGAGTCGGGCGCGTTCGAGGAGATCTCCGTCACCGACTCGCTGCGCGTGCTGCGGCGAACGGGGGCGGGGATCTGAGGCCGCGGTTAGAGTCGCTGACGTGTCGTACGCAGGCCCTGAATTCGAACCGCCCCGTCGCCCCCGGCGCCGCCCCCTGACCATGGCCCTCGCCGCGCTCGTGCCGGGCGCGCTGCTGGGGTGGGTGGTGTACGAGGGGCTCGGCGCCGTGGGTGACGGGGACGGCGGCTCGGAGTCGGCGGCGGTACGGACGCCGTCGGCGACGGTGTCCTCCGCCACCGAGTCCTCCCCTACCGAGTCCTCCCCCGCCGACGACGAGAAGCCGAGCCCGAGCCCCACGACGAGCTCGCCGAGCTCCGCTCCCGCCGCCTCCGGCCCCCTCAAGGACAAGGTCGTCGTCATCGACCCGGGCCACAACCCGGCCAACTTCCAACACACCGCCGAGATCAACCGCAAGGTGGACATCGGCACGGGCTACAAGGAGTGCGACACCACTGGCACGTCCACGAACTCCGGGTACACGGAGGCCAAGTTCACTCTGGACGTCGCCCACCGCATGCGCACGCTGCTGGAGAAGCAGGGCGCGACGGTGAAACTGACCCAGGACGGCGACCGTTCGTACGGCCCCTGCATCGACGAGCGGGCCGAGATCGGCAACGAGGCCCATGCCGACGCGGTCGTCTCGGTCCACGCCGACGGATCCGGGACCGGCAACCGCGGCTTCCACGTCATCCTTCCCGGCACGGTGAACTCCGGTGCCGCGGACACCCGCCCGATCGTCGCCTCCTCGCGCGACCTCGGCGAGCGCATCGCGGGCAACTTCGTCCGCGTCACCGGCAGCGCGCCCTCCAACTACGTCGGCGACGGCACCGGACTCGTCACGCGTAAGGACCTTGGCGGTCTCAATCTGTCAACGGTTCCCAAGGTGTTCATCGAGTGCGGCAACATGCGCGATACCAAGGACGCGGCACAGCTGACCAGCGGTACTTGGCGGCAGAAGGCGGCGCAGGGGATCTCTGATGGAATTGTGAGTTTCCTGCGCGCGTAGCGATCAGCACCTTGATCCCGGCGGACAGCCTGATCGTACGGACGATAGTGTCGTCCCTACGATGAGGGGCCACCCCCGCGCTTCACACCGGGGCCTGACGGCGACATGGTGACAGCGACGCCTCTACCGATGACGAGACGACCTACGAAGGACCTGAAGTGAATATCCGCTCCCTCACTCGAGGCGACGGCGTGGTGATCGGAGCAGCGGTGTTGCTGTTCGTCGCGTCGTTCCTCAACACCTACGGCGGCGACGGCAGCAACATTCCCAACGCCTGGGACAACCTCGGCCTGCTGATGAGCATGTACGTCGGTGGCATCGCAGGCGCGGTCCTGATCGTCGTTGCCCGCGCGCTGCCGCAGCCCCGCAAGGTCGTCGGCCTCGACCTCGGCCAGCTCGGCGTCGCGCTGACCGTGTTCGCCGCGTGGACCTCCTTCTGGACGATCATCGACCCGGCGGGGTCGATCGACACGGAGGGATTCGACGTCGAGGTGGGCTCCGGCCTCATCCTCGGTCTGATCGCCGCCCTTCTGCTGGCCGGCGCCGCCGTCGCGAGCCCCCTGCTCCCCGCCCTCCAGGCCGCCCTCGTCCCGGCCCCCCGCCCCGCGGCCCCGCAGCCCTACGGCGGTCAGCCGCAGGGTGGTTACGGCTACCCCGGCGCCCAGCAGCCGACGCCGCAGCCGGGTCAGCCCTACGGCGCCCAGCCGCAGGCCGGGCAGCCCTTCGGCGGTCAGCCGGGGCCGGGCCAGCCGCAGGCGCCCGCTCCGGCCGGGGACTTCTCCCCGTTCTGGTTCGCCGTTCCGGTGCCGCGCCCCCTCTTCGCCGAGGACGGCTCGCCCACGCCGATCGCCGAACTCGCGCCCGGCACCTGGTACCTGGCCGTGGAGCAGCGCGGCCCGAGCCTGATCGCGCAGACGCAGGACGGCCGTCGCGGTGTCCTTCAGGACACCAGCGGTATCCAGCGCGGCTGACACAGCTCACGGTCACGGCCCCTCACCCTTCCCGGTGAGGGGCCGTTGTCGTACAGTCGCCTCCCCCGGCTGACACACCGTCAGGAGGCAGGCATGCGGCTCGGTCTCGCGCTCGGTTACTGGGGGCGCGGCCCCTCCCCCGCGCACATGGCGCTCGCCCAGGAGGCCGAACGCCTCGGCTACGACTCCGTCTGGACCGCCGAGAGTTGGGGCTCAGACGCCTTCACCCCGCTCACCTGGATCGCCTCCCACACCTCAAGGATCAAGCTCGGCACGGCCGTTGCCCAGATGGCCGCCCGCTCCCCCACCACCACCGCCATGCACGCCCTCACCCTCGACCATCTCTCCGGCGGCCGCATGATGCTCGGGCTCGGGCTGTCCGGGCCGCAGGTGGTGGAGGGCTGGTACGGCCGCCCCTTCCCGAAGTCGCCGCTGACCGCGACCCGGGAGTACGTCGATGTCGTACGGCAAGTCCTCAGGCGGGAAGCCCCCGTCCAGCTCGACGGCCGCTACCACCCCCTCCCCTACCAGGGTGAGGACGCAACCGGCCTCGGCAAACCCCTCAAACCCATCACCCACCCCCTCCGCCCCGACCTCCCCGTCCTTCTCGGCGCCGAGGGCCCGAAGAACGTCGCCCAGACCACGCGTATCGCCGACGGCTGGCTCCCGCTGTACTGGTCGCCGACCCGCCCCGAGGCGTACGCGATCCCCGACCTGCCGGAGGGCTTCCTGGTCGCCCCCATGGCCCAAGTCCGGGTCTGTGACGACGTCACCGAAGGCCTGCTCCCGGTAAAGACCATGCTCGGCTTCTACATCGGCGGCATGGGTCACGCGGCCCGCAACTTCCACGCCGACCTCATGGCTCGCATGGGTTTCGAGGAGGAGGCCCGCAGGATCCAGCGGCTGTTCCTCGAAGGGCACCGGCAGGAGGCCGTGCTCGCCGTACCGGACGCCTTCGCCGACGAGATCTCCCTGGTCGGGCCGCGTGAACGGATCGCCGAGCGGCTGGAGTTGTGGCGCAAGGGCCCGGTGACGGACCTGCTGGCGCTCGCGCCGGACGAGGAGTCGCTGCGCGTGCTGGCGGAACTCAACTCGTGACGCGTTTCGTTCGCGTCCGAGCGGCTACCCGGGGGGCATGTCCCCTCGATATCGCAATGCCCATCAGGCCGGCACGGTCATCGCGATCGTCGCCGACATCATGGCCCTGATCCTGGGCCTGTGGATCCTGATGTACCTGCTGGACGCGAACCGCGCGAACGACTTCGTGCAGTTCATCCATGACGCGGCCCGCTGGCTGGCGGGCTGGTCCCACGACCTGTTCACGTTCGACGACGCGTGGGCCAGGGTCGTGGCGGGATACGGTCTCGCCGCGCTGGTGTACCTGTTCATCGGCCACGCCATCGCAAACCGGGTCCACCGCCACTGAGCGCTCCGCTGGAAGTGCCGCGATGAGCCGTCGGTTCGCTGCCGCACCGTCGTGGCTGGTCGCGCAGTTCCCCGCGCCCCTTCGGGGCGCTGCCGAACCGCAGCGGACTTCACCCGACCTGCTTAGGTCAGGCGCAGCAGTCCGGATCCAACCCCGTCGGCAGACGGTCGCCGCCGAAGACCTGGCAGGTCGCCTCGTGGCCGCCGAGCGCCGCGACCGCGAGCAGCAGGGAACCGGCTGTCCAGGTCGTCAGTTCCCGCGGCCAGATCGCGGCGTCCTCGAAGACGTACCCCGTCCAGTACAGGCCGGTCTCCTCGTCCCGCAGATGCTGGATCGACTGGAGGATGTCCAGCGCCCGGTCGGACTCGCCCATCGCCCACAGGGCCAGGGCGAGTTCGGCCGACTCGCCGCCCGTCACCCACGGGTTGGGGACGACGCACCGCACCCCGAGACCCGGCACGACGAAGCGGTCCCAGGACTCCTCGATCCGCGCCTTGGCCTCCGCGCCGGTCAAAGCACCGCCGAGCACCGGGTAGTACCAGTCCATCGAGTAGCGGTCCTTGTCCAGGAACCGCTCCGGGTGGCGTCGGATCGCGTGCCGAAGCGCTCCGGCCGCCAACTCCCAGTCGGGTTGGGGCTCTTCGCGCTGCTCGGCGATAGCGAGGGCGCAGCGCAGGGCGTGGTGGATCGAGGACGAGCCGGTCAGCAGCGCGTCCGTCGTCGCCGTACCGTCGTCCTCCCGCCGCCAGCCGATCTGCCCGCCCGGCTGCTGGAGCCGCAGCACGAACTCGGTCGCCGCGTAGACGGTCGGCCACACGCGGTCGAGGAAGGTGTCGTCGCCGGTGGAGAGGTAGTGGTGCCACACTCCTACGGCTATGTAGGCGACGAAGTTCGTCTCCCGGCCCCGGTCGGTGATGTCGTCGAAGGCTCCGTCCTGGTACGCCGCGTACCAGGAGCCGTCCTCGTTCTGGTGCCGCGCGAGCCACTCGTAGGCCCGTTCGGCGGCCTTGTGCTCTCCGGCCGCGTCCAGGCCCATGGCCGCCTCGACATGGTCCCAGGGGTCGAGGTGATGGCCCCGGAACCACGGGATGGCGCCGTCCTCCCGCTGTACGGCGAGCAGTCCGGCGACGGTCGCGGCGGCCTGCTCTGCGGTGAGGACCCCGGGCAGGACGAGGTGTTCTGTCCGGGGGGTGGTCACTTGGCGTCCGCCTCGTTCTCGGAAAGACGGGGCAGATGCGGCTTGGTGGCGTACGCCACGAAGCTCTTGCCGATCAGCGGGTTCAGCGCCTGCTCGGCGACCCGGGTGGCGAGCGGCTTCTTCATGATGTCCCAGACCAGCAGCTTGTGGTACGCCTTCACCGGCAGCGCCTTGTCGTTGTCGACGCCGAACGCGCACTTCAGCCACCAGTACGGCGAGTGCAGCGCGTGCGCGTGATGGGTGCCGTACGGCTTGAGCCCTGCCTCGCGGATCTTCGCGAGCAGTTCGTCCGCCTTGTAGATGCGGATGTGGCCGCCCTCGACCTCGTGGTAGGCGTCGGACAGCGCCCAGCAGACCTTCTCGGGGCCGTAGCGCGGGACGGTGATGGCGATACGGCCGCCGGGCTTGAGCACCCGGACCATCTCGGCGAGTACGCCCTTGTCGTCCGGGATGTGTTCCATGACCTCGGAGATGATCACGACGTCGAAGGACTCGTCGGGGAAGGGCAGGGCCAGTGCGTCGCCCTCCATCGCCGTCGCGGTGGCGCCCTCGGGTGCCTCGCCCGCCTCCTTCATCGCCGCGAACCACGTCGCGACCTCGCGGATCTCCTCGCCGTTCTGGTCCAGCGCGACGACCTGGGCGCCGCGCCGGTAGCACTCGAACGCGTGCCGCCCGGCACCGCAGCCGAGGTCCAGGACACGGTCGCCCGGGGCGAGCGGGAACCGGGAGAAGTCGACGGTCAGCACGTGGCCCTGCTTTCGGAATAGTTGCTGGTGGGACCGGCGGAGGTGGTCCTGGCAGGCGCGGAGCGGGCGATGGCCTCGCGGTAGTGGGCCACCGTGCCCTCCGCGGCGCGCGCCCACGTGAAGTGCCGTAGCACCCGCTCCCGGCCGGCGCGGCCGAGCCGCAGCCGCAGTTCGGGGTCGCCGAGGAGCCGGCTCAGTGCGCCGGCCAGCGCGCCCGCGTCGCCGGGCGGCACCGCCAGACAGGTCTCGCCGTCCGTGCCGGCCACCTCCGGGATCGCCCCGCCGGTCGTGGCGACCAGGGGCGTGCCGGTGGCCATGGCCTCGGCGGCGGGCAGGGAGAAGCCCTCGTACAGCGACGGCACGCAGGCGACCTGCGCCGAGCGGACCAGGTCGACCAGTTCGGCGTCCGAGATGCCCTTGACGAACTCGACGGCGCCTTCGAGGCCGTAGCGCTCGACGGCCTGCGCGACCGGGCCCTCCTCGGGCTTCTTGCCGACGACGACGAGGTGGGCGTCGGGGTGTTCGGTGCGTGCCTTCGCGAGCGCCTCGACGAGGAAGACGAGTCCCTTGAGGGGGACGTCGGCGCTGGAGGTCGTGACGATCCGGCCGGGGATCTGCGGGACGGACGGGTCCGGCGAGAACAGATCGGTGTCGGCGCCGATGTGCACGACGTGGATACGGTCCTCGCGCACCCCGAGGTGGTCGACGATCTCGGCGCGGGAGGTGCCGGAGACGGTGAGGACGGACGGCAGGCGGCGCGCGACGCGCTTCTGCATGCGGGTGAAGCCGTACCAGCGGCGCACCGAGTAGCGGCGCCGCCGGCCCTCGGCCGCGTCCAGCTCCAACCGCCGGTCCACGGTGATGGGGTGGTGGATGGTGGTGACGAGCGGGGCGCCCACGTCGCCCAACAGCCCGTATCCGAGGGTCTGGTTGTCGTGGACGACGTCGAACTCGCCGCGCCGGGCGCGCAGATGGCGGCGGGCGCGCAGCGAGAAGGTCAGCGGCTCGGGGAAGCCGCCGGTCCACATGGTCGCCACTTCCAGTGCGTCGATCCAGTCGCGGTACTCGCCGCGCTTGGGGGTGCGGAAGGGGTCGGGCTGGCGGTACAGGTCGAGGCTGGCCAGCTCGGTGAGCGGGACGCCCTCGTCGAGGACCGGGTACGGCTGGGCTCCGATGACCTCGACCCGGTGGCCGAGGCGGGTCAGTTCGCGGGAGAGGTGGCGGACGTAGACGCCCTGGCCGCCGCAGAACGGGTTCCCTTTATAGGTGAGAAGCGCGATGTCGAGAGGTCGCTCGCCGTCCGCGGCGGGCTCCTTGGGGGAACCCGTCCGACTGGCCTCAGCGGTCACTCTGGGCCCCCTTCTCCCTGCACTGTCCCGCGACATTACGCCGGGACGCTAATCTAGAACAAGTTACAGACTTGATCGTTCAAGAGGCTCCGAATCTACCGGCAGGTAGAGGCGGCGTGAGCAGTGGATCAGGTGATTCACGCCACGGTCGCGCCACGGTGAGGGGAACAAGGTGGACAAGGTGGCAGCCAGTACCGCGAGACCGGTCACCCCGCCCCTCACCGAGCGGCAGGAGGCGCGCCGCCGCCGCATCCTGCACGCGAGCGCGCAGCTGGCCAGCCGGGGCGGTTTCGACGCGGTGCAGATGCGGGAGGTGGCGGAGTCGTCACAGGTGGCGCTCGGCACCCTCTACCGCTACTTCCCGTCCAAGATCCATCTGCTGGTCGCCACGATGCAGGACCAGCTGGAGCACATGCACGGCACCCTGCGGAAGAAGCCGCCCGCGGGCGACACCCCGGCGGAGCGGGTCGCGGAGACGCTGATGCGCGCCTTCCGCGCCCTCCAGCGCGAGCCGCATCTGGCCGACGCCATGGTCCGCGCGCTGACCTTCGCGGACCGCAGTGTGTCGCCCGAGGTGGACCAGGTGTCCCGGCAGACGACGGTGATCATCCTGGACGCGATGGGGCAGGAGAACCCGACGCCGGAGCAGCTGTCCGCGGTGCGGGTCATCGAGCACACCTGGCACTCGGCGCTGATCACCTGGCTCTCGGGGCGTGCGTCCATCGCCCAGGTGAAGATCGACATCGAGACGGTGTGCCGGCTGATCGATCTCACGGCCCCCACGGACACATGAACGACCTACGAGACGGGTTCCCTGCGCCGGCATTACCCGGATCAGGTACTAGGGGTCGCCATCCGGCCCGACTGCTGCCTTCTGGCCTCTCAGCCCGGACCGTCGACGTCGGCAGCGGCGTAAGCGTTGCTTTCCGCCGAGTCGGCTACTCCGGTTCGGACTCCCTCACTCATCCCGTAGGTCTAGTTTCAGAATAGAACACTCAACCGAAGAAAGAACCACCCAAAGTGGAACTTTTTTCGGGTGAAACCTGATCTAGTCCTCCGGCGGGAAGACCGGCTCCCCGCTCCCCAGCAGCGTGATCACGATCGCCTCCACCGGGCAGGTCTCCGCCGCCGCCAGAATCTCCTCGTGGGCGTCGGTCTCCGGCTCGACCGGGTGGGACTGGCGGGCTGTGTCGAGCCGGAACCCGTCGGGGGCTCGGTGGACGCACTGGGCCGAGCCGATGCAGACGGACCGGTCGACCTCGACGTGCCAGCGGTCTCCCATCCCTGCTACGCCTCCCAGCCCGCGGGGAGATGGATCATCTTGTGTTCGAGGTACTCGCCGTATCCCTCGGGCCCGAACTCCCGCCCCAGACCGGAGTTCTTGTAGCCGCCGAAGGGGCCGAGCATGTCGAGGCTGAAGGTGTTGACCGAGTAGGTGCCGGTACGGACCTGGCGGGCGACCTCGATGCCGCGCTCGACGTCGGCCGTCCAGACGCTGCCGCTGAGCCCGTACTCGGAGTCGTTGGCGATCTTCACGGCCTCGGCCTCGTCGCCGTAGGGGAGCAGGCAGATCACGGGCCCGAAGATCTCCTCGCGGGCGATCCGCATGGAGTTGTCGACGTCGCCGAAGAGCGTCGGCTCGACGTACCAGCCCTTGTCCAGGCCCGGCGGACGCCCGCCACCGGTGAGGATCTTGGCGCCCTCCTCCTGGCCGATGCGGATGTAGTCGAGGCTGCGCCGCTGCTGGCGCCGGGCGACCAGGGGGCCGACCTGGGTCGCGGGGTCGAGCGGGTCGCCGACGACGAGGGCCTTCGCGGCGGCGGCGAGGGCCTCGGCGAACTCGTCGTAGCGGGAGCGCGGCAGGAGGATGCGGGTCTGGGCGACACAGGCCTGTCCGTTGTTCATCCAGGCCGCCGGGACGATGCCGGCCACCGCGGTGTCGACGTCCGCGTCCGGCAGCACGACCGCCGCCGACTTGCCGCCCAGCTCCAGGGTCACGCGCGTCAGATTCCGCGCGGCGACCTCCATCACGCGCTTGCCGGCGGCGACCGAGCCGGTGAAGGAGACCTTGTCGATCCCGGGGTGCCCGACGAGGTACTCGCTGACCTCACGGTCGGCGGGAAGGATGGAGAGGACCCCCTCCGGCAGCCCGGCCTCCGTCGCGATCTCGGCGAGGAGGTAGGCGTCGAGCGGCGACTCGGGCGACGGCTTCAGGACGACCGTGCAGCCGGTGAGCAGCGCGGGCGCGAGCTTGGCTGCGGCGACGAACTGCGGGACGTTCCAGGGGACCACGGCCGCCACGACCCCGACGGGCTCGCGCCGTACGAGGATCTTGCCGAGGACTCCGTCGCGGTGTTCCTCGTACCCGAAGTTCCGCGCGACGGTGATCGCCGAGTCCCACACCATCATCGCGCCGAGCGCCTGCGCGAGGACGCTCCAGGAGTACGGGGAGCCGTTCTCGGAGGAGATGACGCGGGCGATCTCCTCGTGCCGCACGGCGATGGCGTCCTTGATCCGGCTGACGACCGCGATCCGCTCGTCGAGGGACATACGCGGCCAGGGCCCTTCGTCGAAGGCCTTCCGCGCCACGGCCACCGCCCGGTCCACATCACCGGTGGAGGCGTGCGGCACCCGCCCGATGACCTCCTCCGTGTGTGGCGAGACAACCTCGATGAAGTCCTTGCCGAGGGGGTCGGTCAACTCCCCGCCGATGAACAGCTGTCCGTGTTCCACGAGCTCGGTCATGGCCGACGCCTCCTGCGGAGCTGGCGGTTTCCCTGGTCGGATTTGGTTGGGCCGCTTGATTTCTGACGTTGTTTCAGAACTGATACCAGTTCTAGTTATAGTGGGCAATGGCCGTGAGGCGGAGGGCAGATGACGAAGACGTACGATCATGGCGGGGGCGTACGGTCCGTCCGGGTCCCCATCCCGGACAATCCTCTCGGGCACACGCTGGTGTACGTCGTCGACACCGACCGGGGCCCGGTGCTGATCGACACCGGCTGGGACGACCCGGGTTCCTGGGACACCCTCTCCGAGGGCCTGACGGCCTGCGGTACCGCCGTCGCCGAGATCCACGGCGTGGTCATCACCCACCACCACCCCGACCACCACGGCCTGTCCGGCAAGGTGCGCGAGGCCTCCGGCGCCTGGATCGCGATGCACGAGGCGGACACGGCGATCGTGCGCCGCACCCGCTCGGCCGAACCCGAGCGCTGGTTCACGTACATGGCGGCGAAGCTCACCGCGGCCGGCGCCCCGGAGGAACACGTGGCGCCCCTGCGCGGCGCCCGCCGCCGTACCCTGCCGGGCCTCTCCCCCGCCCTCCCGGACCGTGAGATCGTCCCCGGCGAACTCCTCGATCTCCCCGGCCGCCGCCTGCGCGCGATCTGGACCCCGGGCCACACACCGGGCCACGTCTGCCTGCACCTTGAGGAGGCCCACCCGGACCGACTCCCCGGCAACGGCCGCCTGTTCTCCGGCGACCACGTCCTCCCGGAGATCACCCCCCACATCGGCCTCTACGAGGACCCCGACGACACCACCGTCACCGACCCCCTCGGCGACTACCTCGACTCCCTGGAACGCGTCGCCCGCCTGTCCCCCGCCGAAATCCTCCCGGCCCACCAGCACGCGTTCACCAATGCGGGGGTCCGGGTAGGCCAGTTGCTCACCCACCACGAGGCCCGCCTCACCGACCTCCTCACCCTCATCTCCACCCCTCTCACCGCCTGGCAACTGGCCGAACGCATGGAGTGGAACCGCCCCTGGGACCAAATCCCCTACGGATCGAGGAACATCGCGGTCTCGGAGACCGAGTCCCACCTGCGCCGACTGGTGAAGCTGGGCACGGCGGAGGCGGTACCGGGGAGCGACCCGGTGACGTACACCGCCGTATGACGGTTCACTACGGGACCCTTCGCGTCGAACGCACCCCCGCTCACAGCCTCCCCCAGCCGCTTCCTTACGGGCCGGTAGAGTAGCCGCGTCGTCACCACACCCGTACGGGGGGAAGCCGGTGCAAACCCGGCGCTGACCCGCAACCGTGAGCAGCCCGCAAGCGCTGCGAGCCGGACTGCCCCGCACGGTCACGTGAACGGCTCACGTACGTCGGCAGCCCGCCGCCGTACGGCACCGTCGAGGTCTGCGGAGCCGAGCCGCCCGGGGTCGTCCCGTGCTGCCCGGCTCCCCTCAGGGAGAGGCACCCGCCGATCATGAACGTCCGCCGCAGCGCCGCGGTCCTGGCCGCCACCGCCGTGATCGGCACGGCCACGCCCGTCATGGCCGCGTCCCCGTCCCCGTCGCCGTCCATGGCGATCCCCTCCGGCCTGTACGGCACCACCGACCCGACGTACGACGGCGTCTGGCGCCAGTCCCTCGCGCTGATCGCGCAGTACGAGTCGGACGTGAAGCCCGCCGCCAAGGCCGTCGACTGGCTGCTCGGCCAGCAGTGCGCGAACGGGGCGTTCGCGGCGTTCCGCGCCGAGCCCGCCAAGGCCTGTGACGCCAAGGTCATGGTCGACACCAACAGCACGGCGGCCGCGGCCCAGGCCCTGTCCGTGGCCGGGGACGGCGACCACATGGACGACGCCATGAAGGCCGTCAACTGGCTGAAGTCCGAGCAGAACAAGGACGGCGGCTGGGGCTACACCCCCGGCGGAGCCAGCGACGCCAACTCGACCTCGGTCGTCATCGGCGCCCTCAACGCCGTGGGCCAGGACCCCGAGACGGTCGACAACGGCGGCAAGTCGCCCTACGACGCCCTGCGCGAGCTGGCCCTGCCCTGCCCGGACGGTGGCGCCTTCGCCTACCAGCCGGACAAGAAGGGCAAGTTGGCGGCCAACGCGGACGCTACGGCGGCTGCCGTGCTCGGGATGAAGGGCATGAGCATGGGGTCGGCGAAGGCCGCCGCCGACACGGACCTCACCTGCGCCGACGCCGCCCACCCGGACCCGGACCAGGCCGCCGCCAACGGCGCCTCGTACCTTGCCGAGACGCTTCAGAAGGACGGTTACCTCAAGTCCGCGCTCGCCGGCGCCGAGGACCAGCCCGACTACGGCAACACCGCGGACGCGGTCGTCGCCCTCGCCGTGACGGGCGGTCCGAAGGCGGCGCAGAAGCCCCTGACCTGGCTTGAGCGGAACTCCGCGGACTGGGCGAAGCAGAACGGCCCCGCGGCCTACGCCCAGCTGATCCTCGCGGCGGACGCGGCCGGGTCGGACCCGCGTGACTTCGGCGGCACGGACCTGGTGAAGCAGCTCAACGCGACGGGCCCGGAGCCGAAGACGCAGAATACGGCCGAGAAGGCCGCGGAGAAGGAGGACGACGAGGGCGGCGTCAGCGTCTGGTGGATCATCGGAGTCGGCCTGGTCGCGGGCATCGGCGTCGGCTTCCTGATCTCCGGCCGCAACAAGGGACAGCGGCTGTGAGGCGCCGGGCGTGTGCCCTGCTGGTTGCTGCGCTCGCCCTGTGGGTGGCCGCCCCCTCGGCGCAGGCCGCCGGCTACCGCTACTGGTCCTTCTGGGACCGCGAGGGCGCGTCCTGGATGTACGCCACCCAGGGCCCCTCCACGGCGGTCCCCTCGGACGGTGACGTCCAGGGCTTCCGCTTCACCCTGAGCGAGGACTCGTCGGACGCGGCCACTCCACGCGGCACGGCGACCTTCGGCACGATCTGCGCGCGAACGCCCGCGCAGGACGGCAAGAAGAGGGTGGCCCTGGTGATCGACTTCGGCACGAAGTCGGAGTCCCCGTCAGGAGAAACCCCGCCGAAGCAGCGAACGGCCTGCGCCCGGGTCGCGGAGGACGCGACAACAGCGGAGGCCCTGGCCTCGGTGGCCAAACCCCTCCGCTACGACTCCAACGCCCTGCTGTGCGCCATCGCGGGCTACCCGAGCGCGGGTTGCGGAGAACAGGTGGCGAAGACGACGAACAAGAGCACAGAGAAGACCGACACCCCGTCCGTGGGCCTATGGGCAGGCGTGGCGGGCGTGGCAACCCTGGGAGCGGCAGCACTCTGGCAGGCACGCCGACGCAGGCATGTATAGGCCTGGCCGGGAAAACCAGCGTGCCTCCGGGCAGCCGTGCCGCTGCGCCGACGCCCACCCACGCAGCGGCGCACCCGCGCGCCTGCGTAGCTGCGGGCAGTCGTGCCGCGGGGACGGCGCCCGCTGCCAACGCAGCGGCACTCGGCAGGCGTCGGCGAGCGATCCGACCCCACTCCCGCCAAAACCCCGCGCACCCCTGCACCCCGGTGCCTGGTGGCTCTGGGCGCTGGCGCTGGGCACCGCAGCCACCCGCACCACCAACCCCCTTCTCCTCGCGCTCCTCATAGCGACATCCGCGTACGTCGTAGCGACCTGCCGCCAGAACACCCCCTGGTCCCGCTCCTACAACGCCTTCGTCAAGCTCGCCCTCGCCGTCATCCTCATCCGCCTCACCTTCGCCATCCTCCTCGGCTCCCCCATCCCCGGCACCCACACCCTCCTCGCCCTCCCCGAAATCCCCCTCCCCGACTGGGCCCAGGGCATCCGCATAGGCGGCCGGGTACACGCGGAGGGCATCGTCTTCGCCCTCTACGACGCCCTGCGGCTGGCCACCCTCCTCATCTGTGTAGGAGCGGCGAACGCCCTCGCCAACCCCACCCGTCTCCTCAAGTGCCTCCCCGGCGCCCTGTACGAAATGGGCGTAGCGGTAGTGGTAGCCCTCACCTTCGCGCCCAACCTCATCGCGGACGTCCAACGCCTACGAGCCGCCCGCCGCCTGAGGGGCCGCCCGGACAACGGGATCCGGGGCCTGGTCCAGGTCGGCCTCCCGGTACTGGAAGGCGCCCTGGAACGCTCGGTCGCCCTCGCCGCCGCCATGGACGCGAGAGGCTACGGCCGCACTACCGACGTCCCCCCAGCCGTACGCCGTACCACCACCGCCCTCACCCTCGGCGGCCTGCTCGGCGTCTGCGCGGGCACGTACGGCGTACTGACGGCGGAAGGCGGCACGTACGGTCTCCCCGTACTCCTCACCGGCCTCACCGGGGCCCTCATCGGCCTGCGCCTGGGCGGCCGCCGAGCCACCCGCACCCGCTACCGCCCGGACCCCTGGGACGCACGGGCCTGGCTGGTCACGGCCTCCGGCGCAGCAGTAGCCGCCCTGTTGTTCACCGCCGCAGCGACGAACCCCACCGCCCTCGAACCGGGCGTAATCCCCCTGACCGCCCCCACCCTCCCCCTCTGGCCCGCCGCGGCGATCCTCCTCGGCCTGCTCCCGGCGGCCATCGTCCCCACCCCGAAGGAGCCGTCGTGATCCGCTTCGAGAACGTCTCCGTGACGTACGACGGCCAGAGCGAACCCACCGTCCAGAATGTCGACTTCGAGGTCCCGGAAGGCGAACTCGTCCTCCTGGTGGGCCCGTCCGGCGTGGGCAAGTCCACGGTCCTCGGCGCGGTGAGCGGCCTGGTCCCGCACTTCACGGGCGGCACCCTCCGAGGCCGAGTAACCGTGGCCGGCCGGGACACCCGCACCCACAAACCCCGCGAACTCGCCGACGTAGTAGGCACAGTGGGCCAGGACCCCCTCTCCCACTTCGTGACGGACACGGTCGAGGACGAACTCGCGTACGGCATGGAGTCCTTGGGCCTGGCCCCGGACGTCATGCGCCGCAGGGTGGAGGAGACCCTCGACCTCCTGGGCCTGTCCGACCTCCGCAACCGCCCGATAGCGACCCTCTCGGGCGGCCAACAGCAGCGCGTGGCGATCGGCTCGGTGCTCACCCCCCACCCCCAGGTCCTGATCCTCGACGAACCGACCTCCGCCCTGGACCCGGCAGCAGCGGAAGAGGTCCTGGCGGTCCTCCAGCGCCTGGTCCACGACCTCGGCACAACGATCCTCATGGCGGAACACCGCCTGGAACGAGTCATCCAGTACGCGGACCAGGTGGCCCTGCTCCCGTCCCCGGGAGCGGCACCGGTACTGGGCACCCCGGCGGACGTCATGGCGATCTCCCCGGTAACCCCACCGGTCGTAGACCTGGGCCGCCTGGCGGGCTGGACCCCGCTGCCGCTGACGGTGAGGGACGCCCGCCGGAGGGCGGCGGACCTACGGGAACAACTTGAGCAGCGGGACAGCAACACCCCCAAGGGGCGCGGGGAACTGCGCGACCAGCCGCAGCCGACCCGCAGCCGCCGAGAAACGACACCCCCCACCCGCCGTTGGCTTCGACGCGCCCCCAGCACGCCCCGATCCCCCTACACCGCCGAAGTACAAGCCCTCGCCATCACCCGCGAACACGTCCAAGCGCTCCGCAAGATCGACCTCACCATCACCCCCGGCGAGACCGTCGCCCTCATGGGCCGCAACGGCGCAGGAAAGTCGACCCTGCTCAGCGCACTGGTCGGCCTGCTCGAACCCACCAAGGGCACAGTCCAGGTAGGCGGTGTAACCCCCCACCGCACCGCACCCCCCACCCTCGTCCGCCAAGTAGGCCTCGTACCGCAAGAACCCCTGGACCTCCTCTACGCGGACACGGTCGCCGCCGAATGCACCGCAGCCGACGCCGACGCGAACGCCACCCCCGGCACCTGCCGCACACTCGTCACCGAGCTGCTCCCCGGCGTGACGGACGACACCCACCCCCGGGACCTCTCGGAGGGCCAGCGCCTGGCGCTCGCGCTGGCCGTCGTCCTCACCGCCCGCCCACCCCTGCTCCTCCTCGACGAACCGACCCGAGGGCTGGACTACGCGGCGAAGGCCCGCCTGGTCACCGTCCTGAAGGCACTCGCGGCCGAGGGCCACGCCATAGTCCTGGCCACCCACGACGTGGAACTGGCCGCAGAACTGGCCCACCGAGTGCTCCTCCTCGCCGAAGGAGAGGTGATCGCCGACGGCCCGACAGCGGAGGTCGTGGTGTCGTCCCCCTCCTTCGCCCCCCAGGTCACCAAAATCCTCGCCCCCCAGCACTGGCTCACGGTCGCCCAGGTCAGGCAGGCCCTCGCATGACCCCGCCGCCGACCCCCCAGTCCCGTCCGATCCGCCTCGGCCCCCGATCCCTCGCCGCCCTCGTCCTCGTCAGCGCGGTCGGCCTGGGCGCGATCGGCTGGCCCCTCTTCGCCCCACCCGACTCCCAGGCGAGCGCCCATGCGCAAGACGCCCCGTGGCTGTTCGCGGGCCTGCTGGTCCTCCTGGTCGCGGTGGTTGCGGCGACGATCTCCGAGTCCGGCGTGGGCCCGAAGGCGGTGGCGATGCTGGGCGTACTGGCGGCGACGGGCGCGGCCCTACGGCCCATCGGCGCGGGCACGGCCGGCATCGAGCCGATGTTCTTCCTGATGCTGCTGAGCGGCCGGGTCCTCGGCCCGGGCTTCGGCTTCGTGCTCGGCTCGCTCAGCATGTTCGCCTCGGCGCTGCTCACGGGCGGGGTCGGACCGTGGATGCCGTTCCAGATGCTGTCGATGGGCTGGTTCACGATGGGCGCGGGCCTGCTCCCGGCCCCGGACCGGCTCCGCGGCCTCCCCGAGCGCCTGATGATCGCGGCGTACGGCTTCGTCGCCGCCTTCGCCTACGGCGCGATGACGAACCTCGCGGGCTGGCCGTTCCTGCGGGAACAGGCCTCGAACATCGCCTACGACCCGGACGCGGGCGTCCTCGCCAACCTGGCGCGCTTCATCGTGTACTGCCTGACCACCTCCCTCGGCTGGGACCTCGGCCGAGCCCTGGTGACGGTCGTCCTGACCCTCACCCTCGGCCCGGCGATCCTCAAGGCGCTCCGCCGGGCCACGCGAAGGGCCGCTTTCGAGGCGCCGGTCACATTCGACGGACCCGCTGCGTAAGCCCCCGGGAGCACACCGTCAGCACCACGGTGAACCACCCCACATGACCCAGATCACCTACTACACGGCCTAGTCGGACAAACCGGACGCCATGTCCACACCAAAATGGGTTCTGACCTGCACATTGAGAGCCACGTCACACGAGAAGCATGCACCCCACATACGACCACAACTAGCAAAAGGGGTCATTGCGGACCCCCTCCCGGCCTGCTTCTCTGGATGACGTCGCACGGCGCCGACGAGCCCCACGGGCCTCGGCGCCGACGCATGTCCCCGCCACACACCGCGTGGTTCCGGCATGCCGCGGCCACTCCGTCCCCGACGAAAGGTCACCGCCTTGTCCGCCGTTTCTGTCATCCGCCGCATCGCCACTCCGAAGAAGGCCCTCGCCGGTACCGCCGTGGCTGTTGCCGCCGCCGGCTCGATCTTCGCCGCGGCGCCCGCGCAGGCCGCCGTGTCCGAGGCGTCCTCGGCCCAGGCGACCGCGAAGAAGATGATCGGCGACTCGGCCCAGTACCAGTGCTTCTCCAACATCGTCGACCACGAGAGCGGCTGGGACGTGAACGCCACCAACCCCTCGTCCGGCGCGTACGGCCTCGTCCAGGCCCTCCCCGCCTCGAAGATGGCCTCCGCCGGCTCCGACTGGAAGACCAACGCCGCCACCCAGATCGAGTGGGGCGTCGACTACATGAAGGACCGCTACGGCAGCCCCTGCGGCGCCTGGAACTTCTGGCAGGCCAACGGCTGGTACTGAGCCGAGCGGCCCCCCGCACACCGAACCGCACCCGTGTCCACACGGGTGCGGCTTCGTTTTTTGGAACTCGTAACACGATCTTGTGATTCGTTCGGCAAGAGGCTTCCGAGCCATGTAGCTGCATCTGCCATCAGGACACACAGATACAGAACTCGTTGCCTTCCGGATCACGCCAGACCTGCCAGAGGTCTTCCTGCATCTCGCCCACAGGGCTCGCCCCGAGCTCGGCGGCGAGTACGACCGCCTGGGCGAAGTCGTCAGCCACCAAGTCGATGTGCACACGGTTCTTCACACTCTTTGTCTCCGGAACCCTCTGCACGGCGAAGTTCGGCCCAAGGCTGATCCATTCATCCTCACGCCGGGTGATCGCCAGACCGAGCAGCCGACTCCAAAACTCGGCCAGAAGGTCGGGGTCGTTGGCGTCGACGACAATGCCGTTGATCCGAATGCCCATCCTGGCGCCCCTTCGTGCTGGTCCGCGTAGGGACAGTGGCAGAGGTCCCTGGCCAACACGCGCATCCTACGCACGCGGAGAGCTCGTGACACGATCACGGTTGGGCTTCGACGCAGGGCCCTCGACCAGTCGAGCCGGCCGCGTTCAGCTCAGCGATCAGGACACGGTGCAACTGGTCGGACACGCCAGCTTGCTGCCACCGCTCCAGCCGTCGCCAGCAGGTCTGTCCGGAGCCGAACCCAAGCTCCATCACTCACACCAGTCACGCTCAACCAGTGCGTCTCAACAAGATCGTGTTACAAGCTCGAAGGGGGTGAAGGAAACTCAGTTGAGTTCGCGGCCCTCCGTCACGGAACATCCGTCCGGTGAACCTGGAACTTCGCCCCTATCGCCTCACCTGGACCGAGGTCGACCCCGCGACGCATCCCTTCGACAGTGCCGAAGCGGTCGATGTCGTACGGGCGTTGGGGCCCGCCGGGCGGGCGCCCGTGCGGCCCGAGTGGGAGAGGCTCGCCGATCGGGATGAGGCCTATGCGCAGTTCCGGGTGCTCAGCAACTGGGCGCACACCGTGGGGTGGGAGTGGGGCGACGCCATGACCGCGGCGCTCGTCGAGCGGTACGGGTTGTGGGCCACCGGCTGGCGTTGGTCGCATGACGAGGGGGATCTCGGGGGTGGGCCCGTGGGCCTCTGGTGTTGTGCCCTGCACTCCATCACCACCCCGGACGAAACCCTGGAGCGAGTCACCGCCGCGCTGTGCGAGTGGCGGGACTGGCTTGAGTTCCTCGGGCGGTTCTTCGACCGCTACCCCCTCGGCGAACTCCCCGCCGAGGACCGCCGCGACGCCTGGGAACGCGCCACTCACCAGCTGATCCTGCACTCCCTGGACCGCACCGGCTCCGGAGACGCCTGGTACGCCCACTGCCGTCAGGTCCTGACCTGGTTCCTCACCCGCTGGGACGTCGACCAGGACACCGCCCACACCCTCGTCGAGGACGCCATCGGCGGACGCTTCGAGAGCTGGACCACGCCGGAGAACACAGTCGTCCACGACGTCTCCGAGCAGCTCGCCGCCTCCCTGGAAACGGACGCCGCCCCCTCGACCGACCCCGCCAACTACACGTACACCTCCGCCCGCCTCCACTCCTACGGGGACGAACGCCGGTTCTTCCGACGGTGATCGGTAGATCCTTTCCACGCCGGGAGTCCCCGAACTCGACCGGGAAAGGGCGCCCCATGACCGGCCCGGACCACCTCCGCACCTGGCTCACCCTCCGCCCCCAAATCCCCTGGCACCGGGCCCGCCCTA
>NZ_JACMSF010000064.1 GCF_014257025.1 Streptomyces cupreus
GACCCGCATCCTCGGAAACGGCCCATGAGACAGTCGGGCAAGGCTCACCGATCGTCACCGAGGAGAAGGATGCATGAGAGCGTTGCCCGCCGTCACCGGCCGTGATGAGTTCGATGCCCTGGTCGTCAGAACCGACTACCTCGACGACCGGGCGTGGCAGGACGTGGCGGCGGCGCTGACGGAGCCCTGGGGAGACAGACAGTACGAGGCAGACGTCCACTTCATCGACGATCCGGCCTGGTCAGGGGCGACCGTTGACGAGGTGCTGACGGCAGTCCGCGGCGACGACAGTCTGGCCGTCGTCTTTCTTGCCGACCGTACAACCATGCAGGCCAAGAGCCACCCGCTGCTGGCGGTCACCACGCTGACACGGGAGGAATGCGTGGACGAAGAGGACTACGAACAACTGACCGAGTTCGGTCGTGATTTCCGCGTCATCCCCGCAAGACTCCACGAGGTCCACGCGAACCTGAGCATCGGGAACCTGGGCTTCGAGGAGTTTGCGGCATGGGCTCACGATGATCTCGAGGGGATCTTCCGGTCCTTCTGAACGGGTTCACGGAACTGCGGACAGAGCCGTCTTCCGGGCTCTGTCCGCAGTTCCGTGATGAGCGCGATCATGGTGGGAGTCCCAAACGCCCCAGGGGTCAGCGTCTGATCTTGGGGCGGCCGCTCTCCAACGCGTTCCGTGCCGCCTCCATGAAGGCGTAGCGATATTCGCGCTTGGCGGGACTCTGTTCGGGCGAAGCGGTGTTGCGCATGTGGGTGTGTAGCACCGTGGTGTAGTCATGGGCGGCCTGGGCGGGTAGCGGGCGGCCAGCCAGCGCGCGACACCGGCCAGCGCGGGCAGCGCCATCCCGGTGCAGGCCAGGGTCCAGGTGGCACCCTCCTCGCGCGAAAGCCGTACCAAGTGCGCCCAGACCGCATCGCGCGTACGGGGCGGGCACTGGCGGCGCAGCATCCGGTCCCGCAACTTGTCCAGAGGGATCGTGCGGTTGGGCAGGCCAGGAAACGGACGGCCGTCCAGGGACAGCGGCTCCGGCCCGCTCACCAGCCAGGCGAAGCTCTGTCGGGCGGTGTCCAACGGCAGCGACTGATGCGCGCCCCGATCCCAGTGCGGGTCGTCGCCTCGCTGTGCGTGAGCCATGTCAGGCGTCTCCCTTCGCGATCGGAAGAATCGGCGCCTTGAGGTAGCCACACGGCCGACAAGAAAAGAGCAAGACAAGAAAAAGGGTGCGGTGCGGCACGCTGTCCGAGTTGCTGTGCAGCACTTAATTGATGCCGATGACGACGCTGCTGTCTGAGTCAGTGTGAGTGGTCATCTTGTACGGCTTTAGTCGTCTCTTAGTAGCCTGCAGTAGGCGCTGACCTGCACTTTATGTGATCTAGGAGTCTTGCCTCTCAGGTGGTCGGAACAGGTGGGCACAGGACTTCCCGTCCTGCGTCCCTTTGGTTGATGGAGAGTGGATGTCAGGGGTCGGTGTTCTCGGGCGGGCGCTGAAAGGAATTGAAGAACTTGGCGGCGCCGTGTCCAAAACAGCCCCGAGAGCCGGACTTTTGCGGTGAGAGCGCACCGCATTGAGGGTGGGCATGAAGCCACACCAGCGTCTGGATCAGGCTCCGGAGGGCACGCGCCCTCCCAGCGCGCTGATGGCCATCGCCCTCATGCCAGCCTCTGGCGGACTGGCTTCATCTGGCCGGTCGCCCAGCTGCGCTGCCTCACGGAGGCCAGGGGAGCGGAGCGCTCGCGCAGCCTTGCGATGGCCCGCTCACCGGACTCATCGAAGTGGCGGAGTCGGTGGGCCGACTCGACCGGACTACCGAAGGCCGGCCGGCCGACCCTGTCACCCAGGCACACGCCCCTGAAGACGAGCGACAGGCTGCCCCAAAGTCCGTACACCGACCCGCTGCGGAAGCCAGTCACCTCCGCTGGGAACTGATCGCTTAGCAGTACGACCAAATGATCAGGCATGCGACCGCGATCCGTACGCGGACCGCGTCGACCCAGGCGATCCTTCGCCGCTTCACCCGAAACGCCTCCCGCCCCACCGACGCGGCGATGCTGGAGGTCGGCCGCGCCCCAAAGAGCAGCTTTGTGGCCCGCTACCTGCGGCTGCGCGACCTCCAGCGGGAGATCGATGAGGGCCTGAACGCGATGGAGTCTTCCAACGGCGCCAACTCCGTGATCGCGTACGGCAAGGGCGGGGAGATCGCCCCGAACCGGCGCGACGAGCAGGAGATGTTCGTCCTGTGCCTGCGGATCCTCCAGTCCGCCCTGGTGTACGTGAACACCCTGATGCCCAAGGCGTCCTGGGCGAACCGCAGTGGGCCGACCTCCTCACACCCGCCGACCACCGCGGCCTGACCCCACTGTTCTGGTCCCATGTCCGCAATTAAGGGGAGGCCAACCTCGACATGGGCGCTCGCCTGAACCTCACTGCGACCACCGTCCTCGGACAGCACAGCTAGTGGCTCGTCTCGTGACCTTGGGCCAGGTAATCGAGGTGTGGTCGGCGGGAGGTTTTGCCAAATGGTCGACCAATGAGCTTCTTCGAGCTGGCCACCGATCAGGTGATGGTCCGCGAAGCGCAACGAGCGAGGTCCCCGAGCTGTTGATCGAGATGTCTGACGTCTCGACCACGCTGCTCGGGGGCCTCGTTGGTCATCTATCCTGCCGCACTCGACCTGCAAGCTCCGCCCGTCTCAACGCGCGATGGTGGCACTGGTTTACCTGCGCGAACACACCACCCTGGCGAAGATCGCTGCCGGGTTCGGGATCAGCGAATCCACCGCCCACGCCTACACCAGCGCAGTCATCCGTCGGCTCGCCGAACGCGCGCCAGGTCTGCTGAAGGTCCCGCGCCAGGCCGATGCGGACTTCGTCCTGCTGGACGGCACCCTCGCCGAGTGCGACCGGGTCGGAGACGGACGGGCCGACTATTCCCACAAGCACCGCGGGCGCGGGGTGAACGTGCAGGTGGTCACCGATCCGGACGGCCGGCTGCTGTGGCTCTCACCCGCGCTGCCGGGCCGAGCTCACGACCTGACCGCGGCGCACATCCACCGGATCATCCGTATCTGCAAGCGCCTGGGCGTCCCCATCCTGGCCGATCTCGCCTACCAGGGCGGCGGCCCCTGGGTGACCATGGGCATCAAACGCAGACTCCTGCAGGAACTCACCCTCACCGAGAAGACCTCAAATGGGCCCTGGCCGCGGCACGAGCACCCGTCGAACGCGGTGTCGCACACCTGAAGGCCTGGCGGATCTTCCGCAGATCCCGATGCAGCCCAAACCGCATGACGCCAATCGCCAAAGCCATCCTCACCCTTGAGCGGCAACGCTGAAGAAGCTCACTGAACTCGGTTGTCAGAGGGGGGCCTTAAGGTGCGGATCATGACGGGCCGATCAGGCGCGGATCTCTGGTCCGCGCTGCTCGTCGTGCCCTCTGCCGGGTCCACCGGCAGAGTCTTCACAGGCGGAAGGAACCCGCGTGCACATACGCAAGTTCACCGGAAGAGCGGCGGTCTCGGCCGCCCTCGGTATCTCCCTCCTAGGCTTCGGACCCTCCGCATCCGCAGCCGACAGCAGCACCCAACTCCCCATCTCCTCACACGAGGACATCGTGGTGGACGGCGTCCACCGGCACGTCTTCATCAGCGACCCGGCCAGCGGCAGTGTCGTGGTGACTGGCTACGACGGGACGGTGGTCAAGCAGATCGACGGCGAGCCAGGCGCATCCGGCCTCGCGCTCTCGGCGGACTCCGGGACCCTCTACGTCGCGCTGCGCACCGCCGACGCGATCTCCGCGATTGACACCGCGACGCTCCAGGAGACCGCCCGCTACTCCACCGGCGCCGGCACCGCGCCCCAGTACCCGGCCATCGCCGGCGGCAAGGTCTGGTTCGGCTACGGAGGGGAGCCCTGGGGCGGCATCGGCTACGTCGACCTCTCCGGCCCCGACCCTGTGATCCACGCCCCCAGCGGCGGCGGGCGCACCTTCGCCTCCGCACCGATCCTCGCTTCGTCCCCCGGCAACCCGGGGCTGCTGGTGGCGGGCGACGCGAGCGTAAGCCCGCCCGTGCTCGCGGTGTACGACGTGAGCACGGGCGATGAGCGGCAGACCGCGCACACCTCGATCTCAGGGGGCAGCGTGGCGGACCTCGCCGTCACACCCGACGGCAAGGACGTTGTGGTGGCCAGCGGAGCACCCTACTACCACCAGTCCTACTCGACCTCGGACCTGTCGCCGAGCAACCGGTACACCACCGGCGCCTATCCCAACGCCGTAGCCATCACACCCGACGGCAGCACGCTTGCGGCCGGCCTCTACGCCCCGTACGACCCGGACGTCTACCTGTTCCAGCCGAGCGTCGACACGCAACTCAAGAACTACGACTTCCCGTCCACGTCCACCGACACCACCACGCTCCAGGAAGCGGGCCTGGCCTGGGCACCGGACGGCAGCCGGCTCTTCGCCCTCACCAAGACCTACGGCCTGTCGACGTTGACGCTGCGCGTCCTGGACCAGAGGGTTGAGTCCACCCTCACGCTGCAGGCCCCCGAGTCCGTCCGGCAGGGCAAGAAGGTCACCGTCTCCGGGACGCTGAGCGCGTCCGCGCCGTTCCCGGCCGGCACCGAGGTCGACGTGACCCGATACGACGACGCGCACCCGGAGCAGGGCGTGTCGCTCGGCAGCCACTCGGTGGCGGACGACGGAACCTTCAAGTTCACCGACATTGCAGACACCGCGGGCTGGGTGGGCTACGGCGTCCACTACGCGGGGGACGCAAGACACACCGAAGCCCGCGCCTTGGTCAATATCCGGGTCTCGTAGCGCCTTCCGCTCGCCCCTTCCGCCGCCCGCCCGACAGGGCGGGCGGCGGGTCTCTGGCGACTGGGAGGCCGGCCAGTACCCACACCTCCAGCGAACTGAGCATGTTCCTTAACCTCGCTGGTCACGTTCGGTGATGGTTGCGGGGCGTTTGACGGTCTTGCCGACGTCGTAGTGGGGCGGGGGTGCCGGTTCCTGGAGAGCGTCTCGTCAAGGTGCAGCCGAACTGGGCCAGCCGCCGGGCTGTATCCGGGGGCGTTTTTGTACCCGTTCATGACCTCCGTGCGATAGACCGGGTTGGCCCACCCGCGCGTTTCCGGACGGTGCGAGATCCCCTTGGTATGCGTTCCGATCGAGGCGATAGGGTCGCTGTGGCAGAGGAGTTGGGCCGAGGGGTTGGACGGCCCGGCCGGTTGTGAGACTGGAGGATGTCGGTGAGCCGGGCGATGCAGGTGTTTGTCGCGGTGGCTCTTGTGATGAGCGTGGCCGGGTACGCCGCGACAGAGGCTCTCAATGCCGAAACGCGGCATGCACCGGACCCGAATCCGACGGCGGACCGGGTCGAGGTTCGTCCCTCGCTGCCATGCGATTGGACACCTACTGCCGCACCTCCGACCGACCCTGTGCCGCGCACGGCTGTCGCAGTCGCATGTGATCCCTCGTACGACGGGGCGGATGGGTAGGACTGGGTCGCTCAACGCTTCCGAGGGGCAGAAGGGACGGCATCGCATGAGTGAGCAGGTTCGAGTCGAGGCGGCGTGGCGGCGCATTGAGGGGTGGCTTCAGAAGTACGCGCCGCAGTCTCACGGTTTGCTGCGTGCGCCCGCCACATTTGAGCAGATCGCGCAGACCGAGCGTGTCCTTGGATGTGTCCTGCCGCCGGAGCTGAGGGCGCTCTACTTGATGCATGACGGCGTGCACGGGGCGGACCTGGACGAGTTCGGCGAGCAGCCGTTTGCCCCGGAGGGTGAGGAGGATGCGTGGCACCGCAAGGCGAACGCGGTTGACTTCATGCCCAATGGCCAGGCATGGCTCCCGCTGGAGCACGTGATCACCGCGCACGGTGGGCCGTTGTCGGCGTTGGACGGTCAGGAGACCGCTTCTTGCGTGCCGGTCACCGCGAGCGCGAAGTACACGATGCTGGAGGGCATGTACCTCGACCTGGCCACGGGGCTGCTGGGTATCTGGGCGGATGCGCAGGAGCCGACGTCGCTACGGATCGGTCTGGCCGACTGGCTGGAAGAGGGTGCCGCTGCCCTGGCCGAAGGACGACCCGATCGCGTCCTCGGGATGTGCCCCTACATGTCGCCCACGGGTGACGGGCTGACCTGGTTCGACCCGGATCCGATGTACGAGCAGGACGGCTGGCGTCCCGTGACGAACTGACCTTGCATGGTGTGCCCGACAGACCGGCCCCGGACCCGTGGCGGGGTCCGGGGCCGGCCTGCGGAAGGTCAGGACATCACGGGCGCTGAGCGCACACGATCACGTCAGCTGTGGCATCACAGTCCTGGAATCCGTCGATGTCCACCCAGTACGTGTCCTTGTCGAGCAGCCGGAACGTGGACGCGAACGACCCGAACCGTGCCATCGACTGGGAGTTGACGTTGAGTGACATCGAGGACCGGCCGCAGGTTTCGTCCCAGGTCGGGGCCGCGTAGCGCTCATCGTCGTAGAGCCGGTAGGTGCCGTCGGGCAGCTTCTTCTCATAGGTCTGCACGCACTCCCGTCCCTGAAGGGCGTCCGAGACGGGCTTGGGGTTCAGGCCTCCCTCGCTGGTGGGCATGCCGGCCGACTCGTACGTCGCGTTGAACGAGTATTCGTCGCAGGAGCGTCGGTCCTTGTTGGAACTGGAGAGCTCCGGATGGAGTGCCGTGTCATTGCGGTACACCATGCGGTTTGCCGCTGCGCCGTAGCAGATCCGGTAGCGGTTCGAGTTTTCGCTGCGGCCCGTGCCGCCCGCACCCGCCGCGTTGCGGGTCTTGTTGGGCATGTAGTGCAGCGGAGTCACGGGTGTCTGGCCGAAGTACTCGGGGGCCAGCCGGTTCTGGATCAGCCAGGTATGCGCCGCGGCCGCCGGGAACTTCTTGGAGTTCATCGAGTAGCCGGGGCTGTAGGAGGGCACGACGCAGCCGCCGGTGCCGTACACCTTGTCGCAGCGGATCTCGAACGGACCGGAGGACACCTTGTCCTGGGTGACGACCATGTTGGGGGTGTCGGTGCTGAAGGACGCCCCGACCAGCAGGGTGAGTACCTTGGACAGGTCCTTGTCCTTGAGGCCGGCGGCGTTCGTGACGCTTCCGTCCCAGGTGAAGTCGGCCGTGCCCTGGGCGATGTGCTGATCGAGACCGGACGACCACGAGGGTGTCCGCCCGGTTTCCCAGTCGAAGCCCATGCCGTTGGTGCAGCCGGTGCTGCCGCAACCGGTGATCACGTTGAACGCCATGGCCTTGGGCGAGGACGGCCACATTTCCTGCACGGTGGGCATCAGCGGGTACATCTGCAGGAAGGTCTTGATCGTGTCGCTCTTGGGGTCGAGCTTCACCTGCCACATGACGTCCCAGTACTGGCGGTAGACGCCCTGCGGCGTCGTGCCCTCCGCACCCCAGGTGAACAGCAGGCAGGCCTCGGTGCGGCGGATGAAGGACTTCTGGTCGATCTTCGTCGGATCACACCAGGACGTGTCGAGGACAGGGCCCGTGTAGGAGCTGGCAGCGAAAGGCGTCGTGTCCGTCTGCGACTCCTGCTGCTTCCGGTACTCCTTGAGCGCCTTGGCCGCCTGCGGTGAGCGCTGCTTCTGGGGGGTCATGGTCAGTGTGACGTCACCGGCTTTGGTGACCCTCTTCTTCGGAGACAGGAGCGGGGGCGCGTCCACGGTCGTCTTCCCGGAACTGGTCACCGTGTTCCAGCCGTTCCACCCGAATGCCGGGTAGGGGTTGTTCCAGTCGGCAGGGTCCGCCGCGGTCGTCGCCGGCGCGTTCAGGGTGATGTCGACCTTGTGGCTCCGCGGCGCCGGGGCGGTTCCGGCGATGAAGCCGTATTCGCTGGTGGTGCCAACATTGTCCGCGCGGTCGACGGCCCGGGTGTCCACGTGGTGGGCGCCGTCGGACGTGGGCGTCGTGGTGAAGGAGGCAGAGGTGCCGGTGGTGGTCGACGTGGTGTTGACCGTGGTCCAGGTTCCGCTGCCGGGGACGCCCGCCTCGGGGTCGGGGTCTTCGCCGTCCACCCGGTACTGAAGGCGGTTGGCGTCATCGGCCGTGGTGGCCGTCCAGGTTCCCGCCTGTCCGGCCCCGCCGCCGTAGCCGCCCTCGGGGTACTGGCTGGAGGTCACCGGTGACGGTTCGCCGGGTGCCGTGGTGTCGACGACGAACTCGGTCCACGGCGACCAGTTGAGGTTGTAGTGGGTGCCGTCGTAGGCGTTGGTGCGGAACTTGTAGGTCTTGCCGTCCTGAAGCTGCCCGGCCGGCACGACCACACTGACCGGCTTGCCCTGTTCGCCGAAGTCGGAGACGAGCAGGCCCTCGCCCAGGGGTGTGGTGATGGGGGTGTTGGTGGCGGCGTCGTAGACCTGGAAGGTGCCGTTGACGGTGTCTCCGTCGGCGTCCGTGAAGGTGTCACGCAGAGTAGGTGTGGTGGTGTCCACCGCCCACACCCCGGCGTACGACTTGAAAGGCGTCCCGGCCTGGCGGGCACTGCCGTCCGAGGGACGGTAGTTGTAGGTCACGCTCAGCTTCGGCTGGTTGGCCGTGTTGTTACCGGAGTTGACGCGCTTCCAGGCACGGGTGTCGTCGGTGGCCGCACGCAGGCCCATGAAGCCGCGGGTCGCCTGCGCCGACGCCCAGGTCTGAACGAGGGCATCGACATCGGCGTTGATCCACCCGTCGGGCTGCGTGCCGGTGCAGCTGGGGTTGCCGCGTGTCTGGGTGGAGGAGTGGTACTGCTGGTTCCACGTGGGCTGATTCGTCCACCTTGAGGAGGTGGATGCCGCGGTGGTGTCCCAGATGGTCCACGACTGCGCCGTACAGTCGGTGTTGCCGGAGTGGAAGTTCCACAGCGCCAGGTTCGTGTCGATGATCAGCGCGTCCTGGATCGGTGTGGTGTTCCAGTGGATGAAGGACCGGGCTACCCGCGTGGTCCCGTCGGCGTTGGTGGTGCCGGGATTGCCGAAGTCGAGCTCGGTGTCCGTGGACAGGTCCACGGTCTCACCGCGCTGCACGTAGGTGTCGAACGTCGACGCGAGTGCTGAGGTCGACGGGTCGACCGTGACCGGGTACCGCGTAGCAGGGTCGGAGAGGAACTCGGTGCTGGGCGTGACCACCAGGTCGATGCGGCCGGTGCCCTTGTTCACCACCTTCATAGCCACGCGGGCCTTGCGGGTGTGCTCCCCGGACTGCTGGTCCACGGAGGCGTCCCACATCACGGGGGCTGGCATTGTGGCCCGCCGTCGCCCTGTCTCGGCGTCGGTGAAGGTGACCGACCCGTCCTCGTTCGCCTTGGCCTTCAGCCCCTTGGCCCTGACGGGCAGGGTGTAGGAGTAGGCGCCGGAGGGGCGCTGGTTGATCTCCACGAACTGCTCGAAACCGGTGCGGGTCGCTTCCACGATGACGTCGGCACCGGGAACGGCCTCGCGGTAGCGGGCCGTTGTCCCGTCCAGCTCCGGTGCGGGCAGGCCGCCCTTCCACTGGAGGGTCACGGCCTCCTCCCCGCTGCCGAGCGTCACCAGATCCCGCGGAGCGGCGTTCTGCGCGGCCGCCAGCGAGCGCGGGGCGGTGCCACCCTTGCCGGCCAGCCGCAGCCCGTTCGGGTGTTCCTTGGCCCTCACGGTCCCGTCGGCGGAGGTGGTCAGGGCGGCGTCGACCTTGTGCCACTTACCGCCGCGCCACACGCGCTCCGGTCCTGGCGTCAGCTCGGTCGTCAGCGTCCCGTCAGGGTTGGCGACGGTGTAGGACGTGGCTGTCGTCTCGTCAGGTGCGACGACCTTCTTGCCCGTCTTCTTCGCTTCCAGAATCGCCCACGCCTTGGAGCCCTTGGCGTGCGCGGCAGCCCACGCCATGTCGTCCTGGAGGATGTCCGCCTTCGTGGGCTGCGAGGCGGCGTCGCCGGCGGGTTCGGGAGCGGGTGCTGCGGAGGCTTGTGCGCCAGCCGCGATTCCCACCTCAGTGATGAGCAGTAGCGCGGCGGTTGCTGCGAGCAGGTTGCGTCGTCTGTGTCTTGGCGTCCTGCGATACGTGGATGAGTACACGAAGTGCCGTGTCCTTCCCCATAGCCCTGAATCGATCAGGTGTGCGATTCCGCACAAGATCAGGACTGTAGGCGGGAAGATCCATACCGATGAAGGCGATTTCCGGTCAGCATGTACACGCCAACCATTTGCCGGACTCGGTACCCGCAAGTTCAAGCGCAGGGCGGGAACCAAACGTCACACACATCACAACGCCGGTGAGGCAACACAGCGGTGACTCAACCGCGTTGGGGCGGCAGCGGAGCCTGGCGCATGCGCGCCCTCGGGCACCCGATCCGGCGACGGACGGCACCGCCCCCACACGACCGGAGCGATCGTGCGGGGCATCGGACCGTCCAGGCCCGACCGGGCGCCCGAGGGCGTGAGGGAATCCGCCCCCGCATCCCCGGACCACGGACACGATCCGTGCCGCCCGGCTGCGGCGCGAACGCGGTCGACCAGAACGCCCAACACCGTTCGGGGCGTTCGGCTGAGCACGGGTCCTGGTACCAGGACTCACTCCCGATCAGTCTCTAAGAACGGTCCGTGGAGTCGGCCAACGCCAGCCACCCGATGTCGCCGGTGGTGTCCGCCTGGCGCACGGCATGCTCTGGCGGCTACGCCTGCTGCTTGAGGTGTTGAGTGAGGCGCTGGAAGGTGGCCCAGGCATGCGGTTCGGTTCCATCGCCCAGGGGGTAATGGAAGGCTGGTTCGGCCGGAGGGCCGAGACGGGTGGGGGTGGGGCCGAGGGGCGGGCGCTCGGCGTGAGGCGGGCCTATGCGCCTCGCCTCGTCGTGGCCGAGCGTGAAGGACACCGGGATCGGTGGGGGTTCGAGTTGGGCGGGGACGGTGAGGTCGCGGCGGGCGGTGCGGAGCGACGTGAGCAGGGTGACGAGACCGTGTTTCGCGTCGAGTTCGGCCGCGAGAGTCTCAATGGCTTGCAGGGGCGGTGTTTCGTTGCCGCCGTAGCCGAGCGCGAGGGTGATGTCTTCTTCGATGCCCGCCGTCGTGCGGAGCACGCGCATGGTGGCGAGAGCGGGCCGGTCGGGGTGGCCGATGGCGATCAGCCAGCTGGGGCGGGGTGCGCGGGCCCGGGCGAGGTCGGTCAACTGGCTGGTCGACCAGGGGAGGTTGACCGGTTCGGCGGTGCTCCAGCCGGCGGGCGGGGTGCCGGTCAGGTGTCGGAAGGCGGCCTCCAGGGCGCGGCCGAGGACGAGGTCCGCATCTGCGGGGTGTCGGGTGCGCAGCGTGAGGAGTAGTTGGCGTTCACCGGTCTGGGTGGCCGGTTTGAACGCCTCGGCCACGGAGGCGGTGCCGTCCTCGTCGCGTACGGGGGTGAAGGTGCCGTTCTTCCAGTGGAGTACGGCACCGGACAGGCCGTCGTAGTAGCCGTGTTCGGGGTCTTGGACGACCCAGCGGTTGGGCGCCCCGCGCAGGGCGGTGCGGGTGGGCAGGGTCAGGCGGGACGTGGGTGGCGTGACGATGTGCAGGGCTCGGTCGCTCTCGGCGGCCACGCGCAGGGCATCCGACAGCCAGCTGGTCATGGCGACCAGGGGGCGGTCCTGGATGACCACGGCCGTGGTGGCGGTGAGGACGTCCACGGCCGGGGCCGCCGTGGCGGGGACCGGAATCGCCGAGACGTCGGTCGTGAGGGGGACGACATCCGTCGTGGCGGCCTCCGGCGGCCAGACCGTGCCGCCCAGCACGGTCGCCAGCCGCCCGGCGAATGAGCCGGCCAGCCGTCCGGCCTCGGCCACGGCGGTGGAGGCGCGGGCCTCCGTCCACCACACCGGCCCTTCCTCGACCGCGTAACCCAGCAGACGGGCCGTCTCACCCGGGACCTGGACCAGGATGGGCGCCTCCACCGAGACCAAGGGGCGGCCGTCGGGGGCGCAGAGCTGGACGACGGCGCCGTCTGCGGTGGTGTGCACGCCGAGGTCGGGGCCGCCGGCGTACAGGCCTGCCAGCAGGGTGGGCAGGTCCGGCATCTTGGGGGTGAGGGCGATGACGTCCTTGGTCACGGGCTCTCTTCGTCTGCTACGGCGGTCTGGATGAGCTGGTGGGGGCGGCCGCGGCGGACGAGCGTGCCCCGGCCGGGTGGCTGCTGGGAGGCGTACAGGCCGGGGAAGAGCTGGCCCTCGGTGCGCTCTCCCGTCATGACGAGGGCGGCGGTGCCGGTTTCGCGCAGGGCGGTCAGCAGCGGTTCGTACAGGGCGCGGGAGGTTCCGGCGGTGCGGCGGGCGATGACGAAGTGCAGGCCGATGTCCCGGGCGGAGGAGAGGTACGGCAGGAAGGGCGCGAGCGGCTGCTGGCCGGCTGCGGTCAGGATGTCGTAGTCGTCGACCAGGATGACGATCCGCGGCCCGGTGAAGGCGGGCTCAGTGCTCAGCGGCGCGTCGGGGTCGGCCGTCTCCGGCAGGCGCTTTTCCAGTTCGGTGGCGATGCCGGTGGACAGGGCCGCGGCGAGCTTGGCGTTGTGGGCGTAGCCGCCGCGGTAGGGCTCGGGCACCGTGCCGCGCAGGCCGCGGCGTGGGTCGTAGACGCCGAAGACGAGTTCCTTGTCGCCGTATCGCTCGATGAGCTGGGTGGTGATCAGCTTCAGCAGGTTGGTCTTGCCGCATTCGTTGTCGCCGAGGATCAGCAGGTGCTGGTCGGTGTCGAACAGGTCGAGCAGGACCGGGGCGAGGGCGTCCTGGTCGACGCCGAGAGGGATCTTGGCCGGTTCGGCGGCCGGGGTGGGCAGCTTGGCGGCGGGAAGGCGGGTGGGCAGGACCCGGACGGGTGGGGCGAGTTCGCCATGCCAGGAGGCGCGGATGGTGCGGGCGGCGCCTTCGAGGGCCGGGCCCAGGTCGCCGGTGGCCGGGCGGTTGTCGATACGGGGCAGTGCGGCCTGCGCGAACAGTTTGCCGTCGGTGAGGGCTCGGCCGGGGTTGTCGGGGGTGAGCGTCTCGGACAGTTTGCGGTCGATGGAGGAGTCGGCGGGGTCGTTGAGGCGCAGCTCGATGCGGGTGCCGAACATCGACTGGGTGGCGATGCGGACATCGTTCCAGCGCAGCATGCCCGCGACGACATGGATGCCGTACCCGCCACCGCGCTTGAGCAGGTCGGCGACCGGGTCGTCGAGGTCGGCGAACTCGTCGCGCAGGGCGCCGAATCCGTCGACGAGCAGCACGACGTCGGTGGCGCCCAGCTCGGGCAGCCGTCCCTGTCCGCGCAGGTGGCGCAGCTGATCGGCGGAGTCGATGCCGTGTGTGCGGAACAGCTCCTCGCGCGCCGTCAGCATGGCGCGGACCTCGGCGACCGTGCGGGCGGCCCGCCCATGGTCGGCGCGCCCGGCGATGCCGCCGACGTGCGGCAGGCCGGCCAGCGCGGTCAGACCGCCGCCGGCCAGGTCCAGGCCGTACACGGCGACGTCGTACGGCGTGTGGGTGAGGGCCAGGGACAGGGCGAGGGTGCGCAACAGGGTGGTCTTGCCGGACTGCGGGCCGCCGATCACGGCGATATGGCCACCGGCGACGGTGAGGTCCAGCAGCCAGGGCTGCTGCCACTGCCGGGCCGGGTCGTCGAGGGTGCCGAGGGGGATGCGCATGGGGCCGCCCGTGTGCACGAGGCGCAGTCCGTCCCCGTCGGCCGCGAGCGGGCCCGCTGCCGCGTCCAGGGTCACGGCGGCGGGCAGCGGGGGCAGCCAGATCCGGCGTACCGGGGGTGCGGCGGTGGCGAGTTGGCCGACCATGACGGACAGGACGCTCGGCCCTGTCTCCCGTGGGGCGGTGACCGGCTCCTCTACGACCTCGGTGTGTTGCCGGGTGTACGCCGGATAAGGCCGGGCAAGCGGCTCGTCGCCCCGCTTGTGAACGGCCGGTCCGTGGTGGGCGCCCGAGACGTAACCGGCCTTGAAGCGCTCGTACGTTGACGTGTCGACCTTGAGGAACCCGAAGCCGGGCAGCGGCGGCAGGTGGAAGGCGTCGATGGTGTCCAGGACGGTGCGGGACTCGTCGGCGGAGAAGGTGCGCAGGCCGAGGCGGTACGACAGGTAGGTGTCCAGGCCCTTGAGTTTGCCGCCCTCGATGCGCTGGCTGGACAGCAGCAGGTGCACGCCGATGGAGCGGCCGATGCGGCCGATGGACAGGAACAGGTCGATGAAGTCCGGCTTGGCGGTGATGAGTTCGCCGAACTCGTCGATGACGACGAACAGGTGCGGGAGGGGCTCCAGGTCGGGGCGCTCGGTGGCGCGCAGGAGGGCGTAGTGGCCGATGTCGGCGACGTTCCCGGCGTCCTTCAGGACCTGCTGGCGGCGCTTGACCTCCCCGGCCAGGCTGGAGTGGACGCGCTCGACGAGGCCTGCCTGGTTCTCCAGGTTGGTGATCATCCCGGCCACGTGCGGGAGTTCGGCGAAGGGGGCGAAGGTGGCGCCGCCCTTGTAGTCGACCAGGACGAGGGCGAGGTCTTCGGGGGAGTGGGTGGCGGCGAGGGCGAGCACTAGGGTGCGCAGCAGTTCGCTCTTGCCGGAGCCGGTGGCGCCCACGCACAGCCCGTGCGGGCCCATGCCGAGCTGTGAGGACTCCTTCAGGTCCAGGAGCACCGGTTCGTGCCGTTCGGTCAGGCCGATGGGCACGCGCAGGAAGTCACGTTCCCCGCGCGGCGCCCACAGCCTGTGGAGATCGAGGCGGGCCGGGTCCTCGATGCCGAGCAGTGCGGGGAAGTCGACGGGCCCGGACACCGGTGTGCCCTCGGCCGATGACTCCGCGGACAGCCGCAGCGGGGCCAGCATGCGGGCTATGCCCTCGGCACCAGGGGCGCTCACCTGGTCGACGGTGCCCTCCGCGGCGGCTGCCCGGCGCAGGTCGTCCACGACGATCCGGTCGCCGTCGACCGTGATGCGCACGTTCACCTGGTCGGGTTCGTGCACCTGCCGCTCCAGCAGGTGCAGCACGGTGACGCCCATGTCGGGCATGGCTACGGCCGAGTCCGGCAGCGGCAGTTCGGTGGCGTTGGTCCCGTGGGTGTCGCTGATGACGAGCATGCGGGACGTCAGACGCAGGGCATCGTGGTTACGGCCCGCCAGACCACGGCGCACCTCGGCCGCGTAGGCCGCGCGCCGGCGCAGGTCAGCGGCGCACAGGCGGGCCAGCTCGGCAAGGTCGTGGGCGATGCGCCGGGCGGCGACCGGGCCGTCGTACGTCTGTGAATCAAGGATGTGGGGCAGCCACTTGGCCCAGGCCCAGTCCGCTTCGTGAGGGCTGCCGAGGGCGAAGGCGACATCGTCCGGGGCATGCGTCACCGCGGCTTGCAGCAGCAGCGCCCGGGCGACTCGCAGGACGCCCTCCCGGTCGCCGACGATGCTGACGTTCCCGGCCCGGTCCAGGGGCACGGTCAGCGGGAAGTCCGTGGCTGTGCCGAAGCGGTTCCGGAGGGCGCGGGCCTCGTTCAGCATGAAGGGGTCGGGGGGCGTGAGGACGCCCCCGGCGCTGTTGTTGGCGATCGTGAGTTCCTGCGCGGGGACATCACCCGTGCCGGCCCGCACCCGCAGGAAGTCGGCGTCCGTACGGCGCCGTTCCCACAGCCGCGCGGGATCGCGGACGAGGTCGTACAGGGCCTCGGGCGGCGGGTTGAGCAGCCGGGACTGCTCACGCCGCTCCCGCTCGGCGTTGCCGAGTTCCTCGCGCAGCTCCTCCAGGTACTCCAGATAGCGTTCACGCTGCACGCGCCGGGTGCGCTGGGCCTTGCCGCGCTGGGAGAGGAACAGGGCGACGGCGCCGAGCAGCGCGACGACCAGGACGAGGGCGCCGATCGCGGCGAACTGGCTGTTGCGGATGACGGTCATGAGGACGACGGAGCTGACGATTCCGGCCATGGGCAGGAGTGCGGTGGCCGCGTTGCCGACCCGTCCCTCCGGCAGGTTGGGCGGTGCCTCGACGGTCCGGGACTCGGCGGGCGCGAGCGGTCGGGTGCTGCGGGCGGGCCGGTGGACCACGCGCTGCGTCACCTGACCCTCACCGCCCGCTGCATCACCTCGGCCGCGAGACGGACGGCCGCGTCCTGGGTGCTCCGGCCCAGCATGGCGGTGTGGATGGGGCCTCCTTGGGCGAGGTGACGGTCGTAGGGCAGCGGGACGACGAGCACGCCCGGTTCGCGCAGGTGCGCCACGGCGGTCTTCTCATCGAGGGTGACGTCAGGGGTGTTGGCGCTGAGCGCGACCACCGTGGTCGCCAGGGCGGAGTGCGGCAGCCGGGCCAGCCAGTCGAGCACCTGCCGGGTGCCGTGGATCCCCTCGGCGGTCATCGGGGCGACGATCACCCGCGCGTGCGCGGTGTCCATCGCCGTACGTGCCACCTCGCCGGGCAGCGTCTCGCAGTCCACCACCGTCACTGCGAAGTACCGTCGCAGCGCGAGCGTCACGGTCCGGTAGGTGGGGACGTCCAGCGGGGCGCCCACCCGCCCCTGGCCCGCGGGCAGCAGCCAGCCGCCGTCGGTCACTGGCACCAAGTAGCCGGTGACATCGGTGAGTTGCATGGAGGGGGTGAGGATCCGGGCGAGGTCGGCGCACGACCAGCGCACCGTGTCCGCGCCCATGCGCACCGGGAGCGTCCCGAGCGCCGCGTCGGCCTCCAGGGTGAGCACCGGGTCGTGCCGGTAGTGGTTGAAGGTGCGGCCGAGCAGCGCGGCGACCGTGGACTTGCCGACGCCGCCGCGGATCGAGGTGACGGCGATGACCCGGCCGGTGGTGACCGGCTGCTGCAACTCCTGGGCGAGGCGGGTCTGTTCGGTGACTTCCCGGGTGGCGGAGGCGGTGAGTCTGCGCAGCGATGACCCGGCGCGGCGCGCGACCGAGTCGCCGTGCTGCGGGCTGCCCAGGGCGAGGGCGAGCCGGGGGTCGACGGTGGGGAGGGACTCGGGGACCGGGACGGGGACACGCGGGTCAGGTGTCCGGCGGGGGGCCGGGGGTGAGGGTGAGGGCTGGGGCGGTTCGGGAGCGGCCTGGGCCGGCGACGGCGAGGGCGCGGCAGGGCCGACCGGGTCCGGGGCGCCGTCGGCCAGTTCCCGCAGCACGTCCCGCTGCCAGTCTCCGCCCTCTGCCATGTCCGCCACCGTGCCCTAGGCGAAGGTGCCGAGCAGCCGCCCGTACACCCCGAACACGCCGATCACCAGCGGGAACAGGGCGATCACGGCCACCGACTCCACCAGGTCCCCGGCGCGCCGCAGCCGCACCCGCACATGCTCGGCCGGCTCCACGGCCAGCACCACCAGCGGTACGACGGCCAGGACGCCGAGCGCGGCGACAGGACCCGCTGCCGCGGAACGCTCACCCCACAGGGTGACGAGCCGCACCGCCACCAGCGCCGCCGCGACGAGCAGCACCACAACCTCGGCGGTGAGCGGGAACGCCCGTGCCCGCAGCGCGAGCACCACCATCACGACGACGCCCAGGGACACCGCCCACACCGACACCACGCGCAGCACGAGAATCCCGGCCGCGCCCGCGGAGGTGGCGAGGACGACGGTCGCCAGCACCAGCCCACGGTGGGTGGCCGCGAGTGCGGTGCCCACCTGGTACCGGCTCACCGACACCCCGCCGGTACGTCGGTCGTCCAGCCCGGTCAGGCCCGACGCCATCAGGGCGAGTCGCGGCAGCACGCCGAGGACCACGAGGGACACCACGGCGAGCAGCGCACCGGCCTGGGCCTGCCCGGTGGCGGTCGCGGCCCCGCCCTGAAGCCAGAGGGCCGCCTCCCACACCGCGACGCAGCCGACAACGGCCGCGGCACCGGTCAGCGCCCCACGCCCCAACGGCGTGAACCACCCGGCCAGCGCCAGCGCGACGGTGATCACTCCCGCAACACCCGCCAGCCGCACGGCACTCGACCAGCCGTAGGCGTCGGCACAGGTCCAGATGCCGAGGACGGCCAGGACGGCGGCCGTGCTCAGCAGGGTGGCGGCGAGGGCGTGCCGCCGGGCCCGTCCGCACAGGACGCCGACGGCGGCACAGCCGAAGGCCACGGCGAGCAGCCCCGCACCGACGGCGGAGAGATCGAAGTGGCTCCGGGCCAGCAAGCCGGCGGCCAGGGCCCAGAGAACGGTGGCGCATCCGGCGACAGCGCGCCGTACCGCAGGCCGCCACCGCCAGGCCCGCAGGTCGAGATCGTCGGCGACCTCGTCGGTGACGTCGTGCACGACGGGCGCGGATGGCGCGTCCTCGACCCGCACGAGCCGCAACACGGCCCCGTCGGCCACACCGGCAGCCTCCAGAGTGCTGTCGTGGGCGAGCGCGGACCCGTCCGGGGTGACCAGATGCCGCAACTCGGGCCGGTCCCCGACCCGGTCGTCGAGCAGCCGCATGACCTCCGGCAGCAGCACGCCGACAGGCACCCGCGATGGCAGTACGAGGTCCACCCGACGCCGCTCACCGACCAGGGTCACCCGGCTGAGCGCCGTACGACTACCGGTCGCCGAACGACTCAAGGACCCCGTGGATATCACGCGTTCGAACCTATCACCGAGAAGAAGTAGCAGACGGGGAGGGAGTGGTGGAGGAGGACTGCCCCGAGGGCGCCGTCACGGAGGCCCCGTACGGGCTCTTCCCGATGACCCGGTGCGACACGAAGGACCACCCCACACATCCGGCACACACGACGGCCGCGATCACGACGCCGGCGAAGACTTTCCCCACCCGCTCGTCCAGGGACCGGCGCTGGCGCTGGGCACCGAAGAGGAGGGCGTCGCGGAGACGGCGGCGGCGTACGGACACCGACTCCAGGAGTTGGTTGTCGTAGTCCTGGGCCGTCATGTCGGGAACTCACCCAGCCAGCTGTGCTCGACGAGGTGCTTGGGGAGGTAGTCAGATTCCACCCCGAGGGCGACCTGCCCGTCATAGGCCCAGCAGGCCATCGCCAGCGGGCCCAGGGCGATGCTGCCGTCGATGTTCGCGGCCCGTTCCTCGTTAAGGGTCCAGTACGCCCGGTGCAACTTCAACGCCTCGACCATGCCCGAGGCGAAGCCTTCCCAGTCGTTCGCGATCAAGCGGGAGAAGAGGTGGATCGGCGGATAGAGCACGCCGTCGAGCAGGTCGCGGGGTGCGATACGGGCCACGTCGGGGTGCGACATCCGCAGCGTGGTGGTGAGCTTCTCCACTAGCCCGGGCCGCCGCAGCCAGTACGTCTGGAGCGTGTCCACCCAGTGGTAGATGTACTCGTCGTACTGCCCCTCCGGCGACCGCAGCCGCTCCAGCGGGATCTCGCAGAGCTGATTCATGCGCTGCGGCTCGCGGCAGATGACCGCCAGCCAGAAGGCGGTGAGCCAGTTACCGGCGTCGGCTGTGGAGAGGGGGCCGACGGTGGGGAGGGTGCGCACTTTATGGTCAATGCGGCACTCGATGGTCCCCTCACGCACAGCCGTCACGGCGAACAAAGCCGAGCCGACCTGCATCGCATTGACAGCAGCCTCCCACGTCTCCACTGCCGCTGCTCGCGGGTCGATGACACAGCGGGCACGCAACATCATGACCGCGGTGCCGAAAGTCGAGTCGATCACGGCCGTCGACTCCTCGAGACCGCCGATTTCCCAGGCCAGGTGCTCGCCTAGACGCTCGGCAAACTGCTCGGCCTCCGGTCCGGCCGACAGTCCATGCCGGGCAATTTGTACGGTCATGGCAGAGTCCCCTTGCTGATGTCGAACCGTCGGTACTGGTAGCCAGTGTACGAACCGGCGTTTTTCTCACCCTTGACGACGGTGTATTCCAGTTTTCCTTCTTTGAGCGCTGTCTGGAGATCCCGCACGAGGCCGAACTCGCCCCGTTTCTTCATGGCCTCCATGATGTCGAAGAAGTACTCTCTGCTTCCCTGGGAGACTTGCCGACCATTCGGAAGTGTGCGTCTACCAAGTTCGGTACCGGGACTGCTCTTGGCCTCGATGACGACAATTCGGCCGTCTTCATGCTTCCATACCTGGTCGAACTGGTCGTTACCGTTCTTTGGCCCCAGCAGCGGCTGTTTCTCGAAGTCTGGGTAGTTCTCGGCAATGTAGTGGTACTCAGCCGCTTTCTCGCCAAACGCCTCGGTAGCGTCCCCCATCGCGGTATGCGATTCCTTGTAGGCCCCCTTGGCCTCCCCCCACTGCGCGGCCGTGTCGACGGTGCCGTGAAGCTCGTGGGCAGCGCCCGTCTGCGCCTTCCAGTCCGCGACGAGGTTGTCGTATTGGACGGCGGCATGGCGCTCCCACGCCGCATCTTGCAGAACTTGGAGCCTGTCCGCGCTTGTCACAGTGTCCGCGCCCACGCGGATGTAGTCGGCGTCGAGGAAGTGCGGCTTGGGCGGCTCGGGAACGTCCTTGGCACGAATCCATGGACCGTTGTCCGACAGTCGCGTGAGCTGCGGCGGCGTGTACCCGCTCTCGTCGTAGCGCTCCAGGAGCTTGCGAGTGCCGTCCTTGCGGTAGTAGTGCTCGCGATACCCGGGCTCGTGGTTGGCCCGGTAGACCTGGATCTCCTCGATCTGCTCCCGTGTGAGCGTTCCGCGCGGTCCGTAAGGATTGACTCCGTCACGCATGTGGCTCGGTCGCGGAACCTCCGAGTGCTGACCGGGGATTCCACTGTCCGGGCCACTTACGCCGTCCAGGCCGCTGCCGCCGGAGCCGATACCGGCATGGCTGCCACCGACACCGCCGGAACCAGCCGAGCCGGATGCCTCAGATCCGGTGGCATACGAGGTTCCGGCTCCGCCGGATGCTTCCCCTGACGTACGCGACGCCCCGCCGGCCCCGGCGAGCTCCCGCTCCCGCGCCGGTGCGGTCCCCTCAGCGGGGGATCGTTCCTGCCTTGGCGCCTCGCCCACGAGGTCGCCATGCTTGTTGTAGGCGATGAACCTGCCGTCCTCGATGACGAGCTTGGAACCATCGGAGAGTTCCAGCACGCTGTGCGGAGCGCTCAGGTCGGGGATGTCGTCCAAGCCGCGCAGCCCCGCGGCGACCTCGGCGATCTTCGGGATGGCATGCCCCGTCACCTTGACCGCCGCGCCCACCGGGTCGATGACCTCGCCGACCTTCCCGACCGTATTGACGACCTTCGCCGCCGTACCCGCCCTCCCCGCCGACGCCGCCTTCAGCGGGCCCGCGCCCAGCGTGAGGACGTTGAAGGTGACCATCCCCGCCGCGCGGGCCGGGTTCTCCTGCCACTGGTCCCAGGCGACGAAGCCCTTGGCGAACTCCTTGGCGTAGACCTTGCTCTCCTGCGCGAAGTCGGACGCGAAGACACCGGTGGGCTGCTGCCCGCCGGACTCCATGAGGTAGGTCTCCGCGCCGACCACTGCGCGGACGAGGCCTTCCCAGGACTGCGCGGCCGCGTCCGAGCCATGGAAACCGGCGAGTGTCGCGAGGCCGTCGACGGTGCCCCAGACGCCGTCGACGACGAACCCGTCCCAGACGTAGTTCTTGACGTAATAGCCGAGATCGTTCGGGTCCCACCAGTCGTGGTCCTGCGTGACCGGCGTCCCCCAGGGCAGCTTCTCCGCCTGGTCCAGCACCTCGGCGCTGTAGCCGTACAACTCGGCACCGCGCGGTATGAACTGCTTGGCCCCGGTGCCCAGGACGTACTGCGTGCCGCCGACCAGTGCCGTGATCTTGTTGTGGCAGGCGATCTCGGCGACGTAGAACTGCTCCTGGGCGACGTTGATGTCGTGCAGCAGGGACTGATGCTCGGCGACCTTGTCCCCGTCATCGGTCCAGTTCTCGTCGAACTCCCCGGTGTCGGCCTTCAGGCCGGCCACGAAGCCGACCGCCTGCCGCTGCAGGGCTTCGAGTCGCTTGGCGATCGGCCCGACCTCGACCGCATACGCCGACAGGGCCTCCACCACGGTCGCGACCTTGTCCGCGTACGCGTCGGCGGTGTCCCGCACCGGGGCCGTCGAGGCAAACAGTTCCTCCGCCTCCGGCGCCTCGTAGAAGGCCGACAGGCCCTGGAACTGGCGATGCGCCTCCCCGCCGGCCCGACGGATCCCGTCCCCCTCGACGCGCAACGCGTCGATGTGCCGACCGAGTTCACCCAGGTCACCGGTGAACAGCGGGATCGACTCCGGCTGGATCACAGACGACCCGCCTTCCACCCGAACGGCATATCGGGCCGGACCAGCCCGGACGCCCGGTGCTGCGCCTCGGCCGCCATCTCCAGGTCACCCGACTGGTAGGCCACGGTCGCGTCCACGGCGCCGTTGACCGACTTGCCGATACGCACGCCTATGAACTGCAACTCCTGCGCTGTGCCCGTGAGGAACTCCGCGAGGGCTGCGGCCACCAGCCCGGTCTGACCCTTGTGCTCTCCGCTCGCCCCGCCCGGAGCGAGCGTCCCGGCCGCCGTGGCCGCGCCCTCCATGTCCTGCGAGTACGCCTTGACGATGTCGTCCAGGACCGTCATCACGTCCCCGACGTTCGAGACGACGTGTCCGACCCCGGACGGCGATATGTCCCACTTCGGCATGCGCCGACCCCCGTTTCAGAACCGTCCGACGTCAGCCGATGTTGTCGACGGCCGCCTTCGCCTTGGCCAGCGTCGACTGCGCGGTCCCGTCGTTGTTCTCCATCGTCGAGCGGACCAGTCGGATGATCTCGCGGACCTCACCGGCCGCGCGGTTCCAGCGCAGTTCCTTGCCGTGGTACTCGTCGGCGACGCCGTCCGCGGTGAAGTCGGCCATTGCGGCCTTCACCGCGTTGTCGCGGTCCGTGAGCACGCGCTCCAGCTGGCCGATGATGCCCTGCAGGCTCATCTGCACTTCGGCCGAGGCACCGGTGTCGTACGAACGGCGGTCGAGGTTCTGCCCCATGGTCGTGTTCCCCCTTGAAAACTTGACAGTTGAGAGCGAAGGACACCGGATGCGTCTACCGCGCGCCGAAGCGTGCCGCGTCGAAGTTGGCAACGCCCATGTTCTGATGGGCGTTGTCCTCCAGCTCCGTGTCACCGGTGCCGAACGCGGTGTCCATGCCGGCCTGGCCGCCCAGGATCGCGTCGAGCGAACTGTTCAGTGCGTTCGTGATCTCGTCGGCGTGCAGCTTGAAGGTGTCGAACGCCGCCTTGCCTGCGCCGTTGAACTTCCCCTCCAACGGCTCCGCCGCCTGGACCAGCCAGCTGATCAGCGTACCCAGATCCTGAACCGAGCCCCCGGTGCTCTTCCCCAGATCCGCCAGGGTCGTCGACCCCATGTCGAACTTCATCCACCCACCCCCGTAAGCGTGTTGTGCACTGCGATCGCCTGGTCGCCACTGCGTCATCGTGGGTCACGCATGGCTCACAGCGCGTCGAACACTCTCTCGCATCACGCGTTGCAGGCGCAACGCGGAGGGAGTCAACATGGCGTGATCTAGGTCATGAGTGGCTGCGAAAGTCTGTCGCGGTGCTGTCTCATGAGGTGGGCGACGTTCAACCAGGGCCAGCGGTGATCTTACGGACTCCAGCGGCCGTTGGTCGCAAAGAAGTACTGGAGCGCCGAGGCCTCGTCACGGTCGACCGGTGCATGCGACACGGTGTGGCTGAGCTCGGGCAGCGTTTGCTCCAAGATGTGCATGGTGGCTCTCCGTTGACATGCACGTTCCCAGAGAAGGTTGGGTGGCGCTGTTTGTGGCGACTGCCTCCTGAGGCCGTGCATCGACTCACACCCGGCTCCGTGGCACAGGGCGGAACCCCATCGGGCGATGCAGCCGGCAACTCGGATAGAACTCGCCTCACGGTGCGACAGGAACGTCGGCGTTCACAGAGCTGCTGCCGGCCGATGGTGTGGTGATCCCGGCCAAGGTGTCGTTGCGATCACGCCAAGTCCGGTACCCAGTCCGTGATTTCGAACTTCAATTCTATGAGTGTTGCCCTTGACCAGGTGCTCGGACGTGAGGTCCGGCACCACATGAGTTCGGGGGTACCACGATGCACGAAGCGCGGCTGTGCCGCATAGGCAGACGGATGTTGACCACAGGGACGGCGATCGCCGTCCTGTCTGCGGCGGCACCCTCCTTGGCGAGCGCGGACGACTCCGCGGATCTCCGCATCGAGTCGTACGTGCTGCTAGTGGGCGCGGCGAAGCCGACCCTGGCGGAGTTGCAGAGCGGTCGAGGCACGGAACGTTTGCGCGAGCTCGCGCACCAGGCGGAACCGGGGGCGCGGCTGGCTCAGGAGACGGTGGGTCCTGCTGGCTCGTACGCGCCGCTGTCGCGGCAAGCATCCGGTTCGGCGCCGGTTACCCAAACCGAAGGTGCCCGTTCCTCTATGGGCGCGCGGGCCACAGCTCCGGAGCCTGCGCGGACTATGACGTTCGAGGAGTGCGAGAAGGGGCTGGGCAGCGACAAGAAGTTCTTCGTCAAGTCCCGGTTCGCCGTGTGCAACGGGGCTTCGTTCCTGCAGACCTGGGTCCGCAACAATCAGCCGGTCGGCCAGAGCATGTTCAATGTCCGCGTAGTCGGGACGATCGCCAAGAACAGCCGAACCATCAACTTCCAGTACTACTTCACCGACTTCGCCACGACCGGCACGACTGGGGCCGCGGCGATGCCGATCACGACGAAGGGGAACATCCCGCAGAGTTGGCCGTCCGGGGTGCGCTATACGCGGGGCGGGAACATGCCCGGGACGAAGACGTTCGCCGAACTGAAGGCGCTGCGTACCTTTACGCAGACGGTGAACGCCAAGCCCGGTCAGGGCAGCAGCGGTTCCACGGACCTGATCTTCGCGGTGTACGAGCCGGCCATCAGTTACACGCCGCCGGCGGGCTGGACGCTGAGCGGTGCCCAGGGCGGCAAGCTGTTCATGCTGGCCCCTCGGTGGGATGCCGCGAGCTACCTGGCCAACTCAACCGGCGGCGGTAACCCGGACAGGAAAGGCGCGGCGACCTTCAGCTACGTGCCGACGATGACGTACAGCGCGAAGCCAGGCGCGGAGGAACGTGCGGTCGCACAGCACATCAAGACGGCCTTCACGAAGCCGGAGGACACCAAGCCGTACATGTCGGCGAAGAAGGTGCTGGGCCAGATGGCGAGCGATCCGCTGCACCGGACGGTGAATAAGGACCGTAGGGACGCCAACCGGAAAGCAGCGGTCAAGCAGTGCAAGCGGTACTGGGGCGCCAACTACAGCCACGGAAGCACCCGCGAGTGCGACGAGTACCCCTTCGCCACCACCTACGAGGGGGCAGCCGAGCACGACTTCGATGAGGACGCCAAGAAGTTCAACTTTTCCGTGAAACCGATCCCGGAGGATGACAACGGGGCCGGCGGCAACATCCTCACCAGCTTCTATGCCAAGAACCGCATCATCGACGGGATGAACGACGGCTTCATCGTGAAGATCGTCTCCTGACAGGGGCCGCCCCCGCCATCGCGTTCAGGGCTTGGCGGGCCAGAACTGCACGAGGTACTTCTCCACCCCCTCGCCGGTGCCCTCGTCCTCCGACAGGGCAGCCGCCTCGGCGCGGCCGGTGCAGCTCACGCGCACCCGCCACGAGCCGCCCTCGTCCGCCAGCGTGATGACGTCATCGGAGCGTCCCAGGCCCATGGACCACACGGCCACCTCGCCGCTGGCCGACTCGAAGTCGGCCTCGGCCTGCTCGTCCCAGTCTGCGGGGTCCTGCACGGGTGGCTGCCTGTCCCACACCTCTACGTCGACTGATGCCGTGTGGGTGTGGCCGGCGCTGTAGACGTCGAGGCGACCGGGGAAGGTGTTGAGAAAGACTCCCTGCTCGAAGTCGTCCGGGAAGGGGACCGGCAGGTCGCCGTCATCGGACTCCTGGAACCCGAAGGCGTGGTATTCCACGTCCGCGTCAATGTGTTGCTGCCGGACAAGCACGGCCACGAGAGCCCCCTTCACGTGACATCGACTGGTCGTCCCCGTGATCGTAAGGCTCCGCTCCGCAAGACGATGGGCTGTCGGGATGGTGCGGGACCTACCGAACACCGGGTGCGGACCGGGGTGCAGTGGCGGGATCTGCCCGAGCGGTTCGGGCCGTGGACGGCGGTCTATGAACGCCATCGGCTGTGGTCGGGCGATGGCACCTGGGCACGTCTGCTGCAGCAGATCCAAGCTGCCGCCGACGCCCCAGGCGAGGTCGACTGGGATGTCTCGGTCGACTCCACCACCGTGCGTGCCCATCAGCACGCGGCTGGTGCCCGCAATGATCCTCCGCCTGCTCCCGCGTCAAAGGGGGCGGAAGGTGTCGAACATCAGGGCGAAGCCCCGTGGCAGAGCCTGCTCGCCCGCCTGGTGAAGGTGGTGCAGGAAGTGAGGGCCTGGGCCGCTCGCGCGGTGGGTTCACCAGCAAGCTCCACCTGAGCGCGGACGGCCGCTGCCGCCCGCTGTCCCTGGTCGTCACGCCGGGGCAGCGAGCGGACTGCACCCAGTTCACGGCGGTGCTGGAGAAGATTCGCGTCCCCAGGCCCGGTCCGGGCAGGCCCCGCAAGAAACCCAACAGCCTTGCCGCGGACAAGGCGTACAGCACCGGCCCGTGCCGCAAGTACCTGCGGCGCAGAATCCGGCACACGATCCCGGAGAAGCCCGACAGCCCGGCCGCCCGCTTACGCAAGGGCTCACGCGGCGGACGGCCACCAGGCTTCGACGAGGAGCGGTTCAAGAAACGCAACACCGTCGAGAAGAGCAAGCCGCAGTGCTGTCATACCTGCGGTTCGCCGTCATGGGTGTTGTGCCTCGTTGTGGATTATCGCCAAGCGCTGGTGGTGGAGCCAGGCTTCCCCCGGGGATCGAGCTGCGGCCGTGGGGCTCACCCGATGGCGATGCGGGGGTGGGCGGACGGTGTGATCCAGCCCATGATCTGGTCCATGGTGGCGCGGGGGACGGAGACGCAGCCCGCGGTGGCGCCGCTGCCGTTGACGTGGAGGAAGATGCCCGCGCCGCGGCCGGGGGTGGCGGGCCAGCGGTTGAAGTTGATGACGAGGGCCTTGGCGTACTGAGTGGGGTAGTTGATGAGGTGTTCGCTGCCGCGGTCACCGGACTCGGTGAGCGGGAAGTCCGCGCCCGCCTCGCCGTGCATCTGGTTGTAGAACTTCGACTCCGGGTCCTGCACCCACCAGTCGTCGTCGGTGACGACGTGGTACGGCATGGCGGTGCCACCGGCGACGTGCCCGAAGCCCTCGGTGATGGTGTAGGTGCCGCCGGGCGTGGTGTAGGTGTTCTGCATCCGGGTCGCCCCGTCGGTGACCCCGTTGGAGCCGACCCGCCCCGAGCCGGTGCTGAACTGCGCCTTCCAGCCGGAGGGGCCCTTGGCCCAGGCAGTGACGGTGGCGTAGGAGCCGCTGGCCTTGACCGTGATCACCTGAGTCGCGTCGCCCACCTCCACGGGAACCGGGAAATCGGGCGCGGCAGGGGCGGCGGCGTCATCACCGGATCCGCCGGTCCCGGTGCCGCCGCCGGAGGTTCCGCCGCCTGCCTTCGTGGCGCTGCCTGGGGCGGAGGCCGAAGCCGTTGCCGACGCGGATGCCGTGGCGGAGGTGGAGGGGCTGGTGGACGGCGATCCGGAGGCGCTGGGCGATGCACTGCGGGAGGCGGTTGGGGTGCCCGAGTCAGCGGCGTTCGGTGCCGAGACCGAGTCCGAGGCCGCCTGCTGCTCGTCGTCCTGCCCACCGCAGGCGGAGGTCAGCGCCAGGAGGCTGAGGACGGCGGCAGCGGTCAGCACCTGCCGGGGAAGGGCGTGCACAGTGGGCTCCTTGCGTTCTCGTCTGCCGGGTGTGGTCATTGCTGGTCCTCGCTGCCTGCCGCGTCCGGTCGGGGCAGGGTGCCGGTGCAGGTGGCCCGGCCGAACTCGCCGCTGGCGGTGGCGCCTTGGACGTACTGGCCACGGATGGAGAGGGTGCAGCGGGCCTGCCCGCCGTGCTCGCCGAGGACGATGTTGACGACCGGCGCGCGGCCGAGGGGGACGGCGACTGTCTTGCGCCAGGGCAGGGCCGCCGCCTTGACGGTCACGGCCTTTCCGGACTCGCTGCGTGCCTGGTAGGTGATGTCGGCGGTGCCGGTGCCGGTGACTTCGTACGTCACCGAGGCGGTGGGGACCCGGCGTTCGGGTGCGGGTTCATCCTGGCCGCTGTCGAGGACGCCGTAGAGGACGAGTGCAGTGCAGGCGGCGAGGGCGGCGCCGGCGATCAGCAGCCCTGCCCGGTCGGGGCGACGGGAGCGGGATTCACCTGCTTCGCCGCCCGATTCGCCTTCTTCGGGCGCTTCCGTTTCCTCGGATTCCCCCATGGAAGGTGCTGACTTCCCAGTTACGGCACCCATGAAACGGCCCCTTCAAAAATAGGGATTGACCCGGACTTCGGACTGGACGGGGCGCTTTATACATGACGCTGCTATGCGGTTTCCACTGTGGGGACATTTCGGGCAGACGCTCTCCGGTTTACCGTCAACTGTCCCCAATGTCCCATCACTTGACTTGGCGTCAGCAGCTTGATTAGAAACCGGGCGCCGCCGCCTGTGGCCTTTTCCTGCACTCCGAAAATGAGGTCACGGGTGGTGATTTTCGGTCAGCTTCTTCAGGAAGGTTTGGTGTGAGACCCAGACTGGGGAGAACGATAGCTTGCCTGGTGGCAGCCGCGGTCATGAGTACCGCGCTGCCGCAGGTGGCCTATGCCGCGTCCGACTCGGGCGGTGACGAGAAAGGAATTCTCGACACCCTCAAGGGCTGGTTCACGGAGGAGGAAGAAGACAAAGACGGCCGCGCTGAAAAGCCGCCGTCGCATGACGAATTGGAGGTAGCGGACCGGCAACACCTGCCGAGGGAAAAGTCTCGGCCACCCGCCAAGCGCGTCCGCGAAATCACCGGCAGACGTACGGCGAGCGCCCGGTTCTGGGAGTTGTCGGACGGCCGCGTCGAGGCGGAGCTGGCGGCGGCGCCGACCTCGTACCGGTCAGGGAAGTCGTGGAAGTCGATCGACACCACGGTGCGCGAGAGTGGTGCGAAGGGCTTCGATCTCGCCAACACGACGAACGAGGGCCGTACTTGGTTCGGTTCTGACACCGGCCGGCTGGTGCGTTTCAAGTCACCGGACGGCCGGTCGGTCACCCTCGGCCTGGAGGGCGCGGGCAGGGCGCTGAAGCCGGTGGCGAAGGGCTCTGAGGTCACCTACCGGGACGCGGTCCATGGTGCGGATCTTCAGTACGTGGTCGGTGCGGGCCGGGTGAAGGAGAACATCGTCCTCGCCGACCGCCCCGACGGCCCGGTGAAGTTCACCTTCACGCTGGACACCGACGGTCTGGTGCCGAAGGCGCGTAAGGACGGCTCGATCGCGCTGTACGGTGCGCTGCCCAACACGCCGGTGATGGTGATCCCGGCGCCGTACATGACGGACGCGAAGAAGGCGGAGAAGTCGGTCTTCGGGCAGACCTACAGCACCAAGGTCACCCAGAAGCTCACGAAGGACGGCAAGTCCTGGAAGCTGACGGTCACGCCGGACGCGACGTGGCTGGCGGCGAAGGAGCGGCAGTATCCGGTGGTGATCGACCCGACGATCACGATCGCGCCCTCGCCGACCGGTTCTCAGGATGTCATGGTCCTGTCGGACCAGCCGTCGACGAACTTCAACACCAGCTGGAAGCTGTCCGCGGGCAAGACCGACACCGGCATCGCCCGCTCCCTGATCCAGTTCCCGCTGGACGAGATCCCCGCGGGTGTGGATCTCGACTCGGCGCGCCTGGAGATGTATTTCGACCAGGCGCACACCACGGGCGCCGACGACAACACCATCGAGGTGCGCCGGGCCACCGGCCCCTGGAACGAGACGACGGCGACGTGGTCCTCCACCAGCGGGCTGGTGGGTGAACTGTCCGGCACCACGGTGCAGTTCGACGACGGGGACGCGGGAACGGCGGCCGTCGGCACCTGGCCGCCAACGGGGTCGGCGCTCAAGGAACACGCGATCGGCAACGACTACGTGTTCAACCAGGACTCGATCTCCGGGGACACCTACACCTGGCAGACGCCGGTGGGCGACACCGGCACCTACCGGGTGGACGCGCACTATGTGGCCTCCTCCAACCGCACCACCGCCGCCCCGTACACGGTGACCTACAACGGCGGCACCGCGACCACCTCGGTCGACCAGACGGTCGGCCCGGATGGTGTGTGGGCCACGCTGGGCAATGGCACGCAGTACCAGTTCAACCGGGGCGGTACCGGCTACAAGGTGGTGCTGGGCGACACCGCGAGCCCGGCGGGTTCGGCGGTGATCGCGGATGCGGTGCGGCTGAACAACCCGGCGCAGATCGTGAAGAACAAGGGCGAGTACAGCCAGTGGCACAACTTCCCGGTCACCAACACGGTGCAGAAGTGGGTCAGCGGCACCGAGGCCAACCATGGCTTCGTCGTACAGGCCAAGGACGACACGCTGGCCGCCACGGCGCTGGGCGGTCCGCGCTACGAGGCCGGCGACGGTGCCTACGGCGGTGAGACCTCCACCATCCCGCGCCTCACGGTGACGTACGGCAAGGTCGGCACCAGCCTGAACTCGCCCACCGTGGTCCACTCCACCGGCCCGGAGCTGTCGTGGAAGCCGTACTCCAACACCACCGGTGACAGCGGTCTGGACCTCGTCGAGTACCAGCTGCACCGCTCCACGCAGCAGGCGTTCACCCCGTCCGCCGCCACCCTGGTGGCGCCGATCGGCTCGACGGCCACCACCTATACGGACACCACCGCCACCCCGACCCCGGACTCCTCCAGTGAGGAGATCGGCCGCTCGTACTACTACCAGATCGCGGTGAAAACGGCCGACGGCCAGCTGCTCGGCTCGCCGACCCGGATCGTGGGCATACCGAAGGCGGGCCGCACGATGCGGCTCATCCAGGGCACGAGCGGGGTCACGGACACCACCCTGTCGTCCGCGAAGCCGACCACCAACCAGGACACCATCAGTTACGACGGTGTGGGCCAGAAGTGGCTGAGCGTGGGCAACAACACGCCCACGAACAGCACGGAGAAGACCCGCGCGGTGATGAGGTTCGACACCTCGGCGATCCCGGTCACGGGCACGGTGATCGACTCGACGCTGTTCATGTGGGGGGCGGAGACCACCCGCACCAGCACCGGCGCCCGCTACAACCTGCACGGTCTGACCAAGGGCTTCGACGAGACATCGGCGACGTGGAACAACGCCACCGCGTCGACCGCGTGGAGCAGTGCGGGCGGCGACTACTCCTCCCTCGTGTCGGACTACGAGCCGTGGTGGACGAACGACGTCGGCCGGCACAACTGGAACGCCACGTCCCTGACCCAGGGCTGGGTGAAGACCCCGTCGTCCAACCACGGCGCGATGGTCAAGCTCGCGGACGAGAGTGCCTCGGGTCCGCAGGAGCAGACGGTGTTCCTGGCCTCGGAGGCGGCCGACTGGCAGATCGGCCCGCTGCTGCGGGTCATCTACGTCGACTCCACGACCGAGGACACCTACTACGCGCCGCAGACCCCGGCCCGGATGACCCCCAACTCCACCTACACGGTGGACTTCACGGTCACCAACACCACCAACTCCGCGTGGGCGACGGGCGAGCGGGAGCTGTCCTACACCTGGAAGCTCCCGGACGGCACCGACAAGACCACGGCCGCCACCCAGGCGTCCACGGCCATCCCTGCCCTGTCCCCCGGCCAGTCGGCGACGATCAAGGCGCAGGTCAAGACGCCGATCAACTCCGACTCCGGGAACAAACGCAGCCAGTACGTGCTGGGCTGGGACGTGCGGAAGGTGTCCGACGGAAGCTGGCTGTCGGCGGGGACCGGCGGAATCCCGCCGCTGAAGCAGAACGTGGCGGTGGAGGACCCCACCTCCGAAACGCTGGGTCTGGAGAAGTTCTACGCCTACACGGGCAAGAACACCGGCGCCGGTTCGACGGTGATGAACAACCTGGCCTCCGGCAACAGTGTGTGGTCGTACAACGCGTTCACCAACCCCGGCCGCGGCCTGACCACGTTCGCCCGCTTCGCCTACAACTCCCTCGACACCTCCGACAGCCTTATGGGCCACGGCTGGTCGGGCCAGCTCGCGGGCCCGACACGCTTCGGCGCCCCGCTGGACCTCCACCCCAAAGCCAACCCCACCGAGATCCGCCTGCCGGACGGTGACGGCACCACGCACACCTTCACCAAGCAGGCCGACGGCAGTTGGAAGGCCCCGGCGGGCGTGCACTACCGGCTCACCATGAAGGCGGGCCTGGACTGCACCCCGAACAAGGACCCCATCCCGGACGCCTGGACCCTGATGCGCCCCGACGGCACCCGGTTCCTCTTCGGCTGCGACGGTTACATGACGTCGGTCGTCGACAAGAACGGCAACACGCAGACGTACACCTACGAGGAGCGCACGTCGCACGGCAAGCCGACGAAGTTCCTCAAGTACATCACCGACCCGTCCGGCCGGAAATCGCTGCGCATCGGCTACTGGCTCAAGGGCGACGCGACCTACTCGTACATCAGCGACACCGGTGCCCAGGTCACCGGGACCAACCTCAACAACCCCAAGATCTACGACCACATCGCGTCGCTGACGGACATCTCCGGCCGCAAGATCTCCTTCTACTACACCGAGAAGGGCCTGCTGGGCCGCATGGTCGACGGCAACGGCTCCACCCAGCCCAAGACCTTCAAGTTCACCTACGACGCCACCCAGGGTGAGAAGAACGTCAAGCTCGTCAAGGTCACCGACCCGCGGGGCAACGCCACTTCGCTGGCGTACTACGCCCCGCCCGACGGAGACAGTAAGTACCACTGGTGGACCAAGACGATCACGGACCGCCTGGCCGGTGACACGGCCTTCGCCTACGCGGCCGACACCACCAACACCAAGTTCACGAACACCACCGTCACCGACGCCGAAGCCCATACGACCAGATATCAGACCGACGACTTCGGCCGCCCCATCGAGACCACCAACGCCAAGTCCCAGACCACGAAGATGAGCTGGGACGCCGACAACAACGTCACCTACCTGGAAGAGGACAACGGCGCCAAGACCGCGTACTGCTACGACCAGAAGACCGGCTACCCGCTGTGGCAGCGCGACGCGGAGAACAACCAGACCGGCGTCCCCGACCCTCGCACCACGTGCCTGACAGAAACCGGCGAGGTGCCCGCCCCGGACCAGTGGCCGGCCAACGCGGCGAAGTACCAGTACCAGACCCGCGCCGACGGCTACTCCGCCGACCTGTGGCGCAAGACCTCACCCGAGGGGCGGGCCTGGCAGTTCGGCTACGACACCTTCGGCAACCTCAAAACGGTCACCGACCCCAAGGGCGTCGCAACCGCGACGGCCGATGACTACACGACAAAGTACGACTACAACGCCTACGGCCAGCTCACCAAGGCGACCGATGCCAACGGCAACCCGACCAGCTACGGCGGCTTCGGCCCCACCGGATACCCGACCACCATCACCGACGCCAAAACCAACACGACGAGGTACGTGTACGACGAGCGCGGCCAGGTCAAGCAGGTCATCGACGCCAACGACAAGGTCACCACACAGGACTACGACACCTTCGGGCGTCCGACGGTCAACACGGTGCCGAAGAACCAGGCCACCGGTGAACTGATCACCACAGAAGCGCCCGTCTACGACGCCAACGACAACGTCACTACGTCGAAGGCACCCAACGGCGCCGTCTCCACCGCGGTGTACGACAAGGCCGACCAGATCACCTCGGCGACCGCACCGGCGAACAACAACACCACGCCGCGCACCTCCACGTACACCTACGACAAGGTCGGCAACCTCAAAACGACGACCGAGCCCAAGGGCACGGACACGCCTACGGACCTGACCGACTACGTCACCACGAACCACTACAACGAGATCTACCAGCTCACCTCCGCCGTCAACGCCGCGGGCGACAAGGTCAGTTACGAGTACGACACGGTCGGCAACGTCACCAAGGTCATCGACCCGAAGAAGAACGCCACCACCGACACGACCGACTACACCACCAAGACCGCCTACGACCTGAACCACCGGGTCACCTCGGTCACGGACGCGGCCGGAAAGACGAGCAAGCGCTTCTACGACAAGGACTCGCTCGTCACGTCGACCGTGGACGCGGAGAACAACACCACCACCATCGCCTACGACGAGCGCGGCAAGCAGAAGGAGGTCAAGGTCCCGCACTCCGGGACGACGTCGATCACGTACCGCACGACGCAGTTCGAGTACGACCAGGTCGGCAACACCACCAAGGTCATCACCCCGCGGGCCGTAGCGGCCGGCACGACCACGGCATTCACCGCGCGCACCGAGTACGACGCGCTGAACCGCCCGGTCAAGCAGTACCAGCCGTACGACCCGGCGGATACTCGCCACAACAACGCCAACGTCTACACCGAGACCGTCTACGACGAGGTGGGCCGGGTCAAGACGACCTCGCTGCCGCCGTCGGAAGGCGAGACAGTCCGCAACGACACCACGTTCGAGTACTTCGACAACGGCTGGGTGAGGTCCTCCACGGACCCGTGGGACATCGTCACCACCTACGACTACAACGAGCTCGGCCAGCAGACCAAGCGCACCCTGACCTCGGCGGGCGGCTCGTCCGACCGCACCATGACCTGGTCGCACTACCCCGACGGGTCCCTGAAGTCCCGCGCGGACGACGGAGTCCCGGTCGGCAAGTCGGTGGTCCTGGTGGACAACTCCGACACCCAGAACACGTCCTCCACAGGGACTTGGGCCACCGGTGACACCGTAGGCCAGCACGGCTACAACCACCGCACCCACGCGGCGGGCACAGGTACCGACGCCTTCACCTGGACGCTGAACATCCCCAAGGACGGCACGTACACCGCGTACGTGAAGTTCCCGGGGGTGACTGGCACCGCCACGGCGGCGAAGTACACGGTCACGCACTCCACGGGGACGGCCGACAAGACACTCGATCAGAACGCAACCGCGAACCAGAACACCTGGGTGTCACTGGGCTCGTACGCCTTCAAGCAGGGCAATATGGCCAAGCTCCAGCTGTTCCAGAACAGCGGCGGCACGGTCGTCGCGGACGGCGTGAAGCTGGTGCGTGACGCCAGCGGCGACCCGGCCGACACCGAGAAGAACAACTTCGCCTACACCTACGACCTCAACGGCAACCTCACCAAGATCGACGACACCTCGTCGACCGCGAAGATCGACGCGTACACGGTCGCCTACACCGGCCTCAACCAGGTCCAGAAGGTCACCGAAGCACTGGCTGGCACGGAGAAGAAGGCCACGTCGTACACGTACGACGCCAACGGCCAGCCGGAAACCGTCACCCACCCCGACCAGTTCTCTAAATACACCTACGACCTGCGCGAACTCGTCAAGACGGTGTCGGTCGGCAAGACCGCGACGGACGCGGCGCCGAAGGTGACGTCGTACACGTACACCGACCGCGGCCAGAAGCTGAAGGAGACCAAGGCCAACGGCAACACCGTCGACTACACCTACTACCTCGACGCGGCCCTGAAGTCGACCACCGAGAAGAAGGCCAACGGCACCACGCTGGTCGCCTCCCACACCTACGCCTACGACCCCAACGGCAACAAGGCGCAGGACGTGGCGAAGAAGATGAACGCCGACAACAACACGGCGTACCTCGACTCCACCACCAACTACACCTACGACCCGGCGGACCGACTGAAGGAGTCGGCCAAGACCGGCACCGGCGCAGGCACGGAGACGTACGTCCACGACGACAACGCCAACGTCATCCGCCAGACCGTCAAGAACCAGACCACACAGTACGAATACGATCGCAACCGCCTGCTGAAGGCGACCGTGGGCACCTCCACGGCGAACTACAACTACGACCCGTTCGGCCGCCAGGAATCGGTCACCTCGAACGGCCAGATCATCGAGCGGAGCACGTACGACGGCTTCGACCACGTGGTCAAGTCCGAGAAGGCGGACTCCACCGGCGCGCTGAAGGCGACGACGTACACCTTCGACCCACTGGACCGCACCGCATCCAAGACAGCCGACGGTAAGACAACCGACTTCTCCTACCTGGGCCTGTCGTCAGAGGTCCTCGACGAGAAGGTCGCCGGCGAGCTGACGAAGTCCTACCAGTACAGCCCATGGGGCGAACGCCTCTCCCAGATCAAGCACAACACCGACGGCACGACCGAATCCGGCTACTACGGGTACAACAGCCATACCGACGTCGAGACATTGACGGACAGCAACGGCAACACGAAGGCGACGTACGGCTACACCGCCTACGGCTCCGACGACGAGTCCGAGTACACCGGCATCGACAAGCCGAACGCTGCGGACCCGACCAAGGAGGCGTACAACGCCTACCGCTACAACGCCAAACGCTGGGACGCCCAATCCGGCACCTACGACATGGGCTTCCGCGACTACAACCCCGGCCTGAACCGCTTCACCACCCGGGACATGTACAACGGCGCCCTCGCCGACATGGGCCTCGGCACCGACCCGTTCACCGGAAACCGATACGCATTCACCGGCGGCAACCCCAGCAGCCGGGTCGAGTACGACGGGCACGATTGGTGGAACCCCGCGAGTTGGTTCTCCAGCGGCGGGAAGACATCCACCAAGACCGGCGGCGGCTGGTTGAGCGCCGTGAAGGTCTTCGCGGACGTCATCGGCTGGAACACCTCCACGGGAGCCAGCGGCTTCGAGTCGGAGCCGGGTGACCGTCCCAACTACAAGAAAGGCTTGCTGGTCACTCCGGACAAGAAGGTGGAGTGGCAGCCTGGCGCCGACCAGGTCCCGTTCGGCAAGGAGGACTGCCGAAAAGGCAAGAGCCAGGTCTACTACATGCCGCTGGACTCCCAAGGGCGAGCCAGGGGTGTGAACGCCTGTATTACCCTCGCAGACCTCAACTATGTTGACGACGAAGGGACATTGCAGGGACCAAATCGTACGACCAAGATTGTTGGCAGTCCGGTGCCATGGCCCTTGGAGACGCCCGATGACTGGGCCAGTCGCCCCAAGGGCTGGCAACCGCATTCAGGACTCAACCGGTCCCACCTCTTCGCCCGGCGGTTCGGCGGAAGCGGAACTGACCGCCGAAACCTGGTGCCGCTGCCCTGGCGCGTCAACCAGGTCGACATGGCCGGGTGGGAGTCTGCCATCGAGGAGGAGCTGGAGAAGGGCAACACGGTCTATTACTCCATGGCCGCGTCCTACGAAGGCAACAGCACGGAACCCACACTGGAAGGGTTCGCCCAGGTCATCGACGGAGGCGGCGGATCGTACCCCTGGCAGTACATCGCTGGCACCGGATGACGGCAAGAAAGGAGTGAGAAACTTGGATTGGGTGCGTGAACTCGTCTCCCTGACTGGCTGGCAAGCGGAGCGGCAGGAGATGGCTTGGATTGAAACCGAGCGCGAGTTCGGTACACCACTTCCCGCAGATTTCAAGGAAATCTGCGAGGTGTTCGGCAGGGGCAGTTTCTGCGGTTATCTGGAGTTGCTACTGCCGGTGGACTCGTCTGATCCGTACAGCCTAGTGGGGAGATGGGAGGCACTGAAGAGCCGAGCAGATAGCGCGTCGGTGCGTTCCTTCTTCGAGCCCTACCTGGTCTTTGATGGCAGCGGCATCATCCTCTGGGGTGTTTCGGTGACCGAAGCCTCGTATGGCTGGCTAGCCGACACAGCCACGCCGGCGGGGAAGTGGCCTGTCGTGGCACGGACCGATCCCCTCGAAGAGTGGCACCGCTTCGACGTCTCCACTGCAGAATTTATCTGCAAGGTGCTCACCGATCGGGAGTTCCGTCCGGTCTCCGTCGCCGCGAAGGTAGAACGCCCGTTCTTCCAGACATACGGCTAACGCCGTGAGCAAGGTGAACACACACCGGCGTCCGTAATATCAGGGTCTCCGGTTCAGCGGGTCCCCGCCCTCCCGTCCAGGCAGACTGGAGTGTGGGGACCCGCGTGTTACCCCTCCCAGGGCAGGACCGCGAACCTGGCCAAGGTCGTCTCCGCGACGGGAACCTTCGGCCTGAATGCCAACCATGTCCTCACCCCCGCATCCCTGGACGGAAATCGAATCGCCACATTCACGAGTGGAACCGGTACAAGATGACGGCCACGGAGTTCCTGTATCGGATCCTCACCGATTCAGCCTTCCTACCCACTCCGTGGCACGGCCGTCGACGGGCCGTTCGTCGAGCCTGCCTGAACTCCGGAGACGGAGAGAAAGGATCATCCTGCAATGGACGTGTGGAAGCGGCCGTCGTGCGGGCCCCAGCAACCAGCATGTGCACGATACGTGTAGCCGGCCACGTCGACGGCGGGCCGTGCGGGCAGCCGCGTGCCGTTGGTGGTGGCCTTGGCGATCGCGGCAGCTGGCGTGGTCCTCGCGACCGTGAGCATTCTGGTGTCCGGCGGTGAGACTACGGGTTACCGCACGTGGCACGCGGAGAGCGGGGCGATGGAAGCGACGTATCCCGCAAGGAGCGACGTCGCGGTGAAGCCCCTGGACGGGTCCGGCGTCCGGCGCGGTGACGTGGTCCTGTTCTCCGCCCGCGAGTGGGGCTCCGACAGCATCTTCATGATGCGGGTCATAGGCGCCGGCAGCGATCACGTCGTCATCGACGAGCCCGGCAGAGTGAGTATCAACGGCAAGACCTTGCACGAGCCGTACCTCTTCGACAGCGGCCCCTATTTCCCCCGCCTGTGGAGATCACGGTCCCCGAAGGCGGGTGCGTGAGTGACTCCAATCTTGCTGTGATACAGGACGGAATGTCATGGTTTTTACAACGCCGGATCCAGTGGTGGACGTGACTGCGATGATGCCGCAGCTGGTCGATTGGCGGAAGATAACGGTTCGCCTGCACCCTCGTCCGGGTACCCCGTCCTTCCAAGAGAGTCATGTTGGCGGCCCGATGCTCCGGATGCCTGGGCGGGCCTGGCCGAGTTGCGACGAGCATCCGGCCGAAATTAATGGGAGCCTTATTCCGCGGCCGATGGTATCGGTGGCGCAGCTATATAAGCAGCAATTCCCTGAGATCCCCTACCCGGTTGACAGTGACCTTCTCCAGATTTTCTGGTGCCCAAACGATCATTTCATCGAGTACACCGAATCATCTTTTGAAGGGCCAGCTGTCAAAATCGTCTGGGGTGACTCCAGTATGGGACTCGGTGGTTACCATTCCACTGCGGCCGACATAGTTGATCCGTTGATAGATTCCTACCTAGTGCGCCCTTGTGGTATCACTCCCGAGCGTGTGGTGGAATTTCCTGATGTAGATGAGCTCCCTGCTGATGTAAGATCCATGCTGGAGATTCTTGATCAGCGCGAGGGCCTGCGCTATCAGTACGCCCTTTCCGTCGCGCGAGGTTGGAAAGTCGGAGGGTGGGCAAGCTGGCACTCCACGGATTTGCTGGATTTGTCCTGCCCGGACTGTGACGGACCGGTCACTCTGCTCCTGAAGGTAGACAGTAATGAGTGGGATAGCGGTAGTAGACGATGGCGGCCCGTGGAGGATCGAGATCTTGAAGATGAGGAACTTCAAGTCGCGTATGCGCCAACCAGGGTTGAGGTGGCGAGGGCCGGGGAGCTGCGGATCTTCTGCTGTCGGAGCAATGTCCATCATCGCGTGGTCTTGGATACTCAGTGACCTTCGCACCAAGCCTGGTCAAGCTGCTTTTGAACAGCGCGATCATAATTAGGACTGTTTAGCGCTCCAGATGTCGACCGTCATCTTCATTTCCGCCTCGCAGTTTGTCGGCTGACATCCACTCAGGCATGACGGCGACGTCGCCAGACGGAGCGACCGAGCGGCCAATCCCAAGTCGGCACTACAGGAAGTTCCGTGACAGACAGGGACGTGTAACGGTCGACCAACGGTGATACGATTCGGGTGGGTTGTGAGTGAAATACAGAGATGTGGTAAACGCCTGGGCCAAGCCACTCCCGAGCAGGCCGCCCTGTTTAGCGCTGCGTGTGTGTCCCGTGTGCAGCCGATTGTGCGGGCCTGCGCGACAGCGTCGACCGCGGCCCGATTTGCCGCGCTGTCGGATCTCCTATGGCAGCCGGAAAGTCTGCTGGAGCAGCAGGAACTCATCCAGGCCCTGCAGAATTCTCCGGAACTGCTCGTAGAGAGCGCAGAAGAAATTCACTACTGGGCGCACCATGCCTTGGCCATGACTTTCGAGGCGACACAGGGGCAACAAGAACCGGAAGCATCCGATGCCCGTGCCGAGGCGTGCTGCGCCCTTGGACGCAATATTGCTGGTGACTTCGACGGAATCCTCGACGAGGACGAGGGGGCCTGGAAGTCACACTTCCGCCTCAGGGAATCCATGAGCAATTGGAGTCGGCAGCCCAGGGTGAGGTAATCGAGATCCTCTTCGCAGAAGACAATCCTCAAATTTGGATTACGCGAATCAGGGCATCCTTCGAGCCTGCCATCGCGAGATACACCGAGGATATGCCTCGCTTTCTCCGCTTGGGAGGATGGGCATAGAGTCAAAATGCGTAAGTACAGTTCAGCTCCGCCGCTCTCAACCTGCTGGACCTGACTTAGAGTCACAACTCTGCCTCCCGGCCGGTACAGGCCGGGAGGCAGAGCTTTCCATGAATTCACGAGTCTCAATAGTAAGGAAGTGTTTTGAGTGACGCTGGAAGGTGTGGGCGTGATCGATTTCCAGTTGTACCTGCTGAAGGTGATGGATCCCCCCGCTTCATTGCTGGACTCCAGCCTGAAGAAACTGAATCGAACCGCAGCTCACATGAAAGACCGCCACGGAGTGGTTTCTCAGTTGATTCGCCTAGGGTCGGGCAATGCGCGAAATCTTGAGATCATCCTCAAAGAGGCTCAAGTGGATTCGCGTGGCGAGAGAGGGCAGTGGAATGTATACCAACTCCCCTTGTGGCCTGATTTCAAATTCTCCATTCTTCTTGACCAGACCGGCCGATTCGTTGAGAAGATGGAATTTGAGCAATGTAACGATTCCGAGGGGGTGAACCAGATTGCACCCTGGAGGTTCCTTGAGGCCGACCTGGCTGCAAACTTCGACCAGGTTCGAACGATTGATGGCTGGGGTCACTATCACACCTACAACGCCCAGGGTTTCGATAGGGAGAAGTATTTTCTCAGGTTTGCCTGGGGATTGCTTCAAGAGATCGAACTAATCCGATGATACGGACTGCGCGGTCGCGCAGCGGACCCGTTTTCCAGCCCTCGGCTCTACTCGGCGTGCCGCCATCTGCGGATGGCAGAACAACAGTAAATTCCAGAATTCCCATAAAGCAGCGTGGGTCGTAGCGCAGCCCTGGGTGCAGATCCGAGAAGTCACTGGGTAACGAACTGCCCGGTGACTACAAGCAGTTGTGTCAGGCGTTCGGGGTCGGCGAGTTCTCGCAGGAGGTGTGGGTGCTGTGCGCCGACGAGACCCGCTTGGGTGATCTGCTGACGGAGTGGCAGGGACTCCTGGAGGGCGACGGCCCTTCGGACGGGCCGCCCGGTGGATGCATGGCCGGTCCTGGCCATGCAAGTGGACATTCACGAGTGGAACCGGTCTGTATGGATCGGGACGGATCGTGGAGCGGGCCCGCGCAGTGCGCCGTACCCCCACCACAACTTCGCCGCCCAAGGTGGTGCGGGACTTCGACGGAGTGCCTGCACGGCGTCTACCTGTAGGGGAGGAATCACGGGATGCGGGTGGGGATCACCGGGTCATCGGGGGCTCAGCGCGGATGTGGAGCAACAGATGCGCTCGATGGCGTCCCGCGTGATGGTGTAGGCGATCACCGTGCGGGGGTGCGCGGGCGGGTGCCCGGGGCGTGCATCCGGTGACGGTCTCCGCTCCCTGCGCATGAGGCAGGCCACCGTGCAAATCTCCCTGGTGAACGGCCAGTTCAACCTTGGAGGTGCCCGATGGCCTTGTCTCAGTCTGACCTACAACGCCTGCTGGAGTCACTAATCCGTTGCTAAGGCGGCCAGGATCGAGCTCGTCCGCAACGTCGCCGAGCGCATGCTGCAAGAGCTGATCGAGGCCGAGCTCAGCGGCCGGATCAGCGCCCAGTGGAACGAGCACACCGAAGCCCGCACCGCCTTCCGCAACGGCCATCGGGAGAAGACCCTGGCCACCCAGGCCGGCGATCTGGACCTGGCGATACCGAAGTTGCGCAGCGGCAGCTTCTTCCCCTGCCTGCTGGAACGGCGGCGCCGCATCGACCAGGCGCTCTACGCCGCCATCATGGAGGCATATGTGCACGGGGTGTCCACCCGCTCGGTCGACGACCTGGTCAAGGCGCTCGGCGCGGACAGCGGCATCTCCAAGAGCGAGGTCTCACGGATCTGCGGTGACCCGGACGAACAGCTCACGGTCTTCCGCGGCCGGCCCCTGGATCACAGCCGCTTCCCCTACCTCTACCTGGACGCCACCTACTGCAAGGTCCGCGTGAACCACCGGATCGTCTCCCAGGCCGTGGTCATCGCCACCGGCATCAGCGAGGACGGCGGCCGTGAGGTGCTGGGCGTGATGGTCGGTGACAGCGAGACCGAAGCGTTCTGGAGCGAGTTCCTGCGCTCCTTGCGCGAGCGCGGCCTGGCAGCGTTGTCGTGTCCATTGAAGCCGTAAGGATTCAACATGGTGTTTCGCTGTCTCCTGTGACGGATGCGAGGACGTCGGCGGCCGTGGTGAAGCGTCGTTCGGCAAGCGTCGGGATGTACGGGTCCTGTTCGAGGAGGGGACGGACATCCTCGATGGCGTTGCGGAAATCATGTGACCAGCAGACCCTGGCCGACTTGTTCGGTGTCAGCCGCGGCACCATCCACTTTTGACGGAAGACGCCCCCACGGGTTCCTGGGCGCCGGTCGCCGCCGCGTTTGCGGTGCCGACGTTGTTCGATCGTGGCCTGGTAGGGCACGGTGATCCGGTCGATCAGCGCCTGGAAGTCCGGGCGGGGCATGCCGGTGAGTGCGTGATGGGACAGGGTCTGGGAGAGAGCCATTCGGCTGGTGGTCGCACCACCTTCTGCCCAGTCGCGTAGTTGCTGGGTGGAGGAGAAGTAGTGCGCGGTCTGGCTCCACCCGCGCCTGTGGACGGCTACGACCAGAGTCCGTGACCACGGTAATCACACCATTGCATCCCATGCAGGTTCACGTGCCCGGGAGCTTCTCGGCACGGAGCGGTTGCCCACGGCTACGCTGCCCCCGGTGCAGCGGTGCGTTCGGTGTCGCGGACGTAGGCCCATTCGTCGAGACCTCATGCCTACGGGTTTCCCTCCGGCAGTGGCTGTTCGGTCCAGACTGTTTTGCCGTCGCGGCTGTAGCGGGTGCCCCAGCGTTCGGCCATCTGGGCCACCAGGAACAGGCCGCGTCCTCCTTCGTCGGTGAGGCGGGCGCGGCGCAGGTGGGGTGAGGTGTGGCTGGGGTCGCTGACTTCGCAGACCAGGGAGCGTTCGCGGATCAGCCGCAGGATCATGGGGCCGCTGGCGTAGCGGTAGGCGTTGGTGACCAGTTCGCTGGTGATCAGCTCGGTGGTGAACGCGAGTTGCTGCAGTCCCCATTCGGTCAGTTTGTCGGTGACGAGTGCTCTGGCCCGGGTGGCTGCGGTGGCTTCGCGGGGCAGCTGCCAGGAGGCGACGTTCCGCTCCGGCAGTACGCGGGTGCGGGCGATGACCAGAGCGATGTCATCGGCCGGGCGAGCGGGCACAAGGGTGAGCACGACTGCCCGGCACGTCTCCTGCAAGGGGTCTGCCGGGCGGGTCAGTGCTGCGCACAGTCGTGCCAGGGCCTCGTCGATATCCATGGTGCGTTCGCCGATCAGTCCATTGGTGTAGAGGGTGATCAGGCTTCCTTCGGCGAGGTCGAACTCCTGGGTCTCGAAGGGCAGACCGCCCAGACCGAGCGGCGGGCCGGCGGGCAGGTCGAGCAGGCTCGCCTGTCCGTCCGGGGTGGTCACCACCGGGGGCGGGTGGCCGGCGCGTGCGGCGGAGCACCGGCGGGAGATGGGGTCGTAGACGGCGTACAGGCAGGTGGCGCTGAGGAGTTGCTGGGTCCCCGGCCGTTCGCCGGCTGCCTCCCGCTCGGCTGCCAGCAGATTGACCAGGTCGTCCAGGCGGGAGAGGACTTCGTCCGGTTCCAGGTCGAGGCTGGCCAGGGTGTGGACCGCGGTACGCAGTCGGCCCATCGTCGCGGCGGCGTGCAGACCGCGGCCGACCACGTCGCCGACGACGAGGGCGACCCGCGCCCCGGACAGGGCGATGACGTCGAACCAGTCACCGCCTAGGCCAGTGCCCGCCCCGGCGGGCAGATAGCGGGGGACCGCCTCGACGGCCGACTGCTCCGGCACCGCGCTGGGCAGAAGGCTGCTCTGCAAGGTGAACGCGGTCTGCTGCTGCTCGGCGAAGCGTCGGGCGTTGTCGATGGACAGGGCCGCACGTGAGGCGAGTTCCTGCGCCAGGGTGAGATCGTCGGCTTCGAACGGCTCGGGGCGCCGCGAACGCCATAGGCTTACCGCGCCCAGGACCAGGCCCCGCGCCGCCAGCGGCACGACCATCAGGGAATGCGCGCCGGGTTCCGGAACGGGCCGGCCCGAGTCCGGCTTGCGGGACAGCCAGTCGGAGGGGAGAACCGGTTCCAGGATGGGTCGGCCGCTGGCCAGGCATCGGGCCTGGGGGGTGTCCGGTGCGTACTCGAACGGCTCGCCTCGTGGGTCGCGCGGGCTCGGTTCATGCGCGCCGACGCTGCATGCCCCCGCCCGTACGACGGCCCCGCCTGGGGCGGGCGCTGGCTCCTCGCCGCGGGTGACCGGCTGTAGCAGGTCCACCGTGGCGTGGTCCGCGAGGTGGGGGACAAGCACGTCGGCGAGTTCCCGGGCGGTCTGTTCCACGTCCAGGGCCGTTCCGACCCGGGTGCTGGCTTCGGCGAGGAGCGCGAGCCGCTGCTGGGCACGGTGGCGGTCGGTGATGTCTTCGATCATCTCGGCCACGCCCAGGATCCGGCCGGCGGCATCCTTCATGGGGAAGGACGACACCGATGCGACGCGCTCTCGCGCCGGGTCCCGTTCCAGGCGAACGTACTGTTCGGAGTAGACCTGTGGTCTCCCCGTCCGTATTACCTGGCGCACCCGCTCGACGGCCTTGCGTGCGTCGTCGGGGACGAGCATGACGCCCGTGGGCAGGCCCCGAAAGTCGGCGGCCGGAACGCCCGTGAACCGTTCGATCGCCCGGTTGACCCGCACAACCCTCATGTCGGGGCTGTGCACGACCAGGCCGATCGGACACCGTCGGTACAACCCGTCGAGGACCGCGCGGTCCCGCTGCCACTGAAGGACGTCAGCCGCAGGTGCCCCGGCGAGAAACCACTCGCGGAGCTGGTCACGTGAGAACTCGGAGACTCTCAGCCCCAACTCCACCCGGTGCCCGCTACGATGCCGCACCGGAACCAGCCCGAACCAGCCGCCGGCTCTCCTGCACCGCACCGCGGCATCCCTGGCGGCCGGCAGATCGACTGGATCCACCAGTACCTCGAATGCCGAACGGCCGATCACATCGGGGCCCGGGTAGCCGATCAGGTCCTGGGCTCGTCGGCTCCATCCGACCACGGTCCCCTGCTCGTCCAGTACGGCCAGGGCGGCCAGGTGCAGGCCGAGCGGATCCTCGTCGCTCTCGCTGAGCTGCGTCACCCGCATCTCCACTGCTGGACATCGCCTCCTCCGCGCTTGCTTCTCTGCCCGGGGTCTTCGGCCGCGGCCCACCGGATCGTGCGAGGAGTAGCGGTGCCGGTGCCGGTGCCGGTGCCGGTGCCGGTGCCGACGTGTCGGCACGGACGGTCGGCCGCCGGACTCGTCAGGCGGATATGTGATCACCGGAGCGTTCGGCCATACCAACAGCCTCCCCCTGTTTGTGCTTGCGTGCATGCGGAGACGGGGCCGTCAGGGAATTCGCAAAGCGTGGAGGAACCAGTGCTCCAAACACATTGACCCGCCCAGGGGAAGAGCCGAGGCCCGCCTGGCCGCACGGCGGCCCTGTTGGGCTGGATTTTCCGTTGATCTTCTCAGGACGGATTCGATTCCGCAGGCCTGGAGCTCCCCATAACGGGGGTGTGAACAGATGGCGATCGATGGCAGTTGAGCGTGTTCTGGTGCGTATGAGTGAGCCCTACCTAGGGCAGTGGCAGGCGCATTCCCGGGGCGGGAACGGGAGTTCTTACGTCGAATGCGTGACCTTTCCTGGTGGTGGTCGTTGGGCGTGGTGACGGATTGACGCGACACCGGTGGGGGGTGACGGGGATGGGCGGGCTGCGAGAGGTGGCGGCGCCGTTCGTGGTGCCCGGTCCTTCGGGGGTCGCGATCCGTACCCGGCTCAAGGGCCTGACTGC
>NZ_JACMSF010000065.1 GCF_014257025.1 Streptomyces cupreus
GGGGTGGTGGGGCGGGAAGCCGTAGGAGGCGGGGTGCTCGGAGATCTTCGCCAGGCGCAGCGGCTCCGGGTGGCGGATCAGTTCGCCGAGGATGCCGTGGCCCTCCGGGAAGGGGCCGATCGCTGCGATCTGTTCCTCGGTGACGCCGACGGTGTGGAACTCCGAGAGCAGCCTCCCGCCCGGACCGATCACGCCCAGGGCGGCGTACTGGGCGTCGACCAGCGCCGCCGCCGCGTCCACGATGCTGCGCAGCACCTGCTCCAGGTTCAGCTCGCGCCCGACCGACAGCACCGCCTCCAAGAGGCTGTGCACCCGGTCGCGGGTGCCGCGGGCCGCGTCCAGACGGGCCTGGAGTTCCTCCAGCAGCTCGTCCAGCCTCAGCTGGGGCAGCCGAACGCGGGCCTCCCGAGCGTCCTCGGAGTGTCCCACCGATGATCCTCCAGGTCCCCTCACTCACCACGGCCGACCGTCGTGGCCTGATGCCACGGTATCGGTCCAGGTCGGGGCGGGGCACGGCGGATCATGTGCGGTGGCCGGCGCGGAGGGCCGGCTTCACAGCGCCCGCAACCCGTGCTCCCGGAACTGCTCGCGTACCCGCTCGGTCAGTTCCGGGTCGGGCGTGCGGGTGTCGCCCAGGGGGAAGGAGAGGCCGAGGGCGTCGTACTTGCGGGCGCCCAGCTTGTGGAACGGCAGGACGTCCACCCGGTCGACGTTGCCAAGACCGGCCAGGAACGCACCGAGCCCGTCCACGGCCTCCGGGGCGTCGGTCCAGCCCGGGACGAGTACGTAGCGGACGTGCACCGGGATGCCGAGCCGGTCCAGCCGGATGGCGAGGCTCAGCGTGGGGGCGAGCGAGCCGCCGGTCAGCTTCCGGTAGGTGGCGACGTCGAAGGACTTGATGTCGAGCAGCACCAGGTCGGTGTCGGCGAGGAGTTCGTCGGTCGCGCGGGCGCCGAGGAAGCCGGAGGTGTCCAGGGCCGTGTGCAGGCCCAGTTCCCGGCAGCGGCGCAGGACCGCCGCGGTGAAGGCCGGCTGCAGCAACGGCTCACCGCCGGTGAGGGTCACTCCCCCGCCGGCCGTGGTGACGACGTCCCGGTACCGCTCGATGCGGGCATCGAGCTGCTGCTCGCGTGTGAGGCGCACGAAGTTGACGGCGTATCCGGAGACGCGGATCGTCAACTCGGGGTACTTCTCCGGGTGTTCCATGGCGTCCTCAAGCGTCGCCCGGTTCAGCACGTTGACGTTCATGTGGAAGCCGCCCGCACCCATGTGGGCGTCGAGGATGCCGACCAGCCGAGGCCCTCGGGGGTGACCGTCGAGGTGAGGGAGATGCCACGCCTGCCTCTGCATGGGGTGCCAACGTCATCACTGCCTCCGGATCGCTCATGTCGCCGCTCGTGGCGGCTGCGCTGACGATGCTCGTCGCTCGCCGCGGCCGGGGGCAGGGCCATCGGGAGCCCATCAGCGCGCCGTACGGCCCCCTCTGTCAGGGCCGTACGGGGGCCCCGGGCGCGTACGAGTCAAGGTCCACCCCGTACCGCGTACGTCCGCCGACGAGTTCACGTCCGGTGACCAGTTCGGGCTCGACGCGTACGAAGACCTCCTCGGGCGAGGGCACCCAGGAGCGCGGCCCGACCCGGCACAGCCGCGCGTGCTCGGCCGGATCCGTCACCACGGTCGCCCGGCCGGTGACGACGACGCTCCAGCCGGAGTGGGCGACGGCGTCGACCTCGTCCGCCTCGAAGGCGACGACCGCGCCGTCGACCGCACGGACCAGTTCCGAGACCGCCGACGTCCGCAGCAGCACCGCGCCGTCGCCGTCCAGACAGAAGTTCACCGGCAGAACGGCAGGCAGAGCCTGGCGCGTGTGCACGATCCGGCCGACGGGCGCCTTCGCCAGCAGGCGCAGGCACTCCTGCCGGTCGAGTTCGCGGAAACCGTCGTTGGGATACATGGCCGGCCCGTCTTTCACCTGATGCAGCGAGTGCATTCCATCCTGAGCCGGAAGACGGCCGACGGTGAGGGGCCATCGGTCCCGCCCCCGCCCGAGAGCGGCCCTGGGACGGGGGACGAACGTCACGCCTGGCAGGACCCTCCCTTCGTCAGGCCTCCGGGACGGCCACGGCGTCATGCCGCTGCTCGCCGAGCACGACCTTGAGGGCGCCGGTGTCGGCGGCGCGGGCGAAGACGTCGTACGCCTCCTGCATCGAATCCAGCGGGAAGGTGTGGGTGACCAGCGCCGAGGTGGGCAGGCGGCCGGCGGCAGCCATGCGCAGCAGGGTGGGCGTGGAGTGGGTGTCGACCAGGCCGGTGGTGATGGTCACGTTCTTGATCCACAGGTCTTCGAGGTGCAGGGTCACGGGCTTGCCGTGCACGCCGACGTTGGCGACGTGCCCGCCGGGGCGGACCATCCGGGTGCACATCTCGAAGCTCTCCGGTACGCCGACCGCCTCGATGACCACGTCCGCGCCCAGCCCGTCGGTCAGATCGGCGATCAACTGCTCCGGACCCTCACCGGCGTCCGCGACGGCGTCGGCGCCGAGCTGCCTGGCGGCCTCCAGTCGGGCGGCGGCCAGGTCCACGGCGACGATCCGCTCGGGGGCGAACAGCCGGGCCGTGGTGATCGCCGCCAGTCCGATGGGGCCGGCTCCGACGACGGCGACGGTGTCCCCGGGCCGCACCCGCCCGTTGAGCACGCCCACCTCGTAGGCGGTCGGGAAGATGTCGGCCAGCAGGACGGCGTCCTCGCTCGCCAGCGTGTTGGGCAGCGCGTGGACGGAGAGGTCGGCGTGCGGCACCCGTACGTACTCGGCCTGCGTGCCGTCGATCAGGTGGCCCAGGATCCAGCCACCGCCGCCCCGGCACTGGCCGTACATCGCCTTGCGGCAGTACGCGCAGCGGCCGCAGGCGGTGATGCAGGAGACCAGGACCCGGTCGCCCGGGCGGACCGTGCGTACGTCACTGCCGGTCTCGACGATCTCGCCGACCGCTTCGTGCCCCAGCACCGTGCCGGGGCGCACCTCGGGCACGTCGCCCTTGAGGATGTGCAGGTCCGTGCCGCAGATGGTGACGGCGTCGACGCGCACGATCACATCGGTGGGGTCCTTGATGCCGGGATCCGGGACCTCCTGCCAGGAGGCGTGTCCGGGACCGTGGAAGACATAGCCCTTCATGACCGTTCCTCTCTCGGCCTCCGGCCGACGGCGCGTCGCCGGAGGACCGGTACGACCCGGCGCATGGCGCAGCGCCGGGTATGCCCCGTAGATCCAGCATGTCCGCAGTGGCCGACGTCCGCATGGGCCGGTCGGCCCCGGCCGGGCGACCAGCGCCCGGCCTGGAGGCAGCCCGCTCCCCTATGCACCCGGTCCCGGCCCACCGGTCACCGGCGCTGGGACTCGAAGTGGCCGGCGACCCGCTCACCGCGTCGGGACCGGGCGAGCGCGCGCCGGCCGAACTCCATGGCAGCCAGCCCCAACGGGATGGCCACGACGGCTCCCACCATCCCGTTGCCCGTGCCGGGACCCCCACTGGAGGTGGCCAGATGCAGCACCCCGAGTACCGTGCCGACCAGGCCCACCGCCATGGCCGACATGGCGCCGGCGCGCGCGTTGCCGACGCTGATACGCCCGGCGACGCGGGCCAGGGCCGCCCAGCCGATGACCACGCCGATGAACCCCACCCCGAGGGCCAGGTTGGCCCCCGTACGCCCGTCACCGATGACGCCGCCCTCGGCGGCCACCGTCAGGACGTCTGCTGCGCTCATGCCACTCTCCTCCTTCGTACGTGACGAGGTTGTGTTGTGCCTTGAGCGTGCCTGCCGACCGCACCGCCGGTCGTCCAGCCGATGCGGTCTCTTCGGACTGCCGTCGACATGGCAGTCGACTGCCGCGGACGCGGCAGGTGGCCGGCGACTACCACGTGTGCGGTAGTCGGCCGCTCGTCCGTGCGCGGGACTCGCCCCGCGGCCGCGTCCGGCTAGGGTGCGCGCATGGACACAGGGCGTCTTCGTGTCCCGGCCGGTGCCATGGACTGGGCGATTGCCGTCGGTGTGGCGGCACTGTTGCTGGGCACCGGGTTGTCGGGGCAGCACCCGGCCGGGGCGCGTGAGCTGCTCGGCTCCGTGCTGCTGGCGGCAGGCGGTCTCGCGCTGCTCGCGCGTCGCAGGGCTCCGATCGCCGTGCTGGCCGTCACCGGCCTGTGCACGGTGGGGTACGAGGCGGCCGGTTTTGAAGTGCTCTCCGTCTCGTACCTGGTCGCGGTGTACGGCGCCGTGCGAGCCGGCCAGCGGGCCCTGACGGCGGCGGCATCCGTGTCCCTGCTGGTCGCCCTCCCCCTCACCGCTCTGGTCTTCCGCGACGGACCGGCGCGGGAGGCGTTCGCGCAGGCCCGGAACGTACTCGAAATCGCCTGGCTGATCGCCGCCTTCGCCGCCGGGGAAGCGCTACGCCAGGCCGAGCGGCGGGCGGAGGAGGCCGAGCGCACCCGGGAGGAGACCGCGCGGCGCCGCGCCGACGAGGAGCGCCTGCACATCGCGCGGGAGCTGCACGATTCCCTCACCCACCAGATCTCGATCATCAAGGTGCAGTCCGAGGTCGCCGTCCACGTGGCCCGCAGACGTGGCGAGCAGGTGCCCGAGACGCTGCTGGCGATCCAGGCGGCCGGACGTGAGGCGACCAGGGAGCTGCGCGCGACCCTGGAAGCGCTGCGCGACGACGACACGACGCCACCGCAGAGTCTCGAACACATTCCGGACCTGGTGGAGCGCGCCCGTTCGATGGACCTGGACGCGACACTGACGATCGAGGGGCAGCGGCGCGACGTCCCGATTGCGGTGGGCCGGACCGCCTACCGCATCGTCCAGGAGGCGCTGACCAACACCGCCCGGCACGCGGCTGCCACCACCGCGACGGTCCGGATCGCATACCGTCCCGACAGGCTGTCCATCCAGGTGGACGACGACGGCAAGGCCACCCCCGCTGACGCCCCGGCCCCAGGCCTCGGGCTGCTCGGCATGCGCGAACGCGTCACCGCCCTCGGCGGCCGGCTACGTGCCGAACCGCGCGCCGATCACGGCTTCACCGTCCAGGCCGAACTCCCTGTGGAACGAGCATCATGATCCGTGTCCTGCTGGTCGACGACCAACCACTCATCCGCAGCGGCTTCCGCGCGCTGCTCGACCTCGAGGACGACATCGAGGTGGTGGCCGAAGGCGCCGACGGCGAAGTGGCTTTGGCGCTCGCCAGGGAGCATCTGCCCGACGTCGCGCTGATCGACATCCAGATGCCAGTCATGGACGGCATCGAGGCAACCCGGCGCATCGCCGCGGACCCGGCGCTGACCGCCGTACACGTCGTCATGCTGACCAACTACGGCATGGACGAGTACGTCTTCGAAGCACTGCGCGCCGGCGCCGCCGGGTTCCTGGTCAAGGACATCGTCCCGGAGGACCTCCTGCACGCCGTACGGGTCGCCGCCCGCGGCGACGCCCTGCTCGCCCCGTCCATCACCCGCAAACTGATCCACCGCTACGTCACCGAGCCCCTCCCCACCACCACTGGCGCCGCCCTGGCAGAACTGACCGACCGCGAACGCGAAGCGGTCGCCCTGGCCGCACAGGGCCTGTCCAACGACCGGATCGCCGATCGCATGGTGATCAGCCCCATGACCGCGAAGACCCACATCAACCGCGCGATGACCAAACTCCACGCCCGCGACCGCGCCCAACTCGTGGTCCTCGCCTACGAGTCCGGCCTGGTCACTCCGCGCAACCGTTGAAAGCGGCTTCCTGCGGGAGGAGAGCGCTCCGGAAGACCTTCTCCCAAAGGTCACTTCCCGTTAGGAATCGGACTCACGGTTCGCTTCTAGGGTGACTGCCGCCGCCCCCCGGTTCGTTGTGGCGAGAGGACTTCCATGTCAGGCATGTTCGCCGGATCTTCGACCGGTCATGGTTTTGAGCGACGCACGATCTTGCGTGGGGCGGCGTTGGCCGCGGCCGCGTCCGTCCCCTTCCAGGCCCTGGCGGCGCGGACGGCGGCCGCCGCGCCGGTGAAGCTTGAGTTCGATGCCGGGTACGGTCCGTTGCGGCCGGTGAAGGACCAGGCGACCGGGCTTGAACTACTGCATCTGCCACGGGGGTTCGAGTACATCTCCTACGGGTGGACGAACGACCTCATGGACGACGGCGTGCGCACCCCGGGCGCGCACGACGGCATGGCGGCCTTCCGCTACGACGACAAGGTGCACCTCGTCCGTAATCACGAGCGTGGCGCCGGGCCCGCGTTCACCGCCCCGGCGTACAACTCGGAGGCCGGGGGCGGCACCACCACCCTGGTGTTCGATCCGGACGCCGGTCAGTGGCTGGAGTCGTACGGCAGCCTCGGCGGCACCATCCGCAACTGCGCCGGCGGTCCCACCCCGTGGAACACGTGGCTCACCTGCGAGGAGACCTTCTCCACGACCGAGGGCAAGCGGCACGGCTACATCTTCGAGGTGGCCTCGGAGGGCAAGGGCAACCCCGAGCCGTACACGGCGATGGGCCGCTTCAATCATGAAGCCATCGCCGTTGACCCGGCGACCGGTTATGTGTACGAGACCGAGGACCGCGGCAACGCCTCGCTGTACCGGTTCGTCCCGGCGGTCCCGGGTGATCTGGCCAAGGGGGGGCGGCTGGAGGCCCTGCGCATCGGCGCCACGACGTACGACACCCGCCTCGATGGCGAGAAGGCGTACGGCACCGTTTCCTGGGTGCCGGTGGAGGACGTCGACCCGGCTGCGGACACCGTGCGGCTTCAGGCGCAGGCGAACGGCGCCGCGGTCTTCAGCCGTCTCGAAGGTGCCTGGTACGGCAATGGCCGCGTCTACGTGATCACTACCGACGGCGGTCCCGCCCGCCAGGGCCAGGTCTTCGAACTCGACCCGGCCACCGACGAGTTCCGCGTTCTGTTCGCCTCGCCCGGCGCTGACGTCCTCAACGCGCCGGACAATATGTGCGTCAGCCCCAGCGGCGCCCTCGTGCTCTGCGAGGACGGCGGCGGCACCGAGTACGTCCACGGTCTGACCACCGACGGCGAGATCTTCCGGTTCGCCGCCAACAACGTCGACCTTCGCGGCGGTACGGCGGGCAAGAACGTCCCGGCTGCCGACCACCGGGGCTCGGAGTGGGCCGGTTCCGTGTTCGAACCCAAGAACGGGAACTGGCTGTTCGTGAACATCCAGACCCCCGGCATCACGTTCGCGATCACCGGCCCCTGGGCCCAGGGCGCTCTCTGAGCCGAGCCGAACGCGACGCGACGGTGGCGCCACACCATGGATGTGGCGCCACCGAGCGGGTTCGGCATGCCCCTTGCCAGGGTTGCGGGAAGATCACGACCGTTGGACGCCCCGCACACGACCGAGCACGCACTGTGTAGGCTGCGAGCGACCCGCCGCCCTCCCCCACCAGCTGGTCTACCCGGCCCGGCTGTACACGTCGGGCATACGTATGAGGAGGAGGGGCGTGAGCACGACGTCGCCGGACAAGCCCACCGCCGAGGAGTTGGTGGAACACATCGCCCAGGTGGGCCGCGCCTTATGGGCAGCCAGCCACCTCGGCAGCCCGGCCCCGGTCGTGGCGCAGCTGCGCGACCGCATGGATCATCCCCAACCCGGTGACCTCGTCATGGAGTTCGCGCCGTTCACCACCGGCGACTTCGACCCGGACAGCGTCGGCCGGCTCCTGGCGATCGAACGCCGGCCGGGCTGGCCCACCCGGTATGTGATCGAGCCGCTGCTTCGGCCCGGCGAGCAGCGTGACGGAATGGATCTGTCACTCATCGCCCTGCCCGACCAACGCAGCTACGCACGGTGGGCCGACGGCGCCTGATCACCGGTGCGTCGACGAGGACGTACTTCCTGGGACCGGGTTGCACAAGCTCGACGTCAGCCGCTGTCACTCGTGCGCGGAATCACCGCCACCGGACACTCGGCGTGGTGCAGCACCGTGTGTCCCACCAGGCCGAGCTGGGGTCCGAGGTGGCCATGGCGGCGATGGGCCCCGATGATCAGGAGGTCGGCCGCGCAGGACCGGGTCACCAGCGCATGGCGTGCCGAGCCCTCGACCAGGGAGCGGTGCAGGGTCACGCCGGTGTACTCCTCGGCGATGGTGTCCAACGCCTTGTCGAGGAGCGCCGAGGCATGGTCCTCCTCGGCGTGGGCGGGCGCACCGGTCAGCAGCGGATGCGGTGCCGTCCGGTGCGCCGGGCGCCGCCAGGCCCGTACGGCCTCGACCTCGCACTCACGCACCGCGGCCTCCCGGAAGGCGTACCTGACCGCGGCGGCGGCCGTGGTGTCGCCGACGGCCAGGACGATGCGGCCGTTGGCCGTGTGTCTGTTCTCCGCCCTGCCGCGCACGACAGCGACCGGGCAGGGGGCCCGGGCGGCGAGGGAGAGACCGACCGAGCCCAGAAGGAGTTCCCTGATCGGGCCCCTGCCCCGTACCCCGGTCACGACGGCACTGGCGAGGCGCGCCTCGCGCAGCAGCGCCGACACGGGATCCTCCGGCAGCACGCTGGTGCTGATCTCCAGCGTCGGAGCGCGCTGCCGGGCACGCTGGTCGGCGAGCGCCACGACGCTCTCGGCGAGATCGTGTTCGGTCACCACGGCCGGGTCGGCCCCCGGGGTCTCCGCCAGGGCCGCCCCCTCGTACCGCTCCCACAGCGAGGCGTGGACGATCCGCAACGGCAGTCCGTGGCGCACCGCCTCGTCCACGGCCCAGTCCACGGCATGGAGGCTGGACTCCGAGCCGTCGACACCCACGACGAAGGGCAGTTCCATGCTCCCCACCGCCTTCAGCGCCGGGATACTTCTTCTCCCATTGTCCCCCTCGGGCTGCCGAGCACTCGGCGTATATCGAGCTACCTCGCTGGGCGCGGGTGTCACGACAGCACGGTGCGCCGCAACCCTCGTTCGGGGCGGTGCCTGCTCAGGTCGTGGGGAAGGAGTCCGGTGTGCGGATCCGGTCGCGGATCCAGACGCCGGCCGGCTTGAGTGAAGTGGTGCCGGTCCAGGGGCCGTTGTTGTTGCAGGTGCCGACCTTGAACACGGCGCCGGTGCGCTCGTCGTCGGAGAAGTTCCAGTTGACCCAGCTGATCTTCTTGGCGGCCATCAGGTCGAGGTACTGCTGGGTGCGGGTGAAGTTGTTCGGGCCGTCACCGCTGGCTTCCTGGGTGCCGAACTCGGTGACGAAGATCGGGATCCGGTCCGATGCCCGGTTGAGCGCGTCCAGGTACTCCTGGTCGTGCGAGGCCGCGTAGAAGTGGAACGTGTACATGATGTTGGTCGCCTGGACCGGGTTGTTGATGATGTCGGTCTCGTTGCGGCCGTCGGAGATTCCGAGGGAGCCCCAGCCGTGGGTGCCGATGAGAATCGGGGTGGCGGGGTCCTGGGCGCGGATGACGGGGATGAGCTGCTCGGCGTAGGACTTGATCCGCGACCAGCTGACACCGTTGGGTTCGTTGGCGATGTCGTACAGCAGGTTGGTCTTGCCGCGGTGGCGCTGCGCGATCTCGGTGAAGAACGTCTTGGCGCGGGACAGGTTGTAGTTGGGGTCGCCGGGCGTGAGCTGGTGCCAGTCGACGAGGGCGTACATGCCGCGGGCCGTGGCCATCTCGATGAGCTGGTGCACCCGGTCGGTGAACATCCTCGGGTTGGTCTCGTAGCCGCCCTCTTGGACATAGAGGGAGATGCGCAGTACGTCGGAGTTCCAGTCGGTGGCGAGCGCGTCCAGGGAGCCGCCGGTCAGGCAGTGGCTGTACCACTGGAGGCCGTGGCTGCTCATGCCGCGCAGTTGGATCGGCTTGCCGTACTGGTTGCACAGCTTCACTCCGCACACCTTGAGCCGGCCGTTGATCGCGGCGGGGGTGGTGCCCGGCGGCGTTCCGCCGTTGCTCTGGGTGGTGGCGGTGACGGCGTCGGAGACCGGTGAGACGTTGCCCGCCGCGTCGCGGGCGCGGACGGTGAAGGTGTACGCCGTGCTCGCCGACAGGCTGCCGACGGTGTGCGAGGTGCCGGTCGTCGTGGCGACCTGGGCGCCGTCGCGGTACACCACGTAGCCGGTCACGCCCACATTGTCGGTGGAGGCGTTCCAGGCCAGGGACACGCTGGAGGATGTGGTGCCGGTGGCGCGCAGGCCGGTCGGGGTCGAGGGAGCGGCCGTGTCGGTACCGCCGCTGCTGTCACCGAGCAGCTTCCACAGGGCGGGGGTGTTGGGGGGCTCCCAGCCGGTCAGGGACGTGTGGCTCTGTAGGCATTCGTAGTCCTTGCCGCCGTAGGACACTCGGGTGCCCACGGTGTACGAGGTGTTCGGCTGCCACTCCGGGTAGGCGGAGATCTGAACGCTCGCCGCGGGGGCCTGCTCGGCCACGGTGGCGAGCGCGGGGGAAGGAGCGAGGCCGAAGCCGAGCGCGGCAAGCAGTGTGCCGGCAAGCAGAGTTGACAGGGGTCTGCGCATGACGTCCTCCTGGTGGGGTCTCAACTGACCGTGATCTTGTCGACGTTGGGTCCGCCGTTGGCGGTCGTGGCGGTGGCACGGATCCTGTTGGTGCCGGCGGTCAGGGGCACGGTGAGCGTGGCCGTCGCCCAGGAAGACCAGGCTCCGGTGGGGTTGAAGGGGTGACCGGCGGAGACGGCCGTGCCGTTGACGGCGATGTCCATGGGGCGGTTGAGGGTCGTGCCGTTGGCGTAGCGCAGGGCGAGGGTGGCGGGGCCCGCGGTGCTCGCCGGGACGGTCCACTCGACGAACGAGCCGGTGACGTTGTCGTAGTTCACGAAGCCGGTCCCGGAGAAGCCGGCGTGGTTGGACTCGACGACGCCCTGCGAGATGAAGGCGTCCTCCGCCTGGTGGTCGACCGCGGCGGGGCCGTCGACCAGTTGGTAGCCGCGCATGTTCCGCAGCAGCAGATAGCAGTCCTGCAGCGAACCGGAAGTGTCGCCGAGCGAGCGGTAGATGCCCCACTTGGGCCGCACCCGGTCGAGCAGGAAGGTGTCGACACCCGTCTTGGTCCCGTCGACGAGGGTGACGCCGTCCTTGCGGAGAATCCACCGCACACTGCCCGCGGTGCCGTCGCCGATCTTCATCTGGAAGTCGACGTCGACCCAGGAGTCGTGCAGCGGAACGAGGTCGGTGCGGCCGACGAGGATGTTCGACTCGAACAGTTTCAGTTCGATGGTCTGCACCCCGTTCACCCGGCGCAGGGACATCACGGTGATCGGCGAGGTGCCGGTGCCGGGCTGCTTGGTCTGCATGATGTGGGTGAAGGACGTGGTCGCCTTCAGCGAGCTCGGGATGTACATCTGGTACGTCGTGCGCCAGGTCTCGCCCGGGAGCCAGCGCAGGTACGAACTGCCGGACGTACGCATGCCGGTCACTTCCTGGCGCTGACGGTCCGTGGAGGTGTCCCGGTCGACCATGTGCATGTTGAACCGGAAGGTGTCGCCCACTGGGTAGATGTGCGGTTGACCCGCCGTGTGGGAGTCGGCCCGGTCGTCCTCGATGGTCTCGAACGCGCCGAGACCGACGCTCGCCGCAGAAGGCGCCCAGCGCAACGCCCAGGAGCCGGCGAGTGTTGCGGCCGTGGCGGTGGCGGACGGCAGCCGCAGTGGCGCGGGGAGGGCGGCTGCGGCGAGACCGCCGACGGCCGCGCCGAGCAGGCCTCGGCGGGAGGGTCCGGCGCGGTGCGCGTCGGGGCGGGGGTGCGTAGGTGGCATCAGGGAGTCTCCTCGTTGTGAGGGTGGGACTGATGTGCCTGATCAGGGGCGTACGGAACCGCTCGGCAGGGAGCGGTGTTCCGACGATTGTTAGGAAAGTTTCCTTACACTTTCCCGGAGGGTAGAGTCTTGACCGAGCACGGTCAATAGCGAGCTCGGCAGTCAAGGCGCCGCGGCCCGGCGCATGCCGGATCTTCGGCAGGCGATTTCGGAGTGATCGACCTCAAGGACGCCGAGGGCTGGGTCGTCACCGGGCACCACAACGATGTCCTCACCTATGTCGGCCCCGATGAGCCTCAAGACCGGTCGAAGATCGCTGTCGGGCTGTTCGGACGTTCCAAGCGCCATCGGGATGGCACCGAGCTTCACGTCGTCCACGTCGAGGACAAGCGAGGCACAGCGGACCCAGCGCAAGTGCCTGCGCGATAAAGGTGGGCCAGGGCAGTTCGGAATGGAAGATTCCGTACAACTCGATGATGCTCTCGTGGGTCTCCCTGCACGATCCGGACCATGATCCGGCCCCAAGTGCTGGGAGAACCATGCACAAGCATTACGCGGCGGTCGTCACCGTCGCTCCCCTGGTCGTCCTCGCCGCCGTGGCACCGGCCGCCCACGCCGATACGACCGTGGGAGACGCCCGCATCACGTCCATCACCTTCGCCAAGGCGACCACCGGCGTCGGCGCCACGCTCGGGACATCGGTCGGCGTCACGCTGACCGCCACGGACAACTCCGGCATCGACAGCGTCATCGGTCCCAAGGTAGTCGGCCCCGACGGGCTGGTCATCCGTCCCACCCACAATGAGTGCACTGCGCAAAGCGCGACCACTGTGCAGTGCGTCTACAGCTTCCCTCTCTCGCCGGACGGCACCGACGCACAGGACCTGCGGAACAGCTCGGCGGGTACCTGGCACTTCAAGGCCAAGGCCGTGGCCAACGACGGTGACTCCCACCACCTTTCACCGGGCGCACCGCTCAGCGTCAAGCGGCACGCCAAGCTGGTGGACGCCCAGGCCACGCCCGAGCCGATCGACAAGGGTGACAAGCTCACCGTCACGGGCTGGCTCCGGCGGGCCAACTGGGACACCAACGTCTGGGACGACTACGCGGGCAAGTCCGTGGCTCTCCAGTTCCGCGAGTCCGGAACCGACACCTTCAAAACCGTCAAGACGGTGACCACCGACAGTCTGGGCAAGCTGCGCACCACAGTCACCGCGAACACCACCGGCACCTGGCGCTGGCGGTTCACCGCCAACACCATCGCTACGGGTGCGACGTCGCAGGGCGATCGGGTCGTAGTGAACTAGAAGCGAAGTCCTGAGGAGCAGGCCGACAGTTGGCCGGGCCTACTCGTCGGTCACTGTTGGGGTATCCATACGCGCATGGCGCCGTCGCTGCGGTTCGCCCAGGCGTAGTAAGGAACTGCGGTCAACTCGACGGCCTCGTCGGCGCGTCGGGTGTGGGCGGCGTCCGTGAGGTACGGCCACCAACCGGTGGCGTCCGGCGCGAGACGTCGACCGGAGACGACGACGGTGGCGACGCCGCCGAGCAGGTCGGGGCGTTCGCGCACGGTGGGAGCCGTCGAGGCGTCGAGGACGACACCGTCGAGGCCACCGGCGTTGTCGACCTCCTCCAGGCAGTACACCAGCGGCCCGCGCTCCAGTGCCACGCAGCCGCGCACGGCGTCGACATAGGGGTGCGGGTGGGTCCGGCGCACCGGCAGGGCAAGCTCCAGCCGGACGGTGTCGCCCGGCTGGAAGGTCCGGGTGACGCGCAGCCAGCCGTGCTCGGGCTGTTCCCGCACGGGCGCTTCGTTCACGGCCAGTTGGAACTGTGCGCACCATGCGGGAAGCCGGAGGGCGAGGGTGCGCGCCCCGGCAGGTGCGTCGTCGACGGTCACGGTCACCGTGCCGTGCCACGGGTACTCGGTGGCCACACGGACGGCGAGGCCGCCACCCGCGTACTCGCCGGTGGCGTACTGGTGCAGTTGCAGACCGCTGTCGTCCGCGCTCGCGAAGTAGTGCGGCAGACTGGCCAGCAGGCGCATCGCGTTGGGCGGGCAGCAGGCGCAGCGGAACCAGGGCGTGCGCTGCGCCGTCTGGTCGCCGGGGCGCTCGTGCGAGCCCACACGCCGCTGGAGCGGATTGACGTACAGCCAGGTACGCCCGTCCAGCCCCACGCCGGCGAGGAAGCCGTTGTACAGGGTGCGTTCGATGAGGTCCGAGTAGCGGGTCTCACCGGTGAGCAGGGCCATCCGCCAGCTGAAGTGCACCGAGGCGATGGCAGCGCAGGTCTCGGTGTACGCGCGGTCGGAGGGAAGCTCGTAGGCGTCCCCGAAGGACTCCCAGTCGTGCCGCGAGCCGACCCCTCCGGTGAGGTACGTCTTCGTGGAGACCGCATCGGTCCACAGTCGCTCCAGCGCCTGCCGCAGCCGGACGTCACCCGTCTCGGTCGCCAGATCGGCGGCTCCCGCGAGGAGGTAGAGCTGGCGCACGGCGTGCCCGGTCACCTCCTGGGCCTCGCGGACCGGGGCGTGGTCCTGCCAGTACTCGGCCCCGGGGTCCCGGTCATGGCCGCGGTCGGCGCCCGAGGCCAGTGCGCCGTGTCCGCGCCGTTCCAGGAAGTAGCGGGCCAGTTCCAGATACCGCTTGTCGTCGGTGGCTCGGTAGAGCTCGACGAGCGCGGTTTCCACCTCGGGATGGCCGCACACCCCGTCCACTCGCTTGCCGGGACCGAAGACGGACTCGATGTGGTCGGCGAACCTGTCCGCCACGTCGAGCAGTTCGCGGCTTCCCGTGGCCCGGTGATGGGCCACTGCTGCCTGCATCAAGTGGCCCGCGCAGTACAGTTCGTGCCCCCAGCCGAGTTCGGTCCAGGGCTCACCGCCGCCGAGCTGGTAGTACGTCTGGAGATAGCCGTTCTCCATCTGGGCGGCTGCAACGAGCCGGACGGTCCGGGCGACTTCGTCGGCGAGGCCGGACTCCGGTGCGTCGGCCAGCTGCCAACAGGCCGCTTCCAGCCACTTGTAGACGTCGGAGTCCTGGAACTGGAAGTCCCCCGAGAACGCGCGTGCCGCGCCCGGGTCTGCTGCCGCGCGCAGGTTGGCGAGGTTCCCGGCTTCCTCGAGCCGCTCGGGGCCTTCCGTGATCGACACTTCGGCGTTGGTCCGGCGACGCGTCGCCCAGAAGCCGTCCGTGATGCGGACGACGGAGGCGGGTCGGTGCACCGCGGCCGAGTTCGCGCTGGGGTGGACCGGTCCGGTGAGTGGCGTGTGCAGCTGAGCCTCCGGAGGGCGAGAGTGGTAGTAACCGCTTACCCCGATCACGCTAGGGCGCCGTCGCATGCCACGCAAGAGAGGAGGCAAGACCTACCGATCCAGCACGCTTCCCGGCAGATTCTTGGCCGTGTCAGGCCATTGACGCCGACCCTCGGCAACCCTAGTTTCTTGGAAACCGGTTTCTGAAGCCGAGCCGTAGCCACGCCCGTCGATGCTGCTGCCCATCAGCCGCCGCCCTGCTGCCCGCTGCCCGCTGCCCACGCCCGTTTGCCCGCGACGCGTGGCCCTTTGCCCGCTGTCCGTTGGCCGCGAAGAAGGAGATCCGTCATGCCCGCAGCACCCTTTAGCCGCCGTAACTTCGTCCAGTTGACCGGCGCAGGCACGGCCGCAGCCACGAGCGGCTGGCTCTGGCAGTCCGCGCCGGACGCGTACGCGGCGCAGTCCGCGGAGGACGGGCGGGCGGAGAGGCAGGCCGGTCTGGTCGACCAACTCCTCCTCGGTGACGAGGAGTCGGAGTCCGCTCACGGATTCACCTCCGACGGCAGCAGGATCGTCACCGACGACAACGATGTCAGAGGCAGAGTCGCCACTCCCCTCGCCCCGGTCGGCGTCAGAGGCGGCGAACTCCGGTTCACGATGACGACCGATCCGACGGCCCAGAACTACCTCACGCTCAAGCTCTGGGGCGGCGACTCCTCGCCGTACACCACGCTCGCTTACGTCAACGGCGAGCAGATCGGCTTCCGCCGCAACTCCGACTACGAGCCCCTCAGTTTCGGCTTCTCCAAGCCCGCGCCGGGCCGTTTCACCTACCAGACCACCATGCTGCCGCTGGAGATGACCGCGGGCCGGGAGCAGGTGGAGATCACCCTCCGTACCTACCACAGCGGTTACAGCGGTACGGTCACCGCAGACTCCCGCACCTACTACCGCGTCTACACCCACACCGCAGCACACCTGGACGCGTTCGGCGAAGACCTCCCCGGCTACCTGCCGCCCATCGCCACCCCTGTCGATCTCACCGACGCGAGGAAGCAGGAGCTGATCGACGGCTTGCGCGCCGCGCAGATCACCCTCTTCAACAAACTCTCCGCCCAGATCGACGCCTCGGCCTCCGGCAAGCTCTCGATCGTCCGGTACGTGGACGAACTTCGTTTCTACGCGGGGGTCCTGACCACCGACTGGTGCCCGGCCGCGACGCCCGCCGCGAAGAAGACCGCCCTGCTGCGCCTGTTCAAGTGCGTCGACAACCACGTCAAGGACTACTACGGCAACACCAGGCTCCTGCTCCGCGGCGGACACCAGGGCGACTGGGGCGGCTACTACGGCGCACTGGGTGAGGCCCTGTACATCGCCGAGAACGTCATCAACGACAACGACATCTACGGGGCCGACACCTTCAGGACCTTCCTCGACGAGGAGTTCACCACCGGCACCGAGGAGGGCGAAACCTCCCTCAGGGACGTCGACTTCGACGGCTCCCCGCTCACCCGCCGCGCCGCGTGGGGCCGCTGCCTCAAGGCGAACTTCGACTTCGCGCGGTCGCGGCTGTCGTACATCTACAACCAGGTGTTCTTCACTTACGAGGGTGCCTGGAAGGCCCACGAGGGCCTGCGGGTGATCGGCTCGAAGTTCTACGAAGGCAGGAAGCGCAGCCACGCCATCCTGGGCGAGTCCCTCGGGATGGTGCCGTTCCTCGGCGAGGAGGTCCTGGTGGGCCCCGACGGCGAGGAACTCGACCTGTACCACTCGCTCTTCTACCACGACAGGACCGCGCGATTCACCGATGACTACGTGCGGTTGGTGGGCAAGGGGCTGGCCAAGAGCAAGCTCGACGCGGACGGCGAGATCATGCGGCGACTGCCCTACGGCAGGCACTACACCGGCATCACCGCGGCGGGCCTCACCCGTGAGAACACCTACGTCGGCAACTACGGCGAGGAGGCCTCCCAGCACCTGGGCGAGTACTTCTTCAAGACCTGGGGCCACCAGGGCGACGAGGAGCTGAACGACGAGATCCTCAGGCTCACATTGCGCAATCTGCACGCCCGCGCCCACACCCGCTACCCCGCGGCGGACGACAGCGGCAAGAACCGCCTCATGCGCACCGAGGGCGTCATCGACGAACGCAACGTCTACGTGCCCGGCATCCCGGGCTACTGCATCCGCATCAACCGGGGCCAGTCGCTCTTCCTCGCCGCCGTCGAGGCGCACATGGCGGCGCACGCCGACCGTTACACGGGCAACGGCTGGGACATTTACTGGGAGTACGCCCGCGAGGCCGTCGGCGTCGCCCAGCAGCAGCTCGCCGACCGCCAGTACTTCAACCAGTTCAACGCCGTCACCCAGTGGCTCAAGGTCGATCTCCGGCTCGCCGAGACCTGGGCGTATCTCACCGGCAAACGCGCGACGTACGACCGCTTCGGCACCGTCAAGGCGAAGAGGGTCCTGCCGCAGACCGACTTCCGCTCCTACAGCGCCGCGGAGATCGCCGAACTGGGCGTGGATCCGGCCGACTACGAGCAGTTCGCCTGGGTCGACATCGACAACATGTTCGTGTCGATGCGTGACGGCGACACCCGCGTCTTCGGCTCGCTCTACGTCCAGAACCGGGGCGTCGCGGGCAGCGGGCGGCTGCATGTCATGGCCCCGGCCCATGAGCACACCGTGCAGCTGCGCACCAACGGCCGGTTCCAGTTCCGCGACTACTGGGCCCGCACCGGCAACATCGACGCCGACTTCATGGAGGACATCAACACCGGCGACAACTGGGCCCCGCAGGCGCTGGCCGGTGAGATCTGCCCGATCGCCTACCAGCCGGGCGTCGGCACGGTCAGCCGCGAGAACTTCGAGGCCGACCACCCCTACTCCGGGTACGTCGACTTCCTCACCGCCCGCTACGGCCGGTACCTCTTCGGGATCAACACCACGCGCGAGGTCTACGGCAACAAGCGGACGCACCTCCTCGCCGTGCCCTCCGGCCACCGCCGATCCACCGTCCTCGACCTCGTCTCCGGGAAGGAACTGCCGGTCAACGGCGGTCATGTGACGGTTCCGCCGTTCAGCGCCGTGGTGCTCAAGCTCTCCGAGGGCGCAACCGAGACCCTGCTGCCGTCCGTCGTGCGGTACGCGGCGGCCCTGCCCGGCGACACCTGCATCGGCGTGACCTGGACCCCTACCGCGGGCGCCACCTTGTACACGATCGAGCGGGCGACCCGCGAGGACGGCGAGTACGAGACCGTCGCCGAGGGCGTCAAGGGCCTGTACTGGCGCGATGAGGAGGTCAAGCAGGGCGGCCGCTACTTCTACACGGTCACCGCCGTGAACAGCGCGGGCCACGGCTGGTCGTCCTGGCGTGCCGAGGCGGTCCTAGCCGCGCCCGTGTCGCGGGATCTGACCGGCTCCGGCTGGCGTGACGACCGGCTCGGCTCGCAGCAGAGTGGCAAGACCTCCGTCAGCGGCGCACGCCTCACCATCGCGGGCGGCGACGGTACGGGACTGGGCACGGGCGACGACTACATGATCGCCACCCGGGACATCGAGGACTCCCTCCTCTTCTGCAGCCGCGTCCTGGCCGGCACCGGCATGGTCACCGCACGCATCGACGACCACCAGGGCGCCCTGACCGGCCTGATGCTGCGCGACAAGATCGACGCCAACACCCGATACGTCTACTTCGGGGCCGCCTCCGACGGCACCCTCGTCCTCGCCAACCGCGACCGCGACAGCCGCCACGACTGGCAGGACGACGTACGCTCCCCGCGCGACGCCAAGATCTCCGGCTTCACCGCCGCCGACTACCCCTACCTGCGGCTGGTCCGCGACTACGACACCCATCAAGTCCTGGCCTTCGCCTCGCCCGACGGCACTTCCTGGACGTACGCGGGCTCGCTGCTCACGCCCCTGCCGTATGCCGTGCACGCGGGTGTCGCTGCCTCCGGTGACGCCGTCCTGTCCGCGGTGAGGGTGCGCGACACGGCGAGCGGCGCGCTGCTGCCGTACGTGGTGAGGCGCGAGGCGGACACGGCCGTTGTCGCCTGGAACAAGCCCGAGGACGCCACCGGTTTCACCCTCTACGGGACCGAGGACGCCGATACGGCCGCCACCGATCCGCTGCAGAACGGGGCGGGTTGGGAGAAGGTCCTCACCGACACCCGGCTGCGCGGCTGGACGGAGCAGGAACTGCGCCACGGCAGACGCTGGTTCAAGGTCGCCGCCTCCCTCCCCGACGGCTCCAGCACCGTCAGCGAGCACGCGGCGGTCGCCGTCGCCGAAAGCCTCACGCGGCTCCTCGCACGGGCCAGGAATACCGACGCGCCCGACTGGACCCAGGAGAGCCACGCGGCCTTCACCGCCGAGCTCGACCGGATCGAGAAGGCGGCCGCGCAGGCGAGCACCGACGAGGACGCACTGATCGACGAGGTGTACGCCGCGTACAAGCTGTTGGTGTCGCAGGACGCGTCGCAGTGAAGTTCGGGGGGCACATGCTGTGCCCACGGCACGCCGTGTCCCGTCAGGCGAGTTCGTCGTCCTCCAGGCGGTAGCCCTGTCCGCGCACCGTGGTGATCCTGTCGGCGCCCAGCTTACGGCGGAGGTAACGGACGTACACGTCGACGACGTTGGAGCCTTCCGACGCCTCGTATCCCCAGACGTCGGAGAGCAGGTCCTCCCGGCTGAGCACGTCGCCGGCGTTGCGCATGAGGTGTTCCAGCAGGGCTGCCTCCCGGGCGCTGAGCTGGGTGATCCGGCCGTCGACATACGCCTGGCGGGTGCGGGTCTCCAGGGCGATTCCGGCTCGGCGCAGGACGGAGCTGTCGCTCTCGCGCAGCCGCAGGCGCAGGCGGACCCGGGCGAGGAGTTCCTCGAAGCTGAAGGGTTTGGTCATGTAGTCGTCGGCTCCGCCCTCCAGGCCGTGCACCGTGTCGGCGACGGTGTCCCGGGCGGTGAGGATGATGACCGGGAGGGCGCTGGACGCCGCGCGGAGGCGGGTGACGACGGTGAAGCCGTTCTCGCCGGGCAGTCCGATGTCCAGCACCATGAGGTCGTATCTGCCGGACATGGCCGCGCGGCGGGCTGCCTCGCCGTCGGTGACGACGGTGGTGCGAAAGCCCTGGGCGGTGAAGCGTTCCGAGAGGTAGGAGGCTATGTGGGCCTCGTCCTCGGCGATGAGGATGTGGTGGCTGGGCTGTCTGCTTGGGCTCATGGCTCCTGCGGGCCGCCGTCCAGGGCGTGTGTGACGTACGGGATGCGCAGGGTGAAGATCGCTCCGTGGCCCGGGGCGCTGTCGACGTGGATCTCGCCGTGGTGTGCCTCGGCTATGGCCTTGACGATGGCGAGGCCGAGGCCCGCTCCGGTTCTGCCGCGGCTCTCCTTGGCGCGGGCGAATCGCTCGAAGATGCGTTGCTGGTCGGCGAGCGGGATGCCGGGGCCGGTGTCCCTGACCCACAGTTCGACCCTGTCGTGCCCGGCCCGGCCGCCGATCCAGATACGGCCGCGTTCCTCGGTGTGCTGAGCGGCGTTCTGGGCGAGTTGGATCATGGCCTGGGTGAGGAGCTGGCGGTCGGCGTGGAGGGTGTCGCGGTGCGGGTTCTCCGCGAAGTCGAGGAGCCAGCGGCGTTCGGCCAGCGCGGCCGCCTTGACGTAGACCTCTTCGATCAGTTCGGAGAGGCTGAGGTCCTCGGGGCGCAGGGCGTCCGGGCGGCGGGCCTTGGCCAGCATCAGGAGTTCCTCCGCCATGCGGTGCATACGGTGCAGTTCGTCGGTGATGACCGCGACGGTCCGGGCACGGTCCGCGGGGTCGTCCGGGATGGTTTCCAGCCGGCTGAGCACGATGGTGATGGGGGTACGTAGTTCGTGCCCTACGTCGTTCATGAACTGCCGTTTCGTGGTGAACGCGTCGTCCAGGCGGTCGAGCATGTCGTTGAAGGTGCCTGCCAGTTGACCGATCTCGTCCCGGTCCTGGACGGGGAGACGGCGCGTGATGGCCGACTCGTGGATCGAGCGGGCGGTGTCCCGCAGGAGCCGCAGCGGCGCGACGATACGGCTGGCGAAGATCCAGCCGACGCAGGCGGACAGCAGCATGGCGCCGAGGCCGAGATAGGTCTGCGTGCGGATCGAGTCGTTGATGTTGTCGCGTTCGTGCTGGGTGAAGGTGGCGATGACGAGGACGCCCCGCGCGGAGTCGCCCGCTACCGTGACGGGCACGGCCACGAACCGCACGGAGCCCGCTGGGCTGTTCGTGTCGCCGTAGGAGGGTGCGCGGACCGCGGCGGCCCGGGCCATCAGCGCGCGGTCGGTGTCCAGGCGCGCCGGTGGGTCCTCGCCGGAGCGGCGGTACGGCTTTCCGTCGACCAGGGTGATCAGGGTCTGGCCGTGCTCGGGTATGTAGCCCTCCAGGTAGGCGACGAAGAGTGTGCGGAGTCCGCCGCGGGGCGGGCTCGGGCCGCCCGACGTCGCGGTCGCGAAGTCGCGGAACGCCTTGATGTCGTGGGCGAGTTCGCTGTCGACGCGTTCGTTCAGGCGAGCCGTGAAGATGATCGATTCCGCGCCGGTGAGGCTCGCCAGGGTCAGTCCGACGAGCACCAGCATCCGCCCGAGCAGGCGCACGCGGATCGACCGGAGCGGGTGGCGCCAGGGCATACCGACGGGCTTCGGCGGTGCGGGCTCAGTCATCTCCACCGGAGCTGTCATCGTCTCCGCCGTCGTCGGACGCGGACGCGCTCGGGGAACTCGAAGTCGTCGCGGCTGTCGCGTTGGGTGGCGCACCGTCATCGGCTGCCGGGCCGGCGGGGACGGGGGACTTCGGTGCCACGGGTTGCGCCGTGTCCGTCCGCTCGGCGACCGTCCCGTCCGGTTGCTCCGCGCCGGTGGCGGCGGGGGCATCCTCGCCGTCGTCCTCGTTCTCGTCCGGGGTCCGGGTCGTGGGTTCAGGGGACGGTGACCTCGTCGGGGTCCGCTCCGTCGCCCGGCTGTCCGGGGATGGTACGGAACTGCTCGTGGGGCCGGGCCCCGTGCGGCCAATGACGACGGGCTCACCGAGATCCGGAGGCGGTGCCTGGTGGGCACCTGCAACCGGGATTCCGACGAGCAGAATCGCACCAACAGCGAGAGCGGCGAGACGCTGGCTGCGGGTCACGCGGGTACAACCTCCTTGGCGTGCTGGGGCTGGGGTGCGTCATCGGACCCGGCCTGGAGAGGTAATCAGCGGAGTCCGGCGGCGGCCTGCTGGCCGCATTACTCGTTCTTGAACTTTGTGTGTGAGTGGTGCGCTGACTGCGGGCGCGGGGGCGGCACCCGTACGGCGCCACCCCCGCGGTCCCGCTCAGACGGCCATGGTGACCCGGGCCGACGAGCTGCCGGCCGCGTCATGCCGCTCGGCCCAGTTCTCCAGGGCCGTACGGCAGGCGTGGTCGAGGTGGTGCACCCGGGACAGGTCCAGCTCGACGGGCCGGTCCTGCGGGATGGCCTCCAGGGCGTCGAGGATCTTCGGCAGGCGGAGGAAGGTCGCGTTGCCGCTCAGGTGGGCCTGCACCGGGCCCGCACCCTTGTCGACGATCTCCAGCTTGATGTGGGACGCCTCCCAGGCCGACTTGACCACGGCGAGCGCGAGGCCGATCAGAACGCCCTCGAACATGCTGATCGCGACGATCGACACCGCGGTGACGACGAGGATCACGGCCTCGCCGCGGTGCCCGCGCCACAGGGCGAGGAGGCCCTTCACGGGGATGAGCTTGAAGCCGGAGTGGATCAGGACGGCCGCGAGCGCCGGGATGGGGATGACGCCCAGCGCGGCCGGGAGCAGGGCCGCGAACAGCAGCAGCCAGGCACCGTGCAGGATTCGGGAGGCCCTGGTCCGCGCCCCCGCCTGGACGTTGGCGGCGCTGCGCACGATCACCGCGGTCATCGGCAGCGCGCCGAGCAGGCCGCAGACCGTGTTGCCTACGCCCTGAGCCATCAGCTCCTTGTCGTAGTCGGTACGCGGACCGTCGTGCAGCCGGTCCACGGCCGCCGCGCTGAACAGGCTCTCCGCGGAGGCGATCAGCGTGAAGGCCAGGACGGTGGTCACCACCCCGATGTCCGCCACCTCCGCGAATCCGGAAGGCGTGGGCGGCTGGATCGCCGAGACCAGCCCATGCACCGTCACCTTGGTGACGGGGAGCGCGAAGGCCAGCGAGGCGACGGTGGCGAGCGCGACGGCCGCGAGCGGACCGGGCACGAGGCGTACCCTCTTCGGCAACTTCGGCCACAGCACGAGTACGGCGATGGTGCCCACGCCCAGCAGCAGCGACGCCACGGCCGGAGCGGAGCCCAGCGAGTCGGCGAACATCCGCGGCAGCCCGGCGATCTTGTCGATGCCGGAGGAGGGCGCCGTGCTCTGCGTCATCGCGTACAGCTGGCCGGCGATGAGCACCAGGCCGATCCCGGCGAGCATGCCCTCGACCACGGCGACGGAGATGGCCCGGAACCAACGCCCCCAGCGCAGGGCGCCCATGCCGAGTTGGAGCAGGCCGGTGGCCAGCACGATCACGCCGAGCATCGGCAGCCCGTGCTCGTGGACGGCCTCGAAGACCAGCACCGTCAGACCGGCGGCCGGGCCGGACACCTGAAGGCTGCTGCCCGGCAGCATGCCCGTGACGAGGCCGCCGACGATGCCGGTGACGATGCCGAGTTCGGCCGGGACCCCGGAGGCGACCGCCACGCCGACGCACAACGGCAGGGCAACGAGGAACACGACGACGGAGGCCGCGAAGTCCTGCTTGAAATAAGCGGTGTTCATCGGTTGCCTCACAGTGCTTCGAAGGAGTCGGATGCGGCCCGGTACGCCAGCACGCCGCCGGTGTGGACCTCGTAGAACCAGGCGTGGACCCGTAGCCGCTCGTCCCGCAGGCGGGTCTCTACGCAGGGGTACGACATGAGCCGGAGCACCTGCCCCAGCACGTGGTGCTGGACCGCATCGGCGACCTGCGGGTCGTCCGGCGTGCCGGACGGCAGTACGGCGGCATGACCGAGCCAATCGCGCACCGCGGGCACGGCCGACAGGTCGTCGCCGCGCACCAGCGCGCCGACCGCGCCGCAGTGGGAGTGCCCGCAGACCACGATGTCGCAGACACCGAGCACTTCGACGGCGTACTCGATCGTCGCGGCCTCGGAGGTGGGACCCGCGTCGTGGGGCGGAACGATGTTGCCGGCCGTACGCAGCTCGAAGAGCTCACCGGGGCGGGCACCGGTGATGAGCGAGGGGACGACGCGTGAGTCGGAGCAGGTGATGAAGAGAGCGTACGGCGACTGCCCCGCGGCGAGTCCGCCCAGTTCGGCGCCCTGAGAGCGGGCGAAGGTGCGTGCGTGATCGATGAGGGTTTGCATGTCAGCTTCCTCGTGAGGAGAGGTATCACTGGCAAGGGGGCGGCAGAGGCACGCCGTTGAGCCACTGCCGTCGAACCGGTCGAGCCGTGGGGGGCGGAATCGGAGGGGAGGGGGAACCGGCGGAACTAGCCGTCGTCGCCGTCGTCGCCCGACCAGGGGCCGGTGATGGCGAGGAGGATGCCGGGGTCCTGGATGTTGGCGAACAGCGTCCTGCCGTCCGCGGAGAAGGTGACGCCGGCGAACTCGCTGTACTCCGGGGCCTCCGCGGTACCGACGTTCAGCTCGTTGCGGGCGATGGGGTAGGTCTGGCCGTCGGCGGTGGCACCGAAGAGGTGGGAGACGCCGTCGCCGTCCTCGGCAATGACCAGGCCGCCGAACGGAGAGACGGTGATGTTGTCCGGGCCGTCGTAGGCGCCGTCCTGCGACGGGGCGGTGTTGACGGCCAGGAGAACCTTGAGGGTGATGGTGCTGCTGCGCGGGTCGTAGAACCACACCTGGCCGTCGTGCGGGGTGCCGGGGCTCTCGGTGCGGGCGTAGCTGGAGACGAAGTAGGCGCCGCCGTCGCCCCACCACATGCCCTCCAGCTTGCGGGAGCGGGTGATCTCACCGGCCAGGAACTGCTTGCGCACAGAGGTGGTGACGGCGTCCCGGTCCGGGACCTTCACCCAGTCCACGCGGTACGCGGTGCCGACCTTCGTCGCGCGGGAGAGGTCGTCGACGTACTGCCCGGCGGCGTCGAAGCACTTCATCGCGTCCAGCACGCCCGCGTTGTCGGCCAGGGCCCGCAGCTTGCCGGGGCCGTGGCTGAAGCCGACCGGCGGGGTCCAGCGGTAGAGCAGGCCGTTGGGCTTGGAGGCGTCCTCGGTGAGGTACAGGTGACCGCGGTAGGAGTCGACCACGACCGCCTCGTGGGCGTAGCGGCCGAGGCACTTGATCGGCTTGGGGTCGAGGTTGGCCGCGCTGCCGTGCTTGGGGTCGACCTCGAAGACGTAGCCGTGGTCCAGGGTCATGCCGCCCACGCCGGCCTTGTCCTCGGTCTCCTCGCAGGTGAGCCAGGTGCCCCACGGGGTGACGCCGCCCGCGCAGTTGGTGGAGGTACCGGCGATGCCGACCCACTCCCGTACGGAGTCCTCGGCCACCTCGACGACCGTGCAGCCGCCGGCCGCCGCCGGGTCGTAGACCAGACCGTCCAGGTGCGGCACCGGGTACTCGGCGACTCCGAGAGGGTCGTCGATCTCGTGGTTGTTCAGCAGCAGGGTCACGGCGTCGTCATCATCGTCGCCGCCGGCCGAGAACGCGCCCGTGCCGTCGTGGTTGCTCGGTGTGGTCTGGCCGGACTCCAGGGTGGTGACTCCGGTACGGGTCAGGATCCGGTAGGAGAAGCCCTCGGGCAGGGCAAGGATGCCCTTGGGGTCCGGGACCAGCGGGCCGTAGCCAGCCGCGCCGCCCGTCGCGGCCGTGTCGGCGACGGCGCCGGGCGCCGTGAGCAGCGCCTCCACACTGCCGATGAGCATGACCCCGGCGCCGGCCAGCGCCGATCGGCTGAGCAGTTCCCTGCGGTTGAGCGGCATCTCGTCTCCCGTACGGAGTGGTGAGCGGAATTCGACCGACCTGTGAAGGCCGACGCTCGCCATGCTGGCCAGCCGGGACGAACCACAGCGGAAGCCAAGAAGAAGTCAAGAATGTGTAGCTCTCATGTTTCTCATCGGAGAGCGATGCGTCCGGAGCGACGGCTCCGTCGGCATTCACAGGGTCGACCCCGCCTGCCGGTGGACGGCTACGGTGCCACCGTGTCAGCTGACCGCGCCGTCACCGTCCGTCCCGGAACCGCGGCTGACATCGAGGCCGCGCGTTCTTCTTCGTCGCACAGACGGCGCAGGGCCATCCGATCGGCCTCGCAGCCGCCATGAGCGGCCGTCAAGACGGCGGCAGCGGCCCGACCATCCCCGGGCTGTGCCACATCGGCACGGTCGCCGTCCATCCTGATCACTGGGGTCAGAGGGTGGGCAGGCACTCAGCTCCGGCTCCGGCCGGGAACACCAACGGGATGTGAGACCAGCCACCGAGCACGCACTCGCCCACATCTCCCGGCACCGAGACGACTTTGGCCGACGTCGGCATCGCATTCAGCGTCGACATCTTCATGTTCAGCGCGGCCGACCTGCTCACGGCCGCAGCACCGCCCTTGGCGCGTTGATCGCCCAGCGCAAGACACATCCACTGCCGTCGACACGTGGCCCACGCCGGACGCCCGGTCCGTTGAGGACTGAGCCCTGGAAGGGACGTCCACGCGGGCCTGACGTGTGGAGGTTTTCCCTGGCGGGTACCCGCCAGGGCGTCTGCCTGCCCCGACGGGTCCTGGAGCGTGAAGGCCGCAGGGCGGCACGACGGTATTTGAACGGTGAGACCGGTGCATGAGACGTTTCGCCTCGGACGCATCGCCGGCATCCGTGTCGGCGTCCACTGGAGCGTTCTGGTCATCTTCCTGATCATCGCGGTGGGCCTGTCGGAAGGCCGACTGCCCGAGGCCCACCCAGACCGGCCCGACTGGCAGTACTGGCTGGTGGGCATCCTCACGGCCCTGGTGTTCTTCGGGTCGCTGCTGGCCCATGAGGTCGCCCACGTGGTCGTCGCCCGCCGCAATGACATGGAGGCGGACAGCATCACGCTGTGGCTGCTCGGCGGCGCCGCCCGGCTCAAGGACGAGGCGCCCAGTCCCGGTGCCGAGCTGCGGGTCGCGGGGGTGGGTCCGCTGGTCAGCCTGGTGCTGGGCATCGTGTTCGCGGCGCTGGCGGCCGTGCTGGCGGCACTGGGGCTGTCCGGCCTCCCCGTCGAGGCGGCGGCGTGGCTGGCCGGGATCAATGTGCTGCTCGCCGTGTTCAACGCCCTCCCGGCCGCTCCGCTCGACGGCGGGCGGCTGCTGCGGGCGTTCGTGTGGTGGCGTACCGGAAACCGGCTGCGGGCCACGTCGGTCGCCACCGCCGCCGGCCGTGTCCTGGGCTGGGCCCTCGTGGTGCTGGGCCTCTACGAGGTCCTCCTGGGCGGGCTCGGCGGGCTCTGGCTGGCGCTCATCGGCTGGTTCCTCATCGCCGCCGCGACGGTCGAAGGAGGGCAGGCACAGACGAAGGAAACCCTGAACCGGGTCTCCGTGCGCCAGGCCATGACACCCGATCCGGTGTCCGCTCGCGCCGGGCTGACCCTCGCGGAACTGTTGCAGGACCCCGCGTTCCGCTACCGGCACTCCGCGTTCCCTGTGATGTCGGAAGACGACGCGACGCCGGTGGGACTGGTGACCGTGCATCGTGCCCAGGAGATCGCGGAGCGGGACGGGACGGACGCCACCGTCGCGGACGCCATGTTCCCCCTGGACGAGGTCGTCACCACCGGTCCCGACGACCCCCTGGGCGGTCTGCTGCTCAAGCTGGAGAGTTCGCCCGCGCGCCGCGCACTGGTGATCGAGGAAGGCCGACTTGTGGGCATCGTGTCCTCGTCCGACATCAACCGGGTGCTCGCCTGGCTCACCTCGACGCCCTGGAACAGCGGCCTCGGCCAGAGGCGCGGCCACCCGACCTGACGGCCGGTGCGAGCACCCCACTGTGCGGCTCCACCCGGGGCAGGACTCTGGTCGTCAGGGTGCACTGGGTCGGGACTCGTAGTGCACACAGTGGAAGCGCCCGGCCGCCTCTCGCCCGGCGGGCTCCAAGCCCAAGGACCGCGCCGCACCGATCGCGAACCGTTGCTCGCGCTCGTCCGTGAACAGCCGCTGCGGATAGGTGCGGGACGTGTCAGCCACGGTGTGCAACCCATGCTCGGCAAGCGTGCGCGCGACCGCCTCGTACGGCACGGTCCGCAGCACAAACGCGCTCACCCATACCGGGCGCCGCGCACCCTCCATCAGTGCCGCGAACGTCCGCTCCGTGACGTAGCTGCCACCGCCTGTCAGAGTGATCAATCCGATGTCCGCAAGCGCCTGTCTCAGCCGAGGGCCAGGCGGTTCCTTTTCGAGATCGTCACTGAAGGCTGCGTCCAGGAGCCCGACCTCCTGGGCGTAGCGCACCGCGCGGGCTGCGACGTCCAGGCCGTAGACCGGAACGGCGTCCGGTCGGCGCCGCTCGGCGTAGAACCTCTTGTCCCAGGCGGTCAGTTCCGCCGTCGACATGGCCCGCGCCGCGTCCGACGTGTACCGCTCGTACAGCTCCGCCAGCGTCATTCTGTGGTTGAGCAGGGCGGCATTGATGCCGTAGGAACAGCACACATCCAGCACCACCGGCCTGCCGGGCCTGCCGTCGTCGAGTGCGGTCCGCTCGGCGGCCACCTGTCTGAAGACGCGCTGGGCGTGGTGCGGGATCTCGTACTCCAGCGGGGCCAGTCGGGCGAAGTACGCCCGGGGATCTGGCCGGTCGTAGATGTCCTCGAACCTCGACTTGCCGCTCGCCATGTCGCCGACACCACCCGCGTCCGACTTAGCCATGCCGCGTTCCTCCTGCTCACGGGAGACACGTCCTCATCATGTGCCGCCTCGGCTCATGAGGCAGATCCACAGCCATGAGCGAATCCCCGTTCGAAGATTCGACCCGAGTGGATGAAGGGGCTGATCGGCCGTCGCACGGCGGGCGGAAGCCGCCGGTCAGTGCCGTTCGCACGGCTGCGGCCACGTCGTCACGACCAGCCCGCAGTCAGTAGCGCAGGAGCACTCCGATGCCGTCCTCAAGAGGCGTCTCGTCTCGGGGGACGACGATCAGTTCGGCACCGGTGGTGACAGTGGCGTACAGCAGGGCGGCGCCGGCGGGCTGCTCCTCGTGGCCCGTGGCGCCGAAGGTTTGCAGGTCGTCGGCGGACAGTGCGATCTGGTCGGGGTCGGTGCCGAGCCAGAGCGGCGGCCATTCCTCGACGGGTTGGTTGACCACGAGGGCATCGGCCTGGCCGCGTTGCAGGGCGGCGACGGCGGCGGGCAGGCCCTCGCCGGCGGCATGGCGGGCGCGCTGGGCGGCGAAGCTCTGCAGCCGGTCGCGGTCGTGGGCGGAGAGGCGGCCACGGAAGAGGGTGGTGAGCTGGGGCTCCAGCAGGGCCCGGCCGGTCTCGACGTCCTGTCCGTTGCCGGGGACGGTGGCGATGCGATTGCGTACGGGGGCGGGTAGGCGGCTGACCAGGATGCCGCGGGCCCAGGTGTCCCCGCAGAGCACGAGAGTGTCGGCGTGGCCGAGGTCGACGAGGTGGGTCAGCTCGTCGACGAGCCGCCCGGCCTCCCGGTGCCACTGGTCGATCGGTATGTGCAGGTGGGTGAGAGCCCGGGGGGCGACGGAGCTGCTGGGCCAGCGTCCGGTCTGCAGCTTCACGTGGAGGTCTTCGGAGGCCGTGTGGCTGTTCTCGGGTGCGAGGCGGGTCAGGACGGCGGCGGCATAGGGGATGTCGGGGGCATGCTGCAGCGCCAGGGGCAGGGCGTCGGGAAGCGAGGCGTAACTGGTCCTGTCCAGAGGTGGAGGTTGCGGCAGTTCCTCGCTGAGGACCAGTTCGCCATGCGTGGCGAAGAGGGCCTGGCCGTGGCGGCCGGGCAGGTCGGCGTCGGTCCCTACGGCAGCGGCGGAGGCGTCGGCGGTGGCCGGGTCGGCGCCGAGCTCGATGAGGTCCGAGCGCGCGTGGCGCCGGTGCAGCTCGATCGCCCTGTCCGGGTCGTCGATATCCCGCGAGGTATCCACGTAGACGGAGGCGTACGGGCCCGGCCGGGCATACAGGGTGTCGAGGAAGTACAGCCTCATGAGAATCCCTCCTTGCTCCGGTTCACGCGCCGACCGGGCTGCCTCATCGAAGCCGCGCCGACGAGCAGGACCCGTGATGTCCTACGGCGCGTATCCCAGGAGCAGTCGGCACCGGGGCCCCTCTCACCCCTGGCCCAACGTCGCTCACCTCAGTGTTTTCACTGCCAGCTCTTTCCAGGACGTCTCCGTCTCCTCGGCGACGGGAAGGGGCTGCCGCCAGGGGGTGGACGCGTCGATGTCCGGTGCGAGACGCCGCAGCCGCTGCGCCGTGGCCTCCACATCGTCCCGCACCGAGACGGCGAGGAAGCTGAAGGGAGCCGTGGGCCGCAGTTCGACGCACACCACGGGACTTCCGGGCCGTACCGCCACGAAGTCCTGTCCGCCGGGGTTGCCCCGGATGCCGACGCACAGCACGCCGGGAATCCAGACGCCGTGCAGAGCCACTCCGCGCAGGGCACGCCACCAGTCGGGTTCCACCGTCACCCGGCGTACAGCCGCCAGCGGCACGCGCACGCTTCCGCGGTGCACAGCGGCCTTCTCCCGCCACGACAAGCGCACCACGAGGTCGTCGTCCTTCACGAGGATCCGTGCCATGTTCACTCCCTCCCTTCCATCCTCGCTCCCGGAACGCGGTGGGGAAGGTGACAAGACCTATCGGGTGGCCGACGGCGCCCCCGAGGAGTCAGTACCGGCGAGGCGCGGGATGATGCCGCCGGCCACGACGGTGCGACGGCGGTCGTCGGAGAGGCGGTGGCGGAGCTGGTAGGTCTCGTCCTTGGTGGTGTTGTGCAGCCGCAGACGGGGTTCGGCTCGGGGGGCGAGCGCGGCGTGCAGGTTCTCCAGCCGTAGCCGGTCGCCGGGGTCGATGCGGTCGTAGTCGGCGGGTTGGTCGAACTCCAGGGGCAGTACGCCGAAGTTGGCCAGGTTCTGCCAGTGGATGCGGGCGTAGGACTTGGCGACGACCGCGCGCAGCCCCAGGTGGCGCGGGGTGATCGCGGCGTGCTCGCGAGAGGAGCCCTGGCCGTAGTTCTCCCCTCCGACGACGAAGTGCTGGCCGGTCCTGCTGTCGGTGGCGAGGTCGGCGGCGCGCCGGGGGTAGTCGGGGTCGAGGCGGGTGAAGGTGAACTCGGCGAGCTTGGGGATGTTGGAGCGGTACGGCAGCGCCTTCGCCCCGGCCGGTGAGATCTCGTCGGTGGAGACGTTGTCGCCGCACTTGAGCAGGACGGGGCCGGCCAGTACGTCGGGCAGCGGTTCGAAGTCGGGCAGGCCGGAGATGTTGGGCCCGCGTTCCAGTTCGATGCGGGCGGCCTGCTCGGGCGGCAGCGGCGGCTCGAACATGGCGCGGTTGACCGATGCGTGTTCGGGCAGGCGCAGGCGCGGATACGGCACGCTCTCCTTGGCCGCCCAGTCGCGGGGGTCGGTGATCTCACCGGTGAGGGCGGAGACCGCGGCCGTCTCCGGCGAGCACAGCCACACCGCGTCCTCCTCGGTTCCGGAGCGGCCGGGGAAGTTGCGCGGGAACGTGCGCAGGCTGTTTCGGCCGGGTGCCGGGGCCTGGCCCATGCCGATGCAGCCGAGGCAGCCGGCCTGGTGGATCCGGGCCCCGGCGGCGATCAGATCGAACGTGGAGCCCGTCCTGGTGAGGTCCGCGAGGATCTCACGGGAGGTGGGGTTGACGTCGAAGCTGACGGCGGCGTGGGTCTGGCGACCGACGACGATGGCGGCGGCGATGGCAAAGTCGCGCAGTCCCGGATTGGCCGAGGAGCCGATGACCGCCTGCCCGATGGGCTCGCCCGCGACCTCGCGCACCGGGACGACGTTGCCGGGCGAGGTGGGGCGGGCGATGAGCGGTTCGAGCGCGGACAGGTCGATCTCGTCGGTCAGGTCATAGACCGCGTCCGGCTCGGCGGCCAGCTCACGGAAGTCGGCCTCACGCTCCTCGGCGCGCAGGAAGTCCCGTACGGCGGCGTCGGCGGGGAAGACGGAGGTGGTCGCGCCCAGCTCGGCGCCCATGTTGGCGATGACGTGCCGGTCCATGGCGGACAGTTGCTCCAGCCCCGGCCCGTGGTACTCCAGGATCCGGTTGACCGCCCCCTTCACACCATGCCGCCGCAGCAGCTCCAGCACCACGTCCTTGGCGCTCACCCACTCCGGGAGCCGGCCGGTCAGCCGGATTCCCCAGATCTCCGGCATGGTCACGTGCAGGGGCCGTCCGGCCATCGCGAGCGCCACCTCCAGGCCCCCGGTTCCCAGGGCGAGCATGCCGAGCGACCCGGCGGCGCAGGTGTGCGAGTCGGACCCGGCCAGCGCCTTGCCGGGGATGCCGAAGTACTGCATGTGCGTGGGGTGGGAGACACCGTTGCCGGGCTTGGAGTACCAGATGCCGAAGCGGCGGCAGGCGGAGCGCAGGAAGGCGTGGTCCTCGGCGTTGCGCTCGTCCGCCTGGAGCAGATTGTGGTCGACGTACTGGACGCTGGCCTCGGTACGGACCCGGTCCAGGCCGAGCGCCTCCAGCTCCTGCATCACCAGGGTTCCGGTGGCGTCCTGGGTGAGCGTCTGGTCGATCCGCAGCCCGATCTCCTGGCCCGGCTCCATCCGGCCGTCGACGAGATGCTCGGCGATCAGCCGGTGCGCCAGCGTGCCGTGAGAGAGCGTCACAAGGCCCAGACTGCGCGCCGCCCGCTGGAGCGGCAAGCCGACGCCTGCGGCGCAGCTACTCGGAGGCAGGGCCAGGCAGCGGTTCGAGCTTGGTCACTGCGTATTCGATCCGGACGTCGTCGGCCAGTTTCAGCGCGCCCATGAACGCGGTGTACGGCTTGATCCCGAAGGCGGACTGGGTGACGGTGGCCCAGCCGCACACCGTGCCGTCGCCGTCGCTGCCGCCGTGCACGGTGACCGATTGGGTCCGGCCCCTGATGGTGAGGTCCCCGGTGATCTCGAAGTCTTCGGGCGTGCCGGTGATGCCTGTGGAGCGGAAGGTGACGGTGGGGTACTCCGCGGTGTGCAGCAGTGCCTCACTCTCCAACGTCCGTTTGATCTCCCCCTTGTCGGCGTCGCTGAGGGGTTTGAGCCCTCCTTTGCCCTCCCGGACGCTCAGTGACCCCGCCTCGACCGTCACGGTCACCGACGAATTCCCCGGGTCACTCGCGACAACCACCGCGTTCCCCACCCACCGGGTCGCCTCGATCGTGAGGTCGTGCCCCACCTTCCGGCCGAGCCCGGCACGGCTGGTCTTGATCAGAAGACGACCGGTCGACGGCCCGAACTCATACGTTCCATCACTCACTGTCACAGAGTTGACTGTAGGTGATGACTGTGGCGCGCATCCTGAGGTGCGCGGGTATGGCGAGCCGCTCTGTGGAACTCGGAGACAAGGTGCCAGGCAGGGCTTGTGGGCTCTCGGACGAGCGGAAGTGGGAACGATGCCGACACGTTTGATGGACCGAGAAAGGGTGCGCCGGCTCGCCGAGGAGGAACAGGCACAACTGGTGGAGGTGCTGCCGCGCGAGGAGTACGACCAGGCGCATCTGCCCGGAGCCGTACACCTGTGGCTACGGGATCTGGATCGCGAGGCGCGCAGTCGGCTGGATCCGGACCGGCCGGTGGTCGTGTACTGCTGGGACTGGCTGTGCGACATGAGCCCCCGGGCCGCGGCCCGCCTGGAGCAGCTCGGCTTCCGCGAGGTGTACGACTATGTGCCGGGCAAGGTGGACTGGCTGGCGGCCGGGCTGCCCGCGGAAGGCCCGGCGGCACGGATGCTGTCGGCGGGGGACGTGGCCCGACGTCAGGTGGTCACCTGCCGGGCCGACGCGCCGGTGGGCCTGGTGCTGGACAGGTTGCGTGAGGCGGGGCAAGAGGTCGGTGTCGTCGTGGACGACGAGCAGGTGGTCACCGGCCTGCTGCGGCACCGCGAGGCCGAGGCTCACCCAGACGGCCGCGTGGCACAGGTGATGCGCCCGGGCCCGGCGACCGTACGGGCCAACGAGCCGCTCGGCCCGCTCCTGGAGCGCATGGCGAAGGCCAGGGTGAGGACCGTCGTCGTCACCACACCGGAAGGACGACTGCTGGGACTGATGAACCGCACCTCCGGCGAGCAGGCCCTCCAGAAGCACCCCGCCATGGCTGCCTGACCAGCAAGGAAACCTGGCCACTGGCCCTGTTCGCCCACGGCTACCCGTGGGGGAGGGTGAGTTCACGGCCGCGGTAGAAGCCTTCCCGCTCTTCGACGACGTACGGGGCCATGGCCGCACGCCGCTGCGCCTCCGACTCGGAGGTTCGCCAGGAGTCGCATGTCTCCTTGGAGTCCCAGAACGACACCCCGGTGATCTCCTGTCCGTCCTCGGACCAGTACGCGAAAGCACGGCGCAGCCCTTGTGGGGACGGGTCCGGCCGCCATGCTGTCTCGAAGTCCTCCAGGGTGCCCGGCCGAAGGCGGCGCGTCGTGACCCAGACGAACTGCTCCTCCATGGCAGCCTCCTTTGCAGTCGACCCGACGGGGCGCGGCCCCTCTTCGACCACCGTAGATGCAGATCACCACTCGCGCCCGCGTGCCGCGGCCATGCCGCCGGGCTCAGCCGAAGAACACCTCGAACTCGTCGTACAGGGACGGATCGACCTTCTTGGTCCGCGCCGTGGCATCGGCGAGGGGTACTCGGACGATCTCGGTGGCGTGCAGGGCCACCATCTTGCCGTAGTCACCGTCCTTGACCGCGTCGATGGCGTGCAGCCCGAAGCGCGTGGCCAGCCAGCGGTCGAGGGCGCTCGGGGTGCCACCGCGCTGGATGTGGCCGAGGACGGTGGTGCGGGCGTCTTTGCCCGTGCGCCGCGAGATCTCCTGGGCCAGCCACTCGCCGATGCCGGACAGCCGCACATGGCCGTACTCGTCCAGCGTCCGGTCCCTGAGGAACAGCTCCCCCTCTTTCGGGACGGCCCCTTCGGCCGCCACGACGATCGGCGCATAGTTGATCCGGAAGCGGCTCTTCACCAGCTCACAGACCTGATCGATGTCGAACGGCCGCTCCGGGATGAGGATCACGTTGGCGCCGCCCGCGACTCCGGCGTGCAGTGCGATCCACCCGGAGTGCCGCCCCATCACCTCCACCACCAGGGTGCGCATGTGCGACTCGGCGGTGGTGTGCAGGCGGTCGATGGCCTCGGTCGCGATGCCGACGGCCGTGTCGAAGCCGAAGGTGAAGTCCGTGGCGGACACGTCGTTGTCGATGGTCTTCGGCACGCCGACCAGATTCACCCCCTGACGGCTCAGTTCGGTGGCCACGCCGAGCGTGTCCTCGCCGCCGATGACCACGAGCGCGTCCACGCCGTGCGCGGCGAGGTTGTCCTGGATGCGCTGCACCCCGTCGTCGTGCTTGAGCGGGTTGGTGCGGGAGGAGCCGAGGATGGTTCCGCCGCGGGGAAGGATCCCCCGCACGCTGCTGATGTCCAGCGGTACGATCCTGCCCTCCAGCGCGCCGAGCCAGCCGTCCCGCACTCCGACGAAGTCGAAGTCGTACTCCTGGATGCCCTTGCGGACGACGCTGCGGATCACGGCGTTGAGGCCGGGGCAGTCGCCGCCGCCGGTCAGCACTCCGACCTTCATGGCTTCCTCCCTTCCGCGTTGTCTCCAGCCTCCCTCCATTCGATCCACAGCGGCCACTCCACACACTCCCGGCCGCTCCCGCGTGACCAGGCGCCGACATCGTTCGATCATGGGGAGGAGGGCAACCGCGTCAGGTGGAGGTGACGCTGATGTCCGACGTGACCACCACTGATCTGTACGAGGTCACGATGGTGATGTCGTACCTGCGTGAGGAGATGACCCGGCCTGCCACGTTCAGCCTCTTCGTCCGCGCCCTGCCGCCGGAACGCGGCTTTCTGGTCGCCGCGGGCCTGGAGTCGACGCTGGATTTCCTGTCCGGCTTCCGGGTCGGCCCCGAGGACGTCGCCGCCTTCGCCTCGGCGCTGCACCGGCCGGAGCGTGATCTGGCGCCGCTGCTCGGCCTGGAGTTCACCGGCCGGGTGCGGGCGGTGCCGGAGGACCGGAGGGCCGGATCATCCTGGTGGTTCAGGCAGCCGGAACTCGCACGAATCGCCCGGTTATGTGCAGATCGACCTCGATGCGAGCAGCCGTGGCCCGCAGTTCCGGCAAGATGTTCGTCACGCACTCAGCGGCCGAACGGCGACCGCTGTGCATGGTGACGTTGATCGCCGCGACTGGGCTCCCGTCGCGGTCACGCACCGGTACGGCGATCGAGCGAAGGCCTTCTTCCAGCTCCTCATCGACCAGTGCATAACCGTCCTCGCGCACTCGCTCCAGGATCGCCTCCAGGTCGGTGGACCGGGTGACGGTGTGAGCGGTCAGCGCCCCCATCCGCACGCGCGCCAGCCGAACAGAGCGCTCCTCGGCCGGCAGCCCCGCCAACAGCACCCGGCCCGTGGAGGTCACATAGGCGGGCACGCGCGCACCCACGGCTATGGCGACGTCCATGATGCGCCCCGCGGCGACGGAGGCCGTGCACTGGACATCGTCACCGGTGAGCACTGCCAGAGTTGTCGAGTCCTCCACCCTGTGGGTGAGAGCGGCGAGGTGTGGGGGCGCGATCCGGGTGAGTGTCGTCTTGGACAGTGGTGGGAAACCGAGGGCGAGGACCCTTGGAGTGAGCCGGAAGATCCGCCCGTGCAGCGTGATGTAACCGAGGTGCTCCAGGGTGATCAGGGCACGGCGCGCCGTGGCGCGGGACAGGCCGGTGGCCTCGGCGACCTCGGAGAGGGTCAGCTCCGCACGGCCCTCGCCGAACGCGGTGACCACGGTCAGGCCGCGGGCCAGGGATTCGATGAACTCCCCGCCCAGTTCCTGCTTGGACACGCTCGTCCAGGTGGCGAGCCCGGAGGGAGCGCTCTCGCTCGGCGGCGCCGGAGGCGGCGCGTCGGCCAACTCCCGCTCCATGACGGTCACCGCGGCACGGAGTCTGGGGAGAAGAAAGTCGCGCAACGAGTCCTCGCTGTGCCGACTCGTATGGCTCACGACGCTCGCCACGCAGGCGATCCGGCTGTCCGGGGTGCGAACCGGAACGGCTGCGGCGACGAGGCCCGGCTCGATCAGCTGGTCGTCCAGTGCCCAGCCATGGGCGCGCGCCCGTTCCACCCGTTCTTCGAAGTCCGTGGCAGCGACACCGTGCGATCGAGGGGGGATCGCCGGGAAGCCCAGGTCCTCGGGGTCGGCGGCCTGCCGCTTGTGCCACCGTGCCCAGTCCTGCGCACTCCACTCGGTTGCCAGCAGCGGGCCCGGCGCGGTGCGTTCGGCAGGCAGCAGATCGCCGATGCGGAAGCTCAATGACAGGGCGCGGCGGCGGATCGCCTGATGGATGAACCGGATGCCGTCACCGTCCGCCACCGCGAGGGACACCGACTCGTCGAGTTCGTCGGCAAGGGCATCGGCGTGCGCGCTCAACAGGGCGGGAAGGCGAAGAGCGGCCAGGTACGCGTTCCCCAACTCCATCAGGCGGGGAGCCAGGACGGCGTTGCTGCCGTCCATACGCACGTACCCCATGTGAGCGAGTGTGCCGGTGACCCGATCGACGGTGGCGCGGGCCAGGCCGGTGGCCCGTCCCAGGTCGCTGAGGCCGGCCGCCCCTCCGACGTCGGTGAGCTCACGCAGCACGGCGATACCCCGCATGAGAGGGGCCACTGCCTCCTCCGGCGGCGTGGCGGCCACCGTGAGGTCGGCAGGCGTCAGGGCGTGGGGCGATGTCATGGGCTCTCCGCGGCGGCTGTCTCGTCACTGCAGTGAATGATGCCTGGTGAGGGCAGAGAGCCGACAGGTCCGGGTGTTCACGACGAGCTCACGGGACCGCTAGTCACGGAGGGCAGTGTGCTCCGGCCACACAACCCGAGGCCGCTCCTGGGAGCATGGCCTCCGGACCGGCTAGCCGGGGACCTTCAGCTCGGCCTCGATGTTCGCAGCGGTGGCCAGGAGCGGCGGCAGCAGATCGTGGCGTATCGAGTCCGGCGTTCGCCGGCTGGCGTGGGTGGAGAGGTTGATGCCTGCCACCACCCGTCGTGTCTCGTTCCGGACGGGTACGCCGATCGATATCAGGCCCTGCTCGAGTTCCTGGTCCACCAAGGACCACCCTTGGGCCCGCACCTGTTCCAGTTCGGCGGCGAGTGCCTCCGTGGAGGTAATGGTGTGGGCGGTGAGCGGCTTCAAGGAGGCGGTGTCCAGGTAGTGCCGGAGCCGGGTCTCGTCGAGGTGGGCGAGCAGGACCCGGCCGAGGGAGGTGGCATGGGCGGGGAAGCGGGTCCCGATGCTGATGGAGACCGTCATGATCCGCCGGGTGGGTACCCGGCTGACGTACACCACGTCCTCCTCGTCAAGCACCGCCACTGACGAGGACTCGCGCACCTCGGCGACCAGTTGCTCCAGATGGGGCTGGGCGATCTCTGCCAGGGACATGCTGGACAGGTAGGCGTAGCCCAGTTCCAGTACACGGGGTGTGAGGCGGAAGTGGCGGCCGTCGGTGGCCATGTACCCCAGGTCGGTGAAGGTCAGCAGGAAGCGCCGTGCGGTGGCACGGCTCATGCCGGTGTTCCTGGCGACCTCCGAGAGGGTCATCGCGGGCGTGTCGGCGGTGAAGGCACGGATGACCGCCATCCCTCGTTCGAGGGACTGCACGAAATACCGCCCGGATTCGTTGTCGTCCATGCGCTGTGGTCCCTGTGTCGAAGGGTGGGTCAGGACTCGGACTTCTGCAGCGCGAGCTCGTCACTGCGGTCGGCCATCGGGGGGTCCGTGTCGCCGTTGTGGTGCTTGGCGCGCTGGATCTGCTCGTAGACGTGCGCGCGCAGTTCGGCGAAGCGGGTGCTGGAGCGGGTGTGCAACTGGTCGCGCTCGTCAGGGAGATCGATCGTCAGATCCTCCAGCACCACGGTCGGCGACGCGGACAGGATGATGGTGCGCTGGCCAAGGTAGACCGCCTCGTCGATGTCGTGGGTGACGAACAGGACGGTGACGCCCAGCTCGTGCCACAGACGCCGGATGAGGTCCTCCAACTCGGCGCGCGTCTGGGCGTCGACGGCCGCGAAGGGCTCGTCCATGAGCAGCACCTTCGGCTCGAAGGCGACGGCCCGGGCGATGGCGACGCGCTGTTGCATTCCTCCGGAGAGCTGCCAGGGGTAGGCCTGGTGGGCGTCGGCGAGGCCGACGACCTCCAGGGCGTGGTCCACCAGTTCCCGCTCGCGGGCCTTGCCGAGCTTCTTGCGGCGCAGGGGCAGGGCGACGTTGTCGCGGACGTTCATCCAGGCGAACAGGGAGCGGCCGTACTCCTGAAAGACCACCGCCATGCCGGGCGGTGGTCCGTCCACCGGGCGGCCGTCCAGGCGGACTTCGCCGCTGGTGGGTGCCAGCAGTCCAGCCATGCACTTCAGCAGCGTGGTCTTCCCGCACCCCGACGGGCCGACCAGGCACACGAGTTCACCGGCACCGATATGGAAGCTCAGGTTCCGCAGCGCTTCGACGCTGCGGTTTCGTCCGGCGTAGATCTTCTGCAGATTGCGTACGTCGAGCATCGACGTCTCCTTGTCAGGTGTTGCGTTGAGCCCGGCGCAGGCCTTGGTACCAAGCCATGACCCGGTTCTCGGCGAATCGGAAGAGCAGCGACAGGAGGAATCCGAGCAGGCCGAGCAACAGGACGCCGCTCCACATCTCGGGAATGGCGAAGGAGCGCTGGAACTGCACGATGGTGAAGCCGAGCCCGTTGCTGGCGGCGAACATCTCGCTGATGACCATGAGGATGATCCCGATCGACAGGGCCTGGCGCATGCCGGTGACGATCTGCGGGCTCGCCGAGCGCAGCACCAGGTGCCGGAGTCGGGAGGTGCCGGTGATGCCGTACGAACGGCAGGTGTCACTGAGCACCTCGTCCACCGCGCGAACTCCCTCAACGGTGTTCAGCAGAACCGGCCACATGCAGCCGCTGACGATGACGAGCACCTTCATCGTGTCGCCGATGCCCGCGAAGAGCATGATCACCGGTACCAGTACCGGGGGTGGGATGGCCCGGAAGAGTTCCAGGACCGGCTCCAGGACGTCGCGCGCGACACGGCTCATGCCGACCACCAGCCCGAGTCCGACTCCGATGACGACGGCGAGGAGGTAGCCCGCGGTCAGGCGGAGCAGGCTGGGCAGGACGTCCGACAGCAGCCGCTCCCCCGTCCAGACCTCTCCGAACTTCTGCAGGATGGTGGACAGCGGCGGGACGTAGAAGTCCGTGCTGCCGGCGGTGGCGAACCACCACACGGCGAACAGGACCGCGGGCAGGCCCAGGACCAACGAGACTCGCCGGGCCATGGTGAGGACGGTCGTCCGGATCATCCGGCTAGCCCTCCCTTCGGATGGATTGATGCCAGTGCAGCGCCCGCCGCTCGACGGCCCGCGCCACCAGGTTGACCGCGACTCCCAGCACCCCGGTGACCAGGACCAGGGCGTAGACTCGCGGCACGGCGCCGGACGTCTGCGCCACGGCGATCTGATTGCCCAGCCCGGGTGAACCGATGACGAGTTCCGCGGTGATGGCGAGGACGAGCGCCACGGTCGCGGCCAGCCGCACACCTGTCATCACATACGGCAGCGCGGTGGGCCACATGACGTACCGCACCCGCCCCCAACTACCCATCCGATAGCTGCGGGCGGTGTCATCCGCGACCGGGTCGACGTCCTGCATGCCGGCCAGGACCTGGACGAGCACCTGCCAGAAGGCGGCGTACACCACCAGCAGCAGCTTCGACCTCAAGTCGGTGCCGTACAGGAGCACCGCCACCGGAATCAGCGCCACGGACGGTATGGGCCTGAGGAATTCGATGGTGGAGGCGGTCACGGCCCGCAGCACGGGCACGGAGCCGATCACGATTCCGGCCATCACGCCCGCCACGACAGCGATGGCCAGCCCCAGGCCCCACCCGGTCAGCGTGTCACCCAACGCGGTCCAGAACGCGTCCTCGGCCAGCAGGCCCCACAGAGCCCGGCCCATCTCCGACGCGGGCGGAAGGTAGTCGGCGGAGACCAGCCCGCTGTGCGGCAGGACCTGAAGCAGTATCACCAGCCCGGCCAGGCCCGCCAGTCCGCGCAGTGGGGTGGCCGCTCCCTCCAGAGCGCGCCGGGCGCGGCCACCGCCCGGCGCGCCGGGGCCCTTGTCGGCCCCGGAGGCACCGACGGTCTTCGTCAGCACAGGAGTGCTCCCGGGCCCGGTCATGAGAACAGGGCGTCCAGGTCGGGCTTCTTGCCGCCGAAGATGCCGTCCTCCTCACCGAGGGACGCCAACTTCTCCAGGGAGGCCATGTCGTACTGCGCCGACCAGGTGGGCAGGGTCAGGTTCTTCAGGACCTCAGCGTCGATCTTGGTGTAGGTGGTGAGTATCTGACGCGCCTCCTCCGGGTGCTCCTCGGCGTACTCGAGCGACTCGGTCACAGCCTCGGTGAACTTCTTCACCAGGTCGGGGTTCTCCTGGGTCAGCTCGCTGGAGGCGAAGTACGTCGCGATGGTGAGCTTGGGGTCCGTCTCCGCAAACGGCGACGCCACGACGCGCGCGCCCTGCCCCTTGGCGATGGTCAGCGCGGGCTCGCCCACCCAAGCGGCGTCCACCTGCCCGCCGTCCAGCGCGGCCGGCATCTGGTCGAACGGCATCTCGACGAACTTGACCTTCGAGGGGTCACCGCCGTCCTTGCGCACCGTCTCGCGGACCGTGGTGTCCCCGATGTTCTGCAGCGTGTTCACCGCCACCGTCTTGCCGACGAGGTCCTTGGCCGACTTGATCGGGCTGTCCTTCTTGACGGCCACCGCGCTGATGTCCTTGCCGGTGTCACCGGTCGAAGCGGTCCCGTTGACCACGGACTTGATCGGCACACCCTTGGTCTGGGCGATCATCAACGAGGTGACATTGCTGAAACCGAACTGGAACTGACCGCTCACCACACCAGGGATGATCGCGGCGCCGCCCTGGGCGGCTTCCATCTTCAGGTCGATGCCCCGGCTGCTGAAGAACCCCTTCTTCTGCCCCAGGTACAACGGCGCCACGTCGACGATCGGAATGATCCCCACCTTGACCTGCGTGGCCTCTTCCCCGCCCGAGGAGGAGGAACCACCGGTCCCGGAAGAAGATCCGCATCCGGCCGCGGCTGCGACCGTCACCACCGCTATGGCAAGCCCGAGAACGCGCCTTTGCATGGGGCCTCCTGACGAGAGGAATCATCTGCGCAAATCTTGTGCGCAATGCGAACAACTGTCCGTGTGCCGAACAAAGCAAGCGGAGGCTATTTCCCTGCCCCAATCGCGTCAATAGGCCGCGCAGAAGCTGTTTCCGGAGCCCTACCGCACCCTCCGGTGCGCGTTCCGACCGGACCGCCTGGACGCGCCGGGGCGTCTCGTGAGGGGAGGCGACCCTTCAGCAGGAGAGAAACGTCGGAGCAAAGATGGACGCAGACCTTGTCACCCGGCAGGCCCGGGGCGTCCGGGTGGCGGTGACCGGCACCGCACCCGGCACCATGGCCGGGAGCAGCGGCCCACGCGCGACGGCGGAACCCGCTGTGCTCACCGTGCCGTGTGGCCCGGAGGACCCCGCCGAAGTCGGTCAGGCCGTCGACGCGGTCATCGACCGCTTCGGCCGTCTCGACCATGTCGTGAACCTGATCGCCGCCCGCCCCGTTCCGGGCCTGCTCATGGAACTGGACCCCCTGCCTCTCCGCGCCGTCCTGCACAGGGATCTCGTGATGCCGTTGGCGTGTGTGCAGCGGGCCTACCGGCGGTGGATGGCCACGCACGGTGGGTCGGTCGTCAACGTGGTCGCGGACGTGGTCCGCGGCGGGCCACAGGACGCGGCCCTGGCCGGACTGACCGAGCTCACCGAATGGCTGGCGGCCGAACTGGCACCCCGAGTAGCCGTCCACACCGTCATGCCCAGCCCGTCGATCGGCACGGACGCGTACCGGACGGCGATCGCCGACACCCTGTGCGCTCTTCTGTCCCGCCCCGCGGACCCCGCGCACGGTCCGGTACTGGTGCTGACCGGGGAACTCGTCCGCCCGCCACGGGCCGCCTGACCGAAGACGACACCGATCTCGGCGACGCCGTGGCGGCCGAGCGGTACCCGACTCCTGGACCCGACCGCGGTCCAGGCCCCTCACCGCGCCGCGAGCGCGCTGTTCATGGACACCACCGAGCAGCTGCGCGCCCGCAGGCATCTTCAGCCCTCCCGCGAGGCCGCCATGCGGTTCGGGGACTCACTGGACGTCGTCGATACGGCGCAGGAGCTGGCTGACGTGCTCGTGCCCGCCCTGGGGGATCTCGCGGGAGTCGAGCTGGCGCAGGCCGTGTTCGACGGTGACGACCCGCTGAGGGTGCCGTACACGCTCATGTACTGGTCGCCGCCGATGATGCGCGGCACGGCGGCGAGGTGGGCTCCTGGCCCGTGACCGGCGGTAACAGCGTGACTTTGGCGGCCTTCAGGGCGGAGATGGCTCCGGAGGCGATGCTGTCGTTCGCCGCGTGGACGCCCACGATGTTGTCGGGACCCAGGGCGGCGATGGCCGCGGTGATCTTGGCGTGCGCCTCCGCAGAGCTCAGCGAGTCGATGCCTTACTCCTTGCCGATCTGCGCCTTGCCGTCGAGGACGGCCCGGGCGGCCTTGCTGCGCGCGGCCCAGTTGAGGTTGTCCGCGAAGCCGCTCAGCCAGACGAGCTGCCCGTCGTCCGCCTTGTCGCCCACGGCTTCGAGGAGCGCCTCGCCCTGGATCCGGCCGATCTGTTCGTTGTCGAAGGAGACGTAGCCCGAGATCGGTCCCTCGGCGAGACGGTCGTAGGCGACGACCGGGACGCCCGCGGCATGCGCGGCCTTCACCGAGGGGCCGAGCGCCCTGGAGTTGACCGGGTCGAGGATCACGACCTCGATCCCCCTGGCCATCATGGCGGGCATCTGCTGTTGCTGGACGGGAGCAGAAGGCCGATCGCCGGCCTGTCCTGACCGGGGGTGTCCGGGCCCTCGGTCCCGTCGTCCTGTCCGCAGAGGCCAGACCAGCGGCCACGGACAGGGCCGCCGTGAGGACCGCGGCGGCCACGCAAAGAGGTGTGCACTTGAGGGACCCTCCCTCCTTACCGGCTACCGGGCAACAAGGGCCGACCAGAACGGTGCCGCGGGCAGAGGGTGTCCGGAAACGGGAGTGCGTTCATCGTCAGGATGGCACAGGCGCCGTGGTCCGACCCGAGCACCGAGCCTGGGCCGACACCCGGTGCAGTACGCCCATCACGACGGAGCTGCCCGTCCAGGCCGGTGAGGGGCGGACGGGCAGCCGCGTACGTCCTCGCGCCAGGTCAGACCAGCGGCCACAGGGCTGCGGTGAGGGCGAAGCCCGCGCACCCCATGACGGTCGTCAGGACCGTCCAAGTGCGGAGTCCCGCCGCGACGTCGAGACCGACGAGCTTGGTGAACATCCAGTACCCGGCGTCGTTGATGTGGGACAGCGCGAGCGCTCCCCCGCCCATCGCCAGCGCCACCAGCGACAGCTGACCGGTGGACAGGTCGGCTCGCTCCAGCAGCGGGGTGAGGATGCCGGCGGTGGTGATGAGGGCGACGGTCGCCGACCCCTGGGCTCCGCGCAGGGCGAGGGACGTCAGGAAGGCCAGCAGCAGCACGGGCAGGCCGGTGCTCTCCAGGACGTCGGCGATGGCGTCGCCGATGCCGCTGGCGACCAGCACCTTGCCGAAGACGCCGCCCGCGCCGGCGACCAGGATCACCATCGCGACCGGCGGCAGTGCCGAGCCCATGACCTCGGCAATGCGCGCTCGGTTCCAGCCACGGCGGGCGCCCAGGAAGTAACCGCACAGGGCGACGTCGATGAGCAGGGCCACCATCGGGGCGCCCAGGACGGTGAGTACGGCACGCAGAGTGGAGCCCTCGGTGAGCGTGTTCTGGCCGATGGTGCCGAGGAGGATCAGCAGGATCGGGGTGACGATCAGCGTCAGGACCATGCCGAAGGACGGCGGCGGGGTGTCGGTGCCCGTGTCGGCGGGCTTGGTCAGCACGGCTGTGGCTTGCCCGCCCTCGCCCGACGTCCCGCCGGCCGGCGTTCCGCCCGACGTCCCCGCCGGGCCGGGTG
>NZ_JACMSF010000066.1 GCF_014257025.1 Streptomyces cupreus
CCTGGACAGCCGGGGGTCCGTGGAGCGGGGCGTCGGTATCTGGACGTGCGACTCGGTCTACGGGAGCAATGGCCAGAACCTGCGGTTCGCGGTCGACGCGCGCGGTGTCATCCGCCCAGGCATCGCCCCCGGCCACGCGGTGACACCGGTCGGGGGCGGGGCGGTGGCGCTGGTCGAGGAGAGCGGGGGTTCGGGGCAGCGGTGGCGGGCGGGGTGACCGGGCCTGGTGATCAGAGCTCGCGTACGCCCTTGCGCCAGACGCCGGTGACCAGGGGTACGCCCGGCCGGTAGGCAAGGTGCACATGGCTCGGGGCGTCGAGGAGGGTGAGGTCGGCGCGGGCGCCCGGGGCGATACGGCCGACGTCCGTGCGGCGCAGGGCCGCGGCGCCGCCCGCCGTGGCCGACCAGACCGCCTCGTCCGGCGTCATCCCCATGTCCCGCACCGCGAGCGCGATGCAGAAGGGCACGGAGGACGTGAACGACGAGCCCGGGTTGCAGTCGGTGGACAGGGCGACCGTGACGCCCGCGTCGAGGAGGCGGCGGGCGTTCGGCCACTCGGCTCGGGTGGAGAACTCGGCGCCGGGGAGCAGGGTGGCGACGGTGTTCCCACTGGCCAGCGCGTCCACGTCCGTGTCGGTGAGGTGGGTGCAGTGGTCGGCGCTCGCGGCGTCGAGCTCCACCGCGAGCTGGACGCCGGGGCCGTAGGAGAGCTGGTTGGCGTGGACGCGGGGGTGCAGGCCCTTGGCCTTGCCCGCGGTGAGGATGGCGCGGGCCTGGTCGCCGTCGAAGGCACCCTTCTCGCAGAAGACGTCGATCCAACGGGCGTACGGCGCACAGGCGTCGAGCATCTCGCCGGTGACGAGGGCGACATAGCCCGCCGGGTCGTCGGCGTAGTCGGGGGAGACGATGTGGGCGCCGAGGTAGGTGACCTCGTCGGTGTGGGCGGCGGCGATGCGCAGGGAGCGGGACTCGTCGGCGGTGGTCAGGCCGTAGCCCGACTTGGTCTCGAAGGTGGTCGTGCCCTGGCGGAGGGCCTCGGCGAGGTAGCGGGTGAGGTTGGCTTCGAGTGCGGCGTCCGTCGCCGCCCGGGTCGCCGCGACCGTCGTACGAATGCCCCCGGCCCTGTAGGCCCGCCCCGACATCCGGGCGTTGAACTCCTGGGTCCGGTCGCCCGCGAAGACGAGGTGGGAGTGGGAGTCCACGAAGCCCGGAAGGACCGCCCGGCCCTCGGCGTCGAGCCGATTGTCAGTGGCGGGTGCTTTGCTTGATTCACCGGTCCACGCGACGCGGTCGCCGTCGATGACGACGGCCGCGTCCTGGATCAGTCCGAGGGGGGAGTTGTCACCGAGGGAGGGGTCGTTGGTGACCAGCGTGGCGATGTTGGTGATGACAGTGCTGCTCATGGCGTCCTCGTGGGTGGTCGTCAGGCGCGGAGGGCTTCGACGGCCCTCGACAGGGCTTGCGGCACATCGGGTACGAGCGTGTGCGCCCCGTCGCGTACGACATGCCGGCCCGCGACGACCGTGTGCCGTACGTCCGCCGCGGTCGCCGCGAATACGGCCGTCTCGGCGCCGAGCCGCGGCAGCGGCCCTGCCGTCCTGACCGAGTCGAGCGCGATCGTCGTGAAGTCGGCGCGTGCGCCCGTCTCCAGGGTGCCCACGCCGTCCCAGCCGAGGGCCGCGTGGCCGTCGGCCGAGGCCGCCCGCAGAAGGGCCGCCGCCGTCCAGTGACCTCGCGTCCGGGTGCGCAGGCGCTCGTTCAGCTCCATGGCGCGCGCCTCTTCCAGCAGGTCGATCACGGCGTGGCTGTCGGAGCCGAGACTGAGCGGGGAGCCTTCGTTCTGCAGGGCGACGGCCGGCCCGATGCCGTCGGCGAGGTCCCGCTCGGTCGTCGGACACATACAGGTGCCGGTGCCGCTGCCGCCGATCAGGGAGATGTCCTCGGGGGTGAGGTGGGTGTTGTGGACGCCGGTGGTGCGCGGTCCGAGGACGCCGTGGAGGGCGAGGAGCTGTGTCGGGGTGCAGCCGTGGACTTCCAGGCACGCCTCGTTCTCGGCGGTCTGCTCGGACAGGTGCACATGCAGCGGGGCCCGCCGCTCCTCGGCCCAGCGGGCCACGATCGCCAACTGGTCGGCGGGCACGGCCCGTACGGAGTGGATGGCGGCACCGATCCGCGCGTGATCCCGTTCCTTGAGAACTGAACAGCGTTCGGCCCAGGCGTCCGCGCTGCCGTCGGAGAAGCGGAGCTGATGGGTGGTGGGCGGCTGCCCGAAGCCGGAGGAGAGGTAGGCGGTGTCGAGGAGGGTGATACGGACACCGGCGTCGGCGGCGGCCGCGATGAGGGCCTCGCCCATGGCGTTGGGGTCGGCGTAGGGGGTGCCGCCGGGGGCGTGGTGCAGGTAGTGGAACTCGCCGACGGCGGTGATGCCGGCGAGCGCCATCTCGGCGTACACGGCCCGGGCGAGGGCGTGATAGCTGTCCGGGGTGAGCCGGTCGGCCGTCGCGTACATGACCTCGCGCCAGGTCCAGAAGGTCCCGGAACCGACCTGGACGGTGCCGCGCAGGGCGCGGTGGAAGGCGTGCGAGTGGGCGTTCGCCAGCCCTGGGAGGGTGAGTCCGCGGAGGATCTCGGCGCCGGGGGGCGGGGTTTCGGTGCCGGTGCGGACGGCGGTGATGCGGCCGTCCACAACGTCGAGGGCGACGCCCGGCTCGACGCGGGTGCCGAGCCAGGCGTGCTCCAGCCAGTACGTCCGTGTCACGTGCAGGCCAGTCCTTCCAGTACGTCGGCGAGTGCGAGCCCTCCGGCCAGACAGTCGTCCTCGGCCGCGAACTCGGCCGGGGAGTGCGAGACGCCGGTGGGGTTGCGCACGAACAGCATGGCGGTCGGGATGTGCCCGGAGAGGATTCCGGCGTCGTGTCCGGCGCCGGTGCCGAGGACGGGCACCTTGAGATCGGTGTCCTTGCCCAGGATGCGGGTGAGTTCGTCGCGCAGGGCGTGGTCGAACTCGACGACGGGCGTGAAGGACTCACGGACCACGTCGAGGGCGATGTCGTGGGCGTCGGCGTACTCGCGCGCGGCCTTCTCGATGCCGCCGACGACGGCGTCGAGGGTGGCCTGGTCCTCGGCACGGGAGTCGAGCCAGCCGCGCACGAGGGACGGGATGGCGTTGACGCCGTTCGGCTCGACGGAGATCTTGCCGAAGGTGGCGACGGCACCGGCGAGTTCGGCCTCCCGGCGGGCGGCGAGCACGGTCTCGGCGTACGACAGCATGGGGTCGCGCCGGTCCACGAGCCGGGTGGTGCCGGCGTGGTTGGCCTCGCCCCGGAAGTCGAACCGCCACCGCCCGTGCGGCCAGATGGCACTGGCGACGCCGACCCGGTCCCCGGACAGGTCCAGCGCCCGCCCCTGCTCGACATGCAGCTCGACGAAGGCCCCGATGCGAGCGAGCCGCTCCGGGTCCGGCCCGATGGCGTCGGGGTCGTATCCGGCGGCCTCCATGGCGCGGGGAAGGGTGACGCCGTCCCCGTCCGTGAGCAGGTGCGCCTGTTCGATGCCGAGCTGCCCGGAGGCGAGCCTCGACCCGACACAGGCCAGCCCGAACCGGGCGCCCTCCTCATCCCCGAAGTTCACGATGGCGAGGGGCTTGGTGAAGTGCGCGTCGCGGCGGCGGAGTTCATCGAGCGCGGCGAAGGAGGACACGACACCGAGGGGCCCGTCAAAGGCCCCACCGTCGGGCACGGAGTCCAGATGCGACCCGGTGACGACGGCATCCCCGGCAGCGGTATCCCCGAGCCAGGCCCACTGATTCCCGTTCCGGTCGACCTCGTAGACCAGTCCCCGGGCCTCCGCCTGCTCCTTGAACCACTCCCGGCACTCGGAATCGGCACCGGTCCAGGCGTAGCGGCGGTAGCCGCCGGAGGCGGAGCTGCGGCCGATCGGCAGCAGCTCCGCCCACATGCTGTGGAAGGTCACGCGTCGTCACCTTCGCGCATCGGGACTCGGACACCGCGCTCGTCGGCGACCGACTCCGCGATGTCGTACCCCGCGTCCACATGCCGGATGACGCCCATGCCCGGGTCGTTCGTCAGGACCCGTCGGACCTTCTCGCCGCCGAGCTTCGTGCCGTCCGCCACCGTCACCTGTCCGGCGTGGATGGACCGCCCCATGCCGACGCCGCCGCCGTGGTGGATGGAGACCCAGGAAGCGCCCGAAGCCACATTCACCATCGCGTTGAGCAGCGGCCAGTCGGCGATCGCGTCGGAGCCGTCCAGCATGGCCTCGGTCTCCCGGTACGGAGACGCGACCGACCCGGCGTCGAGGTGATCCCGCCCGATCGCCAGCGGCGCGACCAGCTCACCGCTCGCGACCATGTCGTTGAACCACTCACCGGCCTTGTCCCGCTCGCCGTAGCCGAGCCAGCAGATCCGCGCGGGCAGGCCCTGGAAGTGGACCCGTTCGCCGGCCATCTTGATCCACCGGGCGAGGGACTCGTTCTCGGGGAAGAGGTCCAGGATCGCCTTGTCGGTCTTGGCGATGTCGGCCGGGTCACCGGAGAGCGCGGCCCAGCGGAAGGGGCCCTTGCCCTCGCAGAACAGCGGGCGGATGTAGGCGGGGACGAAGCCGGGGAAGGCGAACGCCCGGTCGTACCCGGCGAGCTGGGCCTCGCCGCGGATGGAGTTGCCGTAGTCGAAGACCTCCGCGCCGGCGTCCATGAAGCCGACCATCGCCTCGACGTGCCGTGCCATGGACTCCCGCGCGCGGGTGGTGAAGCCGGCCGGGTCCTTCGCGGCGTAGGAGGCCATGTCGTCGAAGTCGACGCCGACGGGCAGGTAGGCAAGGGGGTCGTGCGCCGAGGTCTGGTCGGTGACGATGTCGATGGGGGCGCCCTCGGCGAGCATGCGCGGCAGCAGCTCCGCCGCGTTGCCGAGCAGGCCGATGGAGAGCGGGCGGCGGGCGTCACGGGCCTCGACGGCGAGCTGGAGGGCGTGCTCCAGGGAGTCGGCGCGGACGTCGAGGTAGCGGTGCTCGATACGGCGCTCGATGGCGCGCGGGTCGCAGTCGATGCAGATGGCGACACCGTCGTTCATGGTGACGGCGAGCGGCTGGGCGCCGCCCATGCCGCCGAGCCCTGCGGTGAGGGTGATCGTGCCCGCCAGCGACCCGCCGAACTTCTTCGCGGCGACGGCGGCGAAGGTCTCGTAGGTGCCCTGAAGGATGCCCTGGGTGCCGATGTAGATCCAGGAGCCGGCGGTCATCTGGCCGTACATGGTCAGGCCGAGCTGCTCCAGGCGGCGGAACTCCTCCCAGTTGGCCCAGTCGCCGACCAGGTTGGAGTTGGCGATGAGGACGCGCGGGGCCCACTCGTGGGTCTGCATCACACCGACCGGGCGGCCGGACTGGACGAGCATGGTCTCGTCCTGCTTCAGGGTCTTCAGCGTGCGCACCATCGCGTCGAAGGAGCGCCAGTCGCGGGCGGCCTTGCCGGTGCCGCCGTAGACGACGAGCTTGTCGGGGTGCTCGGCGACCTCGGGGTCGAGGTTGTTCTGGAGCATCCGCAGGGCGGCTTCCTGCTGCCATCCCAGGGCGCTCAGTTCCGTACCGCGTGGCGCTCGTACGGGGCGGGGTCCTGACATGGTCTGCCTCCTAGCGGATGGTGCTGCCGGATTGTTGCTGTCGATATTCACATCCTGACTCCCTGAATAGAACTAGTCAATACGTTCGTGCGCCAGCGCGGCCGCGTCACGGATGTTTGTCTGGATACGTGGTCACGGGGAACGACACGACGGGGGATGCGGTGGACGGCGTCAAGGACGGGCGGACGGGCGACGACGAGCGGGCGGCGCGCCGGGACGAAGCGGTGCGGGCGACCGTGGAGCAGGGGCTGCTGGGGCCGGACTCCCCCATCGTGGGGCTGCTCGACGTCACCGGCATCCGGGAGTCGGCGGCGGAGCTGCGGGCGGCGTTCGACGCGGTCACCGCGCCCGGCACCCCGGTGCTGCACGCCTTCGCGGTCAAGGCGACCCCGTTGGTGCCGGTGCTGCGGCTGCTGCACGAGACGGGGATCGGCGCCGAGGTGGCGAGCCCGGGCGAGCTGGCGCTGGCGCGGGCGGCGGGACTGCCGCCGGACCGGACGGTCCTGGACTCGCCCGCGAAGACGCCGACCGAGCTCAGGCAGGCGCTGGCGCTCGGGATCGCCGTCAACGCCGACAACCCGCAGGAGCTGGACCGGCTCGATGCCCTGATGAGGTCGGCGCCGAGCCGCTCCCCGCTCGGCATCCGGGTCAATCCGCAGGTGGGCGCGGGCGCCATCGAGGCGCTGTCGACGGCGACGACGACCTCCAAGTTCGGGGTGGCGCTGCGCGACGAGGGGGCGCGGGAGTGGGCGGTGCGGGCGTATCTGGAACGGCCGTGGCTGACGCGACTGCACGCGCACACCGGGTCCCAGGGCGTGCCGCTGTCGCTGATGGCGCGGGGCGTGGCGGAGACGTACGAGCTGGCCGAGGAGATCAACCACCGGATCGGGCGGCGGCAGATCGACACGATCGACATCGGCGGCGGTCTGCCGGTGAACTTCACCTCGGACGCCACGACCCCGACGTACGCGCAGTACGCGCGACTGCTGAGCGAGGCGGTGCCGGGGCTGTTCGACGGGCGGTACGGGCTGGTCACCGAGTTCGGGCGGTCGCTGCTGGCCAAGCACGGGACGGTACTGGCGCGGGTGGAGTACACCAAGAGCGCGGGCGGGCGGCCGGTCGCGGTGACGCACGCGGGCGTGCAGGTGGCGACGCGTACGGTGTACGCGCCGGGGGCCTGGCCGCTGCGCATCGCCGCGTACAACGCGAAGGGGCGGCCGAAGACGGGGGCCGAGGTGGTCCAGGACGTGGCCGGTCCTGCCTGCTTCGCGGGGGATCTGCTGGCCGAGGCGCGGGCGTTGCCGCCGCTGGAGCAGGGGGATCTGGTGGCGGCGCTGGACACGGGCGCGTACTACTTCGCACACCACTACGCGTACAACTCCCTGGCCCGGCCCGGTGTTTACGGCTTCGCGCCGGACGGGTCCGGGGGTGTCGCCTTCGCGACGGTGCGGGAGCCGCAGAGCCTCGACGCGATCGTGGCCGAATCCGGAGGGGCGCACGCGTCTGCCCTCACCACCCTCCCGGTACCGGGCCACCGTTGAGGCAGCTGCGGCAGTGGCCGTGACTACGCCATCGCGTCGGCGCGGCGGCGCGCCCCGCCCGGGGCCGCGTCGCCCGCCGCGATGCCGGTGCCGCGGTAGGCCTTGACGGCCTTTCCGGCCGGACGTCCGCCGCGCGCCGTGAGCCAGTCCACGCGCACCCACAGCAGCGCGTCCTCGGCCCTTTCCCGGCGGCCGATCCAGGCGGACTTCAGCCACAGGCCGACGCCCGCTCCGGCGAGCAGCATGCCGCCCGCCGTCGGCACCGCGAACGCGCTGCCGAGGGCGGCCGCGAAGGCAAGCACCAGCCACCAGCGATGGCCCCGGCGCCAGTTCCGTACGGTCACCGCGCGGTCCTGGAGCACATCGTGCTTGCCCGCGCGGGCGGCCCCGCGCATCAGGGCGCCGTACCGCCTGCGCCGTCGGTACGCCACGACCGCCGCCGTGACGATGAACAGCACCGCGCCCGCCATCACCCCGATCCGGCGTCCGGTCACGCCCGGCACCAGTACGCCGATCCCGGCCGCGAACACCCCGAGCCACCACATCGGTGCCGCTCCGGCCCGTACGACGACGGCCACCCGAGCGAGCCCCTGACCTCCGCGTGCCACGTTCCGCCTCCTCGTCGCGTCGACAGTCGCGTCGAAAGTCGCCTCGAATTCCGAGTGGCCGGGAGAGTAGCGAACCTGTGTGAGACCAGTCTGAGAAACCCGCCTACTCCACGAACAGCCCGCGTGCCGCCGCCCGCGCGTCGAACTCCTCGAGCCGCGCCTGCGCGTCCGGCAGGTCGTCGCACATGGCCTCCAGCAGGACCCGGCCGAGCAGCATCGGGGCGCACGCGGTGTCGAAGGCGAGCCCGGTGCCGACGGCGGCGGGCAGCAGCAGGTCGGAGACCTTGGCGACCGGCGCGAAGGCGGAGTCGGCGACCGTGACCACGGTCAGACCGGCCTCCTTGGCGTAGCCGAGGGTGTCCAGGACCTCGCGCGGATGCCGGGGCAGCGCGAAGCAGAGCAGCGCCGAGGCGCCCGCCCGGACGCAGGCGTCGATCCGGTCGTGGACCATCGTGCCGCCCTCGTGCAGCAGCCGGACGTCCGGGTGGACCTTGGCGGCGAAGTAGGCGAAGCCGTACGCCTGGGAGGCCGCCGCGCGCAGTCCCAGCACCGGCAGCGGACGGGAGGCGGCCAGCAGCCGGCCCGCCTTCTGCACCGGGCGCGGGTCGGCGAGCAGTTCCGCGAGATGGCGCAGGTTCTCGATCTCGGCCTCGACGGCCTGCTGGTACTCGTTGAACGCGCCCGGGGCGGTCGCCGGTTCGGCGGGCGCAACCTCGCGCAGATGCTTGCGCAGGGCCGGGTAGCCGTCGAAGCCGAGGGCGACGGCGAAGCGGGTCACGGACGGCTGGCTGACCCCGGCCAGTTCGGCCAGCTCCACGCTGGAGAGGAAGGGCACGTCGGCGGCCCGGCGCACCATGCTGTGCGCGATGCGCCGCTGGGTCGGGGTCAGCCGGTGCCCCTCGAAGAGCGCCTGCAGCCGTGCCGCAGGGGTGTCCGCGGCCCTGGTGTTGCTCTCCGCGCTCATGCGCCGTTCCCCCTCCAGATCTCCGTGAACCGGTCGAGCAGCCGGGCCGCCGCCGTCACGTCGTCCGTGAGCGGCCGGTCGGCCTGGTCCTCGTCGAGCACCGCTTCGGCGAGCTCCAGCGCGCGGCCCGCCGGAAGTCCCGGCTCGGGCCTGAGGTCCCGCTGGCGCAGCGCCCGTACGGCGGCGACGAGTTCGCAGCCGACGACGAGACGGTACGCGCCGCACGCGCGCAGTGTCTGCCGGGCGGCGAGCGAGGCGAAACTGGCCTGTTCCTCGACGCCCCGGGAGAGTACAGCGTGGCCGAGGGAGGCGGGCGCCGAGAAGGCGCGCAGATCACCGAGGGCGGCCGCGGCGGAGTACTCCAGGATCATCACGCCGGACGAGGCGGGCTCGTGGTCGGCGAGGAAGGGCCTGAGGCGGGTGTAGGCGGGCTCGTTGAGGGTGGACAGGCGGGAGGTGGACAGCCTGGCCACCTGGGTGACGGCCAGCCTGAAGTGGTCCAGGGCGAGGGCGAGCCCGGCCTGGTAGAAGCCACCGTGGTGGTAGGCGGCCAGGTCCTCGACGGCGATGAGGGGGTTCTCGGCGGCGGCGTTGATCTCCACCGCGAGCACCGCCTCCAGGGCGTCCGCCGCGTCGTGAGCGGGGCCGTGGATCTGGGGCAGACAGCGGAAGCCGTACGGGTCCTGGATCCGGCCGAGCGGGGGCGTGGGCCGGTCCGCGGCGCCGATCAACTCGCGCATGCGGCGGGCGACTTCGGTGGAGCCGCGGTGCGGTCGGGCCTCGTGGACGGGGGCGGCGTAGGGCTCGTGGGAGCCGTCGACGGCGAGCAGCGAGAGCGCGGCGACGACCTGGGTGGCGGCGATGAGTCCGCGCAGTTCGTGCAGGGCGAGCGCGGCCTGACCGAGGGTGAGGGCGTTGCTGCTTATCAGGGCAAGGGCGTCGTTGTTGTCCAGCGGCTGCGGCTCGGGGGCGCCGGCTCCGCGCCAGGGGTGTTCCCCGGCGAGCGCGAGACCGACCTGGGCGAGCGCCGCCAAGTCGCCCGTTCCCACCGAGCCGAACTCGTTCACCACCGGATGCGCCCCGCTCTCCAGCGCCTCGCACAGGGCGGTGACGACGGTGGGCCTGAGCCCTGCCCCGCCTGCGAGGAGCTGGTTGGCGCGGACGGCGAGCATGGCGCGGACCTGCCGGGCGGGGAGCTCCTCACCGATGCCGCCGGCGTGGCTGCGCAGCAGACGCAGGCCGTGTCCGGCGGCGGCCTCGGTGGGCACATCCTCGTTCCGGTTGGCGCCGACGCCGGTCGAGCGGCCGTAGACGCGCCCCGTCGCGGCGATCTGTCGGGCGGCGTCCCAGGAGCGGGTGGCCCGCTTCATCGCCTCGTCCTCCGGCACCGGCCGCGCGGCCCCGTCAGCGAGGCGTACGACGTCCGCGACAGAGACTTCACGGCCGTCGAGGAGCACCGACCCGGTGTCCATGACCGACGGCCCGTCCACGATCCGAGACGACATCAAGCCCAAACTCCCCTCAATCCGGACACCTGATCTTGTCCACCGGTCATCCGTTACTTCGGATTTACACCAACCCGTTGACAACCTATTCAGCTACAGAGAACTCTGCATGACGTTATACAGCCGGGCAAGGGACAACTCATGATCCAGTTCGACGCGGTCCACAAGCGCTTCCCCAACGGCACGACAGCAGTTCACGATCTCACCCTCGACCTGCCGGAAGGCGGCGTCACCGTCCTCGTCGGATCCTCCGGTTGCGGCAAGACGACCACCCTGCGGATGGTCAACCGGATGGTCGAGCCGACCTCCGGCACCGTCCGGGTCGGCGGCAAGGACGTCACCGAGCAGGACGCCGCGGAGCTGCGGCGCTCCATCGGTTACGTCATCCAGCAGGCCGGCCTCTTCCCGCACCGCACGGTGCTGGACAACATCGCCACCGTGCCGCTGCTGCTCGGCCACGGCCGCCGCAGGGCACGGTCCCGGGCGGCCGAGCTCCTGGAGACCGTCGGCCTGTCCGCCGAGGCCGGAAAGCGCTACCCGCACCAGCTCTCCGGCGGCCAGCAGCAGCGCGTGGGCGTCGCCCGCGCCCTCGCCGCCGACCCGCCGGTGCTGCTCATGGACGAGCCGTTCGGCGCGGTCGACCCGGTCGTGCGCACCCAGCTTCAGGACGAACTGCTGCGGCTCCAGAAGGAGTTGAGCAAGACCATCGTCTTCGTCACGCACGACATCGACGAGGCCGTACGGCTCGGCGACCGCATCGCCGTCTTCCGCGCCGGCGGCCATCTGGTGCAGTGCGCCACTCCGACGGAACTGCTCGCCCGCCCGGCCGACGACTTCGTGGCCGACTTCCTCGGCGCCGAGCGCGGACTGAAGCTGCTCTCGCTGAAGACCCTCGCCGAGGTCCCCCAGGGCCCCGCACCCCAGGGCGACTGGACCCTCGTACTGGACGCGGCACGCAAGCCCCTCCACTGGGCGTCGAAGGACGCCGAACTCCCCGTACGACCGCTGAAGGACACCGACTCCCTGCTGTCGGCGCTCAACGAGTCGCTCGCCTCCCCCGCCGGACTGATCGCCCGCGTCGACGCCGACGGTGTTCTCACCGGCGTCTCCTCGCGCGAGGACATCCACGAGCACGCCGGCCGGGCCCACACCGAAGCGCGGGTGGCCGCATGACCATCGACTGGTCGTGGATATCCGGCCACACCGACGACCTCACCACGCTCACGATCTCCCACCTCCAGGCCGCCCTGAGCGCGGTCGCGCTGGGCCTGCTGATCTCGCTCCCGCTGGCGGTCGTGGCGCACCGGGTCCGCCCCCTGCGCGGCTTCCTGCTCGGCCTGTCGAACGTGCTCTTCACGATCCCCTCGATCGCGGTCTTCGTGCTTCTGCTCCCGGTCAGCGGGCTGACCCGGACCACCACCGTCATCGGTCTGACGATCTACACCCTGGTCGTCCTGCTCCGGAACACGGTCGAGGGCCTGGACTCGGTGCCCGCGAAGACCAAGGAGGCGGCGAAGGCGATGGGGACCCGCCCGCTGCGCACGCTGCTCACCGTCGAGTTCCCGCTGGCGCTCCCCGTGATCATGGCGGGCGTCCGGATCGCGACGGTGATGTCGATCTCGCTCGTCTCGGTCGCGACCTACATCGGCGACGGTGGCCTCGGCCAGCTCTTCACCGACGGCTTCCAGCGCAACTTCCCGACCCCGGTGATCGCCGGAGTGGTCCTCACCCTGCTTCTGGCCGTGGTCGCGGACGCGGCCCTGGTCGCCCTCCAGTACGTGCTGACCCCCTGGCGCAGGAGGCGAGCCTGACATGTACGAACTCCTCAAGAACCTCGGCGACTGGCTGAGCAGCGGCGAGCAGTGGACCGGCCCCGACGGCATCGCCCACCGCCTCACCGAGCACCTCCAGTACTCGCTCCTCGCCACCCTCATCGCGGCCGCGATCGGCCTCCCGCTCGGTCTGCTGATCGGGCACACCGGCAAAGGCGCGTTCCTCGCGATCAACCTGGCGTCCTTCGGCCGCGCCCTGCCCACCGTCGGCCTGGTCGTGCTGGTCTTCCTGGCCAGCGGCCTGTCCATGACGCCGGTGTATGTCGCCCTGGTCGCCCTCGCGGTCCCGGCGATCGTCACCAACACCTACGCGGGCATGACGGCCGTCGACCCGGAGGTGAAGGACGCGGCGAAGGGCCAGGGCATGCGCGGCCACCAGGTCCTCTTCCAGGTGGAACTGCCGCTGGCCCTCCCCCTGATCATGACGGGCCTGCGCCTCGCGCTCATCCAGGTCGTCGCCACGGCCACGATCGCCGCGTACGTCTCCTTCGGCGGCCTGGGCCGCTATGTCTTCGACGGCCTGGCCCAGCGCGACCTGGTGCAGGTGCTGGGCGGCGCGGTGCTGGTGGCCGTGATCGCCGTAGCCCTGGACCTGTCCCTCTCCGCACTCCAGCGCTTCCTCTTCCGCCACCGCACTGCCTAGGGACCATTCCGATGAACCGACGCACTCTCCTCGGCGGCCTCCTCGCGGCCGCCTCCGTCCCCGCCCTGTCCGCCTGCGCGAGCGGCATCACCTCCCTCGACAACGAGGGCACCACCTCCGGTGGCGGCGGCTCCAGCAAGGACGGCATCACCATCGGCACCGCCAACTTCACCGAGAACCAGGTGCTGGGGTACCTGTACGCGGCCGTACTGGAGGCGGCCGGCGTGAAGGTGAACGTCCGCCCCAACCTCGGCACCAGGGAGATCCTCATCCCCGCCATCAGGGGCGGCGACATCGATCTGCTCCCCGAGTACCAGGGCGCCCTTCTGCACTACGTCGCCCCGAAGGCGACGGCGACCGAGGAGGGCGAGATGCAGAACGCCCTCGCCATGGCCCTGCCCGCCGGACTCCAGGTGCTGCCGTACGGCATGGCCGAGGACTCCGACGCCTTCGTGGTCACGCAGGAGACCGCGAGGAAGTACGGCCTCACCTCACTGGCCGACCTGCAGAAGCAGAACGGCAAGCTGGTCATCGGCGCGGCCCCCGAGGTCAAGAAGCGCGAGGTCGGCGCGGTGGGCCTGAAGGAGGTCTACGGCGTCGAGTTCAAGGAGTTCAAGTCGCTCGACTCCTCGGGCCCGCTGGTCAAGGGCGCCCTGAAGAAGGGCGACGTGGACGTGGCGAACCTCTTCACCACGGACACGGACATCGTCGCGAACGACTGGGTGGTGCTGTCGGACCCGAAGAACCTGATCCCCGGCCAGCACATCGTCCCCCTGATCGCCGACCGCAAGGCCGACTCCACGGTCCGCAAGGCCCTCGCCGAACTCGGCAACGTCCTCACCACGGCCCAGCTCACCGAGCTCAACCGCCAGGTGGACAAGGACAAGAAGGACCCCGAGGACGTGGCGAACGCGTACGCGAAGCAGCACGGTCTGGCGAAGTAGCAGGCGCGCCACCCCCAGCTCCGACAGGGGGGATATCCCCAGTGCGACGACCGGCCGCGCTCCCTACCGTGGAGCACATGACCGGAAATGGCGCTCAGGACACCGAGCTGAAGAAGGAACTCAACGCCACCCTGCACGCGCGCAGGGACCTGGGCGACGAGTACGAGTCCGCGCTGGTCGACTCGTTCCTGGAGAAGGTCGACCAGCGTATCGACGGGGCGGTCGAGCGCCGGGTGCGCCGGCAGCTCGCCGAGCAGCAGATGGTGGTGGCCCGGGGGGCCCGGTCACCGAAGCCGACGGACTCGTGGGGCGAGCGCTTCGGCTTCGGCATCGTCTCGCTGGTGCTGGCGATCCCGCTGTCCGGCATCGGCGGCGGGGTGGCCCACCTGCCCGGCCTGCTGGTCGCCTGGGCGGGCATCGTCGGCGTGAACGTGGTCCAGGCGGCCCGCACCCACCCGGACCTGTTCCGGCGCCGGCGCAAGTCCCAGAAGGACAGCGACTGGGAGGACTGAGTCAGGCCTGCCGGGTGGGCAGCACCATCACCTGGCGCAGATTCACATGGCGCGGCCGGCTCACGGTGTACGCCACCAGGTCCGCGACCTCCTCGGAGGTCAAGGTGCCCACCGCCGACACCATGGCGTCCAGCTCACCGGCCCTCTCCGGGTCGGTGACATGGTCGCGCAGCTCGCTCTCGGTGAACCCCGGCTCCACATTGGTGATCCGTACGTCCTTCGGCCCGAGCTCGGTGCGCAGGGACTGCGAGAGATGGGTCAGCGCGGCCTTGGTGGCGCCGTACACCGCGTAGTTCGGGAAGGTCAGATGCGCGGCGATGGAGGAGATGTTCACCAGGTCCGTCGTACGGCCGTCGGCGGCCGCGGACACCAGGTCCGCCGTGAAAGCGCGGGTCACGCTCAGCACGCCGCTCACATTGGTGTCGATCATCCGCTGCCAGGCCGCGGTGTCCCCGGCCTCGATCGGGCTCGGGAACATGACCCCGGCGGAGTTGACCACCAAGTCGGCGGGCCCGTACACCTCATGGACGCGACCCGCGGCCGCCGCCACGGACGCCTCGTCGGTGACGTCCGCGACCACGGCCAGCGCCTCACCTCCGTCGGCCCGGATCTTCCCGGCGAGCGCGTCGAGCCGCTCCCCGCGCCGGGCCAGCAGCGCCACCCGCGCCCCGTGCCGGGCCAGCAGTACGGCGACGGCCTCGCCGATCCCACTGGCGGCCCCGGTGACGACGGCGGTACGGCCGGCCAGATTCTCGTAGGACATCGAGTGCTCCCTCGGTCGCGGCCGGGGCGTCTCCCCGGCGCACCGACCACCCTGCGCGCCGGTCGCGGCCGTACCCAGGGATGAGCTTTTCCTGGGTCTGACAGAACCAGGTTCACGACCGCGCGGGCACCTACGATCGAGGGCATGGACGGGGAACTCGGAGACTTCCTGCGCACGCGCCGCGCCCGCATCCAGCCTCAGGACGTGGGGCTGCCCGCCTACGGGCGCCGCCGCGTCCCCGGTCTTCGCCGCGAGGAGGTGGCGCAGTTGGCCGGGGTGAGCGTCGACTACTACGTCCGGCTCGAACAGGGGCGGGGGCCGAGCGTCTCGGACGCCGTCCTGGACGCCATCGCGCGGGTGCTGCGGCTGGACGCGGCGGAGCACGACTACCTGCACACGATCGCCCGGCCCCGCAGGCGAGGCGGAACCGCCCCTGTGTCGCCCCGGGTGAGCCGGAGCGTCCAGCTGCTGCTGGACGGCATGGACCGCAACCCCGCGTACGTCCTGGACCACCGGATGGACGTGCTCGCCTGGAACTCCCTCGCCGACGCGGTGCTCGGCTTCAGCGAGTCGGATCCTGCCGGGCTCAGCCTCCCGCGCCGGGCGTTCCTCGACCCAGCTGCCCACGCCCTGTACCCGGACTGGCCCGCGATCGCCGCCCAGACGGTCGCCCACCTCCGGCTCAGCGCGGGCCATCACCCCGACGACCGTGAGCTGGCCGCCCTCGTCGGCGAACTCTCCGCCCGCAGCGAGGACTTCCGCCGGCTCTGGGCCGACCACGTGGTCAAGCCCTGTGTGTGCGGGGTCAAACACGTCCAGCACCCGGTCGCGGGTCTGCTGGTCCTCCCGTACGAGACCTTCACGGTCCCGGCGGCGCCGGACCAGACGGTGGTGTTCTACGCCCCGGAGCCGGACTCGGAGACGGCGGAGAGGCTGGCGCTGCTGGGGAGTTGGGCCAGTACAGCCCGCTGATCCAAAAGATATGCGCGGGGACCGCCGCACCCCCGTTGCCGGGGGGCGGGACGACGGCGGTCCCCGCGAGGGACGTTGACCGGGTCAGGGCCGGGTCTCACGTCCGGCGTCCATGGAGGTCCGGGAGCCGCTCCGGAGGTCCTTGGACGTTCGGCGCCGGCTGGGGCGGGGAGCCGCTCCCGCCCTGCCGACACCCACTAATGTGCCGGACCCGTGTTAAGCGGGTGCTGCGCGGACGTGACGCGCTCGTACCACTTCCGCGAAGCCATGAAGGCTGCCGATCACCGCAAGTTCGCCGCCGACACGGGCCGTTCACCGTACGTTCGCCGCTACTTCCCGCCCTTGGCGAGGAAGGCCAGCAGGTCCTGACGGCTGATCACACCGGTGGGCTTGCCCTCGACCAGGACGATCGCCGCGTCCGCCGAACCGAGCACGGACATCAGGTCGCCGACGGGCTCGCCGGAGCCGACCTGCGGCAGCGGGGCCGACATGTGCTTCTCCAGCGGGTCCTCCAGGGAGGCCGTCTTGGTGAACAGGGCGTCGAGCAGCTCCCGTTCGACGACGGAACCGACGACCTCGGCGGCCATCACGTCCGGGTGACCCGCGCCCGGCTTGACGATCGGCATCTGCGAGACGCCGTACTCGCGCAGCACCTCGATGGCCTGGCCGACGGTTTCGTCGGGGTGCATGTGGACGAGGGACGGCATGGCGCCGTGCTCCTTGTCGCTCAGGACGTCGGCGACGCGGGCGCTCGGGCCCTCGTCCTCCAGGAAGCCGTAGTCGGCCATCCACTCGTCGTTGAAGATCTTGCTGAGGTAGCCGCGGCCGCTGTCCGGCAGCAGTACGACGACCACGTCGTCCTCCTCAAGACGCTCGGCGACGCGCAGCGCGGCGACCACGGCCATACCGCAGGAGCCGCCGACCAGCAGGCCCTCCTCCTTGGCGAGGCGGCGGGTCATCTGGAAGGAGTCCTTGTCGGAGACCGCCACGATCTCGTCGGCGACCGTGCGGTCGTAGGCGGTCGGCCAGAAGTCCTCACCGACGCCCTCGACGAGGTACGGCCGCCCGGAGCCGCCGGAGTAGACCGAGCCCTCGGGGTCGGCGCCGATGACCTTGACCTTGCCGTCGCTGACGTCCTTCAGATAGCGGCCGGTGCCGGAGATGGTGCCGCCGGTGCCGACGCCCGCGACGAAGTGGGTGATCCGCCCCTCCGTCTGCTCCCACAGCTCGGGGCCGGTGGAGTGGTAGTGGGAGAGGGGGTTGTTGGGGTTGGAGTACTGGTCGGGCTTCCACGCGCCCGGCGTCTCACGGACCAGACGGTCGGAGACGTTGTAGTAGGAGTCGGGGTGCTCGGGGTCGACGGCGGTCGGGCAGACGACGACCTCCGCCCCGTAGGCCCGCAGCACATTGATCTTGTCGGTGCTCACCTTGTCGGGGCACACGAAGATGCACTTGTAGCCCTTCTGCTGGGCCACGATGGCAAGCCCGACCCCGGTGTTCCCACTGGTCGGCTCGACGATGGTGCCGCCGGGCTTGAGCGCGCCGCTCTCCTCCGCGGCCTCGATCATGCGCAGAGCGATCCGGTCCTTCACCGAACCGCCCGGGTTGAAGTACTCCACCTTGGCCAGGACAGTCGCCTTGATGCCCTTGGTCACGCTGTTGAGCCTCACCAGCGGGGTGTTGCCGACGAGGCTGATCATCGAGTCGTGGAATTGCACCGTTGTCTCCGGATGCTGCAAAAGATGTCGTCAGTGGTGCCGCCAGCCTATGGCTTCCCCGCCCCCCATGACGGTCGTTCACTCCCTGTTGGGATTGGGCCACGGTGCGTGCGGGGCAAGGAGTGGATGTACGGGTTCGAGGAGGTGACGGCGAGGCATGACGAGCATGTCGAGGGCGAGGGTGGCCCGGCGGATCGCGGCCGGCGCCGCATACGGCGGCGGTGGGATCGGTCTGGCCGGCGCGGCCGTCGTGGGTCTGGTGCTGGCGGAGGTCCAGCTGGCCAAGCGTGCCGTGAGCAACGGCACGGCCCCGCACGCGCCGAGCGCGGAGGGCCTGTACGGCAACGGCTATACCGCCGCCGGTGTACCTCCGCTGCGGCTGTTGCTGCTGGGTGACTCCACGGCCGCGGGCCAGGGCGTACGGCGGGCCGGGCAGACGCCGGGCGCGCTGCTGGCGTCGGGACTGGCGGCGGTGGCGGAGCGCCCGGTGGAGCTGCGCAATGTCGCCCTCCCCGGTGCCCGCTCCGACGACCTGGAACGCCAGGTTGCGCTCGCCCTGGCGGATTCCGACGGGGTGCCCGACGTCTGCGTGATCATGATCGGCGCCAACGACGTCACAAACCGCATGCCACCGACCCGCTCGGTGCGTTATCTGGCGACGGCGGTACGGCGGCTGCGCACAGCCGGCGCCGAGGTGATCGTCGGCACCTGCCCCGACCTCGGCACCATCGAGCCGGTCCAGCAGCCCCTGCGCTGGCTGGCCAGGCGTGCTTCCCGTCAGCTCGCGGCCGCCCAGACGATCGGCGTCGTCGAGCAGGGTGGCCGTACGGTGTCGCTGGGCGATCTGCTGGGCCCGGAGTTCGCGGCGAACCCGCGCGAGCTGTTCGGCCCGGACAGCTACCACCCCTCTGCGGAGGGCTACGCCACGGCGGCGATGGCGGTCCTGCCCACCGTCTGCGCGGCTCTCGGCCTGTGGCCCGCGGAAGAAGAGCGTCCCGACGTCTCCCGTCGCGAGGGCTTCCTGCCGGTCGCCCGGGCCGCGGCGGAGGCGGCTTCCGAGGCGGGCACGGAGGTCACGGCGGCGATGCCGACCGGGCCCCGGGGCCCGTGGGCGCTGCTCAAGCGCAGGCGCCGGCGGCGGGTCGGGGAGACGGAACCGTCTCCCACCAGCGCGTCCGGCGTGTGAAGCGGAACGCGACCTTCCTCACCAGCCGCGTTCCGTACACGCACAGTTCACCGTCCGAGCGGGGCGGCGTAACCGGATCACCCCCGGCTTTGGCGAGGGTGTGCTTCCGCTGTCACGCTGCTGTCAGGAGCACGCCCCCGCGATGGAAAAACCGCTTCCGAGACCCACCGGCCCGAGCCGCACCCGTGACCCCTGGTGGGACAACGCCCGGTTCGTGTCCGCCGCGCTGATCGTGGTCCTGCACACCGTGGGCAGCCTGATGAGCCGCTACGACGCACTGGGGGCGTACCACATCGGGACCTGGGCCTTCCGGGTGCCGCTCTTCGTCATCCTGGCCGGGGTCTTCAGCAGCGGCGGGCCGCTCGGTCCGCGCCATCTGCGCACCCTGCTGCACAGCATCGCCCTGCCGGCGCTGATCTTCAGCCTGCTGTACTCGCTGGAGGTGTACGCGCTCGGCGGCCGTTTCACGCTGCACATCACCCAGCTGCCGTGGACGCTGTGGTTCTTGATGTCGCTGTTCTTCTGGCGGCTGCTGCTGCCCCTGGTGGTCCAGCTGCGTCATCCGCTGCTGGTCACCACGGTCGTCTCGCTCGCGGTCGGCTACGTGGACGAGTTCGGCATGCAGTTCTCGGCCAGCCGGACGCTGGTGTACATGCCGCTGTTCTACCTCGGCTGGCGACTGGGCCAGGGGTGGCTCCAGGACTGGTTCCGCAGCCGGTCGAGCCTGCCGGTCGCCGTGGCGGGGGTGCTCGCCTCGTTCACCGTGGGCTGGCTGTGGCACGCGAAGGTCGACGGCACCTGGCTCTCGATGCGGCACGCGTACCGGGCCGACACCCGGCTGGGCATGGAGGGCGCCTGGGTGATCCGGCTGCTGGTCCTGGCCTCGGCCGCGGCGCTGGTGCTGTGTCTGCTCCGGCTGATACCGAGGCGGCGGCTGCCGTTCGTCTCCGCGCTCGGCTCGGGCGGCTTCACCATCTACCTGCTGCATCCGCTGGTCATCCTGCCGTTCCGGGAGCGGGGCCACATCGCCCGGGCCGACACCCATGTGGAGCTGCTCGCGCTGATGGTGTGCGGGGTGCTGCTCGCGGCGGTGCTCGGTTCGCCCTGGGTACGCCGCCTGGTCCAGCCACTGACCAAGCCGCCGGTGGACTGGCTGTTCGCCCCGCCCGCCGCACCGGGCGCGGCCGACGCCCCTAGCCCCCTAAGCAAGCGCTTGGAAAAGAGTTCCGCATCACACCCGGATGGCGGTGACCGAAGCCTTACGTACAGGTAACTTGCCCCGTACACCCCCTCTTCCGTCGTCGTCTGGAGCCGTGATGCCCGAAGCCGTGATCGTCTCGACCGCCCGCTCCCCCATCGGCCGCGCTTTCAAGGGCTCCCTGAAGGACCTGCGCCCGGACGACCTCACCGCCACGATCATCCAGGCCGCCCTCGCCAAGGTCCCGGAGCTGGACCCCAAGGACATCGACGACCTGATGCTGGGCTGCGGTCTGCCCGGCGGCGAGCAGGGCAACAACCTCGGCCGGATCGTGGCCGTGCAGATGGGGATGGACCACCTGCCCGGCTGCACCGTCACCCGGTACTGCTCCTCCTCGCTGCAGACCTCCCGCATGGCCCTGCACGCCATCAAGGCCGGCGAGGGCGACGTCTTCATCTCGGCCGGTGTCGAGATGGTCTCCCGCTTCACCAAGGGCAACTCCGACTCGCTGCCCGACACGCACAACCCGTTCTTCGCCGAGGCCGAGGCCCGCACCGAGGCCGTCGCCCAGCAGGAGGGCACCACCTGGCACGACCCGCGCGAGGACGGCCTCGTCCCGGACGCCTACATCGCGATGGGCCAGACCGCCGAGAACCTCGCCCGCTGGAAGGGCGTCACCCGCCAGGACATGGACGAGTTCGGCGTCCGCTCGCAGAACCTCGCCGAGGAAGCCATCAAGAACGGCTTCTGGGAGCGCGAGATCACCCCGGTGACCCTCCCCGACGGCACCGTCGTCTCCAAGGACGACGGCCCGCGCGCCGGCGTCACCCTGGAGGGCGTCCAGGGCCTGAAGCCCGTCTTCCGCCCCGACGGCATGGTCACCGCCGGCAACTGCTGCCCGCTGAACGACGGCGCCGCCGCGGTCGTCATCATGAGCGACACCAAGGCCCGCGAGCTCGGTCTCACCCCGCTCGCCCGCATCGTGTCGACCGGTGTCTCGGGCCTGTCCCCCGAGATCATGGGCCTCGGCCCGGTCGAGGCCTCGCAGCAGGCGCTGCGCCGCGCGGGCCTGACCATCGACGACATCGACCTGGTCGAGATCAACGAGGCGTTCGCCGCGCAGGTGATCCCCTCCTACCGCGACCTGGGCATCCCGCTGGAGAAGCTGAACGTCAACGGCGGTGCCATCGCCGTCGGCCACCCCTTCGGCATGACCGGCGCCCGGATCACCGGCACGCTGATCAACTCCCTCCAGTTCCACGACAAGCAGTTCGGTCTGGAGACGATGTGCGTCGGCGGCGGCCAGGGCATGGCGATGGTCATCGAGCGTCTGAGCTGACCGTGGTCGGTGCGCGACCCTGAGTGACCCATAGGCCCGGAACCCGGTAACCGACCAGGTTCTGGGCCTATTTGTGATCCAATCTCCCCCAGGATGTGACCTATCTCCCTCCGTTGAGGGATTTCCGCAGGTCAGAGGCGTTTCACCCACACCCGCCAGGCCCAAAGCCCTGTCCGGTTCGTGACGTTACGCACTGACAGCTGGTTAGTCCACCCCTCAAGCTGATGTAGGAAGTCGGGGGTCGACTTTGAACCGGGAGTACGTCAGTGAGCGCCATGCCGATCGCCCTGCTGCTCACCACGGCAGCCACCGGCGCCGTGGGCGTCGCCGTCCTGCGCACCCTCATGGTGCTGCGCCGACAGGTCGCGGCCCTGCACACCGAGCTCGCCGCGAACAACGCGGCCGCGGCCCGGGGTCTGGTGCCCGCCGCCCGCCCGGCCGCGGACACCGACGAGATACGCGCAGCCGTGGCCGAGGCCCTGGCGGAGGAGCGTGAGCGGGAGCTCGCCGAGGCGCGCGCGTTCTGGGCGGCCCAGGAGGCCCGTGACGCCTCCGACGGCCCGACGCTGCTGGGCCTGGGCGACAGCGAGCCGTTCCTCCCCCGGCAGGCCGATTTCGTGAGCCTTGAGCCCCTGGAGCCGGTCGCAGAGCCGGCCGCGGACGCCGAAGAGTTCGCCGGGGAGTCCGCGGAGCTGGCCGCCGCCCGCCGTCGGCACCCCTCGCACCCGGACTTCGTGCCGGTGCAGTCACCGGTCGTCAACGACCATGAGCGTACGGTCGCCACGCTTGAGGAGCTGGCCGCCTCCGCCACCGAACTGACCGACGTCCGCCCGGGCCCGCTCGGCACCCTCGACGTCTACGTCTTCGCCGACGGCACCACCCTGTGCATGACCCCGGGCCACCGCGAAACGGCGGAACGCCTGGCCGAGGCCCTGCGCGCGGGCGAGACCCCGGTCCTGCTGGGTGGCTCGGGCATCTCGGGAGCGTACACGTTGACGTTCGCGTGCGGCGAGGAGAACGTGTACATCCTGGCCGACCGCGTCATAGCGAGCCTGTAGCAGTCACACTCCGGCGCGCTTCTGCGCTTCGGCCACCAACTCCACAGCCTCGTCCACTTGGGCCTCGTCCGTCAGTACGAGGCCCAAGTCGTGCACGGCGACGGTGATTTGATCAGCCGCGGCGAACATCCCCGCGTCCGGCATCTCCCGAGGCTCTCCCGAGGGATCTTCGAGCAGCTGTGCCCGGCGGGACAGCTCCCTGGCCAGCCCAAGCGCCTCGGTCGCCGCTCCTCGTTGCAACCGACTCTGCGGAGCGGCTCGCAACCGGTCGGCGAAGTGATCCACAGCCCGGGTCAGACGCGTCGTATCCACCACGCCGCAACCGTACGCGCAGCACCGGGAGTGTTGCCAACACGCGAACGCTCAGGCACCGTGACTTGAAGGACCGGCTTACATCCCCTGCGTCCGGAGGCGCCGATGTCCCACGTCCTCTCCGAGGAGACCCACCGCAACATGCTCGCCCGCATCCCCCATTGCACCGGTCGTGAAGTCTCCGACTGGCTCCGCACCGTCGAAGAAGGCCCGGCTCTCTTCCGCTTCGAGGAAAAGGTCAGCTGGCTTCGCCACGAATACGACCTCGCGTACGGCCACGCGAAGGCGATCGTCCACGAGTACGACCTGAGGAGGGCCGCGCGCAAGTTCCTCTAGACGCGCACTGTTTCGCAGACGACGAAGGGCCCCGGGTCTGAGACCCGGGGCCCTTCCGAAGCGGTGCGACTAGTCGTTGCTGTTGAGGATCGCGATGATCCTCAGGAACTCCATGTAGATCCACACCAGCGTCAGCGTGAGACCGAAGGCGGCGAGCCAGGCCTCCTCGCGCGGGGCACCGTAGGCGATGCCGTCCTCGACCTGCTTGAAGTCCAGGGCGAGGAAGCAGGCGCCGAGCAGGATGCCGATGACGCCCATGAGGATGCCGAGCGGGCCGCTGCGGAAGCCGAGGCCGTCACCGCCGCCGAAGACGGCGAACAGCAGGTTGACCGCCATCAGCATGATGAAGCCGAGCGCGGCCGCCATCACGAAGCCGACGAAGCGGCGGTTGACGCGGATCCAGCCCGCCTTGTAGGCGATCAGCACGCTGACGAAGACACCCATCGTGCCGAGCACGGCCTGCATGGCCGCGCCGTCCGCGATGCGGTTGTCGACGACGCTGGAGACCACGCCGAGGAACACACCCTCGAACGCGGCGTACGACAGGATCAGCGCGGGCGAGGCCTTGCGCTTGAAGGACTGCACCAGCGCCAGGACCATGCCGATCAGGCCGGCGCCGATGGCGATGCCGTAGGACCGGCTGATGTTGGCGTCGTCGACCGGCAGCAGCGCCCAGGCGAGCGCGGCGGTGACGATGAGCACGCCGAGGGTCGTGCCGGTGCGCATGACGACGTCGTCCATCGTCATCCGGCCGGTGGTGACCGGGGCCTGCGGCGGCGCGCCGTACTGCAGGTCCTGCTGGGCGTAAGGGTTCTGCGCGTACGGGTTCTGGGCGTAGGGGTTGGCCCCCTGCGGCTGGGCATACGGGTTGCCCTGCGTGCCCACAGCGGCGCCCCCGGCCTGCGGCTGGGCGTTGAAGCCCGCGTGGCCGTTGTCGCGGCTGAACCCCCGTCGCGAGAAGACCGGGTTGCTGCTCCTCATTTCACTCCTCCATGGCCACCCTGCGCAGCCTTGGGCTCAAGAGTAATGGAAAGGCAAAAGAAAGACTCTAGTGCTTGGGGAGGATCTTTCCCTTGCTGTGCTGCGCAACACGCTACGCGGGTCCGTGATTCCCGGCACCGGAGGGCCCCATTCATGACCAACCCGCTACATGGCCGGAACTCATCGGTGATCAGTCGACCGGGAAGCCCGTGTACGCCTCGGCGAGTTCGGTCTCGGCGGCCCGCGAGGACGCGATCCGCGCGAGCCGGGCGAGCTGGAGCCGGTCCTCGAACGGGGTGGCGTCGGGGGCGCGGTGGAGCAGCGTCGTCATGTCGTAGGAGAACCGCTCGGCCTGCCACACCCGCCGAAGACAGGTCGCCGAGTAGGCGTCGAGCAGCTCCGAGGAGCCGGTCTCCCGCTGGTCGGTCAGCGCCCGCGCGAAGGTCACGACGTCCCCCACGGCCAGGTTCAGCCCCTTGGCCCCGGTCGGCGGCACGATGTGCGCCGCGTCACCGGCGAGGAAGAGACGGCCGTGGCGCATGGGCTCGTGGACGTAGGAGCGCATGGGGGTGACCGACTTCTGGGTGATCGGGCCGCGTTCGAGCCGCCAGTCGTCGTCCGTCTCGAAGCGGCGCTCCAGCTCGGCCCAGATCTCGTCGTCGGACCACTCTTCCGCGTCAGTTCCTTCCGGCACCTGGAGGTAGAGGCGGGAGACGGACGGGGAGCGCATGGAGAGGAGGGCGAAGCCCCGGTCGTGGCGGGCGTAGACCAGCTCGTCGTGGGAGGGCGGGACATCGGCGAGGATGCCGAGCCAGCCGAAGGGGTACGTCCGTTCGAAGGTCCGTGAGACGGAGGCGGGGATCGCCTTCCTCGCGACCCCCCAGAAGCCGTCGCAGCCGACCACGTAGTCGCACTCCAGGACGTCCTCACGCCCCTCGTGCCGGAAGCGGACGCGCGGGCGGTCGGTGTCGGCGTCCTCCACCGCCAGGGCCTCGGCCTCGAAGAGGAGCGGGGCGCCGTCCTTCAGCTGGAGGGCTATGAGGTCCTTGCAGACCTCGGTCTGGGCGTAGACCATCACCGACCGGCCGCCGGTGAGGGCGGGGAAGTCGACGCGGTGGCGGGTGCGGTCGTAGCGGAGCTCTATGCCGTCGTGGCGCAGGCCCTCGCGGTCCATGCGCTCGCCGGCCCCGGCCGCGCGCAGGACGTCGATGGTGCCCTGTTCCAGGATTCCGGCCCGCTGGCGCTGCTCCACATAGGGGCGGTCGCGGCTCTCCAGGACGACCGAGTCGATGCCGGCGTCGCTGAGGAGCCGGGCGAGGAGGAGGCCCGCGGGGCCGGCTCCGATGATGCCGACGGTGGTGCGCATCGGTCGTCCCCTTCTGTTGTTCGTCTGGTGAAGTTTGTTTCACTGGCTTCTTGACGTGAGTCTCCGACCGCAACCGGCCGCTGTCAACGGTCCGAGCGGTGAAGTTCTCGATGAAGGGTGCACGGAAAGGGGCCGCGAACCGGCGGCCGTGCGAGGGTCGGAGGTGCCCGGAACCGGACTTGAACCGGTACGCCCGCGAGGGGCAGCGAGGTTTAAGCTCGCCGTGTCTGCATTCCACCATCCGGGCAGGCCATGGGCTCCGCGTCGAGGTTCCGAGCCTATCGGGATACATCCCCCGAACAGCGGCGGGACGGCCCGATGTTGTCTTATTTTATTGACGTCTGAGGGTGCATCAGCCCACGGTACGGGCCATCCGCACTTGCCAATAGCCTTGCGCGCGCCGCCCGGCCCCGCATGTGGAATGACGGAATTTCACCGCCCGAACAAGGACGCTCCACCTGTTCTCGACACGATCGCTCTCAGGGGTCACCGTCATCCCCTGGTATGACACCGCCGCGTCCGGTCAGACCCGAGTCTGCCTTCGGAACCGGAACAGCGGCTGACTACACGGACACCGGCGGCCATGACGATGGAAGACGTCCCCCGAACACTTCCGTCTTCTGTCGAGGAGCGCCTTCTCGTGACCACCGCATCCTCCCCCAGACTCCGTCCGGGGGTGCCCCCAGCCGGCCGGGCCACCGCCGTGGCCGCGCGCGCCACGGATCTGTCGAAGATCTACGGACAGGGCGAGACCCAGGTGGTCGCCCTGGACCGGGTCTCCGTCGAGTTCCGACAGGCCGAGTTCACCGCGATCATGGGCCCGTCCGGCTCCGGCAAGTCCACGCTGATGCACTGTGTGGCGGGCCTCGACACCTTCTCCTCCGGCTCCGTGCGCATCGGCGACACCGAGCTGGGCTCGCTGAAGGACAAGCAGCTCACCAAGTTGCGCCGGGACAAGATCGGCTTCATCTTCCAGGCGTTCAACCTGCTGCCGACGCTGACCGCACTGGAGAACATCACCCTTCCGATGGACATCGCGGGCCGCCGGGCGGACCAGCAGTGGCTGGACTCGGTCATCCAGATGGTGGGCCTGCGCGACCGCCTCGGTCACCGCCCCTCCCAGCTCTCCGGCGGCCAGCAGCAGCGCGTCGCCGTGGCCCGCGCGCTCGCCTCCAAGCCGGACATCATCTTCGGCGACGAGCCGACCGGGAACCTCGACTCCCGCTCCGGCGCCGAGGTGCTGGGCTTTCTGCGCAACTCCGTACGGGAGTTGGAGCAGACCGTGGTGATGGTGACCCATGACCCGGTGGCCGCGGCCTACGCGGACCGGGTGGTCTTCCTCGCCGACGGCCGGGTCGTGGACGAGATGTACCGTCCGACGGCCGACGCGGTCCTCGACTTCCTGCTGCGCTTTTCCGGGGGCGTTGACATCGGCGGCTCCGCCGCGCGGCCCCAGACCCCCGAGTTCGACGCGAAGGGCCGCACCAGCTGATGTTCCGCACCGCCCTGCGCAACGTCCTCGCGCACAAGGCCCGGCTCCTGATGACCGTGCTCGCCGTCATGCTCGGCGTCGCCTTCGTCTCGGGCACCCTCGTCTTCACCAACACCATCTCCAACGCCTTCCAGAACAGCTCGGCCAAGGGCTTCGACCAGGTCGACGTCGCCGTCACACCCGAGAGCCAGGAGGACAAGGGCAACACGGTCGGCAAGACCCCCGAGCTCACACAGGCCCTCCTCGACAAGAGCGCCGAGGTGCCCGGGGCCGCTTCCGCCATCGGCGTCGTCGACGGCTTCACCGCCATCGCCGACAAGGACGGCAAGCTCATCGGCGGCGGCTTCCAGTCGCAGGGCGGGAACTACTGGGGCGACAAGGACCCCCGGTACCCGCTGGCGGAGGGCAGCGCGCCGCGCGGCGCGAACCAGGTCGCCATCGACTCCGAGACCGCCGAGCGCGCCGGGTACGAAGTCGGCGACACCGTACGGCTGTCCATCGACGGTCCGGTCCTCAAGCCCACGGTCGTCGGCATCTTCACCACCGACGACGGCAATGTCGCAGCCGGCGGCAGCCTCGCCCTGTTCGACACGGCGACGGCACAGAAGCTGTTCGGCAAGACGGGCACGTACGACCAGATCGATGTGAAGGCGGCGGCCGGTACCAGTCAGGCCGCGCTGAAGAGCGCGCTGGACGACGCCCTGCCGAAGGACCTCATCGAGACGACCACCGGCGAGCAACTCGCCGACGACCAGGCGGAGATGATCTCCTCGCAGTTGAGCGGGCTGCGCCAGGGTCTGCTGGTGTTCGCGGGCATCGCGCTGTTCGTCGGCACGTTCATCATCGCCAACACCTTCACCATGCTGGTCGCCCAGCGCACCAAGGAGCTGGCGCTGCTGCGCGCGGTCGGCGCCTCGCGCCGGCAGGTGACGCGGTCGGTGCTGATCGAGGCGTTCGTGGTCGGTACGGTGGCCGCGGTGGCCGGTCTGGTCGCGGGCATCGGCATCGGGGCCGGACTGCGGGAGCTGATGGGCACGTTCGACGCGACGATCCCCGCCGGGCCGCTGGTGATCACCCCGGGCACGGTGCTCACCGCCCTCGCGGTCGGCATCCTCATCACCATGCCGGCGGCCTGGCTGCCGGGCCGCCGGGCGGCGAAGATCCCGCCGGTGGCGGCGATGAGCAGCCTGCACGCGCAGGCCACGGCCAAGTCGCTGGTGCTGCGCAACACGCTCGGCGCGCTGTTCTCCGGCGCGGGCGTCGCGGTCGTCCTGGCGGCGACGACGATGGACGGCTCGTCCGGGCAGGCCCCCATGGGTCTCGGCGCGGTCCTGCTGATCATCGGCGTCTTCATCCTGACGCCGCTGCTGTCCCGCCCGCTGATCGCGGCGGCCTCGCCGGTGCTGCGGATCTTCGGGGTCTCGGGCAAGCTCGCCCGGCAGAACTCGGTGCGCAATCCGCGCCGTACGGCCGCCACCGCCTCCGCGCTGATGATCGGGCTCACCCTGATCACCGGGATGACGGTGATGGCGGACAGCCTCCAGCAGGGCATCGACAAGATGGCGAGCTCGGCGCTGCGCGCGGACTACGTGGTCTCCATGGCGAACGGCAACGAGCTCTCGCCCGACGTCGACAGGAAGCTGCGCGCGCTGGACGACGTCACGGCCAGCAGCCCGCTGCGCAACGCGCCGTCCCGGATCGACGGCGAGACCGAGTACCTGACCGGCGTCAACGGCTCCGTGATCGGCGAGCTGACCGACCTGCCCCTGGACGGGGGCGCGTTCAGGGTCGGCGGCACACAGGTGGTCGTCGACGACGACACCGCCAAGTCGCACGGATGGCGGGCCGGTTCGAGCTTCACTGCGCACTACGAGGACGGCAAGGCGCAGCGGCTGACGGTCGCCGGGGTGTACGAGGGCAATGAGATGATCCAGGGGATCATGCTCGACAACGGCACCCTCACCCCGCACCTCACCGACCCGACCGACATGCGGGTCATGGTGAAGACGGCCGACGGCACCTCGGAGGCGACGAAGGACGCGCTGGAGAAGGCGCTGGGCTCCAACCCGGCGATCAAGGTCCAGGACAAGAAGGACCTCTCCAACGAGATCGCGCAGATGTTCACGCTGATCCTGAACATGGTCTACGGCCTGCTCGCCATGGCGGTGATCGTGGCGGTGCTCGGCGTCATCAACACCCTCGCGATGTCGGTGTTCGAGCGCTCGCAGGAGATCGGCATGCTCCGCGCGATCGGCCTGGACCGCAAGGGCATCAAGCGGATGGTCCGTCTGGAGTCCCTGGTGATCTCGCTGTTCGGCGGGGTGCTGGGCATCGGCCTGGGCGTGTTCTTCGGCTGGGCGGCCGGTGAACTGCTGGCGTCGAGGATGGCGACGTACGAACTGGTCCTGCCCTGGGCCCGGATGGGCGTCTTCCTGCTGCTGGCGGCGACCGTGGGCGTGCTGGCGGCGCTGTGGCCGGCCCGGCGGGCGGCGCGGCTGGCCCCTCTTACTGGGGGGTGACCCCCCAGACCCCCCTTGCTGACGGCGATCAAGTCGGAGTAGCGGCTTCGGATTTGCGGCGAGGAGAAGGGGCCCCGCTTCCACCAGGAAGCGGGGCCCCTTCGTCAGTTCCAGGTACGGGATCTCAACGGCATCCCGGACGCGCCCGAGTCAGGGGTGCGGACCGCCAGGACCTGGTTGACGCCGATGCGGTTGCGCTCGAAGGCGAGCGCCGAGGCCGCCATGTACAGACGCCACACGCGCGCCCGGCCGGGACTGGTGAGCCGTACCGCCCGCTCCCAGTCGGCCTCCAGACGGGCGACCCACCGACGCAGGGTCAGGGCGTAGTGCTCCCGGATCGACTCGACGTCCCGCACTTCGAACCCGGCGCGCTCCAGCCGGTCGACGGTGACGCCGACGGGCTGGAGCTCGCCGTCGGGGAAGACGTAGGCGTCGATGAACTCGTCGACGCTGTACGTGGATTCGTCGTACTGCGGGCGTCGGGCGATCTGGTGGTTGAGCAGCCGGCCGCCGGGCTTCAGCAGACTGAAGAGGTCGGAGGCGTACTCCAGATACCGCGCGGCGCCGACGTGTTCGGCCATCCCGATGGAGGAGATCGCGTCGTACGGCCCGTCCGCCACCTCGCGGTAGTCCTGGACACGGATCTCGATCCGGTCGGTCAGCCCCTCGTCGGCGGCGCGCTTACGGGCGTACGCCGCCTGCTCCTGGGACAGCGTGATGCCGACGACGCTCACGCCGTACTCCCGGGCGGCGTGGATCGCCATCGAACCCCAGCCGCAGCCGACGTCCAGGAGCCGCATACCGGGCCGAAGGCCGAGCTTGCGGCAGACCAGGTCGAGCTTGTCGTGCTGGGCGGCTTCCAGGGTGCTGTCCGGGGCTTCCCAGTAGGCGCAGGAGTACACCATCGAGGGGCCGAGGACGATCTCGTAGAAGTCGTTGCCGACGTCGTAGTGGTGGCTGATGGCGCGCCGGTCGCTGCGCTTGGTGTGGAGGTGGCCGCGGCGTCTGCGGACCTCCTCCTCGGGGGGAGCGGGCGGAGGGAGCGGCCCGGCCAGTCGGACGAAGCCTCTGATCGCCGCGCGCGCCTCCGGATCGCGCAGCGCCTCGGCGAGCGAGCGGGCGTCCTCGCCGCGCTCCCACACCAGACCGGAGAGCAGATCGAGGGCGGTGTACAGATCCCCCTCGATGTCCAGATCGCCCGCCACCCAGGCGCGGGCGAGACCGAGTTCGCCCGGCCGCCACAGCAGTCGGCGGACGGCACGGCGGTTACGGACGACCAGCACCGGTGCGCCCGGCGGTCCCGTCTGTGATCCGTCCCAGGCGCGGATGCCCATCGGGAGCGGTGCTCCCAACAACTGTTCGACGAGGCACTTGAGCCGCAGCGCGGCGTCTGCCATGGCGCACACCTCCATGACGGAGATCCCTGTATGTCCAGTACCCACGTAAACACCAATGGGGTGGCGGCGCAGTCCCCCATCTGCGTTAAGAGCTTGTGTACGCCTCCTGGAACGCCGAAAAGGGCCTCCCGCACCACGGATGGCGGGAGACCCTTCGGATGGATCAGTGACCGGAGGTCAGGAGGCCTTGGCCTTCTCCTCGGCCTTCGGCGCGGCGGCCACGGGAGCGGGGGCCGGCTTGGCGGCCTCGTAGAACTCCTCGCGCGGGGTCTCCAGCGCACCGAGCGCCACGACCTCGCGCTTCAGGAACATGCCGAGCGTCCAGTCGGCGAAGACGCGGATCTTGCGGTTCCACGTCGGCATCGCCAGGCCGTGGTAGCCGCGGTGCATGTACCACGCGAGCCGGCCCTTGAGCTTGATCTTCATCTTGCCCATGACGATCATCGCGACGCCCTTGTGGAGGCCGAGACCCGCCACAGCACCCTTGTTGGCGTGGCTGTAGTCCTTCTGCGGGAAGCCCCGCATACCGGAGACCACGTTGTCGCCGAGGACCCTGGCCTGCCGCAGCGCGTGCTGCGCGTTCGGCGGGCACCAGGCGTTCGGGTTGCCGGCCTTGCGGCCGACCAGGTCCGGAACCTGGGCGTTGTCGCCCGCGGCCCAGATGTAGTCGGTGCCCGTGACCTGGAGCGTCGGCTGGCAGTCGACGTGACCGCGGGGGCCGAGCGGCAGACCGAAGCGGGCGAGGACCGGGTTCGGCTTCACACCGGCGGTCCACACGATCGTGTTGGAGTCGACCTCAAGGCCGTTCTTCAGGACCACGTGCCCGTCGACGCAGGACTCCATGGAGGTGGAGAGGTAGACCTCGACCCCACGGGCCTCCAGGTGCTCCTTGCCGTACTGGCCGAGCTTGGGGCCGACCTCGGGAAGGATCTTGTCGGCGGCGTCGACGAGGACGAACCGCATGTCCTCGCGGGAGACGCTGGTGTAGTACTTGGCCGCGTCGCGCGCCATGTCCTCGACCTCGCCGATGGTCTCCGCGCCCGCGAAGCCACCGCCGATGAAGACGAAGGTGAGCGCCTTGCGGCGGATCTCCTCGTCGGTGGTGGAGTCGGCCTTGTCCAGCTGCTCCAGCACGTGGTTGCGCAGGCCGATGGCCTCCTCGATGCCCTTCATACCGATGCCCTGCTCGGCGAGGCCGGGGATCGGGAAGGTGCGCGAGACCGCGCCCATCGCGATGACCAGGTAGTCGAACGGCAGCTCGTACGCCTCGCCCACCAGCGGTGCGATCGTGGCGACCTTGCGGTCCTGGTCGATGGTGGTGACCCGGCCGGTGAGGACCTCCGCCTTGGGCAGCACGCGTCGCAGCGGGACGACGACGTGGCGCGGGGAGATGCTGCCGGCGGCGGTTTCGGGGAGGAAGGGCTGGTAGGTCATGTACGACCGGGGGTCGACGACCGTGACGGTCGCCTCGCCGTAGCGCATCTTCTTGAGAATGCGCCGAGCTGCGTACAGGCCTACGTACCCACCGCCTACTACGAGGATCCTGGGACGCTCCGTGGTGCTCATGCCATCGAGTATCCACCCGCCTCAGGGGGGTAGCTCGTGCGCCCCTTCACAAGCTCCGGCGGGGGGTGTGCTATCCTCCGCGACCCGCGTGATCCAGGTCATGGCGGAGAGGGGGAACCACCGTGTAGTGCGGACCGTTGTCAATGCCGCGTGAGCTGCCTCTCTGCTCACCCGAGGCCACCGTGAGCCCCCCGAAACAGTCCCCCGCGACGCGCTACCCCGGAACCCTCGCACACCCCTTCTGAACATGTTCAAGCGGGTGTTGGGCCCCCGGAAGGGCCAACCGGCCCCTTTCCGCGCCCTGACCGGGCCGAATTCCTTGTGAAGAACTTCACGAACTTTTCCGACGGGGTGCCACGGAGGGGCCCTCGAGGACCCCTCGAACGCGCTCAGACGCTACATGACCTGCTCAGCCGAGGCTACCGATCAGTAACAAAGGAGACCTACGCCACCGACCAGGCGATGCCGTCGAGGATGTCGTGCTCACTGACGACGACCTCCTCGGCGCCGATCCGCTCCATGATCGCCAGCAGTACGAGGGCACCCGCCGCGATGACGTCCACGCGCCCCGGGTGCATGGAGGGGATCGCCGCGCGCTCGGCGTGGGTGGAGTGCAGCAGCCACTCGGTGATCTCGCGGACGCGGTCGTGGGAGACACGGGAGTGATGGATCCGGGCGGAGTCGTACTCGGGCAGCTCCTGCGCGATGGCGGAAACCGTGGTGACGGACCCGGCGAGCCCCACCAGCGTGTGGGCCTGACGCAACGGCACGCTCTGCTCGGCGAGATCGAGGGCGGCCTCGATGTCGGCGCGCATGGCCGCGATCTGCTCCTCAGTGGGCGGATCGGAGACGACGCCGTCCCGCACGAGATGCCGCTCGGTCATCCGCACACACCCGACGTCGACGGAGCGCGCGGCCCGCACATGATCCTCGCCGACGACGAACTCGGTGGATCCACCGCCGATGTCCACGACGAGATAGGGCTTGGGAAGGTGATCGTGTTCGGCCAGCTCCTTGGTGGCACCGGTGAAGGAGAACTCGGCCTCCTGATCCCCGGTGATCACCTCGGGCTCAACGCCCAGAATCTCGATGACCCCCCGCACGAAGTCATCGCGATTCTCGGCGTCCCGAGAGGCGGAGGTGGCAACGAACCGCACCCGCTCGGCACCGTGTTCCTTGATGACGGCCGCGTACTCACGGCAGGCGGCGAAGGTCCGCTCCAACGCCTCAGGAGCAAGCCGCCCGGTCCGATCGACGCCCTGTCCGAGCCGCACGATGGTCATACGCCGGTCCAGATCGACGAGCTCACCGGTCGCGGGGTCACAGTCGGCAACGAGCAGCCGGATGGAGTTGGTACCGCAGTCGATGGCGGCGACGCGGGTCATGTCGGTTCCTTGCGATCGAGGGCGAGTGATTTTTGGGACGGGTAGGGGCGGCGGGGGCGAGATCACTCCGCCGGCACCACGCACGCACCCTTGCGCCACCACTCCGGCAGCATCGCAAGAGCCTCGTCCCCCAGCGGATTCACACCAGGCCCCGCAGCCAGCGAGTGCGCCACCAGCACATGCAGACACTTCACCCGGTCCGGCATACCACCCGCGCTCGGGAACCCCTTCAGCTCCTCGATCTCGTCCCGGCGCCGAAGGTAGTCCTCATGCGCCGCGCGGTACGAAGCCGCCAGCTCCGGATCACTCTCCAGCCGAGCCGTCATCTCCTTCATCACGCCATCGGCCTCCAGCGTGCCGATCGCGGACGAAGCCTTGGGGCACGTCAGGTAGTACAGCGTCGGAAAGGGCGTACCGTCCGGCAACCGAGGCGCCGTCTCCACGACGTCCGGCTGCCCGCAGGGACAACGGTGCGCGATAGCGCGCAACCCACGCGGCGGCCGGCCGAGCTGCTGCTTGAATGCCTCGACATCCGCATCGGTCGGCTCGGTACGCGGAGTAGAAGGCGGGGGCGTTTCCATAACAGTCTTTCGTCTCTATCTATCGGTCGGCGGCGTCGGACTTGTCGACCCCGTCCCAGACGTTCGCATACCAGGGCCGGTCGGCAGTCCCGAGGTCGGTCCGCGCCTGCTTCGCCGCGTCCGGATCGACCACGACGAAACCGGTCTCCCCCGGCATCACATAGTGCAGCCGCTCCCGGATCCGCTGCTCGGCGTACGCGTCGTCCTGCCAGCGTGCCTTGAGATCGCGCAGATCCTCCACCCGCTCCTCGGCCTGCTGCTTCTGCCGCTCCAGATCGGCGATCTCGGCGCGCTGGGCGACGTACTGCCTTATCGGATAGGCGAGCGCGACGACCAGGGAGCAGACGACGAGGGCGAGCAGGGCCGCACGGCCGGTGAGCCGGGAGCGGCGGGCCTGCCGTTTGGTCTGGGAGCGGTAGACACGGGCGGCCGTCTGCTCCCCGAGCAACCGGATCCTGGTCGCGGTGGAGAAACGGTCCCGGTCCTTGACGGCCATCTCACACTCCCGTTCACACACGCGCGTACGTCCCCGCACACGGTACGGGACCGAGTACGGGGACGTACGTACGACGCTGCCTACGCGGGCGCTGGTCAGCCCTTGAAGCGCGGGAAGGCGCTGCGGCCGGCGTACACCGCGGCGTCGTCGAGGATCTCCTCGATGCGCAGCAGCTGGTTGTACTTGGCGACGCGCTCGGAGCGGGCCGGGGCGCCGGTCTTGATCTGGCCGCAGTTGGTGGCGACGGCCAGGTCGGCGATGGTGACGTCCTCGGTCTCGCCGGAGCGGTGGGACATCATGCACTTGAAGCCGTTGCGCTGGGCGAGCTCCACGGCGTCCAGGGTCTCGGTGAGCGAACCGATCTGGTTCACCTTCACGAGCAGCGCGTTGGCGGCGCCGTCCTCGATGCCGCGGGCCAGGCGCTCTGGGTTGGTGACGAACAGGTCGTCGCCGACGAGCTGGACCTTGTCGCCGAGCTTGTCGGTGATGACCTTCCAGCCGGCCCAGTCGTCCTCGAACAGCGGGTCCTCGATGGAGACGAGCGGGTAGGCCGCCACGAGCTCCTCGTAGTACTCCGTCATCTCGGCGGCGGAGCGCTCCTTGCCCTCGAAGAGGTACTTGCCGTCCTTGTAGAACTCGGAGGCGGCGACGTCGAGCGCGAGGGCGATCTGCTCGCCGGGGGCGTAACCGGCTTCCTTGATGGCTTCGAGGATGAGGTCGAGGGCCTCACGGTTGGAGCCGAGGTTCGGGGCGAAGCCGCCCTCGTCGCCGAGGCCGGTGGACAGGCCCTTGGTCTTCAGCACCTTCTTGAGGGTGTGGTAGACCTCGGTGCCCCAGCGCAGCGCCTCGGAGAAGGACTCCGCGCCGATCGGGGCGATCATGAACTCCTGGATGTCCACGTTGGAGTCGGCGTGCGAGCCGCCGTTCAGGATGTTCATCATCGGCACCGGCAGCAGGTGCGCGTTCGGGCCGCCCAGGTAACGGAAGAGCGGGAGGTCGCTGGCCTCGGAGGCGGCGTGGGCGACGGCGAGCGAGACGCCGAGGATGGCGTTGGCGCCGAGGGAGCCCTTGTTGTCGGTGGCGTCCAGGTCGAACATGGCCTGGTCGATCAGGCGCTGCTCGGTGGCGTCGTAGCCGACCAGCTCCGGGCCGATCTGCTCGATGACGGCGAGGACGGCCTTCTCGACACCCTTGCCCTGGTAGCGGTTCGGGTCACCGTCGCGGAGCTCGATGGCCTCGAAGGCACCGGTGGAAGCGCCGGACGGAACGGCGGCACGACCCGTGCTGCCGTCGTCGAGGCCGACCTCGACCTCGACCGTGGGGTTGCCTCGGGAGTCCAGGATTTCCCGGGCTACGACGACGTCGATGGACGGCACGAGCATCTCCTTCATGGGATGTGACGCTGGAAGTGCGGGGCACGTGAGCCTTGCGACTAGAGCCTAACCGCCTGAGGGACATCGGCCACCGACCGACCGCCCCGTGGACAAGGACAGACGGTACCCATTGTTTCTCGACGGAACAAAGGATCGGTGAACTACCGGCAAAGAAAACCCCGCCCCGGTGCGTACGGGGGAACACGCACCGGGGCGGGGAGCCCGTGGGGACGGGGGGTGACCCTCACGAGGTCTCCAGTATGGAGGACGCCGGTATGAGGGCCCTGTGGCCTGACTGAGGGATCACTTGAGGTGCAGCTGCTGACCGGGGTAGATCAGGTCGGCGTCCTCGACGATGTCCTTGTTCAGCTTGAAGAGCTTCTCCCAGCCGCCCTTGACGTCGTGCTCCTCGGCGATGGTGCTGAGGGTGTCACCCTTGACGACCTTGTACTCGCCGTCGCCCTTCTCGACCTTCTTGCCGGTCGGGGTGGTGACGGTCTTCTGCGCCGGACGCTCGGTCGAACGCGAGGCGGACTGCTCCTCGGTCGAACGGGTGGAGGCCTCGGTGCTGCTCTCGGTGGAGGAGCCGGTGCTGGAGCCGCCGGTGTACGCGGCGCTCGACAGGCCGGTGCCGCAGACCGGCCAGGCGCCCTTGCCCTGGCCCGCGAGGACCTTCTCGGCGATCTCGATCTGCTGCGCCTTGGTGGCCTGGTCGGCGGTGGAGGCGTACTGCGTGCCGCCGTACGCGGCCCAGGTGGAGGCGGAGAACTGCAGACCGCCGTAGTAGCCGTTGCCGGTGTTGATGGACCAGTTGCCGCCGGACTCGCACTGGGCGACGGCGTCCCACTCGGAGGCGGTGGCGGCGGAGGCGTTGCCGGCCGCCATCAGCGGGGCGGCGACGACGGCGCCGGTGACACCGGCGATGGCTATGGCGCGGGTGGCCTTGGACGGACGACGGTGCTTGCCCTTGCCGGAAAACAGCATGGATCGATCCCCTCACCGACGCCTGCGAGGTGAGCTGTCGGGTTCGGGCCGGTTGAGTTGCCCGGCCGCGCACGTTCGCCTCTCGGCTCCCGTTACGCGGCTTCACCCCAAGCCGGTGCCGTCCGTTGAGCTGCCTCAACTGCCGGTCCCGGCGCTTACCTTGGGTCCCCCGCTCCTGCCTACGGCGCTTGACGCGACGACTGTTCCCGTACGGCCGCTGGCAGGATTCGGCGTTGCGGCAGCCGGGGCTCGTGTTGGCGAGCGGTCCTGACCGTAGACACGCGATCCGCGGAATTTCAAAGACGATCAGGGCTTCTGAGACTCATCCCACACTTTCGCCAAAACGGACATTCGGCGCGAAGCGTGACGTGAACTACCGCTGGTTTTCGACCGGTTCGACCCCTACTTCCAGGGTCTGACCGGGGAGGATGAGGTCAGGGTCGGCGCCGACGGTCTCCTTGTTGTCGGCGTAGAGCCCACGCCATCCGCCGCTCAGGTCAAGGGAGTCGGCGATGCCGACGAGGCTGTCGCCGGAACGGACGACGTACGAGCCGTCGGCGGCACCCTCGTCGGCGGGCTCGCCGCGGTGGCGGCCGGCGCCACTGGAGCCGGTGTCGGTGAGGGCGGAATCACCTTCGGTCTGACCCGAGTTGTCCGAGTTGTCCTGTCGAGGGGCGGCCGTGGCTTCGCTGTCGACTTCCTGAGAGGGGGCACTCTCGGGGGAATTCGAGGGTTCGGCCGACTTCGTGGCCTCTGGCGAATTGGAGGAGTTGTCCGACTTGTTCGAGTTGTCCGCCACCTCGGGCGATGAGGGAGAGCCCGAGGAGTCGCCGTCGGAGGAGTTGCCGTCGATGGAGTCCAGCAGGCCGGACGAATCAGATGAGTCGGACGAAGCGGACCCTTCGCCCGCGACACCCGTGTCGATGTCGACCGAACCCGACTCGGCGTCAAGGCCGGAGAGCGGGCCACAGGTCGGCCAGGCGGCGAGACCCTGGTCGGCGAGGATGCGCTCGGCGACGGCTATCTGCTGGGAGCGGCTGGCCTGGTCCGCGGTGGCGGCGTACGTCGTACCGCCGTACCGCTCCCAGTTCTCCTGGGTGACCTGAAGACCGCCGTAATAGCCGTTGCCGCTGTCCTCACTCCAGGAGCCACCGCTCTCGCACTCCGCGACCCGGTCCCAGGTGTTGCCCTCGGCGGCGCTCGCGCCCGAGGCGCCCAGCAGCGGGATGGCGATGGCGGAGCCGGTCACTCCGGCCGCGACGATGAGGGCCGGGGCCTGGCGGGGGCGACGGTGACGACCGTTCCCGGAGAGCATGCGGGGGCCTTTCGAAGACAGCAGGGACCGCGCGGTGCCGGTGACACGAGGCGCCGCGCTGACGAGTGAACGTATCGGCAGTCGATCACTTGTCACAAGTTAATGCCGCGTAGATCACGTGAAGATCACAGACTTGAGGGTCTGTCACGTATGACCTGACGGTCCGTCGAGCGATGGGGCTCAGCCGCTCGGGGTGAACTCGACCGGAAGAGTGCGCAGTCCGCGCATGATGAGACCCCCACGCCAGCGCAAATCATCCGGTTCCACCGCGAGTCGGAGATCCGGGAGGCGGGTGAGGAGGGTGGCCAGCGCGGTCTGGCCCTCCAGTCGGGCGAGTGGGGCGCCCAGACAGTAGTGGATGCCGTGGCCGTAGCCGAGGTGCTGGTTGTCGCGGCGGGAGAGGTCGAGCGCGTCGGGGTCGGCGAACCGCTCCGGGTCCCGGTCGGCGGCGGCGAGGACGACGAGGACGGGGTCGCCGGGGGCGATGTCCTGGCCGCCGATGGCGAGGCGCTGCGTGGCGAAGCGCCAGGTGGCGAGCTCCACAGGGCCGTCGTAGCGGAGGAGTTCCTCCACGCCGGTTTCGAGGAGGCCCGTTTCTCCCGCGGCGAGGGAGTCCTGGAGGCGGGTCCGCTGGTCGGGGTGGGTCAGCAGAGCATATGTGCCGTTACCGATCAAATTGACCGTGGTCTCGAAGCCCGCGAAAAGAAGGATGAAGGCCATGGCGGCGGCCTCGTTCTCGGTGAGGTGCTCGCCGTGGTCGGAGGCGCGGATCAGACCGGAGATCAGGTCCTCACCGGGCGCGGGCTCGGCGGGCAGCGCCTCGCGCTTGCGGTGGATGAGGTCGGCGAGATAGCCGCGCATCTTCTTCACGGACCGCGCGACTCCGCCTCTCGGGCCGCCCTGATGGCGGATCATCATGCCCGCCCAGTCCCGGAAGTCGTCCTGGTCCTCGCGGGGGACGCCGAGCAGCTCGCAGATGGCGTAGATGGGCAGCGGGAAGGCGAACTCGTGGATGAGGTCGGCGCTGCCCTTCGCGGCGAACTGGTCGATGAGCTGGCCGGTGAGCTCCCGCACGCGCGGCGCGGACTCGGCGACCCGGCGGGGCGTGAAGGCCTTGCTGACGAGCCGTCGCAGCCGGGTGTGGTCCGGCGGGTCGATATTGAGCAGATGCGTCATCAGCTCCGCCTTGCGCTCACCGGGGATACCGGTCTTCCCCTTGGCATGGGCGGGCTCGTCATGATGCGCGGGGTTCTTGCTGAGCCGCTGGTCGGCCAGGGCCTGCTTGGCGTCGGCGTAACGGGTGACCAGCCAGGCCTCCACACCGCTCGGCAGCGTCGTGCGGTGCACGGGGGCGTGCTCGCGCAGCCAGGCGTAGGCGGGGTAGGGGTCGGCGGCGAACTCCCAGGTGAAGAGGTCGGGGGCGGGGGTGGGTGCGGGGGCAGGGTGGTCGGTCACTCCTTGACGGTATCCGGCGGCGTCTCGGGGTTCTCTTCGAGTGCCCGGGCGGGGCGCCGGCCGAGCATGATGTCGACCGCGAGGCGGATCGTGCGCTGGGGCGAGAGCGGGGGGCCGGGAAGCGGGGGCTGCTCCTGGGGCGGAGGGTAGTGCTGCGTCAGGACGGCTTCGAAACGATCGTCCCGCAGGGCCGCCTGGATCGCGGGGACGACCTCGGCCGCGGCAGGGCTGCCGTTCACGGCCGCCGCCTTGCCCAGCCAGAGCATGGCGCGCGTGAGGAGAAGGAATCCGAGCTCCTCCTCCAGATCGGCGTATCCCGCCCCGATCGCCGTCTCCATATGAGGGACGGCCTCCGCCAGCTCGTCCTGTTCGAGGAAGAGATACCGCCCGAAGAAGAAGGCGAGGCTCGGGTCCTCCTCCTCGACCTTGCGCCACCAACGCCGTGCCTCGGGGTCGTCCAGGGCCCAGGTCGACAGGATGGCGAGGATCAGCTTGGCACCGGGATGGTCGGCCTCGGCTCTGGTCCGCACGGCCGCACGGGCCGCCCCCATCACCTCGTTGCGCTCGGGCAGGTCGCGCTCCGCCGCCAACTGCGCCACGGACCCCCACAGATGGGCGCTGAGGGGTGGCAGGTCGGGCGAGCGGCTCGCGTCCGCGACCAGCGTCCCGCTCGCCCGCCACGTGCCCTCCTGCGCACCGGGGACGAGCAGCCCGCAGACTCCCAGCCGGGGCCGGGTCGCCCACTGCAGATCCTCCTTCGAGACGGGCCCGTCCAGGACCCGCTCCGTTCCGTACAGCGTGCGTACGTTGATCAAGTACTCCCAGGTCTCGGGCGACAGGGCGCTGGTGACTCCGCAGCGGGCCGCGTCGATTGCGGCGCTCACCAGCAGATGCCCGTTCGACCGGCCGCCCGGGCGGCTCGCCCTGCGCCACTCCTCCCACAACTCCGGGCCGACCGACAGGAACTGCGTGACACCCAGCTCTCCCCGCCACTGCGCGGCGCCCCCGAGCCGTGGATCGCCCGCCTGCGCCAGCCGCGCGAGCTCCGCCTCGCTCCAGTCGCAGGTCAGGTCGACGGTGCGGGCGCCGCGCAGGACACGGGCCGTCGGATGGTCGCCGAAGCGGTGCGCCTCGTACGCCGCGTCCCGCATCGTGGCGAGCACCAGCACACCCTCATGCGTGAGCTGGGTCAACGGCCCCGCCACCAGGCCCCGTTCGTCGAGATGGCCCTCCAGGTCGTCGAGCCACACGACATACGTACCGGAGGGATCGCGGCCACGCAGGGCGGCGGGCAGCTCACGCAGATCGGTCCCGGGGTGGGCGCTGAAGAGACGGGTGTGGTGGTCGGCGTTGCGGTTCAGCGCGGCCCAGGCGGTCGCCGTCTTGCCGGCCAGCGGCTCCCCGGTGACCACGACCAGAGCGCCCTCGCGCAGACCCTGGTCGACCAGCCGGTCGAGGTCCGCGTCCCGGTCGCGGGGGATGTACGGCGGCAGGGCGGGTTCGTCCCCGAAGGAACTGACGGGCCGTACGCCCAGGGTGGGCCGCCGTAACTCGGTGAACCGGGGCCAGCCGTCGGCGGAGGCGGGGGCCGCGGCGGCGTAGTGGTTGTTCTGTACGCCGATGACGGGGGCGTTGAAGTTGGCCTCTCGGAAGTCGACGTGGTCCTGCGGGAGGAAGCGGGGGGAGGTGAACTGATCTTCGGGGACGACGTGGTCCTGAGGGACGGAGAGGCGGACGCTCACCGGCGCGGGGGCCGGAGCGCCGAGGTCGTGGCCGCACGCCCCGCAGAAGGTGTCGCCGCCTTCCATACGGGCCTCGCAAAACGGGCAGGCAAAGGCAACAGGCCTGAAGTCCTCTATGAACTGGTGGACTTCGTTGGCGATGACCCCCTTCTTGAACGCCTCACGGATCTTGCTCTTCCAAATCTGTGAAGCTTCCCGGGCGGACAATGTCCCGCTGCGCAGATCGCGCCGGAAGCTGTCCAGGGTCGGGCCCACGTCCTCCTTCATGGCCATGCCGTAGATATGGACGAACGTCGGCTTGGCCCGCTCCTCCCAGTCGTCGGAACTCATCGACGACACCAGAACCCCGGCCGCCGCAGCCGCCAGTTCGTCCAACACGCCTGACATACAAGCCCCCGTGCCCCAGAGCCAGCCCTGGTGGTAACCGTACTAACCTTCAAGCCCTTCGGCAGCCCGCACCGCGTCCCGGTACGCCCGCCCCGCCGCTCGCAGCGCCGCCTCCGGATCCACGCCCTCCGCCTCGGCGCGCACCGCGAGGGCGAGGAGCTCGTAGCCGATGCCGTCGGTCTTCGGCAGGGGGACCTCCAGCCCGGCCGTTCTGACGCGGGACGCCAGCTTCGCCGCGAGGGCGAGGCCGGGCTGGCCGAGGGGGACGCCGTCGGTGACGGACTCCCTGCGCTTCTCTATCGCCTTGGTCCGCAGCCAGTGCTCCTTGACCTCCTCGGGGGTGGTGGCCGTCTCGTCCCCGAAGACATGCGGGTGCCGGTGGATCAGCTTGGCGACGATGGTGCCGGCGACGTCATCGATGGAGAACGGCGCCTCGGGGTCCTCCTCGGCGATGCGGGCGTGGAAGACGACCTGGAGGAGGACGTCGCCCAGTTCCTCCCGCAGTTCGTCCCGGTCCCCCTCCTCGATGGCCTCGACGAGTTCATAGGCCTCCTCGATGCCGTACTTGGCGAGCCCCTTGTGGGTCTGCTGGGACGACCAGGGGCACTCGGCGCGAATGCGGTCCATCACCTGGACGAGGTCGAGCAGGCGGGCGCCCGGCAGGTCGTAGGAGGCGGGCAGCAGTTCCAGCTCCGGCATGCTCACCCGGCCGGAGCCGGCGAGGCGGGCGAGGCCGTCGGTGAGCGCCGGTTCGCCCTCGCCGGTCGCCACGACCACGACGGTGCGGCCGCCGGCGCAGGCGTCGACCAGCTCCTCGGCGGTGGGTGCCGCCTCGGTCACCCGTATCCCTGCCTCGCGCAGATAGGGCAGCTGCGGGTGGGCACCGTCCGCGCACAGCACACTGTCGGCGGAGTGCAGCGCCTGCCAGGCCGGCCAGGACAGCAGGCCGGGGGCGACGCGGTGGCTGGTGGTGAGCAGGACGATGCGGCCGGGGGCGGCGGGGGTGGCTTCGGGGCTGGTGGTGTTCACGGTTCGAAGCTAACGCACGGCGGGGACGGACCCGATCAAGTTATCCACAGGCGGGGCGCGGGGTGTGATCGTATGACTGCAGGTCGTGACCGGTAACCGCTATGTCGTCTGCTGCTGCGACCCCGCCGCCGTCACCTCACGCACCCACGGCGTCTTGGCGTCCACCCGGCTGCTCTTCTCGACGTCCCAGCTGCCGTAGCGCGGGTTGAGGTCGACGCCGAGCTTCTCGGAGGCCTCGGAAAGGGCCTGCCAGAACTCCGGCCGGGTGGTGTCGGTGCCGAGCTTGGCGGCGAGCTTCTGGGCCTCCAGCTGGAGGCGGAGGTTCTCCTCCAGTCGCTGCGGGGCCACGCCGTACTCCTGGAGCCAGGCCGTCTCCAGCGCCTTGGCACCGCCCGCCTGCTGTTCCAGGCCGCCGCGCATCTGCTGGATCTCCTTGCGGCTGACGGTGACGCCCGCGTCCTGGGCGGCCTGGTGCAGCACCCGGTCCAGGACCATGCCGTGCAGGGTGTCACGGGTGAGGCTGCCGGTCCGGGCGACGGCCTGGGCGTACTGCGCCTCGTCCTGCACGACCGCGCGCTGTGCCGCGCGCACCTCGTCCACCCTGTTCTCCAGCTGGGAGACGGTGATCCGCTGATCGCCGACGACGGCCGCCGCGCCGGGATGCGCATCGTTTCCGCAGGCGGTGAGGAGGGGCGCCGCGGCGATGGCGGCGGAGAGGAGGAGCGCGGTGCGACGGCGGCGGTGGCGGCGGTGCAAGGAGACCTCCCGAGGAGATTGTGCGACGGTGCACAAAGTCTTGCGATGATCGATGGTAGGCAGTGGCCCGGCTCTGGCCAACCCATTCGACCAACGATTCACCGGGACTTCGGGCACCAGCGCGCCGGCCGGGGGCGGTGCCCACGCGCCTTCCGGTGCCCTGGGCCGCGCCGCGTGGCCGTGCTAGTGTCCTGCGCCAGTAGTTGATCGTTAGTTGTTGTGTGACTTCTGCTGCTGGTG
>NZ_JACMSF010000067.1 GCF_014257025.1 Streptomyces cupreus
GCCTGGAGGCCGTGCGGAACGTCGGCACGAACGTGGTCGAGTCGATCATCAAGAGCCGCAAGGCCAAGGGCAAGTACGCCTCCTTCCCCGACTATCTCGACAAGGTCGAGGCGGTCGCCTGCAACAAGCGCACCACCGAGTCGCTGATCAAGGCGGGCGCCTTCGACTCCCTCGGGCACACCCGCAAGGGCCTCACCGCGCACTTCGACTCGATGATCGACAACGTGGTCGCGGTGAAGCGCAAGGAGGCCGAGGGGCAGTTCGACCTCTTCGGCGGGATGGGCGAGGAGGAGAGCAGCGAACCCGGCTTCGGCCTTGACGTCGAGTTCTCCACCGACGAGTGGGACAAGACCTATCTGCTCGCCCAGGAGCGGGAGATGCTCGGTCTGTACGTCTCCGACCACCCGCTCTTCGGCCTGGAGCATGTGCTCTCGGACAAGGCCGACGCGGGCATCGCCCAGCTCACCGGAGGTGAGCACGCGGACGGCGCGGTCGTCACCATCGGCGGCATCATCTCGGGCCTCCAGCGCAAGATGACCAAGCAGGGCAACGCCTGGGCCATCGCCACCGTCGAGGACCTGGCCGGTTCCATCGAGTGCATGTTCTTCCCCGCGACCTACCAGCTCGTCTCGACGCAGCTCGTCGAGGACGCGGTGGTGTTCGTCAAGGGCCGCCTCGACAAGCGCGAGGACGTGCCCCGGCTGGTCGCCATGGAGCTGATGGTCCCTGACCTGTCGAACGCGGGCACGAACGCGCCCGTGGTGCTCACCATTCCGGCCACCCGGGTCACTCCGCCGATGGTCAGCCGGCTCGGCGAGATCCTCAGCCATCACAAGGGCGACAGCGAGGTCCGCATCAAGCTCCAGGGCCCGACCAAGACGACCGTGCTGCGCCTGGACCGGCACCGGGTGAAGCCGGACCCGGCGCTCTTCGGCGACCTGAAGGTGCTGCTCGGGCCGTCCTGTCTGGCCGGCTGAGCCGTAGACGTGCGGGAGGGGCGCATCCGCGTGTGGGTGCGCCCCTCGTCATATGCCCGGGCTACAAGGGCCCGTCATGAGGATGTCAGTTGTGACCGAACTTCTTCTGCTTGCCCTTGCGCGCGATGTCGCTCGGCGTCACCTGGGACAGCCGCTGCTCGGCCTGCGCCTCCATCGAGGACTGCTGGGCCTGACGCTGTCCGCGCTCGGACTGGGGCTGCTTTCGGTCACGGTTCTTGTTCTTGGCCATGGTGGTGCCTCCTGTGGGGGATCTAGGGGCCAGGGCCGCGACCAGATTCACATAGCCTAACAAAGAGCGCATGTCGGACAATTACCGTCCGTAACGGCGTTGTTCGAGCCGCTCACCCCGAAACGCCACGCCGAAGATCGAGTTCCGGCCGTTAACCTTCGCGCGGTCGGGCAGACTCGAAGGAAGCCCGAAGCAAACCTCCCGGAAAGAGGGTGGATCGCGTGGACCGCTGCATCGTCCTGGTGGACGCCGGGTATCTGCTGGGGGCCGCCGCCTCTCTTCTCGCCGGAGAACCCTCCCGGTCCCGGATCACCGTCGATCACACCGCCCTCATTCAGGGCCTGCGAGAACGCGCGGAATCGGATACCGAACGCCCACTGCTGCGCATCTACTGGTTCGACGGCGCCCCCGACCGCGTCCCGCAGCCCGAACACCGCAGGCTGCGCGTGATGCCCCGGGTGACCGTACGGCTCGGCGCGCTGACCCGCAGCGACGGACGCTGGGCCCAGAAGGGCGTGGACGCAGCCATGCACGCCGAGCTGACCGAGCTCGCCCGCAACCGCGCCTGCTCCGACATCGTGCTCGTCACCGGCGACGGGGATCTGCTGCCGGGCATGATGGCCGCCAAGGAACACGGCGTCGCCGTCCATCTGTGGGCCGTCCAGGCCGCCGACGGCGACTACAACCAGTCCGAGGACCTGGTCGCCGAGGCCGACGAGCGGCGCGTGCTCGACCGTACGTGGATCACCAAGGCCGTACGCGCCAAGGAGCTCGGCGGGATCTGCGCGCCGCCGCCCGCGCCGCGGCCCGAGATCGCCGCGATCCTCTCCGCGCCGCTGCCCGACTCCGCGCTCGCCCCGGCCGAGCGGCCCACCGAGGAGCGCGAACACCGGGCGCCGGCCGCCGCGGCGGAGAACGGCGCGCAGGAGCGGGTGCCGACGCCGAAGGGTGTGCCCACGCCCAAGGACCTGGCCGCGTTGCGTGCCCCGGGCGTGCAGCCCGCCGCGCATCCGGCGGGGGCGACCCTGCGGTGGTCCTCCGACAAGGGATGGGTGGACCGGCCCGGTGCCACGGCCGAGCCGCCCGAGGTCGCCTCCATGCCGACGCTGGCCCAGCTGACCACGGCGGAGCAGCGGTGGGCCGACCGGGAGGAGGACATCACGACCGTCGGCGGGGATCCGTACGAGGTCGGGCAGGTGTTCGCGCGGCGGTGGATGGAGCGGCTGGGCGACCAGAGCCATCTGCAGAAGCTGTCGGGGATGTACCCGCGGATCCCGCATCGCATCGACGGGGAGCTGCTGCGGTACGCGGCCCGGTTCGGACTGCTCGCGCACAAGGACGACCAGATCGACGAGCACGACCGGTACGCGATCCGGGCCGGGTTCTGGCGCGAGATCGATGTGCGGACGGCGGCCGAACACGCTTCCGCGGGGGAGTGAAACGGCACATACGCCGCCCCAAGGACGGGCCCCGCCTCCCGACCCCGTAGTCTCATCCCTTGTGAGTACGCGCGCGGCACAGGCACTTCGGCCCAGTGGCGATGTCGTGTGCGCCGTGCGCGGGCTGACCAAGACCTATCCGGCGGTACGGGGACGGCGCGGCGCACCCGCCACTCCCGAGGTACGGGCCACCGATGACGTACGGCTGGACATCCGGCGTGGTGAGATCTTCGGGCTGCTCGGGCCGAACGGCGCCGGCAAGACCACGCTCGTACGGCAGCTCACCGGGCTGATGCGGCCCGATCGCGGCAGCGTGGAGATCCTCGGGCACGACATCGTGCGGCACCCGGAGCGGGCCGCGCGGATCCTCGCCTACCTCGGGCAGGAGTCGACCGCCCTCGACGAGCTGACCGTCTCCCTCGCCGCCGAGACCACTGGACGGCTGCGCGGCCTGGACGTGCGCGCGGCGCGGGCCGAGCGGGACGCCGTACTGGAGGAACTGGGCCTGACCGAGCTCGCCGGGCGGCCCTTGAGGAAGCTGTCAGGGGGGCAGCGGCGGCTCGCCTGTTTCGCCGCCGCGCTGGTGGGCGAGCGGCCGCTGCTCGTGCTCGACGAGCCGACCACCGGGATGGATCCCGTGGCGCGGCGGGCCGTCTGGTCCGCCGTCGACCGGCGGCGGGCCGAGCAGGGCACGACCGTGCTGCTCGTCACCCACAACGTCATCGAGGCCGAGACCGTGCTGGACCGGGTCGCCGTGCTCGACCGGGGACGGGTGATCGCCTGTGACACCCCCGGCGGGCTCAAGGAGCGGGTCGCCGGGGAGGTCCGGGTCGACCTGGTGTGGCGGGACGCGGCGCCGCTGCACGTTCCCGAGGTCGCCGCGCTTGTGGACCGGGTCGTGGAGTCGGGCCGCCGCTGGACGCTGCGGCTCGCCCCCGAGGAGGCCCGCGCGGTCGTCGCCACCGTCACCGGCGGGGCCGCCTTCTCCGCGCTCGACGACTTCACCCTCGCCACGCCCAGCCTGGAGGACGTCTATCTGGCGCTGGGCGGGGCCGCGCAGCAGGGATTGGTGAAGGCTTGAGCGCGACTGGGTCAGCCTTGAATACGACTGATGAGAGCTTGAGTACGAGGACCGTCGCATCCGTACGGAACGGGACCACCGCCGGAGCGAAGAGGAGCAGCGCCACGTGAGTGTCGTACCCGCCGAGGTTCTGCCGGGCGCCGCGCCGGCCGTGGACGAGACGCCCGCCACGGACGCGGCCGAGCTCGGGCCGCGGGCTCGGCTGTGGCCGTCGCTGTGCGCCGTGTACCGGGCGCAGCTGTCCCGCGCGCGGGTCGCGCGGATTCCGCTGCTGTTCGTGGCGACCTTCCAGTCCATCGGGATCATGATCCTGATGCGGGGGGTCGTGGACGGCGGTGACGAGGCGCGGGCCGTCGTCGCCGGGTCGTCGGTGCTGGTCGTCGCCTTTGTCGCGCTGAACCTGCTCGCTCAGTACTTCGGGCAGTTGCGGGCCAGCGGGGGGCTCGATCACTACGCGACGCTGCCGGTGCCGCCCGCGGCGGTGGTGCTCGGGGCGGCGGGGGCGTACGCCTCCTTCACGGTGCCCGGGACCGTGGTCACCGCCGTGTTCGGGTGCGTGCTGTTCGGGCTGCCGCTCGCGCATCTGTGGGTGCTCGTCGCGGTGATTCCGCTGGCGGGGGCTGCGCTCGCGGGGCTGGGGGCCGCGCTGGGGCTGTTGGCGCCTCGGCCGGAACTGGCGACCGTGCTGGGGCAGTTGGGGATGTCCGCCGCGCTGCTGCTCGGGGTCCTGCCTGCCGAGCGGATGCCTGAGGTGGTGCGGTTCGCCCGGGATCTGCTGCCCTCCACATACGGCGTCGAGGCCTTTGCCCGGACCTTCGGGGAGAGTCCTGACTGGGCCTTCGTGCTCGGGGACCTTGCCGTGTGCGGAGTTGTGGGGGTCGTGTCCCTTGCCGCCGCCACCTGGGCGTACCGCCGGGCGGCCGTCCGGTGACGCGTCGCACAGGCGGGCCTGGCACGATGTCAGGGTGACCGCACCGCTGACTCCACCACCGCCGCCGCGTGACCACTCCGCCAACACTGCGTGGCAGCAGCCGCCTGCGTCCGGCGCCGGGCACGGGACTTATCCGTACGGGCTGCCTTCCTCGCCCTCGCCGGAGGAGGACGGGCCCGGGATGAAGACCGAGGTGCGGGAGGCAGCCGTGATCACGGTGGTCGTGGCGGTGGCCGGGGTGTTGCTCGGGGTGCTGTGGTGGTGGCTGGCGCCTCGGGTGCCGCTGGTGGGGGACGTGGTCGACGGGGGCTGGGTCGTCTATCTCAATGACACCGAGGGGGAGCAGGCGGTGGGCGTCGACGGGACGTTCTCGTTGCTGGCGCTCGCCTTTGGCGCGGTGAGTGCGCTGGGGGTGTTTCTGGTCCGGCGGCGTGGGGGTGTGCCGTTGGTGGCCGCTCTGGCCCTCGGGGGGTTGTTGGGGTCGTTGCTGGCCTGGCGGGTGGGGGTGTGGCTCGGGCCTGCGCAGGACGTCGTCGCCCATGCGAAGGATGTGGGCAAGGGGGTGGCGTTCTCGGCGCCGTTGGAGCTTGATGCGAAGGGGGCGCTGCTGGTGTGGTCCGTGGCCGGGCTTGTGGTGCATCTGGGGCTGACGGCGTTGTTCGGGCCTCGGGACCCGGATCCGTATGAGCAGCAGCATCGGCCTCGGGACGGGTACGGGGCGCCGCAGGCGTAGTTTCTCCCGCCCCCGCCGCCCCGGCTGAAGGCGTCGGCCCTCCTACGACGGGCGCCTCCCGTGATTCGCTCGGCCCTTCTTGATGCGCCACTTGCGTTTCCGGGTCTTCTTCGACATGTTCCCTCTGCTTAACCGACAACAGGGGGTTCGTCGAGGGGCTGAACGCGGCCGATGGGAGCCAGGGTCGCTTCCGTCAGGATTGCCAGGTCCTTCGGGGAGAGTTCGATCTCCAAGCCCCTGCGGCCCGCTGAGACGCAGATCGTGGCGTGGGCGGTCGCTGAGGCGTCCAGGACCGTCGGGAGCTTCTTTCGCTGGCCCAGGGGGGAGATGCCGCCCCTGACGTAGCCCGTGGTGCGTTCCGCCAGCGTGGGGTCGGCCATCGTCGCCTTCTTGCCGCCCACTGCCGTCGCCAGCGCCTTCAGGTCCAGTTGGCCCGCCACCGGCACCACCGCCACCGTCAGCTTGCCATCCACCTCTGCCACCAGCGTCTTGAAGACCCGGTCCGGGGACACCCCCATCGCCTGCGCCGCCTCTTCACCGTAGGACGGGTGAGACGGGTCGTGTTCGTAGGCGTGGGTCGTGAAGGTGACGCCTGCCGTGGTCAGGACCACCGTCGCCGGCGTACCTGCCGACTGTCGCTTCTTCGCCATCGTTCGCCTCAGTTCAGACTTGTCGGCGTGCGCGTCAGGTCCGCCGCCGGCAGTGACGGCAGGCTACGGATGATCGACGTCTCCGCGCGAAGGAGTTTCAGCTCGTCCCGCAGCCGGGACGCCGTGTCGGGGGCCTGGAGCAGGCGTTGCTTCGTCGGGGTGTCCAGCATCATCGCCGCCGCTACCAGGTACGACACCACCGACGGCTCGTCCGGGAGATCCGCTCCCGTCGACAGGGACCGCTCCCGGGCCCCCGCCAGGCGCTTCTGGTACTGGCGGAACGCCCGCAGCACCCCCTCCGCCAGTGCGCCCGCCTCGTCGCCCTGGTCCTCCGGCAACTCCTCGAGCTCCGCCGTCAGGAACGGGCCACGCGCGTCCACCGACAGCAGCCGTACCCGAGTCGTGCCCGTCGCCAGCACCTCGAACGTGCCGTCCGTCCGCTCCCGGATCGTCGCCGCGTCCGCCACACAGGCCGTCGAGTGGAAGGACTTGATCGGCTCGGGACCGAAGCCCGCCGCGGGCCCGCGCCGGGGCAGTGCCGTCGGGTCGGGCATACCGGGCGCGCTCGGCGCCACCTCGTGGCCGTCGCGGATCGCCACGACGGCGAACCGGCGCGGTTCGTCGTCGGGGGTCTTGAGCAGTTCGCGCATCATGGCGCGATAGCGCTCCTCGAAGACGTTCAGAGGGAGCACCAACCCCGGGAACAGCACCGAGTTCAGGGGGAAGAGAGGGAGCCGGACGGTGGTCACGACGCAAGAGCCTAATGGTCGCCGGAGGATGTACGTCCGGGGTGCCCGGTGATCGGACGGCCGGACGGCGTCCGCAGCTCGTCCCGTACCCGCAGACAGTGGCCCAGTGGGTCGTCCGAGAAGCGGTCCCAGGGAAAGGACGTGGCGTACGGGCCGGTCAGCCGCACCTGCTCCAGGGCGTCCGCCGCACGGTCCAGCCGTACCAGGACGTACGTCAGCAGGTTCCGCGTCTCCGCCGGCCATGGGTCCGCCGGAGGGAGGAGCGCGGAGAGCCGTATCGCCCGGTCCGCCGCCTCGTCCAACCGCGGCCGCGGCATCTCAGGGCCGCAGCCGTCCGACAGATACGCGAACGCCGCCCGCACCGGCAGCGCCTGCACCAGGGAGCCGGGCGGGGCGTCCTGCGCGGCTCGGTCGGCGAAGTCCAGGCACTCGCGGTGCGAGCCGTGCCAGGAGGACGCCAGATAGCGCAGGGCCGCCACATGGCAGCCGTAGTGGTGTGGGGCGCGGCGCATCGCCGCCTCCCACAGCTCCTCGACGTACCGCGGCCCGGCCTGCGCCCCGCGTGCGTGGTCCAGGGCGATCCGCCAGGGCACCGGGTCCCGGTCGTCGCCGTGCGCCGCGGCCGTGACCAGCGGGCTGACCTCGCGCAGCAGCTCGGCCCTGGCCGGTGACCGCCAGGCGCGGTCGACTTTCAGCTGGGCCTCCACCACGAGGCCGTCGGGATTGTGGGGGGCTGCCGCGCGCCAGGCCTCGAACCACTCGGGGCGCGCGTGGGCGAAGGCCGCGAGCCGGGCCGTGTACCGGTCGCGGTGTTCCCACTCGCCGGCCGCCCGGGTGGCGGCGAGCAGCGCTGCGGCCGACCCGTGGTCGCCCTGCGCGGCCGCGACCAGCGCCGGACCCAGCCGGGCGTCGGGCACGTCCAGCAGCACCTCGTCGTCGGCGCGGGCACCGGCGACGGGGGCGGCGGTCCTTGTCATCCGCGGCCCGCGGATGAACGGCAGCAGCAGAGCCATAGTGTCAACCATTGAAAAGCCGCTGGTCGAGACGGCGCCAGAGGCTCCGGCCAACTCGTGGAAAGTTGTACGACCACCGGTCAAGGGACGGCAAAAGGTTCAGTTCCTGCTCAGCAGCCGGGTCGCCCCCGCCGCCACCGTCGTCGCCAGGATCCAGCCCAGGAGCACGATCGCCGCCGCCAGCCACTGCCAGCCGCCCTTGAGCTGCCAGAAGCCGACCTGGCCCAGATCGATGACCGGAAGCAGCAGGTCGAGGGCGAACAGCGTCGGGTTCCACTCCGGATGCTCGCCGCGCTTGATCGGCGGATGACCGGCGTGCGCGAAGGCGACCGAGCTCGCCGCCCACAGCACCGCCATCCACACCGCGGCCCGGCCCGGCCGGTACCCGTAGGCGACCGTCCAGTCCTGCGCGTATCCCCACAGCTTGGCGGCGATCGGCAGGCTCTCGCGGCGTCGGCGGTGCTTGGCGAGGAGCACCTCGCGGGCGTCCTCGTCCTCACCGCCGGCCCGCAGCACCGCGGCGAGCCGTTCGTACGGCTCCGGGTTGTACTCGGCGGTCGCGGCGGCCACCCAGTCGAGCCGCTCGGTGAGCGGGAAGGGCCCGCGCGGCACCAGGTTCTCGTAGGCGAAACCGCCCATGTGCAGCCGGCCGGGGCCCGGCCAGGCGTCCGCGCGGTCCATCAGGTTGACGATCCGCGCCCCCGACAGCACGACCGTGCCGCGCGCCGGGTGTTCCCCGAGGAAGCGCAGTTCCGGTGTCTGGATCCGGCGCAGCGACAGTTCCTGCTCGTCGGTGAAGTTGAACCGGGCCCGCTCCATGTCGACCGCGTCCCCGAACCGCCCGTCGTCGAGCCGCACCCCGCCCTGGCACTCGAACCGCTGGATCCGTGTCCCGCGGGCCGGGGTCGTGCCGCTGAGCAGCGGGTTCCCGACGCCCGCCGGGGTCAGGTACAGGGAGCGCTCCACGGTCAGCTGGGGGGCGTTCAGCGCCAAACGCGTGTACGGGTTGACCAGCCGGGCGCCCCGCAGACTCAGCGAGACGCCGATCTTCGCGCTGCGCAGGCTCAGCTCGCCGTGCGACTCCAGCAGCTCGGCCTGGAGGTCCTGCCCGACGGTCATGCCGTCCCCGGCGATGGAGCGGCCGCTGCGGTCGCGGTACACGATGGCCTGGTTGAGCAGCAGATCGGTGCCGATCTGCGCGTCGGTGAGCCGGATGCCGTTGTGGAAGCGGCAGCGCGGCAGATGCAGATCGCCCTCGGTATGCACCCGGGCCGCCTCCAGACGCGGCACCGAGCAGTCCACAAGACGCATGGTCGTGAAACGGGCCTCGGGCAGCAGCACCTCCCGCTCGAAACGGCAGCCGCGCATCTCGACGTACGGCACCACCGTGCCGCCCGCCAGGTCCAGGCTGCCGCTGATCTGCACGCCCACGAGCTTCAGGGACGACACCCGGCCGGCCAGGGCGGGCGGTCCGTCCAGCAGCAGCCAGCACACGATGCGGGCCCGCACGGTCCGCTCCGGCCCCCACGGATGCCCCCCGTGCGGATCGTCGACGACGGTGTCGCCGCTGCTCAGGTCGTACACGCTGCCATTGCGGAAGGCCTGCCACATACCGGCCTCGGCGGCGGTCAGATCGTCCGGCAGCTCTCCGTCGCGGATGCCGGCCCCCTCGGTCACGGTGTTCCCTTCCTCCCCGGCTACTCGTGGGTTTTCGTACAACCGTTCATGCCCGCTGAGTGACGGACGGAACGCTAGCCGTGAAGAGGATCTTCCGGCTGTCGTATGCGCTCTGTATCAGCCATTGATACGCGCGGACGACCGCCGATCCCGGTCTGAGAGAATTGACGGCGTGATCTCCCGAATCGATCTGCGCGGCGACGCCCTTCCCGAGGGCCCCGCCCTGCGCGACCTGCTGCCCCGAGCCGACTTCGACGTATCGGCCGCCCTGGAGAAGGTGCGTCCGATCTGCGAGGCCGTGCATCATCGGGGCGACGCGGCGCTGATCGACTTCGCGGAGAAATTCGACGGGGTCGAGCTCGATCGGGTGCGGGTGCCCGTAGAGGCCCTCACGCGCGCGCTGGAGGAACTCGACCCGGCCGTCCGCGCGGCCCTGGAGGAGTCCATCCGCCGCGCCCGGCTCGTCCACCGCGAGCAGCGCCGCTCCACCCACACCACCCAGGTCGTGCCCGGCGGCTCGGTCACCGAGAAGTGGGTGCCGGTCGATCGAGTCGGGCTGTACGCGCCCGGCGGCCGGTCGGTCTACCCGTCCTCCGTGATCATGAACGTCGTCCCGGCCCAGGAAGCCGGCGTCGAGTCGATCGCGCTCGCCTCCCCGGCCCAGGCCGAGTTCGACGGCCTCCCGCACCCGACGATCCTCGCCGCCTGCGCGCTGCTCGGTGTCGACGAGGTGTACGCGGCCGGTGGTGCCACCGCCGTCGCGATGTTCGCGTACGGCACCGAGTCCTGCCCGCCCGCCAACATGGTGACCGGCCCCGGCAACATCTGGGTCGCCGCCGCCAAGCGCTACTTCACCGGCAAGATCGGCATCGACGCCGAGGCCGGCCCGACCGAGATCGCGATCCTGGCCGACGAGAGCGCCGACCCGGTGCACGTCGCCTCGGACCTGATCAGCCAGGCCGAGCACGACCCGCTGGCCGCCGCCGTTCTCGTCACCGACTCCGTGGAGCTCGCGGACGCGGTGGAGAAGGAGCTGGAGCCGCAGGTCGCGGCCAGCAAGCACATCGACGACCGGATCGTCCCGGCCCTCAAGGGCAAGCAGTCCGCGATCGTCCTCGTGGACGGCGTCGAGGAGGGGCTGCGGGTCGTCGACGCCTACGGTGCCGAGCACCTGGAGATCCAGACGGCCGACGCCCCCGCGGTGGCCGACCGGGTGCGCAACGCCGGCGCGATCTTCATCGGCCCCTGGGCGCCCGTCTCCCTCGGGGACTACGCCGCCGGGTCCAACCACGTCCTGCCCACCGGCGGCTGCGCCTGCCACTCCTCGGGCCTGTCCGTCCAGTCCTTCCTGCGCGGCATCCACATCGTCGACTACACGAAGGACGCGCTGGCGGACGTGGCGCATCACGTGGTGACGCTGGCGGAGGCGGAGGATCTGCCGGCCCACGGGGCGGCGATCAAGGCAAGGTTCGGTTGGAAGGTACCCGAGAGCAAGTGACCGGCATCGACGATCTCCCCGTACGGGACGAGCTGCTTGGCAAGTCCCCCTACGGCGCGCCCCAGCTGGACGTGCCGGTACGGCTGAACACCAACGAGAACCCCTACCCCCTGCCCGAGCCGCTGGTCGAGCGGATCGCCGAGCGGGTGCGCGAGGCGGCCCGGAACCTCAACCGCTACCCGGACCGGGACGCCGTGGAACTGCGCACGCAGCTCGCCAAGTACCTGACGGACACGTCCGGTTACCAGGTCGGACTCGCCAACGTCTGGGCCGCCAACGGCTCCAACGAGGTCATCCAGCAGCTGCTCCAGACCTTCGGCGGGCCCGGCCGTACGGCCATCGGTTTCGAGCCGTCGTACTCGATGCACGGGCTCATCTCGCGCGGCACGGGGACGGGCTGGATCTCCGGTCCGCGCAACGACGACTTCACCATCGATGTGGAGGCGGCCCGGCAGGCGATCGCCGAGCACCGGCCCGACGTCGTCTTCATCACCACCCCCAACAACCCCACGGGCAACGCCGTCCCGCCCGAGACGGTCCTCGCGCTGTTCGAGGCCGCGCAGGCGGCGAAGCCGTCGATGGTCGTCGTCGACGAGGCGTACATCGAGTTCAGCCACGGCGACTCGCTGCTGCCGCTGCTCGAAGGGCGGCCGAATCTCGTCATCTCACGGACCATGTCGAAGGCCTTCGGCGCGGCGGGCCTGCGCCTCGGCTATCTCGCCGCGCACCCGGCGGTGGTCGACGCCGTCCAGCTCGTACGGCTGCCCTACCACCTGTCGGCCGTCACCCAGGCGACCGCCCTTGCCGCGCTGGAGCACACCGACACCCTGCTCGGCTATGTCGAGCAGTTGAAGGCGGAGCGGGACCGGCTGGTGACCGAACTGCTGGCGATCGGCTACGAGGTCACCGCCTCGGACGCCAACTTCGTGCAGTTCGGACGCTTCGACGACGCCCAGGCCGTCTGGCGGAAGATCCTGGACCGGGGCGTCCTCGTCCGGGACAACGGCGTGCCGGGCTGGCTGCGGGTCACCGCCGGAACCCCCGCCGAAAACGACGCGTTCCTCGACGCGGTCCGTGAACTGAAGAAGGAGCAGAGCGCATGAACCGCGTAGGACGCGTGGAGCGAGTCACGAAGGAGACCTCGGTGCTCGTCGAGATCGACCTCGACGGCAGCGGCAAGGTCGACGTGGCGACCGGTGTCGGCTTCTACGACCACATGCTCGACCAGCTCGGCCGGCACGGTCTGTTCGACCTCACGGTGAAGACCGAGGGCGATCTGCACATCGACTCCCACCACACCATCGAGGACACCGCCCTCGCCCTGGGCGCCGCCTTCAAGCAGGCCCTCGGCGACAAGGTGGGCATCTACCGCTTCGGCAACTGCACGGTCCCGCTGGACGAGTCCCTCGCGCAGGTCACCGTCGACCTCTCCGGCCGCCCCTACCTCGTGCACACCGAGCCCGAGAACATGGCGCCGATGATCGGCGAGTACGACACCACCATGACCCGGCACATCCTGGAGTCCTTCGTGGCCCAGGCGCAGATCGCGCTGCACGTGCACGTGCCCTACGGCCGCAACGCGCACCACATCGTGGAGTGCCAGTTCAAGGCGCTGGCCCGGGCCCTCAGGTACGCCTCCGAGCGCGATCCGCGCGCGGCCGGCATCCTCCCCTCCACGAAGGGCGCGCTGTGAACGGACTGTCGACCGTCCTGATCGTCGTCGGCCTCTTCCTGGTCGGCGGCATCATCTCCTTCGTCAAGCAGGGGATGCCGAAGAACCTGATCGTGCTGCTCTCCATCGGCGCCGCGATGTGTCTCGTCGCCGGTGTCATGAGGCTGGAGGTGTGGAGTTGAGCGCTTCCTCGAAGAAGGTCGTCGTCTTCGACTACGGCTTCGGCAATGTGAGGTCCGCCGAGCGCGCCCTCGCCCGCACCGGCGCCGAGGTCGAGATAACGCGCGACTTCGACAAGGCCATGAACGCCGACGGGCTGCTGGTGCCGGGTGTCGGTGCCTTCGCCGCCTGCATGAACGGCCTCAGGGAGGCGCGCGGCGACTGGATCGTCGAGCGGCGGCTGGCGGGCGGCCGTCCTGTGATGGGCATCTGCGTCGGCATGCAGATCCTGTTCGGGCGCGGCATCGAGCATGGTGTCGAGACCGAGGGCCTCGGCGAGTGGCCGGGTTCGGTCGAGCCGCTCCAGGCCGACATCGTGCCCCACATGGGCTGGAACACCGTGGAGGCCCCGGCCGACTCCGAGCTGTTCGCCGGCCTGGACAGCGACGCCCGCTTCTACTTCGTGCACTCCTACGCCGTCCACGACTGGATCCTGGAGACGCACAACAACGCGATGCGGGCACCCAAGGTCACCTGGTCGACGCACGGCAAGCCCTTCGTGGCCGCCGTGGAGAACGGCGCCCTGTGGGCCACGCAGTTCCACCCCGAGAAGTCCGGCGACGCCGGAGCGCAGCTGCTGAACAACTGGATCGGAACCCTCTGATGGCTTCGAAGCTCGAACTCCTCCCGGCCGTCGACGTCCGTGACGGCCAGGCGGTCCGCCTGGTGCACGGCGAGTCCGGCACGGAGACCTCCTACGGCTCCCCGCTGGAGGCCGCCCTCGCCTGGCAGCGCTCCGGCGCCGAGTGGCTGCACCTGGTCGACCTGGACGCCGCGTTCGGCACCGGGGACAACCGGGACCTGATCGCCGAGGTCACCGAGCGCATGGCGGAACTGCACATCAAGGTGGAGCTGTCGGGCGGCATCCGCGACGACGCCTCCCTCGCCGCCGCGCTCGCCACGGGCTGCACGCGCGTGAACCTCGGCACGGCCGCCCTGGAGACCCCGGAGTGGGTCGCCAAGGTCATCGCCGAGCACGGCGACAAGATCGCGGTGGGTCTGGACGTACGGGGCACCACGCTCCGCGGCCGCGGCTGGACGCGCGACGGCGGCGACCTCTACGAGACGCTGGAGCGCCTCAACCAGGAGGGCTGCGCGCGCTATGTCGTGACCGACATCGCCAAGGACGGCACGCTCCAGGGCCCGAACCTGGAGCTGCTGAAGAACGTCTGCGCGGCGACGGACCGCCCGGTCGTGGCCTCCGGCGGCGTGTCGTCGCTGGACGACCTGCGCGCCATCGCCGAGCTGGTACCCCTCGGTGTCGAGGGCTCCATCGTCGGGAAGGCCCTGTACGCGAAGGCGTTCACCCTGGAAGAGGCCTTGGAGGCTGTGTCGTCATGAGCGGAGCCGTACGGCGCGTGCAGAGCGGAAGTCCCTGGGAAGAGAGTTTCGGTTTCGCACGCGCCGTCGCGGCGGGAGACCGCGTTCTGGTGGCGGGCACCACATCCTTCAAAGGCCATGTGCTGTACGGCGAGGGCGACCCCTACGAGCAGGCGAAGGTGGCGTTCACCAGCGCGCTGGAGGCCATCGCCGAGTTCGGGCTCGGCGTCGAGTCCGTCGTCCGTACGAGGATGTACTTGACGCACGCGCGCGACGTGGACGAGGTGGGCCGGGCCCACAAGGACTTCTTCGACGCGGTACGGCCGGTGTCGACCCTGCTGGTCGTGGAGGGGTTCGTCGACCCGCGCATCCTGGTCGAAGTGGAAATAGAAGCATTCAGAGGAGCCGAGCACTCATGACCCTGGCGGTCCGAGTCATCCCCTGCCTGGACGTGGACAACGGCCGGGTCGTCAAGGGCGTCAACTTCCAGAACCTGCGCGACGCGGGCGACCCCGTCGAGATGGCGAAGGTGTACGACGCCGAGGGCGCCGACGAGCTGACGTTCCTGGACATCACCGCGTCGTCGGGCAACCGCGAGACGACGTACGACGTGGTGCGCCGCACCGCAGAGCAGGTGTTCATCCCGCTGACGGTCGGCGGCGGCGTCCGCATGGCCGAGGACGTGGACAAGCTGCTGCGCGCGGGCGCGGACAAGGTGGGCGTCAACACGGCCGCCATCGCCCGCCCCGACCTGATCCGCGAGATCGCCGAGCGCTTCGGGCGCCAGGTGCTGGTCCTGTCGGTGGACGCGCGGCGCACCCCGTCGGGCGGCTTCGAGGTGACGACCCACGGCGGCCGCAAGGGCACCGGCATCGACGCCGTCGAGTGGGCGCACCGGGCCGCGGAGCTGGGCGCGGGGGAGATCCTGCTCAACTCGATGGACGCGGACGGCACGAAGGACGGCTACGACATCGAGATGATCGAGGCGGTCCGCAAGCATGTGACGGTCCCGGTGATCGCGTCCGGCGGCGCCGGAAAGCTCGGTGACTTCGCCCCGGCGATCGAGGCGGGCGCGGACGCGGTACTCGCGGCGTCGGTGTTCCACTTCGGCGACCTGCGGATCGGCGAGGTGAAGCAGGCGCTGCGGGAGGCGGGGCACCCCGTCCGCTAGTGCCGGACGCCAGTTCGATGCATCGCTCGTGGTAGTGGGTTTGGCAGCGGCTGCGGTTCCGATCGTCGCAAGCGCCAAGTTTAATCCGAGGCGAGAAAGCCGGACTTCAGGAGGCCGCCCGCCACCTGCGCGACTGGGCGGCGTGACCTGCGCCGGCTGTCGGGGGCTCGGCGTGGTGAGCGCGCTGTGCGTTCGCGACCCGCGCCGCGCCGAGCTCCCGGAGTGACCCCTCAGATCCCCAGCTGCTTGCTCTCGTGCAGCTTCGTGATCGCCTCCTTGTCGCCCTCCAGCTCCACCTCGGCCGCGTTCTGCCGGCCGTACAGGAAGAGCAGCAGCTCCGAAGGCTGACCCGTCACCGTCACCACCGGTGTACCGCGCTGGGCCACCGCCGTCTGGCCGTCCGGGCGGCGCAGCACAAGGCCGGTCGGGGTGCCGCGGCCCATCAGGCGGGCGGTGCGCTCCAGACGGGACCACAGGGCGTCCTGGAAGACCGGGTCCAGCTCGCGGGGCGTCCAGTCGGGGCGGGCCCGGCGTACGTCCTCGGTGTGGACGTAGAACTCCACCGTGTTGGACATCTCCTCGACCTGCTTCAGCGAGAACGGCGAGAAGCGCGGCGGGCCGGTGCGGATCAGCTGGATCAGTTCCTCGTACGGCTTGTCCGCGAACTCCGCCATCACCCGCTCCAGGCGGCCGGCGAGCGGCTTGATCAGGATGCCGCCGGCGGCGTCGGGGCGGCGCTCGCGCACCACGACGTGCGCGGCGAGGTCACGGGTGGTCCAGCCCTCGCACAGGGTCGGGGCGTCCGGGCCCTCGGCCTCCAGGAGGTCGGCCAGCAGAAGTCGTTCACGCTTGGCGAAAGTCGACATGCGGCCAGCCTACGACCGCTCCCAGGGTCCGCCCAGTGGACATGGCGCCGTCACTGTCAGTGCGGCGCGGCACAATGGCACTCATGACCAGCACGCCCCGTCAGCCCAGCCAGCTGGACCCCGAGATCGCCGCGCGCCTCAAGCGCAGCGCCGACGGGCTCCTCCCCGCCATCGCCCAGCAGTACGACACCGGTGAGGTGCTCATGCTCGGCTGGATGGACGACGAGGCGCTGCATCGCACCCTGACCACCGGCCGCTGCACCTACTGGTCGCGCAGCCGCCAGGAGTACTGGGTCAAGGGCGACACCTCCGGCCACTTCCAATGGGTCAAGTCCGTCGCCCTCGACTGCGACGCCGACACCGTCCTCGTCCAGGTCGACCAGGTCGGCGCCGCCTGCCACACCGGCGCGCGCACCTGCTTCGACACGGACGTCCTGCTCAAGGATTCCGGCGCCCCGGCCGGAGATCAGTAAGGTCACCGGCCATGGACCTCGAGACCTTCCGCAAGCTCGCCACCGACCGGCGTGTCATCCCGGTCACGCGCAAGCTCCTCGCCGACGGCGACACCCCAGTCGCGCTCTACCGCAAGCTCGCCGCCGAGCGCCCCGGCACCTTCCTGCTGGAGTCCGCGGAGAACGGCCGCTCCTGGTCCCGGTACTCCTTCGTGGGCGTCCGCAGCGCCGCCACGCTCACCGAGCGGGACGGACAGGCGCACTGGCTCGGCGTCCCGCCCGTCGGCGTCCCCACCGACGGTGACCCGCTCGCCGCCCTGCGCGCCACCATCGAGGCCCTGCACACCCCCCACCAGGAGGGCATGCCGCCCTTCACCGGCGGCATGGTCGGCTATCTCGGCTACGACATCGTGCGCCGCCTGGAGAAGATCGGCCCCGGCGAGCGCGACGACCTGAGGCTCCCCGAACTGACCATGCTCCTGACCAGCGACCTCGCGGTCATGGACCACTGGGAGGGCTCGGTCCTGCTGATCGCCAACGCGATCAACCACAACGACCTCGACACCGGCGTGGACGAGGCCTACGCGGACGCGGTCGCCCGCCTGGACGCCATGGAGGCGGACCTGTCCCGCGCGGTCGCCCAGCCCCCGGCCGTCCTGCCGCCCTCGGAACTGCCCGAGTACACCGCCCTGTGGGGCGGCGAGGACTTCCAGCGGGCCGTCGAGGACATCAAGGAGCGCATCCGGGCCGGGGAGGCCTTCCAGGTCGTCCCCTCCCAGCGCTTCGAAACGCCCTGCACGGCAAGCGCGTTGGACGTCTACCGGGTACTGAGGGCGACCAACCCGTCGCCGTACATGTACCTGTTCCGCTTCGACGGCTTCGATGTCGTCGGCTCCTCCCCCGAGGCCCTGGTGAAGGTCGAGGACGGGCGGGCCATGGTCCACCCCATCGCCGGCACCCGGTGGCGCGGGGCCACCCCGCAGGAGGACCAGGCCCTCGCCGACGACCTGCTCGCCGACCCCAAGGAGCGCGCCGAGCACCTCATGCTCGTCGACCTCGGCCGCAACGACCTCGGACGGGTCTGCGAGCCGGGCTCCGTCGAGGTCGTCGACTTCATGTCCATCGAGCGCTACTCGCACGTGATGCACATCGTCTCCACGGTGACCGGCAAGGTCGCCGAGGGCCGCACCGCCTTCGACGTCCTCACCGCCTGCTTCCCGGCGGGCACCCTCTCCGGCGCCCCGAAGCCCCGCGCGATGCAGATCATCGACGAACTGGAGCCGTCCCGGCGGGGGTTGTACGGCGGCTGCGTCGGCTACCTCGACTTCGCCGGCGACTCCGACACCGCCATCGCGATCCGTACGGCCCTGCTGCGCGACGGCACCGCCTACGTCCAGGCGGGCGCCGGAATCGTCGCCGACTCCGACCCGGTCGCGGAGGACACCGAGTGCCGCAACAAGGCGGCGGCGGTGCTGCGCGCGGTGCACACGGCGAACCGACTCGGGCAGTAGGGCGCTTCTCATATGAACCCCGGGTGACGGTTCGCCCGGGGTTCAGGCGATAGTGGAGTACGTGACTGCCGTACCGCACCCCCGTTCCGAAGCCGCAGGACCCGCCCGGGCCGGCCGCATCAGCCTCGCCGTGGCCCTGCTCTCCGGCGCGCTCGGCGCGGCCGTGGCGCTGCTGGCCACCCGCCGGCAGTGGTCGGAGGGCACCGCCACCGTGGCCGGCGGCGACTTCCCGCTGACCGCCAGCGGCAGCGACGTCACGGGCGTACCCGCGTCGCTCGCCATAGTGGGCCTCGCCGCGCTGGTCGCCGTCTTCGCCGTCCGCCGTCTCGGCCGCGTCCTCGTCGCGGGCCTGCTCGCCCTGTCCGGCGCGGGAACCATCGCCGCGTCGCTGATCGGCGCGGGCGACAGCTCCGCGCTGGACGAGAAGGCGGCGCAGGCGACGGGTGACACCGCCGCGACCGTTGCCGAGCTCAGCCATACCGCGTGGCCGTACGTGGCGGTCGCCGGCGGCGTGCTGATGCTGCTCGCCGGGCTGTTGGCCCTGCGCTACGCGCCCCTGTGGCCGGCGATGTCGAGCCGGTACGAGCGCTCGGGTGCTCCCCGGCCGCGCAAGGCTCCCACCGTGGACCCCGACCGCCCCGAGGACCTCTGGAAGGCCCTCGACCGGGGCGAGGACCCGACCGGCGCCTGAGCACCGACTCGCGAGAGTGACCCCCGATCAGCTCGCGTGCACGCATGCGGGACAATGACGTCGAGCGTCCGGCTCAGAGACTTACACACAGCAACGAGGAGCAAGTCATGGCGGGCAGCAGCCACGGTCACACCCCGGCCGCCTGGACCGGTGTCACAATCGCCTTCATCGGTTTCTGCGTCGCGGGCGCCTTCATGGTGTTGGCCAACCCGGCGGGCTTCTGGGCCGGCATGGGCGTCGTGGTCCTCGGCGGTGTCGTCGGCTGGGTCATGCAGGGCATGGGCCTCGGCCAGTCCAAGGACCATGGCAAGCCGCTGCGCACGACCGAGGCGGCGAGCGTCGAGAGCTGACGCGTACGACCTTCCCGAGGGGCGGCCCCCACAAGCCGCCCCTCACGCGTTTTGGGGGCAGAATGCGAGGCGTGAACACCGACAGCCGCAGGGTGACACAGCAGGGGACCGGAACCGTCCTGGGACGGCTCGCCGTGCCCGCCGGAGTGCTCGCGGCCGTGGTGGGCGCCTTCGCGTACGTCGCCGCGGTGGACCCGCACGAGCCCGGCCACTACCCGGTCTGCCCGCTGCTCCAGGTCACCGGCCTGTACTGCCCCGGCTGCGGCGGACTGCGCAGCGCCCACGCCTTCGTGCACGGGGACCTCGCGGCGGCGCTCCAGAACAACGCGGCGGCCGTACTGGGCTATCTGGCCTTTGCCGTGCTGTGGACCGTCTGGGTTGTCCGCGCGGCGCGCGGACGACCGATGCGGCTCGACCTGGGGCCGCTGCACCTGTGGACGCTGGGCACGTTGCTGCTGGTCTTCACGGTTGTCCGGAACCTGCCCTTCGGTGGCTGGCTGCATCCTTGATCAACTGGCGAATGTCCAGGTAGTGGGACCGCCGTCAACCGGATGCGAGGCCTACGCCGTGCTCCGGATACCATCGCAGTGACCACCGGTTTTCGTCATCGCATCGGGAAGGGGGCCGCTCGCGTGAGTGTGCTCGACGAGATCATCGACGGAGTCCGTGCCGACCTCGCGGAGCGGCAGGCGCGCGTCAGCCTCGACGAGCTCAAGGAGCGCGCGGCGAAGGCTCCCGCGGCCAAGGACGGGGTCGCCGCGCTCAAGGGCGAGGGCGTCAAGGTGATCTGCGAGGTCAAGCGCTCCAGCCCCTCCAAGGGCGCGCTGGCCGCGATCGCCGACCCGGCCGGACTCGCCGCGGACTACGAGGCGGGCGGCGCGGCCGTCATCTCCGTGCTGACCGAGCAGCGGCGCTTCGGCGGCTCGCTGGCCGACCTGGAGGCGGTCCGCGCGCGCGTGGACATCCCCGTCCTCCGCAAGGACTTCATCGTCACGTCGTACCAGCTGTGGGAGGCCCGGGCCTACGGCGCCGACCTGGCGCTGCTGATCGTCGCGGCCCTCGACCAGTCGGCCCTGGAGTCGCTGATCGAGCGCGCGGTGTCCATCGGCCTGACCCCGCTGGTCGAGGTGCACGACGAGGACGAGGTCGAGCGTGCCGTGGACGCGGGCGCCAAGATCATCGGCGTCAACGCCCGCAACCTGAAGACCCTTGAGGTGGACCGCGGCACCTTCGAGCGCGTCGCGCCCGAGATCCCGGCCGGCCTCGTCAAGGTCGCCGAGTCCGGCGTACGAGGCCCGCACGACCTCATCGCCTACGCCAACGCCGGCGCCGACGCGGTCCTGGTCGGCGAGTCCCTGGTGACCGGCCGCGACCCCAAGTCGGCGGTGGCCGACCTGGTGGCAGCGGGCGAACATCCGGCCTTGCGGCACGGGCGCGGTTGATCACCCGCTAGGCTGACCCCTGATGACTCTCACTGTGACGACCGTGGACCGGTACGCCCGCCTCGCGCGCGGCTGCCGCCCGAGGGGCTGCCGAGCCCCTGCGAGGCGTGTCCACGGCCGCCGGGTGCGATACGTCATCGGAGACGAACCGGGACAGGTGAACGGCCGTCGATGGCAGCGCGCCCTTTAGGGGCGCGGGACTCTGCTTGATTTGCGGCTACCGCCGCGCGAGCGCGACAAGCGACGGACGGCCGACAGCCGTCGAACAAGCCCCGCCCCCACGGCGAACAGTGTTTTTTCATCGGCACTCACCGTGAGGTATCCGCATGCCCAGCGAGTTCTTCATCCCTGACCCCCAGGGTCAAGTACCCAGCACCGAAGGCTACTTCGGCGCGTTCGGCGGCAAGTTCATCCCGGAGGCCCTCGTCGCCGCCGTGGACGAGGTCGCCGTCGAGTACGACAAGGCCAAGCACGACCCCGAGTTCGCCCGCGAGCTCGACGACCTGCTCGTCAACTACACCGGCCGCCCCAGCTCCCTCACCGAGGTTCCCCGCTTCGCGGAACACGCGGGTGGCGCCCGCGTCTTCCTCAAGCGCGAGGACCTCAACCACACCGGCTCGCACAAGATCAACAACGTGCTCGGCCAGGCCCTGCTCACCAAGCGCATGGGCAAGACCCGGGTCATCGCCGAGACCGGCGCCGGCCAGCACGGCGTGGCGACGGCGACGGCGTGTGCCCTGTTCGGCCTCGACTGCACCATCTACATGGGCGAGATCGACACCCAGCGCCAGGCCCTCAACGTGGCCCGGATGCGCATGCTCGGCGCCGAGGTCATCGCCGTGAAGTCCGGCAGCCGCACGCTGAAGGACGCCATCAACGAGGCCTTCCGCGACTGGGTCGCCAACGTCGACCACACCCACTACCTCTTCGGTACGGTCGCCGGCCCGCACCCCTTCCCGGCCATGGTCCGCGACTTCCACCGCGTCATCGGCGTGGAGGCCCGCCGCCAGCTCCTGGAGCGGGCCGGACGCCTGCCCGACGCGGCCGTCGCCTGTGTCGGCGGCGGTTCCAACGCCATCGGCCTCTTCCACGCCTTCATCCCCGACACGGACGTACGCCTCATCGGCTGCGAGCCCGCCGGGCACGGCGTCGAGACCGGGGAGCACGCGGCCACGCTGACCGCGGGCGAGCCCGGCATCCTGCACGGTTCGCGGTCCTACGTCCTCCAGGACGACGAGGGCCAGATCACCGAGCCGTACTCGATCTCGGCCGGTCTGGACTACCCGGGCGTCGGCCCGGAGCACTCCTACCTGCGCGACAGCGGTCGCGGCGAGTACCGCGCGATCACCGACGACGCGGCCATGCAGGCGCTGCGTCTGCTGTCGCGGACCGAGGGCATCATCCCGGCCATCGAGAGCGCCCACGCGCTGGCCGGCGCCCTGGAGGTCGGCAGGGAGCTGGGCAAGGACGGGCTGATCGTGGTCAACCTGTCCGGCCGCGGCGACAAGGACATGGACACGGCCGCCCGCTACTTCGGCCTGTACGACACCGACGCCGAGGTCGCGGCCAACGCCGCCGACACCGCCGAGATCGAGGGGGACGCCAAGTGAGCGGGAACATTCAGCTGCTGTCCGACACCCTCGCCGCCGCCAAGGCAGAGGGGCGTTCGGCGCTCATCGCCTACCTCCCGGCCGGGTTCCCGACCGTGGACGGCGGCATCGAGGCGATCAAGGCCGCCTTCGACGGCGGCGCGGACGTCGTCGAGGTCGGTCTGCCGCACAGCGACCCCGTCCTCGACGGTCCGGTCATCCAGACCGCCGACGACATCGCCCTGCGCGGCGGTGTGAAGATCGCCGACGTCATGCGCACGGTCCGCGAGACCCACGAGGCGACCGGGAAGCCGGTCCTCGTGATGACGTACTGGAACCCGATCGACCGCTACGGCGTCGAGCGGTTCACCGCCGAGCTCGCGGAGGCGGGCGGCGCCGGGTGCATCCTGCCCGACCTGCCGGTGCAGGAGTCGGCGCTGTGGAGGGAGCACGCCGCGAAGCACGGGCTCGCGACCGTGTTCGTCGTGGCTCCGAGCAGCAAGGACGAGCGGCTCGCGCAGATCACCGCGGCGGGCAGCGGCTTCGTCTATGCCGCCTCGCTGATGGGCGTCACCGGTACCCGAGAGTCGGTCGGCGCGCAGGCGCAGGACCTGGTCGAGCGCACCCGGGCCACCGGCACCGAGCTGCCGGTCTGCGTCGGGCTCGGTGTCTCCAACGCCGCCCAGGCGGCCGAGGTCGCCGGATTCGCCGACGGAGTGATCGTCGGCTCGGCCTTCGTGAAGCGGATGCTGGACGCGCCGGACCACGCGGCCGGCGTCGAGGGCGTCCGGGCGCTCGCCGGTGAGCTGGCCGACGGTGTGCGAGGCAAGGCGTAACTCGAACGGGTGGACCTGGGACCGGGGAGGCGCTGGGCGCCTCCCCGGTTCGTTTCCGGGGTGTGAGCGAGAAGAACCGTGAGGGAAAGCGCACCGCCCGGGAGCGGATGGCGGCAGAGCGAGAGAAGCACAAGGCCGCGGAGAAGCGACGGCGCGCGCTGATCGTAGGCGCGAGCGTCGTCTGCGTGCTGGCGCTCGCGGCGGTGATCGGAGTGATCGCCGCCAACGCCGGCAAGGACGACAGCAGCGACTCCGAGGGTCCCGCCGTCGCGCCCTCGGGCGCGCAGGGCGAGGACAGCCTGGTGATCCCGGTCGGCAAGGCCGGCGCCGCGTCGACCCTCGTCGTCTGGGAGGACTTCCGCTGCCCGGCCTGCAAGTCCTTCGAGGACACCTACCGCTCGACGATCCACGAGCTGACCGACGCCGGCCGGCTCAGAGTGGAGTACCGCCTCGCGACGATCATCGACGGCAATCTGGGCGGCACCGGCTCCCGTAGCGCCGCGAACGCCGCGGCCTGCGCCCAGGACGCCGGAAAGTTCGTCGACTACCACGACGTGCTCTACCAGAACCAGCCCGCCGAGACCGACGACGCCTTCTCCGAGAACGCCAAGCTGTTCGAGCTGGCCGCCAAGGTCGAAGGGCTCGACACGCCCGCGTTCCGAAGCTGTGTGGAGGACGGCACCCACAACAGCTGGGTCGCGAAGTCGAACGACGCCTTCCGCAGCGGCGGCTTCACCGGCACGCCGACCGTCCTGCTCGACGGCAAGAACATCTACCAGGACCAGTCGATGACGCCCGAGAAGCTGAAGCAGCAGGTGCAGGAGGCGGCCAAGGGATAGGGCGCCGGGGCCTGCCTGTTATGGAGCCGTAGCCGGGCTGCCCGACGCGTGCGCCGCCCGGCAGGGTAGCGTCGACCTTGCCATGGAACTTGCCTACATTCCCAGCCCGTCGCGCGGGGTGATCCACCTCGGTCCCATTCCGCTGCGAGGCTACGCGTTCTGCATCATCATCGGCGTCTTCGTCGCCGTCTGGCTCGGCAACAGGCGCTGGATCGCCCGCGGCGGCCGGGCCGGCACGGTGGCCGACATCGCGGTGTGGGCCGTCCCCTTCGGCCTGGTCGGCGGGCGCCTCTACCACGTGATCACGGACTACGAGCTGTACTTCAGCGAGGGCCGTGACTGGGTGGACGCCTTCAAGATCTGGGAGGGCGGTCTCGGTATCTGGGGCGCCATCGCGCTCGGCGCGCTGGGCGCGTGGATCGGCTGCCGCCGCCGGGGCATCCCGATGCCCGCGTACGCCGACGCCGTCGCCCCCGGTATCGCCCTCGCACAGGCCATCGGACGCTGGGGCAACTGGTTCAACCAGGAGCTGTACGGCAAGGCCACGGATCTGCCCTGGGCCGTGGAGATCACGTCCTCCTCGGACGGGCGGGTGCCGGGGACGTACCACCCGACGTTCCTGTACGAGTCGCTGTGGTGCATCGGTGTGGCGCTGCTCGTCATCTGGGCCGACCGGCGGTTCACGCTGGGGCACGGGCGGGCGTTCGCGCTGTATGTCGCGGCGTACTGCGTGGGCCGGTTCTGGATCGAGTACATGCGCGTCGACGAGGCCCACGAAATCCTGGGCCTGCGGCTGAACAACTGGACCGCGCTGTTCGTGTTCCTGCTGGCGGTGCTCTACTTCGTGCTCTCCGCGAAGAAGCGGCCCGGTCGGGAAGCCGTGGTGGAGCCCGGTGCGGCCGACTCCGGCGCTTCGGCCGACGCCGAAGAGGGCGAGAAGGCCGATGCCGACACCTCGGAGGAGAAGGCCGACGCCGAGTCCTCCGACGTGAAGGACGATGCCAACGACGAGGCCGGGTCGGCGAAGAAGAGCTGACCGGTCGGTCGTACGACGGTGAGGGCGCTCGGAGATTTCCGGGCGCCCTTTGTCGTGGCTAGCTGCGGCGGTGAGCCAGGGACAGGGTGCGCTGCGCCGCTGCCACCACCGCCGCGTCGATGAAGGTGCCGTCCTGCAGGGCCTGGGCGCCCTCGTTGCGCGCTGCCGCTTTGATGATTGTTTCCGCCCGCTCCAGCTCCTCCTCCGTGGGGAGGTAGGCCCGTTCGATGACAGGGAGTTGGCGGGGGTGGATGGCCGCCCGGCCCAGGAAGCCCAGGGCGCGGCCGTGGGCGCAGGTCGCCGCCAGGCCCGCCAGGTCCCGGGTATCGGGGTGGACCGACTGGGGCGGTGGGGGCAGGGCGGCCGCTCTTGCCGCGACGATCACCCGGGAGCGGGGCCAGTCCAGGCCCGCGTCGGTGCGCACACCCAGGTCGGCCCTGAGGTCCGCCTCGCCGAGGGCGATGCCGTGCAGGGCGGGGTGGGCCTGGGCGATGGCGTAGGCGTGTTCGATGCCGAGGGCCGATTCCAGGAGGGCGTACAGGGGGTGCGGGGTGCACTGCGCCACCCGGCGGATCTGGCCGGGGGAGGTGACCTTGGGCAGGCGAAGGGCCGCTATGCCGGGGAGGTGGGCCAGGGCTTTCAGATCCGCCGCCGCCAGCGGGCCGTCCAGGGCGTTCACCCTGACGTGCACCGGAAGCGGCTGCGGGTCGGAGAGGAACTCGGCCGTCGCGGCCCGGGCGTACTCCTTGCGGTCGGGGGCCACCGCGTCCTCCAGGTCGACCACGACGACGTCCGCGCCGGCCAGCAGGGCCTTGGTCACCATGTGCGGACGGTCGCCGGGGGCGTACAGCCAGGTCAGGGGGGTCGTCATACGGCGCCCTCCGTGCGCAGGGCAGCGACCTGCGCCGGGGTCAGCCCCAGTTCGGCGAGGACCTCGTCCGTGTCGGCGCCGTGCGGGCGGCCGGTCCAGCGGATCGCGCCGGGGGTTTCGGAGAGGCGGAAGAGGACGTTCTGCATACGCAGCGGGCCGAGGTCGGGGTCGTCGACCGTGGTGATGGTGTCGAGGGCCTGGTACTGCGGGTCGGTCATGACCCCCCGTACGTCCTGGATGGGGGCCACCGCCGCCTCCGCCTTCTCGAAGGCCGCGACGACCTCGTCCCGGGTGCGCTCGGCGATCCAGCTGCCGACCGCCTGATCGAGGACGTCGGCGTGGCGGGCCCGGTCGGCGCCGGTGGCGAACCAGGGTTCGTCGATGAGCTCGGGCCTGCCCACCAGACGCATCACACGTTCCGCCACCGACTGGGCAGAGGTGGAGACGGCGACCCAACTGCCGTCCGCCGTGCGGTAGGTGTTGCGCGGGGCGTTGTTGGCGGAGCGGTTGCCGGTGCGCTTCTGGACATAGCCGAGCTGGTCGTACCAGGTGGGCTGGGGGCCGAGGACGGAGAGCATCGGCTCGATCAGGGCGACGTCGACGACTTGGCCCTCGCCGGTACGGTCGCGCGCGGCGAGAGCGGTGAGCACGGCGTACGCCGTCGCCAGGCCCGCGATCGAGTCGGCGAGACCGAACGGCGGGAGCGTCGGGGGCGCGTCCGGCTCGCCGGTGAGCGCGGCGAACCCGCTCATCGCTTCGGCGAGCGTGCCGAAACCGGGGCGGTGGGCGTAGGGCCCGAACTGGCCGAAGCCGGTGACGCGGGTGAGGACCAGACGGCGGTTGGCGGCCGACAGCTCGGGCCAGCCGAGGTCCCATTTCTCCAGGGTGCCGGGGCGGAAGTTCTCGATGATCACGTCCGCGGTGGCGGCGAGGCGCAGGAGCGTGGCGCGGCCGCCCGGGGTCGACAGATTCAGGGTGATCGTGCGCTTGTTGCGGCCGAGGTGCTTCCACCACAGGCCGATGCCGTCCTTGGCCGGGCCGTGGCCGCGGGACGGGTCGGGCTTGGTGGGGTGCTCGATCTTGATGACCTCCGCGCCGAAGTCGCCGAGCGTGGTGGCGGCGAGCGGTCCGGCGAACAGGGTGGCCATGTCCAGGACGCGGAGACCGTGGAGAGATGCTTGGCTCATGACGCGTACTGCGCCTCGATCTCGGGGCGGTACGGCATCGACTCCGACGCCCCGGCCCGCTGTACCGACAGTGCCGAGGCGGCGGCCGCCCACGCCAGCGCGTCCGGCATCGGGCGGCCCTCGGCGAGCTCCCCCACGCTCGGCTTCGCTGGCGCGGGGGGACCCCCATCCGCGAGCGTGCCGGCGAAGGTGTCACCGGCGCCGGTGGTGTCCACGGCGGTGACCTGGGGCGCGGGCACGGTGACCGGTTCGGCGCCGCGGGCCGCGTACAGGCTGCCCGCGGCGCCGAGGGTGACGACGACCTCCGGGACCTGGTCGAGCAGGGCGAGGGCCGCCGTGCGGGGGTCGGTGCGGCCGGCGAGGGTGGCGGCCTCGTGCTCGTTGGGCAGCAACAGGTCGGTGGCGGCGAGGAGTTCGACCGGCAACGGCTGCGCGGGGGCCGGGGTGAGGATCGTACGGACCCCATGGGCGCGGGCCGCCCGGGCGCCGGCGAGGACGGCGGCGAGCTGGTCGACGGTGCCGTTGGCGGCGGGGATCACCACGATCGCGTTGCCGCCGTGGTCGTCCACGACGATGTGCGCGGTGCCGGAGGGGCCTTCCGTGGTGCGCAGATGGTCGGTGTCGACGCCGATGGGGGTCCCCCCGCGCGAGCGAAGCCGAGCGTGGGGGAGTTCGAAGGCGACGAGGTCCATGTTCGTGCTGCCGAGTACGGCGATATGGGTCATGAGCGGACTGCCTCCCGGTGGGTGAGGTGGGCCAGGGTGTCGAAGCCGGTGCCGTTGAAGTCGCCGACGGAGGTGGACAGGCGGTTCTTGAGCGGGGCCGTCCAGTGGTCGGGGAGGACGGAGGGATGTCCGGCGAGGAGCCCGGCGATGCTGCCGGCCGTGGCGCCGTTGGAGTCGGTGTCCCAACCGCCGGACACCGCTCGGGAGATGGATTCGGTGAAGTCGCCGTCGGCATGGGTGAGGGCGGCGGTGATCAGGGCGGTGTTGGGGATGGCGTGGACCCAGTGGGTCTCGGCGTGGGCGGCGTGGAGTTCGTCCACGACCGTGTCGAAGTCCCCGTGCTTTTCGGCGAGTTGTACGGCCTGGTGGATCGCCCGGGCGAGGCGGGAGGCCGGGGGGATCACCGTGAGGCCGGTGGCCAGGCAGGTGTGGATGTCCTCGGTGCCGGTCGCTGCCTGGGCGATGGTGGCCGCGATGAACATCGCCGCGTAGACGCCGTTGGCAGTGTGGGTGAGGGTGGCGTCCCTGTGGGCCTGTTCCGCGGCTGCCGCTGGGTTTCCCGGGTTGGTCCAGCCGTGCATGTCCGCACGGATCAGGGCGCCGATCCATTCGCGGAAGGGGTTGCGGTGGGCGGCAGTGCGTGGGGGTTCCAGGCCGGTGAGGAGGTTGCGGTAGGCGAGGCGTTCCGCGGTGAAGGTGCGGCCGGCGGGGAGTTCTTCCAGCCAGAGCTCTGCTACGTCCGTGGTGGTGAAGGTTTTGCCGTGGCGCTGGAGGAGGAGCAGGTTGAGGAGGGGGTAGTTGAGGTCGTCGTCCTCCGGCATGCCGTCGATGTTCTCGGCGAGGGAGGTGTGTGCCGAGCGGCGGTTCCAGGGGTGGGTGGTGAGGAGTTCTTGGGGGACTCCCTTGGCTGTGAAGTAGGTGGTGGGGGGCCAGTTGCCGGTGGGCCTGGCCAGGGATCGGATGGCCTCCAGGGGGAGTTTCTCCACCGGTTTGCCCAGGAGGCAGCCTGCTGCTCTGCCTAGCCAGGCGGCTTCGAGGCTGGACGGGGTGGGCCCGCGGTGGGCCGCGGTTGGTGGCGCCGGCCAGGAGGGGCAGTTGGCCTTGATCCTTGTCAGGTCCGTTGGTTCGCGGTCGGCCAACCTGCTGGGGAGATCGGCCAGTTCGTCCAACAGGTCCTCTGCCAGGAGGCGGAGGTAGCGGGATGCCTGGGTGGGGGACGCGCCTGATCTCCGGGGGGCCTCCAAGCCTCCCGCTGCCTTCCAGCGGGCCGCGATTCTTGAGGGTTCTCTGCCGTCCTGGGCCGCCTGGCGGAGCTCGTGGCCGATCAGGTCCTCCGGCTGGACCCAGGTCAGGCGGAGCATGTCGGGGCTCCGAGTTGCGTGAGTGCCTGTTCGTGGGCGCGGCGACGGCGTACGTCCTGTTCGAAGATCTCGCGGGTTACCTCGGTCAGTGTCCGTGCCGGTTCCCACAGGTCCAGGCGGCTGGCGTCGGCCACCTGTTTCGACCAGTCCTCGGGGACCGGGTGGCCGAGGGCTCCTGACAGGGCGCCAGCCATCGTGGCGATGGAGTCGCAGTCCCGGCCGTAGTTCACCGAGCCGAGGACCGCTTGGCGGTAGTCGCCGGAGGCGATCAGCAACATGCCCAGGGCGATGGGCAGTTCCTCGATCGCGTGCAGGCGGGACGGGCGGCGGGCGCCGAGGGAGGGGGAGCGATAGTCGGGGCCCACCGTGTCGTACGGGGCCACCGCCTGGCGCAGGGGTGTCAGGGCCGACTCGAACTCGCTGTGGTGGGACGCCACTTCGCAGACCCTCTCAATGGCCTCGCGGGTGCCGTCCTTCGCCAGGGACAGGCACGTCGCGATCACCGAGTCCGGGGTTGCCCCGGGGGTGCAGGCCGCCGACACCGCCGCCGCGAAGACTCCCGCCGCCTCGCGGCCGTACGACGACTGGTGGGCGCCCGCGATGTCGAGGGCCTCGGCGTAGGCGGCGGGTGGGTTGGCCGCGTTGACCAGGCCTACCGGGGCCATGTACATCGCGGCGCCGCAGTTGACGATGTTGCCGGTGCCCGCCTCCCGGGGGTCCGCGTGGCCGTAGTGGAGGCGGGCGATCAGCCATTTCTCGGCGAGGAAGATGCGGTGGAGGGGGAGTGCCTCCGCCTCGAGTTCCGGGATCCAGCGCGGGTTCGTCATCAGGTCCGGGACCAGGTGGTCCCCGACGGCGTAGGCGTCGAGGTGGTCGCGGACCGTGGCATAGACCCTGATCAGGGCGTGGGTCATCAAGGTGTCGTCGGTGACGTGGCCGTCGCCCTTGTGGTACGGCGCGATGGGGCGGGCCGTGCGCCAGGCGTCGCCGTTCCAGGGGCCGACGATGCCGTGCACCCGGCCGCCGTGGCGTTCGACGATCTGGTCGGGGGAGTAGCCCTCGACCGGGCCGCCCAGGGCGTCGCCGACGGCGGCTCCGACGAGCGCTCCGGTGATCCGGTCGTCCAGGCTCGCCTCTTTGTTGTTTTCTGGTGCTTTGTGCTTCATGCGTCGAATCATCCTCCTGACCTGGCCGGTTGCGTGGCTTCGAGGAGTTCGGCGAGTTCCACGAGGTCCGTGCCGGTGAGGCGGGGGAGGGCGCAGCCGGAGAGGGTGCGGCAGCTGCCGCGCCAGGACGCGGGGATCGCGGCGCCGCCGCCGAGGGCGCCGGTGAGGGCGCCGACGAGGGCGGGGGCGGAGTCGGCGACTCGGGAGAGGCAGGCGGCGGCGGGGACGGCTTCGGCGATGCGGCCGCCCGCGGCGGTGGTGAGGGCGAGGGCGACCGGGACGGTTTCGGCGGCAGCGATGCCGTAGCTGTAGACGTGGTCGACGATCTGGTGCTCCAGGTGGGGGATGAGGGCGAAGGCGCTGTCGGCGTCCTGGGCGAGGGTGAGGGCGTGGCGGGCGTTGCGGCCGATCTCTGTTTCGGGTGGGAGTTCGTCGAGTGCGGCGGTGACGCAGGTTGGGGTGTCGGCGCCGGTGAGGGCCAGGGCGAGGGCCGCCGCCATGGCCCGGGCGCCGTGCACTCCGTCGCCGTCCTGGGTGTAGCGGGCGTCGAACTCGGCGAGGTCCGCTGCCAGTCGGGGGTCGCCGGGGTGGGCCACCGCCAGGACGCAGGCTCGGATGCAGGCCGCGTCGTCGAAGTAGTGGGGGTTGTCGTGGCCGGTGGCGGGTGGGCGTAGGCCCGTGGCGAGGTTGCCGAGGCCCGCGCGGACGGAGATACGGGCGCGGAGGGGGAGGACGGCGGATTCGACTTCGGGGGCGCGGTCCGCTGCGGCGGCTACTTCGCAGGCGAGGGCGTTCCAGGTGAGGTCGATGGCGGCTCTGGTGCGGCGTTCTCGGCTCAGGTCGCCGAGGGCGGTGTCGTCGCCGGCGCGTAATACGGCTTCTGCGGCGAAGACTGCCCATTCCGCGTCGTCCGAGGGGCCCAGGCGGAGGGGTTCGGGGGGTTGGTTCAGGGCGATGGGGACGGGGAGGGTGGTCGTCGCGTTCTGTTCGGCGAAGGTATCGAGTTCGCGGGTGAGGCGGCGGGTCCATTCCGGCATGCGGGATGCGCGGTGGCGGGCGGCGGGCCATCCGGCGGCGTCGCCCGCGGCGAGGCCCAGCAGGAGGCCTTCGGTTCGGCGGGAGCCCGCGGCGGAGCCGCTGATGGATGCGGGTTCGACCTCACCAGGGGGCTCCGCCCCATGGACCCCCGTCGGCCCTGAAGGGGCCTCGTCCTCAAACGCCGGACGGGCTGGATTGTGTGGCCCGGGCGTCACTGTTCCCCCTCCGCCGCCAGTACGTACTCGCCCGGTGTCAGCAGGTCCGCCACGTCCAGTACATGGCGGCCCCGCATTGCCGGCAAGCAGCTTCCCTTTGCCGGGCCGATTGCGCTTGCCCAGTCCGCCGGGATCGATGACGCTCCCTCTGTCGCGCCTGCCAGCGCGCCTGCCACCGCCGCCGTCGTGTCCGCGTCGCGGCCCATGTTCACTGCCGTCAGGACCGACTGGACGAAGTCGCCGTCCGCTGCCGCGTACGCGCCGAAGGCCAGGGCCACCGCCTCGGGGGCCAGGTCGGTCCAGGGGTATCCGCCGATGACCACCGCGGAGCGGACCGCACGTTCGCCTCGGTGGGCCACCGCCACCGCCCGGCGCAGCGAGCGGGCCGTCCAGGAGTCGTCCGGGACCACTGCCAGGGCCGATGCCACTACCGCGATCGTGGGGGCGCCCGCCATCGCCGCCGCCACTCCCGCCGCAACCGCCTGGCCGCCGTAGATGCCCTCCCCGTCGTGGCTCACCGAGCCGTCGATCGCCACCAGGCGTGCCGCCTCGGCCGGGCGGCCCGCCGCGAAGACGCCGAAGGGTGCCGCCCGCATCGCCAGGCCGTCGCTCCAGGCGTGGCGGTGCTGGGCCGAGATGGGCGCCGCGAGGCCGCGGCGGAGGTTCTCCAGGGTGCCGCGTTCACTGAAGCCGGCGCCCCGGAACGGGCCCTCGTCCCGGTCCGCGATCCACTTGTGCCACGCCGCCTCCACATGCGCGGGTGTCAGCGCTGAGCCGTGGCGGGCCAGCAGCAGGCCCGAGAAGATCGCGTACTCCGTGTCGTCCGTGCCGGCGGGGCGGTCGGCCACGTAGCCCGTGATGCGGCCCCAGCGGGCTCGGATCTCCGAGGGCTTCATGTTCTCCGCGGGGGCGCCCAGCGCATCGCCCACCGCGAGGCCGAGGAGCGCGCCGCGGGCCCGGTCGCGGAGTTCGGCGGCCCCTGGTGCCGGGACCGAGGGGATGCAGGCGATCGATGCCATACGCGGCCTCTCCTCCGGGGGCTCCCAGGGCGCGGAGCCCTTTGCGGATGTGTCCCACGGGAGGGGGATGGAAGTGCCTGAGATGCCTCAGCGTCACCCGGTCGACATTTGTGCGGGTGCTTTATCGAATGAGCGCTCGGACGCAAACCCGCAGGTTAGCCCAGCCTTTCCTTGCTGGCGACGGTGGAATGAGCGGCGTAGATTGTGGGTTGTCGAAGAATAGAATTTGTCCAAAGCTAGCCTTTCCTAAGTTCCTGGGGGATCGTCCGCATGGCCATCATCGAGACCGAGGCCTCGCTCCACGAGGCGCACCGTGACAACCACACCCACCGCGATGTGAACGGCGGCTGGCTGCGGCCCGCCGTCTTCGGTGCCATGGACGGGCTCGTCTCCAACCTCGCCCTGATGACCGGTGTAGCCGGTGGGCAGGTCAGTCATCAGACCGTGGTGCTGACCGGGCTCGCCGGGCTTGCCGCCGGCGCCTTCTCCATGGCCGCCGGTGAGTACACCTCCGTCGCCTCGCAGCGCGAGCTCGTCGAGGCCGAGCTGGATGTCGAGCGGCGGGAGCTGCGCAAGCATCCGCTGGACGAGGAGGCCGAGCTCGCCGCTCTCTATCGGGCGCGCGGCGTTGATGCCCGTCTCGCCGCCGAAGTCGCCCGGCAGCTCTCCCGTGATCCCGAGCAGGCCCTGGAGATACACGCCCGTGAGGAGCTCGGGATCGATCCGAGTGACCTGCCCTCGCCCACCGTCGCCGCCGTCTCCTCCTTCGGCTCCTTCGCGCTCGGCGCCCTGCTCCCCGTACTGCCGTATCTGCTCGGTGCGACCGCGCTGTGGCCCGCCGTGTTGCTCGCGCTTTTCGGGCTCTTTGCCTGCGGTGCCGTCGTGGCCAAGGTGACCGCGCGGACCTGGTGGTACAGCGGTTTGCGGCAACTTGCCCTGGGTGGTGCGGCGGCCGGTGTGACGTACGCCCTGGGCAGCCTGTTCGGAACCGCCGTAGGATAGCTCGGCTGGAACTTATGCGTTGGGCCGCATAAGTAGCCGTTACTCGCTGGTTTCGAATGCTTAACCACCGGGCATGAGCCGTAAGCGCTGTGGGCAATGGTGCCTGCCGCGCACCTGTGTGAGGTGGGCGAAGACGCTCCCCTCGCCGCCGGCCGACGGGCACCGATCTGATCGATCTTGTCCCTGTCGGTCCCCCTTACTTTCGGCCGCTGGTAGCGGCCCCGCCGTCACCCCGCGGCGTCCGCATGTTGGAACGGAGTATCCGGTTCCCGAGAACCGCTCCATCATGTAACCTGCACGAAATTTTGATCTCATCGCAGATCACACGCAGAGGGCCAACGTCGTCCCTCGGCACCTGCTAAATGCCACTGACGACGACGGGAGAGCCGATGCGTACGCCGCGCCAGCCGTCCCAGCATTCCGCGAATGGCCAGAACTGGTCGTTCATGGATGCTCGCCCTGCTGCGCAGGGTATGTACGACCCCCGCAACGAGCACGACGCCTGTGGCGTCGGCTTCGTGGCCACCCTCACCGGCGAGGCGAGCCACGCGCTGGTCGAGCAGGCGCTCACGGTTCTGCGCAACCTGGAGCACCGCGGCGCCACCGGCTCCGAGCCCGACTCGGGCGACGGCGCGGGCATCCTCTCCCAGGTGCCGGACGCCTTCTTCCGTGAGGTGGCCGGATTCGAGCTGCCCGCGGCCGGTGCGTACGCCGTCGGTATCGCCTTCCTGCCGGAGGACGGGTCCGAGGACGCCGTCTCACGGATCGAGACGATCGCCGGTGAGGAGGGGCTCACCGTCCTCGGCTGGCGTGAGGTTCCCGTCGCGCCCGAACTGCTCGGTGCCACCGCCCGTTCGACGATGCCCGCCTTCCGGCAGATCTTCGTCGGCGACGGCGTCTCGGAGGGCATCGACCTCGACCGCAAGGCCTTCGTGCTGCGCAAGCGCGCCGAGCGCGAGGTCGGCGTCTACTTCCCGTCGCTGTCCGCCCGCACGATCGTGTACAAGGGCATGCTGACCACCGGTCAGCTTGAGCCCTTCTTCCCGGACCTGTCCGACCGCCGCTTCGCCTCCGCGATCGCTCTCGTGCACTCCCGGTTCTCCACGAACACCTTCCCGTCGTGGCCGCTCGCCCACCCGTACCGCTTCGTCGCGCACAACGGCGAGATCAACACCGTCAAGGGCAACCGCAACTGGATGCGGGCCCGTGAGTCGCAGCTCGTCTCCGACCTGTTCGGTTCCTCCGAGAAGGCCCTGGAGCGCGTCTTCCCGGTGTGCACGCCCGACGCCTCCGACTCCGCGTCCTTCGACGAGGTGCTCGAACTCCTGCACCTGGGCGGTCGTTCGCTGCCGCACTCCGTGCTGATGATGATCCCGGAGGCGTGGGAGAACCACGACTCCATGGACCCGACGCGGCGCGCCTTCTACCAGTTCCACTCCACGCTGATGGAGCCCTGGGACGGCCCGGCCTGTGTCACCTTCACCGACGGCAAGCAGGTCGGCGCGGTCCTCGACCGCAACGGCCTTCGCCCCGGCCGCTACTGGGTCACCGACGAGGGCCTGGTCGTCCTCGGCTCCGAGGTCGGCGTCCTCGACATCGACCCCGCCAAGGTCGTCCGCAAGGGCCGGCTGCAGCCCGGCAAGATGTTCCTCGTCGACACCGTCGAGCACCGCATCATCGAGGACGACGAGATCAAGGCGCAGCTCGCCGCCGAGGCCCCCTACGCGGAGTGGCTGGAGGCCGGCGAGATCGAGCTGTCCGACCTGCCCGAGCGTGAGCACATCGTGCACACGCACGCCTCGGTCACCCGCCGTCAGCAGACCTTCGGTTACACCGAGGAGGAGCTGCGGATCATCCTGGCGCCGATGGCCAAGTCCGCCGCCGAGCCGATCGGTTCGATGGGCACCGACTCGCCGATCGCCGCGCTGAGCGAGCGTCCGCGTCTGCTCTTCGACTACTTCACCCAGCTGTTCGCGCAGGTCACCAACCCGCCGCTGGACGCCATCCGCGAAGAGCTCGTGACGAGCCTGCGGTCCTCCCTCGGTCCGCAGGGCAACCTGCTGGACCCGACGGCCGCGTCCTGCCGTAGCGTCACGCTGCCGTTCCCGGTGATCGACAACGACGAGCTGGCCAAGCTCATCCACATCAACGCCGACGGTGACATGCCCGGCTTCAAGGCCGCGACCCTGTCCGGTCTGTACCGGGTCTCCGGCGGCGGTGACGCCCTCGCCGGGCGCATCGAGGAGATCTGCGCCGAGGCCGACGCCGCCATCGAGAACGGCGCCCGGCTGATCGTCCTGTCGGACCGTCACTCCGACGCCGAGCACGCGCCGATCCCCTCGCTGCTGCTCACCGCGGCCGTCCACCACCACCTGATCCGCACCAAGCAGCGCACCCAGGTGGGCCTGCTGGTCGAGGCCGGTGACGTCCGCGAGGTCCACCACGTCGCCCTGCTCATCGGCTTCGGCGCCGCGGCGGTCAACCCCTACCTGGCGATGGAGTCGGTCGAGGACCTCGTCCGCGCCGGTACCTTCCTGCCCGGCATCGAGCCCGAGCAGGCCATCCGCAACCTGATCTACGCCCTGGGCAAGGGCGTTCTGAAGGTCATGTCGAAGATGGGCATCTCGACCGTCGCCTCCTACCGCGGCGCCCAGGTCTTCGAGGCCGTCGGCCTCGACGAGGCCTTCGTCGAGAAGTACTTCAACGGCACCGCCACCAAGATCGGCGGCGTCGGCATCGACGTCATCGCCCAGGAGGTCGCCGCCCGCCACGCCAAGGCCTACCCCGCCTCCGGCATCGCTCCCGCGCACCGCGCGCTGGAGATCGGCGGCGAGTACCAGTGGCGCCGCGAGGGCGAGCCGCACCTGTTCGACCCGGAGACGGTCTTCCGCCTCCAGCACTCGACGCGCACCGCGCGCTACGACATCTTCAAGAAGTACACGGACCGCGTGAACGAGCAGTCCGAGCGGCTCATGACGCTGCGTGGCCTGTTCGGCTTCAAGTCGGACCGGCAGCCGATCTCCGTCGACGAGGTCGAGCCGGTCAGCGAGATCGTCAAGCGCTTCTCCACCGGCGCCATGTCGTACGGCTCCATCTCCAAGGAGGCGCACGAGACCCTCGCCATCGCCATGAACCAGCTGGGCGGCAAGTCCAACACCGGTGAGGGCGGCGAGGACGCGGAGCGTCTGTACGACCCGGCGCGGCGTTCGTCGATCAAGCAGGTCGCCTCCGGCCGCTTCGGTGTGACCTCCGAGTACCTGGTCAACGCCGACGACATCCAGATCAAGATGGCCCAGGGCGCCAAGCCCGGCGAGGGCGGCCAACTGCCCGGCCACAAGGTCTACCCATGGGTCGCCAAGACGCGTCACTCGACGCCGGGCGTGGGGCTCATCTCCCCGCCGCCGCACCACGACATCTACTCCATCGAGGACCTGGCCCAGCTGATCCACGACCTGAAGAACGCGAACCCGCAGGCGCGGATTCACGTGAAG
>NZ_JACMSF010000068.1 GCF_014257025.1 Streptomyces cupreus
AGTAACCACCGGTTACGCCGTTCAGTTAGGCAAAACGGGCAGTCAGGGGCCCGTCGTACGAAAGTGCGGCGGGCCCCTGCGCATGTGAGGGGCCGGTCTCTGTAGGAAGTGACAGGGCGCGGACTCTTACGCCCCGGCCGGTCGACCCTTACTCTGATCCCTGCTCGATAGTTACTCGCGAGTTAAACAACGGCGCGCGAGTGGAACCAGCCGCACCCTGAGCCAGCCGCACTGTCGCGGGCCCCGGAGGATGTCGTGAGCGACACACAGACTTTGATCGAGAACCGTCCGCCGAGCGTGGCGGCCCTCTTCCTGGAGCGCGTGGCGGCCACGCCGGACGCCGAGGCCTATCGCTATCCCGTGCCGAATGCGGCCGGGGAGGGCCCGGACGACTGGAAGTCGCTGAGCTGGGGCCAGGCCGCCGAGCGGGTCTACGCGATCGCCGCCGGCCTCATCGAGCTGGGGGTGCAGCCCGAGCAGCGGGTGGCCCTCGCCTCCTCGACCCGGATCGAGTGGATCCTCGCCGACCTCGGCATCATGTGCGCCGGCGCTGCCACGACCACGGTCTATCCGCAGACCAATGCGGAGGAGTCCGCGTTCATCCTCTCGGACTCCGACAGCCGGGTGCTGATCGCCGAGGACGCGGCCCAGCTCGCCAAGGCCGTAGAGAAGCGCGCCGAGCTGCCCGACCTCACGCATGTCGTGGTGATCGACCCGGCCGGCGTCGAGACCGCCGACTGGATCCTCACCCTGGACGAGCTGGAGAAGCGCGGTGCCGCCCGTCTGGAGAAGGACGCCGACCTGATCAAGGAGCGGGTCGGCGCGATCACCAAGGACCAGCTCGCCACCCTCATCTACACCTCCGGCACCACAGGCCGCCCCAAGGGCGTGCGCCTGCCGCACGACAACTGGTCCTACATGGCGAAGGCCATCGCCGCGACCGGGCTGATCAGCGCCGAGGACGTGCAGTACCTGTGGCTGCCGCTGGCGCACGTCTTCGGCAAGGTGCTCACCTCCGGCCAGATCGAGGTCGGACACGTGACCGCCGTCGACGGCCGCGTCGACAAGATCATCGAGAACCTTCCGGTCGTCCAGCCGACCTACATGGCGGCCGTCCCGCGCATCTTCGAGAAGGTCTACAACGGGGTCGCCGCCAAGGCCCGTGCGGGTGGCGGCGCCAAGTACAAGATCTTCCAGTGGGCGGCCGGGGTGGCCCGCGAGTACGCCAAGGTCAGCCAGGACAACTTCCGGCGCACCGGCACCGCCTCGGTCCCCTTCGGGCTCGGCGCGAAGCACAAGGTCGCCGACGCGCTCGTCTACTCCAAGCTGCGGGACGCCTTCGGCGGGCGGCTGCGGGCCTGTGTCTCCGGATCGGTCGCGCTGGCCCCGGAGATCGGCTACTTCTTCGCCGGCGCCGGCATCCACATCCTGGAGGGCTACGGTCTGACCGAGTCCTCCGCGGCCTCCTTCGTCAACCCGGGTGAGGCGTACCGCACCGGCACGGTCGGCAAGCCGCTGCCCGGCTGCGAGGTCCGCATCGCCGACGACGGCGAGATCCTGCTGCGCGGGCCCGGGATCATGGAGGGCTATCACGGGCTGCCCGAGAAGACGGCGGAGGTGCTGGAGCCGGACGGCTGGTTCCACACCGGGGACATCGGCGAGCTGTCGCCCGACGGGTATCTGCGGATCACCGACCGCAAGAAGGACCTGTTCAAGACGTCCGGCGGCAAGTACATCGCGCCGACCGAGATCGAGGGCTCCTTCAAGTCGGTCTGCCCGTACGTCTCCAACATCCTGGTCCACGGCGCCGACCGGAACTTCTGCACCGCGCTCATCGCGCTGGACGAGGTCGCGATCATGGGCTGGGCCGAGGAGAACGGTCTGGGCGGGAAGTCGTACGCGGAGGTGGTCGCCTCCGCGGAGACCGTGGCCATGGTCGAGGGGTATGTGAAGCAGCTCAACGAGGGGCTTCAGCGGTGGCAGACCATCAAGAAGTTCCGGCTGCTGCCTCGGGATCTCGATGTGGAGCACGGTGAGATCACGCCGAGCCTGAAGCTGAAGCGGCCGGTGGTGGAGCGGGAGTACGCGGGGCTTCTCGAGGAGATGTACGCCGGTACTCGCGAGGCGTAAGCGGCGGCGGGGCTGGTCAGCCCCGCGCCCCTTCTGCACCTACTCCGGGTCCTTGTTCACCAGTTCCCGGAGTTGTTGCACTTCAGCCCTCAGCGCTTCCAACTGGAGTTGCTTTCTGTGCAGTTCCAGGAACACCCTGACCTTCGCCCTGAGCACCCACGGATCGAACGGCTTCGTCAAGTAGTCCGCCGCGCCCGTCGCGTAGCCGCGGAAGGCGTAGCCGGAGTCGTCCTCCACGCCTGTCAGGAAGATGATCGGGACGTCCTTCGTCTGGTCGAGGCGTTTGATGTTGGCCGCTGTCTCGAAGCCGTCCATGCCTGGCATACGGATGTCCAAGAGGACCAGGGCGAAGCGCCGGCGTAGGAGGGCCTTCATCGCCTCCTCGCCGGAACGGGCGCGGACCAGGGGTTCGTTGAGGGAGCCCAGGACCGCTTCCAGGGCTATCAGGTTGTCCTCCATGTCGTCGACCAGGAGGATTCCGGCCCGCTCGGGGTGCAGTACGTCGTCGGCGTTCATGGCGTTGCCTCGTGGGCTTCCTCCGGATCCAGCAGGGCGCAGGCGACGGTGAGCAGCCGGTCCACGTCCACCGGCTTCGGTACGTAGTCGTTGGCGCCGCGCGCGATGGACTTCTCCCGGTCTCCGGGCATCGCCTTCGCGGTCAGCGCGATGATGGGCAGGCCCACCCAGCGTGGGGTGCGGCGGATCGCGGCGATGGTCTCGTAGCCGTCCATCTCCGGCATCATGATGTCCATCAGGATGAGTTCGACGTCCGGATTGCGCTCCAGTGTCTCTATGCCCTCGCGGCCGTTCTCCGCGTAGAGCACCGGCATGCCCACCCGGCCGAGCACATGGGTGAGCGCGAACACGTTGCGGATGTCGTCGTCCACGATCAGCACCCGCCGACCGGACAGGACCTGCCCAGCCCGGCCCGACTGCCACTCCTCCAGCTTGGTCTGCGCGGGCCAGGCGTCGTCGATCTCCGGTACGGGGGACACCTGCTCCGGTACCAGTACGGCGCTCCTGTCGTCGGCCACCGGGTGGCCGGGGCTGACGACAGGGACGTAGAGCGTGAAGGTGGAGCCCTTCCCCGGCTCGCTCTCGGCGACGATACGGCCGCCCAGCAGGCCCGCGATCTCCCGGCTGATGGACAGACCGAGACCGGTGCCGCCGTACTTGCGGTTGGTGGTGCCGTCGGCCTGCTGGAACGCCTCGAAGATCACCGGGAGTTTCTCCGGCGCGATACCGATGCCGGTGTCGGACACCTCGAAGGCGATCACCTCGCCGCTCTCCCGCACACCCGCCTGCTCGGGGTCCATGACCCGGCTGACCCGGAGCTCGACCCGGCCCGACGCGGTGAACTTGATGGCGTTGGACAGCAGATTGCGCAGGATCTGCTGGAGGCGCTGCTCGTCCGAGTACATCTCGCGCGGGACGTCCTCACCGACCGACACGTCGAAGGCGAGCCCCCGGTCGTGGGTGAGCGGGCGGAAGGTGGCGTGGACGTAGTCGAGCAGTTTGATCAGCGGCAGGCGCTTGGGGCGTACGTCCATCCGGCCCGCCTCGATCTTCGACAGGTCGAGGATGTCGTTGATCAGTTGGAGGAGGTCCGAGCCCGACCTGTGGATCGTCGTCGCGAACTGGACCTCCTGGTCGGAGAGATGGCCGTCCGGGTTGTCGGAGAGGAGGCGGGCGAGGATCAGCAGGGAGTTCAGGGGGGTGCGCAGTTCGTGCGACATGTTCGCCAGGAACTCCGACTTGTACTGCGATGACGTCGCCAGCAGCGCTGCCTTTTCCTCCAGTTCGGCGTTCGAGTGCTGCAACTCCGCCTGCTGCTTCTGGAGTTCGTCCGAGCGCTCCTGGAGCTGCATGGCAAGGCGCTGGGACTCGCCGAGCAGGGACTCGGTGCGGGAGTTGGCGATGATGGTGTTGATGGCGACACCGATGGTGTTCACGAACTGGTCGAAGAAGGCCAGATGGACATCGGAGAAGCGGGAGAAGGACGCCAGTTCGATCACGCCGAGGAGCTTGTCCTCGAAGAGGATCGGGATGATGACGATGGTGGTGGGGGCCGCTTCCCCGAGCCCGCTGTTGATCTTGATGTAGTCGGGCGGGGCCTCCTCCACCAGGATCCGCTTCTTCTCCCGGGCCGCCTGCGCGACCAGCCCGTGCACCGGAAGGCCGCCGGTCTCGACGGTCGCGCCCTGCGCGGCGCCGTACCCGGCTATGAAGGCCAGGCCCTTCGCGGGGGCGGCCGGGCGCAGCGCGGCGTCGGACTCGTCCGGGTCGGCCAGGTAGAACGCGCCGTACTGGGCGTTCACCAGCGGGGTCAGCTCGCGCAGGATCAGGTCGGCGACCTCCATCAGGTCCCGGTGGCCCTGCATCAGGGCGGCGAGACGGGCGAGGTTGGATTCCAGCCAGTCCTTGGCGCGGGTCGTCTCGCGGAGGTTCGCCACCATCAGGTTGATGTTGTCCTTCAGCTCGGCGACCTCGCCGCGCGCCTCCACGGTGATCGAGCGGGACATGTCGCCCTGCGCCACGGCCGAGGCGACCTCGGCGATGGCGCGGACCTGGGTGGTGAGGTTCGACGCCAGCTCGTTGACGTTCGTCGTCAGACGCTTCCAGGTGCCGTACACGCCCTCGACGCGCGCCTGGCCGCCGAGTTGGCCCTCGCTGCCGACCTCGCGCGCCACGCGCGTGACCTCGGAGGAGAAGGAGGAGAGCGTGTCGACCATCGTGTTGATGGCCGTCTTCAGCTCCAGGATCTCGCCGCGCGCGTCCACGTCGATCTTCTTGGAGAGGTCGCCGTTGGCGACGGCGGTGGTGACCTGGGCGATGTTCCGCACCTGTGAAGTGAGGTTGTCGGCCATGTAGTTGACGTTGTCGGTGAGGTCCCGCCAGACGCCGGAGACGCCCAGCACCTGGGCCCGTCCGCCGAGCCGGCCGTCGGTGCCGACCTCTCGGGCGACGCGGGTGACCTCGTCGGCGAAGGCGCGCAGTTGCTCCACCATCGTGTTGACGGTGTCCTTCAGTTCCAGGATCTCGCCCCGGGCGTCGACGGTGATCTTCTTGGAGAGGTCGCCGTTGGCGACGGCGGTGGTGACCTGGGCGATGTTGCGGACCTGTGAAGTGAGGTTCAGTGCCATGAAGTTGACGTTGTCGGTGAGGTCTTTCCAGACGCCGCTCACGCCGCGCACCTGTGCCTGACCGCCGAGGTTTCCTTCGGTGCCGACCTCGCGGGCGACCCTCGTCACTTCGTCCGCGAAGGCGGAGAGCTGGTCGACCATCGTGTTGATGGTGGACTTCAGCTCCAGGATCTCGCCCTTCGCCTCCACGGTGATCTTCTTGCCGAGGTCGCCCTGGGCCACGGCGGTGGAGACGAGGGCGATGTTCCGCACCTGTGAAGTGAGGTTGTCCGCCATGAAGTTGACGTTGTCGGTGAGGTCCTTCCAGACGCCGCTCACGCCGCGCACCTGGGCCCGGCCGCCGAGGTTTCCTTCGGTGCCGACCTCGCGGGCGACCCTTGTCACTTCGTCCGCGAAGGCGGAGAGCTGGTCGACCATCGTGTTGATGGTGGACTTCAGCTCCAGGATCTCGCCCTGTGCGTCGACGGTGATCTTCTGACTGAGGTCGCCGTTGGCGACGGCCGTGGTCACCTGGGCGATGTTGCGGACCTGTGAAGTCAGGTTCGAGGCCATGAAGTTGACGTTGTCGGTGAGGTCCTTCCACACCCCGGACACGCCGCGCACCTGGGCGCGACCGCCCAACTGCCCCTCGGTGCCCACCTCACGGGCCACGCGGGTCACTTCGTCGGCGAAGGCGGAGAGCTGGTCGACCATCGTGTTGACGGTCAGCTTCAGTTCGAGCAGCTCGCCGGTCGCCTCGACGGTGACCGTACGGGTCAGGTCGCCGCGCGCCACCGCCGTGGTCACCAGGGCGATGTCCCGCACCTGTGCCGTCAGCCGGGACGCCATGGTGTTGACCGCCTCGGTCACATCCCGCCAACTGCCCGACAGGCCCTGCACCTTGGCCCGTCCGCCGAGCCGTCCCTCGGTACCGACCTCGCGGGCCACCCGGGTGACCTCGCCGGTGAACAGGGAGAGCTGGTCGACCATCTTGTTCACGGCCCGGCCAAGACGCCGCAGATCGCCGCGTAACTGCCGGGAACCGTCGTGCAGATCGACCCGCTGGGTGAGATCGCCGCCCGCCACCGCGTCCAGGACGCGCGTCGCGTTGGCCGCCGGGGCCACGATGGCGTCGAGCAGCTGGTTCACGTCATTGACCCGGGCCGTCCAGGCGCCCTGGCCCGGGCTCGCCGCCAGCCGTTCGTCGAGCCGGCCGTGCCGTACGAGCTCTCTCCTGACGCGCTGCACCTCGGAGTTGAAGTGCAGACTGCGGTTCATGATCTGGTTGTAGGCCGCGACGAGTTCGGCGACCACACCGGTGCCCGGATCGGACAGCTGGCGGAAGTCGCCGTCCCGCGCCGATGTCATCGCGGCGAGCAGAGGACGCAGATCAGATGCTCGAATCTGACCGTCTTCGAGCACGCTGGTATCACTGTTCTCACTCATGGCGGCCCACTTCGGTAACTCGGTGCTTATGGGCGTGGCCAGTCTGTCACTCTGTCCGCGTCGACTGAGGCGTATTCGTCCGAACCGCTCTGGGAGCTGTCCATGGGGGCCATTCCGACGCAACGGGAGACCGCTTCCCGTGCCTCTGATGTGCCTGCGCACGAGAGCGCGCGCCCGCGCGCGTGGACCTGCGCGACCCTGCCCGGAAGCCCCCTCGCGCCCGGCTCCGCCCGCGCACTCGTGCGCGCCGCGCTCGCCGAGTGGGCCGAACTCGGCCTGCCCGGAACCGAAATGCACACCTGCGGCCTCGCCGGCGACACCGTCCTGGTCGTCAGCGAACTCGTCACCAACGCCGTCGTCCACGCGGGCACCGACATGGAGCTGGTCTGCCGGACCGAGGAGGAGACCGGCGCGATCGTCGTCGAGGTCTCCGACCGCCACCCCTCGCGCGCCCCGCGCGACGGCACGTCGGGACCGGCGCACGGCACATCGGAGTACGGGCGAGGCCTCAGCCTGGTCGCCGGGCTCGCCGAGTCCTGGGGCGTGACGTACCGCACCGGCATGAAGACGGTGTGGGCACGGCTGACCGCTGAGGAACACCAGGAAGAGGCCGGGATCACGCGCCCCTACGCGATACCCGGCCCCGGACCGCGACGGCCCGAACGCGACCGGGACTGGCTCAACCGGGGCGCCCTGTCCTTCCTCGCCGAGGCCTCCGACCTGCTCGCAGGGCAGCTCGACGAGGACCTGGTCGCCGTGCTCACCGGGCAACTGCTCGTGCCCCGGCTCGCCGACTGGTGCGCGGTGTGGCTGGAGGACGAGCTCACCGGACGCGGCTGGGGCCCGCACGGCACCGCGGGCGCCGGGCCCCGCCTCGCCCGCGTCTGGCACGGCAGCGAGAACCGCATCGAGGAACTGCGCCGGGCGCTGGAGAAGGAACCGCCGCGCCCGCCGGACGATCTGCGCTCCGGGCCCGTGCCGCACCCCTGGCCGGGCGAGGTGCTGGAGCCTGTGGGAACAGCACTGGCGTACCGCCTGATCGCGGGCGGCCGACCGCTCGGCACCCTCGTCATCGGGCGGATCGGCTCCGCGGGCTTCCCCGACGAGGTCACCGGGCTCGTGGAGGACTTCGGCCGGCGGGTGGCGCTCGCCATCGGCGCGGCCCGCCAGTACGCCCGCCAGGCCACCATCAGCGCGGTCCTCCAGCGCGGACTGCTGCCCGGCGCGGTCGCCGAGATCCCCGGCGTGCGCAGCGCCCTCGTCTACGAGCCCTGCGACAAGGGCGGACCCAGCGGCGACTTCTACGACGTGTTCCCGGCCGGCGACGGCCGCTGGTGCTTCGCCGTGGGCGACGTCCAGGGCAAGGGCCCGGAAGCCGCGGTGGTGATCGGCCTGGCCCGCCCCTGGCTACGGCTGCTGGCCCGCGAGGGGTACCGGGTCGCCGATGTCCTGGACCGCCTCAACCAGCTCCTCCTCGACGACGCCACGGAGGCCGCGGACGCCGGCGCACGCGCCCTGGTCGGTCCCGCCGCGCCGGGTGACGGCCCGCAGACGCGTTTCCTGTCCTTGCTGTACGGCGAGTTGGCCCCCTTCGACGGGGGCGTGCGCTGCACCCTCGCCTCCGCCGGACATCCGCTGCCGCTGCTGCTCGGCCCCGACGGGGGCGTCCGTACGGCCGCGCAGCCGCAGACGCTGCTCGGGGTCGTCGAGGACGCCACGTACACCAGCGAGATCTTGGAGCTGCGGCCCGGGGACAGCCTGCTCTGTGTCACGGACGGGGTGACGGAGCGGCGTAGCGGCTCGCGCCAGTTCGACGACGGGGACGGGCTCGCGGCGGCGCTCGCGGGGTGCGCGGGGCTCAGCGCGCAGTCGATCGCGGAGCGGATCCGGCGGCTCGTGCACGACTTCGGGGGGGCGGCCGCCGGAGGACGATCTGGCGCTGCTGGTGCTCCAGGCCGAGTAAGGGTGCGGGGTGCTGGACAATGGAAGGCATGCCTTCCGCACTCCCCGACGGCGAGCCGGTCCCCGACGACGGCGCGTTGCCCGCCTCCGCGCTCACCGGCGCGGCCGACCGCCCGCTCGGGTTCTATCTGCACGTCCCGTACTGCGCGACCCGCTGCGGGTACTGCGACTTCAACACCTACACGGCGACCGAGCTGCGCGGGACGGGGGGCGTGCTGGCCTCCCGTGACAACTACGCGGACACGCTGATCGACGAGATCCGCCTTGCGCGGAAGGTCCTGGGCGACGACCCGCGCGCGGTGCGGACGGTGTTCGTCGGGGGCGGTACGCCGACGCTGCTGGCGGCTTCCGATCTTGTACGGATGCTGCACGCGATCCGGGACGAGTTCGGGCTGGCTGAGGACGCCGAGATCACGACGGAGGCGAATCCGGAGTCGGTGGACCCGGCATACCTGGCAGCGCTGCGGGAGGGCGGCTACAACCGGATCTCCTTCGGCATGCAGAGCGCGAAGCAGCATGTGCTGAAGGTGCTGGACCGGACGCACACGCCGGGGCGCCCCGAGGCGTGCGTGGCGGAGGCGCGGGCGGCGGGCTTCGAGCACGTGAATCTGGACCTGATCTACGGCACGCCCGGGGAGTCGGACGACGACTGGCGGGCGTCGCTGGAGGCGGCGATCGGCGCGGGGCCGGACCATGTGTCGGCGTACGCCCTGATCGTCGAGGAGGGTACCCAGCTGGCTCGCCGCATCCGCCGCGGCGAGGTCCCGATGACGGACGACGACGTCCACGCGGACCGGTACCTGATCGCGGAGTCGGTGCTGTCGGAGGCGGGATTCGACTGGTACGAGGTGTCGAACTGGGCGACCTCGGAGGCGGGGCGCTGCCTGCACAACGAGCTGTACTGGCGGGGCGCCGACTGGTGGGGGGCCGGGCCGGGGGCGCACTCGCACGTGGGCGGGGTGCGGTGGTGGAACGTGAAGCATCCGGGGGCGTATGCGGGGGCGCTGGCGGCGGGCCGGTCGCCGGGTGCCGGGCGGGAGCTGCTGTCGGCGGAGGACCGGCGGGTGGAGCGGATCCTGCTGGAGCTGCGGCTTCGGGAGGGGGTGCCGCTGGAGCTGCTGCGGGAGGCGGGGCTGGTGGCTTCTCGGCGGGCCCTGGGGGAGGGGCTGCTGGAGGGCGGGCCGTACGAGGAGGGGCGGGCTGTGCTGACCCTTCGGGGGCGGTTGTTGGCGGATGCGGTGGTCAGGGACCTGGTGGACTGATCACTCGGGCGAGTGAATCGGTGCGGAACGGGGGTTCGGTCCCTAACCTGGTTCGTAGGCTGCCGCGCAAAAGTACGCGGCGGATGTGGAGGGCCACGGAGATGACCGCTGTGGACGATCGACTGATCACCGACGTCAGGGAGATCTTCGAGAACCTGGAGGTTCCGGAGGGCTTCAAGGCGGAGCTACTGCGGGGGGACATCGTGATGATGGCGGGGCTGGGCCTGGTCCACAACATGATCGTGGAGTCCGTCCAGGATCAGATCCCTCGCGACCGCTGGCGGCGGCTGCAGGTGCAGGATCTCGACATTCCTGACGAGCTCAGCGAGCCCGTGCCCGACTTGGTCGTGATCGAGCGCGACGCGGTCCCCGGGGCTGGGCGCCTGGTGCCATCCGGGGTGGTTGCCATGGTCGTGGAGGTCGTCTCGAAGAACAGCGTCGACCGCGACTACGGGGACAAGCGCTCCATCTACGCAGCGGGCAAGGTTCCTGCCTACTTGATCATCGACCCCATGGCTGAGCAGTGCCTGTTGCTGACAGAGCCGACAGGACAGGGCGAAGAGGCGGACTACTTGCTGGAGCGGACCAGTAAATTCGGCATGCCGCTGTCGTTGGACATTCTCGGCATCAAGCTGGATACCAGCGAGTTCGGGACGCTGCCCCCCGTCAAGCGCCACCGCCGACCGTGACGAAGTCGATCAGTTCCTCCACCCTCCCCAGCAGCTCCGGCTCCAGGTCCTTGTAAGACCCCACCCGCCCCAGAATCGCCTGCCACACCGCCCCCGTGTTCTCCGACGGCCACCCCAGCGCCCGGCACACCCCCGTCTTCCAGTCGTGCCCGCGCGGCACCCGGGGCCACCCCGCGATCCCCAGCGACGACGGCTTCACCGCCTCCCAGATGTCGATGTACGGGTGGCCCACGACCAGCGCGTGTTCGCTGGTTACCTCCTGGGCGATCCGCCATTCCTTCGTGCCGGGGAGCAAGTGGTCCACCAGTACGCCGAGGCGCGCGTCCGGACCGGGGCCGAAGTCCGCGACGATCGACGGCAGGTCGTCCACGCCCTCCAGGTACTCCACCACCACGCCCTCGATGCGCAGGTCGTCGCCCCAGACCTTCTCCACCAGTTCCGCGTCGTGGCGGCCCTCGACGTAGATGCGCCCGGCGCGGGCCACGCGCGCGCGGGCGTTCGGGACGGCCACCGAACCGGATGCCGTACGGGTGGGCCGTACCGGACCGACAGCAGGCCGCACCAGCGTCACCACCCTGCCCTCCAGCAGGAAGCCCCTCGGTTCCAGCGGAAACACCCGGTGCTTGCCGAAGCGGTCCTCCAGCGTCACCGTTCCCGCCTCGCAGCGGATCACCGCGCCGCAGAAGCCGGTACCGGGCTCCTCGACCACCAGGCCCGGCTCCGCCTCGACCTCGGGGACGGGCTTGGGCTTCTTCCAGGGAGGGGTCAGATCGGCGGAGTACTGGCGCATTCGGGTGACGATAGGAGAAGCGGTACGGCGATCAGCGCGACACGCCGAAACGGGCCGCCAGGGCGTCTCGCTGCCGCCGTACGAACGCCGCGTCCACCACCGCTCCGTGACCGGGCACGTACAGCGCGTCCTCGCCGCCCAGCGCCAGCAGGCGGTCCAGGGCCGCCGGCCACTGCGACGGTACGGCGTCCGGGCCCGCCTGAGGGGCGCCCGACTCCTCCACCAGGTCGCCGCAGAAGACGACCTCCGGGGTGCCCGGGACCAGGACCACCAGGTCGTGGGCCGTGTGGCCGGGGCCCACGTTCGCCAGCAGGACCTGTCGGCCGGGGCCGAGGTCCAGGGTCCACTCGCCGGAGACGTGATGGCGGGGTGGGGCCAGGGCGTCCGCCGCCTCCTCGGCCACGCGCGCGTCCAGCCCGTTGCGCACCGCGTCCTCGCGCAGCTCCGCCCGGCCGTGCGGCCCGTACACCGAGTCGATGCCGACCGCGCCGTAGACCTCCGCGCCCGCGAAGGCCGCGGCCCCGAAGACATGGTCGAAGTGCGGATGGGTCAGCGCGAGATGGGTCACACGGTGACCGGCGAGCGCCTCGGCCCTCATGCGCAGCCGAGCCCCCTCGGCCAGGCTCGACCCGGCGTCGACCACCAGCGCCGTACCCTCTCCGACGACCAGTCCCGCCGTACAGTCCCAGCCCGGAAGCCGGCAGCGGCCCACCCCGGCCGCGACCCGCTCCCACCCGAGCTCTTCCCAAGTCACCGTCATACCGCGACGCTAGCTCTACAACCCGTCACAGCAGGACCGACCTTGCCTGGGGAGTACCCCACCGCCGTACACTGGGGCCGGGAACGCTGGCACTCGGACGGACAGAGTGCCAGGCGAGGCGCCCCGGGGGACTGGGGGACGACTTCTGGAGGTGTGCGCGGATGCTGAGTGAACGCAGGCTGCAAGTGCTGCGCGCCATCGTCCAGGACTATGTGGGCACCGAGGAGCCGGTGGGGTCGAAGGCCCTGACCGAGCGGCACAACCTCGGAGTCTCCCCGGCGACCGTCCGCAACGACATGGCGGCGCTGGAGGACGAGGGGTTCATCGCCCAGCCGCACACCAGCGCCGGGCGCATCCCGACGGACAAGGGCTACCGGCTCTTCGTCGACAAGCTGGCCGGCGTCAAGCCGATGACCCCGCCCGAGCGGCGAGCCATCCAGAACTTCCTCGAAGGCGCCGTCGACCTCGACGACGTCGTGGCCCGGACCGTACGGCTGCTCGCCCAGCTCACCCGGCAGGTCGCCGTCGTGCAGTATCCGTCGCTGACCCGGTCCACCGTGCGGCATGTCGAGCTGCTCTCGCTCGCCCCCGCGCGCGTGATGCTCGTGCTGATCACGGACACCGGGCGGGTCGAGCAGCGGATGGTCGACTGCCCGGCGCCGTTCGGCGAAACGTCCCTGGCCGATCTGCGGGCGCGGCTGAACAGCCGGGTCGCGGGCCGGCGCTTCACCGATGTGCCGACGCTCGTCGAGGACCTCCCCGAGGGCTTCGACCTGGAGGACCGCGGCACGGTCTCGGCCGTCCTCTCCACCCTGCTGGAGACGCTGGTCGAGGAGAACGAGGAGCGGCTGATGATCGGCGGCACCGCCAATCTCACCCGCTTCGGACATGACTTCCCCCTCACTATCCGGCCCGTCCTGGAGGCGCTGGAGGAGCAGGTCGTGCTCCTCAAGTTGCTTGGCGAGGCCGGGGATTCGGGCATGACCGTACGCATCGGTCATGAGAACGCCTATGAGGGACTCAACTCCACGTCTGTCGTGTCGGTCGGCTACGGTTCGGGCGGCGAGGCAGTCGCCAAGCTCGGCGTGGTCGGACCGACCCGCATGGATTACCCGGGAACGATGGGAGCGGTACGCGCAGTGGCACGGTACGTCGGACAGATCCTGGCGGAGTCGTAAGTGGCCACGGACTACTACGCCGTTCTCGGCGTGCGCCGCGACGCGTCGCAGGAAGAGATCAAGAAGGCCTTCCGGCGGCTCGCGCGCGAGCTGCACCCGGACGTCAACCCTGATCCGAAGACCCAGGAGCGGTTCAAGGAGATCAACGCCGCTTACGAGGTGCTCTCGGACCCGCAGAAGAAGCAGGTCTACGACCTCGGCGGCGACCCGCTGTCCCAGGCGGGCGGCGCGGGGGCCGGCGGCTTCGGCGCGGGTGGCTTCGGGAACTTCTCGGACATCATGGACGCGTTCTTCGGTACGGCGTCCCAGCGCGGGCCGCGGTCGCGGACCCGTCGGGGCCAGGACGCGATGATCCGTCTGGAGATCGAGCTCGACGAGGCGGCCTTCGGTACGACGAAGGACATCCAGGTCGACACGGCGGTCGTCTGCAACTCCTGTAACGGTGAGGGCGCCGCGCCGGGGACCTCCGCGCAGACGTGTGACATGTGCCGCGGTCGCGGTGAGGTGTCGCAGGTGACGCGGTCCTTCCTGGGCCAGGTCATGACATCCCGGCCGTGCCCGCAGTGCCAGGGCTTCGGCACGGTGGTTCCGACGCCGTGTCCCGAGTGCGCCGGCGACGGCCGGGTCCGCTCCCGCCGTACCCTCACGGTCAAGATCCCGGCCGGTGTCGACAACGGCACGCGGATCCAGCTCGCCGGTGAGGGTGAGGTCGGGCCGGGTGGCGGTCCCGCCGGTGACCTGTACGTCGAGATCCATGAGCTGCCGCATCCGACCTTCCAGCGGCGCGGGGACGATCTGCACTGCACGGTGACGATCCCGATGACCGCGGCGTCCCTCGGCACCAAGGTGCCGCTGGAGACCCTCGACGGCCTGGAGGAGGTCGACATCCGCCCGGGCACCCAGTCCGGCCAGTCGATCCCGCTGCACGGCCGAGGCGTCACGCATCTGCGCGGCGGCGGCCGGGGCGACCTGATCGTCCACGTCGAGGTCCAGACCCCGACGAAGCTGGACCCCGAGCAGGAACGCCTGCTGCGCGAGCTGGCGAAGCTGAGGGGCGAGGAACGGCCGCAGGGGCAGTTCCAGCCTGGTCAGCAGGGGTTGTTCTCGCGGCTGAAGGACGCGTTCAACGGGCGCTGACGGGAGCTGGGCGGGCTGCTGGGGGTCCGGGGGTCGGCCCCCGGGTGGATACGGTCAGCCTGGTCAGCAGGGGTTGTTCTCGCGGCTGAAGGACGCGTTCAACGGGCGCTGAGGCCTACTACTGCCTCTGGTCTATGCCACACGGACGGGTGGATTCGGACTTGTTCGGAGGACGTGACAACATGCCGTCATGTCCTCCGCGCTGACCGATCTTTTTCCCCTTCCGATCGTGCAGGCCCCCATGGCGGGCGGTGTCTCCGTGCCGGTGCTCGCCGCTGCCGTGGCCGAGGCCGGTGGGCTGGGGTTTCTCGCTGCCGGGTACAAGACCGCCGATGGGATGTACCAGGAGATCAAGCAGTTGCGGGGGCTCACGAGCCGCCCGTTCGGGGTGAACCTCTTCATGCCGCAGCCGGAGTACGCGGACGCGGCGGCCGTCGACGTGTACGCCCATCAGCTGGCCGGAGAGGCCGGGTGGTACGAGACCGAGCTCGGGGATCGCGACAGCGGGCGTGACGACGGCTACGAGGCCAAGCTCGCCGTGCTGCTCGACAATCCGGTGCCCGTCGTCTCCTTCCACTTCGGCGTGCCGAGCCGTGACGTGCTCGACTCCCTGCGCCGGGCCGGAACCTTCACCCTCGTCACCGCCACCACCGCCGAGGAGGCCCTCGCGGTCGAGCGGGCCGGCGCCGACGCGGTGATCGCGCAGGGCGTCGAGGCGGGTGGGCATCAGGGGACGCACCGCGACAATCCCGAGACCGACGGGACCGGGATCGGGCTGCTGTCGCTGATCGCCCAGGTGCGCGAGACCGTCAGCGTTCCCATCGTCGCCGCCGGCGGCATCATGCGGGGCGGCCAGATCGCCGCCGTCCTCGCCGCGGGCGCGAGCGCCGCCCAGCTCGGCACGGCGTTCCTCGCCACCCCCGAGTCCGGCGCCAACGCCGTCCACAAGCGGGCGCTGACCAACCCACTGTTCGCCCGTACGGAGTTGACGCGGGCCTTCTCCGGCCGCCCCGCGCGCGGACTCGTCAACCGCTTCATGCGCGAGCACGGCCCGTACGCCCCCGCCGCCTACCCCGAGATCCACCACCTCACCTCACCGCTGCGCAAGGCCGCGGCCAAGGCGGGCGACGCGCAGGGCATGGCGCTGTGGGCCGGGCAGGGCCACCGGATGGCACGGGAGCTGCCCGCCGGGCAACTGGTGGAGGTGCTGGCGGCCGAACTCACCGCCGCCAGGACAGCGTTGTCCGCCTCGCAGAAGGGCGGTACGGGACGATGACGGCTCCGGTTTTCGTGGTCGACCACCTCGACGCCGGCCACGGCGGACGGTATGTGCTGGACGGCCCCGAGGGGCGGCACGCGGTCTCCGTGAAGCGGCTGCGCCCCGGCGAGGACGTCGTCCTCACCGACGGCGCCGGGCGCTGGGCGGACTGCGTGGTGCTGGAGACCGAGGGAAAAGACCGGCTGATCGTCCGGATGGACTCGGTCGCCGAGGAACCCGAGCCGCGCCCGCGCATCACCGTCGTACAGGCCCTCCCCAAGGGCGACCGGGGTGAGCTGGCCGTCGAGACGATGACTGAGGTCGGGGTCGACGGGATCGTGCCCTGGTCGGCGTCCCGCTGCATCACGCAGTGGAAGGGCGAGCGCGGACTGAAGGCGCTCGGCAAGTGGCGGGCCACCGCCCGCGAGGCCGGCAAGCAGTCCCGCCGGGTCCGCTTCCCGGAGGTCGCGGACGCGGCGACGAGCAAGCAGGTTGCCGCACTTCTGGCCAAGGCCGACTTCGCCGCCGTACTCCATGAGAGCGGGACCGAGCCGCTGGCCGCCGTCGAACTGCCCGCGGAGGGTGAGATCGTGCTGGTCGTCGGGCCCGAAGGGGGTGTGTCCTCCGAGGAGTTGGCGCTGTTCGAGGAGGCCGGGGCGCGGGCGTATGTGCTCGGGCCCACCGTGCTGCGCACCTCGACCGCCGGGACCGCGGCGGCCGCCCTGCTCCTCGGTCGTACCGGCCGCTGGGGCTGAGCAGAGGGAGACCGCCGTGGAACTCGCCCAGGTCCGGCTGCTGGTCAGCGACTTCGCCGCCTGCTACCGCTTCTACGCCGACGTCCTCGGCCTGAAGCCGCAGTCGGGGTCGCCCGAGGGGCCGTACGAGAAGTTCAGCCCGGCCACGGGTTCCGCGGGGATCGCGTTGCAGGACCGGTCGATGATGGCCGAGGTGCTGGGCGAACTCGGCGACACGGCGACCGGTCACCGCTCCCTGGTGGTGCTGCGGGTCGACGACCTGGACGACTACTGCGCGCGGATCACCGAGCGCGGCGCGACGATCGTCCACGGCCCGACGCCCCTGACGGACCGCATGCGCGTGGCCCATCTCAAGGACCCCGAGGGCAACCTGGTGGAACTCCAGGAGTGGCAACTGCTCATCGGCTAGCAGCTCCTGGTCTTCGGATCCGTGGCCGGGAGGAGTCGTACGTCCTCTCTGCGGACCGCGAAGGACTCCTGTACGGGGCCGTTGCGGCGTTCCGGGTCCCACAGCCAGACCCAGTCGGCCGCCGTGCCGAAGGACACTACCGGGTGGTCGGTGGGGGCCGGGCCGTTGTCGACCGGCAGGGGCTTGTCCGGGTCCACCGGGCGTACGCAGACGAAGTGGGCGTAGACGCCGAAGTAGTCCGGCGGGCGGGTGCCCTCGCGGCCGACGTTCTCCGCCGCACGGCCCGCCGCGCTCGCCGCGTTGCGGGTGCCGATGCCGATCGCGGTCAGCGCGAAGACCACGCCGAGGAGGGTGGCCACGACCACGGCGAAGAGCCGGTTGCTGCCGTCCCGGCCCAGATGGAAGTGGCGCAGCCAGCCGATGACGGCCACGAAGAACACCGCGCTGCCCAGGGCGAGTCCCATGGGCTCGGCGGCCGCCGAGTACCGGCCGAGGGTCGAGGTGGGCACCGCGTCCGCGCGGATGTCGAACCGGTCCAGGTACGCGGCGTGCATCTGCCCGCCCAGCCAGCCCACCATCGACCACAGCACCGGCACCGACAGCGGCACCAGCCAGGCCGCGTGCCGGGTGAAGAAGGTGCGGCGCACCGCGAGGACCACCCCGGCGCCGGTGAACAGGCCGAAGGCGCCCAGCAGCATCCCGGTCAGCAGTTGCCTGGGCTCGCTGTCCTGGCCCAGCAGCGCCCCGAGGGCCGCCACTGCCGTGGTGCCCATGACCCCTGCCGCCCACTGGACCGCCGTACCACGTGCCCGGGTCTCCTTCGCCGTGCGGCCCAGCGGCAGCGCCCCCGCCGTGCTGAGCAGCGCGGGCAGCAGCTTCCAGGTGCCCTCGGCCCACACGACGTACATCCCGCAGACGAGCGCGACCAGCAGGCCCGCCACACCCGCCCCCAGCCACACCAGCCGGACCCGGCGCTCGTGCGGGGTCTCGTCGCGCGGCGGGTCGGCGTCCGAGTGGCCCGGCACCCGCAGCGCGTGCGCGGCCGGGTCGAAGGGGCGCCCGCCCAGGGTGCGCGCCGTCAGCTCGGCCTCCGCCTCCTGCCGGGAGTCCGGGCCCGCCGGTACGGTCACCGCCCGCTGCTCGTCCGCCCCGCCCAGCCAGATCCACGGGCGCCCCAGCGTCGGCAGCGCCCGGTGCACGTAGTACGTCGTCCGGGCCGGCCGCTCGTGCTCGACGAGGGCCGCGTCCCGCACCCAGGCGCCCAACTCGGCCTGTCTGACGAGGCGTTCCACCTCCACGGTGGCCGTGCGCAGGGCGCCGAGGCGGGCGCCGTGCAGCCGGACCTCCACGACCAGCGCGGTCCGGTGCGCGACCGCGGGCGCCGCCTCCTCGTCCTCCGCCGGGCGCACCGCCCAGCCCCGCTCCTCGAACAGCGCGGTCACATACGCCACTTCGTCCGGCTGGTCGACCACGTCGACGAGCATCCGCACCCGGCGCCTGCGCGGCGGCGCGGGCGGTCCGGCCGCCGGGTCCGCTGCCGCCTCCGCCTGGGGCGGCGCGTCGTCGGGGGTGCGGGGCCCCGGCAGCAGCCGGGCGGGGCGGGGGTTGCGGATCCGCGGCGGTGTCAACGGTCCTCCGGTACAGCGGCAGTTGGGCGGCACTCGATTGTGACGTGCGGGAGTGCTGAGTGACCGTATGCGCTCTACCGCGGTGGGCCGGACAGTGGCAGGCTGCCCTCCATGGGGGTGTTGAGGCGGATTTGGGTTCGCCCGCGAGGGGCGCGAGGGGCGCGAGTGGCGGGTGCGGCGGGACTGGTCGTGGTCGCCGTCGGCGGGGCCGTCGCGTGCGACGCCGTGGGCATGAGCACCGCGTCCATCGCGTGGACCACCGACCAGACGGTGACCCGGGAGCTGGAGCGCCAGAAGGCGGACGTCCAGTGGCTCACCTGCACCGCCTCCTACGGCGGCGACGGCTCCACTCCCAGCGCGGGCGAGGAGACCGTCGCCGAGGTCGACTGCACCGGCAGGACCAAGGACGGCAAGGACATCACCGTCGACGGCGTCGTCACCCGCGCGATCGACGGCAAGTGCGTGCGCGGTCACCTCACCGCGAAGGTCGGCGGCAAGGTGTGGTTCGAGGTCGACGGGCTCGGCGACTGCGACGGGACCCCCTCCCCGGTCTCCCCGCCCAGCGGCGGGGCGCAGCAGCCCGGGCCCACCGTCACGGTGACCGTCACCAAGACGCTGTGGTGCAAGGAGGATCCGCAGTGCTGGCCCGAGGGCAAGTGAGCCAGTGATCGCAAACCCCTTACCCGAGGTCACGCGACTGCGTAGGGTGATCGGGTGACTCAGCCTGCCGCGTATCTCCGGTACCCGCATCCGCACGGCGAGTTGGTCGCCTTCACCGCCGAGGACGACGTCTGGCTCGCCCCCCTGGACGGCGGCCGGGCCTGGCGGGTCAGCGCCGACAACATGCCGGTCTCCCTGCCGCGCATCTCGCCCGACGGCACCACCGTCGCCTGGACCTCCACCCGCGACGGCGCCCCCGAGGTGCACACCGCCCCCGTGACCGGCGGCCCCTCCACCCGCCTGACGTACTGGGGCGCCCGGACCCGGGTGCGCGGCTGGACCCCCGACGGGCACGTCCTCGTGACCAGCAACCGGGGACAGGCGAGCCGCGACCGCACCTGGGCGCACGCCGTCCCGCTCGACGGCGGACCGGCCACGACCCTGCCGTACGGGATCGTCGGGGATGTCGCCCTCGGGCCGCACACCGTGCTGCTGTCGGCGGTGATGAGCCTGGAGGCGGCGTACTGGAAGCGGTACCGCGGCGGCCGGGCCGGGAAGCTGTGGATCGACCGGGAGGGGCAGGGCGAGTTCGTCCGGCTGCACGAGGAGCTGGACGGGAACATCGAGTACCCCGTCTGGGCCGGTGACCGTATCGCCTTCCTCAGCGACCACGAAGGGGTGGGCGCGCTCTACTCCTCCCTCGCCGACGGCTCCGACCTGCGCCGTCACACGCCCGGTGGGGGCACCTCCCGGTCGAGCGAAGCCGAGACTGGGGGAGGCTTCTACGCCCGTCACGCCGCCGGTGACGGCACCCGGATCGTCTACGCCTCGGCCGGTGAACTCTGGCTGCTCGACGACCTGGACGGCGCCGAACCGCGCCGCCTGGACATCCGGCTCGGCGGCCAGCGCACCGACCGCCGCCCGCACCCGGTCAGCGCCGCCCGCTGGTTCGGCGCCGCCGCCCCCGACCACACCGCGCGCGGCAGCGCCGTTCTGGTGCGCGGCGCCGTCCACTGGGTCACCCACCGCTCAGGACCGGCCCGCGCGCTCGCCGCCGAACCCGGCGTACGGGCCCGCAAGCCGCGCACCTTCCGCGTGGACGGCGAGGAGTGGGTGGTGTGGGTGACCGATGCCGAGGGCGACGACGCGCTGGAGTTCGCCCCAGCGACCGGCCTCGCCCCCGGCGCGACCCCGCGCAGGCTCGCCGCCGGACAACTCGGCCGCGTCCTCGGCCTCGCGGTGGCCCCCGACGGCAGCCGGGCCGCCGTCGCCTCGCACGACGGACGGGTACTCCTCGTCGAACGGGAGACCGGCGAGGTCCGCGAGGTCGACCGCAGCGAGGACGGCGATGTCTCCGGCCTTGTCTTCTCACCGGACTCGGCCTGGCTGGCCTGGTCGCACCCCGGCCCTACCCCGCTGAGCCAACTGCGCATCGCCAACACCACCGACCTGACGGTCACCGAGGCCACGCCCCTGCGCTTCCAGGACTACGCGCCCGCGTTCACCCAGGACGGCAAGCACCTCGCCTTCCTCTCCGCCCGCTCCTTCGACCCGGTCTACGACGAGCACGTCTTCGACCTGGCCTTCGTGGCCGGTTCCCGCCCGTACCTGATCACACTGGCCGCGACCACGCCCTCGCCCTTCGGACCGCAGCGGCACGGCCGCCCCTTCGACGCGCCCGACAAGGACGAGACGCCCGACAGCGAGGGCACCCCGGCCACCCGGATCGACCTCGAAGGCCTCGCCGACCGGATCGTGCCGTTCCCGGTCGAGGCCGCCCGCTACACCGACCTGCGCGCCGCCAAGGACGGCGTGCTCTGGCTGCGCCACCCCGTCACCGGCGAACTCGGCGCCTCCCGGGCCACCCCGGACGACCCCGACCCCAAGAGCGAGCTGGAGCGCTACGACCTCGTCCAGCGGCGCGTGGAGCATCTGGCCGTGGACGCCGACCACTTCGAGGTCAGCGGCGACGGCAAGCGGGTGCTGCTGTGGACCGACGGCCGGCTGAAGGTCGTGCCCAGCGACCGGCGGGCCTCGAACGACGACGACAGCGACTCCAACATCACCGTCGACCTCGCCCGGGTACGGCATCTGATCGACCCGGCCGCCGAGTGGCGGCAGATGTACGAGGAGACCGGCCGCATCATGCGGGACCACTTCTGGCGCTCCGACATGAGCGGCGTGGACTGGGCCGGGGCCCTGGACCGCTACCGCCCGGTGCTGGACCGGGTGGCCACCTACGACGACCTGGTCGATCTCCTCTACGAGGTCCAGGGCGAGCTGGGCACCTCGCACGCCTACGTCATCCCGCGCGGCGGCTCCGGCGGCGCCCGGCAGGGCCTGCTCGGCGCCGACATCTCCCGCCGCCCGGACGGCACTTGGCGCATCGACCGCATCCTCCCCTCGGAGACCTCCGACCCCCAGGCCCGCGCCCCGCTCGCGGCACCCGGAGTGGCGGTACGGGCGGGCGACGCGATCGTCGCCGTCGGCGGAGTGCCGGTCGACCCGGTGACCGGCCCCGGGCCCCTCCTCGTGGGCACGGCGGGCAGGCCCGTCGAACTGACCGTGTCCCCGGCGGGCGGCGGGGAGTTGCGGCACCCGGTCGTGGTCCCGGTGTCCGACGAGGAACCTCTGCGCTACCACGACTGGGTGGCGGGCCGACGGGCCTACGTCCACGAGCGCTCCGGCGGCCGCCTCGGCTACCTCCACGTCCCCGACATGCAGGCGCCGGGCTGGGCCCAGATCCATCGGGACCTGCGCGTCGAGGTGGCCCGCGAGGGCCTCGTCGTCGACGTCCGCGAGAACCGCGGCGGCCACACCTCGCAGCTCGTCGTGGAGAAGCTGGCCCGGCGGATCGTCGGCTGGGTAGTGCCGCGCGGCATGCGGCCGTACGCCTACCCCGAGGACGCCCCGCGCGGCCCGGTCGTGGCCGTCGCCGACGAGTCCTCCGGCTCGGACGGCGACATCGTCAACGCGGCCATCAAGGCCCTCGGCATAGGCCCGGTGGTCGGCACCCGCACCTGGGGCGGCGTGATCGGCATCGACAGCCGCTACCGTCTCGTCGACGGCACGCTCATCACCCAGCCGAAGTACGCGATGTGGCTGGAGGGCCAGGGCTGGGGGGTGGAGAACCACGGGGTGGATCCGGATGTGGAGGTGGTGCAGAGGCCACAGGACCACGCGGCGGGAAGGGACGCCCAGTTGGACGAGGCGATCCGGATAGCGCTGGATGCGCTGGAGAACAGTCCGGCGAAAACTCCGCCGGGTATGCCGACCTGAGCCGACTACGATGCCCCCGTACTGATCACCTGCGTGAGGAGGCACACGCACATGGCTGGAGAACCGCAGGAAGACTGTTTGTTCTGCAAGATCGCCGAGGGTCACGTCCCGGCGACCGTCGTCCGCGAGACCGAGACCACCATGGCGTTCCGGGACATCAACCCCCAGGCGCCCACCCACATCCTCGTGATCCCCAAGGCGCACTACCCGAACGCTGCCGAACTCGCCGCGGCCGCCCCGCAACTCGTCGCCGATATTCTGCAGGAGACCGGAAATGTGGCCTACGACGAGAAGCTTGAGAGCTACCGCGTAGTGTTCAACACAGGCAGCGGCGCAGGCCAGACCGTCTTCCACGCCCACGCCCACGTCCTCGGCGGCCGTGGCATGCAGTGGCCCCCCGGGTAACCAGCCATGTCCGTACGCGAATTCGTGGTCCTGGGGACCGCGAGCCAGGTGCCGACCAGGCACCGCAACCACAACGGCTACCTCCTGCGCTGGGACGGGGAGGGCATCCTCTTCGATCCCGGCGAGGGCACACAGCGCCAGATGCTGCGCGCCGGGGTCGCCGCGCACGACCTGAACCGGATCTGCGTCACCCACTTCCACGGCGACCACTCGCTCGGCCTCGCCGGGGTCATCCAGCGGATCAACCTCGACAAGGTCCCGCACGAGGTGACCGCGCACTACCCGAAGTCGGGCCAGCGCTTCTTCGACCGTCTGCGCTACGCCACCGCGTACCGGGAGACCGTCGAGATCATCCAGGCCCCGGTGAGCGCGGACGGCACCCTCGCCACCACCCCGGGCTACATGCTGGAGGCCCGCAGGCTCTCCCACCCCGTCGAGTCGTACGGCTATCGCCTGATCGAGCCCGACGGCCGCCGCATGCTGCCCGACCGGCTTGCCGCGCACGGCATCAAGGGCCCGGACGTGGGACGGATCCAGCGCGAGGGCGTCCTCGGGGACGTACGTCTCGACGAGGTCAGCGAGGTGCGCCGCGGGCAGCGGTTCGCGTTCGTCATGGACACCCGGGAGTGCGACGGGGTGCACGCGCTCGCCGACGGCTGCGATCTGCTCGTCATCGAGTCGACCTTCCTCGACGAGGACACCGACCTCGCCGTCGAGCACGGCCACCTCACCGCCGGGCAGGCGGCACGCGCGGCGCGGGACGCGGGCGTACGGCATCTGGTGCTGACGCACTTCAGCCAGCGCTACTCCGAGCCCGACGAGTTCGAACGGCAGGCGCGGGCGGCAGGCTTCGAGGGGGAGCTGACGGTGGCGCACGATCTGCTGCGGGTGCCGGTCCCGAAGCGTCGGTGAAACGGGCCGTACGATGCTTTGATGCCCGTCCCGAAAGCAGAACTGCACCTGCACATCGAAGGCACCCTGGAGCCGGAGCCGGCCTTCGAGCTGGCCGCCCGCAACGGCGTCGAGCTGCCGTACGCGGACACCGAAGAGCTCCGCGAGGCGTACCGGTTCGAGGATCTCCAGTCCTTCCTGAACCTGTACTACGAGCTCATGGCGGTGCTGCGCACCGAGCGGGACTTCGAGGACCTGGCGAACGCCTACCTCGCCCGCGCCGCCGCGCAGGGCGTGCGACACGCGGAGATCTTCTTCGATCCGCAGGCCCATCTGGCGCGGGGGCTGTCGATGGGCACGGTCGTCGAGGGGCTCTCCCGCGCGCTGGACCGCAGCGAGGCGAACCATGGCATCTCCACGCAGCTCATCATGTGCTTCCTGCGCGACGAGTCCGCCGAGTCGGCCATGAAGACGCTGGAGGCCGCGAAGCCGTACCTCGACCGGATCGTCGGTATCGGCCTGGACTCCGCCGAGGTCGGGCATCCGCCGGTGAAGTTCCGCGAGGTGTACGAGGCCGCGGCTGCGCTCGGTCTGCGCCGGGTGGCGCACGCCGGTGAGGAGGGGCCGCCGGAGTACATCACCGAGGCCCTGGACGTGCTCGGCGTGGAGCGTGTCGACCATGGGCTGCGGTGCATGGAGTCCCCGGCGCTGGTCGAGCGGCTCGTCCGGGACCGGGTCCCGCTGACGCTGTGCCCGCTGTCCAACGTCCGCCTGCGCACGGTGGACACCCTGGCCGACCACCCCCTGCCCGCGATGCTCGACGCCGGCCTCCTGTGCACGGTCAACTCCGACGACCCGGCCTACTTCGGCGGCTACGCGGGCGACAACTTCGACGCGGTGCGCTCGGCGCTGGGCCTGAGCGAGGAACGGCTGCGGGAGTTGGCCCGCAACTCGTTCGTGGCGAGCTTCTTGGAAGACGACGAGGAGCGACGGGCAAGGTATCTGGCCGAGGTGGAGGCCTACGAGTTCTAGGCAGCTTTGGCGGTGTCGTACGCGGGGACGTCCACCGGGATCTCGACGACGGGCAGGGTCCGCCTGCCCGTCCCCAGGGCGACCGACGTCATGGGGACGGCGATCACCAGCAGTCCCGCCGCCAGCACCGCCCCCATCGTCGGGAACCCCGCCTGCGCCGACAACACGCTGCCCGTCAGCGGCCCCGCAGCCGTGCCCAAAGACGACGCGGAGCCGACCAGAACCGCCCACCGACCACGGCTGTCCAAAGACGCGGCGAGACCGATGACGTACGACAACACGATCGGGTAGAGCGCGTTCCAGGCGATCTCGCCCGTCGCGAAGGTCGTCAGGTCCCGTGCCGAGGCGCTCAAGGCGATGCAGGCCGCGATGACGGCCGTTCCGGCGCCGATGGGCAGCGCGAGTCCGAGCCGTGGCCCGAGAGCACTCGCGGCGACCACACCGAGCAACCCCGCGCCGAGCGCCACGGCGAAGACCGCGCCGACCGTGACCTCGCTCAGGTGCGCCTGCGTCAGACCGATCCGGCCGCTGACGCCCCACAGGGAGTTCTGGGCGAGAGACCAGCACATCAGGGCGGCGGCGAGGACGAGTCCTGAGCGGAGGTGGGGGAGCGGGGCCTTGTGCTGGACGGAGCGCTTGATGACGGTGCCGGTCAGCCGGGACGTCAGCGGCCACACCGCCAGCGCCGTCAGCGCGATGGCGGCGAGCGGGAGCCCGTGGCCGGGGCCGAGGTGCGGGACCGTCAGATAGACGGCGCCCGCGAGGGCGGAGACGCCGAGCAGGCCGTACGTGGTGACACGGTGCGGGTCGGGGCGGCCGGCGATCCCGGTGGCGGCGACCGCCGTCGCCGTACCGGAGCCGAATCCGCCGACCATGGCGCCCGCGACGACGGCCGGGACCCAGTGGGTCAGCGCGGCCCCGCCGTAGCCGAGGACGGCGAGCGTGAGGCCGAGGCGGGCGAGCGGGCGCGGGCCGATCCGGTCGACGCGCGAGGCGAGCAGGAACCCCGCCGACGCCGAACTCAGCAGCAGCGCACTGCCGATGGCGCCCGCCTGGGTGGCGCTGAGGGGGAGCCCCGAGTCGAGGCGGCCGACGGTGGTCGGGAGGAGGTACGGGGCGAGATACCCGGCCGTGAAAAGGGCGACGAGGGGCCAGGGCAGGGTGGTGCGGGCGGACACGGGCGTTCCCAGGGCATGCGAAAGAAGCGGCTCAGAAAGGGGGATGGGGCGACGACCGTCGATGGACAGGAACGCGCGGGCAATTTGTATCAAGCCGGGGGAGGTGTGAAGAAGGGGAACTGGCGTGATCCGAGGCACATTCTGTTTGGCCTCGGTGTGTCCGGGTAAACGATCGCCTTCATTGACGGCCGGTTGTTCGCGTATCTAACCTCCATCTACATACATGGATCCGTCTACATAGGGGGATGGATGACGGCGGCCCTCGACACCGATCTGGCCGACCGGAAAGCCCTGCTCACCACCCGCCTCGACCTCTTAGGAGCCGCACTGTGAACCTCGCCGTCACGGACGTCCGGCTGACCCCGATCCTCATCGCCGACCCGCCCCTGCTCAACACACAGGGCGTCCACCAGCCCTACACACCCCGGCTGATCGTGGAGGTCGTGACCGCCGACGGGATCACGGGAGTCGGGGAGACGTACGGCGACACCAGGTACCTGGAGCTGGCCCGGCCCTTCGCCGAGAAGCTCATCGGCCGTCAAGTCGGCGATCTCAACGGACTGTTCACCATCGCCGAGGAAATCGCCGTCGACCGCTCCCGGGTCTCCGGGCAGGTCGACGTAGGCGGCCTTCGCGGCGTCCAGACCGCCGACAAGCTGCGGCTCTCCGTGGTCTCCGGCTTCGAGGTGGCGTGTCTGGACGCGCTCGGCAAGGCGCTCGGGCAGCCGGTGCACGCGTTGCTCGGCGGCAAGATGCGCGACGCCGTCGAGTACAGCGCGTACCTGTTCTACAAATGGGCCGACCACCCGGCGGGCGTCGCCGCCGAGAAGGACGACTGGGGTGCCGCCGTCGACCCGGCGGGGGTCGTCGAGCAGGCGCGGAAGTTCAAGGAGCGGTACGGGTTCACCTCGTTCAAGCTCAAGGGCGGGGTGTTTCCGCCGGAGGAGGAGATCGCGGCCGTACGGGCGCTCGCGGAGGCCTTTCCCGGGCATCCGCTGCGGCTCGATCCCAACGGTGCCTGGTCGGTGGAGACCTCGCTGAAGGTGGCGAAGGAGCTGGGCGACGTCCTGGAGTACCTGGAGGACCCCGCGCTCGGCACGCCGGCCATGGCCGAGGTGTCCGCAGGGACCGACGTGCCGCTCGCCACCAACATGTGCGTGACGACGTTCGCCGAGATCAAGGAGGCGTTCGTCCGGGACGCCGTGCAGGTCGTGCTCTCCGACCACCACTACTGGGGCGGGCTGCGCAACACCCAGCACCTCGCCGCGATCTGCCGCACCTTCGGCGTCGGGGTGTCCATGCACTCCAACACCCACCTGGGCATCTCCCTGGCCGCGATGACCCACGTGGCGTCCACCGTCCCGAACCTCCAGCACGCCTGCGACTCCCACTACCCCTGGCAGTCGGAGGACGTGCTCACCGAGCGGCTGACCTTCGACGGCGGCAAGGTCACCGTCTCCGACGCCCCCGGCCTCGGTGTCGAACTCGACCGGGACCGGCTGCGGTTCCTGCACCGGCGGTGGCTGGACGACGACGGCGGCCTGCGCGAACGGGACGACGCGGCGGCCATGCGCGTGGCCGAACCGAGGTGGGTCACACCGAGCGTGCCCCGCTGGTAACCGGACCGTGCCGCCCGGGGTGGTACGTCCCGGACCTGGGGTGGTCTGACGCGGCGGGCGGTCCGGGTGTGACCGGCGGCGTGTTGTCGGTGGTGTGGTGCACACTGGCCTGATCCGCACCACGTCAGGGAGCGCACCGTGATCGCGTCCGCCGCGTCCACCGGAAAGGGACCCGCTTCGGGGCAGCACTGTCCGGCCCAGGTCGACCCCCTGGCCGCGCTCCGCACACCGGCCGACCCGCCCTGGGACGTGTATCTCACGGGCACCGTCTTCCTCGACATCATCTTCACCGGGCTCGACTCCGCCCCGGTGCGCGGGACCGAGTCCTGGGCGCGCGGCATGGGGTCGAGCCCCGGCGGCGTCGCCAACATGGCGACCGCCCTGGCCCGCCTCGGCCTGAAGACCTCGCTGGCCGCCGCCTTCGGCGACGACCACTACGGCGAGTACTGCTGGGACGCCCTGGAGCAGGGCGAGGGCATCGACCTCACCACCTCGCGCAGCGTCCCCGGCTGGCACTCCCCGGTGACCGTCTCCATGGCCTACGAGGGCGAGCGCACGATGGTCTCCCACGGCCACGAGCCGCCCCCGGAGGAACCGGCCCCCGACTGCCCCCCACGCGCGCGTGCCGCCGTAGCCTCCCTGGAGCCCGGCAAGCAGGCGCCCTGGATCGCCCAGGCCGCCGCGAAGGGCGCCCGGATCTTCGCCGACGTCGGCTGGGACGAGACCGGCGCCTGGGACCTGGCCGGGCTCGCCGACCTCCAGCACTGCGAGGCCTTCCTGCCCAACGCCGAGGAGGCCATGCGCTACACCGGCGCCACCTGCCCGCGCGCCGCCGCCCACGCCCTCACCGCGCACGTCTCGCTCGCCGTGGTCACCCTCGGTGCCGAGGGCGCCTACGCCGTGGACGGGCGGACCGGGGAGACCGCCGAGGTGCCGGCCATCGCCGTGGAGGCCCTCGACCCCACCGGCGCCGGGGACGTCTTCGTCGCCGGCTTCGTCACCGGCACCCTCGCCGAGTGGCCGCTCGCCGACCGCCTCGCCTTCGCGGGCCTGACCGCCGCCCTCTCCGTCCAGGAGTTCGGCGGCTCCCTCTCCGCCCCCGGCTGGGCCGAGATCGGCGCCTGGTGGCGCAGGATCCAGTCCTACGACGATCAGGACCCGGCGGCACTGCGCCGGTACGCCTTCCTCGCCGACCTGGTCCCCACGGAACTGGCCCGCCCCTGGCCACTGCGCCGGGCGGTCCCGACGATCGGCTTCGGGCGGTCGGCCTGATCCTTGGGACCGAAGTGCCGGGTCGAAAAGGCCTACGGGCTTGTCAGTCGTGCGGCGTACCCTGGAAATCGCCAGGCCGCCCCTGTGGCGGACGCACCGTATCGAGGAGGACGAGCAAGGCCTACAGAGCCGGCCCATGACTCAGACACCCACAGCTCACACACCCGCGCAGGGGCAGGCGAGAGCACAGTTCACCGTCCCCGCCCAGCACCCCATGGTGACCGTGCTGGGGTCCGGCGACTCCCTCCTGCGTGTGATCGAGAAGGCCTTCCCGGCGGTCGACATCCATGTCCGGGGCAATGAGATCAGCGCGGTCGGCGACGCCGCTGAAGTCGCCCTTGTCCAGCGCCTGTTCGACGAGATGATGCTGGTGCTCCGCACCGGACAGCCGATGACGGAGGACGCAGTGGAACGCTCGATCGCCATGCTCCGGGCGAGCGAGAACGGCGAGGGGGCCCCCGAGACCCCGGCCGAGGTGCTCACCCAGAACATCCTCTCCTCGCGCGGACGCACCATCCGCCCGAAGACCCTCAACCAGAAGCGGTACGTCGACGCGATCGACAAGCACACAGTCGTCTTCGGCATCGGCCCCGCCGGTACCGGCAAGACCTACCTCGCCATGGCCAAGGCGGTGCAGGCCCTGCAGTCCAAGCAGGTCAACCGCATCATCCTGACCCGCCCCGCGGTCGAGGCGGGCGAGCGCCTCGGCTTCCTGCCGGGCACCCTGTACGAGAAGATCGACCCCTACCTGCGCCCGCTGTACGACGCGCTGCACGACATGCTGGACCCCGACTCCATCCCGAGGCTCATGGCCGCCGGGACCATCGAGGTCGCGCCGCTGGCATATATGAGGGGCAGGACCCTTAATGACGCCTTCATCATCCTGGACGAGGCCCAGAACACCAGCCCCGAGCAGATGAAGATGTTCCTCACCCGTCTCGGCTTCGACTCGAAGATCGTCATCACCGGTGACGTGACCCAGGTCGACCTCCCCAATGGCACCAAGTCGGGTCTGCGGCAGGTCCAGGAGATCCTGGAGGGCCTCGACGACGTCCACTTCTCGCGCCTCACGTCCCACGATGTCGTACGGCACAAGCTGGTCGGCCGTATCGTCGACGCGTACGAGAAGTACGACAGCCACCACGGCACGGAGAACGGCACCCACAAGGGCGGCCGTAACAAGCGGAAGTAGACAGACCAGCACCATGTCGATCGACGTCAACAACGAGTCCGGAACCGAGGTCGACGAGCAGGCGATCCTCGACATCGCCCGCTACGCGCTCGCACGGATGCGCATCCACCCGCTCTCCGAGCTCTCGGTGATCGTCGTGGACGCCGACGCCATGGAGCAGCTGCACATCCAGTGGATGGACCTGCCGGGCCCTACGGATGTCATGTCCTTTCCGATGGACGAGCTCCGGCCGCCGTCCAAGGACGACGACGAGCCGCCGCAGGGCCTGCTCGGCGACATCGTGCTCTGTCCCGAGGTCGCCAAGAGGCAGGGTGAGGAAGCGCCGACACAGCACTCCATGGACGAGGAGCTCCAGTTGCTCACCGTCCATGGCGTGCTGCATCTGCTCGGCTACGACCACGAGGAACCCGATGAGAAGGCCGAGATGTTCGGACTTCAGGCGGCCATCGTGGACGGCTGGCGCGCGGAGAAGGGCCTGACCGGCCCCTCCCCGGCTCCGACCGTCTCATGAGTCCGCAACTCGTCCTGGGCGCGATCGCGCTGGTCGTGGTCGCCTGGCTCGCCGCCTGCGCGGAGGCGGGCCTGGCGCGCGTCTCCAGCTTCCGCGCCGAGGAGGCCGTACGGTCGGGGCGGCGCGGCAGCGCGAAGCTCGCGCAGATCGCCGCCGACCCGACGCGCTATCTGAACGTGGCGCTGCTGGTCCGCGTGGCCTGCGAGATGGCCGCCGCCGCACTCGTCACCTACGCCTGCCTCCAGGAGTTCGACAGCACCACCGAGGCGCTCCTGGTCGCGATAGCGGTCATGGTCCTGGTGTCGTACGTCGCCGTCGGCGTCTCCCCCCGGACCATCGGCCGCCAGCACCCGCTGAACACCGCGACGGCGGCGGCGTACGTGCTGCTGCCGCTCGCCCGGATCATGGGCCCGATCCCGCCCCTGCTGATCCTCATCGGCAATGCCCTCACCCCCGGCAAGGGCTTCCGCCGTGGCCCCTTCGCCTCCGAGGCCGAGCTGCGCGCGCTGGTCGACCTCGCCGAGAAGGAGTCCCTGATCGAGGACGAGGAGCGCCGGATGGTGCACTCCGTCTTCGAGCTCGGCGACACCCTGGTGCGCGAGGTCATGGTGCCGCGCACGGACCTGATCGTCATCGAGCGCTACAAGACCATCCGCCAGGCCCTGACCCTGGCGCTGAGGTCCGGCTTCTCGCGCATCCCGGTCACCGGTGAGAGCGAGGACGACATCGTCGGGATCGTCTATCTGAAGGACCTCGCCCGCAAGACGCACATCAGCCGGGACGCGGAGAGCGAGCTGGTGTCGACCACCATGCGGCCCGCCGCCTTCGTGCCCGACACCAAGAACGCCGGCGATCTGCTGCGCGAGATGCAGCAGGACCGCAACCACGTCGCCGTCGTCATCGACGAGTACGGCGGCACCGCGGGCATCGTCACCATCGAGGACATCCTCGAAGAGATCGTCGGCGAGATCACCGACGAGTACGACCGTGAACTCCCGCCGGTCGAGGAGCTGGGCGAGGACCGTTACCGCGTCACCGCCCGCCTGGACATCACCGACCTCGGCGAGCTGTACGGCCTCGACGAGTACGACGACGAGGACGTGGAGACCGTCGGCGGACTGCTCGCCAAGGCGCTGGGCCGCGTCCCGATCGCCGGTGCCTCGGCCGTCGTGGAGCTGCCCGACGAGCGGGAGCTGCGTCTGACGGCGGAGGCCGCGGCGGGCCGCCGGAACAAGATCGTGACCGTGCTGGTGGAGCCGGTGGGCTCCGCGAAGGAAGGGCCGGAGGACGAGTGACCCCCCAGGAGCTGCGCGCGTTCTGTCTGTCCTTCAACGCCGCCGAGGAGGACTTCCCCTTCGCCCCGGAGATCTCGGTCTTCAAGGTGCTGGGCAAGATGTTCGCCCTGAGCTGGATCGAGGCGAGCCCGCTGAAGGTCAACCTCAAGTGCGACCCGGAGGACGCGGTCCGGCTGCGCGCCGAGCACCCGGGTCTGATCGCCCCCGGCTATCACATGAACAAGCGCCACTGGAACACCGTCACGCTCGACGGCGACCTCCCCGACCGACTGGTCCGCGAACTCATCGAGGACTCCTACGACCTCGTCGTCGCCGGCCTGCCGCGCTCCGAACGCCTCCGCCTGGACCGGCCCTGACGGCCACTTCGTATGCTCGGGGCATGACCGAGAGCAACGCGCTTGACCCCGAGGACCGCAAGATCGTCACCCTGGCCCGTTCCGCGCGGGCCCGCAACGGCGTGCCCGAGGGTGCCGCCGTACGCGACGAGACGGGACGCACGTATGTCGCAGGGACCGTGGAGCTGGACTCGCTGAAGCTGAGCGCGCTCAGGACGGCGGTGGCGATGGCCGTGGCGTCCGGGGCGAAGTCGCTGGAGGCGGCGGCCGTGGTGACTGAGGCGGAGAGCGCGGCGGCCGAGGATCTCGCGGCCGTACGGGATCTGGGCGGAGCCGGGACTCCGGTGCTGCTCGCCGGGCCCGACGGTGCCGTGCGACGGAGCGTCCCCGCGGAGTAGTCCGGAATTCATCCTTGCCGGGCTTCGCCTCTCGCGCATCAATGGAACCGTAAGTTCCGACGGACCGTCAGATTCGGCCCTCCCGCAGTGTGTCCGCACCCACCTGCCGAGGACGGGCCGTCGGTCCCCCCACACCCGAAGGGATCCGGAACCCCATGAGAGGCACACGCTCAGGTACCGGTGCGGCACTCGCGGCCGGCACGCTCGCCCTGACCGGACTCGTCCTCGCGCCCACCGCCGCGGCCGTCGCCCCCACGTCGGCCACGATCGACGCCGACTGCGGCAGCTTCGGCGGCGGCGCGGCCACGCTCACGGCCACCCAGGACGGCACGGCCGCCACCATCACCGTCAACTCCTCCGCGATCACCGCGCCGATCGGACTCGGCGAGGACTCCATCGCCTCGACCCTCACCCTGGTGAAGGCGGGCGGCGGCACCACCGTCTTCACGGCCACCGAGAACCCGGCGATGGACGCCGGTGACCCGGTCCAGGTCGGCCCGCTGCCCGGCACCGTGGCCTCCGGCGACAGTCTGGAGGCCTACGGCGGCTCGCTGACGATGACCGTCTTCGGCATCACCATCACCTGCACGGCGACCGGGCCGCAGTCGCCGGGCCCGTTCGTCTTCGACTGACAGCGCTCGGGCGAGCGTGGCTCCTAGAGCGCGTCGGGGCCGCGCTCGCCCGTCCGGACCCGTACGACGGTCTCGACGGGCAGCGCCCACACCTTGCCGTCGCCGATCTTGCCGGTCTGCGCGGCCTTCACGATCGCGTCGATCACGGCGTCGCAGTCGGCGTCCTCCACGACCACCTCGATCCGGACCTTGGGCACCAGGTCGACCTGGTACTCGGCGCCGCGGTACACCTCGGTGTGGCCGCGCTGCCGGCCGTAGCCGCTGGCCTCGGTCACGGTCAGACCGTGCACACCGACCTCCTGGAGCGCCGACTTCACCTCGTCGAGGCGGTAGGGCTTGACGATCGCGGTGATGAGCTTCATGCCTGGCTCTTGACCTTCTGGGCGGAGGGGACGACGGAGGAGCTGACCGGGGCGCCGTGGCCCAGGACGCCGTGATCGTATGCGGTCTCGGCGTGCACCGTAAGGTCCAGGCCGGTGTGCTCCTGCTCCTCGCTCGCGCGCAAGCCGAGCGTCTTGTCGAGGAGCTTGGCGATGCCGTAGGTGACGGCGAAGGCGTACGCCCCGACGGCGACCACGGCCACCAGCTGCTTGCCGAGCTGCGCGAGTCCGCCGCCGTAGAGGAGGCCCTCGGCGCCGCCGGTCATCTCCGCGGCGGCGAAGACGCCGATCAGGACGGTGCCGATGATGCCGCCGACCAGGTGGACGCCGACGACGTCCAGGGAGTCGTCGTAGTTCAGCTTGAACTTCCAGCCCACGGCGTAGGAGCAGACGACGCCGGCCGTCAGGCCGATGACCAGGGCGCCGAGCAGGGAGACCGAGCCGCAGGACGGGGTGATGGCGACCAGGCCCGCGACCGCGCCGGACGCGGCGCCCAGGGTGGTCGGGTGGCCGTCGCGCTTCTGCTCCACGAAGAGCCAGCCCAGCAGGCCGGTGCAGCCGGCGGCGAGGGTGTTGAGGAAGGCCGCGGCGGCGAGGCCGTTCGCGCCGAGCGCGGAACCGGCGTTGAAGCCGAACCAGCCGAACCAGAGCAGACCGGCGCCGAGCATCACCATGGGCAGGTTGTGCGGGCGCATCGCGTCCTTCTTGAAGCCCAGACGCGGGCCGAGGACCAGACAGAGCGCGAGGCCCGAGGCGCCGGAGGTGATCTCGACCGGGAGACCGCCCGCGAAGTCCAGGGCGCCGAGCCTGTCGAGGATCCAGCCACCGGGGCCCCAGGTCCAGTGCGCGACCGGAACGTATACGAGCAGCGCCCACACCGGGACGAAGACCAGCCATGCGCCGAACTTCGCGCGGTCCGCGATGGCGCCGCTGATCAGGGCCGCCGTGATGATCGCGAAGGTGAGCTGGAAGGTGGCGAACAGGAGGGTGGGGACCGTGCCCTGGACGCTGTCCGGGCCGATGCCCGCCATGCCGAGGTGGTCGAGGCCGCCGATCAGCCCCGCGGCGGCGTCCTCGCCGAAGGCGAGGGAGTATCCGGCGGCCAGCCACACCACCGTGACCAGGGCGATCGACACGAAGCTCATCATCAGCATGTTGAGGACGCTCTTCGTGCGGACCATGCCGCCGTAGAACAGGGCCAGGCCCGGGGTCATCAGCAGGACGAGGGCGGTGGCGGCGAGCAGCCAGGCGGTGTCGCCGGTGTCGATGCCTTGCGCGGCGAGGGTCACGGTCGTCACGTGTCGTCTCCAACGGGGTGGGGGCTCGTCAGAGATTCACCGGTGTGCGTTTCCGGATGTGTACCGCCGTGTTTCGGGGGCGTTTCATTGCGTGGGGGTTTCCGGAAGCTCACCTGTGGGGGCCGGGGTGGACGCCTGTGCGGCGGGGCTCTGTGGATCAGGGAGAATGGGCGGCATGAGCGTTCGTACCCAGTCTTCCGAAGAGCCGGCCGAGGCCCGCCACAGGGCCGGCTTCGCCTGCTTCGTCGGCCGCCCCAACGCGGGCAAGTCCACCCTCACGAACGCTCTGGTCGGGCAGAAGGTGGCGATCACCGCCAACCAGCCGCAGACGACCCGGCACACGGTACGAGGGATCGTGCACCGCCCGGACGCGCAGCTGATCCTGGTGGACACCCCCGGCCTGCACAAGCCGCGCACGCTGCTCGGCGAGCGGCTGAACGACGTCGTACGGACCACCTGGGCCGAGGTCGACGTGATCGGCTTCTGTCTGCCGGCGAACGAGAAGATCGGTCCCGGTGACCGCTTCATCGCCAAGGAGCTGGCGGGGATCAAGAAGTCCCCGAAGGTCGCCATCGTCACGAAGACGGACCTGGTCGACTCCAAGACCCTCGCCGAGCAGCTGATCGCGATCGACCAGCTCGGCAAGGAGCTGGGCATGGAGTGGGCGCAGATCGTCCCGGTGTCGGCGACCGCGAACAAGCAGGTCGACCTGCTGGCGGACCTGCTGATCCCGCTGCTGCCCGAGGGCCCGGCGCTCTACCCCGAGGGTGACCTCACCGACGAGCCCGAGCAGGTCATGATCGCGGAACTGATCCGTGAGGCCGCGCTGGAGGGCGTCCGCGACGAGCTGCCGCACTCCATCGCCGTGGTGGTGGAGGAGATGCTCCCCCGCGAGGACCGCCCCGCCGACAAGCCGCTCCTCGACATCCACGCCTTCGTCTACATCGAGCGCCCCAGCCAGAAGGGCATCATCATCGGCCCCAAGGGCAAGCGCCTGAAGGAGGTCGGCATCAAGTCCCGCAAGCAGATCGAGGCACTGCTGGGCACGCCGGTCTTCT
>NZ_JACMSF010000069.1 GCF_014257025.1 Streptomyces cupreus
CCCTTCCTAGGAGACCTCTCATGACCAACCTGGCCATCGCGGCGAACGAGCTGCGGAAGTCCTACGGCGACAAGACGGTCCTCGACGGCATCGACCTGGCCGTACCGGAAGGCACGGTCTTCTCCCTGCTCGGGCCGAACGGCGCGGGCAAGACCACGGCGGTCAAGATCCTCTCCACGCTGATCTCGGCCGACGGCGGACAGGCGAGGATCGCCGGGCACGACCTCACCGCCGAGGCCCAGGCGGTACGGGCCGCCATCGGTGTCACCGGCCAGTTCTCCGCCGTGGACGGCCTGATCACCGGCGAGGAGAACATGCTCCTCATGGCCGACCTGCACCATCTGTCCCGGGCCGAGGGCAGGCGGGTGACCGCCGATCTGCTGGAGCGCTTCGACCTGGTCGAGGCCGCGAAGAAGCCGGCCTCGACCTACTCCGGCGGTATGAAGCGCCGCCTGGACATCGCGATGACGCTGGTCGGCAGCCCGCGGATCATCTTCCTGGACGAGCCGACCACGGGCCTGGACCCACGCTCCCGGCACAACATGTGGCAGATCATCCGGGAGCTGGTCACGGGCGGCGTCACGGTCTTCCTCACCACGCAGTACCTGGAGGAGGCGGATGAACTGGCCGACCGTATCGCGGTGTTGAACGACGGCAAGATCGCCGCGGAGGGAACGGCCGACGAGCTGAAGCGGCAGATCCCCGGCGGACATGTACGACTCCGCTTCACCGACCCGGCCGCGTACCGCAGCGCAGCGTCCGCGCTGAGCGACACGACCCGCGACGACGAGGTGCTGGCGCTGCAGATCCCGAGCGGCGGCAGCCAGCGCGAGCTGCGCTCGATCCTCGACTGGCTGGACTCGGTCGGGGTCGAGGCGGACGAACTGACGGTGCACACCCCAGACCTGGACGACGTGTTCTTCGCCCTGACCGGCGGCGGCATGGCCAAGGTCCCCAACCAGCCCAAGGAGAACGCCCGATGAGCGCCCTGACCCTGGCCGTACGCGACTGCTCGACGATGCTGCGCCGCAACCTGCTGCACGCAAGGCGCTACCCGTCGCTCACCCTGAACCTGCTGCTGACCCCGATCATGCTGTTGCTGCTCTTCGTGTACATCTTCGGCGACACGATGAGCGCGGGGATCGGGGGCGGCGGTCCGGATCGCTCCGAATACATCGCCTTCGTGGTCCCGGGCCTGCTGCTGATGACCATCGGCAGCACGACGATCGGTACGGCGGTTTCCGTCTCCAACGACATGACCGAGGGCATCATCGCCCGCTTCCGCACGATGGCGATCCACAGAGGTTCGGTGATCATCGGCCATGTGATCGGCAGTGTGCTGCAGGCGATCGTGAGCGTGGTCCTGGTAGGCGCGGTAGCCGTGCTGATCGGCTTCCGCTCCGCCGACGCAACGGTCCTGGAATGGCTGGCGGCCTTCGGACTCCTCGTCCTCTTCGCCACGGCACTGACCTGGATCGCGGTGGGCATGGGCCTGATCAGCCCGAACGCGGAGGCGGCAAGCAACAACGCGCTGCCCCTGATCCTCCTGCCCCTCCTGTCCAGCACCTTCGTCCCCCTGGACGCGATGCCGGGCTGGTTCCAGCCGATCGCCGAGTACCAGCCCTTCACCCCGGCCATCGAAACCCTCCGAGGTCTGCTCCTCGGCACGGAAATCGGCGTCAACGGCTGGCTGGCCCTGACCTGGTGCGCGGGTCTGATGGTGCTGGGCTACCGCTGGTCGACGGCAAAGTTCAACGCGGACCCGAAGTGACACCGCGCCGCTTGACTTCACAAGAGCGTCGCGCGACATTCGCGACTCTGACACATCGTCAGGATCCCTGGGATGCTGGAGCCGACGTGCCATGACCGCGAAATCGCCCACCCGCAGACGGGTCCTCACGACCACCGCCGCCGCGACAGCGGGCCTCGCCCTGTCGCAGCAACGTTCAGCCGCCGCCGACTTGCCCCTCCTCGGCACCTACGACGTCGTAGTAGTCGGCTCGGGCGCGGCAGGAATGACCGCCGCCCTCACCGCCGCCCGGCAGGGCCTGACCTGTGTGGTCGTAGAGAAGGCGCCCACCTTCGGAGGGTCCGCCGCGCGATCCGGTGCCGGGATCTGGATCCCGAACAACTCGGTGCTCCTCGCGGCCGGTGTGCCGGACACCCCGGCGAAGGCCGCCGAATACCTCGCCGCTGTCGTGGGCCCGGACGTTCCGGTCGAGCGGCAGCGGGCCTTCCTCGCCAACGGCCCGGCGATGCTCTCCTTCGTCATGGCGAACAGCCCGCTCCGTTTCCGCTGGATGGAGGGCTACAGCGACTACTATCCCGAGCTGCCCGGCGGCCTTCCGAACGGCCGCTCCGTCGAGCCCGACCAGCTCGACGGCAACCTCCTCGGCGCCGAACTGGCACGTCTGAACCCGCCGTACATGGACGTGCCCGCAGGCATGGTCGTCTTCAGCGCGGACTACAAGTGGCTGGCCCTGGCGGCGGTGAACGCCAAGGGGGCCGCGGTGGCGGCGGAGTGCCTGGCACGGGGTACGGCGGCTGCCCTGCGCGGGGAGAGGCCGCTGACCATGGGGCAGTCGCTGGCGGCCGGTCTGCGACTGGGGCTGCGCTCGGCCGGGGTTCCGGTGTGGCTCGACACGCCGCTCACCGACCTGTACGTCGAGGGCGACGCCGTGAGCGGGGCGGTCGTCACCCGGGACGGCGCCCCGGGCCTCGTCCGGGCCCGCCGTGGCGTGATCGTCGGCTCGGGCGGCTTCGAGCACAACGCGGCGATGCGCGAGCGCTACCAGCGCGGGCCCATCGGCACGGACTGGACGGTCGGCGCCAAGGAGAACACCGGCGACGGCATCCAGGCCGGGCAGCGGCTCGGTGCCGCCCTCGGCCTCATGGACGACGCCTGGTGGGGCCCGGCGATCCCGCTCCCCGGCCAGCCGTACTTCTGCCTGGCCGAACGCACCCTCCCCGGCGGCCTGTTGATCAACGCGGCCGGGGCTCGGTTCGTCAACGAGGCCGCCCCCTACAGCGACGTCGTCCACACGATGTACGACGTCCACGACACGAGCCCGGCGATCCCGTCCTGGCTGATCGTCGACCAGCACTACCGGAACCGGTATCTCTTCAAGGACGTTCTGCCGACCCTGCCCTTCCCCTCCGGCTGGTACGACTCCGGCGCCGCGCACAAGGCCTGGACCCTGGACGCGCTCGCCACCTCGATCGGTGTCCCGGCGACGGCCCTGCGCACCACCGTGGACCGCTTCAACTCCCAGGCGCGGCAAGGCAAGGACCCCGACTTCCACCGGGGCGACAGCGCCTACGACCACTACTACACGGATCCGTCCGTCCTCCCCAACTCCTGTCTGGCCCCCCTCTGGCTCCCCCCGTACTACGCCTTCCGTATCGTCCCCGGCGATCTCGGCACCAAGGGCGGCCTCGTCACGGACGCCCGGGCCCGCGTGCTGCGGGAGGACGGCTCGGTGATCCGGGGCCTGTACGCCGCCGGAAACGCGAGCGCGGCGGTCATGGGGCACAGCTACGCGGGCGCGGGCTCGACGATCGGCCCCGCGATGACGTTCGGATACATCGCGGCGAGGGACATCGCCGGGAGCCGTTAGCCGCTGGTCAGCCTCGGGCGGCGGGCTTGCGGGCGATCAGGAACGCCTGCGGGGACGTCTCGTCGAGCGCCGGGTCCGGTTCGCGGACCGTCCGGGAGACGAGGGCGAAGCCGGCCGCCGTCAGCAGGGCGGCCATGTCCTCGGGCCGGCGACGCTGGAAGGTGAGCGCGACCGGGTGACCCCAGGGCCGGTCGTAATGCCGGTGCTCGTCGCCGGCCTGGAAGGCGACGAACAGGGGCGCGCCGGGCGCCAGGACGCGGTGGAACTCCGCGAAGAGAGCCGGGAGTTGGTCCACCGGGGTGTGGATGGAGGAGTAGAAGGACAGGGCACCGGCCAGTGTGCCGTCCGGGATGTCCAGCTCCAGCATCGAACCCTGTTCGAATCGGAGCCCCGGGTTCTCGCGGCGGGCGATCGTGAGCATCGACTCCGACAGGTCGAGCCCGAACACGTTCAGCCCCAGCGAGGCGAGGCGCCCGGTCGTCCGGCCGGGACCGCAACCCAGATCGGCCACCAGCCCGTCCCCGCCGACTCCGCTGCCGTCGACGAGTTCGGCGAACACACCCAGCAGGGCCCGCTCCAGCGGCCTGTTCGCGAGCTCGTCCTGGAAGAGGGCCGCGTAGTCCTCGGCGATGGCGTTGTAGAAGGTGCGGGTGGAGTTCAGGAAGTCGGAGTCGGTCATGGCCGGGGACCCTAGCGAAGACGGTGGCTACTCGCCCCACCGGTCCGATGCACATTTCGCTCGGTAGGGCCTTCGGTGCGCGCATCGGCATCGTGCTTCACGCGACCCCCATCGCCCGCAGCACCGCGGCGACCCCGGCCGCCCCCACGACCACCACGGGGAACGGCGCCCGCCGCCAGGCCAGTACGGCCCCCGCCAGCACCCCGGTCGGCCGCGCCCACCCCGCGAAATCTCCGCCTTCGGTCAGCGCGCCCGTGGCCAGCAGGGCCACCAGCAGGACGATCGCGCCCGCCGACAGCAACTCCTGGACACGCGGCGAAAGTTCCACGCGGCCGTGGAGCACCGGCCCCACCAGCCGGAAGGCATACGTTCCGACCGCCAGCGCCAGGATCATGGCCATCGTCGCGCTCATGCCGTACGCCTCCCGCCGTGCCCGTGTCCGACGAGCCCCGCCAGCGCCACCAGCACCGGCACCCCGGCCGGGACGGCCGGTGTGACCGCCAGCGCCAGCCCGGCCCCGAGCAGCGCGCACCGCCGTACGGCCGGGTTCTCGCGCAGGGCGGGCAGCACACCGACCGCGCTGAACTGGGCGGAGCCCGCGTACACGACGAGCGACATCACCACCGGCACCCACACGGGCAGCCCGCCGGCCACCGAGATCGCGCCGAAGGAGACGCCGACGACGCCGCTGGCCAGCCAGACGAGCGCGCTGTCGCGCACCAGGGGTGCCCTCATCGGTGTTCGGAGTGGCGAACGCATGTTCTCCAGAATGAACAGGCTAGGCTTGTTCGTCAAGGCGAACGAACGTACTCGAAGAGCGAACGGCAGGACGTGAACCCATGAGCGAGCCCCTCACCTGGATCTCCGTCTCGCTGCGGCGTGAGCGTACACGGGCCGGACTGTCCCTGTCCGAGCTGGCCAAACGGGCCGGGATCGCCAAGTCCACGTTGTCCCAGCTGGAGGCGGGCAGTGGAAATCCCAGCGTGGAGACGCTGTGGGCGCTGGGGGTGGCGCTCCGGGTGCCGTTCAGCGCGCTGGTGGAGCCGCCCGCGCCGACCGTGCAGGTGATCCGGGCGGGGCAGGGGCCGAGCGTGGCGTCCGAGAGGGCCGACTACGCGGCCACCCTGCTGTCCGCGAGCCCGCCCGGGGCGCGCCGGGACATCTACCACCTGCGGGCCGAGCCGGGGGCCGTGCGGGAGTCGGAGCCGCATATCCCGGGCACGGTGGAGCATCTGATCGTGAGCACGGGACGGGTGAAGGCCGGGCCGCTGGGGGAGGCGGTGGAGCTGGACCCCGGGGACTACATGTCGTACCGAGGGGACGTGCCGCACTCGTACGAGGCCCTGGCGCCCGGCACGACGTTCGTGCTCGTCATGCAGCACGTGTAGGCAGACGGACGTACGAAAAAAGGCAGGAGCCCCGACGCCTTACGGCGCGGGGCTCCTTGGGTACTGCTCTCAGGTCCGGATCAGAGACGAGGCTCGTCTCAGACGAGGATCGCTCAGACGGGGGTGACGTTCTCCGCCTGCGGGCCCTTCGGGCCCTGGGTCACGTCGAAGGAGACCTGCTGGTTCTCCTCCAGCGAACGGAAGCCGCTCGCGTTGATCGCGGAGTAGTGGACGAAGACGTCGGGGCCGCCGCCCTCCTGGGCGATGAAGCCAAAGCCCTTTTCGGCGTTGAACCACTTAACGGTTCCGGTAGCCATAAGCCCTCCTTGGGCCCAAAGGGTTGCCCTGCTCCAGAACCTGCAAGTGTGAGAGCTAATGCCTGCACTGCATACGTCTGAAAACGACTAGAGCCCGCGGTTACATGCTCCGCAGGCTCTGTACTGCAAGGGAAACCAAACTGCAACTTGCGGCGAGCCTAGCACGGGGGCAGCCGAAAGCAATAGAGGTCAAGATCACGTCACCCGGATGTTTGAAGATCGCGAAAATGGGTTGACGTCGGGGTCGAAGTCTGGAGCGTACCCCATAGGGTCTAGCCTCACGATGTGGACAATTCTCGCACCCGGCCGCGCGTCGGCCACATCCAGTTCCTGAACTGCCTGCCCCTGTACTGGGGGCTCGCGAGAACGGGCACGCTCCTCGACTTCGAGCTCACCAAGGACACCCCGGAGAAGCTCAGCGAGCAGCTGGTGCAGGGAGACCTCGACATCGGGCCCATCACCCTGATCGAGTTCCTCAAGAACGCCGACGACCTGGTCGCCTTCCCCGACATCGCCGTCGGCTGCGACGGACCGGTGATGTCGTGCGTGATCGTCTCGCAGGTCCCGCTGGAGAAGCTGGACGGCGCCCGGGTCGCCCTCGGCTCGACCTCGCGCACCTCGGTCCGCCTCGCCCAGCTCCTGCTGGCCGAGCGCTACGGCGTCAGCCCCGACTACTACACCTGCCCGCCCGACCTCAGCCTGATGATGCAGGAGGCGGACGCGGCCGTACTGATCGGCGACGCGGCCCTGCGGGCGAACCTCCTCGACGGCCCGCGCTTCGGCCTGGACGTCTACGACCTCGGCGCGCTGTGGAAGGAGTGGACCGGCCTGCCGTTCGTCTTCGCGGTCTGGGCCGCCCGCCGCGACTACCTGGAGCGCGAGCCGCTGATCACCCGCAAGGTCCACGAGGCCTTCCTCGCCTCCCGCAACCTCTCCCTGGAGGAGGTCGGCAAGGTCGCCGAGCAGGCGGCCCGCTGGGAGGCCTTCGACGAGCGGATCCTGGAGCGCTACTTCACCACCCTCGACTTCCGCTTCGGCGCCCCCCAGCTCGCCGCGGTCGCCGAGTTCGCCCGCCGGGTGGGCCCGACGACGGGCTTCCCGGCCGACGTGAAGGTCGATCTGCTCCAGCCCTGAGGCCACTCCGGACCTGAGGCCGTAATCTGCAGGGAGCTCTTGGGAGTTCTACGGGGGAGGGGGACGCCATGCAGCCGCTCGGAGTCGACGAACCCACCGTCGTGGGGCCCTACCGGCTGCTCGGCCGGCTCGGGTCCGGCGGTATGGGCCGGGTCTACCTGGGCCGCAGCGCCGGCGGCCGCACCGTCGCGGTCAAGATCGTGCACCCGCACTTCGCGCTCGACGAGGAGTTCCGCGCCCGCTTCCGCCGCGAGGTCGAGGCCGCGCGCCGGGTCGGCGGCGCCTGGACGGCCCCCGTCCTGGACGCGGACCCGGAGGCGCCGGTCCCCTGGGTCGCCACGGCATACGCGGCGGGCCCCTCCCTGACAGCGGCGGTCGCGGACACCGGCGCACTGCCCGGCCACACGGTACGCGTGCTCGGGGCGGGGCTGGCGGAGGCGCTGACGGCGGTGCACGAGCTGGGCCTGGTGCACCGGGACGTCAAGCCGTCCAACGTCCTGCTGACCGTCGACGGCCCGCTCCTGATCGACTTCGGCATCGCCCGCGCCACCGACGGCACGGCCTCCCTCACCTCCACCGGCGTCTCGATCGGCTCGCCCGGCTACATGGCGCCCGAGCAGATCCTCGGCAAGGGCGTCACGGGCGCGGCGGACGTCTTCTCCCTGGGCGCGGTGCTGGCGTACGCCGCGACGGGGCAGCAGCCCTTCCCCGGCGACTCCTCGGCGGCGCTGCTGTACAAGGTCGTGCACGAGGAACCCGAACTCGGCCCGCTGGACGGTGAGCTGCGGGAGGTGGTGGAGGCGTGCCTGAACAAGGATCCGGCGGCGCGTCCCACGCCCGGTGAGCTGGCCCGACGGCTGGCCCCGCAGGGGGCGGCGCGGCTGGTGGCGGACGGGTGGCTGCCGGGGGTGCTGGTCGAGCGGGTCGGCCGTAGTGCGGTGCAGGTGCTGAACCTGGAGGCGACGGACGGGGGTCTTGGGGACCGGCCGTCCGGGCCGGTGGGGTTCAGCAGTCCTGCCATAGGGGAGTTCGGCCCGCCTCCCACGATGCCTCCCGTCGCGGTTCCCGAGCCGCGGGACGCCGAGCCGGTCACGCGGTCGCCCGGCAAGCTGTCGGTCTCCGTGGCGGCGACCTCGGCGCCGGGGGACGGCGGACGGGGGCGTCGTATGAGCTGCACGGTCGCGCTGGCGGTCGCGAGCGCGCTGGCCGCCGTGACCGTCGGGTCGGTGTTCGTGTTCGACCTGCTGCCGGACAACTCCCCGAACGACTCGGCCGGTTCGGACTCCGACTCGTCCTACTCCCAGGCCCCCGGCGCCTCCGCCTCCGCGACCGCGGCGCCCGATGCCCTGACGGCCTACCTCGGCACCTGGGAGGGCCAGGGCGTCGCCCTCGACGGCAACCTCCCCCTCGGCGCCTTCCGGCTCACCGTCCACCGGGCGCAGGTGGGCCAGGAGCTGGGCAGACTCCGCCAGACGGATGTGCTCGGCGGCGTCTGCAACGACGTACTGACCCTGAAGAGCGTCACCGCGAAACGGCTCGTGGCGACGTCCGTGGGCGCCAAGTCCAACCACAAGGGCTGCAATCCGGCGGCCACGACGGTCACCCTCACCCCGGTCGGCGACGACCTCGACTACGCCTCGGACAGCGAGGAGTCGGGGAACCCGACGTCACGGCTGTCACGTATCGAATAGCCGTCAGCCGGGGACGACCACCGTCCGCAGCTCGCCATCGCCCAGGTGCAGCATGCCCTTGCCCGGTACCGCCGGGCCGCCGACCATGCCGCGGTTGAGGCGGACGCCGATGAGGTCCCCGCTGGAGGACTCCTGCGGGGAGAGCAGGATGCCGCGGCGGGCCTTCTTGGCGTCGACCTGCCAGCCGGAGAATCCGCTGCACACGTCCTCCTCGTCACCGGCGATGACGAGCGCGAGCCCGCGTTCGGCGCCACGAGAGACGATCTTCTTCATCTGGCTCGCGGCGTCGCAGTCCTCCAGGATCTCGCCGTCGTCGATGAGGACGACGACCGGGTTCTCGATCGACGGCTCGGAGTCGTCGATGAGCTCCTCGAACTCGTCCTCGTCGATGTCGTCGCCCGTGTAGACCTTCAGCACGCCTTCCACACCGTCGAGTTGGCGCACCGGCGACTGGCGAGGTGCGGCGACGATCAGACGTACGCCCTGCTGGAGGAAGGACTGCGCGAAGTTCATCAGGACGGTCGAGCGACCGGACTTCGCCGGGCCCGCGATGACGAACGACGGCACGCCCTGCGCGAGATCGGGCCCAAAACCGACGATCTCGTCACCGCCGATACCGGCCAGCGCGTACAGCTTGGAGCGGGACACATCCGGGTCGCGCAGCTCCCAGGCCTCGGTGAAGGAGATCCGGCTCGGCAGGCTGTCGACGCGGAACGGCCGCTTGGCCCGCGGCACTTCGGCGTCCCGGGCGGCCGCCGCCTCGCCGATCGCGGCCAGCGCCGCGGCCTGGCCCTGACCGGTGGTGTCCTCGGCGAGCAGCGCGAACTGCGTCTCCGTACCGGCCTCGTTCTTGAAGGCGCGGCCCGGCGGTATCTCCTCGGGCACCTTGCGCGCCGGGATGCCGAGCGTGGAGAAGTCGCTGCGGTCGGACAGCCGTAGACCGTACTTCTCCTCGGTGAGCGTGGCGATACGGCCCACCAGCAGCGTCCGGTCACCGGTGAGGACCAGGTGGATGCCGACGCTCGCGCCCTCGCGCATCATCGTCTGGAGGTCGTCGGTCAGCGCGCCGTGGTCGACCTCGCCGAGGGTGGGCACCCAGCCCTCCCAGCGGTCCAGCAGCACCACGATGTGCGGCAGCCGCTCGTCCTGCGCGACCGCGGCCCGCTGCTCGCCGATGTCGGCGAACCCCTTGTCCGCCAACACGCCCTGGCGGCGGTCCATTTCACCCTTGAGCCGATTGACCAGCCGGACCACCCGCTCGGTCTGATTACGGCTGACGACCGCGCCGACGTGCGGCAGCCGGGTCAGCGCGTTGAGCGCGCCGTTGCCGCAGTCGATGCCGTACATGTGCACATCGGCGATGGAGTGCGTACGGGCCAGCGAACCGGCGATCGTACGCAGCAACTGCGAACGGCCGCTGCGCGGGGCACCGCCGATCATCAGATGCCCGAAGCTCGCGAAGTCGATCGCCACCGGGCGGCGCGACTGGAGCGCCGGCAGATCCTCGACACCGAAGGCCGCGGGCGCCAGCTTGCCGGGCGCGGGCGTGAACTCCGGGACCGGGATCTCGTCCAGCAGCAACTGCTCGTCGAGCGCCGGCAGCCAGGGGCTGTGCTGCGGCGGGATACCGAGCGACCGGTTGGCGTCGCGGATGGTGTCGACGAGCACCTTGAGGTCGGTGATCTCCTCGTCCTCGCGCGACTCGGCCTTGGGCTTGGTGAGGGCGGCGCGCCCCAGGTCCTCCCAGGTCAGCGGGCCGACCCAGGGCATGAGGACGGCGGGGTCGGCGGCACCGGGCCGCCGACCACCCACGCGTCCCGACTGGAACGGCACGAGCGAGGCGTGCCCGAGCCGGACGTACGCCCGACCCGGCGTGCTCTTCGAAATGTGCCCGGCCTCGGGGGAGTCGATGACGTCCGTCGACTCACCGCCGTCGGTCACACGCAGCGCGATACGGAGGTTGGTGTTGGCGCGGATCTCGGGAGACACGACGCCGGAGGGCCGCTGGGTGGCGAGGAGGAGATGAATACCGAGGGATCGTCCTCGCTGGGCGATATTGACGAGACCGGTGACGAAGTCGGGCAGGTCCCGGACCATGGAGGCGAACTCGTCGATGACGATGAGGAGTCGGGGGACGGGCTTGTGGGAGGGATCCCTCCGTACCAGATCCTGATAGTCCTCGATGTCCTTGGCGTCGGCGGCGGCGAGGATGTGCTCCCGCCGGTGCAGCTCGGCGCCCAGCGACTCCAGCGCCCGCTCGACGAGGTGGGCGTCGAGGTCGGTCACCATGCCGACCGTGTGCGGGAGATGGACACAGTCCTTGAACGCCGCGCCACCCTTGTAGTCGACGAGGACGAAGGTCATGTTCTCGGGCGTGTTGGCGACGGCGAGTGCGGCGACGATGGTCTGCAGCAGCTCGGACTTACCGGAACCGGTAGTACCGGCGATAAGGCCGTGGGGCCCGTCCTTACGGATGTCGATACCGAAGGCCCCGTCGTACGACTCACCGATGACGGCGAGCGTCGACTGCCCACCCATCCGCCATCGCGCCACGATGGCATCGCTGGTGGGCGGTTCGAGCTGCAGGACGTCGAGCAGCCGGCTGGAACCGGGCAGCGCCGAGTCCTCGGTCTCACCGCTGATGTCCCGCAGGGAGGACATGGACCGGGCGAGCCGCAGACACCAGGCGGGGGAGACGAAGTCGGGCCGCACGTCCTTGCGCCGCTCGGCCCCGGCCTCCTCCACACGCAGCCGCAACCTGTCGGCCTGCTGGGAGTGGGAGGGCTCGGGCGCGGCCTGATGCCAGGCCTGGAAGGAGGGGAAACCACCGGGCGCGGCCTGCTGGGCCTGGGGCGCGCTGGGGGTGTCGTACTCCTGCGCCTTGGGCTCCGCTACGACGAAGGCCTGGCACTCACCGGGCAGGAACCGCTCCTCGGCGTCGAGGCAGACGGCGTACATGGAGACGGAGGGCCCCTCGCGCAACAGCCGTACGACACCGGGCAGGGACCGAAGCCGCCGAGACCCGTCCCATACGACGACGATGTCCGGGTCGCTGAAGCCGGTGCCCTGGCTCCGGTTCTGCTCGGCGGCCTTCTTGCGCGCGTCGAGGATCTGCGTCAGCTCACCGATCCGGGCGCCGACGGTCTCGGCGTCGGTACCGATGAGCACGTTGACGTCCTGGCCACCGGAAGGCTTGGCGTGCGGCAGCCAGCGGACCCAGTCCCAACTCGCCTGCGCGGTCTGCTCGCTGAGGACGTAGAACTGGACGTCCATGGGACTGTGGAGCGCGGCGAACTGCGCCACGGCCCAACGCCCCATGGCACGAGCCGAATCCCCCGGCCCGGCCATACCGATGACACCGAGCCCGCGCAGATCGAGGGCGACGGGAGCGTCCTCGATCGTCCAGGTGACCTCGCGCTTGTGGTCGTCCTGCTCGGGGTCGTCGAGGACGACTTCGGAGGGGAGCTGCCCGGTGCCGACGCGGAGAAGGAGATGGTCGCGGTCGGTGCGCCGCCGCTCCCAGAGCCTCGTCCGCGGCCCGGTACCGAGGGAGAGCACGGTGGCCGGATCGGGGATGGCCTGCCGCCGGTCGTTCCGCTCGGCGACGAGCGCGTCCTGGGCGTCCTGCTCGATCCGGGCCTTCTGCTCCTCGTACTCCTTGACCTGCTTGGCGTGCGACTTACGGCCGTGCTTCTTGTCGTTGTAGTAGTTCGCGAAGAGCAGGAACGGGCTGAGCGCCGCCATGATCAGGTAGTACCAGCGCTGGAAGATCAGCACCGAGACGATGGCGCCGACGAGCGGGGTGAGCGCCATGAGCCACGGCAGCGGCCGGGCCTCGTACTCGCGGGGAGGAGAGGGCAGCCGGAAGCGAGTCTGCCGCTCCGGGGGCCGGAGCCGCGGGGGCCGGTTGTAGTCGAGGCCGATGCCGTCCTCGGACCACTTCAGGGCGGCGTTGGGCGGGGAGTAGCGGGCGAGCTCGATGAGGGAGTTGCCGATGGCGATCTGGCCGCCGAGGGGCCAGATGTCCTTGTCCATGGGCTTGCCTTCGTCGGCAGCCTCTGCCTCCTTCTTGCGCTTGCCCTTCTTGTTGGTGTCCTTGTCGTCCTTGGGGTTGAGGATGTCCTCGATGGAGGTGCCGTCGAGGGTGGCTTGTTCCTTGTCTCCATGGACGACGAAACGGCAGGTGCCGTCGGTGGCGACGGAGAGGGTGAGGGCGCGGGCGTCGAGTTCTGGGTCGTCGATACGGACGTAACTGGCCGGCCCGCTGCCGATGTCGTACCGCCCGACGCCCAGCCGATGCACGTACCCGGCGACAGGCCCACCGACGATCCGCAGCTCGACGAGCCCGGTGGGCTCACCGGGAAGACACCCGGCGGGATCCTGAAGACTGACGACGGCGCCTTCGCGGAGGGGCGAGTTGAGAACGTTGGCGGAGGGATCGACGGCGTACCCGTCGACGTAGAGAAGGGGAGCGTTGCCGCTGGGGACGTGTAGCTGCCCGATGGGAATGACCTGAGCCCCGCTGTGCCCGACCTGCTTGGCCAGCTCCTGTGCGATGTCCCCCATGGTGGACTCAGGATCGGCATCGAGCACGACGTCGGCGGTACCGCCGCCGAACGGGTCGACGACGGTCAGAGTCAGGCGCACGTCTCTTGTCCTCCCCGTTGCCCCTGCGACCGCTTCCGCAACGCTGGCCACAGTTGGAAGCGACGATATCGGCTGGGGGTGGGGAGGGGACAGCGGGAGGCTCCCGGCTCTGCTCTCGTCTTCCCGATGGCAACGAGGTGCGCACGGTCTTGTGACGGGGTCATGACGGCTTGTTCACAAAGGCGGGATGTGACACCTCAGGCCGCACCCGTAAGCTGCTGGCTCAAGAGCGGACGATCACACCGGCTGTCACACGAGAGTTGGAGCCGGTCGGTCACTGTCGGACCGCAAACAGGGAGCCACGGGGGTTGGCCCTGCGGCGTTTTGGATAGGGAGCGGCTTCATGGCCAAGGACCTTGACGTCACATATCAGGACATGCGGGATGCGGCCAAGCATGTCGTGAAGGAGAAGGAGCGGCTCCAGGAGAAGCTCGACGGCCTGAAGAAGTACATCAACAACCTGGTCGAGTCGGGCTACGTCACCAAGAGCTCTTCCAAGGCCTTCGACGAGAACTTCACGGAGTTCGTCCAGGGTTCGAAGGACACGCTGGACGGTCTGGACGGCATGGGGGACTACCTGACCATGGCGGCGGACAAGTTCGAGCAGATCGACGACGAGCTGGCCAAGCAGGCTCGGGGTAAGTGAGTTCGCGGTGCGGTGGGCCGGCGCGTCTGCGTCGGCCCACCGCACCCGTGCTTGAGGGGGAGGGCTGAACCGGAGTGTCCGCTGACGACGAGATCTCGCAGACCGACCACGTCTTCGAGTTCGACTTCCAGCCGGGGTGGATCGACCTGGGGCTGGAAGACGTGGGCTGGATCGAGGCCGACGCGGCGGCCACGGTGGTCGTATGGACGGAGTTCGACTCAGCCGAGTTGAAGGTCAAGCCCCGGAAGCTGGTCCGGGACGTGCGGCGGCGGGCGCTGGGACTGAACAGCGACCACGCGAACTGGGCGATGGCCTTCTACACACCCCAGGGCCAGGCACTCGTCGACCTCAGGCTCGACTCCTACGGCGAGGACGACAAGCCGCGACCGTCACCGGCCGAAATGGTGCCGCTGCTCGTGGACTTCGACGACGCGGAAGTCATCGGCGAGCCGGAGGTCCGCCATCTCGACCTCCCGGTGGGCCCGGCGGTACGGATCCGGACCACTCTGCGGACCAAGAGCGGACGCCTGGGCCTGTCCCGCGGCCGAAGAACCGAACTCCTCAAGTACGCGGTGTTCCCTCCCGGCGTGAACAGCCTGAGCGTCGTCCGGTTCCGATGGCAGCGAGCGGAGGACACCGGGGAGGCCACGGGCCTGGCCGACGCATTGATGACGACTATGCGGATGGTGCTGGTGTATGACGAGGGGAATCCAGGCGAGCCGGACGCGTCTGAGTGAGTCACTCCGGGTTGGGGTTGAGCCAGATGCTGCGGGCGAAGTCGTCGAAGGTGGCGAGGTTGGCCGTCAGCCACTCGACCTCCGTGGACACGGTGCGCACGGACACGTAGACCTGACCCGTCTGCCATCAGGTCCACCGCACCCGACCTCGACCGCGAGATCCCCAGGTGCGAGATCAGCTCACCGCTCGGACCCGCCCCTGGCGGCGCCGGTCAATGGGCCGCCCCAGGAAGCCGGAGCGTCCGCGCGAAGTCGTCCAGCGCCTCCAGCGCCGCGGCGATCACCTCCGGATCGTCGTGGTGCCCGCGGAGCAGGACGTCGGGGAGGCCGGGCCGGGTGTGCCAGTGGTACGTCACCGAGGTCATCATGATGGTGCTGTCCGCAGGGTAGGAGCGGGTGACCCGGACCCCGTCCGCGCCCAGGTGTGGAGAGGCGAACGGAATGCTGCCGGTTCGCTGCTGCCACTCGGGGATGTCCGGGTGCGGCACCGTGAGCGCGGTGATTCCCTCGCAGGAGGCCGCGTCACGGGCCTCGCAGTGGAGGCGGGTGGCGTGCATCACCAGCGGCATGTAGGTCAGCGGAACGGGGTGGTAGATGAACGCCTCGTCGGCCTGCAGCTTGTCCCGGAGCGTGACGATCGTCTGCTCGTAGAAGGTCCTGTGGAATCGGCGGAGTTTGCGGGTGAGTTCTGTTTCGTGGATGGCGGCCAGGCCGGTCAGGTGCAGGTCCAGCCATTCCTTGAAGGTCTTCTTGTCGATCTGGAGGTGAAGATAGCCCCAGAGGTCTGGGTTGGCATCCGTGTCGATGTGGAGCGGGGCGCCGAGGTCGGTGCTCCACAGGGTGCCTTCGGACATCAGTGGTCTCTTTCTTCGGGGGGCACGGCAGAAGGGAGCCTTCAGGCGTAGCTCCAGCGGAAGGTGCCCATCACGGCATCGAACAACTCCACGAGGGCGTCGTAGAAGGCGGGATCCGAGCCGGGCGCTATCAGGGCGCTGAAGGAGAAGGTGAGGTACTGGTCGGGGGCGCTGTCCGGGACCGGGACGATGTACTCCACCCGGCGGTGAGCGACGTCGACGCCCTTGGCCGCGTCGGCGGGTACCTCTCGCTCCGAGCGCAGGGCCGCGGTGTCGTCGAGCTCCCGTGTCTCGGCACCGGGAGTTTCGGAGGCGAGCGCGACCAGGACCGCTTCCGGGCCGCTGTCGGGCCTGACTCGCGGAATTTCGATCGGCTCCGAAGCCACGATGGAGACGGGCAGCGCGATGCCGTGGAGGCGTTCGGTGGGGAGGTAGAGGGTCATACCTCCCTTGGCACTGGCCCGGCGGACGACCTTCTTCATCTCCTGGGTGAGCTTCAGCCGGGCCTTCGGAATGTCGTCCTTGGGAAAGCCGACGGGCAGCTGTGCGACGGCCTTGCGGACGACGCGGTCCATCGCTTCCTTGGTGCCCGTGCGGAGCGGAATCACGTCCCAGCCGGGCGGCGGCACCAGGTTGAACCCGTTCGGGGGCCGGCGGTGCTCAGTGGTGGTCATTGCGCCCCCGCGTCACTTCCACGGCATAGGCAACGCCTACGAAGAGGGCCCACGCCGGGGCGGCGATCATGCCCGGCCAGAAACCGAAGAACAGCGAGGGCAGGAAGAAGCCGCCGCCCATGGCGAGATCCCGGGTGAGGTAGGGCGGACGGCCCGCATACCGGGGGTACTTCGCGAAGACCCAGACGTAGTGCAGGAGGCAGCCGATGATCCCGGCCTCATAGACGTAGAGCACGTCGTTCATCAGTGGCTTCGGCACCAGGATCATGATTCCCAACACCGGCAGGAACAGCGGCATTCCGATGATCAGCGTCAGCCGGAGCCGCCTGTTGGGGCCGGTGCCGAGCCCGGTGCGGGCGGCTTCGGCCTCGGCAATGCGTTGCGCCGAGTTCAGGTCCATGGTCATTCCTCACCAGTGGGTGTCGGGGGCGGGCTTCAGGGTGTTGTCCTTCCAGTCCGAGTACGCCGCGTTGTACGGCTTCTCGCCGGTACCGAACTGCTCCTTGGTCCAGCTTGTCAGGTCGCTCTTTCCCAGCGCCTTGTCCATGACGTCCATCCCCATGCCGGTCCAGGCGATACCGAGGCCGACCTGATAGGACTTGTACGCCTTGTCCGCCGCGGCACCCGCGGCCTCCGGGAAGGCAGCCTTGTTCGCCTGCAGCATCTTCGCCATGCCGGCCATCTCCTTGTCGCCGAGGTGCACCAGCGTCGACAACGGGCTGACCCTCAGCGGCCCCTTGACGACCAGGCCGACATTCTGGGAGATGGACTTGCGTATCGCGTTACGGGCCGCTCCGAGGGCCTGCCGCCCCGGGCCTTCCGGCAATTTGGTCATCATCCGCCCCGTGTCGTCCATGATGCCCTTGACGCCTCTGAGCCCTCGGCTCAGGCCGGCGGTCCGGGCGGCCTGAGCGGCGCCCACGGTGGCCTTGGCGCCGCTGGCGAGCTTGGCTGCAGCCCCGAGGCCACCCACGACGAGCAGCCCACCCACGACGTCGAAGATGACATCCGTCCACGAGGCGTCGCCGGATGCCACCAGCAGGAGTCTTAGCCCGATCGTGAGCAACGCGATGCCAAGGACGAGCAGGTTCAAGCCGGGAATGGCGAGCGCCAGGAAGCCGGCCGCCGTCGCGACCCAGCCGAGTACATCGATGAAAGCCTTGATCCCGTCCGCATGGTCATGGACCCAGCCCTTGACGTCGTCCCACCACGAGTCCTCGATCACGTCGTCGATCTCGTCGCGGATCTTCCCGGCGTAGTGGTTGGCGCGAGTGCTCCGGGCACCAGTGAGGGTGTGCAGACGGGTTCGGTACGGCTGGAGGGGGTCGTCGGCGGGACTGGTGCCGCTGGGGGACGCGTGCGGCACGTCCTTGTCCTCCGAGGCGGCCTTCTTGGCCTTGTCGGCCTCGACCTCCTCCTGCTTCTCCTTGGCCTGACGCAGGAGTTTGTCGGCGTCGCTCTGGAAGTCCTCCAGCTCGTTCGACCACTTGGTCAGATGGCCGTGCACGCGCTCGTACCGTCCGGCCACCTCCCGCATGTGCTTCTCCAGCGTGGACGACTCGTCGCGCAGGGCCTTTACATACTTGCCCTTGAGGGTCTCGTCGTCGCTGATCGCCTTGAGGTTCTTGGCCTGGTCCCGGAGCTTCGTGGCCACCGAGATCATGTGTTTGACCTCGGCGCGGATCTCCTCCGGATCGCCGGGTACGGGGTCGGATTCGCAGAGTGGCTGCCAGTCCACCGGACGGCGCTTGGATGTCGGTGTCACCGCGTCACTTCTTCTGCTTCTTCTTGTTTGCCTTGGCCAGTTCTTCGTCGAGATCTTCGAAGGCCTTCTTGCTGCCGGCTACGAGCTTGCCGACGGATTCAATGGACTCGACGAGTCTGGTGCGGTAGTCGTCCCAGTTGTCGACGAAGTCCTCCATGGCCCCGGCGACGGCACCGGAGCCCCAGTGCTCCTTCATTTCGTCGCGGCGGTTCTCGATGTCCTCGAAGGTCTTCTTGAGCTGGCCGAGCTTGCGTTCACAGTCCGCGAGGAAGTCGTAGTCGACCGTCAGATCAGATTCGTCTGTCATGGGGATCCCCGCCCCGGCCGTCGTACGGCACGATGCTCAACGGTTTACGGCCTGGATCTCTTGAACGGTCACGTCCTGAGTCGCCCCGAAGGTGCCGTTAGGGAGGTCGCCGCCGGTGCCGCCGGAACCTGTCCAGGCGATTTCCCAGGTGATCGTGGCCTGGAGGTTGAAGGTGCCGTCGCCGGAGGAGCGGAGGTACTTCAGGCCGCAGGGCGGGGTCTGGTCGGCCTTTCCCTTGGCGTAGGGCTCGCCGATGGAGCCGTCGGCGTTGATGGCGCACTCGCCCGATGCCGGGTAGGTCTCGGCGTCCGGTGTGCCCGGCTCCAGCTTGAGGGCGATCGGCTTGGCCGTTGTTGTGGCTTGGAGGTTGAAGCCGGGGACGTTGATGGCCGCCGTGGCCTGGACCTCGTCGAAGACTGCCTTGTCGAGCCAGGCCCAGGTCGGCAGGTTCACCTTCGTGATCGCCTCAGGGGCCAGGGTGACCTCGGTGTCGGGGAGCTCCATGTGCTGGTAGGCGAGGGCGGCGAGTATCTCCGGGGTGATGGCCTCTTCGTACTGGGGCGGCGGCGCCTCGCCGTTGTCGACCCAGAACGGGAGGTCGTTGCACGAGCTCCGCTTCAGGATGTCGGGCTCGTTGGGATTCTCGACGGCGGCCCAGAACATCCCCTTGCCGTCGTTCTCGATGTTGTAGTCCTTGTAGCCGGGGGTGTCGGTCCAGCCATACTCGTCCTCGTAGTGGCGCTGCAACTCGCTGAGCGCCGCGCCCGCGTGGCCGCCCATGCCGGGTGCGCTCATCTGGCTTTCGATGTCCTTGGACATCTTCTTCTTGAAGTCCTTGGCCCCTAGGTACGGGGCGTACCAGCAGGGCGGCGGCGTCCAGTTGACGTCGGCGGACGTCACGTTTCCGGTGCTGCCGTTCTTGGCGACGGATCCGGAGTACGTGATCTGTGCTGCGGCGTAGATGCCGGAGTCGTCGCCGCCGCCCGACTGTTCTGTGTTGGAGCCCTGGGCGTTGCCCGGCTGCTCTCCCGCGTAGGCCGGTTCCGCGAGGACGAGGGCACCCAAGGCCAGTGTCAGTGCAGCCGCGCCGGTGCTGAGGGCCGTACGCCGTGACCTGTTCACTGACACTTCGCCGCCTTTGTCTCGACGTACACCTTGGACGCCTGCCACAGAGCTTCGCCGGTGGGGATCTTGACCATGATGATCTTGAAGTAGTCGAAGTCCGTGATGCTGGGCGTACCCTTCAGGACCTTTCCGGTCTTGACCTCTTTGGAGTAGAACTTGCTGGAGTCCACGCAGAACGCGACCTCCACCGAGTTGCCGTTCGAGGCGGACCGGGTGGTGGCCTGGTAGTGGCGCCGGGTGCCGGTTGCCGTCCAGCCGCCTTCGAGCCTGACGTCGATTTGCGTCTTCGCGTACCTCAGCCCATCGCCTGTGGCGTAGGTGGCCAAGGCAGCGTCCTTGGTCGTGCGCTTGTCGACGCCCCGATAGATGGCACGGAAGAAGTTGGCCGTGTCGGCCATCGCGGCCGCCTCGTTCTTGTCCCCCGGCTTCTCCCAGTCGAAGACCAGGTTCATGTCCTTGGGCAGGGACACGTCCACGCCGTCCGGCTTGTCCTCTGCCGGTGCTCCAGAAGCCGCCGCCGATTCCTTCGGTGTTTCCGATGCCTGTTCGGCTCCGGCGATCTTGTCGTTGTCGCTGGACTTGTCGTCCTCGCTGCCGCAAGCCGTGAGCAGCAGGGCTGCGGTTGCGGCCAGCGCGGCAGCGGCGGGCAGAGTGCGGCGCTTCACAGTGGGGCTCCCCGTGAGACAGAAGTTGAGTCAAGAGCACTGACGCTATCGGTGGGGTTCCCGGTTTCGCCACAGCGAACTATCCAGAGAATCAGGGCAATTCTGGGTGAGTGGAGCGCCTGTGTCAGTGTTGAGTGGCCGGAATGTGCTTAAACAGACAGCGGCCCGAGCGCGTCGACTGCCGCGTCCGGAGCCGCTGTTGCTGTGGGATTCCGTTTTGCTACTGCGGTGGCGTGCCCTTCTGCGTCGGTCTTGTCGGCGTAGGGGATCGACGGCCGACGGATTCCAGGACTTCGAGTACGTCCGGCATGGGCGGGTAGTGCACGGCGCACTCCGGGCAGGCGTAGACGTTGAAGCCGGGGCCTGTCGGGGCGTGGACCTCGTGAACCAGGACCGGTTCCTCTGTCGTGCGCTGGCAGCGGGCGCACATCCGCAAGGTGGGGCGCGTCATTGGGTGGCTGCCGGGACTCGTACGCCGTGGATGCGGGTCGGGCCTACGTCGATGCCGAGCGTCGCCAGGTACGCGGCTCGGCGGCGTTCTCGTTGGCGGTGGTGTTCGTCGGGGTCCAGGACGTAGGGGCGTACGAGGCGGGAGGCGTTGCCGTCGAGGAGTTCCGTGAAGCGGGGTGGTGGGGCCGGCGTGAAGCGGAGGGGTGGCTCTGCGCCGAGGCGGTGGCGGCCTCGGGGGCTTGGTGTGCAGATGCCCAGCACCCAGGCCAGGAGCCGGAGAGTAAGGTCCAGCATGTCGACGCTCCTTCGAAGCGTTGGCCACGCCCCGGGACGGCTTGCCTCCGTCGCCGGGGTCTGCTGTCGGTACCGTATGCCGCTTGCTAGTGCCTGTCTACCCATATGGGGGGAGAAAGGCATCTATGAATTGCTGTTCGGGAGTACGTACAGTTCGGGGGTGTTCGAATTCGACCCGACCAGGCCCAAGTGGCAGCAGATCGCCGAGGTTGTCCGGCAGAGGATCGCGAGCGGTGAGTACCCCGTGCGCGGGCTGATCTCGGAAGTGAAGTTGGAGCAGGAATTCGGAGTGGCTCGCGAGACTGTGCGTAAGGCCACGGCCGCCCTTCGTGAAGAGGGGCTCATCACGACCACCCGCGGGATGGGGTCGTTCGTTGCGGACCCAAAGACCGCCAAATCTGCGGACGGTGGAGGTTAGGCGCCGAAGGACCGCGCGGCGTATACGCGACGTATACTCCCGTCATGGCCGACGTCATGATCCGTGTCCCCGCCGAAGTCCGTAACCAGCTCGCCGCCGTCGCCGAGGCGCGGGGGACCAGTCTCCGGGCCCTCATGCAGGAGATAGCCGCACAGACACTCACTCCCGAGCAGATCAAGGCGCGGGCCGAGCGCACTCGTGTGTTGCTGGCGGAGCGGTTCGGGCATTACGTGACGGATGAGGAGTCCGCCGAGATGCGGCGGAAGATGCGTGACGCCACGGCAGCTCACCGGGCCGCCCTCGCTGAAGCTGAGGCGGAGCGTCCCCGTTGAGCCAGATCGAACACTTCGTCCTCGATGCGCCGACGCTCCTGGCGATGGGCGGCAACAAGCAGGTCTCCGGCCTCATCCACGCCGCGGCGGACAGCGACGACGTCCGTCTATGGGTGCCCGTTCTGTGTCTGCTGGAGGCCGAGCGCGACCGCGCGGGGATCGTGGAGCACGTCGGTGTGCTGGTCGACGTGCTCCGCGTCGTCGACGACGACTACGCGATGGCTGTGACCATCGCCGAACTGTGCCATGGCGGTGTCGCCTTCGGTGTCGCCGCCGCTGTGCACGCCGCGCGGCCGAACCTGATGGTGCCCGAGGGGGCGTTGGTGGCCACGGTCGTGCCACAGGCGTATAGGGGGCTTGGAGTCGGGGTGATGGACCTCAATCGCTGAGTGCGCTCCGCGTGAAGTCCCCCCGGGCCACCCTCCCCGCCAAGCTGTCCCCACCCCGAAGCAGCGACCCGTACCCCGTAGCCGCCCACACGCTCCGCTCCGCCGGCACCTCGAAGTACGCGACCGTCTCGCCGTCCTCCGTCACGTCCGTCAGGACGTCGGGGGAGCGGTGGATGCGTAGGGCCGTCGCGCAGGCACTGCATGCGGCCACCCGCACGCGGTCCCTGCGGCCCAGCGGGCGCCACGTCATAAGGCGCTTTCCTCGGCCGTGCAGAGGGTTGAAGAAGCACAAGGGAAGAGGGGCAGGGCTGTCCGCCAGGGCGTCCCGGCCCTCCGTCACCAGGGCCAGAACGCCCGCCAGGTCCGGGAGACCCCGGGCCGCGTCCAGGACTGTCCCTGCCGCGGCGTACGCGTCCAGGGCGCACTGCAGTCCCGGCGCCGCCGAGTCCGTCGTACGCGCCGACTCGCCCAGTGCGACGACCTCCGCCTCCGCCCGGCGGCGCAGCGCGGCCTCGTCCGCGGCGCGGGCGGTCGCGAACACCGTCCGGGGGCGGGCCGACGCAGGGGTCCTACGACGGTGGCGTACGAGGAGCAGGGCACTCAGCGCCAATCCAGCTACGGCCGCCACCACCGGCCATGTCGGCCATGAGCTCCCGGCTTCCGTCCGCGTCGGATCGGGGCTCGGCTCCGGGCTCGTCTCCAGATCCCCCATCGCCTCCTCGTACACCTCCGTCCCGTCCCCCCGCGCCACCAGCTCCACCGCCTTCGACGTCAGGTCCGCCAGGCCCGCGTCCCGCGTCTCGTCCAGGAAGCCGGCCGCGGCCGCCGCGTCGGCGGTCTGGTGGGTGTCCGTGGGCCATTCGTAGCCGTTGAGGGAGTCGGTGAAGGTGCCGTCCGTGGTGATGAGGATGAGGTCGCGCTGGGGGAGGCGGTCGCGTACGACCGAGGCGAGGACGTCCGCTTCTCCGTCGAAGTCGTCGCCCTTGGTGAGGGGGGTCAACACCACCTTGATGGGCAGGCCCGTCCGATCGATCTCCCTCGCCAACTGCCGCTGACGGGGCGGCGGTACGGCTGAGGCGTACGCCTCGTCCACGTACACCGGCGACGAGCGCAACGCGTTCGCGATGCGTTCGCCGGTGCTCGGGGAGTCCGCCGCCACCGCCGTGGGGGTCAGCAGCAGCGCCGCCACCACGGCCGTGATCGCCGCCCGGCTATGGGACATGAACCGTCTCCTTCACCTTCTCGGTCAGCCGACGAATGCCGTCCGGTACGACACTCAGCAGCTCGTCGGCCTCCTCGTACGGCACGCGTGCCGCATCGGGGCCGGTCGGAAGCGTCAGTACCAGCGTGTGGAGCGTCCTCGGCGCCGCGATCGCCGTGTCCCGGCAACGTTCGCAGACGTGCAGCAGGCGCCGCTGCTTGCTCTCCGCGGAGACCCGCGCGTGGTGGCGGGTGACCGCCGGGCCGTGGAGCGGGTTGACCGCGCAGCAGCGGTTGTACGCCTTGCCCGCGAGCGCGGCGCGGCCCGCGCGGGCGAGCACGATGACCGCGACCAGGGTGGCGGCATCCGTCGCGGGGTCCTGGATGCGGCCGGTGTCGCCGCCGATGAGCAGCATCGCCGCGTCGAGTCGGTCCCCCGGCCGGGTGTCCTGCTGAGCGGCGCTCTCCACCGACTCGAAGTCCTCGGCCAGCGCCCGGAGTTCGACTCGCGCCGTGTCGCGCAGGTACGACATCGACGGCTCCGTCGGTGACACCTCCGGCAGCGTCTCCGTCGCCAACGGGCCCGGCCTGCGGCGCCGTAGCACCTTGCCGATGATCCCCACCGCGCCCGCCAGCAGCCCGTACAGCAGCCCGGCGGCCAGGACGCCCATGAACAGTCCCGGCCAGAAGTCGCCGCCGAAGAGGGGCGGCAGGTCGTCCTCGGTAACGGGGTTCGAGACCGGGTACGGGTCGCCGGCGGACTCCGGTTCGTCCGTGCGGGGTGCCTTGTCGAGGAAGGTCATCAGGGCGTCGAGGCGCTCACCGAGGAGGTGGTCGTCGGCCTCGTCCGCCTTGTCGTCGCCGTGGGCGATGGACTCCGGAAGGTCGAACAGGAGGTCCAGACTGTTCAGTCGTAGACCGTGGTTGAAGACCTCGATGTAGCCGTCCAGCGGGTCGGCGACGACGTACACCCCGTCCTCGCCCAACTTGTCGTGGACCGCGGCCGCAAACGCTTCCTCGTCCCCCTCGGACTCGTCCTCCATCAACTGCGGTACGACGGACACGAACACCGGGCCGCCCCCCTCGGACTGCTCGAACTTCTCGATACGGCCCTGCAGTCGGGTCAGTTGAGCCGAGTCCAGGACTCGGGGGCTCTCCGGGTCCGTGTACACCGGGTCCTCGGCGAGGCCCTGCGCGACGCGGTCGACGCGGGCGTTGAGGTCGATCGCCCTGGGGCGGGGGGACGCGCTCGACGTGGTCTGGTCGAAGGTGACGCTCGCGGCCACGGGTACGGCGACGGCGGTGGCCAGGGCGAGGGCGGGAGCGATCCAGCCGGGGGCCCGATGGGTCGTCGCGCCCTCCTTCCGGGCGCGGCCCCGGAGCTTGTGCCGCCACCGTCGTACGCCAGGCACGAGCAGCAGGATGAGCAGCGGTGCGCCGGTAAGCAGCATGCCCGTGAGGAACGACTGGTTCTCTCGGTCGGACGGCCCGATGTACATCTCCGCGGGCTCGTCGTCCCGGTACTTCTCCCGAGCCGCCTCCGCCCGAGCCGCAGCCTTCCCACTTCCCTCGGCGATGACCTCGGCGAACAGCTCGAACTCGCGCAACGGTCCCGCGTCGTAGGGAAGTTCGTACAGACAGACCGTGAGGGCGTCATCGGCCGGCGCGCTGACCCCGAGAGCCAGGGCATACGAGACCGACGACTCATCGATGACCACATACAGCCCGTCCCGACCGAGCCGATCGTGCACCGCACCGAGCAGCCCCTCACCGTCCGCGGCTGCCTGACTTGGCAGGACGACGACGTACGTCGGAACTCCCGTGCTCTTCGCCACCCTCGCGAAGTCCCGCGTCATCGACTTCGGCACCTCACGCGGGAGTTGGTCCGACACATACACCGGGTTCTCGCGGAGACGGTCGGCGAGATAGGCGGCCTGGGTGTCGGTGGCCGCGGCGGCCGGGGTCGCTGCGGCAAAGGTGGCAAAGGCCGCGAGCAGTGCGACGCAGAGCGCGAGAAGTGTGCGAACGCACCTTGTGTCTGTGGCTTTCACCGTCTGTCTCCCCCATACGCGCCCGCAGTCACTCGCGGCACTCTACTGAGCCCTTCGCTGCCGCGAAACGCCGAGCCGGGGGAGGGGGAGAGATCAGGCCTTGGTCTCCGTGCTGCCCGCGTTGCCGAGGCCGAGTTCGGTGAGCTCGGCGAAGATCCTCGCGGTCTCGGTGTCGATTCTGGTATATGCGGCCGATTCACTCGTTGGCGTGAAGGGGCTCAGCCCAGCTTCTTGTTCTGGGCCCGCACCACCGGCTTCGCCAACTGGGCCTCGCTGGGCTGCGCGTTCGCGATGGCCGTGCCGTTCACCGCGAAGTAGACGGCGATCACGTCACCGCTGCGGACCGCCTGGGTGCGCAGGACGTGCGAGGCGCCCCGGAACGTCATCGTGGACTTGAACGCGAGCGTCTCGTCACCCGCCGCCGAGGCCTGCTCGGCGGCGACCGAGTCGTACGGGCTGGTGTTGCCGTTCGCCTTCGCCGTGAAGCCGCCACCGCAGGAGTCGATCGCCTTCGACAGCCCGGCCATGGCGGACTCCGCGTCGCCGTCCGCCCCATACGCCGCGAGCGCGATGTACGTGGCCGCCGGACCGGTCGACGTATAGCGGGCGAGGTCTGCCTGCGCCTCGCCGAGCGGAAGCTGGTTCATCGCGTACGCCAACGGCGCGCAGACCGGCTTGTCGACGGTCACCTCGTCCTGGGCCTCGGCGAAGAGGAACTCGGACTCGATCTCCTGCACCGTCTCGCCGTCGAGGTCGGCGTCGGTGACCATCAGCTTCGCCAGCCGCTCCGCCGGGCTCACCTGCTTCGCCTGTGCGGACGAGGGTGAGCTTTCCGGCTTCGCGTCCGTGTCGCTCTCGTCCGAGCAGGCGGTCAGTACGGCGGTCAGGGAGAGGGCGGAGGCAGAGGCGGCCAGGGCGGCTCGCTTCATGGGGGGGGCTCCTCGGAATGTTGGGGGCTGTTTACTCGTCCAGCAGTTTCTTCAGCACCGGCGAAAGCTCCGGACCCCGCGCCCCCGCCGCCTGAGCCGCCGCCACCGCCCTCACATACGTCTCCGCCTCCGCCCGCAACGCCTGCTTCTCGTCGCCCTGGCGGCTGCCCGCCATCCACACCACGATCGCGAGGGGGATCAGGGCGAGGAGGCCGTAGGCGAGGGGGACGTCCTGGGACCAGGCCCAGCCCGCGCCGATCAGGCCCGCGAGCAGGAGGAGGCAGCCGGTCTCGTCGTGCCAGCCGCCCGCGTCGGCCATCTCCTCGTACTGGGTGACCGCGGCCGGTTTCGGGGGGATCTCCATGGGCTGAGAAGGCGCGACGCGCATCGGTTCCACGCTCGGATACGTCGGTATCGGCGCCCATCCCTTCCCGCTCCCGCCCGACGCCCGGCCCTCCAGCCACGCCGGTACGTGCGTCAGCGGCAGGCCGTGGGCCCGGGCCACGCCCAGGACCTCGCGGTAGCCCGTCAGCGCGGGGTGGGTGAGTTCGCGCTTCCAGCGCACGCACAGGGCGGTCAGTGATGCCACCGCCACCACCAGGAGTACGCCGGTCACCAACAGGGCCGACTTCGCGGTGCGCTCCGGCAGTTCCGTCGCCGTCACCGGCAGGACCACACCCGCCGTCAGCGTCAGACCGCCGATCCAGGCGAGCCAACCTCGCTGGGTCGCCCGCATCGCCCCCTGCCGCTCCGCGAACAGAGCCGTCACGGCCGCGTCGTTCGTGTAGTCCACTCCGTGCCGGGCACCGATCGCGCGGGCCGCCGCCAGCACCCGGGCGTCCGTCGCGATCATCGCTCCGCTGATGGGTGTCCTGTTCGTCACGAACGACGATCATGACACGGCCGTGCCCCCCTCTCGTGAGTGAATCGTGCAGGCCTCATGACCACCGCGTGAGGAACGGACCCCGCGGGACACAACCCCCTTCGCTCCCGCACAGGAAAATGCAGCTCACAGGCGCGTGCGCAACTGGGTTACCCGGTCTTCCAGTTGCGGATGGGTAACAGTCCAGCCACCGATCCCTACGGGACCGGGCGCGCCTTGAGGGGCTTATGGGCGGCTGATACGGTGCGATGGCTTGACACTCACCCCAGCTGCTGACTATCCGCGCAGGACGCGACGATGAGGCACGGACGCGGGTGAAGTGTCCGGAATTGCAGAGCATTTGGCAGTCTTGGCAGACAATTTCTTGGGTGTACGGGGAGCGGTTGCGTGAAGATCCAAGAGCGTACGGGGGCGGGCGCTGGACGTTCCGCCGCTCCGGCTCAGCCTTCGGTCGGTGACCGGCTTCCCACCCCTCCTCGCGAGCGCAAACCCGCGCTGGCCGCGCTGGCGGTGCTGCTCATCCTGGTCGGTGCACTGGGTGCGACGATGCTCGTGCTTCAGGCAGGTGACCGGGAAGAGGTCGTCCAGGTGACCGACACCATCCAGGCCGGCGAGTCGGTGGGCGACAACGTCACATCCGTACTGGTCGCCAAGGACGACAGCATCAACTACGTCCTGTGGGAGCAGCTGGAGACCCTCAAGACGCTCAAGGCCAAGTCCACCATCTACGAGGGCACCGTCGTCATCGGCGACATGTTCGCCGAGCAGGTCGGCGTCACCGAGGGCAAGGCCACCGTCGGTCTCTCCCTCAAGGCCGGTCAGTACCCCACCGGCATCAAGGCGGGTGACATCGTCGCCGCCTACCGCGTCGGCAGCACCACCGGAAGCTCCGACTCCGACTCCGACACCAGCGGCGGCTCCGCCTCGACCGGCGGCAGCAACAGCCTCATCGTCGACCAGGCCACGGTCACCTCCGTACCGGGAGGCAACGGCGACGACCTCGTCGGCAGCACCAACCTCGCCGTGACCCTCACCGTCGACGCCGACGAAGCCGCCCCCCTCGCCCAGGCCGCCTCCAACGGCGAAGTGGCTCTCGTGCTCGTCCCCGGCAGCAACTAGAAGGCGGCACAAACCCCATGGCGCTCATCGCTCTCGCCGCCGACAAGGGTTCCCCCGGCGTCACCACCGCGGCCGTCGCCCTCTCGGCGGTCTGGCCGCGCCGCGTCCTGCTCGCCGAGACCGACCCGGCGGGCGGCGACCTGGTGTACCGCAGTGCCGCCGCGCACGGCGGGCCTCTCAACCCGAACACCGGCATGCTCTCCATAGCCGCCACCGCGCGGCGCGGGCTCGTACCCGATCAACTCTGGGACCATGTCCAGCCGTTGAGCGGTGGACTCGAAGTTCTCGTCGGGCTCGGGATCGCCGAGCAGGCCGCCGGGCTCGCCGGGCTCTGGCCCACCCTCGGGCACGCCTTCTCCTCGCTCGCCGACTCCCCGAACGCGCCCGCCGACGTCATCGCCGACTGCGGCCGTATCAGCGGCGACACCCCGGCCGTGGAACTCTTCCCGCACGCCGCCCTCGTCCTGCTGATCAGCCGTACCGAGCCGGAGGCCATCGCCCGTGTCCGGGACCGTGCCGCCGCCCTCGCCACCAAGCTGCACGGCGGCCCGCGCGGCGCCGCGAGCCTCGCCACCCCGCTGATCGGAGTCGTGCTCATCGCCGACCCTGGCGACGCCTCCAAGATCGCGGGCCAGGTCAACGACATGCTCGTGCACGCGCAGACCGGCGCCCGCGTCGTCGGCACGATCGCCGAAGACCCCACCGGAGCCGACCAGTTGGCGGGCCGCAAGCGCGGACGTCTCGACAAGTCACTGCTGATCCGCTCGGCCCGCAAGGTCGCCGCCGACATCTACCAGCAGTACGGCGCCGCATGGGCCCACCAGGCCCAGATGAACGGCCGGCCGCGATGACCGCTGTCGACCATCAGCTGGTCAAGCGGTTCCGGCAGGAGGCCGGCGACCGGATCGCCGAGCAGCGCCGCCTGGACCAGGTCAGCGGTGTCACCCCGATGTCCAGCGAGGACGAGCGGCAGTACGCCCGCGCCGTCATCGCGCAGATATTGGAGGAGTACGCCCGCACCGAGATCAACGCCGGGCGCACTCCGCTGGACGCCGAGACCGAGGAGCAGTACGCGGCCGCCGTGCACGCCGCCCTGTTCGGCGTCGGACGCCTTCAGCCGCTCCTCGACAACCCCGAGGTCGAGAACATCGACATCAACGGGTGCGATCAGGTCTTCGTCGGGTACAGCGATGGGCGGGAGGTCAAGGGCGATCCCGTCGCCGAGACCGACGAGGAGCTCATCGAGCTCATTCAGGTGCTCGGCGCTTACTCCGGTCTGTCGTCCCGCCCCTTCGACTCCGCCAATCCCCAGCTCGACCTGCGGCTGCCCGACGGGTCGCGTCTGTCGGCCGTCATGGACGTCGCCCGGCGGCCCGCGCTCTCCATCCGTCGCGCTCGCATGGGCAAGGTCTTCATCTCCGACCTCGTCGGCAACGGCACCCTGACCCCCGAGGTCGGCCACTTCCTCGCCTGCGCGGTCCGCGCCCGCAAGAACATCATGATCGCGGGCGCCACCAACGCCGGTAAGACCACGCTGCTGCGGGCCCTCGCCAACGAGATCCCCGGCCATGAGCGCCTCATCACCGTCGAGCGCGCCCTGGAGCTCGGTCTCGACACCTTCCCCGAACTCCACCCCAACGTCGTGGCGTTCGAGGAGCGGCTGCCCAACTCCGAGGGCCAGGGCACCATTTCCATGGCCGAGCTGGTGCGGCGGTCCCTCCGTATGAACCCCTCCCGCGTCATCGTCGGTGAGGTGCTCGGCGACGAGATCGTGACCATGCTCAACGCGATGTCACAGGGCAACGACGGCTCGCTGTCCACGATCCACGCCAACAGCTCCAGCGAGGTCTTCAACCGTATTTCCACCTACGCCCTGCAGGCGACCGAGCGACTGCCCATCGAGGCCAGCCAGATGCTGATCGCGGGCGCGGTGAACTTCGTCGTCTTCATCCAACGGCGCAACAACTACCAGAGCGGAGGCCGCCTCCAGCGCATGGTCACCTCCATCCGCGAGGTCAACGGCGTCGACGGCCGCGTGCTGTCCAGCGAGGTCTTCGCCGAGGCGCCCGACGGCCGCGTCGTACCGCACGCACCGCTCGCCTGCCTGGAGGACCTGATGGCGCACGGATACCGGCCCGCCGGAACGTGGGGGTGAGCACATGAGTGAACTCGGCTCCATGGGCGGCCTTTTCTCTACGACCGTCCTGTACGCGCTCGCCTGCGGTGTCGCCGTCGGCGGCGGACTCGCGCTGCTCCTGATCGCCGTACGCGGACTGCCCGCCAAGCCCGAGCACGAGAAGCAGAAGGCCAGCGAGCGCGCCAACGAGCTGGTCCGGTTCGCCGGTCAGCGCGGGTCGCTCGCCGCCGGCGTAGGACTGGCCGTTCTGCTGCTCACACGGTGGGCGGTGCTCGGCATCGCGGCCGGGGTTCTGGTGTTCTTCTGGGACCGGCTCTTCGGCGGTGCCGCCGAGGAGCGGGCGGCCATGAAGCGTGTGGAGGCGCTCGCCTCCTGGACGGAGTCGCTGCGCGACACCATCGCCGGAGCGGTCGGCCTGGAGCAGGCCATCCCGGCGTCCGCGCGGGCCGCGGCCCCGGTGCTGCGGCCGCACCTCGACGCGCTCGTCGACCGGCTCCGCGCCCGCACCCCGCTGCCCGACGCGCTCCAGCAGCTCGCCGACGAGATCGACGACGCGTCCGCCGACATCATCGTCGCGGCGCTCATCCTCAACGCCCGGCTGCGCGGCCCCGGTCTGCGCCAGGTGCTCGGCGCGCTCGCCAAGTCGGCCCGTGAAGAGGTCGACATGCGCCAGCGCGTGATGGCCCAACGCGCCTCCACACGGCGCTCGGTGCAGATCGTCGTCGCGGTGTCGGTGGCCTTCGTGCTCGGCCTTTCCATCTTCAACCGCGAGTTCGTCGAGCCGTACGGCGACCCGGTCGGCCAGCTCGTCCTCGCCTGCGTCTGCGGCCTGTTCGCGCTCGGCTTCCTGTGGCTGCGCAAGCTGTCGACCATCGAGACGCCCGAACGCTTCCTGGTCCGCGACGAGTCGTCGGTCCAGTTCGTCCGTCCGCGTACGCCGTCGGCTGCCGGCGAGCCTCAGCAGTCGCCGTTCCAGTCGGAAGAGGGGGCACGACGGTGAGCGACGTGACGATGCCGATCGTCGTCGGCGCGGTCTTCGGTCTGGGTGTCTACGCCCTCGTCCGCGCCCTGATGCCGACCAAGCGCAGCGCCATCGCACAGGTCGCGCGGATCGACGCGATGCGGGCGCGGGGTGCGGCGTACGAGTCGGCGCGCACCACGCAGGACAGGGGCCGGTTCTCCTCGACGCGGGCCGAAGTCGGCCGCCGTGTCGCTGAGTTCTATCTGCAGCAGGGCTGGGAACAGCGCTCGCTGCGGGCCGACCTCGCGGTGCTGGAGCGGAGCTGGGAGAAGTTCCTGGCGACGAAGGTGCTGCTGGGAGTGGCGGGCCTGTTCTTCGGCCCGTTCCTCTTCGCGGTCGTCTGGACCCTCGGCTTCGGCAGCAGCCCGATCATCCCGGTCTGGCTGGCCCTGCTCTTCGCGGTCCTCTTCTTCTTCCTCCCCGATGTGGAGGTACGGCGGGACGCGGCCGAGAAACGGCGCGACCTGCGGCGGGTGATCGGCGCCTACCTGGACCTGGTGTCCATGAGCCTGGCGGGCGGCCGAGGCCTGCCCGAGGCCCTGATGGCTGCGGCGGAGATCTCGGACGGCTGGGCCAACCAGCGCATCCGCAACGCCCTCGCCGACGCCCGGATCACCGGTGTCAGCCAGTGGCAGGCGCTGGGTTCGCTCGGCGAGGAGCTGGGGGTCGAGGAGCTGAAGGACCTCTCCGCCTCCCTGGCCCTGGTCGCCGACGACGGCGCGAAGGTCCGAGAGTCCCTCGCCTCCCGCGCCGAGACCATGCGGCACCGTGAACTCGCCGAGATCGAGGGCAGCGCGGGGGAGAAGTCCCAGTCGATGCTCGTGGCGCAGCTGCTGCTGTGCGCCGGCTTCCTGGTGTTCCTGATCTATCCGGCCGCTATGCGTGTGTTCCAGGTCTGACGCCGACCAACCCTCTGAAAGGACAACTGACCATGACCGAACGGAACTTCCGCACCGGGATCCCGGCGGTGGACTTCCTCGTCACCTTCCTCCAGGGCCGTGTGCAGCGCGCCCGCTCCGGCGAACTGGACCGCGGTGCCTCCGCGGTCGAGTGGGTCATCATCTCCGCGGTCGTCGTGGCGATCGTCGGCGTGGTCGCCGCGATCATCAACCGTGCGCTGGAGGGTGGCGCCGAGAAGGTCGAGAACTGCATCAACGGGGCCAACCAGAGCGGCACCTGCTGAGAACGGGTACGGGGGTGCAGCGACGTATGCGGGCATGGGTACGCCGTCGACGGGAGGAAGTCTCGGCGCGCGGCGACTCGGGCATGACCGCGATCGAGTTCGTGCTGCTGACTCCCGTCCTGTTCTTCATGATCTTCGCCACCGTGCAGTTCGCGCTGTACTTCTTCGCCGACCACGTGGCCCAGGCGGCGGCCCAGGCCGGCGCCCGCAAGGCCCGTGCGACGGCGGACGCACAGCCGGGCGGCTGGCGGGGCGAGGCCCGTACGGTCGTCAACAGCTACATCGACCAGTTGGGCCCGGCGCTGGTGCTGTCGCCGGATGTGAAGATGCTCCAGCCGGAGCAGAACACGGTGGGCGTGGAGATCACGGCGAAGGTGCCGTCGGTGTTCCCGGGGCTGGACTTCACGGTGCACGCGCAGTCGGCGGGGCCGGTGGAGCGGTTTGTGCCGGAGGGGGAGAACTGATGCGGTCCCTTCGGGAGGACCGGGGCCTGTCCACCATTGAGGTCGTGATCCTCGCCCCGGTGATGATGCTGTTCATCCTGGTGCTGGTGGCCTTCGGGCAACTGGTGGACGGCCGAGGCGCATTGGACGGCGCCGCGCGCGACGCGGCCCGCGCGGGCTCGATCCAGAAGGATCACGGCACGGCGATGGCCGAGGCCCGCAAGGCGGCGGAGGCCAACCTGGCGGACGTGTGCTCGGGCCCGGTGACGGTGACGCAGACGAGCGCCGGCTTCGACCCGGAGGTGGACCCGCTGTTCTCGGTGCAGGTCAGCTGCAAGGTGAGGGGCCTGGCGATGCTGGGCCTGGACATCGATCCGACGATGGACGCGACGTTCAGCTCACCGCTGGACCCGTTCAGGAGGTCGGCGTGAGACGGTGGCTTTCGCAGGTCCGCGCGGGGATGGACGACCGGGGCTCGGGCGCGGGCGCGGTGATCATCTTTGCGCTGGTGTTCCTGTCTCTCTCGGCGTTCGTCATCGACGGAGGCATGTCGATCTCGAAGCGCGAACGGGCGGCCGACATAGCGGAACAGGCGGCCCGTTACGCGGCCCAGGACATCGACCGCGAGGCCCTCTACGACAACGAGGGCGGCCCCGCGCCGATCAACTACGAGAACTGCGACGCCCGGGTCAAGGCCTTCGCCCGCGAGATGGACATGTCCGGCGCGGACATCGCGGCGACGCACTGCGTGGCGGCGGACGCGGACCAGGTCCAGGTCGAGGTCCAGCTGACGTACTCCCCGGTCTTCACGGGGATGTTCTACGGCGGGGATGTGATCGTGCGGGGCGAGGCGGTGGCGGAGAACGAGGTCGGCTGACCTGGGTGTTCCGGACGTTCAGGCGAAGTACCGGGTGATGACCAGGGGTGGCCGCCCCTCCCGCTTCCGCTGTCCGAGCAGGTGGGCGGAGAGGGTCGGGAAGCCGGGGTAGGGCCCGACGGGACGGCCGTGGGCGTCGCAGGGCAGGACGGTCCGCGCCTCCTCGTTCAGGACGACGTACACCTCGTGGGTGCCGTCGACTTCACCGCGGTAGAGGAGGGAGTCGGTGAGCGAGGGGATGAGCGAGAGCCGAAAGAAGTACACGACCGGTCCTCAGCCTTTCTCCTGGCCGTCCCCCTTCTTCCCCCGCTTGTCCTCGGTCTTCATGGCGTCGTTGACCTGCTTCGCCAGCTCGTCGTCGAGCTTCGTGAACTCGCGGACCACCGCGTCGGACATGCCGGCGAGGGCGTCGAGCTGCTGGGAGATGTCCTCGCGGCCGTCCTCCCAGTTGGACTCGAAGTCGCCGAGGGCGTCGTTGACGGTGCCGTCGCCGATGTCGTCCGCGTAGGCCTCGAACATCTTCTTGGTGTGGTTCATCCGGGTCTTGATGGACCGCAGCCGCCGCCCGTAGTCCTCAAGCTCCGTCAGCGGAAGCGAGAGGTCGCTCTTGCCCTTGCCCATGTGTTAGTCCCCCGACCGGTACTCGTAGGCTGATCGGCACCGTACATCGGACGAAGGGGGAAGGTCGACGTCATGGCCCGCTACATGGAGGCGCTCACCATCGAGCGCGGCGGTTTCCGGATCAAGGTCCCCGAGTCCTGGTGGGAGTTCGACGTCCGCCCCGAGTCCAGGGACGACTCGATCCGCCGCATGGTGAACGAACGGGTCGCCGGCAACCAGGAGCTGGCGAAGTACCGGGAGGCGTACACGGAGTTCCTCCGGAAAGCCGCCGCCGACGCCTGGAAGTCCGGCGCCCTGTACTGCGGCTGCATGGCGGAGAGCTTCGGCGGCGACACCCCGATCACGGGCTCGGTGACGGTGTCGTTGGTCGGGGGCCGCTCGCAGTCGGGCGAGCCCCTGTCGACGGATCCGTCGGTCATGGCGAGCCAACTCGCCGTCAAGGAAGCCAAGAAGGAGGGCGACTCCTGGCGCAAGGTGACGACGGTCGACATCCCCGGCGTGGGCCCGGCGGCCCGGACGTACGGCATCGAGGACATCGCGGTACCGGACGACGCCCTGAAGCGCACGATCCGGGCGGTACTGATGCAGACGTTCATCCCGGTGCCGGGGCAGGAGGGGAAGGTCGCGCTGGTGGCGGGGAGCAGCCAGGTGCTGGATCTGGCGGACTCGTTCTTCGACATCTTCGACGCGATCACCTCGACGTTCCGCTTTGCGGATTAGGCGTGGATGCGCTGAGGGAACTGCGGTCGTGGTACGAGCGGCTGCGGCTGGAGCCGGGACTCACGGTCACCTGGCGCGGCCCGGAGCCCGATCGAGCGAAGCCCGGCGCGAGCCTTCGCGCTGAAGGCGCCTCACGCATGGCCGAGTTGACCGCCTGGGAGTCCGGCGAGGCGCAACTCCTGCTGGGGGACGCGAGGAGCGGAGAGGCCACCGACGAGGCGTTGCGGCTCACCGACGCCGACGCGCTCGCGCATGCGGTCGGGCGGCTGCGGAAATGGATGTTCACATCGC
>NZ_JACMSF010000007.1 GCF_014257025.1 Streptomyces cupreus
GTCCGCGGCGTGTGTGCTGTCCGGGGGTCGGTGCGCCTCTGCCCCCGTGTAGTCCGGGGGTCGGTGCGCCTCCGCGGCGGCGGTGCTGTCCCCGAGCCGGTCTGCCTCCGTGCCCGTGTCGTCCTGGGCCGGTATCGCTGTCGGTGGTGGCTCCGGCAAGCGCATGCGCCCCCGCAGGCTGGGTGCCGTAAGGGCGAGTACCACCGGGTCCGTCGCGATGACCTGGTCGTCCGGCACGCCACGCGCGCGTGCCGCCGCCAGCGCTGCCAGCGCCGTGCCCGCGGCCGTGCGTCCCGTCGGTGCCTCGCGCAGCAGCGCGCCCGCGAGGGCCTCCTGGGCGTGCAGTGACACCAGGGCCAGGCGGGTCCAGCGCAGCTCGTCGGCCAGGGCGGTCGCCGAGAGGCCGGTCGGCGCCGGCACCTCGGCCAGTCTGCGGTCGATGTCCGCCACCAGGTCCGTCGCCAGTCCCGGCAGCGCGGCCCCGAGCCGCCCCACCCGCCAGGCCGCCGCGAGCCTGCGCGCCCCCGGCGCCGGATTGAGCAGTGCCAGCCACCGGTGCTTCGGCGGCACCGCGCCGAGCAGCCGCAGATCACCGGCGGCGCGCCCGCCGACCGTCGTCACCACGGGCGCCGTCCGCAGCAGTCGGCGCGGCGCGGTGCCGCCGATGTCCAGCGCGGCGGCGAGACCGCGGGCCATCGGCGTCACCCACAGGTCCTCCTCCAGTGGCTGGAGCTGGTCCGGCAGCGTCTCGGCGACCGGCCCCGGCCCCAGCAGCCGCGCCCCGCGCGCGGGACGCACCGCCATCGCCGTGATCGGGCGGCTCTGGAACAGCCACAGCCGACCTTCCGCGTCGAACCCGAACTCGATGTCCTGCGGCCCGCCGAACACCCGCCGGGCCCGCCGCGCGAGCCGGGAAAGACCGAACAGCTCGCTCCTGGTGAGCAGCGCGTCCGTCTCCGCGGGCTCGGTGCGCAGCACCCGCCCGCGTCCGCTCAACCAGTAGTTGGTGCCCGCCTGCGCACCGCTGACCAGACTGTCCGGGCCGCCGCGCACCGCGCTCACCAGCATCCGGTCCGCCCGCCCCTCGACGGGATCGGCACCGAACATCACCCCGCCGACACGGGCGGTGAGCATCGGCTGGACGAGCACCGCCATCGGCGCGGTGGACCCGTCCGGCATCCGCGCCGAGTCCAGCACGGTCCGTACGGCCGCACGGAAGTCCCGCCAGCCGTGCACATCGATCACCGAGGCGAACTGGCCCGCCAGCGAGGACTCCTCCGTGTCCTCCTGCGGCGAGGAGGACCGCACGACCAGCGGGCGGCTGCCGCCGTCGGACAGTGTTTGCCACGCGAGGCGCAGGGAACTCGGGTCGCCCTCTGCCTTGTAGGGGATCACGAAGCCCGGGAGCACCGGCAGCCCGGCACGGGCCGCGCGGGCGAGATTCGCGGCCTTGGACCCGGCGCGGGCCGGGACGGCGGCAAGGGGCTGCTCCAGTGCGACAGTGGCCGGCCCGTACGTCTGCACCAGACCGAGGGCCACCTCGCCCCGTGGCTCTTCCCCGTCGCGCGCACCTTCTCCGTGACGTTCATCGAGCGTCGTCATCGAGCACCCTCCAGGACCGGCCGCCAACAGGGGGGACGCGCGGGGTGGACCCTGCGCCTGACGGCGGAACGAAGGATGGGACGGACCACCGCCGAACCGTGTGGACACGACAGCGGTACGCCTCCTGCTCCGATGATCCCACTGCTGTTCCGATCCATGTAGCCCGGAAGCTACTTTTCGGACACACCGGAGAAGATTTACGGATCCGGAAAAGTTGCGCAGAGGGCGTCCAGGGCCGCCGTGTAGGCATGCTCGGAGGGAGCCGCATAGCCGACGACCAGGCCGTCATGCGCCGGTACGGCCCTCTCCACGGCTTCCGGATGCCGGAACGCGGCGAGCCCGTCCAGGGCAACGCCGAGCTGCTCGGCCCGCGCGACGGTGGCCGCCTCGGTCCCCGGTGGCAGCCGCAGCACCGCGTGCAGCCCGGCCGCCACCCCAGTGACCTCGATGTGCGGCGCCCGCTCGGCGAGCGCCGCGACGAGCCGGTCCCGGCGACCCCGGTACCGCTGCCGCATGCGCCGCACATGACGGTCGTAGGACCCACGCGTGAGGAAGTCGGCGAGGCAGAGCTGGTCGAGCAAGCTCGCCCAGGCCTCCCGCTCGCCCTTGGCCGCGAGCACGCCCTCGACGTACTCCTCGGGCAGGACCATCCAGCCCAGGCGGACCGCCGGGGACAGGCTCTTGCTGACCGAGCCGATGAAGATCACCCGCTCGGGGTCGAGGCCCTGCACGGCCCCGACGGGCTTGCGGTCGTAGCGGAACTCCCCGTCGTAGTCGTCCTCCACGATCACCGCGCCACGCGCGCGTGCCCAGTCGATCACCGCGGCGCGGCGGCTCGCGTGCAGCGGGCCGCCGGTCGGGAACTGGTGCGCGGGCGTGAGCAGCACGCCCCGTTCGCGGCTGAGCCGGTCGACCCGGGCGCCGTGTTCGTCGAGGGGCAGCGGTACGGTCCGCACGCCCGCGCCGGTCAGCAGCTCCCGGTGGAAGGGCAGCCCGTACGCCTCCACGGCCAGCGGGCCGCGCAGCACGCGCCCCTCGAAGAGCAGCCGCAGAGCGTGGGCGAAGCCGGAGCAGATCACGATCCGGCCCGGATCGCAGCGGACGCCACGCGCGCGTGCGAGGTACTCCGCGAGCGCCTCCCGCAGCTCGATGCGACCGGCCGGGTCGCCGGGTCCGAACACCTCGTTGGGCGCCTGCTGCACTGCCCGCCGATAGGAGGCGAGCCAGTCCGCGCGCGGGAAGCCCGACACGTCCGGGGTGCCCTGGCGCAGGTCGTGGCGCGGGCCACGCGCGCGTGGAGGGGTCCTACCGGGCGTGTTCCCGGCGTGGCGCGGCGGTACGGCGCTCCCCCACTGCCTGAAGGGCGTGGGAGGTATCCCCATGGCGACCCGGGTGCCCGAGCCCTGGCGGGCGGTCAGCCAGCCCTCGGCGACGAGCTCCGCGTACGCGTCGGCCACCGTGTTCCGGGCGACGCCCAGGTCGGCGGCGAGCGAGCGGTACGGCGGCAGCCGCGTGCCGGGGGCGAGCCGGCCGCTGCGCACGGCGTCCCGCAGCGCGCGGATGAGGGCGGCGCGTCTGCCGCCCGGTCCCGACAGCTCCAGATGCAGATCGGTGCCGATCCGCTCCGCGGAATTGACCCATGATTCGGACACGAAAATGCACCCTACAGGGGGTCTTTCCGGGCCGTAGGTTATGAGGCATGACGACGAACACGCTGGTCAATGCCAAGGCGCCCCGGATGAACTTCGCCAAGACCGCCCCGAAGGTCTTCCGCGCCCTCATCGGCTTCGACGCCGCCGCCCGCGAGGGCCTGGACCCGACGCTGGTCGAACTGGTCCAGATCCGCGCCTCGCTGCTCAACAACTGCGCGTACTGCCTCCATATGCACACCAACGACGCCCGCAAGGCAGGTGAGACCGAGGACCGGCTGCACATGGTGGCGGTCTGGCGGGAGGCCCGCCACTTCTTCACGGAGCGCGAGCAGGCGGCGCTGGCCCTGACGGAGGCGGTGACGCTGGTCTCCGCCGACGGTGTCCCGGACGCCGTCTACGCCGAGGCCGCGGCCCACTTCGACGAGCAGGAGCTGGCCCAGGTGCTGGCCCTGATCTTCACGATCAACACCTGGAACCGGGTGGCGCTGTCGACGGGGAAGGTGGCGGGGACGGACGAGCGGTAGGCCCCCCGCGACTACACGGCCATCGGCCGGTCGTACGGCGATATCGGCGACGGCAGCCGCGAGCTCCCCGTCAGATGACGGTCGACGGCCGCGGCCACCGCCCGCCCCTCCGCGATCGCCCACACGATCAGCGACTGGCCCCGGGCGGCGTCCCCCGCGGCGAACACACCGGGCACGTTGGTGGCGAAGCCGGTGTCCCGCGCGATCGTGCCGCGGGGCTCCAGCTCAAGGCCCAACTGCCCGATCAGCCCATCCTCCTGGTCGGGCCCGGAGAATCCGAGCGCCAGCAGCACCAGATCGGCCGGAACCGCCCGCCCGGTGCCCGGCAGGGGCCGACGGTTCGAGTCGACCTCGACCAGGTGCAGGGACCGTACACGCCCCTCCGCGTCCCCCGTGAAGCGGAGCGTCGACGCCGCGAACAGCCGCGCGTCCGCGTCCGCCGCGGGGGCGGTCCGCAGCTCCCGGGCCTCCTCGTGCGCCGCCGAGAGCCGGTAGATCTTGGGGTACGTCGGCCAGGGCTCGGCGTCCTCGTCGCGCTCGGCGCCGGGCCGGCCGTAGATGTCGAGCTGGGTCACGGACGCGGCGCCCTGCCTCACCGCCGTGCCCAGACAGTCGGCGCCGGTGTCCCCGCCGCCGACGATGACGACATGCTTCCCGGCGGCGGACATCGGCGATGTCTCGATATCGCCCTCGCACACCCGGTTGGCCAGCGGCAGATACTCCATGGCTTGCTGGATCCCGGCCAACTCCCGCCCGGGCACGTCCAGTTCACGCCACGCGGTGGCCCCGGTGGCGATCACCACGGCGTCGTAGCGCGTCCGCAGCTCCTCCGCCCCGATGTCCCGTCCGACCGCCGTGGACGTACGGAACTTGGTCCCCTCGGCCCGCATCTGCTCGATGCGCCGCTCCAGTTGGACCTTCTCCATCTTGAACTCGGGGATGCCGTACCGCATCAGCCCGCCGATCCGGTCGTCTCTCTCGAACACGGCGACCGTGTGCCCGGCCCGGGTCAGCTGCTGTGCCGCCGCGAGCCCCGCGGGCCCCGACCCGATCACCGCGACCGTACGCCCCGACAGCCGGTCCGGCGGCCGGGGCGGGGCGAACCCCAGCTCCCAGGCGCGGTCGGCGATGGCGCACTCGACGTTCTTGATGGTGACCGCGGGCTGGTTGATGGCGAGCACACATCCCGCCTCGCACGGCGCCGGGCACAACCGCCCGGTGAACTCGGGGAAGTTGTTGGTGGCGTGCAGCCGGTCGGCGGCCGTCCGCCAGTCCTCCCGGGACACCAGATCGTTCCACTCGGGGATCAGATTGCCGAGCGGACAGGCTTCGTGGCAGAAGGGGATGCCGCAGTCCATGCACCGGTCGGCCTGCTTGCTGACGATGGGCAGCAGCGCCCCGGGGACGTACACCTCGTCCCAGTCCCGGACCCGCTCCTCGACCGGCCGGCGGGGCCAGTCCTGGCGGGGCGTGGTCATGAATCCCTTGGGATCGGCCATGGCCGTCTCCCTTGTGTGCGGGGTGGGGCCGTGCGTCATCGGGCGGCACTCTTCCGGCCACGATACGTCTCATCAGCCCCTTGCGCTTCGCTCAGGTGAGGGCCAGCACGTAGGAGATCGCGGCGGCGGCCGAGGCGACCATGCGGACGTGGTTCCAGGCCGTCCACTCGCGCACGTACGTGGTCCAGAAAGCGGCGGCCTCGCGGGTGCCCGCCTCCATCTTCATCAGCGCGTCGTTGCGGGGCACGTTGGCGACCATGGTCACCCCGAACGCACCGAACAGATACAGCGCGCTGCCCAGCAGCAGCTCCACGGTCCCCTCGTCCGGCAACAGCACGAACGTCACCACGGCGAGAACGGCGCACAGCACCGCCGAGCCGAGGAACACGATCATGAAGGCGGGAGTCAGCGCCGCCACGTTGATCGCCTGCATCGCCGCGACGCCCTGCGCGGGCGGCAGCGCGGCGAGCCCCTTCATCACGAAGGTGGAGAACGCGCAGAACACCCCGGCCGCCAGCCCGGTTCCCAGCCCACCCAGCACGGTCAGTACGAAGTACGGTCCCTCGATCATGACAATGTCAACTCCCCTGTCCCGCCGGGATCCTCCCCGGCACCACCCGTCACCACAAGTGAAATCTCCGGCGGGGCCGCATCCCATGGCCGAGCGCCGCGCGGCCATAAGCGAGAGTCCAGGAGGTGTCGGGGCGGGCTCCAGGCGGGTGGGGCGCGCTCAGTCGGCCTCCGCCTCCGGCTCCCGCCAGCGCGTCAGCACCGTCTCCACCGCCGCCGCGATCTGCCGCCGGGCCTCGTGCCGCGGCACCCCGCTCATCAGCAACTGGTCGTACGGCGTGTCCATATGCCGTACCGACGCCACGACCGCCGAGATCACCGCCCCCTCGGACAGCGCCCGCCCCGCCGCGCTCCGGCCCACCCGTCCGCTGCCCCGCACCGAGGCGTGCGCCGCGGTCGCGGCCGCCCGGTCCGGCGGGCAGCCAGGGAACAGTCGCCGTATCTCCGCCGCGAACGCCTCCGCGAACCGCGCGTCCTCGGCCGCCCTGCGCCCCGAGTCCCGCAGCCTCCGGCGCCGTCTGGCCTCGGCGTCCGCGAGGCACCGCTCCTCGGCCCTGGCCAGCCCTGCCTCCTCGACGAGGACGCCCTGCCGCTCGTAGCGCCCCTTGCGCCGGTTGAACCGCACGACCACAGCCGACAGCGCGCTCTCCTCCCGGGACCGGCGCGTCAGCGCGGTGTCGCCGCGCGGCAGGAAGACCAGGTGCCCGAGGTCCGCGCAGTCGAGGCACCGGGGCGTCCCGTCCTCCAGTACGAGCAGCGACAGCGGACCGCCCCGGCACTCCGCGCAGTGCCGTCGCCCGATCGGCTGGATCACGAGAAGTCCGCCGCGATGCGGGGGAGTTGCCAAGTGCTCCATACGCGGTTCCTTTCCCCCGACGTGCACGAACACCACCCCACTCTCCGCCCCTGACGCATCATGGGCCCTGTGCGACTCGAAGCGATCACCTGGGAACGGCTCGTCGACCTCCTCGCCGAGCGGCTGCTCGACCTGAAGCCCGCCGACGGGAGCCCCTGGCCGCGCATCGCCTTCGACGGCGCCCCCGCGGCCCGCCCGGGTGACCTCGCGGAGCGCGTCGCCGAAGCCCTGCGCACCCGCGGCCGCCCCTCGCTGGTCGTCGGTGCCGAGGGCTTCCTGCGCCCCGCCTCCATCCGCCTGGAACACGGCCGGCAGGACGTGGAGGCGTACTACGATGGCTGGTTGGACACCGGCGCCCTGTGGCGCGAGGTCTTCGGCCCGCTCGAATCAGGCGGCGACGGCCGTGTCCTGCCCGACCTGTGGGACCCGGCCACCGACCGAGCCACCCGTAGTTCGTATGTCCAACTCCCTCCTGGTGGCGTCCTGTTGATGCACGGCCCGCTGCTGCTGCGGCACTGGTTCCCCTTCGACCTGTCCGTCCACGTCCTCCTCTCCCCGGGCGCCCTGCGCCGCCGTACTCCCGAACCCGACCACTGGACCCTCCCCGCCTTCGCGCGCTACGAGGACGAGACCGACCCGGCCGGCACCGCCGACGTCCTGGTCCGTGCCGACGACCCCCGGCACCCGGCCTGGAGCGGCTGACCAGGGGACCTGGCCGAGGTCCCGTCCTGGAGGTGCGGTCGCTGTCCGGCGCGGCGAGAATGTAGGGCGCCGGGACTAGCGGTGCGCCCTGCGCCGCGCCGGCCGTCCGGCATCGGGAGGTACCCCATGACCACTGCCGGAGACATCATGCACCGCGGAGCACAGTGGATCCCGGCGCACGAGACGCTGGACCGGGCCGCCCAGATGATGCGCGACCTCGGCGTCGGAGCCCTGCCCATCAGCGACTCGAACGAACGCCTCTGCGGCATCCTCACCGACCGCGACATCGTCGTCGGCTGCGTGGCCATGGGACACGACCCGGCCAAGGTCACCGCCGGCGAGATGGCCCAGGGGACCCCGCGCTGGATCGAGGCGGACGCCGACGTCGGCGATGTGCTCAGGGAGATGCAGGAGCACCAGATCCGCAGGCTCCCCGTCATCGAGAACAAGCGCCTGGTCGGCATGATCAGCGAGGCCGACCTGGCCCAGCACCTGACCGAGGAGCAGATCGGCTCCTGGGCCGAGAGCGTCTACGCCAGGACCCCGTCGCGCTGAGGGCCTGCCCCGCGTCCCCGGCCGTTCGCCCGCCGCCGGGGACGCGGTCGCGCCGTCACAGCCAGCCGTTGCGCCGGAAGCCGCGGTACAGCGTCAGACACGCCACGGCTATCGCCCCTATGACCAGCGGATAGCCGAACTTCCAGTGCAGCTCCGGCATGTGCTCGAAGTTCATGCCGTAGACCCCGCACACCATCGTCGGCACGGCGACCAGTGCGGCCCAGGCCGTGATCTTCCGCATGTCCTCGTTCTGGGCGACCGTGACCTGCGCGAGGTGTGCCTGGAGGATCGAGTTGAGCAGTTCGTCGAAGGAGGCGATCTGCTCCTTGACCCGCAGCAGATGATCGGTGACGTCGCGGAAGTACGCCTGTATCTCCGGGTCGACCACCCGTATCGGCCGGGTGGTGAGCTCCTCCAACGGTCGCGTGAGCGGTGCCACCGCCCGCTTCAGCTCCAGCAGTTCACGCTTGAGCTGGTAGATCCTGCCGGGGTCGACCCGGGCGCCCGCCTCCGCGAACACATCCGTCTCCACCTGGTCGATGTCCGCCTGGACCGAGTCGGTGACGCTCAGATAGTCGTCGACCACATGGTCCGCGATGGCGTGCAGCACCGCGGCCGGGCCCTTGGCGAGCTGCTCGGGCTCGGACTCCAGCTCCTCGCGCAGCGGACCCAGCGAGCCGTGCCGCCCGTGCCGCACGGTGATCACGAAGTCGTGGCCGGTGAAGACCATGATCTCGCCGGTGTTCACCACCTCGCTGGTCGCCGTCAGCTCCTCGTGCTCGACGTAGCAGACCGTTTTGAACACCGCGAACAGCGTCTCGTCGTAGCGCTCCAGCTTCGGACGCTGATGGGCCTCGATCGCGTCCTCGACGGCCAGCGGATGCAGTTCGAAGAGCTCGGCGATGCCCGCGAACTCCTGATCCGTCGGCTCGTGCAGACCGAGCCAGACGAAACCGTCGCCGTGCTTGCGCACCCGCTCCACGATGTCGACCAGATCGCCGCTCGCGGGGACCCGCAGGCCCTCGCGATAGCTCACGCAGTTCACCACGGAGGAGCCCAGCGGGGAGCGAGCCGGATGGCTCAGGTCGACGCGGGGGCGCCGCCGGGCCAGCCGCGCCACCTTGCGCAGCCCGCCGACCCTGCCGAGGCTCGTGACCTTCCGCAGATTTCCTGCCATGGACATCTGGATCTCCTTGCGTGCCGTGCGTGGATCTCCTCGCGCCGCTCTTCTCGCGCTGGTCGAGCCAGTCTGCCAGTTCGGCGCGAGAGCCGGGTAAGCCTGTGGGAACAGCGCATTCCGCTTGGTTCCCGGCTGTGGACAAAGCCGATGCGGCCGGGTCGCGAACGGGGCCAGGGTGCGCGTCGACCACTCCGGACAAGACGGATAACTGGGATGATCGCGGCATGACGCGATCCGACGGGTATCTCCTGGACAACCGGCAGAGCGAGGCGGGCGAACGCTTCGACGCCTTCGCCACTCTCTTCGATCCCACGACCTTCCGGCACTTCGAATCTTTCGGCATCGGGTCCGGCTGGCGCTGCTGGGAGGTCGGCGCCGGCGGCACCTCCGTGGTGTCGTGGCTGGCCAAGAAGGTAGGACCGACCGGGCGGGTGATGGCAACGGACATCGACACCTCGCGGGTCGCCGCGGCCGCCCGGCCGCCCGTCGAGGTGCGCGTCCACGACGTGGGAACCGAGGCGCCGCCCGGAGAGGGCTTCGATCTGGTGCATGCCCGGCTCGTCCTCGTTCATGTCCCGGACCGGGAAAGGGCGTTGCGGTCGATGGTCGCCGCCCTGCGGCCCGGCGGACGGCTGCTGGTCGAGGACGCCGATCCCGCCCTTCAGCCCCTGGTCTGCCCCGACGAGTACGGCCCCGACCAGCAGTTGGCGAACCGGCTGCGGCAGGGCTTCTGGAAGCTGCTCGCCGACCGTGGCGCCGACCTCTCCTACGGGCGCAGGCTGCCGCGTCTGCTGCGGGAGGCCGGGCTTCAGCGGGTGCAGGCAGACGCCTGCTTCCCGATGACCTCACCCGCCTGCGACGCCCTGGAGTCGGCCACGATCCGCCAGATCCGCGACCAGCTCGTCTCCGCGGGTCTCGCCACCGACGAGGAGGTCGACCGCCACCTCAGCAATGTCGCCTCGGGAGCCATGGACCTGGCAACAGCCCCGATGATCTCGGCGTGGGGGCGCAAGGCGTAAGCGCGGAGGGGGAGTTGACCGAGTTCGTCAGTGCGGGTCGCAACCGGCCCGCACCGGTCCGTCCGCCCCCGGCGGCCTGCCGCCCACCCGTTCCACCGCCAGCGCCCCCGCCCGGCACCCCTCCCGCGCCGCCTCCTCCGGCTCGGCGCCCCGGAGCAGCGCGGCCAGGAACGCGCCGGTGAAGGCGTCGCCCGCCCCCGTGGTGTCCGTCGGGGTCGCCGGCGCCGCCGGCACCTGGGCGCACACCGTCCCGCCCCGAGCCACCAGCGCACCGGCCGCGCCCTGCTTGACGACCACCAGCGGCACCTGGCGACTCAACTTCGCCGCCGCGTCCGCCGCGTCGGGCAACCCCGTCAGCAGGCACGCCTCGTCACGGCTGGGCAGCAGCACGTCGACCCCTTCGACAAGCGCCAGGAAACGGTCCACGCCCAGCTCCACCAGGAACCCGGCCGAGGCAGGGTCCAGGCTCACCGGCACGCCACGCGTGCGTGCCGATTCAAGGGCCGCCGCCACCAGCGCGCGGCTCGGCACGGAGAACAGCAGATAGCCCGACAGATGCAGCCGGGCGACCCCGTCGAGCAGCGCGTCCGACCAGTCACCGGCGTCCAGCCGCAGCGAGGCGCCGCTGTCCGTCAGGAACGTCCGCTCGGCCGCCGCGCCGCTGTCCACCAGGCAGATCACCGTGCCGGTCGGCGCCCGCGGATCGACCACGAGACTCGGCCGTACCCCACAGGCGGCCAGCTCCCACTCGTGCCAGGCCGCAGCCTCCGCGCCCACCCGCCCGAGCAGCCGTACCTCCGCGTCCGAGCGGTACGCGGCCCAGCAGGCCACATTCGCGCCCGCGCCGCCCGGCACCGTACGGATCGCGGCGGCCGTGTCCGTGCCCGAGGCGAGCGGCCCCCGGTGCCGGGCGATCACGTCCGTGACGACATCGCCGACGACCAGCAGGGCACCGTCCACCGCAGTCGTCACGCCCGGGCCCAGGCCGCCGCGATCCGCGCCGCCAGCCGTACGTTGCCGCGCACCGCCGCCAGATTGGCGCTGAGCGAGGCCCCGTCGGTGTGCCGCACCAGGTAGTCGAGCAGGAACGGGGTGACCGCCTGACCGGTGACACCCTCCTCCTCGCACGCGTGCAGCGCGTCGGCGAGCACACGCGCGTGCAGCCCGGGATCGAGCTGCTCGGACTCGGGTACGGGATTGGCGACGATCAGCGCCGACTCGGGGCCGTCCAGCCCGTCCTGGGCCCGCATCACCTCCGCCACCTCCGCGGGCGAGCGGAGCGTCCAGTCCACCGGGTGACCGGAGTCCGACAGATAGAAGCCGGGGAAGCGGTCCGTGTCGTACCCGGCCACCGCGACACCCAGCGTCTCCAGCCGCTGGAGCGTCGCCGGCACGTCCAGGATCGACTTCACGCCCGCGCAGACCACCGTGATCCGGGTGCGCGCCAGCAGGCCCAGATCGGCCGACTCGTCCTGCGTCACCGTCCACTCCCGGTGCACCCCGCCGAGCCCGCCCGTCGCGAACACCCGTACGCCCGCCAGGGCCGCCAGCAGGGCCGTCGCCGACACCGTGGTCGCCCCGCTCGCCCCTACCGCCACCGCGAGCGGCAGATCACGGTGGCCCAGCTTGCGGATCCCGTCCTCGTTGGCGACCCGCTCCAACTGCTCCTTGTCCAGGCCCACATGGGGCCGCCCGTCCAGCACGGCGATCGTCGCGGGAACGGCGCCCTCCCGCCGTACGACGTCCTCCAGCTCCAGGGCCACCTGGAGGTTGCGCGGGCGCGGCAGCCCGTGCGCGATGATCGTGGACTCCAGGGCCACCACGGGTCGACGCGCGTCGATCGCGTCCCGCACCTCTTCCGACACCACCAGCACCACGCGCCTGCCTCCTGTACGTCGGTCCTGACTCATCCCTGGCGAGCCCGGCGCCCGGTCAAACCACTTGCGGCCTGTGGGGGACGACACCAGCCTGGGACGTATGAGCGACCACACCGCACGAATCGACCATGTCGTCCTCTGGGTGAGCGACCCGATCGGGTCGGCCGAGTTCTACGAGAGGATCCTCGGCACGCAGCCCGTGCGGCTCGCCGAGTTCGCCGCGGGGCAAGTGTCGTTTCCCTCGGTGCGCCTCAATGAGGACACCATCATCGACCTTATGCCGCAGACCATGGCGGAACACATGAAGATGCTCCCGGGCGCCGACAAGAGCGCGGGACACCCGGTCAACCACGTGTGCGTCGCCCTGCCGGCGGACGCCTTCGACGCCCTCCTCGCCCGCCTCGTGGAAGGCGAGGTGCCCATCTCGGAGATCTCCCACGACTCCTTCGGCGCCCGCGGCCCGGCCAAGCGCAGCTTCTACTTCCGCGACCCGGACGGGAACGTCTTCGAGGCGCGGCACTACGACTAGGGCCTGTTGGGAAAGTGCTGGTCACAGCCACTAGACGGCGCACGGGGTGCCCACGCGCGCGTGGGCACCCCGCTCGGTGCCTCACACGGGCCGTACGCGGTCCAGCGCCCCGTGCGGATTGAGCACGTACTTGCGGCTGGCGCCCTGGTCGAACTCGGCGTAGCCGCGTGGTGCCTCGTCCAGACCGATGACGGTCGCGCCCACCGCCTTGGCGATGTGCACCCGCTCGTGCAGGATCGCCATCATCAGACTCCGGTGGTACGTCATCACCGGGCACTGTCCGGTGGTGAATCGGTGGCTCTTGGCCCAGCCGAGGCCGAGGCGCACCTTCGGCGTCCCGGACTTCGCGTCCTCGTCGACCCCGCCGGGGTCGTCCGTGACATAGAGCCCGGGGATGCCCAGGGCGCCGCCCGCGCGCGTGATGCCCATCAGCGAGTTCAGGACCGTCGCGGGGGCCTCCGGGGCGTCGGGGCCGTGAGCCCGCGCTTCAAAGCCGACCGCGTCGACCGCGGCGTCCACCTCGGGTTCGCCGAGGATCTCGGCGATCTGCTCGTCCACGCCGCCGCGCGAGACATCGACGGTCGCGCAGCCGAAGCTCCGCGCCTGGGCCAGGCGTTCGGCGTTGAGGTCGCCGACGATGACGACTGCGGCGCCCAGCAGCTGCGCGGACGCGGCCGCCGCGAGACCGACCGGACCGGCCCCGGCGACGTACACCGTGGAGCCGACACCGGCGCCGGAGCTGACCACGCCGTGGAAGCCGGTCGGGAAGATGTCCGACAGCATGGTCAGATCGAGCAGCTTCTCCCGGGCCTGGTCCCGGTCGGGGAACCGCAGCAGATTGAAGTCCGCGTACGGGACCATGACGTACTCGGCCTGGCCGCCGACCCAGCCACCCATGTCGACATAGCCATAAGCCGCCCCGGGGCGGGCCGGGTTGACGTTCAGACAGATCCCGGTCTTGCGCTCCTTGCAGTTGCGGCACCGTCCGCAGGCGATGTTGAACGGTACGGAGACGATGTCGCCGACGTCGATCGTCTCGACGTCCGGACCCCGCTCGACGACCTCTCCGGTGATCTCGTGTCCGAGAACCAGCCCCTCCGGCGCGGTCGTCCGCCCGCGCACCATGTGCTGGTCGCTTCCACAGATGTTGCTGGCGAGCACCTTGAGGATGACTCCGTGCCGGCGCTTGCGGCCGACGTTGTCGGGAGCCACTCCCGGCCCGTCCTGGAGTTCGAGCGTCGGATAGTCGATGGTCCTGACCTCCACCGCGCCCGGCTTGAGATACGCGACTGCCCTGTTCGCAGGAGGGATCCGGCCAGCCGTCGCGCAGGGGCGGCGTCCGACGGCTCAGAACAGCGGCTCGGGCAGCACACCTTCCAGGGCGAGCAGCTTCCGCTTGGTCTCCAGACCGCCCCCGAAACCACCGATCCCGCCGTCGCTCTCCACGACCCGGTGACAGGGCACGACCACGGGCAGCGGATTGGCGCCCATCGCCATGCCGACCGCCTGGGCGGCGCCCGGCTGGCCCACCCGCCCGGCCAGGGCGCCGTAGCCGACGACCGAGCCGAACGGCACACCCGAGGCCAGCTCGCGCAGCACCTGCCGGTTGAAGCCCGATATCAGGGACCAGTCCAGCGGCAGCTCGAAGTCGTGCCGCTCGCCCGCGAAGTAGGCCTTCAGCTGGCGTATCGCCTCGGCGAGCACAGGGGAGTCCGGCGCCTCGACCAGCTCGCCGCCGAGCCGCGACGCGAGCCGGTCCAGGGCCTTGTCGCGTACCGCGCCGGTGGCGTGGAAGACGACGTTGACCAGGCCCTCGCGGGTCGCGGCCAGCAGCAGCGGACCGATGTCGGTGCCGACGACGGTCCAGGCGACCCGCTGCTCGTTGTGCCCATGGCTGTCCATGCGTCCCACCGTACGGCCCGGCACTGACAACGCCCGGGGAGCCGGCGCCGGACCGGCTTCCCGGACCCGGCGTCAGCGCCCGCGCACCGCGTCCCGCACCACGTCGGGCTTGTTGGTGATGATGCCGTCGACGCCGTACCCGGCCACCCGCCGGGCGTTCGCCGCGTCGTCGACGGTCCAGGTGAAGACCTCCAGCGGCTTGCCGTGCGGTCCGGTGAAGGCGTGTACGGCGGCGACGTAGCCCGTGGAGATCGAGCCGTACGAGGGGTTGATCTGGTCGGTGAAGCCGGCCAGCCCGGGCAGGTCCGCCACGGCCGGAGTGCCGAGGAAACCGGTCTTCACGGCCGGCTTGAGATCATGGACGGTCCGCACGCTGTCCGCGCTGAAGCTCTGCACGATCAGCCGGCCCAGGTGGCTCCGGTCGAGCCAGCCCTCGTTGCCGAGCACCTTCAGGGTCTGCCGCTCGATACCCGGGTACAGGCCGGGGTTCTTGATCTCCAGGAGCAGCCTCTGGCGGTGCCGCTCGACGCGGTCCATGTACCGCTCCAGTGTCGGCACGCGCGCGCCCGCGTACGCGGGGCCGAACCAGCTTCCGGCGTCCAGGCGGGCGATCTCGGCGGCCGTGAAGTCCTTCACCTTCCAGGGCGCCCGGCCGGGGAAGACCTCCTCGACGTCGGTCGTTCGCCTCAGGTTGTCGTCGTGGATGACGACCAGCTCGCCGTCCTTGGTGCGCTGGACGTCGTTCTCGACCCACTTGATGCCGAGCTCCGCCGCCTTGTCGACGGCCGCGAGGGTGTTCTCGGGCGCGTAGGCCGAGGCGCCGCGGTGGGCGAGGACCGTCGGTGGTGTCCCGGTGGCGTCCGCCCGGACCTCGGAGGACGGCAGCAGGAAGGCGGCTGTTCCCAGGAGCGCGGTGGTCATGGCGGCAACTGCGCGCGCGTGCATGCGTACTCCTTCTGACGGGCATCACGGACAGCATCACTGTGACAGCAGAGCGTCAACGATAGGGGGTTGCGGAATGGCCATGGATTGAATGGGGATGCCCAAGTCCGTTCACCGCTGCCGCACAACTGGGGCAGGGCCGTGTTTCTTTGCCGGAAAATCGTTCGACCATTCCGGTGGGAGTCATACTCTCTGCACTCGACCTGACCGCCCGGGCGGTCCTGGGAGGGGGCGCATATCAGCACATTCCGGGACGCAAGAGGGCGGAAGGACAGCCGCGCATGCAGGGCACGGTCGACGGATTCAGCTACGGCCTCGTCACACCGCTGGTGGCCTACCTCATGGCCTGCCTCGGCGGCGCCCTCGGCCTGCGCTGCACCACCAGAGCGATGCTCGTCACCCGCTCCTGGCGCCCCGGCTGGCTCGTCCTCGGCTCGGCGGCCATCGGTTCCGGCATATGGACCATGCACTTCGTCGCGATGATGGGGTTCACGGTCGAGGAGACCCCGATCCACTACGACAAACCGATGACGTTCGCGAGCCTCGCCGTCGCCATCGTCATGGTCGGCACCGGGATCTTCATCGTCGGCTACAAGGGCGCGCGCGGCACCGCCCTGTTCACCGGCGGCACGATCACCGGACTCGGCATTGCCTCCATGCACTACCTCGGCATGGCGGGCCTCCAGCTCAACGGCAAGCTGGAGTACAACACCCTCACCGTCGCCGCCTCCGTCGCCATAGCCATGGCCGCGGCCACCGCCGCCCTGTGGGCCGCCGGACAGGTCAGGGGCTTCCTGTGGAGCGTGGGCGCCAGCCTCGTCATGGGGCTCGCCGTCAGCGGGATGCACTACACCGGCATGGCTGCCCTCAGCGTCCATCTGCACGGCGCCCAGGACCCCCCGACGGGCGACTCGCCCGCGGCCCTGCTCGCGCCCCTGATGATCGGTCCGCTCGCCTTCCTGCTGCTGGCCGGGGTCGTCGTGATGCTCGACCCGCTGATGGTCATGGGCAAGCCCGAGCCGGCCCCCGTCGACAACAAGCCCGGCATCCCCGCCCACAGCGCCGCCGCCCACACCGACCGCCGCCCCCAGCTCCGCGCCCGCCGCAACCTCGGCGAACGCCGCTCCCGCACCCCGCAGAAACGGTGACCGGTCCGCGTTGTCAGTGGGTGGCCGTACGGTGGATCCATGCGGCCCGTTTCCAGCATCGAACGCACGGTGGCGCCCTTCGAGGTCGTCAGCCCCTACCAGCCCAGCGGCGACCAGCCGCAGGCCATCGCCGACCTCGCCCGGCGCATCCAGGCAGGTGAGAAGGACGTCGTCCTGCTCGGCGCGACCGGCACCGGCAAGTCCGCCACCACCGCGTGGATGATCGAGCAGCTCCAGCGCCCCACCCTGGTCATGGCGCCGAACAAGACCCTGGCCGCCCAGCTGGCGAACGAGTTCCGGGAACTCCTGCCGAACAACGCCGTCGAGTACTTCGTCTCGTACTACGACTACTACCAGCCCGAGGCGTACGTCCCGCAGTCGGACACCTACATCGAGAAGGACTCCTCGATCAACGAGGAGGTCGAGCGGCTGCGCCACTCCGCCACCAACTCGCTCCTCACGCGCCGCGATGTCGTCGTGGTCGCCTCGGTCTCCTGCATCTACGGCCTCGGCACCCCGCAGGAGTACGTGGACCGCATGGTCCCCCTCAAGGTCGGCGAGGAGATCGACCGCGACCAGCTGCTGCGCCGCTTCGTGGACATCCAGTACACGCGCAACGACATGGCCTTCGCCCGCGGCACCTTCCGGGTGCGCGGCGACACCATCGAGATCTTCCCGGTCTACGAGGAGCTGGCCGTCCGCATCGAGATGTTCGGCGACGAGATCGAGGCACTGTCCACCCTGCACCCGGTCACCGGCGAGATCATCAGCGACGACCAACAGCTGTACGTCTTCCCGGCCTCCCACTACGTCGCGGGACCCGAGCGCATGGAGCGGGCCGTCAACGACATCGAGAAGGAGCTGGGGGAGCGCCTCGCCGAGCTGGAGAAGCAGGGCAAGCTGCTGGAGGCCCAGCGCCTGCGCATGCGCACCACGTACGACATCGAGATGCTCCGCCAGATCGGCAGCTGCTCCGGCGTGGAGAACTACTCGATGCACTTCGACGGCCGGCTGCCCGGCTCGCCGCCCAACACCCTGCTCGACTACTTCCCGGACGACTTCCTGCTCGTCATCGACGAGTCGCATGTGACGGTGCCGCAGATCGGCGCCATGTACGAGGGCGACGCCTCCCGCAAGCGCACCCTCGTGGAGCACGGCTTCCGGCTGCCCTCCGCCCTCGACAACCGCCCGCTGAAGTGGGAGGAGTTCCAGGAGCGCATCGGCCAGACGGTGTATCTGTCGGCGACCCCGGGCCAGTACGAGCTCTCGCGCTCCGACGGCACCGTCGAGCAGATCATCCGCCCCACCGGCCTGGTCGACCCCGAGGTCGTGGTGAAGTCCACCGAGGGTCAGATCGACGACCTGGTGCACGAGATCCGGGCGCGCACCGAGAAGGACGAGCGGGTCCTGGTCACCACGCTCACCAAGAAGATGGCCGAGGACCTCACCGACTACTTCCTCGAACTCGGCATCCAGGTGCGCTATCTGCACAGCGACGTCGACACCCTGCGCCGCGTGGAACTGCTGCGCGAACTGCGCGCCGGCGAGTACGACGTGCTGGTCGGCATCAACCTCCTGCGCGAGGGCCTCGACCTGCCCGAGGTCTCCCTGGTGGCCATCCTCGACGCGGACAAGGAGGGCTTCCTGCGCTCGGGCACCTCCCTCATCCAGACCATCGGCCGCGCCGCGCGCAACGTCTCCGGCCAGGTCCATATGTACGCCGACAAGATCACCCCGGCGATGGAGAAGGCCATCGACGAGACCAACCGCCGCCGGGAGAAGCAGATCGCGTACAACAAGGCCAAGGGCATCGACCCGCAGCCGCTGCGCAAGAAGATCAACGACATCGTCGCGCAGATCGCCCGCGAGGACGTCGACACCGAGCAGCTGCTCGGCTCCGGCTACCGCAAGACCAAGGACGGCAAGGGCGCCAAGGCCCCGGTGCCCTCGCTCGGCGGCAAGGCGGCGAAGGGCGCGGCGAAGGGCAAGGCCAAGGAGACGGTGCCCACCGACCGTCCCGCCGCCGAGCTCACCGAGCAGATCGAGGAGATGACCGCGCGGATGCGCGCCGCCGCGGCCGACCTCCAGTTCGAGATCGCGGCCAGGCTGCGCGACGAGGTCTCCGAGATGAAGAAGGAACTGCGCCAGATGAAGGAGGCGGGCCTGGCCTGACGGGACAGGGGTGACCGCGCGGGGGCGCGCAGTGTTGCAAGACCGACACAAAGTGCGGACCTGGGTTCGGCACTGTCAGTGCCCCTGCGTAGGGTTCTCGTCATCCGCGGACTCCGCGGCAACAGGGGACAGTTCGAGAGGGGAATCAGCGCGTGACCGTCAACATGACCAAGGGTCAGGCCATCAGTCTGCAGAAGAACGACGGCGGCAGCCTGACCGCGGTGCGCATGGGTCTCGGCTGGCAGGCGGCCCCCCGGCGTGGCCTGTTCGGCTCGCGCACCCGGGAGGTCGACCTGGACGCCTCCGCCGTCCTGTTCGCCGACAAGCAGCCGGTCGACGTGGTCTTCTTCCGCCACCTGGTGAGCGACGACGGCTCGGTCCGGCACACCGGTGACAACCTGGTCGGCGGTGTCGGCCAGGGCGGCGACGACGAGGCGATCCTCGTCGACCTGCAGCGGATCCCGGTCCACATCGACCAGATCGTCTTCACCGTGAACTCCTTCACGGGCCAGACCTTCCAGGAGGTGCAGAACGCCTTCTGCCGTCTGGTCGACGAGACCAACGGCCAGGAGCTCGCCCGCTACACCCTCGCGGGTGGCGGCGCCTACACCGCCCAGATCATGGCGAAGGTGCACCGCACCGGCCCGGGCTGGACGATGACGGCCCTCGGAACGCCGGCCAACGGCCGTACCTTCCAGGACCTGATGCCGGCGATCCTGCCGCACCTGTAGGCCGAGCGGACGAGCAGCACACTTCACCACACGAGGCACAGCGACACAGGGGGACGAAGGCGATGACGGCCGAGCTGGTGCGGGGGCAGAACCACCCGCTCTCCCAGGCCCGTCTTGAGATCCGGGTCTCGGCCGGCGCGCCGATCGTGGCGGGCGCCACGCTCAGCGACGAGAACGGCAAGGTCCACGGCACGGAGTGGGTGGCCCATCCGGGCGCGCCCACCCTGCCGGGCCTGGAGGTCTCCCGGCAGGCGGCCGCCGACCATCGACTCGCGGTGGACCTGGACGCCGTGCCGGAGGTCGTGCACCGGGTCAGTGTGCTGCTCGCCCTGCCCACCGGCGTGGGGGGCCCGGTCCGCTTCGGCGCGGTCGCCGCCCCCTTCGTCGCGGTCACCGGCCTCGACGGCTCCGAGGTGGCCAGTTACACCATCACCGGCCTGGACGCCGAGTCGGCCGTCGTCGCCCTGGAGCTCTACCGCCGCCAGGGCGCCTGGAAGGTGCGCGCCGTCGGCCAGGGCTACGCGGGCGGCCTCGCCGAGCTCCTCGCCGACCAGAACCTGCCCGAGGCGGGCCTGCTGGCGAACGGCATCAACGACGCGGTGGCCCAGGGCCTGGCCCGTTCGGTCCCGGCGCCCCCGCAGGGCGACCGCTCCCGGCAGCAGGCCACGCCGGCCATGGGCCCCGACCAGGGCGGCACCGCACCCACGTCGCCGTACGGCACCCAGGGCGCCTCCGGCGCCGTACCGCCGCCGCCCGCCACACCGCCGTACGGCGGGCAGCCGCCGCACCACACCCCCGCAGCCGGCTACCCGGCGGCGCCCGCGGATCCGCCCGCCGCCAACGGCGGCATCAACTACAGCCACCCGGGACGGCAGAACACCGCTCCGCCGCCGCCCGCCCCGCCCGTGCCCCCGGCCCAGCCGGGTCAGCCCGGGCAGCCCGTCGCGGGCGACGCCACCGGCTGGTCCATGGACGAGCGGCTCTACAACCAGGTGTGGGGCATGTTCGAGGACCTGGCCCGGACGACGGCCGCGTACCGCAGTGCCGTCGACTTCGCCGACTCGCGCATGGAGAAGGAGCTCGACCAGGTCCTGTCCGACCCGCGCAGCCGGATCGGCGGCCAGGGCGACGCCGCGCGCGAGGCGGCCCAGGCCAAGCACGCCCAGCTCGTGGACCAGGCCAGGGCCACCCTCGACCGGGACCTCGCCCAGCTCACCGCCGAGTCCGACGTCGTCGAGCCCGCGCTGCCGCCGGCGTACGCGCGCTGGGACAACCCCGTCTGGCATGCCTACCGCGTGCCGATGGAGACGCCCATGGCGCTGCGCCTGGGCGATCTGCATCTGCCCGAGAGCGACCCGCTGCGCATACCGATGCTGGTCCGGCTGCCGCTGGAGCGCGGTCTGTGGATCGACAGCGGAACGCCCGGATCGCTCGACGGCGCGTTCCACGACTCCCACGACCTGCGCCGGCTCGCCCTGGAGACGGCCGTGGCGCACGCGGCCCGGCTGCTCGCCGTCCATCCGGCGGGCGACTTCACGGTCCATGTCATCGACCCGGCCGGCTCCGGCGCCCAGGCGCTCGCCCCGCTGGTGCAGACCGGTGTGCTCGCGGCGCCGCCCGCCGTGGGGGCGGCGGGGGTGACGGAGGTCCTCGGCCGGCTCACCCAGCGGGTCGACCTGGTGCAGATGGCGGTCCGCGGCGGCGCGTCCGAGTCGCTGCCGCCCGGCTTCGACACCTCCGAGCAACTGCTGATCGTCAACGACTTCCCGCACGGCTTCGACGACCGCGCCGTGAACCAGCTGCGCTATCTCGCGGACGAGGGCCCGTCCGTCGGCGTCCACCTGATGATGGTCGCCGACCGCGAGGAGGCCTCCGCCTACGGTCCGTTGCTGGACCCGTTGTGGCGTTCGCTGCTGCGACTGACCCCGGTGCCCGAGGACCATCTCGCCGACCCCTGGGTGGGGCACGCCTGGACCTACGAGCCGCCGCTCGTGCCGCCCGGCAGCCAGGTGCTCCAGCAGGTCCTCACCCAGGTCGCCGCAGCCCGCCGCTCCTGGAACCGGTGACCTGACCCGGCCTTTACAAAGCAACCGTAAAGCCACTCTGAACTGGGTTTTTGGTCCTTTCTTTACTTCACTCTTTACCTTTCCTTGGTGATTGGGTACTCTCTTTCGTGCGGAGGGGAGTACTCCCTGTCTACTGCGGCGTACCCGTCAATACGGATCAGGCCAGATCCCGGGGCGTCGGCCCTTTCGAGGGTGGAAGAGACCTCCGGCAGCGACGACGCTGACATTTGCCGTTACGTACTGCCGGAGGCGCAGTGGATGTTTCCGTGACCCTGTGGGTCCTGACGATCGTGGGTCTCGCCGCCCTCATCGCGGTCGACTTCTTCATCGGCCGCAAGCCGCACGACGTGTCCATCAAGGAAGCCGGGATCTGGACCGTCGTCTGGATCGTCCTGGCCGGACTCTTCGGCCTCGGCCTGTTGGTCTTCGGCGGCGGCCAGCCCGCCGGTGAGTTCTTCGCGGGCTTCATCACCGAGAAGTCGCTGAGCGTCGACAACCTCTTCGTCTTCGTCCTGATCATGGCGAAGTTCGCCGTGCCCTCGCAGTACCAGCAACGAGTGCTCCTCGTCGGTGTGCTCATAGCGCTGGTGCTGCGCGCGATCTTCATCGCCGCCGGCGCCGCGATCCTCGCCAGCTTCTCCTGGGTGTTCTACCTCTTCGGCGCCTTCCTGATCTGGACCGCCTGGAAGCTCATCCAGGAGGCCCGGGCCGACGAGGACGACGAGGAGTACGAGGAGAACAAGCTCCTCAAGGCCGCCGAGCGCCGCTTCGGAGTCGCCGACCGCTACCACGGCACCAAGCTGTGGATCCAGCAGAACGGCAAGCGGGTCATGACCCCGATGCTGGTCGTGATGCTCGCGATCGGTACGACGGACGTCCTGTTCGCCCTGGACTCCATCCCCGCGATCTTCGGTCTGACCCAGGACCCGTACATCGTCTTCACCGCCAACGCCTTCGCGCTGATGGGGCTGAGGCAGCTGTACTTCCTGATCGGCGGCCTGCTGAAGAAGCTGGTCCACCTCAGCTACGGCCTGTCGGTCATCCTCGGCTTCATCGGCGTCAAGCTGGTGCTGCACGCGCTGCATGAGTCCGGGGTGCATGTCCCGGAGATCAGCATTCCGGTCTCGCTGGGCGTGATCTGCACCGTCCTGATCGTCACCACGATCACCAGCCTCCGCGCCTCCAAGAAGCAGGCGGCGGCCGAGGCGGCGCAGAAGGAGAGCGAAGGCGCTCCGAAGGACAGCATCGAGGCCTGACGGCTTCGGGCGTAGAAACAACCATCACCGGGAGCGGTGCGCGGCGATTGCCGTGCACCGCTCCCGGTGCTTGCTTTGTTCTGAGCGCGTTCCCCGGCCCGGGGGCGCAGTGGGCGGCGGAGGTATCCGTGAAGTTCGTGCAGATCATCGACTTCGAGACCGAGCGGCTCGACGAAATGGAACAGCTGCTGGAAGAGGCACGGCAGCGCAACACGGGCCAGGAGGGCGGCCCCACCCACCGCATCCTCCTGAAGGACCGTGACACGCCCGGGCGTTACCTCTCACTGATCGAGTTCGAGTCGTACGAGGAGGCGATGCGCAACAGCGAGCGCCCCGAGACGACCAAGATGGCCGAGCAACTAGGTGCGCTGTGCACCCGTGAACCCCGCTTCATCAACTGCGATCTGCTGGATTCGAGCGACCTCAAGTAGCCCGGCAGAGGTGATCGGGCCGCGCATGGCCGACATGCCGGGCCCGTCCGCCTTTGCGGCGATCGCCGCATGATCGCTCGGCTGTTCGCGGCCTATCCGGAACTCGCGGTCAATCCATGACCGGCGCCGGCGCCACCGCCCGCGCCGGACGCGTCTCCGGCAGCAGCGCGAAACAGCCCAGGCTGAGCAGCGCGATCCCGGTCAGATACGCCCCCACACCCCACGGCACCCGGCCGCCCTGCTCGGCCAGCGCGGTCGCCGCGATCGGCGTGAGCGCGCCGCCCAGGACCCCGCCGAGGTTGTAGCCGACCGCGGCACCCGTGCAGCGCACCCGCGGCTCGTACAGCTCCGGCAGATAGGCGGCGATGACGGCGAACATCGTGATGAACGCGAGCATCGCGCCCAGGAAGCCGAGGAACATCAGCAGCGGCGCGCCAGTGGCGAGCAGCGCGACCATCGGGAACATCCACACCGCGGCCGCCGCGCACCCCGCCAGACACATCGGCCGCCGCCCGTACCGGTCCCCGAGCAGCGCCGCCACCGGGGTGAGCGACCCCTTCACCAGCACCGCGCCCATGATGCAGACCAGCATGACCGTACGGCTGACCCCGAGCCGTTCGGTCGCATAGGCGAGGGACCAGGTCGTCACCGCGTAGAAGATCGCGTACCCCACCGCGAGGGCGCCGGCCGTCAGCAGCACGAGCCGCCAGTGGTCGCGCACGACCTCGGCGAGCGGCACGCGCGCGTGGTCGTCGATCTCCAGGAACTGCGGGCTCTCGGCGAGCGACGACCTGAGCCACAGGCCCGCCACGGCCAGCACGCCCGCCGCCCAGAACGGCACCCGCCAGCCCCACGCGGCGAACTGCGCCTCGGACAGCGTCGCCGCCAGCGCCAGCGTCACGCCGTTCGCGAGCAGAAAGCCGACCGCCGGGCCCACCTGCGGAAAGCTCGACCACAGCCCACGCCGCTCGGCGGGCGCGTGCTCCGCGGTCAGCAGGACGGCCCCGCCCCACTCCCCGCCGAGCCCGAGGCCCTGCAGAAAGCGCAGCACGAGCAGCAGCACGGGAGCGGCCACCCCGATCGTGTCGTACGTCGGCACACAGCCGACCGCGACCGTGGAGGCGCCCGTCAGCAACAAGGAGGCGACGAGGACCGGCCGCCGCCCGTGCCGGTCCCCGATGTGCCCGAACAGCACGGAGCCGAGCGGCCGTGCGAAGAACCCCACCCCGAACGTCCCGAACGCGGCCAGTGTCCCCGCCACCGGCGAGAACGTGGGGAAGAACAGCGGTCCCAGGACCAGCGCCGCGGCGGTCCCGTAGACGAAGAAGTCGTAGAACTCGATGGCCGTCCCGGCGAGCGAGGCGGCCGCGAGCCGGAGCATGGAGGGCGCCCTTACGGTGCGTACGTCGTGCATGCCGCGTCAACTACCCACGGTGACCGCTGGTTATGGGGGCGTGGGGAAGCGCCCGCCGCGCCTCAGTACGCGACGGTGATGCGCCGGGCCGGACCGTCGACCCGTACGAGACCGCCGTAGGGGATCACGAGCTGCGGGTCGGTGTGGCCGAAGTCCACATCGAAGACGATCGCGGTGTGGGGGGCGTATATTCGCGCGGCGCGAAGGACGGCCTCGCGCTGTTCCTCGGCGTAACGCGCCGCTTCCTCAGGGCTGTTGGGGTGCTCGAAGGACCAGGTCTTCGGGCGGCCCATCAGCAGTGCGGAGAAGCGCTGGAGGAGTCCGCGCTCGCCCATGTTGCGCAGGGTGCGGAAGATCTCGGTGCCGCTGGGCATTTCCTCCGAGGTCTCCAGGAGCAGGACGCCGCCGTCGAACTCCGTCAGGTCGCGTGGGATCTCACGGTCGGCCATCAGCAGCCAGCCGAGGATCTCCAGACAGCCGCCCCAACTGCGGCCCTCCACCACACGCTCGGCGTTCACCCAGGTCCAGCCGGCGCCCGGCTTTGTCCCGGGCTCGGCGTCGAAGGTTGCCGGGTCGGCCCAGTCGCGGTCGATGTCGTTCCAGCGGTCGGCGGGGCTCAACTCGTACTCGCCCGATGTGAACAGCGCCGCGCGCAGCGAGTCCGCCGTCAGCCGGCTCATGGCGACCGGGCGGCCCAGCGCGGTCATCACCGTCGCGCCGTGATAGCCGACGATTCCGGCATTGCGCAGGAACGCCAGCAGGTTCGTGTTGTCGCTCATCCCGAAGAACGGCTTCGCGTTCGCCCGGATCAACTCCCGGTCCAGGAAGGGAAGCACGGTGATCTGGTCGTCGCCGCCGATCGACGCCATCACCGCCTTGATGTCCGGGTCGGCGAAGGCGGCGTGGATGTCCTCGGCCCGTTCCTGGGGTGTCGATCCCATCTTGCGGGTCGCCGGGTACTCCACCGGTTCGAGGTCGTACTCCTTGCGCAGCCGCTCCAGGCCCAGTTCGAAAGGGCGCGGGAAGAGTCCGGGCAGGCCGCTGCCGGGGGAGATGACGGCTATGCGGTCGCCGGGGGAGGGCTTGGGGGGATACGAGATCGTCGTCATGTCGGGCAGGGTACGGGCCGCCGCTCCGCCCGCGCACCGTGATAAACCGGGTCTGAGCAGCGGTCCTCCAAGGGCCGCTCCACACCGAACGGACCGGAGGAACCGTGCCCCGCACCCTGGCCAACGCCCCGATCATGATCCTCAACGGCCCCAACCTGAACCTGCTCGGCCAGCGTCAGCCCGAGATCTACGGCTCCGACACCCTCGCCGACGTCGAGGCGATGTGCGCCAAGGCGGCGGCCGCGCACGGCGGGACGGTGGACTTCCGCCAGTCCAACCACGAGGGCGAGCTGGTCGACTGGATCCACGAGGCGCGGCTGAACCACTGCGGGATCGTCATCAACCCGGCCGCCTACTCGCACACGTCCGTCGCGATCCTGGATGCGCTCAACACCTGTGACGGCATGCCGGTGTTGGAGGTCCACATCTCCAACATCCACCAGCGTGAGTCCTTCCGCCACCACTCCTACGTATCGGCGCGCGCCGACGGGGTCATCGCCGGCTGTGGGGTGCAGGGCTATGTCTTCGGCGTCGAGCGCGTCGCGGCGCTGGTGGGCGCGGCGCAGGCCAAGGCGTAAGACCCGCCTCCCATGGACGCGCGCTCCTTACCGGCGCGCGGTCCGTGCGCGCACCGGGGCCGCCGGTCGAGGGCGGGGAATGAGACCGGCGGCCCGTACCGCCCAGGAGCCGTCATCCTGTGCGGGCTGCTACCAGTTGACTGCGCAACGGCATGCGCCGGGAGCGCGCGCAGGGCGCGGGTGCGTGCGAAGGGTTCACACGGGGCGCGCGGCCGAGACTTGCCACGGCGACGCCTCTCACCACCCTCGCGCGCGCCACTCCGGCAGTTGCGGCCGCTCCGCGCCCAGCGTCGTGTCGTTGCCGTGGCCCGGGTAGACCCAGGTCTCGTCCGGGAGCACGTCGAAGATCTTCGTCTCGACGTCGTGGATCAGGCTGGCGAACGCCTTCGGGTCCTTGCGGGTGTTGCCCACGCCGCCCGGGAACAGGCAGTCCCCGGTGAACACATGGGGGTGCCCGTGCGGGTCGTCGTAGACGAGGGCGATCGAGCCCGGTGTGTGCCCGACGAGGTGGCGTGCGGTGAGTTCCACGCGCCCCACGCGGATCACGTCCCCGTCGTCGACCAGGACGTCGGTCGGTACGGGGATGCCCTCGGCGTCGTTGCGCCCCGCGTATGTGCGCGCGCCCGTGGCCGCGACGACCTGCGCGAGCGCCTGCCAGTGGTCGCCGTGCTGATGGGTGGTGACGACCGACGCGATGCCGTCGTCACCGATCATGCCGATCAGCGTCTCCGCGTCGTTCGCCGCGTCGATCAGCAACTGCTCGTCCGTCGCCCGGCAGCGCAGCAGATAGCAGTTGTTGTCCATCGGACCGACCGCGATCTTGGTGATCATCAGGTCCTTGAGCTCGTGCACGTCCGCCGGGCCCCCGACCGTCACCTCTCCGCTGTACGTCATGGCGGCAGCCTATAGCGGGGGGAGTGTCGGGAGTGGCCCGCCGACGGCGGTCAGCGCCGATCCGTCGCGGCGGCCGCAGAGCCAGCCGAGCAGATCGGCCTGGCGGCCGCTGACGGTGACCGGGTCTCCCTCGTGACGGCCGGTGGGGATCTGCCGGCCGTCGTCCTCCACGATCATCACGGCGGGAACCTCGGGGTTGCCCCGGAACCGTTCCGCGAGGAAGTTGATCTCGCGCTGGGTGAACTCCTCCGAAAGGTCCTCCAACTCGTACCCGATCCCGAGGTCCACGTGGTGCAGCTCCACCTCGACCCAGCGCCGGAAGGGCACCCGGGACGCGGAGTCCGTGACGCCGTTGCGCAGCTCCACCGTCCGCGACCAGTCCGCGGGCACCTCCCCAGCCCGTGCGAACCGGGCCGCGCTCTCGCGCACGTCCGCGAGCTGGACGTCGAGGGCGCGCGGCGCGTCCCGCTCGATGTCGGCGTCCCGCGCCTCGGCGGAGGCGTACATGGGGCGCCCTTCGAGCACGTTCACGAGGGCGTCCGCGTTGCGGGCGAGGTGGGCGAGGACATGGCCGCGGGTCCAGCCGGGCAGCCGTGACGGCTCGGCGACCGAGGCGTTGTCCAGCTTGGCGGCAGCGGTGAGCAGCCGTTCGGTCGCGTCACGTACAGACGCCAGGTCATGAGCGTGATCAATCATGCTGCTGACCTTAGTCCCGCTACACCTTTGGGTGAAGGTGGTGAAGCGGCGCCCTTATTCGAATGCACGTGCTATAGGGTCGGAAGTGGCGTCGGGCATGCTGGGTGGCCGGGGATTGTTACGCATCCGGGAATCCGACCGGCGTTGTCAGTGGCTCCCCCTAGTCTGAGAAGGACGGGGGCCTCGCCCCTGTCACTTCTCTCAAGAAAGGTGCGGACCGGCGTGGCCGACCGTCTCATCGTCCGTGGCGCGCGCGAGCACAACCTCAAGAATGTCTCGCTCGACCTGCCGCGCGACTCGCTCATCGTCTTCACGGGCCTGTCGGGGTCGGGCAAGTCCTCGCTGGCCTTCGACACCATCTTCGCGGAGGGCCAGCGGCGCTACGTGGAGTCGCTGTCCTCGTACGCCCGCCAGTTCCTCGGCCAGATGGACAAGCCGGACGTCGACTTCATCGAGGGCCTGTCGCCCGCGGTCTCCATCGACCAGAAGTCGACCTCGCGCAACCCGCGCTCGACGGTCGGCACCATCACCGAGGTCTACGACTATCTGCGGCTGCTCTTCGCGCGCATCGGCAAGCCGCACTGTCCCGAGTGCGGCCGCCCGATCTCGCGCCAGTCGCCGCAGGCCATCGTCGACAAGGTCCTGGAGCTTCCGGAGGGCAGCCGCTTCCAGGTGCTCTCGCCGCTGGTGCGCGAGCGCAAGGGCGAGTTCGTCGACCTCTTTTCCGATCTCCAGACCAAGGGCTACTCCCGTGCGCGGGTGGACGGCGAGACGATCCAGCTCTCCAACCCGCCCACGCTGAAGAAGCAGGAGAAGCACACCATCGAGGTGGTCGTCGACCGCCTCACGGTGAAGGACTCCGCCAAGCGCCGCCTGACCGACTCCGTCGAGACCGCCCTCGGCCTGTCCGGCGGCATGGTCGTGCTGGACTTCGTCGACCTCCCCGAGGGCGACCCCGAGCGCGAGCGCATGTACTCGGAGCACCTGTACTGCCCGTACGACGACCTCTCCTTCGAGGAGCTGGAGCCGCGCTCCTTCTCCTTCAACTCGCCCTTCGGCGCCTGCCCCGAGTGCACCGGCATCGGTACGCGCATGGAGGTCGACCCCGAGCTGATCGTCCCGGACGAGGACAAGAGCCTCGACGAGGGCGCCATCCACCCCTGGTCGCACGGCCACACCAAGGACTACTTCGGCCGACTGATCGGCGCCCTCGCCGACGCGCTGGGATTCCGCACCGACATCCCCTTCGGGGGGCTCCCGCAGCGCGCCAGGAAGGCCCTGCTGTACGGGCACAAGACACAGATCGAGGTCCGCTACCGCAACCGGTACGGCCGCGAGCGTGTGTACACGACGCCCTTCGAAGGCGCCGTCCCCTTCGTCAAGCGCCGGCACAGCGAGGCCGAGTCCGACGCCAGCCGGGAGCGCTTCGAGGGCTATATGCGCGAGGTGCCCTGCCCCACCTGTGCGGGTACACGCCTGAAGCCGGTCGTCCTCGCGGTCACCATCATGGAGAAGTCGATCGCCGAGGTCTCCGCGATGTCCATCAGCGACTGCGCGGACTTCCTGGGCGAGCTGAAGCTCAACGCCCGCGACAAGAAGATCGCCGAGCGCGTGCTCAAGGAGGTCAACGAACGGCTGCGGTTCCTGGTCGACGTCGGCCTGGACTACCTCTCGCTGAACCGCGCGGCCGGCACCCTCTCGGGCGGCGAGGCCCAGCGCATCCGCCTGGCCACCCAGATCGGCTCCGGCCTCGTCGGCGTGCTGTACGTCCTCGACGAGCCGTCCATCGGTCTGCACCAGCGCGACAACCACCGGCTGATCGAGACCCTGGTCCGGCTGCGCGACATGGGCAACACGCTCATCGTCGTCGAGCATGATGAGGACACCATCAAGGTCGCCGACTGGGTCGTCGACATCGGCCCCGGCGCCGGTGAGCACGGCGGCAAGGTCGTGCACAGCGGCTCCCTGAAGGAACTGCTCGCCAACACCGAATCGCAGACCGGCCAGTACCTGGCGGGCAAGAAGTCCATCCCGCTGCCCGACATCCGGCGCCCGCAGGACCCGACCCGCCGGCTCACGGTGCACGGCGCCCGGGAGAACAACCTCCAGGACATCGACGTCTCGTTCCCGCTGGGCGTCTTCACGGCGGTCACCGGTGTGTCAGGATCCGGCAAGTCGACGCTGGTCAACGACATCCTGTACACGCACCTGGCCCGCGAGCTCAACGGCGCCCGGAACGTCCCGGGCCGGCACACGCGCGTGGACGGCGACGACCTCGTCGACAAGGTCGTGCACGTCGACCAGTCGCCCATCGGCCGCACCCCCCGGTCCAACCCGGCGACGTACACCGGCGTCTTCGACCACATCCGCAAGCTGTTCGCCGAGACCACCGAGGCGAAGGTCCGCGGCTATCTGCCCGGCCGATTCTCCTTCAACGTCAAGGGCGGCCGCTGCGAGAACTGCGCGGGCGACGGCACCATCAAGATCGAGATGAACTTCCTCCCGGACGTCTACGTCCCGTGCGAGGTCTGCCACGGCGCCCGGTACAACCGGGAGACCCTGGAGGTCCACTACAAGGGCAGGTCCATCTCCGAGGTCCTGAACATGCCGATCGAGGAAGCCATGGACTTCTTCGAGGCCGTCCCGGCGATCAACCGCCACCTCAAGACGCTCAACGACGTCGGTCTCGGCTATGTCCGCCTCGGCCAGTCGGCGACCACCCTGTCCGGCGGTGAGGCCCAGCGCGTCAAGCTCGCCAGCGAGCTCCAGAAGCGCTCCACCGGACGCACGGTCTACGTCCTCGACGAGCCGACCACCGGTCTGCACTTCGAGGACATCAGCAAGCTGCTGAGGGTCCTGGCCGGCCTGGTCGACAAGGGCAACACGGTGATCGTCATCGAGCACAACCTCGATGTGATCAAGACCGCCGACTGGGTCGTCGACATGGGCCCCGAGGGCGGCGCAGGCGGCGGTCTGGTCGTCGCCGAGGGCACGCCCGAGGAGGTCGCCGCGGTCCCGGCCAGCCACACCGGCAAGTTCCTGCGGGAGATCCTCGGCGCCGACCGGATCAGCGACGCGTCCTCCGTGAAGGCCCCGCGCGGGGCGGCGGCGAGGAAGGCGGTCGCGGCCCAGGCGACGGCGAAGAAGACGGCCACCGCCCGGACCACCAAGGCCGTCAACAACACGGCCACCAAGAAGGCCGCAGGAGCCACGAAGAAGGCGGCACCGGCGAAGAAGACGACCCGGGCCCGCAAGGCCTGAGCCCGTCAGCACTGAGCAGCGCGCCCCCGCGGAGACCTCCCGCGGGGGCGCGTCGCATCTCACCTGCCTTCGAGCACACCGGCCAGTTCGGAGGCGTACGGCGGTTCCGCGCCCGCGCGTGAGCAGGTGATCGCCGCCGCGCGTGCCGCGAAACGCAGCAGGGCCGTCCACTCGTCCGCGCCGAGCCGCGCCACCGCCTGAGGGGACAGCGCGTCCCGGACGGACAGTCCGTGCAGCAGGGCCGCGTTCACGGTGTCCCCGGCTCCGATCGTGTCGACGACATCGACCTTCTCGCCCGGCACCGAGTACTCCCCGCCGTCCTGGGTGAAGACGGTGAGCCCGTCGCCGCCGTGGGTGATCACCACGGCCTCGGGGCCCTCCGCGAGCCACTCGCGCGGGGTGCCGCCGAGCCACTCGGCGTCCTCCGCGGACAGCTTGAGCAGCGACACCGACGGCAGCCAGCCGTGGAATCGGGCCCGGTAGTTGTCCGGGTCGGGGATCAGCCCCGGGCGGATGTTCGGGTCGAGGGCCGTGAACACGCCCTGCGCGGCCGCCGCCCGCATCAGCTCCGCGTACGCGGTCGCGCCCGGTTCCAGGACGAGCGAGCAGGTCCCGAAGGACACCGCGCGCGTGCCGTCCGGGAGGGCGGCGGGCGCCGTGAACAGCCGGTCGGCGGTGCCGTCGACGTAGAAGGAGTAGGCGGCCGAGCCGTCCGCGTCCACGGTGGCCACCGCGAGCGTGGTCGGCTCGGTCCCGCGCTGTACGGCCGACACGTCGACCCCGTCCCGTCGCAGCCCGTCCAGCAGGGCCTCGCCGAAGGCGTCGTAGGACGTGCGGGAGCAGAAGGCGGTGGGGGAGCCGAGGCGGCCGAGGGCCACGGCCGTGTTGAAGGGGCCGCCGCCGAGCGCCGGCCGCAGGCTCGCGAGGGCGCCCGTGCCCTGCGGCACGAGGTCGATCAGGGCCTCACCGGCGACGACGATCACGAGGTGGTTCCTTTCGCGGGGTTGTGGAGCTGTTCGGGGCAGCCGCACGAGGTGCGGTGGACGAAGGCGCAGTCGAGCCGCACGGTCCGGGCGGGCCGGCCCGGCTCGGCGAGGCGGTCCAGGAGGACGCGTACGGCCTGGGCGCCGATCTCCTTGCTGGGCTGGGCGATCGCGGTGAGCCGGGGTGCGAACAGGTCGGCCCACGCGAAGTCGTCGAAGCAGCACAGGGCGAGATCGTCTGGCACGGACAGGCCGCGCTCGCGCAGGGCGCGCAGGGCACCGATGGTCATCGCGTTGTTGGCGGTCACCAGGGCCGTGGGCGGTGCGGCGAGGGACAGCAGGGCCGCGGTGGCGCGCTCGGCACCGGCGGACTCGGAGTCGCCGTGCGCGATCAGGCGTTCGTCATGGGCGAGACCGGCGTGCGCGAGCCCGTGCCGGTAGCCGGTGATCCGCTCGCTGGTGGTGCTGAGCCCGGGGCGCCCCGCGACCAGTCCGATCCGCCGGTGGCCGAGCTCCGCGAGATGGGTGACCAGACGGGCCGTCGGTTCGGCGCTCGCCGCGCACACCTGGTCGAAGTGCGGCGCGGCCTCGTCGTCCACCAGCCGGTCGAGGAACACCGTCGGTACGTCGTGCCGCCGCAGGTAGGCCAGAAGCTCGCGCGGATCCGCGGACGGCGCGACGATCATGCCGTCCACGCGCCGCTCGTGCAGCAGCTGGACGACCTTGCGCTCGTGCTCGGGGTCGTCGTGCGGATCCGCGATGAGCAGGCTGTATCCATGCTCCAGGGCACCCGCCTCGACGCCCTGGAGGATCTCCGTGAAGTAGGGATTGCTGATCGCCGACACCGCGAGGCCGATGGACCGGGTGCGCGCGGTGACCAGGGAGCGGGCCAGGGAGTTCGGCGTGTAGCCGAGCCGGTCGATGGCGTCCAGGACGGCCTGACGGGTGTGGGGGAGCACCGGGCGGGTGCCGTTGAGGACGTGCGAGACGGTCGCCACGGAGACGCCCGCGTCACGGGCCACGTCGGCCATGGTCGGCATCGGATTCCTCCCCTTCGGGCTCTGTCGTCAGCTGCTTCTGGCCGGGAAGGTATCCCATCCGGCGGCTGACGTAAACGCTTGCGCAAGCGTTTACGTCAGCGGGTGCGCAAGCGCCGACGGCACCTCGCCCCGGCGTCCGTCCCGCCCGCCCCGGCCGGTATCGTCGCCCTGCCCGCCCCTGACCAGTGGAGACCCGTATGCCCGGCCGCCCGTCCCCGACCCGTCGTACCGTCCTGCGCGGAGCGGCCCTCACCCCCGTGGCCGGGCTCGGCCTCGCCGCCTGCTCACCGGGCGGGGAGACGAAGGACGCCGAGCCGACCGCGCCGGTCGACCTCGGCGCCGAGAGCGAGGTCGCCAAGGGCGGCGCGAAGCTGTACCGGGATCACAACGTGGTCGTCAGCCGGGACGCGAACGGCACCCTGAAGGCGTACAGCACGATCTGCACGCACGCGTTGTGCCCCATCAACAAGCTGGAGGGGACGAAGCTCATCTGCCCCTGCCACGGCAGCGAGTTCGACGCGACGAGCGGCGAGGTGCTGCGCGAGCCGGCCGGCGTGCCGCTGAAGGAGCTGCCGGTGGAGGCCAAGGGCGGCCGGATCGTGACGGGACCGGCCGCCACCGCCTGAGCCGCCGCCCGGCGAGGGCTCACCCGAGCCCGCTCACTCCCAGTCCCACCCGATCCCCACGATCCCCGTCCGCAGCCGAGGCTCGACGAGATGGACCGAGTGGTACTGCCGGCTGAGCGGGAGCTCCTGACGGCCACTGCGCGGCGCCGCCGCCGAGTGCTGGGCGAAGCGATGACAGCGCACCGGCAGATGGTGCTCCTCGAAGCGGACCTGGAGGGCGTACTGGCCGCCCGCGAGGCCGAACCCGCGCGCGTACTCGCGGGACACCCCTGAGGTGCCGTCCTCGACGCCGTACCGGAAGAGGAAGGTCTCGCCGGAGCGCAGGCGGGTGTCGAAGAGCAGCTCGGCGACGAGGACGCCGGTGTCGTGGTGGTGCCGGACGCGGCCCGTGCGGCAGTTCTCCAGGGCCTGGACGCGCATGAGCTCGGGCGCGCAGCCGGGGTCGCCGTGGTACACAGCCATGAAGCGGTCGACGCCGTCCCTGTGGGCGCGCACGATGTGGTGCGACTCGCGGCCCGCCAGCTCCCGCCGTGCACCGATCCGCACCCGCTCGTGCAGCCCCAGGGTGTGCAGCCCGCCGTCGACCGGGACGTCCAGCTCGGCCAGCAGCCGCTCCAGGACGCCATCGGCCTCGACGAGGGAGCGGTAGGAACGGGCCGCGGTCCGCCCCGCCGCCGGTTCGTCGCCCTCGGCGAGCAGCCGGATCAGCGACTCCTCCGGCAGCTGGAGGATCTCCTCCAGCGCCCGTACCGCGCGCAGCGACTCGGGACGCTGCGGCCTGCGGGCGCCCTGCTGCCAGTAACTCAGACTCGTGACGCCGACCTTCACCCCGTAGCGCGACAGATGGTGCTGCACGCGCTGGAGCGGCAGCCCGCGCGCGGCGATGGCGGCACGCAGGGCGACATGGAAGGGGCCGCCGCTGAGCACCGCATCCAGTTCCGAATGCGGCTTCGTAGCCCCGTCCATGTCCGGCTCCGCGGTGAGGACGGCGGCGTCCGCCTGCTGAGGCGCGTGCGGCATGAAGGGGCCTTTCTGGGCAGCGTTCACGACGGCTGGTCGGACCGTTCGCGCGGGCGGCAAGACCGGGCCCGAGTTCCCCCGCATTGAAGCGTGTTGACCAAGCCCCGACAACACCTGATGCCCAACCGGCGCACAGACGTGGCCGCGGGCCCGCCGGCGTTGTCCACAGCCTCGTCGCGCTGTCACCCCTCGCCAGTAGGGTGTGAAACATGGCCGACCCCTCCAGCTACCGCCCCAGGCCGGGACAGATCCCGGACTCCCCCGGGGTCTACAGGTTCCGTGACGAGCACCGCCGGGTGATCTACGTCGGAAAGGCGAAAAGCCTGCGCCAGCGCCTGGCGAACTACTTCCAGGACCTGGCGGGCCTGCACCCCCGCACCCGCACCATGGTCACCACAGCGGCGTCCGTGGAGTGGACGGTGGTGTCCACAGAGGTGGAGGCGCTCCAGCTGGAGTACTCCTGGATCAAGGAGTACGACCCCCGGTTCAACGTCAAGTACCGCGACGACAAGAGCTACCCGTACCTCGCGGTGACGATGAACGAGGAGTTCCCGCGCGTGCAGGTGATGCGCGGTCACAAGAAGAAGGGCGTGCGCTACTTCGGGCCGTACGCGCACGCGTGGGCGATCCGCGACACCGTGGACCTCCTGCTGCGCGTCTTCCCCGTGCGCACCTGCTCGGCCGGTGTCTTCAAGAACTCCGCCCGCACCGACCGCCCCTGTCTGCTCGGCTACATCGGCAAGTGCTCCGCGCCCTGCGTCGGCCGGGTCTCGCCCGAGGAACACCGCGAACTCGCCGAGGAGTTCTGCGACTTCATGGCCGGCCGCACGGGCACGTACCTGCGCCGCCTGGAGAAGCGGATGATGCAGGCGGCCGACGAGATGGAGTACGAGCGGGCCGCCCGTCTGCGCGACGACATCGAGGCCCTGAAGAAGGCTATGGAGAAGAACGCGGTCGTGCTCGCCGACGCGACCGACGCCGACCTGATCGCCGTCGCCGAGGACGAGCTGGAGGCGGCCGTGCAGATCTTCCACGTCCGTGGCGGACGCGTGCGCGGCCAGCGCGGCTGGGTCACCGACAAGGTCGAGGAGATCACCACCGGCGCCCTCGTCGAACACGCCCTCCAGCAGCTCTACGGCGAGGAGAGCGGGGACTCCGTGCCCAAGGAAGTCCTCGTCCCGGCCCTGCCGGAGCCGGTGGAGCCGGTCCAGGAGTGGCTCACCGAACGCCGCGGGTCGAACGTCTCGCTGCGGATCCCGCAGCGCGGCGACAAGAAGGCGCTGATGGAGACCGTCCAGCGCAACGCCCTGCAGGCCCTCGCCCTGCACAAGACCAAGCGCGCCTCCGACCTGACCACGCGCTCGCGTGCCCTGGAGGAGATCGCCGACGCCCTCGACCTGGACAGCGCCCCGCTGAGGATCGAGTGCTACGACATCTCCCACCTCCAGGGCGACGACGTCGTGGCCTCCATGGTCGTCTTCGAGGACGGCCTCCAGCGCAAGGGCGAGTACCGCCGCTTCCAGATCAAGGGCTTCGCAGGGCAGGACGACGTCCGGTCCATGCACGAGGTGATCTCCCGCCGCTTCAAGCGGTACATCGCCGAGAAGGAGAAGACGGGCGAGTGGGCCGAGGGCGAGGACGCCCTCACCGAGGACGACGGCCGCCCCAAGAAGTTCGCCTACCCGCCCCAGCTCGTCGTTGTCGACGGCGGGCAGCCCCAGGTCGCCGCCGCCAAGAAAGCCCTGGACGAGCTCGGCATCGACGACATCGCCGTGTGCGGCCTGGCCAAGCGCCTGGAGGAGGTCTGGCTGCCCGGCGAGGACGACCCGGTGGTCCTGCCGCGCACCAGCGAGGGCCTGTATCTGCTCCAGCGCGTCCGTGACGAGGCCCACCGCTTCGCCATCACCTACCAGCGCGCCAAGCGCGCCAAGCGCTTCCGGTCCAGCCCGCTGGACGACGTACCGGGCCTCGGCGAGACCCGTAAACAGGCGCTGATCAAGCACTTCGGTTCGGTGAAGAAGCTGCGATCGGCGACAGTCAGCCAGATCTGCGAGGTTCCGGGCATAGGTCGTAAAACGGCCGAGACCATTGCCGCGGCCTTCGCCCAGGCGGCCCCGGCCGCGCTCGCCGTGAACACGGCGACTGGAGAGATCATGGAAGACATGGAAGACGGGGCGCCCGAGGTGACCGAGGGCACCCCGGGGGAGCCCGTGACCGCGGGCACCCCGGACGAACGACGGGGGCAGGAGACATGACCGAGCAGGACAAGCAAACGCCACAAGAACGACCCAAGGAAGACGGAGCACAGGTGAGTACGGCCGGCGAGAACGCCGCGGTCCCCGAGGCCACCATCCCCGAGCTGGTGATCATCTCCGGTATGTCCGGAGCCGGCCGCTCGACAGCCGCGAAGTGTCTGGAGGACCTCGGCTGGTTCGTCGTCGACAACCTGCCGCCCGCGCTGATCCCCACCATGGTGGAGCTCGGCGCCCGCTCCCAGGGCAATGTCGCCCGGATCGCGGTCGTCGTCGACGTCCGCGGCCGCCGCTTCTTCGACAACCTCCGCGAGTCGCTCGCCGACCTCGACACCCGGGGCGTCACCCGGCGGATCGTCTTCCTGGAGTCCTCCGACGACGCCCTGGTGCGCCGCTTCGAGTCGGTGCGCCGCCCGCACCCCCTCCAGGGCGACGGCCGGATCGTCGACGGCATCGCCGCCGAGCGCGAACTGCTGCGCGAGCTGCGCGGCGACGCCGACCTGGTGATCGACACCTCCAGCCTGAACGTGCATGAGCTGCGCGCCAAGATGGACGCCCAGTTCGCGGGCGAGGAGGAGCCCGAGCTGCGGGCCACCGTGATGAGCTTCGGCTTCAAGTACGGCCTGCCCGTCGACGCCGACCTGGTCGTCGACATGCGCTTCCTGCCGAACCCGCACTGGGTCCCGGAGCTGCGGCCGTACACCGGTCTGAACGAGGAGGTGTCGGCGTACGTCTTCAACCAGCCCGGCGCCAAGGAGTTCCTCGACCGGTACTCCGAGCTGCTCCAGCTGATTGCCGCAGGCTACCGTCGTGAGGGCAAGCGCTATGTGACCATCGCGGTCGGCTGCACCGGCGGCAAGCACCGGTCGGTGGCCACCTCGGAGAAGCTCGCCGCACGGCTCGCCGCGCAGGGTGTGGAGACGGTGGTCGTCCACCGGGACATGGGACGGGAATGACAGGACGTACTCCGCGGCTGATCAGGGTTGGCCGGATCGGCCGGCCCGTCGAGGCCCGTGGCGGCCGACCGCGCCGCCGCGGTACTCAGCCCAAGGTCGTCGCCCTCGGCGGCGGCATGGGCCTGTCGGCCTCGCTCGCCGCGCTGCGCCGGATCACCGGTGACCTGACCGCCGTGGTCACGGTCGCCGACGACGGCGGCTCCAGCGGGCGTCTGCGCGACGAGCTGGGTGTGCTGCCGCCCGGCGATCTGCGCAAGGCGCTGGCCGCGCTGTGCGGCGACGACGACTGGGGCCAGACCTGGTCGCGGGTGATCCAGCACCGCTTCACCTCCCAGGGCGACCTGCACGACCACGCGGTCGGCAATCTGCTGATCGTCGCCCTGTGGGAGCAGCTCGGCGACCATGTCCAGGCCCTTGACCTGGTCGGCAAGCTCCTCGGGGCGCACGGGCGCGTGCTGCCCATGTCCGCCGTACCCCTGGAGCTCCAGGCCCTGGTCAAGGGGCACGACCCGGAGCGGCCCGAGGACGTCGACACCGTGCGCGGACAGGCCACCGTCGCCCTCACCCCCGGTGAGGTGCAGTCCGTGCACCTGGTGCCGCACGACCCGCCCGCCGTCCCCGAGGCCGTCGCGGCGGTCCAGGACGCGGACTGGGTGGTGCTGGGCCCCGGGTCCTGGTTCTCCTCGGTGATCCCGCATCTGCTCGTGCCCGAACTGCTGGACGCCCTCACGGAGACGAAGGCCCGCCGGGTACTCTCGCTGAACCTCGCCCCGCAGCCCGGAGAAACCGAAGGCTTCTCCCCGCAGCGTCATTTGGAGGTTTTGGGACGACACGCCCCTAAACTCGCCCTGGACGTGGTGCTGGCCGACGAGGCTGCCGTGCCCGACCGCGAGGTGCTGACCGAGGCCGCCAAGCGGCTCGGGGCCGCGGTCGAGCTGGCTCCGGTCGCCCGGAGGGACGGATCTCCGCGGCACGACCCGGAGCTGCTGGCCGCCGCGTACGACCGTATTTTTCGGATGCATGGAAGGATCGGCCCATGGCGATGACGGCAGCGGTGAAGGACGAGATCTCCCGGCTCCCCGTCACCCGGACCTGCTGCAGGAAGGCGGAGGTCTCCGCCATTCTGCGGTTCGCCGGCGGCCTCCATCTGGTCAGCGGGCGCATCGTGATCGAGGCGGAGCTGGACACCGCGATGGCGGCCCGTCGGCTCAAGCGGGACATCCTGGAGATCTTCGGCCACAGCTCCGAACTGATCGTGATGGCGCCCGGTGGACTGCGCCGGGGCTCGCGCTACGTCGTGCGCGTGGTCGCCGGCGGTGACCAGCTGGCCCGGCAGACCGGCCTGGTCGACGGGCGGGGCCGCCCGATCCGCGGCCTGCCCCCGCAGGTCGTCTCCGGGGCCACCTGTGACGCCGAGGCCGCCTGGCGCGGCGCCTTCCTGGCGCACGGCTCGCTCACCGAACCCGGCCGCTCCTCCTCCCTGGAGGTGACCTGCCCGGGCCCCGAGGCCGCGCTCGCGCTCGTCGGAGCCGCCCGCCGGCTGTCCATCGCCGCGAAGGCCCGTGAGGTGCGCGGCGTGGACCGGGTCGTCGTCCGTGACGGTGACGCGATCGGCGCCCTGCTGACCCGCCTCGGCGCCCATGAGTCGGTGCTGGCCTGGGAGGAGCGGCGGATGCGCCGCGAGGTCCGCGCCACGGCGAACCGTCTCGCCAACTTCGACGACGCCAACCTCCGCCGCTCCGCGCGCGCGGCCGTCGCCGCCGGTGCCCGCGTCCAGCGCGCGCTGGAGATCCTCGGCGAGGAGGTCCCCGAGCATCTCGCCGCCGCCGGCCGGCTGCGCATGGAGCACAAGCAGGCCTCCCTGGAGGAGCTCGGCGCGCTCGCCGACCCGCCGCTGACCAAGGACGCCGTCGCCGGCCGTATCCGCCGCCTCCTGGCGATGGCCGACAAGCGCGCCCAGGACCTCGGCATCCCCGGCACCGAGTCCACCCTCACCGAGGAGATGGCCGACAACCTCGCGGGCTGACCTGAAGGTTGACCCATCGTCACCACGCCGGTGACCGCGCCCACTTGGGTGATGGTCACCGGCGTTTTCGTGTCCTGAGGCGCCCTTGACTCGATCATGGAGTGTCATGAGCCTGGCATCTGTTCGCTGACGTGGCGAACCCACGCTAGGGGGGTTCATGAGACACAGAGCGAGATCGATCCTCGCTGTCGGCGCGCTCCTGATCGGCGGAGCGAGCTTCGCACCCATCGCCCAGGCACAGAACGACAGTTCGGACCCATCCGGTTCGGACGAGGTCAAGGTCTTCCGCGCCGAGGTCACCAAGAAGCAGATCCCGCTGCTGCTGGCCGCCGGACAGGACGGCCATGAACTCAGTGAGCGGGCGCCCGAGAGGGGCACCGCCACGATCGAGGTCTACCTCACCGACAAGCAGGCCGACAAGCTGGAGAAGCAGGGCGTAGAGCTCACCGAGCACACCCTGTCCGCCAAGGCCGAGCAGCGCGTCGAGGCGGCCGCCGAGAGCGTCTTCCGGCCCTTCAGCGGCAGCGGCGGCCTGAAGGAGGAGATCTTCCGCACCGGCCAGGAGAACCCCGGCCTCACCAAGGTCGTCTCCATCGGCAAGACCGTCCAGGGCCAGGACATCCTGGCGCTGAAGCTCACCAAGAACGCCAAGAAGTCCAAGGACGGCGCCAAGCCCGCCGTGCTGTACATGTCCAACCAGCACGCGCGGGAGTGGATCACCCCGGAGATGACCCGGCGGCTGATGCACCACTACCTGGACAACTACCGCACGGACAAGCGGATCAAGAAGATCGTCGACACCACCGAGCTGTGGTTCGTGATCTCGGCCAACCCCGACGGCTACGACTACACCTTCAAGGACACGGGCGACCGCCTGTGGCGCAAGAACATGCGGGACGTCAACGGCGACGGCGCCATCGGCACCGGCGACGGAGTCGACCTCAACCGCAACTTCGCCTACAAGTGGGGCTATGACGACGAGGGTTCCTCCCCCAACCCCACCAGCCAGACCTACCGCGGTGACGCCCCGGGCTCCGAGCCGGAGACCAAGGCGCTGGACGCCTTCCAGAAGCGCATCGGCTTCGAACTCGGCATCAACTACCACTCGGCCGCCGAGCTCCTCCTCTACGGCGTCGGCTGGCAGGTGGCCACCGACACCCCGGACGACGTCCTCTACAAGGCGCTCGCCGGCACCCCCGACAACCCCGCGGTGCCCGGCTACCACCCGCAGGTCTCCTCGGAGCTGTACACCACCAACGGCGAGGCGGACGGACACGCCTCCAACGTCAACGGCCTGGCGATGTTCACGCCCGAGATGTCGACCTGCCAGACCGCCTCGAACGTCGACCCGAACGACGCCTGGCTCCCCGGCGACTGCCAGTCCATCTTCAACTTCCCGGACGACGAGAAGCTGATCCAGCAGGAGGTCGCCAAGAACCTCCCGTTCGCGCTCTCCGTCGCCGAGTCCGCCGGCCACCCGGACCAGCCGTCCTCCTCGCTCGGCCTGAAGGCCGCCGACTTCACCCCGGCGCCGTTCACCACGTCGTACTCCCGCGGCGCCGACCAGAAGGTCTCCGTCGTCGTACGCAAGTCCGTGCGCGACAAGGAGCTCAAGTACCGCGTCAACGGCGGCCGTACGCACGACATGGCGCTGCGGTCCTGGAAGGGCGGCGAGACCTACGGCGGTGCGGACAACCTCTACTTCGACGAGTACCGCGCCAAGGTCGCCGACGGCGATGCCGGTGACAAGGTCGAGGTGTGGTTCACCGGCGAGACCAGGAGCGGAAAGCCGGTCTCCAGCGACCACTTCACCTATACCGTCGCCGAACGCCCGCGCGCGGACGCCCTCGTCGTAGCCGAGGAGGGCGCGGCCGCCACCCAGGCGCAGACCTACGTCGACGCGCTCAAGGCCAACGGCTACAAGGCCGTCGTCTGGGACGTCGCCACCCAGGGCGCGCCCGACGCGCTCGGCGTGCTGAGCCACTTCGACACCGTCGTCCACTACACGGGCGCCGGCATCCCCGGCAACGCCACCCAGCTCCAGTTGCGCGCCTTCCTCAACGAGGGCGGCAAGCTGATCGAGGCCGGCGAGCAGGCCGGCGGCAACGTCGACCTCGGCGGCGGCACCCTGTCCAACGACTTCAGCCAGTACTACCTCGGCGCCTACAGCCGTACGTCGCTGCCCGGGGCCACCGCCTTCGAGGGCGCCGGTGACCTCGCGGGCGCCAAGGGCGCGCTGGCCGGGGCGCCGGGCAACCCGCTGAACGCGGCCGGCTCCTACAGCGTCACCTCCGAGACCCTGCCCGTGGACAGGTTCCCGCAGTTCGCGAGCGCCGGAGCGGGCCGCTACCCCGGCACGGTCAACCCGTACGGGCCGTACGAGGGCAGCTCCATGGCGGCCGTCACGCACAGCGACTACGCCTGGAACCGCCTCACCCGCACCATCGACCTCACCTCGGTGACCGCCGCGCAGGCACCCACGCTGACCACCCGCATTCTGTGGAGCACCGAGCCTGGCTACGACCACGCCGTGCTGGAGGCCCGTACGGCGGGCGGCGACGACTGGACGACGCTGCCCGAGAAGGGTGGCGCGACCAGCACCGCGGTGCCCGAGGAGTGCTCGGCCGGGTACTTCATCCAGGCCCACCCCGCACTCAAGCGGTATCTGACGCTCGCCGGCGGCGCCTGCACCCCCTCCGGCACCAGCGGCTCCTGGAACAGCTTCACCGGGGCGTCGGCAGGCTGGCAGGAGGTCTCCTTCGACCTGTCCGCCTACGCGGGCAAAACCGTCGAGGTCTCGCTCGGCTACATCACCGACCCCGGCTCCGGCGGCCGTGGCGTCCTCGTCGACAACGCCTCCGTCGTGATCGGCGGCACCGCCGTCGAGACCGAGGGCTTCGAGACGGCGCTCGGCGCCTGGAGCGTCCCGGGCCCGCCCGCGGGCAGCCCCGCGGTCGTCAAGGACTGGGCGCGGGTCGGCCGGCTCTTCCAGACGTACGGCGCGGTCACCACGGACGACACCGTGCTGCTGGGCTTCGGCCTGGAGCACGTCGTCGCCCCGGCCGACCGTGCGGCCCTGATCGGCGAGGCGCTCACCGCCCTCGACGGGTGAGCCAGGGTCCGCAAGGCCCCGACTCTCCGCGATGAGGAGGTGACAGGGCGCTGAAGCCCGGGGGCGGTCCGTACCCCTACTGGCGGGTACGGACCGCCTGCCCGTGTATGGGGCATCTCGATGTCACCTCGGGGGCCTCAGGGAGGTAGGGTCGTAGGCGGTCGGGGACATCCCAAATACAGCTCGCCGGCACCGCATGGCCGGCGTACCAACGAGGAGATCGGTTCGTGACGATCCGCGTAGGCATCAACGGCTTCGGTCGTATCGGTCGCAACTACTTCCGCGCGCTGCTGGAGCAGGGTGCTGACATCGAGATCGTGGCTGTCAACGACCTGGGTGACACCGCGACCACCGCTCACCTGCTGAAGTACGACACGATTCTGGGCCGCCTCAAGCAGGAGGTCACCCACACCGCCGACACGATCACGGTCGACGGCCACACCATCAAGGTGCTCTCCGAGCGCAACCCCGCCGACATCCCGTGGGGCGAGCTGGGCGTCGACATCGTCATCGAGTCGACCGGCATCTTCACCAAGAAGGACGACGCCGCCAAGCACATCGCGGGCGGTGCGAAGAAGGTCCTCATCTCGGCTCCGGCCAAGGACGAGGACATCACCATCGTGATGGGCGTCAACCAGGACAAGTACGACCCGGCGAACCACCACGTCATCTCCAACGCCTCTTGCACCACCAACTGCGTGGCGCCGATGGCCAAGGTCCTCGACGAGAACTTCGGCATCGTCAAGGGCCTGATGACGACCGTGCACGCGTACACGAACGACCAGCGCATCCTGGACTTCCCGCACAAGGACCTGCGCCGCGCCCGTGCCGCCGCGGAGAACATCATCCCGACCACCACGGGTGCCGCCAAGGCCACCGCACTGGTCCTGCCGCAGCTGAAGGGCAAGCTGGACGGCATCGCGATGCGCGTTCCGGTCCCGACCGGCTCGGCCACCGACCTCGTCGTGGAGCTGTCCCGCGAGGTCACCAAGGACGAGGTCAACGCCGCGTTCAAGAAGGCCTCCGAGGGCGAGCTGCAGGGCTACCTGTCCTACACCGAGGACGAGATCGTCTCCTCGGACATCGTCAGCGACCCGTCGTCCTGCACCTTCGACTCCTCCCTGACCATGGTCCAGGAGGGCACGTCGGTGAAGATCCTCGGCTGGTACGACAACGAGTGGGGCTACTCCAACCGCCTCGTCGACCTCACGGTCTTCGTCGGCAACCAGCTCTGATCTCCGGAGCAGGCACTTCGATGTGACAGCAGGGCTCGGGCGGCGCAGGGACGCGCCGCCCGGGCCCTGACTCACGTACAGACCAGCCCTCTTAGGATCACGAGCATCACGAACACTTCTCGGGAGCCCTCTCAATGAAGACGATCGACGAACTCCTCGCCGAAGGCGTCACCGGCAAGCGGGTCTTCGTCCGCGCCGACCTCAACGTGCCGCTGGACGGCACCACGATCACCGACGACGGCCGTATCCGCGCGGTCCTGCCCACCGTCAAGGCGCTCGCCGAGGCCGGCGCCCGGGTGGTCGTGGCCTCCCACCTGGGCCGCCCCAAGGGTGCCCCGGACCCCGCCTTCTCCCTCGCCCCGGCCGCCGCCCGGCTCGGTGGACTCCTCGGCGCCGACGTCGCCTTCGCGACCGACACGGTCGGCGAGTCCGCCCAGGCGGTCGTCGCGGGCCTCGCCGACGGCCAGGTCGCCGTCATCGAGAACCTGCGCTTCAACGCCGGCGAGACCTCCAAGGACGACGCCGAGCGCGCCGCCTTCGCCGAGCAGCTCGCCGCCCTGGCGGACGTCTACGTCGGCGACGGCTTCGGCGCCGTGCACCGCAAGCACGCGTCCGTGTACGACCTCCCGGGCAGGCTGCCGCACTACGCCGGCTACCTCATCGCCACCGAGGTCGGCGTCCTGAAGAAGCTCACCGAGGACGTCAAGCGGCCCTACGCCGTGGCCCTCGGCGGCTCCAAGGTCTCCGACAAGCTGGCCGTCATCGACCAGCTGCTCGGCAAGGCCGACCGCATCCTCATCGGCGGCGGCATGGCCTTCACCTTCCTCAAGGCCAAGGGCTACGAGGTCGGCACCTCGCTGCTCCAGGAGGACCAGATCCCAGCCGTCACCGAATACCTGGAGCGCGCCGAGAAGCTGGGCGTCGAGCTGGTGCTCCCGGTCGACGTCGTGGTCTCCCCGGGCTTCCCGGACCTGAAGGCCAAGGCGCCCACCGAGCACACCGCCGTCGACGCGGACCAGATGCCCGAGGGGCAGCTGGGCCTGGACATCGGCCCGAAGACCGGCGAGCTGTACGCCGGAAAGCTCACCGACGCCGCGACCGTCTTCTGGAACGGCCCCATGGGCGTCTTCGAGCACCCCGATTTCGCCGAGGGCACCAAGGCGGTCGCCCAGGCCCTCGTCGACTCGGACGGGTTCACCGTCGTCGGCGGCGGAGACTCCGCCGCGGCCGTGCGTACGCTCGGCTTCGACGAGACCGCATTCGGCCACATCTCGACCGGCGGCGGCGCCTCCCTCGAATACCTTGAGGGCAAGACGCTCCCCGGCCTCGCCGCACTGGAGGACTGACCCTGATGAGCACGCGCACGCCGCTGATGGCGGGCAACTGGAAGATGAACCTCAACCACCTTGAGGCCATCGCCCACGTCCAGAAGCTCGCCTTCGCCCTCGCGGACAAGGACTACGAGGCCGTCGAGGTCGCCGTCCTGCCGCCCTTCACCGACCTGCGCTCCGTGCAGACCCTGGTCGACGGCGACAAGCTGAAGATCAAGTACGGCGCCCAGGACATCTCCGCGCAGGACTCCGGCGCCTACACCGGCGAGATCTCCGGCCCGATGCTGGCCAAGCTGAAGTGCACATACGTGGCCATCGGCCACTCCGAGCGCCGCCAGTACCACAACGAGACCGACGAGATCGTCAACGCCAAGGTCAAGGCCGCCTACAAGCACGGCCTGACCCCGATCATGTGCGTCGGCGAGGAACTGGACGTCCGCGAGGCCGGCAACGCCGTCCCGCACACCCTCGCCCAGGTCGAGGGCGGTCTGAAGGACCTCCCGGCCGAGCAGGCCGAGACCATCGTGATCGCCTACGAGCCCGTCTGGGCCATCGGCACCGGCAAGGTCTGCGGTGCCGAGGACGCCCAGGAGGTCTGCGCCGCCATCCGCGGGAAGCTCGCCGAGCTGTACTCGCAGGACGTGGCCGACAAGGTCCGCATCCAGTACGGCGGCTCCGTGAAGTCCGGCAATGTCGCCGAGATCATGGCGCAGGCCGACATCGACGGCGCCCTGGTGGGCGGCGCTTCCCTGGACGCCGACGAGTTCGTCAAGATCGTGCGCTTCCGCGACCAGTAAGTATGCGGTAGCGCGGATCCGTCGTACCCTTGCGGGGGCACAGCCCGGTGGCTGTGCCCCTGTCGTCCATCCAGATCCGAGGAAGTTGGTCCAGCCGTGGTTATGGGGTTCTCGATCGCCCTGATCGTGTTCAGCGGTCTGCTGATGCTGCTGGTGCTGATGCACAAGGGCAAGGGCGGCGGCCTCTCCGACATGTTCGGTGGCGGCATGCAGTCGTCCGTCGGCGGCTCCTCGGTCGCCGAGCGCAACCTCGACCGGATCACCGTCGTGGTCGGTCTGCTGTGGTTCGCGTGCATTGTCGTGCTCGGCCTGCTGATGAAGGTGAACAACTGACCGGCACGCACAATCCGTACGTAAGGCCCCATGTTCGGTACGCGCAGCTGAGCGCGGCCTATCATGGGGCTTGCGTCTAGATGTGGGGCCTGTAACTCCAATCACTGGACGCGCGTTGGGCCTTACGTAGACTGAGGCGCTCGCAACGAAGCGAAACGCCGACTCGCTTCGCGGCACCATCACGCAGGGAGTTACACCGTGGCAAGTGGCAACGCGATCCGGGGAAGCCGGGTCGGGGCGGGGCCGATGGGCGAGGCCGAGCGCGGCGAGTCCGCGCCGCGGCTGCGCATCTCCTTCTGGTGCTCCAACGGGCACGAGACCCAGCCCAGCTTCGCCAGCGACGCGCAGGTTCCCGACACCTGGGACTGCCCGCGCTGCGGCTTCCCCGCCGGGCAGGACCGGGACAACCCGCCGGACCCACCGCGCACCGAGCCCTACAAGACGCACCTGGCGTATGTACGGGAGCGGCGCAGCGACGCGGACGGCGAGGCGATCCTCGCCGAGGCGCTCGCCAAACTGCGGGGCGAGATCTAGAAGTTGAGGAACGGCCAGGCACCGCTCGGTGCCTGGCCGAAGCTGTTTCGCGGCCTGCCGCTCCCCGCGCCCCGGCCGATTGTCAGTGGTGCCCTCTACGGTTTGTTCATCGGGCGAATCGTGAGGGGGAGACGTGGCGACGGTCGAGTCGGGGGACGTGCGCGCACCGGCGTGGCGCGGGGGTTTCGGGCGGTTGTGGAGCGCCGCCGTGCTCTCCAGCTTCGGCGACGCCCTGCGTACGGCCGCGCTGCCGCTGCTCGCCGCCACGCTGACGGACCGCCCGCTGCTCATCGCCGCGGTGACCGCCTGCGGCTATCTGCCCTGGATCGTCTTCGGGTTGCTGGGCGGCGCCGTCGCGGACCGAGTGGACCAGCGGCGCGCGATGTGGATGATCGATGCGCTACGAGGGCTGCTGGTCGCGGGTTTCGCGGTCGCCGTCGCTCTCGGACACGCCTCGATCGCCCTGCTCATCGCGCTGGCCTTCGCCCTGACCACGCTCCAGACCCTCTTCGACAACGCCTCGACGGCCCTGTTGCCCGCCCTGGTCGACCGCACCGAGCTGGGCAGTGCCAACGCCCGCCTGATGACCGGGCAGCGCCTCGCGGGCGGCCTGCTGGGCGCGCCGGTCGTACCGCTGCTGATCACGGCCGGGGCGGCGGCGCCCTTCGCCGCGGACGCGGTGACCTTCCTGGTGGCGGCCGCGCTGGTCGCCTCGCTGCGGACAGCGCCGCCCGAGCGAGGGCCCAGACCTGCGGGCAGCACCCTGCGCCGGGAGATCACGGAAGGGCTGCGCACTCTGGGGCGGGACCGGGCCCTGCGCGGGCTGTGCGCCGCCACCGCCCTGTGCAACATCGGCATGGGCGCCCTGATCGCCACCCTGGTGCTGCTGGTGACGGGCTGGCTGGACGCGGGCAACACCGGATACGCGGTGGCCATGACGGCGTACACGGCCGGCAGCCTCACCGGCGGGCTGGTGGGGGGTACGCTCGTCGCCCGGGCGGGGCGGGTGCGGGCGGTGCTGCTCGCCGGGGTCGTGCAGATCGGCGCGCTCGTCGTGATGGGCTCGGTACGCCATCTGGTCGCGCTGGCGCTCGCCCTGGCCGTGTTCGGGTTCATGGGCATGGTGTGGAACGTGAACACCACGACCCTGATGCAGCAGCGCAGTCCGGCCGACATGCTCGGGCGGGTCAGCTCGGCGTTCCGGACCCTCGGTGTCGCCGGGGCACCCCTGGGCGCGCTGCTCGGCGGCGCCATCGCCACCGCATGGGGACTCAACAGCCCGGCCCTGCTCGCGGCCGCGTTCTTCGTCCTGTCCGTCATCGCGCTGATACCAGTACTCAAGGTGGACGTACTTGTTGTTGCCCCGCACGACGACAGCACGACAGCTCACGTCACCCGCTGATCAACTAGGTTGGAACAGCGGGGACAGGTACGAAAGAAGGCTGAAGTCCGAGATGAACCAAGACGGCCGTACCAGGCTCAACCAGACGCCCGAGTGGACCGCGCTGGCCAAGCATCGCGAGGAGCTCGGCGAGGTCGGGCTGCGCGAGCTGTTCGCCGCCGACCCCGGCCGCGGCGCCGGCTACACGCTCCAGGTCGGCGACCTGTATGTCGACTACTCCAAGCACCTCGTCACCGACGAGACGCTGCGCCTGCTGCGTGAGCTGGCCGTCGCCACCGATGTGTTCGGGCTGCGCGACGCCATGTTCCGCGGCGAGAAGATCAACACCACCGAGGACCGGGCGGTCCTGCACACCGCGCTGCGCGCCCCGCGCGAGGCGGTCGTCGAGGTGGACGGCGAGAACGTCGTGCCGGGGGTGCACGCCGTCCTCGACAAGATGAGCGACTTCGCCGACCGCGTCCGCTCCGGCGCGTGGACCGGTCACACGGGCAAGCCCATCAAGAACGTCGTCAATGTCGGCATCGGCGGCTCCGACCTCGGCCCGGCCATGGCCTACGAGGTGCTGCGCGCGTTCACCGACCGCGAGCTGACGGTCCGTTTCGTGTCGAACGTCGACGGCGCCGATCTGCACGAGGCCACCCGCGACCTCGACGCGGCGGAGACGCTGTTCATCATCGCCTCGAAGACCTTCACCACCATCGAGACGATCACCAACGCCACCTCGGCGCGCAACTGGCTGCTGGGGGAGCTGAACGCCGGTCAGGAAGCCGTCGCCAAGCACTTCGTGGCGCTGTCGACGAACACCGAGAAGGTGGCGGAGTTCGGCATCGACACGGCGAACATGTTCGAGTTCTGGGACTGGGTCGGCGGCCGCTACTCCTACGACTCGGCGATCGGCCTCTCCCTGATGATCGCCATCGGCCCGGACCGCTTCCGGGAGATGCTCGACGGGTTCCGGCTGGTCGACGAGCACTTCAAGAGCGCCCCCGCCGAGTCCAATGTTCCGCTGCTGCTGGGCCTGTTGGGCATCTGGTACGGCAACTTCCATGACGCCCAGTCGCATGCCGTGCTGCCCTACAGCCACTACCTGTCCAAGTTCACGGCCTACCTCCAGCAGCTCGACATGGAGTCCAACGGCAAGTACGTCGGCCGGGACGGGCGGCCCGTGGAGTGGCAGACCGGACCCGTCGTCTGGGGCACGCCCGGCACCAACGGGCAGCACGCCTACTACCAGCTGATCCATCAGGGCACCAAGCTGATTCCGGCGGACTTCATCGGCTTCGCCGAGCCGGTCGCCGAGCTGAGCGAGGAACTCAAGGCGCAGCACGACCTGTTGATGGCGAACTTCTTCGCCCAGACCCAGGCGCTGGCCTTCGGCAAGACGCCGGAGGAGGTGCGCGCGGAGGGTGTGCCGGAGGAGCTGGTCAGCCACAAGACGTTCAAGGGCAACCACCCGACGACCACGATCCTGGCCCGAGAGCTGACCCCGTCGGTCCTCGGCCAGCTGATCGCGCTCTACGAGCACAAGGTGTTCGTGCAGGGCGCCGTGTGGAACATCGACTCCTTCGACCAGTGGGGCGTGGAGCTCGGCAAGGTCCTCGCCAAGCGGGTCGAGCCCGCGCTCACCGAAGGCGCCGAGGTCCCCGGCCTGGACGCGTCTTCCAAGGCGCTGGTCGCCAAGTACCGGGAGCTGCGCGGACGGTGACCCGAGAAGCGGGCGGCGGTCGGCCGCCCGCTTCGACCGCCGTATGTTCCGCCTCAGGGCTGGGGCACTTCAGGCGACCGAGCTGAGCGTGTCCGTCAGTCTTCGTCTCGCCGCCCGGGTCGCCGGGACCGCGGCGACCGCTGCCGCTCCGGCGACCGCCGCCGCTCCGAACAGCAGCAGGAGAGCGGCGGACGGGCCGTCCGCTATCCCGGCCCCGATGCCGCTCGATCTGCCCTGCGCGTCGATCAGCCACCGCCCGAGCGGCGCCCCCAGCGCCGTGCCGGCGAACACCGCGGCCAAGGCCGTACACGCCGTCGCCGTGACCGTGATCCCCGTGATCTGCCGAGGGGACAGGCCGATCGCCTTCAGGGCCAGCAGATCCCGTTCGCCGTCGCGGACCATGCCGCCGATGGCCGTCAGGAGTTCGATCAGGCCGATCAGCGCCAGCACCGTGATCAGCCCGACCACGACTGCGCGCAAGGGCGAAAGGCCGTCGGCGGGGTTGGGCACGGCGTGCACATCCACGTGCCCGTGACCGGCCGCGCCCAGCCGGCCCGCGACCTCGGAGGCGTCGGCGCCCGGTCGGAGCCGGAGTTCGTAGCGGCTCGGGGCGAGGCCCGGGTCGTTCTCCCGCAGTGTGTCGAGGGAGGTCGAGATGACCCTCCCGGCGTTCTCCGGTTCGATGCTGCGGCCGACGATGTGCAGGATCTGCGGCTGGTCGCCCACGGTCATCCGCACCCAGTCGCCGACCCGCACGTCCAGCAGATTCAGCAGCCCCTGCCCGGCGACCGCCTCGTCACGGCCGTTCGCGGGACGGCCCTCGGCCAGGGCGTACGGGTACGGGTCCCCGCGTGTGCCGAGGCCGCGCAGCGCGATCGTGGAGGTCTGGCCCGGGACCAGTGCCGCGACCTCGACGCCGGGGTAGACAGCGGCGACCTCGGGGTCGTTTTCCAGCAGCGCGCGGGCGTCCCGGGCGCCGATGCCGGAGTCCGTGTGGACGGTGAGCGCGGTGGGCAGGCCGATCTGCTCGGGTCTGCTCTGGAAGCGGTCGATGGTGCTCCACGCGCTGAGCGCCACCACGATCAGCAGCAACGGCAGCGCGAGCCGGGCGACGGTGCCCAGGGTGCGCGGACGTCGGGTGAACGCGGTGTGCCAGCCCAGCACCAGCGCGGGGGACAGCCGTATCCCCAGCATCCGCCGGACCGGTGCCGAAAGACCGCCCCCGGTCGAAGCCGTCGGCCGGGGCACCGGCACCGGCGGCACCCGTCCCGCCCGCCAGGCCGCGAGGCCGGTGGTCGCGGCGATGAACAGCATCACGCAGGCCGGCACCGCGAACAGGGCCACCGCGTGCCCGGGCAGGCCCTGCCACACGCCGATCGCGTCACCGAGGCGGCCGGGGAGCCGGTTGCCCAGGGCCTCGGTGAGCGCGGCCGCGGACACGGCGCCGAGCAGGGCGTAGGCGAGGTGCTGGAGGAGATAGACGCGGACGACCTGGCCCGGGGTGAAGCCGATGGCCTTCAGGATCGAGATGTCGCGGAGGTGGCCGCGGATGCGGGTGCCGATCGCGCCGTGCACGGCGAGCCCCGCGGCGACCAGGGCCCCGAGGCCGAACAGGCCGAGCACCTGGCCGAGCAGCCGGTTGTCGCCCTGTTCCTCGGCGCGCGCCTGCTGCCAGGTGGTGACCTCGCCGACCGCGCCGGCGCCCAGCACGGTGACGGCGCGCTGGACGGCGTAGTCGGTGTCCTCGGGGTCGGTCAGGCGCAGCCCTGTGACCTGGCCGTTCGGGTCGCGCACGGCGGACGGCAGGGCCCAGACGAGTCCGGGCCGTTCGCCGGGCCGGTAGCGGGGCTCGGCGCTGTCGGCGACGCCGAGAACGGTGAGGGTCCGTGCGGTGCCGGGGAGGGTGAGGGTGTCTCCGGGGGCGGCGAGCAGGGTGTGGGCGAGGCGGGTTTCCAGGACGACGCCGTCGGGGGTGGCCGGGTCCAGCCAGTGCCCGGAGGTGAGCAGCGGGCGGCCGATGGCGGGCTGGTCGGGGGTGCCGCGCAGTTCGACCGAGGCGCGGGCGCCGCGGGAGGCGAGGGTGGCGGCGGCGGTGGGGTAGGGGCCGGCGACGGAGGCGACGCCGTCGAGGGCGTTGAGTCTGCCCGCGTCGGCGGAGGGGCCTGTGTGCAGCCATACGTGGGCGCCGCGGGACTGGGTGAAGACGCGCTGCCAGGGGTTGGTGGCGTAGCCGAAGAGTGCCGTGGCCAGCAGCAGCGAGACGACGACGCCCGCGGTGGCGAGGACGAGGAACAGCGCCTCGCCGCGGTGCGCGCGCAGATCGGAGTGCGCCCAGCGCAGGGTGGCTCGCATCCGGCTCAGGCCCCCCGGGGATCGTCGTAGGCCCGCATATCAGTCCCTGAGCTCCAGTACGCCGGATATGCCGGCGCGGCGCGGCGGGGTGCCGTCGTCGAGCGTCGCGTCGTCGGCTATGCGGCCGTCGAAGAAGCTGATCACCCGGTCCGCGGCGCTGGCGAGACGGGCGTCATGGGTGACCAGCAGGATCGTCTGACCGCGCTGGTGGAAGCGGGACAGCAGCCGCATCACCTCGCGGGTGCCCTTGCTGTCGAGGCTGCCCGCGGGCTCGTCGGCGAGCAGCAGCGGGGGATGGTTGACCAGGGCGCGGGCCAGCGCGACCCGCTGCTGCTCACCGCCGGACAGCTCGCCCGGCATGCTGCGCTCCTTGCCCGCGAGGCCCAGCTCGGCCAGCAGCTCCTCCCGCTCGGCGCGTGCCTTTCTGGGCGGGACGCCGGCGAGGAGAGCGGGCAGCTCGACGTTGTCGGCGACGGACAGGTTCGAGACCAGGTTGAAGAACTGGAAGACGATCCCGATGCGCTTTCTGCGCTCGACCGCCCAGCGGGCCTCGCTCCAGGTGCCCGTCGGCACGCCGTCCAGGTGGATGCTGCCGCTGTCGGGCCGTTGCAGTCCGCCCAGCAGATGCAGCAGCGTCGACTTCCCGGCGCCGGACGGGCCGGTGATCGCCGTGAACTCGCCGGGCGCCACGCGCAGATCGACGCCGCGCACGGCGTGGGCCGGGGCGCCCTCGCCGTAGTGCGTCTTGACCAGGCCCTCGGCGTGCAGCACAGGAGCGGGACCGTCGCTCATTCCAGCTCCTCCAGCTCTTCCTGGCAGCGCTCCAGCCAGTCGAGGTCGGCCTGGAGATGCAGCATCGCGCCCTCGATGAGCAGATGGGCGATGCGGTTGTCGCGGTCTTCGGCGGCGGCCAGCTTGGAGAGATTGCGCATGGTGGTGAGGTACTGGCGCCGCTGTTTGTTGATGAGGGCGATCTGGTCGGCGAGGTTCGTCCGGGGAGCGAGGGCCAGCTTCATGAAGAACTCGTCCCGCACCCGCGGCTCGTCCTCGGTCTCCTCGAACCAGGCGCTCAGCGCCTCCCGCCCGGCTTCGGTGAGGTGGTAGACCTTCTTGTTGGGTCGGCTGGCCTGTTCGACGTCCTCGCCCTCGATCAGTCCCGACTTCTCGAGGCGGCCGAGGGTGACATAGATCTGGCCGACGTTCGGCTGAGGGTACGCCGAGCCCAGCAGTTGCTCAAGGTCCTGCTTGAGCTCGTAGCCGTGGGCGGGGCCGCGCGCGAGGAGTGCCAGGAGGGGCAGGCGCACTCGTGCTGTCCTCCTCGGTCCTCGGTAATATGCGACAGACCCTAGTATCGCGCATACCTAACAGGTATACATGGCCTCTGACCCGGGCGACGACGCCCGTGCCGGTGTACAGGGAGGAACCTATGCGGTGGATCCACACCGCCGGTAGGGGCCTTCTCGTCCTGCTCGTGGTGCTGACCGGTTATGCCGCCTCCGGTGTGCGGTCCGGTGAGGCGGCCGACGGCGGGCGCGGTCCGCTCACCCTGGCCACCGCAGGCGATCTCACCGGCTATCTCGGTCCCCTCCTGGAGGGCTGGAACCGCACGCACCCCGGGGAACGGGTCACCCTCGTCGAGCTGCCGGACTCCGCCGACGAGACCCACGCCCAGATGGCCACCGACCTGCGCGACGACGGCCGCGGCCGGTTCGATGTGCTGAACATCGACGTGAACTGGACGTCCGAGTTCGCGGCGGCGGGCTGGATACGGCCGCTGCCCCGCGACCGCTTCCCGCTGGAAACCTTCCTGCCCCCGGTCGTCGACACGGCGACCTACGACGGACAGCTGTATGCCGTCCCGTACGTCACCAACGCCGGCCTCCTCCTCTACCGCAAGGACATCCTCGCCGAGGAAGGCGTCGAACCGCCGCGCACCTGGGACGAGTTGGAGCACCTCGCGAAGACCGTCGCCCCGAAACACGGGCTCGACGGCTACGCCGGCCAGTTCCTGCCGTACGAGGGGCTCACCGTGAACGCTGCCGAGGCCGTGTACTCGGCGGGCGGGTCCATCCTCGGCGGCGAGGGCGAGCGCGTCACCGTCGACTCGGCCGCCGCCCGCGAGGGCATCGGATTCCTGGCGCGCGGGGTGCGCGAGGGCTGGATCCCCGAGCGGGCGCTGGCCTACAAGGAGGAGGAGTCCAAGCAGGCATTCCAGGACGGACGTCTGCTGTTCCTCCGCAACTGGCCCTACGCGTATGTCGTCGCCTCCGCCGAGGGGTCGCCGGTCGCCGGGAAGGTCGGTGCCGTGCCGTTGCCGGGGCCCGACGGGCCGGGGACCAGTGTGCTCGGCGGCTCCAATCTGGCCGTGAGCACGCATGCCGAGAACCCCGACTCCGCGGCGCGTCTGATGGCGTACCTGACCAGTGAGCGCGTCCAGCGCCAGGTGCTCACGCGTGGTGCGCTGCCGCCGGTGCGGGCCGGCCTCTACGAGGATGCCGAACTCATCAGGGAGTTCCCGTACCTCCCGACCCTGCGCGAGAGCGTGCTCACGGCCGCTCCGCGCCCCAAGAGCCCGCGCTACGACCAGGTCAGCCTGGTGGTGCAGGCGGTCGTGCGGGACGCGATGACCGGGCGGACGACGCCCGAGGCGGCGGTGCGGAGACTGGCGCGCGAGCTGGCCGCCGTCTCCGGCCGATAGGTCTCCTAGTTACTTGTTAGGTAACGCGGGTATCTCATCTGGGCTCGGAGTGCCCGTAAAATCCACATATAACACCCCAACTCGGCGGTAACCTCTGTTCTCTTCATTGACACCCCTCCGACACGCCTACCTAACATGCATACATGTTGAGTAAGTACCGCTGGTGGCGTGACGCGGTGATCTACCAGGTGTACGTCCGCAGCTTCCTGGACAGCACCGGCGACGGCGTCGGCGATCTCGCCGGGGTCCGGGCCGGACTGCCGTATCTGAAGAAGCTCGGCGTCGACGGGATCTGGCTGAGCCCCTTCTATCCCTCGCCGCAGCACGACCACGGTTACGACGTCGCCGACTACCGCGATGTCGACCCCCTCTTCGGCGACCTCGCCGAGTTCGACCTGCTGATGGCGGCCGCCCGGCGGCTCGGCGTCAAGGTGCTGCTGGACATCGTCCCCAACCACTGCTCCAGCGAGCACCCGGCGTTCCGCGCCGCGCTCGACGCGGCCCCCGGCAGCGCGGCCCGCGCCCGCTTCCACTTCGCCGACGGCCGGGGTCCCGAGGGCGCGGAGCCGCCCAACAACTGGCACGCCATGTTCGGCGGCCCGGCCTGGACCCGGGTCGACGACGGCCAGTGGTACCTGCACATGTTCACGCCCGAACAGCCCGACTGGAACTGGCGCGACCCCGAGGTCGCCGCCGACTTCGAGAGCACTCTCCGCTTCTGGCTCGACCGGGGCGTCGACGGCTTCCGTATCGACGTCGCCGCCGGCCTGTTCAAGCACCCGGACCTGCCCGACTCGGACGACCCCGAGGCGGACGCCCGCACCCGCGACTCGGTCAACCCGCTCGCCTGGAACCAGCCCGAGGTGCACGATGTGTGGCGCCGGTGGCGTGCCGTCTGCGAGGAGTACACCGCCCGCGACGGCCGCGAACGGCTCCTGGTCGGCGAGGTGTCCGTGCCGACGGCACGCGAACACGCCCTGTACGTCCGCCCCGACGAACTCCACCAGGCGTTCTTCTTCGACCTGCTCGGCGCCCCCTGGGACGCCGACGCGTTCCGCAAGGTCATCTCCGAGGCCATGCAGGACATAGCCGGCACGGGCTCGACGGTCACCTGGGTCCTCAACAACCACGACCAGGTCCGCACCGTCACCCGCTACGGCGAACCCGCCACCGAGGGCAGCGGCCTCGGTGCCGCCCGCGCCCGCGCCGCCGCGCTGCTGATGCTGGCGCTGCCCGGGGCCGCGTACATCTACCAGGGCGAGGAGCTGGGGCTGCCCGAGGTCGTCGATCTGCCCGACGACGTGCTCACCGACCCGATCTTCCGGCGCACCGGAAACAGGGCCCGCATCCGGGACGGCTGCCGGGTGCCGCTGCCCTGGTCGGGACAGGCCTCGCCGTTCGGCTTCACCTCCGGGGTCGAGGGCGCCAAGCCCTGGCTGCCGCAGCCCTCGTACTTCGCCGAGTACGCCACCGACCGGGCCCTCGCCGACACCCGCTCCTTCTGGCACCTGTACCGCGACGGCCTCCAACTGCGGGCCTCGCTGCCGCAGTTGGGCGAGGGCGAACTGCGCTGGCTGGACAGCGCGCCCGGCGTCCTCGCCTTCACCCGCGGCGACGGGGTCGTCTGCGCCGTCAACTTCGGTACGGCCCCCGCCCCCGCGCCGGTCTCCGGCTCCCCGCTGCTGTCCAGCGGCCCCTGCCCGGCCGGGGTGCTGCCCGGCTCCACGGCCGCCTGGTGGATCGGCGACCTCTGATTTTCCGTCAACTCCCAACCTCTTGAAGGGACATCAACGATGATGCGACGACTGCTCGTGGGCTGCACCGCCCTCACCCTGGCCCTCGGCGCGACCGCCTGCGGCGGCGGCCCCGTCACGGCCGGCGGCGGCGACCAGGCGCTCAGCGGCCAGACGGTCACCGTGGCCGGGGTCTGGTCCGGCAGCGAACAGAAGAACTTCCAGAAGGTGCTGGACGCCTTCACCGAGAAGACCGGCGCCAAGACCCAGTTCATGTCCACCGGCGACAACGTCTCCACCGTCGTCGGCAGCAAGATCGAGGGCGGCAACGCCCCCGACGTCGTCCTCGTCCCCCAGGTCGGCGTCCTCAAGCAGTTCGCCCAGCAGGGCTGGCTCAAGCCCCTGTCGAAGAAGACCGAGAGCGCCGTCGACGCCAACTTCGCGAGCGTCTGGAAGAGTTACGGCAGCGTCGACGGCTCGTTCTACGGCCTTTACTTCAAGGCTGCCCACAAGTCGACCGTCTGGTACAGCCCCGACGCCCTCGACCAGGCCGGGGTGGAGCCGCCGCGCACATACGAGGCGATGCTCAAGGCCGGGCAGACCGTCTCCGACTCCGGGCTCGCCGCCTTCTCCGTCGCCGGACAGGACGGCTGGACGCTCACCGACTGGTTCGAGAACGTCTATCTCTCCCAGGCAGGGCCCGAGAAGTACGACGCGCTCGCCGCGCACGAGCTGAAGTGGACCGACGCCAGCGTGGTCGAGGCGCTCACCACCCTCGGCACGCTCTTCAAGGACGAGCAGCTCATAGCCGGTGGCCCGGACGGCGCCCTGAACACCGACTTCCCGGGCTCGGTGGAGAAGGTCTTCGGGCCGAAGGCGGAGGCCGGCATGGTCTACGAGGGCGACTTCGTCGCCGGGGTCGCCAAGGACCAGTTCGGCAGGTCCATCGGCGACGACGCCAACTTCTTCCCGTTCCCTGCGGTCGACGGCGGCGAGGCGCCGGTCGTCAGCGGCGGTGACGCGGCCGTCGTACTGAAGGACGGCAAGAACCAGAAGGCCGCTCAGGCGCTCGTGGAGTTCCTGGCGACGCCCGAGGCCGCTGCCGTGTGGGCCGAGGCGGGCGGCTTCCTGTCGCCGAACAAGGAACTCGACCCGGCCGCGTACAGCGACGGCGTCACCCGGGCGACCGCCAAGTCCCTGATCGCCGCCGGGGATTCGGTCCGCTTCGACATGTCCGACCAGGCTCCCGCGGCCTTCGGCGGCACCAAGGGCGCCGGCGAATGGAAGATCCTCCAGGACTTCCTGCGCGACCCCTCCGACCCCAAGGCGACCGCGGCGAAGCTGGAGGCCGCGGCGGCCAAGGCCTACCGGGGCTGACACACCATGACCGCGACCCTCGTCAAGGAGACGAACCCCCCGCCGCCCGCCACCCTCCCCGAACGGGCCCGGCGCCTGCGGCGGCGCGGGCGGATCATCGCCCTCCTCTTCGTCCTCCCCGCGCTGCTCCTGCTCGGCGCGCTCGTCGTCTACCCCGTGCTGTTCTCCGTCGGCCGCAGCTTCTTCGACGCCTCCGGCACCGAGTTCGTGGGCGGCGAGAACTACTCCGAGATGTTCCGCGACCCGGCCACCCTCAAGGCCGTCCGCAACACCGCGATCTGGGTCGTGGTGGCCCCGGCCCTGCTGACCGGCCTCGGCCTGATCCTGGCCGTGCTGGTGGAGAAGGTCCGCTGGGCCACCGCGTTCAAGCTGCTGCTGTTCATGCCGATGGCGGTGTCCTTCCTCGCCGCCGGCATCATCTTCCGGCTCGCCTACGACGAGGACCCCGACAAGGGCGTCCTCAACGCCGCCGTCGTCTCCGTGCACGACGCGATCAAGGGCACGTCGGCGTACCCGACGGCGCGTGGCAGGGAGGGGCAGGGGCTGAGCAAGTCCGCGGACGGCTCGTATCGTACGAGCGCCTCGACCGGGGAGTCGGTGACGCTCGGGCTGGTCGGTGTGCCGCCGAAGGAACTGCCCGCCGGCGCTGAGCCCGCGTACCGGGCCGCCGCCCGCCAGGCCGCCCCCGGCGAACTGAGCGGAGTCGTCTACCTGGACTTCACACCTGGTGGGGGAGGGGAGGAGGGGAAGGTCGATCGGCGGGAGAGCGGGCTGCCCGAGATCAAGGTCGAGGCCGTGCGCGACGGCAGTACCGCCGCCACCACGACCACCGCCTCCGACGGCTCCTTCCGCTTCTCCGGCCTGGACCGGGGCGACTACGAAATACGGTTGCCCGCCTCGAACTTCGCTGCGCCCTACGAGGGGATCTCCTGGCTCGGTCCCGTGCTCGTCACTCCGGCGATCATCGGGGCGTACCTGTGGATCTGGACCGGGTTCGCGATGGTGCTGATCGGCGCCGGACTCGCCACGTTGCCGCGGGACGCGCTGGAGGCGGCGCGGATGGACGGCGCCAACGAGTGGCAGATCTTCCGGAAGATCACCGTGCCGCTGCTGGCGCCTGTGCTGACCGTGGTCTTCGTGACGCTGGTGATCAATGTGATGAAGGTCTTCGACCTCGTCTACATCATCGCGCCCGGGCCGGTGCAGGAGGACGCCACCGTGCTCGCCACCCAGATGTGGCTGGTGTCGTTCGGCGGCGGCAACAACCAGGGCCTCGGCAGCGCCCTCGGCGTACTTCTGCTGCTCCTGGTCGTCCCCGCCATGGTCTTCAACCTCCGCCGCTTCCGAAGGAGTCAGCGATGAACGCCGTCCGCCGGACCCTCGGCAGCAGTGTGGTGCAGGCCTTCCTCGTGCTGGTCGGCCTGGTCTGGCTCACCCCGCTCGCCGGGCTGCTGCTGTCCTCGCTCAGATCGGCCGAGGACACCGCGACAGGCGGCTGGTGGACGGTGTTCACCAGCCCGGGCCAGCTGTCCCTGGACAACTACTCGGCGCTGCTGGAGAACGCGGGCATCACCCAGGCGTTCTGGAACACCGTGCTGATCTCGGTACCGACGACCGTGCTGGTCGTGGTCCTCGCGGCGCTCGCGGGATACGCCTTCGCCTGGCTGGACTTCCCCGGCCGGGAGGCGATCTTCCTGGTCGTGGTGGCGCTGCTGGTGGTCCCGGTGCAGATCGGTCTGCTGCCGGTGGCCAAACTCTTCGGCCAGTTGGGGCTGTTCGGCACGATTCCCGGCGTGGTGCTCTTCCATGTCGCCTACGGGCTGCCGTTCGCGGTGTTCCTGCTGCGGAACTACTTCGCCGAGATGCCCAAGGAGATGCTGGAGGCCGCGCGGATGGACGGCGGCGGGGAGTGGCGGATCTTCACCCGGCTCGTCCTGCCGGTCGGCCGGCCCGCGATCGCCAGCCTCGCCATCTTCCAGTTCCTGTGGGTGTGGAACGACATGCTGGTCGCCCTGCTCTTCGCGGACAGCGCGTCCCAGCCGCTGACCGTGGAACTCCAGTCCCAGATACGGCAGTTCGGCAGCAACATCGATGTGCTGGCGCCGGGGGCGTTTGTGTCGCTGGTGGTGCCGGTCGTGGTGTTCTTCGCGTTCCAGCGGCACTTTGTGCAGGGGGTGATGGCGGGGTCGGTGAAGTAGGGGGAAGCGGTGGGGGCTTCACCGGGTCCACGGGGGATCCGGTGAAGCCCCCACCGCTCTTCGCGTCCTACGCCGACGCCGGCGGGTACAGCGACCGCGGCAACTGCGAAGCCGCTGCCGCGTCCAGGAGCCACAGCGTGCGTTGTCTGCCCTGCGCGCCCGCCGCCGGGGCCTGGATCTCGCCCGCGCCCGAGAGGGCGATGGCTGCCGCCTGGGCCTTGTCCTCGCCTGCCGCCAGCAGCCATACCTCGCGGGCCGCCCGGATCGCGGGCAGGGTGAGGGTGACCCGGGTCGGCGGGGGCTTGGGCGCGCCGTGTACGCCGACCACCGTCCGTTCCGTCTCGCGGACCGCCGGGAGTTCCGGGAACAGCGACGCGACGTGCGTGTCCGGTCCGACGCCCAGCATCAGGACATCGAACGTCGGTACCGCGCCATGGTTCTCCGGACCCGCCGCACGGGCCAGCTCCGCGGCGTAAGCGGCCGCCGCCGCATCCGCGTCCGCACCGTACGGGCCGTCCGACGCGGGCATGGCGTGCACCCGCTTGGGATCCAGGGGCACCGAGTCCAGCAGGGCCTCACGGGCCTGCGTGACATTGCGCTCCGGATCCCCTTCGGGCAGGAACCGCTCGTCACCCCACCACAGGTCGAGCCGCCCCCAGTCGATGGCGTCCCGGGCCGGTGCGGCGGCCAGCGCAGCCAGCAGGCCGTTGCCGTTGCGGCCGCCGGTGAGGACCACGGAGGCGTAGCCCCGGGAGGCCTGGGCGTCCACGACCTTCGTGATCAGCCGGGCCGCCGCGGCCTGCGCCATCAGCTCCTTGTCGCGGTGCACGACCAGCTGCGGAGTGCTCACTTCGCCGCCGCCTTCTTCGCCGGAGCCTTCTTCGCGGCCTTCTTGGCGGGCGCCTTCGCGGCCTCCTCCTCCGGAGTCTCCACCGCGACCGGCTCCTCGTCGGCCGTGTTCAGCCGCTCCACCCCGAACCGCAGCGCCGAGGCGTACGTGTCGTCCGGGTCGAGCCGCCGCAGCTCCTCCGCGATCAGCTCGGCCGTTTCACGCCGCTTGAGCGCCACGGCGCGGTCCGGCTGGCCCTGGATGGACAGGGTCGCCAGCGAGCCGTCCGCCCGGTCGAGCACGATCGGGCCGCAGTCGGTGGCCAGCCGCACCGCCGTCAGACCGGGGCCCGACGACAGCGACCGCTTCACGGGGACGTCAAGGCGGTCCGCGAGCCACATCGCCAGCAGCTCACAGCTCGGGTTGAACTCCTCGCCCTCCACCTCGACGCCCTTGACCTCGCACACGACCTGGTCCAGGGCCGCCGCCAGCATCGAACGCCAGGGCGTGATGCGGGTCCACGACAGGTCCGTGTCGCCGGGGGTGTAGGTGCCGGCCCGTGCCTCCAGGTCCCGTACCGGCTGCTCGGAGGCATAGGTGTCGGTCACCCGGCGCTGCGCCAGCGCGCCCAGCGGGTCGCTGGCCGGGTCCAGCGGCGCGTTCACCGGCCACCAGACCACGACCGGCGCGTCCGGCAGCAGCAGCGGCAGGACCACCGACTGGGCGTGGCTGACGACATCGCCGTACAGCCGCAGCACGATCGTCTCGCCGGTGCCCGCGTCCGCGCCCACCCGCACCTCGGCGTCCAGGCGGGACTTCGTACGGTCGCGGGGCGAGCGCGAGACGCGCTTGATGACCACGAGCGTGCGCGAGGGGTGCTCGCGCGAGGCGTCGTTCGCGGCCTTGAGCGCGTCGTACGCGTTCTCCTCGTCCGTCACGATGACCAGCGTGAGCACCATGCCGACGGCAGGGGTGCCGATGGCCCGGCGCCCCTGGACGAGGGCCTTGTTTATCTTGCTGGCCGTGGTGTCGGTCAGGTCTGTCTTCATGGCCGGCGCCAGCTCCGTCCGTCTCGCTCCAGCATGTCGTCCGCCTCGACGGGACCCCAGGTACCGGCCGGGTACTGGGCCGGAATGCCGCTCTTGTCCCAGTACTCCTCGATCGGATCGAGGATCTTCCAGGACAGCTCGACCTCCTCGGTGCGCGGGAAGAGGTTCGAGTCGCCGAGCAGGACGTCCAGGATCAGGCGCTCGTACGCCTCCGGGCTGGACTCCGTGAAGGACTCGCCGTAGGCGAAGTCCATGGACACGTCCCGGATCTCCATCGAGGTGCCGGGCACCTTGGAGCCGAAGCGGACCGTGACGCCCTCGTCCGGCTGGACGCGGATCACGATCGCGTTCTTGCCGAGCTCCTCCGTCGCCGTGTGGTCGAAGGGGGAGTGCGGGGCCCGCTGGAAGACCACCGCGATCTCCGTGACCCGGCGGCCGAGGCGCTTTCCGGTGCGCAGATAGAAGGGGACGCCCGCCCAGCGGCGGTTGTCGACCTCCAGCTTGATCGCGGCGTAGGTGTCGGTCTTCGACTTGGGGTCGATGCCCTCCTCCTGGAGGTAGCCGACCGCCTTCTCGCCACCCTGCCAGCCTGCCGCGTACTGCGCGAACACGGTGTCCCGGCCCAGGTCCTTCGGCAGCCGTACGGCACCGAGCACCTTGGTCTTCTCGGCGGCCAGCGCGTCCGCGTCGAAGGAGGCGGGCTCCTCCATGGCCGTCAGGGCCATCAACTGGAGCAGATGGTTCTGGATGACGTCACGGGCGGCGCCGATGCCGTCGTAGTAGCCGGCGCGGCCGCCGATGCCGATGTCCTCGGCCATGGTGATCTGGACGTGGTCCACGAAGGACCGGTTCCAGATCGGCTCGAACATGGTGTTGGCGAAGCGCAGCGCCAGGATGTTCTGGACGGTCTCCTTGCCCAGGTAGTGGTCGATCCGGAAGACCTGGTCCGGGGCGAAGACCTCGTGCACGACCTTGTTGAGCTCCTCGGCCGACTTCAGGTCGTGGCCGAAGGGCTTCTCGATGACCGCGCGGCGCCAGGAGCCGCCCGACTGGTCGGCGAGACCGTGCTTCTTCAGCTGCTGGATGACCACCGGGAAGGAGCGCGGCGGCACGGACAGGTAGAAGGCGAAGTTGCCGCCGGTGCCCTGTGCCTTGTCCAGCTCGTCGATGGTGTCGCGCAGCCGCTCGAAGGCCTCGTCGTCGTCGAAGGTGCCCTGGACGAACCGCATGCCCTGGATGAGCTGGTGCCAGACCTCCTCGCGGAAGGGGGTGCGGGCGTGCTCCTTGACCGCGTCGTGGACCTCCTGGGCGAAGTCCTCGTTCTGCCACTCACGCCGGGCGAAGCCGACCAGCGAGAAACCCGGCGGCAGCAGACCCCGGTTCGCGAGGTCGTACACGGCGGGCATGAGCTTCTTTCGTGACAAATCGCCCGTGACGCCGAAGATGACCAGGCCCGACGGCCCCGCGATACGCGGGAGCCGTCGGTCGGCGGGGTCACGCAGCGGGTTGCTGCTCGACAAGAGATCAGCCCTCCGAGGGGGCGAGGCGGTTGAGCTCCGCCTCGGTCGACTTCAGCAGGTCGTTCCAGGACGCCTCGAACTTATCGACGCCCTCGTCCTCCAGCAGCTGCACCACGTCGTCGTACGAGATCCCGAGCTTCTCGACGGCGTCGAGCTCGGCGCGGGCCTGCTCGTAGGTGCCGGCGACGGCGTTGCCGCGGATCTGGCCACCTTCCTCGGTGGCCTGCAGGGTGGCCTCGGGCATGGTGTTCACCGTGTTCGGGGCCACCAGCTCGTCGACGTACAAGGTCGGCTTGTAGGCCGGGTCCTTCACACCGGTGGAGGCCCACAGCGGGCGCTGCTTGTTGGCGCCCGCCTTCTCCAGCGCGCTCCAGCGGTCGGTGCCGAACACCTCTTCGTACGCCTGGTAGGCCAGACGCGCGTTGGCGACGCCGGCCTTGCCGCGGGCGGCCTTGGCCTCGTCGGTGCCGAGCGCGTCGATCCGCTTGTCGATCTCGGTGTCCACACGGGACACGAAGAAGGACGCCACCGAGTGGATCAGGGACAGGTCGAGCCCCTTCTCCTTGGCCTTCTCCAGGCCCGCCTGGTAGGCGTCCATGACCTCGCGGTAACGCTCCAGCGAGAAGATCAGCGTGACGTTGACGCTGATGCCGTTGCCGATCACCTCGGTGATGGCCGGCAGGCCCGCCTTGGTGGCCGGGATCTTGATCAGCGTGTTGGGGCGGTCCACCAGCCAGGCGAGCTGCTTGGCCTCGGCGATCGTCGCCTTGGTGTTGTGCGCGAGCCGCGGGTCGACCTCGATCGACACCCGGCCGTCCTGGCCGCCGGTCGCCTCGAAGACCGGGTGCAGGATGTCGGCGGCGTCCCGGACGTCCGCCGTGGTGATCATGCGGACCGCCTCGTCGACGGTGACCTTGCGGGCGGCGAGGTCGGCGAGCTGCTGCTCGTAACCGTCGCCCGACGAGATCGCCTTCTGGAAGATGGTCGGGTTGGTGGTGACGCCCACGACGTGCTGCTGGTCGATCAGCTCGGCGAGGTTGCCGGACGTGATCCGCTTGCGCGACAGGTCGTCCAGCCAGATCGCGACGCCTTCCTCGGAGAGGCGCTTGAGTGCGTCTGTCATGGAATTACATCTCCTACGTGTCGTATGTGAGCGTCAGCGCTGGGCGGCGGCGACGGATTCCCGGGCCTTCGCGGCCACGTTCTCCGCAGTGAAGCCGTACTCCTGGAAAAGGACCTTGCCGTCGGCCGAAGCACCGAAGTGCTCCAGCGAAACGATGCGGCCGGCGTCCCCGACGTACTTGTGCCAGGTGAGTCCGATACCGGCCTCCACCGCGACACGTGCCTTGACCGCGGGCGGCAGAACGCTGTCCCGGTACCCCTGGTCCTGCTCCTCGAACCACTCCACGGACGGCATGGACACGACGCGCGTGGGCACCCCGTCGGCCTCCAGCTGCTCGCGCGCCGCGACGGCCACGTGCACCTCGGAACCGGTGGCGATCAGGATCACCTCGGGCGTCCCCGTCGAGGCCTCGAACAGGACGTAACCACCCTTGGCGGCATCCTCGTTGGGCTCGTACGTCGGCACACCCTGACGGGTCAGCGCCAGGCCGTGCGGCTGGCCCTTGCCGAAGACCTTGGTGTACCGCTTGAGGATCTCGCGCCAGGCGATGGCGGTCTCGTTGGCGTCCGCCGGGCGGACCACGTTCAGGCCCGGGATGGCGCGCAGCGAGGCGAGGTGCTCGACCGGCTGGTGCGTCGGGCCGTCCTCACCGAGACCGATGGAGTCGTGCGTCCACACGTACGTCACCGGCAGGTGCATCAGCGCCGACAGACGCACGGCGTTGCGCATGTAGTCGGAGAACACCAGGAACGTACCGCCGTAGACACGGGTGTTGCCGTGCAGCGTGATGCCGTTCATCTCCGCGGCCATGGAGTGCTCGCGGATACCGAAGTGGATCGTGCGGCCGTACGGGTTCGCCTCGGGCAGCGGGTTGTCCGCCGGGAGGAACGACGACGTCTTGTCGATCGTCGTGTTGTTGGAGCCCGCCAGGTCGGCCGAGCCGCCCCACAGCTCCGGGACGACCGGGCCGAGCGCCTGGAGCACCTTGCCGGACGCGGCGCGGGTGGCGACACCCTTGCCGGGCTCGAAGACCGGGATCGCGGACTCCCAGCCCTCGGGCAGCTCACCCCTGCTGATGCGGTCGAACTCCGCGGCGCGCTCCGGGCTGTTGTTGCGCCACTCCTGGAAGGACTTCTCCCACTCCGCCTTGGCCTGACGGCCGCGCTCCAGCGCCTGGCGGGTGTGGTCGATCACCTCGTCGGCGACCTCGAAGGACTGCTCCGGGTCGAAGCCGAGGACGCGCTTGGTGGCCGCGACCTCGTCGTCGCCGAGCGCCGAGCCGTGCGCGGCCTCGGTGTTCTGCGCGTTCGGGGCCGGCCAGGCGATGATCGAGCGCATCGCGATGAACGACGGCTTGTCCGTGACGGCCTTCGCCTTCTGGACGGCCGCGTAGATGGCGGCCGGGTCGAGGTCGCCGTTGGCCTGCGGCTCGACGCGCTGCACATGCCAGCCGTACGCCTCGTACCGCTTGGTGACGTCCTCGGAGACGGCCGTCTCGGTGTCGCCCTCGATCGAGATGTGGTTGTCGTCCCACAGCAGGATGAGGTTGCCGAGCTCCTGGTGGCCGGCGAGCGAGGAGGCCTCGGCGGAGATGCCCTCCTGGAGGCAGCCGTCACCGGCGACGCAGTAGACGAAGTGGTCGAACGGGGACTCACCGACGGGAGCCTCCGGGTCGAACAGACCGCGCTCGTAGCGGGCGGCCATCGCCATGCCCACCGCGTTGGCGACACCCTGGCCGAGCGGGCCCGTGGTGGTCTCGACGCCCGTGGTGTGGCCGTACTCCGGGTGGCCGGGGGTCTTCGAGCCCCAGGTCCGGAACGACTTGAGGTCGTCCAGCTCCAGGCCGAAGCCGGCCAGGTACAGCTGGGTGTAGAGGGTCAGGGACGAGTGGCCCGCGGACAGCACGAAGCGGTCCCGGGCGACCCAGTCGGCGTCCGCCGGGTCGTGCCGCATCACCTTCTGGAAGAGGGTGTACGCGGCAGGCGCAAGGCTCATCGCCGTACCGGGATGGCCGTTGCCGACCTTCTGTACGGCGTCGGCGGCCAGGACGCGGGCGGTGTCCACGGCCCGCTGGTCCAGCTCGGTCCAGTCGAGGTCTGTGGTGGTCGGCTTGGTGCTCACCCTGGGTCAGGGCTCCTCTCCACATGTCACGCATGTCGAATTGCCGGTGCACGGAGCGCCCCGGCCGTTGTCGAGCCTACCCCCGTATGTACGTGCGTTTTTTCGAGTCATTCCAGACTGCCGGGACTCGCCGGGATCCGCCTGCCGACTGGTCCGTAACGTGTTCGGCAAGTGAATACGAAGCCGCTCGAACGAGTGCTCAACAGAGTGCCGACCGGCTCTTCCGGTCGTGCCTGCCAACACGAGGCCACCCCCGCGAATGTCGGGGTCTGGGCAACGTCTACAGTGGCGTGGTACGCGCGAGCCTTTACCGGGACTTCACACTGGGAGGCTCGCTGGGATGTCTCTGTCAGGGGTGTGCGTGACGGCCGTTGAATCCCGTCCAGCGGGGATTATCGGGACGAGCCAGAGCCCGAGCCGGCGGCCGATCGGGGCGCGGGTCAAGGCGTTCGTGGCGCTGACCAAGCCGCGGATCATCGAACTGCTGCTGATCACCACCGTCCCGGTGATGTTCCTGGCGCAGCAGGGCGTGCCCGATCTCAAGCTCGTGCTGCTCACCTGCCTCGGCGGCTACCTCTCCGCGGGCGGCGCCAACGCGCTCAACATGTACATCGACCGTGACATCGACGCGCTCATGGACCGCACCTCGCAGCGCCCGCTGGTCACCGGCATGGTCAGCCCGCGCGAGTGCCTGGCCTTCGGCATCACCCTGGCGGTCGTCTCCACCCTGCTGTTCGGCCTCACCGTCAACTGGCTCTCGGCCTGGCTCGCCCTCGGCGCACTCCTCTTCTACGTCGTCGTCTACACGATGATCCTCAAGCGCCGTACCTCCCAGAACATCGTGTGGGGCGGTATCGCGGGCTGTATGCCCGTGCTGATCGGCTGGTCCTCCGTCACGAACTCGCTGTCGTGGGCGCCGGTCGTGCTGTTCCTCGTCATGTTCTTCTGGACGCCGCCGCACTACTGGCCGCTGTCGATGAAGGTGAAGGACGACTACGCGCGCGTGGGCGTGCCGATGCTCCCGGTCGTGGCCTCCAACAAGACCGTCGCCAAGCAGATCGTGCTCTACAGCTGGGTCATGGTCGCGGTCTCGCTGCTGCTCACCCCGCTCGGCTACACGGGCTGGTTCTACACGCTGGTCGCCCTGGTGGCGGGCGGCTGGTGGCTGTGGGAGGCGCACGCCCTGCAGAACCGGGCGAAGGCCGAGGTGACGGGCGCGAAGCTGAAGGAGATGCGGCTGTTCCACTGGTCCATCACCTATGTCTCGCTGCTGTTCGTCGCCGTGGCCGTGGACCCCTTCCTGAGGTAGTGGACCCGTCCTGAGGCAAGGGTCACTCCGCCTCGGCATCGCCCTTTGGTCTACTCGTCGGTAGCATCCTGACCATGGCAGACACGCAAGCGGTTGACGCGAAGGCCGAGCGCCGGGCGGCCAAGCTCGCCAGGCAGATCAGCGCCTTCTCCAAGGCACACGGCGGCGCCGAGGCCCAGGTGGCCTACATGGGGCAGCGCGGCGCCCGGATCGCTCTCGTCGGCGAGGACGGCAACTGGGGCAACCTGGTGGCCCCGACGCACGAGATCGCCGAACAGGCGGTGCAGAAGGCCGGCATCACTGTTCACGAAGAATTCGACGGCGAGTTCGCGGCGAAGGTGAAGACGGGCCCCTACGAGTGGACCCGGATGGCCGGAATTCAGGTCGGCGGCCCGAAGAACGGCTGAGGAACCTCGCCGCAGCCCCCGAACCTGAACCCCGGCTCACCCGTTAAGCCCCTTAAAGGCGAGCACGGGGAGTCCGGATGATCGAAACGCCGTCCCTCGTGGACCAGTACTGCCACGGAGTGCTGCGCACGGAGCTGGGCCTCGGCACCTTCGAGGCCCGACTCGCCCGCACCGAGGGCCCGCCGGCCCCCGGCACGACCCTCTTCGACACCCAGACGGGTTTCGCCGTACGGCGCTGGTGTCCCCCGCTGCTCGGCCTGGAACCGCACTGTCCGCCCGCCCGCTATCTCGCCCGGCGTCGTGAACTCGGCGTACAGGAGGCGGGTCGGCGGCTGCTGCGCGGCAGCGGCATCACCACGTACCTGGTCGACACCGGACTGCCCGGCGACCTCACCGGACCCGACGAACTGGCCTGCACCGGGGCCGCGCGGGCACACGAGATCGTGCGCCTGGAACTCCTTGCGGAACAGGTCGCCGATACCTCGGGAACCGTCGATTCCTTCCTGGCCAACCTCGCCGAATCGGTTCACGGCGCGGCCGCGCACGCGGTTGCCTTCACCTCGGTCGCGGGCGTACGGCACGGACTCGCGCTGGCGCCCGAGCCGCCGGGTCCCGGCGAGGTGCGCGGCGCGGCGGGCCGCTGGCTGGCCGGGCGCAGGGTGGGCGGCGAGCTGACCGACCCGGTGCTGTTACGGCATCTGCTGTGGAGCGCGGTCGCCTCGGGCCTGCCGCTCCAACTGCACGCGGGCCTGGGCGAACCGGGCCTGCGCATCGACCGTACGGACCCGGTCCTCCTGACGGACCTCGTCCGCGCGACGGCGGGCCTCGGCACCGACCTGATCCTGCTGCACAGCTACCCGTACCACCGGCACGCCGCCCACCTGGCCGGCGTCTTCCCCCACGTCTACGCCGACTCGGGCGCCGCCCTGGTCCGCACCGGCGCCCGCGCGGCGACGGTCCTCGCGGAGATCCTGGAACTCGCCCCCTTCGGCAAGATCCTCTTCTCCAGTGGTGGCCAGGAACTCCCGGAGCTCCATGTAGTGGGCGCCCGCCTCTTCCGCGAGGCCCTCGGCCGGGTGCTCGGCACCTGGGTCGCGGAGGGCGCGTGGTCCCTGGCGGACGCCCAGCGGGTGGCGGGGCTGATCGCGGCGGGGAACGCCCGGCGGGTGTACGGGCTGGACTGAGCCGGGCTCAGGCCCTGGTCAGCGTGGATTCGGCGGCCGGACCCGGAACCTCGATCTCCGCGGACGGCCTCTCCCGCAGCGACAGCAGGACCCGCAGTGTCGCGATCCACACCAGGCAGGAGCCGAACATGTGGGCTCCCACCAGGACCTCGGGCAGATCGGTGAAGTACTGGACGTACCCGATGGCACCCTGCGCGAGGAGGACCAGGAACAGGTCGCGCGTGCGGGACAAGGGCCCGCGCGGGGCGTCGACCGCCTTGAGGACGAACCACAGGGCGAAGGTCAGCGTCACCACGATCCAGGCCAGGACCGCGTGCAGCTTGCTGACGTTCTCCCAGTCCAGCGGCATGCGCTCGACCTCGCTCGAGTCGCCCGCGTGCGGTCCCGCGCCGGTGACGACCGTGCCGACCGCGATCAGCAGCACGGTGACCACGAGCAGGACCCGGACCAGCTGCTGCACGGCCTTGCCGACCAGCGGACGCGGTGCCGCGTCGCCCTCCCGGGTGCGCTGCCACATCACGGTGGCGACCGCGATCAGCACTGTGGAGAGCAGGAAGTGCGCGGCGACCGTGTACGGGTTCAGACCGACCAGCACGACGATCCCGCCGAGGACCGCGTTGCCCATCACCACCCAGAACTGCGCCCAGCCGAGCCGGGTCAGGCCCCGCCGGTACGGCTTCTCGGAGCGGGCTGCGATGATCGCCCAGCCGACGGCGGCGCACAGCACGTACGTCAGCATGCGGTTGCCGAACTCGATGTAGCCGTGGATGCCCATCTCGGCGGTGTTGTTGATCGAGTCCTCGGTGCACTTGGGCCAGGTCGGACAGCCGAGCCCGGAGCCGGTCAGCCGCACCGCGCCGCCGGTGACCACGATGACCACCGACATGACGAGCGCGGCGAGGGCCGCCCGCTGAACCGTCTTAGGATCCGGGGTCCAGCGTGCGGCGATGAAGGCGAGCGGGTTGCGCACGGCCGCTACGGCGTCGGCGCGGGTCAGATTTGGCACGCGCCCTATCGTAGGCCCGGGCTTGTGCACGCTTTCACGAGGGGTTACTCCCAGCGGAAGAACTTCCCGGCGGCCGACAGACCCACGACCGCCCAGACGGCCAGAATCCCCAGGTCGGCCCACGGCATCCCGGCCCCGTGCTGCAACACGTCCCGCAGCCCGTCCGACAGCGCCGAGATGGGCAGCAGCCCGAGCACTTCCTGTGCCGCGTCCGGGAACTTGTCGAGCGGCACGACGACTCCGCCGCCCATGAGCAGCAGCAGGAAGACGAGGTTGGCGGCGGCGAGGGTGGCCTCCGCCTTGAGCGTGCCCGCCATCAGCAGGCCGAGGCCGGAGAAGGCGGCGGTGCCCAGGACCAGGAGCAGGACGACGGCCACGGGGTTGCCCTGCGGGTTCCAGCCGAGCGCGAAGGCGATCACCGTGACCAGGAGCACCTGGAGGGCCTCGGTGACCAGGACCGAGAGGGTCTTCGCGGTCATCAGGCCCCAGCGCGGGAGCGGGGAGGAGGCCAGGCGCTTCAGGACGCCGTAGCGCCGCTCGAAGCCCGTCGCGATGGCCTGGCCGGTGAACGCCGTCGACATCACCGCGAGCGCGAGGATGCCGGGGGCGAGGAAGTCCACGGCCTCGCCCTCACCGGTGTCGACGATGTCCACGGTGCTGAACAGGACCAGCAGCAGCGTCGGGATCACGACCGTGAGCAGGAGCTGCTCGCCGTTGCGCAGCAGCATCTTCGTCTCCAGCGCCGCCTGCGCCATGATCATGCGGGGGAGCGGGGCGGCCCCGGGCCTCGGGGTGTAGGTACCCACGGTCACGAGCGCAGCTCCTTGCCGGTCAGCTCCAAAAAGACGTCTTCGAGGGTGTGCCGTTCCACCGAGATCTTCTCCGGCATCACCCCGTGCTGCGCGCACCAGGAGGTGACCGTCGCGAGCAGTTGCGGGTCGACCTTTCCGGCCACCCGGTACGAGCCCGGGGTCAGCTCCGCGGCCGTGCAGTCGGCGGGGAGGGCCTTGAGCAGGGAACCGACGTCCAGGCCGGGGCGGCCGATGAAGCGCAGGGTGTTCTCGGCGCCGCCGCGGCACAGCTCCTCGGGGGAGCCCTGGGCGATGACCCGGCCCGCGTCGATGATCGCCACGTCGTCGGCGAGCTGCTCGGCCTCGTCCATGTAGTGGGTGGTCAGGATGACCGAGACACCGTCGGCGCGCAGATCGCGGACCAGGTCCCAGGTGGCCCGGCGGGCCTGCGGGTCGAGGCCGGCCGTCGGCTCGTCCAGGAACACCAGCTCGGGACGGCCCACGACGGCCATGGCGAGCGCGAGCCGCTGCTGCTGGCCGCCGGAGAGGCGGCGGTAGCCGGTCCGGCCGCAGCTGCCGAGGCCGAGGCGCTCGATCAGGGCGTCCACGTCGAGGGGGTGGGCGTGCAGCTTGGCCACGTGGCGGAGCATCTCGTCGGCCCGGGCGCCCGAGTACACGCCTCCGGACTGGAGCATGACGCCGATCCGGGGGCGGAGCCGACCGGACTGTCTCACCGGGTCGAGGCCCAGGACACGCACCGTGCCCGAGTCAGGCTTGCGGTACCCCTCGCAGGTCTCGACCGTGGTCGTCTTGCCCGCGCCGTTGGGTCCGAGTACGGCGGTCACGCCCGCCCGGGCCACCAGGTCGAGGCCGTCCACCGCGGTCTTCGTGCCGTACCGCTTCACCAGGGCCTGGACCTGGACCACGGGCTCAGTTCGCATGGCTCAAGAGTCTAGGTACGCGCCGCCCCGCCCGGACCGGCGGGTTCAGTTCTCCTCCTCACGGGACCGGTGCACGGCCAGCCACCGCCGCGCGTAGGCCACCGCGTCCGCCACGGGGAACAGCCGTGCGTCAGCGGCGCCCACCTTGCCCCGTACGACAGGACGGTCCCGTTCGAAGTCGTGGCCCAGCTCGTCGAAGCGGTCCGAGCTGATCGACACCTCGGTGACGGTCTCCCACCCGTCCCGGCCGGGTCGGCCCACCTTCACGCGGGGAGAGGGGATGCGGTACTCGGCGAGGTGGAAGCTGGTGCAGGCGTCGTATCCGGCGCCGAGCAGCAGCACGCGCGCGTGCAGCGCCTCAAGCCGCGCCAGCGGGCTCTGCTCGCCGAGCCGGCAGTCGGTGGCGTGTCCGTCCAGCACCTCCGCCGCGCGCGGGCCGACGGCGGCGAAGGAGGTCTGCGGGTGCGCGCTGCGCAGGGCGCCCGGCCAGGTCCGTACGGTCTCCGGGACAACGCCTACCCCGCGCGTGGGCGTGACGCGAGGGTCGTAGGCGGGCATCGTGGCCCGGATCGGCTCCCACCACTCCTCGGGCACCGGCGGATTGCCCCACACCGCCGGGTCGGACAGGTCGCCGGACTGCGTGGGGACCACGAGCGTGCCGTCCGGGCCGAGTGCGTCGAGCAGACCCTGGACGACCGCGACGGCGCCGCCGCAGACCCAGCCGAGCGAGCTGAGCGAGGAGTGCACAAGGAGGATTTCGCCAGGTTTGACGCCCAGCTCGCCAAGGCCGTCGGCGACGGTCGTCCGAGAGACAAGTGGGCCGGTCGGAGGGGGTATCGGCATGCCTCGGGAGTGTTCCGGAAGGGGCCACGGGGCGCCACTGAATTGTGGGCGCGTTTGATCGATCAAAGATCGTTTTCGCAGGTCAGATTAGGTAAACCTAAGTGACGCAGGGCACCGTCCGCGGGTTCGAACGCCGCTTGCCCGAGTCTGAGGAATTACGCAACAATGGCGTTGTGAAAAACGTCGGCGAGGCCCATGAGGAGCTCGCGACCGGTGAGCGGTCCACCCGCAACCGTGTCGCGCGGTCCATCCTGGACCACGGTCCGTCGACCGTCGCCGAGCTCGCCGGACGGCTGGGGCTCACGCAGGCCGCCGTACGACGGCATCTGGACGCGCTCGTCGTCGACGATGTCGTGGAGGCGCGCGAGCAGCGCGTGTACGGCGCCCGCACCCGGGGCCGCCCCGCCAAGGTGTTCGCGCTGACCGACTGCGGACGCGACGCCTTCGACCAGTCGTACGACAAGCTCGCCGCGGACGCCCTGCGCTGGATCCAGGAGCGGTTCGGCGGGGACGAGGCCGTCGTCGCCTTCGCGCGCGCGAGGATCGCCGAGCAGGCGACCGCGTACCGCGAGGCCATCGAGGCCGCCGCCCCCGAGGAACGGACCGAAGCCCTGGCCAAGGCCTTGAGCGCGGACGGGTACGCTGCTACCGCGCGTAGCGCCCCGGTCGGCGAACAGCTGTGCCAGCACCACTGCCCCGTCGCCCACGTGGCGGAAAAGTTCCCGCAGCTCTGCGAGGCGGAGACCGAGATCTTCTCCCAGCTGCTCGGAACCCACGTCCAGCGACTGGCGACCATCGCGCACGGCGACGGCGTCTGCACGACGTTCATCCCCAAGATTTCCCACAACGCATCTGCAAGCACGGCCGGGAGGAACCCCGCATGACTCTCCCCACGGAGACTGCCCACCCCGAACTTGAGGGTCTGGGCAAGTACGAGTACGGCTGGGCCGACTCCGACGAGGCCGGTGCAGCGGCGAAGCGCGGCCTCAACGAGGACGTCGTCGTGGACATCTCCTCGAAGAAGTCCGAGCCGGAGTGGATGACCAAGCTCCGTCTCAAGGGCCTGAAGCTCTTCGAGAAGAAGCCCATGCCGAACTGGGGCTCGGACCTGTCGGGCATCGACTTCGACAACATCAAGTACTTCGTGCGCTCCACGGAGAAGCAGGCGGAGTCCTGGGAGGACCTGCCCGAGGACATCAAGAACACCTACGACAAGCTGGGCATCCCGGAGGCGGAGAAGCAGCGCCTGGTCGCCGGCGTCGCCGCCCAGTACGAGTCGGAGGTCGTCTACCACCAGATCCGCGAGGACCTGGAGGAGCAGGGCGTCATCTTCCTCGACACCGACACCGCGCTGAAGGAGCACCCGGAGCTCTTCAAGGAGTACTTCGGGACCGTCATCCCCGCTGGTGACAACAAGTTCGCGGCCCTGAACACCGCTGTGTGGTCCGGTGGGTCGTTCATCTATGTTCCGCCGGGCGTCCACGTCGAGATTCCGCTCCAGGCCTACTTCCGGATCAACACCGAGAACATGGGCCAGTTCGAGCGGACCCTGATCATCGTCGACGAGGGTGCCTATGTGCACTACGTCGAGGGCTGCACCGCCCCGATCTACAAGTCGGACTCGCTGCACTCCGCGGTCGTCGAGATCATCGTCAAGAAGAACGCCCGCTGCCGCTACACGACCATCCAGAACTGGTCGAACAACGTCTACAACCTGGTCACCAAGCGCGCCGTGGCGTACGAGGGCGCGACCATGGAGTGGATCGACGGCAACATCGGCTCCAAGGTGACGATGAAGTACCCGGCCGTCTACCTGATGGGCGAGCACGCCAAGGGCGAGACCCTGTCCATCGCCTTCGCGGGCGAGGGCCAGCACCAGGACGCCGGTTCCAAGATGGTCCACATGGCGCCGAACACCTCCTCCAACATCGTGTCGAAGTCCGTGGCGCGCGGTGGCGGCCGTACCTCGTACCGCGGTCTGGTCGAGATCGGCGAGGGTGCGCACGGCTCGAAGTCCAACGTGCTGTGCGACGCGCTGCTCGTCGACACCATCTCCCGCTCCGACACCTACCCGTACGTCGACGTCCGCGAGGACGACGTGTCCATGGGCCACGAGGCGACCGTCTCCAAGGTCTCCGAGGACCAGCTCTTCTACCTGATGAGCCGGGGTCTGAGCGAGTTCGAGGCGATGGCGATGATCGTGCGCGGCTTCGTCGAGCCGATCGCCAAGGAGCTGCCCATGGAGTACGCCCTTGAGCTCAACCGGCTGATCGAGCTGCAGATGGAAGGCGCGGTCGGTTAAGACCGGTCCTTCGACAAGCAGCTAGCGAAATCTGACGTAGGAAGAGAGCAGACCGACAGCCATGGCTGAGGCTCAGAACATCCCCGTGGGCTCCACCACCGCGGGCCAGATCGCGGTGGCCGCCGAGTCCACCGTCGCCACGCGCATGAGCGCGCCCCCGTCCTTCGACGTGGCGGACTTCCCGGTCCCGCACGGCCGTGAGGAAGAGTGGCGGTTCACCCCGCTGGAGCGCCTGCGCGGCCTGCACGACGGCACCGCCGCCGCGACCGGCGACGGCGTGAAGGTCACCGTCGAGGCGCCCGCGGGTGTCGTCGTCGAGACCGTCGGCCGTGACGACGCGCGGCTCGGCAAGGCCGGCACCCCGGTGGACCGCGTCGCGGCCCAGGCGTACTCGGCGTTCGAGAAGGCCGGCGTGGTCACCGTCCCCAAGGAGACGGTGCTCACCGAGCCCATCCGGATCGCCGTGCACGGCGAGGGTGGGATCGCCTATGGCCACCAGGTCATCGAGCTGGGCGCCTTCGCCGAGGCTGTCGTCGTCATCGACCACACCGGTGACGCCGTGCTCGCCGCCAACGTCGACTACGTCCTGGGCGACGGCGCCAAGCTGACCGTCGTCTCGGTCCAGGACTGGGACGACAAGGCCGTCCACGTGGGCCAGCACAACGCGCTCATCGGCCGGGACGCCGGCTTCAAGTCGTTCGTGGTCACCTTCGGCGGCGACCTCGTACGTCTGCACCCCCGCGTCGCCTACGCCGGCACCGGTGGTGAGGCCGAGCTCTTCGGCCTGTACTTCACCGACGCCGGCCAGCACCAGGAGCACCGTCTCCTGGTCGACCACAACACCCCGCACTGCAAGTCCAACGTCGCCTACAAGGGCGCGCTCCAGGGCGACGACGCGCACGCGGTGTGGATCGGTGACGTGCTCATCGAGGCCAAGGCCGAGGGCACGGACACGTACGAGATGAACCGCAATCTCGTCCTGACGGACGGCGCCCGGGTCGACTCCGTGCCGAACCTGGAGATCGAGACCGGCGAGATCGTCGGCGCGGGCCATGCCTCGGCGACCGGCCGCTTCGACGACGAGCAGCTCTTCTACCTGATGGCCCGCGGCATCCCGGAGCACGAGGCCCGTCGCCTCGTCGTCCGCGGCTTCTTCGCCGAGCTGGTCCAGCAGATCGGCGTCGACGACATCGAAGAGCGCCTTCTCGTGAAGATCGACGAGGAGCTGGAGGCGACCGTCTGATGACGTTCGTACGCGCCTGTGGGCTGAGCGAGCTGGAGGATGACACCCCGAAGCGGGTGGAACTCGACGGCACGCCGGTCTCGGTCGTGAAGACCGAGGGGGAGGTGTTCGCCATCTACGACATCTGCTCCCACGCGAACGTCTCGCTCTCCGAGGGCGAGGTGGAGGACTGCCAGATCGAGTGCTGGCTGCACGGCTCCAGCTTCGACCTCCGCACCGGCAAGCCGTCCGGCCTTCCCGCGACGCGCCCCGTCCCCGTATACCCCGTAAAGATCGAAGGGGACGACGTGCTCGTCTCCCTCACCCAGGAGTCCTGAGGCACCCATGGCAACGCTTGAAATCCGAGACCTGCACGTCACCGTCGAGGCCGACAACGCCGAGAAGGAGATCCTCAAGGGCGTCGACCTCACCGTGAAGCAGGGCGAGACGCACGCCATCATGGGCCCCAACGGCTCGGGCAAGTCGACCCTCGCCTACTCCCTCGCCGGTCACCCGAAGTACACGATCACCGGCGGCAGCGTCACCCTCGACGGCGAGGACGTCCTGGAGATGTCCGTCGACGAGCGCGCCCGCGCCGGCCTTTTCCTCGCGATGCAGTACCCGGTCGAGGTTCCCGGTGTGTCCGTGTCGAACTTCCTGCGCACCTCCGCCACCGCCGTCCGCGGCGAGGCCCCCAAGCTGCGCACCTGGGTGAAGGAGGTCAAGGAGGCCATGGAGCGCCTCAACATGGACCCCTCGTTCGCCGAGCGCAACGTCAACGAGGGCTTCTCCGGCGGTGAGAAGAAGCGTCACGAGATCCTTCAGCTGGAGCTGCTCAAGCCGAAGGTCGCGATCCTCGACGAGACCGACTCCGGCCTCGACGTCGACGCCCTGCGCATCGTCTCCGAGGGCGTCAACCGGGTCCGGGAGACCGGCGAGGTCGGCACCCTGCTGATCACGCACTACACGCGCATCCTGCGCTACATCAAGCCCGACTACGTCCACGTCTTCTCCGCGGGCCGGATCGTCGAGTCCGGCGGCGCCGAACTCGCCGACAAGCTGGAGAACGAGGGCTACGAGGCTTACACGAAGGGCGGCGCATCCGAGTGACACAGCTGCCGGGCCTCCTCGACACTGAGGCGATCCGCAAGGACTTCCCCATCCTGGACCGCCAGGTCCACGACGGCCGGAAGCTCGTGTACCTGGACAACGCGGCGACCTCGCAGAAGCCGCGCCAGGTGCTGGACGCCCTGAACGAGTACTACGAGCGCTACAACGCCAACGTCCACCGCGGTGTGCATGTGCTCGCCGAGGAGGCCACGGCGCTGTACGAGGGCGCGCGTGACAAGGTCGCCGAGTTCATCAACGCGCCCAGCCGCGACGAGGTGATCTTCACCAAGAACGCCTCGGAGTCGCTGAACCTCGTGGCGAACATGCTGGGCTGGGCCGACGAGCCCTACCGCGTGGACTCCGAGACCGAGATCGTCATCACGGAGATGGAGCACCACTCCAACATCGTGCCGTGGCAGCTGCTGGCGCAGCGCACCGGCGCGAAGCTGAAGTGGTTCGGGCTGACCGACGACGGTCGGCTCGACCTGTCCAACATTGACGAGATCATCACCGAGAAGACGAAGATCGTCTCCTTCGTGCTGGTCTCCAACATCCTGGGCACGGTCAACCCGGTCGAGGCGATCGTCCGCCGGGCGCAGGAGGTCGGCGCCCTCGTCTGCGTCGACGCCTCCCAGGCCGCTCCGCACATGCCGCTGGACGTGCAGGCCCTCCAGGCCGACTTCGTGGCCTTCACCGGCCACAAGATGTGCGCCCCGACCGGCATCGGTGTCCTCTGGGGCCGCCAGGAGCTGCTGGAGGACCTGCCTCCGTTCCTCGGCGGCGGCGAGATGATCGAGACGGTGTCGATGCACTCGTCGACGTACGCTCCCGCCCCGCACAAGTTCGAGGCGGGCACCCCGCCGATCGCGCAGGCGGTCGGTCTGGGCGCGGCGATCGACTACCTGGGCTCGATCGGCATGGACAAGATCCTCGCCCATGAGCACGCGCTCACCCAGTACGCCGTGCGGCGGCTCCAGGAGGTGCCCGACCTCAGGATCATCGGCCCCACCACGGCCGAGGACCGGGGCGCGGCGATCTCCTTCACGCTCGGCGACATCCACCCGCACGACGTCGGCCAGGTACTGGACGAGCAGGGCATCGCGGTCCGCGTGGGCCACCACTGCGCCCGCCCGGTCTGCCTGCGGTACGGAATTCCTGCGACCACGCGAGCGTCGTTCTATCTGTACTCCACGCCGGCCGAGATCGACGCTCTGGTGGACGGCCTGGAGCACGTACGGAACTTCTTCGGCTGAAGGGCTGATCGGTGAAGCTGGACTCCATGTACCAGGAAGTCATCCTGGACCACTACAAGAACCCTCACGGGCGTGGTCTGCGGGATGGCGATGCCGAGGTGCACCATGTGAACCCGACGTGCGGTGACGAGATCACCCTGCGCGTGAAGTACGACGGCACGAAGATCGCGGACGTCTCGTACGAGGGCCAGGGCTGCTCGATCAGCCAGGCCTCGGCCTCCGTGCTGAACGAGCTGCTGGTCGGCAAGGACCTGTCCGACGCGCAGAAGATCCAGGAGACCTTCCTGGAGCTGATGCAGTCCAAGGGCAGGATCGAGCCCGATGACGCGATGGAGGAGGTCCTGGAGGACGCGGTCGCGTTCGCGGGTGTCTCCAAGTACCCGGCACGGGTGAAGTGCGCTCTCCTGAGCTGGATGGCGTGGAAGGACGCAACGGCCCAGGCCCTGGGCGGAGCCGACGCGGAAAGGAAGACGGCATGAGCGAGACCGTTGAGATGAAGCCGGCCTCGGAGGAAGAACTCCGCGAGGCGCTGTACGACGTCGTCGACCCCGAGCTGGGCATCGATGTGGTCAACCTCGGCCTGATCTACGGCATCCACATCGACGACGCGAACATCGCGACGATCGACATGACCCTGACCTCGGCGGCCTGTCCGCTGACGGATGTCATCGAGGACCAGGCCAAGTCCGCCACGGACGGCCTCGTCAGCGAGCTGCGCATCAACTGGGTCTGGATGCCGCCGTGGGGCCCCGACAAGATCACGGACGACGGCCGCGAGCAGCTTCGGGCGCTCGGGTTCAACGTCTGAGACCCGCTGATCCGTGGAAGCGGCGATGCCCTCGGGGGCGTCGCCGCTTCTTTGTGTTCAGCCTCTGTGTGCTCAGCTCACCAGCCGGAACGCCGAGTCCGCGATGTACAGCTCGCTCGACTGGTACGGGTCCAGGCGGAGTTGGAAGTTCTTGTGGCGCAGATAGCGGCCCGGGTAGTTCACCGACTCCAGCATGATCGCGCCGGGGTGGGACGCGGTGCGGGGGCAGAAGGTGGCGTCCTGGGCGAAGAGTTCGGAACCGTCGTTCGGTTCGGCGCGCAGGACGAACTCGCGGTGGCGGAGGTAGGTGCCGTCTGCCGTGGCGAAGGAGTAGCACGACGGCTCGGCCAGGCCCTCGAGCAGCTTGAAGGTGTCCGGGGACGCGGTGAGGCGGACCAGGCCGTCGTCCACCTGCCAGTAGCGGTCGGGGTAGTTGACCGAACGGACCGAGCGATGAGTGATGGTCGGGTTCGGGGTCGGTGACGCGGCAGGTGGCTCGGCCCGGGTGGGGGTCGGGGACGGGTGGGGTGTGCTGGTCTTCGCGGGCGCGGAGGGGGAGTTCGGCTCGGCCGACGGGGGAGTCGGCGTGCTCGCCGATGGGCTCGCGAAGGAGATCAGGCCCGGTGGGGAGGCGCTCGTCGACGGCGTCGCCGAGTGTGACAGATCGTCAGCGGGCCTGCGGGTCACGGCTATCGCCGTCACGCATGCCGCGATCGTGGCCAGCGCCAGGGCCCCGGCCAGCCAGAGGCGGCGCGTGCCCGGTGTCCGGGAGGTGTCCGGTGCCCAGCCGCTCTCCCAGGGACGGTCCTGAGGGGGCCGGGGCTTGTCGTGTGGCATGCGCGTTCCTTCGGCGGCGTCATGAGGGGACGGCCGCGACTGCGATGGCCCGGTAGATGAACGGTGAAACAGTAGTGGAGGGTGTGGTTCTCGGGGCGGCTGTTCGGCGAATTGAAGCGAGCGCTTTCCATATCGCCTTCTCAGGCGCCTCCCAGGTCCGTCTCATCCGCCCGCGGCACCGTGGGAGCGTGGTTACGAGTACCCGTCCCGTGTTCGTCCTCGGGTGTCCCCGGTCCGGGACGACCCTGACGCCCGCGATCCGCTCGGCCACGGAGTCGGCGTCCAGCCCCAGCTCGTGGAACCGCGTCTCCTTGCGCCCGGTGATCCAGCGGGCGAGCCCGGCCCGGGCCCGCCCACCCTCGGCTCGGCGCTGGGCGTCCCGCTCAAGGCGTACGCCGAACGCCATGGCAAGGTCCGCTGGGGCGACAAGCGGCCCGCGTACGCCCTGCACGTGGCGGAGATCCTGCGGCTCTTCCCGGACGCGCAGTTCGTGCATCTCGTCCGACGGACGGGACTGCGTGGCCTCGCTGCTAGGGCCTGTCCGGCGGATCAGGTCGGCTGCAAGGAACAGCGCATTTCAGCTGAGCCGAGCGGGGTCTGGTGCGTGCAGCTGCAAGGCGGAGGAGGGCGGCGACGCGATGGGGGAGTCGGCAACCGACGACAACGCCGCAGATGCGCGTGCCAGGGCCCGCGACGCCGGCATGATCCGCCGGACAGGCCCTAGGGATGCCCTGGTCGCACCGCGGCTTCCACGAGGCCGTCGCCACCTGGGCGCAGGTCATGGACGTGACGCGTCGCTACGCCCGCAGGCTTGGCCCCGACAGCTGGCACGAGCTCCGGTTCGAGGATCTCGTCGCCGACCCGGAGGAGCAACTGCGAAAACTCTGCGCCTACTTGGGCGAGGAGTACGCCCCCGAGATGACCGAGCCGCACCGCATGGCCGCCGCTGCCGTACCGGCCCGCAAGACCTGGCACCGGCGCACCCACGGCGCGCTGGACGTGTCACGGGCGGGCAGTTGGCAGCAGCGGCTGACCCCGGATCGGATACGGCTGTGCGATTGGGCGAGCGGCTGATGCGCAGCGGCTACGCGCTCAGCGGCGCCGTACGGCCCGATCCCGCCGAACTCCTGCACTACCGAAAGGTGTCGGCGCTCAGGCGCGCGGCCCACGCCAGGCGGCGGATGCTCGACCACCTGGTGCGGGTGCGTGAACCGGGTCCCGTGGCGTCGATCGCGATGTGATCCGGTGACCGACCCTGGTTGTGTACGCCCGTACGCATCATTGTGTACGCTTGTACGCATGGGATACCTGACGCTCGCCGGCGCCATCGCCGCCGAGGTGGCCGCGACCACCGCCATGAAGTACAGCGCCGGTTTCAGCAAGCTCTGGCCCTCGCTGCTGACCGCGCTCGGTTACGTCATCTCCTTCACCCTGCTCGCCCAGACCCTGAAGACCGTCGGCATCGGCGCCGCCTACGCGATCTGGGCAGGCGTCGGTACCGCGAGCATCGCCCTGATCGGGCTCCTGGCCTTCGGCGAGGCGCTGACCTTCGCCAAGGTCACGGGAATCCTGCTGATAGTCGCGGGGGTCGTGGTCCTCAACCTGGGAGGCGCGCACTGATGGCCCGGCGTTATGACCCGGAGCGACGGCAGCGGATCATCGACGCCGCGATCCGGGTCGTGGGCGCGAAGGGCCTCGCGGGGCTCACCCACCGCTCGGTCGCGGCCGAGGCCGATGTCCCGCTCGGCTCGACGACGTACCACTTCGCGACCCTCGACGAGCTGATGGTCGCGGCCCTGCGCCAGGCGAACGAGGGCTTCGCCAAGGTCGTCGCCGCGCGCGGAGGTCTCACGGATCCGGCGGCCGACCTGGCGGACGAGCTCGCGGGCTGGATCGGCGAATGGCTCGCCGGGGACCGCACGGGCGTGGAGCTGGAGTGCGAGCTCTACCTGGCCGCTCTCCGCCGCCCCGCCCTGCGCCCGGTCGCCGCCGAATGGGCGACGGACCTCGCGCAGCTGCTGGGCCGCCGCACGGACCCGGTCACCGCCCGGGCGCTGGTGGCGCTGCTGGACGGGATCTGCCTTCAGGTGCTGCTCACGGGGGTGCCGTACGACGAGGAGTACGCGCGTGAGGTGCTGCGGCGGGTCATCCCGGCCGAACGGGCGCCCGGCACGTGAGATGCCGGGCGCACCGGTTCGCCCCGGTGGGCCCCGCCAAGTTAGGTTGCCCTCATGACCGACACGACTGCACCTCGCACCACCGGCGCCGTTGCCGCCGGCCTCGCCACGATCGCCGCCGACGGCACCGTCCTCGACACCTGGTTCCCCGCGCCCGAGCTCGCCGCCGAGCCCGGCCCCTCCGGCACGGAGCGGCTGTCCTCCGAGAAGGCCGTGGAGCTGCTCGGCGAGGGCGCCGCGAAGGCGATCGGCCCGGACGCCCGCCGTGGCGTCGAGGTCGTCGCGGTCCGTACGGTCATCTCCTCGCTCGACGCGAAGCCGATCGACGCGCACGACGTCTACCTCCGGCTGCACCTGCTCTCCCACCGCCTGGTCAAGCCGCACGGCCAGAGCCTGGACGGCATGTTCGGCTTCCTCGCCAACGTCGCCTGGACCTCGCTCGGGCCGGTCGCGGTCGACGACATCGAGAAGGTCCGGCTGAACGCCCGCGCCGAGGGGCTGCACCTCCAGGTGACGTCCATCGACAAGTTCCCGCGCATGACGGACTACGTCGCGCCGAAGGGCGTTCGCATCGCCGACGCCGACCGGGTCCGCCTGGGCGCGCACCTCTCCGCGGGCACGACGGTCATGCACGAGGGCTTCGTGAACTTCAACGCGGGCACGCTCGGTACGTCGATGGTCGAGGGCCGTATCTCCGCGGGTGTCGTCATCGGCGACGGTTCGGACATCGGCGGCGGCGCCTCCACGATGGGCACGCTGTCGGGTGGCGGCAACGTGATCATCTCCATCGGCGAGCGGTGCCTGATCGGCGCCGAGGCGGGTGTCGGGATCGCGCTGGGCGACGAGTGCGTGGTGGAGGCGGGGCTGTACGTCACCGCGGGTACGCGCGTGACCATGCCGGACGGACAGATCGTCAAGGCCCGTGAGCTGTCCGGGGCGTCCAACATTCTGTTCCGGCGCAACTCGGTCACGGGGACGGTGGAGGCTCGGCCGAACAACGCGGTGTGGGGCGGCCTGAACGAGATCCTTCACAGCCACAACTAGCTCCGTGGGGGCGCGGTGAATCTGCGGGCCTGTGGGGGCTGGTCGCGCCCACGCGGCGGAGCCGCAAATTGATACAGCCCCGCGCCCCTAAGGGGGAATCGTTGCCGCGAATTCCTCCAGTGCCCTGAAATCCGGCTCCCGCAGTCCGATCCTCGGGTCCACGTGGTGCAGTAGCGCCGGCCCCCTGTGATGCTCTGCCACGTACGCCTCGTCCGCCTCACTCTGTTCGTCGTCCACCCATGCGAACGGGCGGCCCTCCGCGTACTCCACGATCGCCGCCGTCTTCCAGTGCACCCCGTCCGGGCCTTCCGCGAACAGGCCCTCGCCGAAGTCGACGTACGGGAGTTCGGGGAGGCCGAGGACCGGGGCGATCCAGCGGTTGGCGGCGTCCATCCAGGTCGTGGCCCAGCACAGGTCGTAGTCCAGGGCCAGGAGGGCCGGGCCGTGGGAGGGGTTCAGCCAGACCCGGAGGGGGCGGCCGGGGTGCAGGGCGACCCTGAGCGTCGTGTAACCCTCGGGGCGGCGTTCGGGCTGGGCGGCCCAGGGGTTCAGGGGGCCGTCGACGTCCAGGAACAGCAGGGGGCGGCTCACGGGGTCACCGTACGGGAGCGGTGGTGGGCCGGGCGGGGATTTTTCTCGGGCGGCCTGGCATAGCTGGGTGCGGTGGCGCGCGTCATCCCTGGTGGAGGGGGCGGGCAGCGGGCTCGTCCGGGGAAGCGAAGGTGACGATGGATGGCGAGGCGCAGGCCGGTTTCCGGGAGTTCGTGGAGAACCGTTCGTCCGCGCTGCTGAGGACCGCCGTGCTGCTCAGCGGAGGGGACCGCCACGCCGGCGAGGACCTGCTGCAGAACGCGCTGATCAAGGCGGCCGGACGCTGGCACCGGATCGATGAACCCGAGGCCTATGTACGGCAGATCCTGTACCGGCAGCAGATCAGCCGCTGGCGGCTGAAGTGGTGGCGGCGCGAGGTGAGTGTCGCCGAGCCGCCCGACACCGGCGCCGTGTACGACGACTCCGCCGCCGAGCTCCGGCTCGTCATGCGCGGCGCGCTGGCCCGGCTCACCGCCCGGCAGCGGACCGTGCTGGTGCTGCGCTACTTCGAGGACCTGCCCGAGGCGGAGGTGGCCGCGATCCTCGGCTGTTCCGTCGGCACCGTACGGTCCACCACCCACCGCTCCCTCGCCCGTCTGCGCGCCCTCGCGCCCGAGCTGGCCGCCCTGACGGCGGTGGAACGCGTGCCCGACTTCTCTCCCGTGGAGGTACGTCCGTGAACGTCGAGGAACTCGTGCGTGACGCGCTGCGGGAGACCGCCGAGGCGCAGTCTCCGGCCGGGCCCGGGCTCGCCGACCGGGTGCTGGCCGTACGGCGGCGCCGTCGCGGCCGTAGGATCGCCGCCGCTGCCGCGGCCACCGTGGCCGTCGTCGCCCTCGCGGTCGCCGTCCCGCAACTGGAGTCCGCCAAGGACGACGTGCGGCCCGCGGGCCTCCTGGACGGCAGCGGGACGAGCGCGCACCCCGATCAGTCGCCGCCCCGCGAGCTGATCGCGGCGGGCGAGGTGGCGCTGGCCGCCTACTACACGACGGAGCTTCAGGAGCGGATCGGCGAGCATGCCGTCGACCTCCGTACGTACTGGCTGCTCGACCCCGAGAGCGGCCGGTACGAGAAGGACACCCGGTGGTCCTTCGTCGCCGTCTCCCCGGGCCTGCGCACCGCCGCCGTGCTGGAGCGGACGCTGCCCGCGAAGCGGATCGGGCTGCTCGACCTCGCGACGGGGGAGGTGGAGCGGTGGATCCCGGTCCGGCACGGCGTCGGCGGGCTCGCCTACTCGTACGACGGGACGAAGCTCCTGGCGACGACATACGACGAGCATCCTGACCTGCGCGAGGGGACGTACAACGCCAAGACCGGCGGGATCGGCTGGCACGAGCCCGTCGGGCGGACGGCCAGGACCGGGTTCACCGTCCTCGACCCCACGCAGGGGACCGAGGACCCATGGCGCGGACTCCCGTCCGACCGGAACGCCAACTTCCGTTCGGACTTGCAGTTCAGCCGCGACGGGCGACTGGTGTACTCGAAGATCGTCGGCAGCCGGGACGGGATGCAGAAGTTCTACGACCTCACAGGGGCCGCGGTCGCCGCTCCCGCCGAGGAGCGGCACCTGAGGTCGGACGTCGGCGCCCGGCTCTCCCCGGACGGCACGCTGGCCGCGCTCGGCCTGACCAAGGAGGTGCCGGACAAGTCGTACTCCTCGATCCGGGACCCCCGTACCGGCGAGGAGATCACCAGGGTGCGCGGGGCCGAGCTGATCGCCTGGGCGGACGACCGGCGGCTCATCGCCTGGGAGCGGTCCGCGGGGAAGGAGGCGTACGAGCCCCGGCTCGCGCTGGTCACCCTCGGCAGCGACACGGTGCAGTGGCTCAGCGGGCCGCGCACGCAGGGGGACTCCGTGGAGTGGGACTGGGAGCCGGTCTTCGCCCGGCGCTGATCAGCCCTCCACCAGGCTCCGGTACGCCGTCAGCAGCCCGTCGGTCGCCTCGCGGCCGGCGGGCCGCAGGGGGGCGCGGACCGGGCCCGCGGGCAGGCCCAGTTCGTTCAGCAGGGCCTTGGCGGTGACCGTGCCGGGCAGGCCCGCCGACATCATCAGCTCGATGAGCGGGGTGGCCCGTTGCTGGAGCCGGGCCGCCTCCGCCGTGTCGCCCGCGTCGAACGCGTCCAGGACGGCGCGGAGCCCGGCGGGGGCCGCGTTGGCCACCGTACTGATGCAGCCCGCGCCGCCCACCGCGTACAGCGCGAGGTTGTGCTCGTCGCAGCCCGCGTAGTACGCCAACTCCGTGCGGGCGATGACCTTCTGCGCGGCGAGGAAGTCGTAGGAGCAGTCCTTCACCGCGACGATCCTCGGGTGCTCGGCGAGGCGGAGCATGGTGTCCGGCTCGATACGGACGCCGGTACGGCCAGGGATGTCGTAGACCGTGAGCGGCAGTCCCGAGGCGTCGGCGATCTCCCGGAAGTGCGCCTCCAGCGCGTCCTGCGGAGGCTTGCTGTAGTACGGCGCCACCACCAACAGCCCGTCCGCGCCGGCCTTTTCGGCCGCCAGCGCCAGCTCGACGGTGTGCCGGGTGTCGTAGGTGCCGACCCCGGCCAGTACTGACGCCCGCTCGCCCACCGCCTCCCGCACCGCGCGGACGAGCAGGGACTTCTCCTCGTCCGTCGTGGTCGGTGACTCGCCCGTGGTGCCGGACAGCACCAGACCGTCACAGCCCTCGGACACCAGCCGTTCGGCGAGCCGCTGCGCCCCGGCGAGATCGAGCGCGCCCTCCTCCGTGAAGGGCGTGATCATGGCGCAGAGGGCGCGGCCGAAGGGGGAGTTCGTGGTCGTCATGGGAGTAGTCTCGGCAGCACGACACTGAAGCTCCACTTAAATTTCCTACAAGGTATCGCTAAGCATCGCTGTCATATGGTGCACGGAGGCCCTATGTCCAAACCGGGGCGCGATGGGTCACCATGGGCCAGAAGGTCAACGACCCCTGGTCCTGGAGGCGTCATGAAGCTCGGCAAGGCACTCGCCACCGGAGTCGCTGAAGAGCGGCCCCTGATCCATGACGAAGAGCCCGAACTGCCCGAGATCACCGAGGAGATCAAGGAACTGAAGGCCCCCGAAGAGGTACCGGCGGCCCGATGAGGCTGCGGCTTCCGGAGGAACGCCCGACGGAGCCGCCGACCGGATACAAGATCGCCCACCCGGTGCTGTCCCACGACGGCACCCGGGCCGGCTTCACCGGTGTGTCGCTCGGCGGCGCGCTGCCGTACGGAGTCCTGGCCGACGCGTCCTGCGTCTACGGCCTCAGACACCGGGCACCGCACCGGCGCTGCGACTGCGGCTTCCACTGCGTGCACGACCGCACGGCCGCCGAAGCACTGCTGTGCACGGCCGAGCACCGGGCGGCCGTGCTGCTGGAGGTCACGGTGCTGGGCCGCTACCTCCGCTTCGAACTGGGCTTCCGCTACGCCCGCCAGCGGGTGCGCACCGCGACGGTCGGCCCGTGCACCTGCGGCGCGAGCGCCGTGGCGCTGGCCGACGCGGGCTGGGGCCGACCGGGCTGGCGCGGCCTCGCCCCCTCCTGCGCGGGCTGTTTGCGCGGTCGTACATCCGTCTCGCTCGCCGCCTTCGCGCGGCTGGCGGGGGAGGGGCTGCGGGTGGTGGCGGGGAGGGGTGGTGCGGTCGCCGCCGCCGAGGAGCTCGGGGTGCCCGAACTCGCCGCCGAAGCCGCGTTGTTGCAGGCGCGCCTGGACTGGTTCCAGAGCCAGCTGGCGCGGCTGGGGGAGTGGGGGGCGGGGGGTGAACGACAGGGGTAGCGGGGGATGGGACGGGTAGGGGCGGCGGGGCGAGAAAGCGCTCGGTCCGGTGGCGCAGCCGGCCTTAGCATCCCCACCATGCCCAAACCTCACGGCTTCGCCTACGCCGCCCACCCCGACGGCACCGTCCGCATCACCCACGCAGGCCACCCCGCCACCATCCTCCGCGGCACCCGAGCCCAACAGTTCCTCACCGAGGTCGAGACCACCGACCCCCAGCTCGTCATGGCCCGCTGGACCGGAAACTACAAGCGCGGCAATGAGCGAACCGCCCGAAACCACCCCCGCAACCGCCATTGACCCGATCGGTCCCCTGGTAAGGGAACGGTAAAGCGACCTCAGTCGTTCACGGGGCATGACAGCTATGACCCCCGGCTCGAACATCCCACTCCCCGTCGCCCGCGTGACGGTGGACGTCACCGCCCCGGTGCGGCTAGACGTATCGGGCCTGCTGCTCACCGCCGACGGCAAGGTGCGCTCGGACGACGACTTCATCTTCTACAACCAGCCCTCCGGCCCGGGCGTGACCTACCGCTCGGGCGGCGGCACGGCCCCGGACGCGATCACGGTCGACACGGCCGCCGTACCTCCGGGCATCGAGAAGATCGTCGTCACCGCCAGCCCGGACGCCGCCGGCCAGACCTTCCAGGGCATCGAACCGACGGCGACGATCCGCAGCGCCGACGACAACAGCGTCCTGGCCACCTTCACACCCCCGCAGCTCGGCACCGAGACCGCGCTGGTCATCGTGGAGGTCTACCTCCGCAACGGCGCATGGAAGGCCCGAGCGGTAGGCCAGGGCTACGCCAACGGCCTCGCGGGCATCGCCACGGACTTCGGAGTGACCGTCGAGGAACCGACCCCGGCTCCGACGCCCACCCCCGTGGCCCCGCCCCAGCCCACCATGCAGCCCCCGGTCACCCCGCCCGCCCCGCCGATGTCCACGCCCCCGCCCCCCGCGGCGCCCCCGGCCCCCGCCACCGGAAAGATCAACCTCGACAAGGGCCGCGTCAGCCTCCAGAAGAACCAGACCGTCTCCCTCGTCAAGGGCGGCCGTCCGCTGCTCTCCCAGGTCAAGATGGGCCTCGGCTGGGAGCCGGCGTACCGCGGCAAGGACATCGACCTGGACGCCTCGGTCATCGCCTACGGCCCGCAGCGCAACCACATCGACAGCTGCTACTTCGGCAAGCTCCAGATCGTGAACGGCGCGATCCGCCACTCCGGCGACAACCTCACCGGCGAGGGCGGAGGCGACGACGAGGTGATCACCGTCGACCTCGGCCGCCTCCCCCAGGACGTCACCGGCCTCGTCTTCACCGTCAACTCCTTCTCAGGACAGAAGTTCACCGAGGTCGCCAAGGCCTACTGCCGCCTCCTCGACGGCACCACCGGCGAGGAACTCGTCCGCTTCGACCTGACCTCCGCCGAACCCCAGACCGGCGTGATGATGGCCAAGCTGATCAAGCAGTTCTCCGGCGAGTGGGAGATGACGGCCATGGGCGACTTCGTGAAGTCCCGCACGGTCCGCGGCATGGTCAAGCCCGCGGCCCAGTCGCTGTAGCGGGCACCCAAGAGCTCCGGGGCGCCCCCGACCCCCAGGGGGCGCCCGGCGCCGAGCGGGTCAGAACAGTGCGCTGTACGCGTTCAGCGCCGGCTGTCCGCCCAGGTGCGCGTACAGCACTGTCGACTCCCGCCCGATCTCTCCCCGGGTCACCATGTCGATGAGCCCGGCCATCGACTTCCCCTCGTACACCGGATCCGTGACCATCCCCTCGGTGCGCGCCGCCAGCCGCATCGCCGCCATTGTCGCCTCGTCGGGGATGCCGTACGTCCCCGCGTGATACCGCTCGTCCAGCTCGACGTCCGCCTCGGTCACTTCCTTCTGTACGCCGATCAGCCGCCCGGTGCCCTGCGCGATCCGCGCGATCTGCTCCCGGGTCCGGGTCGGCGCCGCCGACGCGTCCACGCCGATCACGCGCCGGGTCCGCCCACCGGCCTCCTCCAGCGCCCGGAACCCGGCGATCATGCCGGCCTGCGTCGACCCGGTCACCGAGCAGACGATCACAGTGTCGTAGAAGACCCCCAACTTCCGCTCCTGCTCGGCAACTTCGTACGCCCAGCCCGCGAAGCCCAGTCCGCCGAGCGGATGGTCGGAGGCGCCGGCGGGAATGGCGTACGGCTTGCCGCCCATCTCCTCGACCTCCCTGAGCGCCAGCTCCCAGCTCTCTTTGAACCCGATGCCGAATCCGGCCCGCACCAACCGGACATCCGCTCCGGCGAGGCGGCTGATCAGGATGTTGCCGACCTTGTCGTAGACCGCGTCCGGCCAGTCCACCCAACTCTCCTGGACCAGGACACACTTGAGCCCGGCGCGGGCTGCCACCGCGGCGACCTGACGGGTGTGGTTGGACTGCACCCCACCGATCGACACCAGCGTGTCGCACCCCTGCGCGAGAGCGTCAGCGACCAGGTACTCCAGCTTCCGGGTCTTGTTCCCGCCGTACGCGATCCCGGAGTTGCAGTCCTCACGCTTGGCCCAGATCGAGGCGCCGCCGAGGTGTTCGGTCAGGCGCTCCAGCCGGTGCACCGGTGAGGGGCCGAAGAGTAGCGGGTAACGCTCATAAGAAGAAAGGGACATACGGTCCTCCCCTGGTCAACGGTCTACCGGTTCAGTCGGCGGCCAGCTCCTCAAGTCCCCGCCAGATCTCTGCCGTGGCGCGGACCGCCTCGTCCGTGTCTCCGTGCGCGCACGCCTCGATCAGCCGCTCGTGCAGGCCCGCCGAACGGCAGGCGCCCCCCTCCCCGAAGCGCCGTCGCTCCAGGCGGCGGATGAGGGGGGTGTAGCGGGCGACGGTGGCGGCGGCCGCGCGGTTACGGCTCGCACGGATCAGGACGTCGTGCAGTTCGTCGTCGGCGCGCACAGCCGTGTCCACGTCGCCCCTCGCGACCGCGGTCGCGAACCTCGCGTTGGCTTCTCGCATCGTCGCGATGTCCACAGCGGACAGTCGGGGCACGGCCACCCTCGTGGCCAGCTCGTGCATCGCCCCGACCACCGCCGCCGCGTCCCGTACGTCCGCCGCGACCACCGGCGTCACCCGCGTATAGCTCTGCGGCTTGCTCTCCAGCAGGCCTTCGTCCACGAGACGTGAGAAGGCCTCGCGGACCGGGGCCCGGGACAGCCCCAGGCGCTCGGCCAGCTCCGCGTCCCGCACGACCGCGCCGGGTTCGATCTCCCCGGCGACGATGGCGTCCCTGATGGCTGCGTAGGCGCGGTCCCTGAGCAGGGTGCGGCCCACCGGTCGGATGGCCTCCATGAACTGAAATGTTAGATGTCAATCTCGGGCGCGGACAAGGGTGTGGCCCGCACCCCGTGAAATGCGGGCCACGCTCAGGGCTCAGGCAGCCCAGGGCCAGTCGGCGTTCCGGGCGGCCTCAAGCAGCGGAACCATCCGGAAAGCCGCGTCCGAAAGACCTCCGAAGGTGTGCCGGTTCCCCTTCCCCGACGGGCCATGGCCCGCCCGGTACCCGGCGAGGTTCCAGGTGTAGACCGGGACGTCGGCCGGGACCTGCTCGGTCGGGCCGCCGTGGCGGTTGTCCGCGTACTGCTCGTCCGTGACGATCAGCACCCGGTCCTGGCCCCGATAGTGGGCCCGGACCGCCGAGGTGGTGTCGGTGCCGCCCAGGTCGCCGAAGCGCTCCAGGACCTTGAGCACCGACTCGCCCTTGCCGAACGTCAGCCGCCGGCTCGCCGTACCGAACTCGACGAGATCCGCGTTCGCCGCCCGCAGCGCGAGCGCCGTGCCGAAGATCGCCGCCGCGTCGGCCCGGTTGAGCTCCGAGCGGTCCGAAAGCCGCGAGTAGAACATCGAGCCCGAGCGGTCGACGAGCACCAGCGTCCGGCCCGCCAGCGCGGGCACGTTGGCCAGCGAATGTCCGAGCGCCTGCTCCAGCGGGTACGACCAGCGGAGCGACGGCGCGTGCTGGTATGCGGCGAGGTACCGGAAGGGGAACTGCCGCGAGCGCGCGACCTCCGCCGGGTCGCTGATCCGGGCGGCGACCTGGGCGGCGACCTCGTCCGAGACCCCGGCCTCGTCGAAGTTCCTCAGGTTCCGCACGAGTGCCATCGGGCCCATGGACGGGATCACGGACTCCCAGGCCGCCTTGTCCATCGGTCCCTGGAGCCAGCCCGCCACCGCCTCCCAGGTCATCCCGGCCGCCGCGAGCCGCTCGACGCCGCCGTCCGACGTCACGACCGCACGCCGCTCTTCGACGGGCAGCGCCATCAGCTCGCGGTGGGCGACCAGCGTCCGGTTCGACGCGGGCGGCAGGGCGGTGTCCGGGTTGTGCCGACGGTCGAGGGCGTACTGGAACAGATCGCCCTGCCACGCCTTCTCCGGGTCCGGCGCCGCGTGCACGAGGTTGAGGATGTCGCCGAAGCGGTAACCCTTGGACGCGGTGTCGTACTTCAGCAGCGACTTGCCGCTGTACAGCCGGCGTACGGCGTCGGCGATGCCCCGCTTCACGGGCTTGGGGACGTTACGGCCATACCGCGCGGTCCAATACGCGAGCAGCTCACCGGGCTCGTCGGGCCGCTGGAGCACCGAGTCCACGACCCGCCGGTTCGAAGGACCGTCGGTCGCGCCCGCCTCCAGCCGTGCCTTCACGTACTCGGCGGCACCCACGACGGCGGCCGTACGGAGGTTGCCCTCGCCGCGCAGCCAGCCGAGCAGGCCGGCCGTCCACTCCGGGTCGGTGACGGCGAGCTCGCGCACCAGCGTCTGAAAGCGGTCGTCGCGGTCGGCGCCGGACTCGTAGAAGGTCTGCTGGGAGACGAAGTTGGAGACCGAGAGCAGGAAGAGGTCGGAGCGCGCGTCACGCTCACGGCCCCGGCCGCCCTCGTAGGTGCGCAGCACTCGGCCGGTCGAGGTGACCCGCGAGGTCGGCTGGGCCTTCGCGGTCCGGATGTTGAAGCGGGACATGCTGAATTCCCCCCGAATTCAAAGTGGTTTCGGAGGGAGGCGCAGCAAAAGGTGGATGCCCGAGATCAGGAGTCGGCGACGGACTTAGCCAGATGCTCTGCCAATTGAGCTACATCGACCTGAAGTCGATGACGGGACTCGAACCCGCAACCGTCCGATCCAATGAAGTAACCGTTGCCTGCGCACCGGGCACCCACCATGAGCTGCGCCTCCCGAGATCAAGTCGGCTGCGGCATTGGATTCTTTGAGAGAGAAGTAGCCGCTGCCATCGCACCGGGAGGTGCGTGACGTCGTGATCTCACTGTAGGAGGCGCAGCTTCGGGTGGGCGAGCGAATATAATTACCGCCCCTGGCGCTTCCAGGGCCCCGTGATCGCGAGCAGGATGCCCGGGTCCTGGATGTTGGCGTACAGGGTGCGGCCGTCGGGGGAGAAGGTGACGCCGGCGAACTCGCTGTATTCCGGCTCTTCTTCGGTGCCGACGTTGAGGTCGTTGCGGGCGATGGGGTACGTGCGGCCGCTGTCCGTGGCGCCGAACAGATGCGAGATGCCGTCGCCGTCCTCGGCGAGGATGATGCCGCCGTAAGGGGAGACGGTGATGTTGTCGGGGCCGTCGAAGGCGCCGTCGACAGACGGGTCCGCGTTCACTCCGAGGAGGACCTTGAGGGTGAGGGTGCGGCGCTTGGGGTCGTAGAACCAGACCTGGCCGTCATGCGGCCGGCCGGGGCTCTCGGCACGGGCGTAGGAGGAGACGATGTACGCGCCGCCGTCGCCCCACCACATGCCCTCAAGCTTGCGGCAGCGGGTGATCTGGCCGGTGCTGAACTGCTTGCGCACGGAGGTGGTCCTGGCGTCCCGGTCGGGCACGTCGATCCAGTCGACGCCGTACACCGTGCCGATCTTGGTGGCGCGGGAGAGGTCGTCGACGAACTGGCCGCCGGAGTCGAAGCACTTGAACGCCTGGAGCATGCCCGCGTCGTCGGCGAGGGTGCGGAACCTGCCGCGGCCGTGACGGTAGCCCTCGGGCGGGGTCCAGCGGTACAGCAGGCCGTTGGGGTTGGAGGCGTCCTCGGTGAGGTAGGCGTGGCCGCGCTTGGGGTCGATGACGACGGCCTCGTGGGCGTAGCGGCCGAGCGCCTTGATGGGCTCGGGGTTCTTGTTGGCGCGCCGGTCGACGGGGTCGACCTCGAAGACATAGCCGTGGTCCTTGTTCATGCCCCGGGACCCGGCCTTGTCCTCGGTCTCCTCGCAGGTGAGCCAGGTGAGCCAGGTGTCCCAGGGGGTGCTGCCGCCCGCGCAGTTGGTGGAGGTGCCGGCGATGCCGACCCACTCGGCGACCTTGCCGCCGGGGCGGACCTCGACGACCGTGCAGCCGCCGGCCGCGGCCGGGTCGTAGACGAGGCCCTCGGCGAGCGGGACGGGGTGCTCGGCGTTCGCGTAGGCGCCGCCTATCTCGTGGTTGTTGACCAGCAGGGTGGTGCCGCGCGGGCCCTCGAAGGCGGCGGTGCCGTCGTGGTTGGACGGCGTCGACTCGCCCGACTCCAGCTTGGTCCTGCCCGTGTAGGTGATGACGCGGTACGAGAACCCGGCGGGCAGCGCGAGGATGCCGTCGGGGTCGGGGAGCAGCGGCCCGTACCCGATGCCGATGTGTGCGCGCGCCGGGTCCGCGCCCTCGGTCACCGTCTCGGTGGAGGCGAGGGCGTTCGGAGCGGTGGCGAGAGCGCCGACACTGCCCGCCAGTGCGACACCGGCTCCGGTGACCGCGGATGTTCTGGCGAAGTCCCTGCGGGTGAGCGACATGCTGTCTCCTGTGACGGGGGGATGCCGTGAAGGGTGGCGGACCTCGGTCGGCGCCACCGTCCCGCCCGCGTCTGAACGGCGGTTGAACTCCGGGCGGCCGCGGGCCCACGACTTACCTGCCTGACACCGCCACCGCCACTCCGCAGCACAGCATCAGGCCGGTCCATGGCATGGCCCGCAGCAGATGGCGGTTCTTGGCGTGTGCGATGACGCCCAACAGGCGTGCCATGTCCCAGAGTTGGGCGCACAGTTCGCGCGGGTCGGCGGCCGGCGGGATGTCCAGGCCCATGAAGCCGAAGGGGCTGAGCGGCAGCGGTACGTGCAGCCGGGGCCGTATGGCCCGCGCCAGGTGATAGCCGGAGACCAGGAAGGTGACGGCGAACAGGGCCAGGGCGGCGTCGGTGACCGTTCCGTGCCGGCCCGGGCCGCTGCTGCCGAGGGTGGTCACCACGGCGACCACACCGCCGGTATGCACCACGAGCATGCTGTTGATCTTCGCGTCGGCCTCCTGGACGTATCCCTGGAAGGCCGACAGCGCCCCGAGCCCAGCGGCCACGGCGATCTCCATCGCCCGGCCGCCCCCGTACTCCGACATCGACGCCCCCTGCCCCGACTCCCGTGTCACCAGGGTGCGGGGGCCGGTCGCGGGACCGGGCATCGCCCGTCAGGTGACGGGGTGGCTCCGGGGCACGGGGGAGGACGTGGCCGCGCGCTCGGGGGCGGACGTCAGCGGGCCGTCCACTCCTGTATGCGGTCGCCCGGCCGGCAGGTCTCCATCGCGGGCGCGCCGCCGTCGCCGTCGGCGGTGAGGCAGTCGTCGGGGCGGGCGCCGTTGTGGAGCCGGAAGGAGCCCTTGCCGCCGGGCACGGGTACGGCCCACCACTGCTGGGCGGGGATGTCGGCGTACCCGTCGAGGAGTACCTCGCCGCTGCCCGTGTCGAGGGTCAGCGCCCGGTCGTGGTCGGTCGTCAGCCGCAGGCGTCCGCCGCCCGCCGGGCTCCACCGCCAGGTCCGTCCGGCGGCGTGCGGGTCGTCCACGAGCCGGACGCCCTCCGCGCCGGCGGCGAGGACTCCGCCGTCGCCCACGTTGCCGACGGCGCCACGCTCGTCCTCGGCGGTCGACGGTGACACGGACAGGGAGGGCCGCCCGGCCTCCGAGCGCGAGGTCGCTGGGCCCGGGCGGTCGTCGGGCCAGGGGTACGCCGTCTCCGCCGCCCACACGGAGGCGTCGACGGTTCCGGCACCGCCGTAGGGCCAGCTGAACGTCAGCGTGCCGAGCAGCGTCGCCGCCGTCAGGGCGGCCACGGCAGGTGCCGCCAGGGAGGCCAGCACCAGCCTCGGGGTCCACTTGACGGCCCCCGAGATACGGCGGATCCGGGGTCCGACGGTTCTGCCGAAACGGCGCCGGATCCAGGCGAACACCGAGGGGTTGACCGTCCTGCGCACCTCTTCCGCGGTGCGGCCGGGGGCGGTGAGATAGGCGCCGCGGCGCTTCTTGTGCTTGTCGAGCACCTGGACGGGCTGGAAGCTCTCCGGGGCGACGCCGGCCGCCCAGCCTCCGCGCACCGTCTGCTCGTAGACGTACTGACTGACGATCACTACGAGCTGCTGGTCGGCGAATTCCCGCTGGAGCCACTTCGCCTGCTGGCAGTCGACCAGCCGCTTGGCCTCGACGGCCCCCTCGCCCGCGGTGCCGAGCGCACTGTCGGCGGCGAGGCCGGTGACGACGGAGAGGCGGACGCGCAGCAGCTTGGCGGGTTCCCGGCCGACGTTCTTCTTGGCGAGGGTGTCCTGGAAGGCCGCGACGAATCTGGAGAGGACCAGGCTCATGCGCTTGCTCGGCCACAGGACGAGAAAACCGTCACCGTCCTTCTGGAAGCCCTTCCACTCCAGGCGCAGCACCTCGGGCATCTGTACGAGCGCCTCTTGGTACGCCCCGTACAGCGCCGCCTGCGCCTCGACCATCTCGGGGCCGAGGAAACTGCTGTAGTCGCCCAGATCGGCTCGAACGAATACCGCTTCGAAGAGATTCTCGACTGGATCTGATCCGTGTCCGTCACCGGACTCGGAGTCGTAGCCGTGCAAGTGCGTGCGACCTCTCCCGAGGAGGACGAAGTCCCTGACGTGGTGACAGGAGGTGAATATCACACCCGAACGAAGGGTCGCCACCTGCCTCCGCGCCCGTCTCACGCCCCGGCGTTCACTCCTGTTCGGCCACTGTCCGAAGCCCCGTCAGATCTGTGACGATGAGGCGCCGGTGATGAGCGTCCACGAGATCACGCAGGTCCCTCAGCGCGCGGTACGCGGTGCTCTCCGAGACCCCGATCAGCTCGCCCCACTCCATGTGCTTGAGGTCCATCGGAAGGATTACCTCCCGTCCACGCACCGACTGACCGAAGTCATCGGCCATCTCCACCAGAACCCGGGCAAGCCGGACGGTGGGGCTCCGTCGATGAAAGTCGACGCGCCGCCGGGTGGCTGCCGCCAGCTTCCGGCTGACGGACTCCTGCAACCGCGACAGCACCTCGGGATGCTCCGACTTGACCCGCTCGAAGTCCTCCCACCCGAGCCGAAGCGCGGTGACGGGCTCACTCCCGCAAGCGATGACGGAGGCACTGCGCGGTGCCCCACTCATCCCGGCGAGCTCCCCGACAAGGTCCCCGGACATACGTACGGCGACGAGGGTCCAGCCCCCGTCGGCGAGGGAAGCGGTGACCTTGACGTAGGAGGAGAGGAGCACGAAGACATCGGAACCGAAGTCACCTTCGGAGATGAGAAGTGCGCCACGCCCAAAAGAAACCGATTCGGCACGAGCGGCGAGCGCAAGGCGAGCATCACTGCTCAACCCGCCGAGAAAACTTCCGGGGCGCCACTCTTCGAGCACACCAACCCCCTATAAGGGGCGCGGGGCTGTGTCGATTTGCGGCTCCGCCGCGTGGGCGCGACCAGCCACACACCACCCGCAGCCGCCAACGAGCCCCCACACCCCACCCCCTCAGGCCTGAGACCGAGCCTTGAACGCAGCCTTCCGCGCTTCCTTGGCGATCCGCTTGTCCGGATGCAACCGCCCCATCGCCTCCAACACCTCCGCCGTGGCGGGATGATCCACCCGCCACACCGCCGCGAAGAACCCACTGTGCTGCTCGGCTAGCCCGGACACCAGAGCCCGAAGCTCCTCGGAATTACCCTCCGCCGCGAGCTGCGCGGCAACCGTGTCGATGGTCAGCCAGAACACCATCGCCTCGGAAGGCGCCGGCACATCCGAGGCCCCCCGCTCGGTCAGCCAGACCCGGGCCAGCCCACCCAGTTCAGGGTCGTCCAGGACCTCCCGCAACGCGGGCTCCGCCTCGATCCCCACCAGCGACAGCGCCTGCTGACACCGCAGTCGGCGCAACGGCGCCCCGGAGTCCGACCCCCGAGCCGCCGCCAGCAACTCCCGTGCCGCGGGCAGCACTTCACGCCGGGTCAGCCACTGCTCGGTCTCGGCCTGCGCGGCACCTGGCGGGAAGACGGCCGTACCGTCGAGCAGCGCATCGGCGCCCTTGTCCGCGAGGTCACCCACGGCCGGTGCCGCGAACCCCGCCTCCAGCAGCCGCGCCCGCAGGCCGTACAGCCCGAGCGGGGTCAGGCGCACCATGCCATAGCGCGACACGTCCGTCTCGTCGACCGGCGCGGACGGCTCCTCCTCGGTGTCCGCCATGAGCGCCTCGTCGACCGGCTGGTACTCCACGAGCCCGACCGGCTCCAGCATCCGGAACTGGTCGTCGAGACGCATCATCGCGTCGGACACCTGCTCCAGTACGTCGTTGGTCGGCTCCCCCATGTCGCTGGGCACGATCATCGACGCGGCCAGTGCGGGCAGTGGCACCGGGGCCTCGCGGGGCGTGTCCTCGCCGACGGTCAGCAGGTACAGGTTCCCGAGCACGCCGTCAAGGAACTCCGCCTCGGCCTCGGGGTCCCAGTCCAGCTGGGAGAGATCGACCTCGCCGCCCTCGTCCAGGGCGTCGACCAGGTCGTCGAGGTCCGGGACCCCGGCGTCCGCGAGCACCGTCTCCAGCGCGGCCTGCCACACCGCGAGTACGTCGTGCGGGGTGCCGCCGGTGAGCAGCGCCAGGTCCTCGCCGGCCGCGACGGTGCCCTCCTCCTCGTCGACGATCTCGATGAGCCCGGCGTCGAGAGCAACGCGCCAGGCCTCGCTCGCTTGGGCGGCGGCGTCGTCGCCGGTCAGGCCGAGGGCCTCGGCGGCCGCGGGGAGCTGTTCCTCGGCGAGCCCGCCGCCGGCGTCGACACGGGTGTCGGGGCCGGCCCAGCGCGCGAGCCGGGCGGCCCGGGAGAGCAGGGGCGTGGACAGCGCGTCCCGCGCCAGCTCCGCTTCGGGATGCAGCCGCACGGGCGGCAGGGGGGAGCTGTCTGACATCGGCTGGTTCTCCTAGGACGCGTCGTACCACTCAGCCGCTCAGCCTAGACGGATTTGGCCCCATGCCGCCCGGTTCATCTACCCGTTGACCGGTGTACATGGCTGAAACCTTGACAACTGGCCTGACCAGGCAGGAGATTACGCGCGTAGAAATTCATAGGACACCTGTTCACCGAATCTCTACGCGCGTCGCACCGCCCCACCGGTCGCGGCTCCCACCGTTCGACGCACCACCTGCACCGAAGCACCACCCTCGTCCCGGCGCCCACGCACGTCCCCGGAGGGATCCCGTTGCCGAGCAAGTCGTCCGCGCGCCTCGCCGCGCTCACCGTCGCCGCTGTCTGTTCCGCGGCGTCCACTGTCGTCCTCACCTCGCCCGCGCACGCCGACTCGGTGCGCATCCATGACATCCAGGGCAGCACCCGCATATCCCCGTACGCCGGCAAGCAGGTCACGGATGTGACCGGCATCGTCACCGGCGTGCGCACCTACGGTTCGTCCCGCGGCTTCTGGATCCAGGACCCGAACGCGGACGCCGACCCGGCCACCAGTGAGGGCGTCTTCGTCTTCACCAGCGCCACGCCCAAGGGCGTGGCCGTAGGCGACCTGGTGACGGTCTCCGGCACGGTCTCGGAGTACGTGCCCGGCGGCACCTCCTCCGGCAACCAGGCGCTGACCGAGATCACCAAGCCGACGATCACCGTCGTCTCCAGCGGCAACGCCGTTCCGGCCGCCACGGTCATCGACGCCAAGTCGGTGCCGAGCGCCTATGCCCCGGCGGGGGACAGCGCCGCGAACAACTCGATCAACGGTCTGCCCCTCCAGCCGTCGAAGTACGCCCTGGACCTGTACGAGTCCCTGGAGGGCATGAACGTCCAGGTCTCCGACACCCGGGTGGTCGGCGCCACCGACCCGTACACCGAGCTGTGGGTCACGGTGAAGCCGTGGGAGAACCGCAACTGGCGCGGCGGCACGGTGTACGGCTCCTACGAGTCGCAGAACACCGGACGCCTCCAGATCCAGTCGCTCGGCGCGGTCGCCGCCTTCCCGAAGGCGAACGTCGGTGACACCCTCACCGGCGCCACCGCGGGCCCGCTGGACTACAACCAGTTCGGCGGCTACACCCTGGTCGCGAACCAGCTCGGCACCTTGGAGAGCGCCGAGCTGAAGCGGGAGACCACCGAGAAGCAGAAGAACGGCGAGCTGGCGGTCGCGACGTACAACGTCGAGAACCTCGACCCGTCCGACGCCACCTTCGAGGAGCACGCCTCCGCGATCGTGAACAACCTCAAGGCGCCCGACATCGTGTCCCTGGAGGAGATCCAGGACAACACGGGAGCGAAGAACGACGGCACGGTCGCCGCCGACCAGACGATGCAGAGGCTGATCGACGCGATCGTCGCCGCGGGCGGCCCGACGTACGACTGGCGCTCCATCGACCCGGCCGACAAGGCCGACGGCGGCGAGCCGGGCGGCAACATCCGCCAGGTGTTCCTGTTCAACCCCGAGCGGGTCTCCTTCACGGACCGCGCGGGCGGCGACGCCACGACGGCCGCCCAGGTCACCGAGGAGGACGGCAAGGCCGCGCTGACGGTCTCCCCGGGCCGTATCGACCCGGCGAACACGGCGTTCGCCAACAGCCGCAAGCCGCTGGTCGGTGAGTTCGTCTTCCGAGGCCGCACGGTCTTCGTGATCGCCAACCACTTCAACTCCAAGGGCGGCGACCAGAGTCTGACCTCGCAGTACCAGCCGGTCTCGCGCAGCTCGGAGATCCAGCGGCACCAGCAGGCGACCCTGGTGAACGCCTTCGTCAAGGACATCCTCGACACCCAGAAGAACGCGGACGTCGTCACGCTCGGCGACATCAACGACTTCGAGTTCTCCGAGACCACCAAGATCCTGGAGAGCGACGGCGCCCTGTGGTCGGCGATCAAGTCGCTGCCGCGCAGCGAGCGTTACTCGTACGTCTACCAGGGCAACAGCCAGGTCCTGGACCAGATCCTGGTCAGCCCGTCGATCCGGCGCGGCTGTGGCTTCGAGTACGACAGCGTGCACATCAACGCGGAGTTCAACGACCAGATCAGCGACCACGACCCGCAGGTCCTGCGCTTCAAGCCGTAACTCCCGTTCGGTCAGGGCTGGTTGAACACCTTGTTCAGCCAGCCCTGCCATTCGGTCTCGCACTCCTTGATCTCCGTGCCCGAGGTGAAGTCGTGCAGGGAGATGCCGACCGGGTAGCCCCAGTGGTTGCGCCCGAAGATCCGGGTCAGGCCCCGGTCCGTGCGCAGCCCGATGAAGTACGGGTTGCGGAAGTCGACCACGGCGTCGAACTCGTCGGGCCCGTGCACCCTCAGCTCTGTGCCGGCGACCACGTCCGGGCCGACGCCGAGCGCCCGTCCTACGACTTCGAGGGCGTCGGCGGCCTTGGAGGCCTCGGGCCCGTCGAAGGTCGCGAAGGCGGCCGGGCGGGGCGCGAAGTGGGTGAGGTACTCGCGCAGGGTGTGCAGATAGAAGTCGGTGTGCTTGGCGGCGCCGTCGTACTGGTTGTCCCAGTCGTCGACGAAGATCCCGCTGTGCACGTACCGCACCCAGGCCCCCCTGCCCTCGTCACGCGGCTCGATGGTGTAGTCGAGCTGGTTGACGGTCTGCTCGGAGATGCCCTCGACGTCCTCGACGCGGTTCGAGTAGCGGTGCGGCGGGTCCCAGGCGGTGACCGTGGACCCGAAGGGCCCCTGGCCGCCGACCCGGGGCTCCGGCGGCTCCATGGGCCACAGATACCCCCCGGTTCCGGTGGTGACCGCCTCCCAGACCTCCTGCGGAGTGGCGTCGACCTCGAACTCCCGGGCGATCTCGAATTCCTTGGACATGGTGGGCTCCTGAACTATTCCGAAATCTCTGGCTCTGTCTTCAGCGTGGGGTGTACGGCCACGACGATCCGGTGGTCACGGCCGCCCTCGGCGTCCGGGGCGTCGTACTTGCGGATCAGGCCGGTGACACCCGCCGTCAACTCCTGGATGAACGCGGCCCGTTCGGCCGCCGAGGCGAAGCGCACCTCGCCGTCCAGCGCATAGGTCGCCAGCCGCTTGCGGGCCTTGGTCGCGCCGGTGACCAGCGAGCCGACGTCCCGCACCAGCCGGGCGCCGAGCGCCAGCAGCCAGCGCGCGGAGAGCTGGTCCCGGAAGCGCTCCGGGTCCGGCTGCACGGCGGCGAGGGCGAGCGGCGAGATGACGTACGACGCGGCGGTCGCCCGCATCAGCCGCTCGGTGACATTGCCCTTGCGGCGCTCCCCGGCCAGTTCGACCAGGCCGTGCCGCTCCAGCGCCTTCAGGTGGTAGTTCACCTTCTGCCGGGGCAGCCCGACCTTGCCGGCCAGCATGGCGGCCGACGCGGGCCCGGCCGCCAGCTCGGCGAGCAGCCGGGCCCTTATGGGGTCCAGGGAGACGGCCGCCGCCTCGGGGTCCTCGATCACGGTCACGTCCAACATGAGTCCACGGTCTCACCGAAAACTTTTTTTGTCCAGGCGGATGGAATTGTCGGCGGGCCCGGGTCGGGGAGGGTCGGGCGAGGTCGGGTCAGGGCACGAGCCCGAGCGCGTGCCGGTACCGGTTGCCCGTGAAGCCCTTCACACCCGGATACGTCCGCACCCGCTCCCACTGGGGCGACTCGGGCCCGCCGATGGCCTCGTCATAGGCCTGGTCGCTCTCCCACTCGGCGTAGTTCAGGACATGCGTGCCGTCGGTGCTGAGGTGGAAGTGCGCGCTGATCAGACCTCGGTCGGCGTCCGGTCCGGCGAGGGCGGACAGGACGAGGTCCACCCAGTCGGCCCGCTTCTCGGCAGCGTCCGGTTCGAAGTCGATCCGCACGGTCACGATCAGACCCGGCACCCGGGTGTCACCGGCGGCGCGGGCATGGCTGCGGTAGAGCCGGTACCGGTCCAGACGCACCCGCTCGATGCCGGGCACGGCGGTGTCGATCTCGTCGTTGCGCTCCTGGCGGAGGGTCTTGAAGTAGGCCTCGTAGCCCTGCTCGTTGCGCCACTGCGAGTAGTGCATCAGGGTGCTGCCGTCGTGGCCGGCGTAGACGTGATACCCGAGCAGCGCGGCACTGCCCCAGGGACGGCCCTCCCAGGTACGGGCGATGGCCTCGACGGTCTGCGCCTGACGCTCGGGACTGCCCACACGCCAGGTACTGAAGAAGGGCGCCCCGATCCCGGGGCGGGTCGGGTCGGGGTGGGCGTCGGTACGGCGGGTCATGGCAGGCCTCCAGTACGTCGATGATCGGTACGGAGACCACCCTCCGACCTCAACCTCGCTTGAGGTCAAGTGCGGTCTCTACGGGGGCTGTTGGGATGGAGGCTGTTGCATGCCGAGTACTGCCATGGGTGCAGGGCGGCGGACAAGCCTGCCACCGGCTGTGACACTACGGGACCACCACTGTCTTGCGGCCCACCCCCGCGGCGAACTGGTCCAGTGCCTCCGGGTAGCGGTCCAGGGGGATGCGGTCGCTGATGAAGATCTCTGGGTTCAGGGCGCCGTTCGCGAAGAGTTCCGCCGCTCGTTCGAAGCTGTGGAGGACCGCCATCGAGCCGGTGATCGTGATCTCCTGGTTGTAGATGCGGTACGGGTCGATCGTTACGCGTGTTGCGTAGTCCGCCACTCCGAACTGCAGGAATGTTCCCGCCTTGGCCACCCTCTCCAAGCCGTCCTGGATCGCCGCCGCGTTGCCCGTCGCGTCCACCACCACGTCCCAGCCCTGCGGGCGGTCCAGTTCGTCCGCGTTCGCCGCCGACGCCGATACCCCCAGCCGCCGTGCCGTCTCCAGGCGCGCCGGGTTCACGTCCACCACGTCGACGCGCGCCGCCCCGGTCCGCTTCGCCAGCTCCAGCATCATCAGGCCCATCGTCCCCGAGCCGTAGATCAGGACGTGCGCGCCCAGGCGGGACTGCAGGACGTCGTAGCCCCGTACCGCGCACGACAGCGGTTCCACCAGCGCCGCGTCCTGCGTGCGGACGTGTTCGGGCAGCCGTACGCAATTCGCCACCGGAGCCACCGCGTACTGCGCCGCGCCCCCCGCCGTCGTCACGCCGATCGCCGCCCAGCGTTCGCAGAGGTTGTTGTGGCCGGTACGGCAGTAGCGGCACTCGTAGCAGTAGAGGGAGGGGTCCACCGCCACTCGGTCGCCCACCGACAGTTCCGTGACCTGGGTCCCGACCCCGACCACCTCGCCCGCGAACTCGTGCCCGGGCACGATCGGCAGCTTCGGTGCGAACTCGCCCTGGAGGATGTGCAGGTCCGTGCCGCACAGGCCGCAGGCCGCGACCTCGACGACCACTTCACGCGGGCCCGGTGTCGGATCCGGAACCTCGGCGACCACGGCGCGGCCCACGGACTCGATGACGGCGGCCTTCATTTCACGGCTCCCAACGACAGGCCCTGGACCAGCTTGTCCTGGGCGGCGAACCCCGCGGCGAGCACCGGCAGGGAGATGACGAGCGACGCGGCGCACACCTTCGCCAGGAACAGGCCCTGGCTGGTGATGAAGCCGGTCAGGAAGACGGGGGCGGTCTCGGCCACCACGCCGGTCAGCACCCGAGCGAAGAGCAGCTCGTTCCAACTGAAGATGAAGCAGATCAGGGCTGTCGCCGCTATTCCGGGGAGGGCTATCGGGGCCACCACCCGGGCCAGGATCGTCGGCAGCTTCGCTCCGTCCACCCGCGCCGCCTCGATCACCGCCACCGGCACCTCGGACAGGAACGACTGCATCATCCAGACCGCGATCGGCAGGTTCATCGACGTGTAGAGGATGACCAGCAGCCAGATGTTGTCCAGCATGTCCGTGTTCTTCGCGAACAGATAGATGGGCAGCAGGCCTGCCACCACCGGGAGCATCTTTGTCGACAGGAAGAAGAACAGGACGTCCGTCCACTTCTTCACCGGGCGGATCGACAGGGCGTACGCGGCCGGGAGCGCCAGCAGCAGTACCAGCAGCGTCGAACCCACCGACGCCACCGTCGAGTTGATCAGCGAGGGCCACGGGCTCGCCCCGCCGCCCGTGCCGAAGAACTCCCGGTAGCCGTCCAGGGTGAGCGCCGCCCCGAACGACGGCGGGTTCGTCGCCGCGTCCTCCTCCGAGTGGAAGGACGTCAGGGCCATCCAGGCGATGGGCAGGAAGAACAGGATCCCGACGAACCAGGCCACCAGGCCAAGACCGTTTCGGCGTATGACGTTCATGCGCGGGACACCTCCTCGCGGAACAGGGACGAGACGACCCGCAGCGCGAAGGTCGCGATGATGATCGAGCCGATGACGACCAGGACGCCGGCGGCCGAGGCGAGGCCGTTCTCATGGGCCTGGTAGAAGCTCTGGTAGACGGTGTAGGGGAGGTTCGCCGTGCCCAGGCCGCCCGAGGTGATCGTGAAGACCGCGTCGAAGTTCTGGACGATGTAGATCGAGCCCAGCAGGGCGCCCAACTCCAGATACCTGCGCAGGTGGGGGAGTGTCAGGTGGCGGAAGATCTGCCAGTCGCTCGCGCCGTCCACCCGTGCCGCCTCGATCTGTTGCTGGTCCCGGCTCTGCAGGCCCGCCAGCAGGATCAGCATCATGAACGGGGTCCACTGCCAGACCAGGGCGGCTTCCACGGCGAGGAGCGGGGTGTTGGAGATCCAGTCCGGTTGCGGGCCGCCCACGTACTGCAACAGGCCGTTGAACAGGCCGTATTCGGGGTTGTAGAGGACGTGCTTCCAGAGCAGGGCAGCCGCCACCGGGACCACCAGGAAGGGGGCGATCAGCAGAGTGCGGACCACTCCCCGGCCCTTGAACTTCCGGTCCAGCAGCAGCGCCAGGACCAGGCCCAGGATCAGGCTCGCCAGTACCACGGCGACCGTGAGCAGGACCGTCGTCCAGACCGAGCGGCGCAGGTCGGCGTCGGTGAGGACTTCCGAGTAGTTCGCGAAGCCGGTGAAGCTGCGGGCGTCGGGGTAGAGCGAGTTCCAGTCGAAGAACGAGATCACCAGCGTGGCCACGAACGGCAGCTGGGTCACCGCGATCATGAAGATCAGCGCGGGGAGGAGCGGGGCGCGGGTGGCCCACGCGCGCAGACGGTCCGAGGGGCGCTTCTCGGTGCGTACGGATGGTGCGGCTGTCGGAGCGGTGGTTGTGGCGGTCATCGTCCCTCGTACTCCTCGGCGATCTCCTCGGCGAGCTCCTGCGATTTCCTCAGGGCCGACTCGACGGACTGACGTCCGGCGATGGCCGCGCTGATCTCCTGGGAGACCTTGGTGCCGAGATCGGTGAACTCGGGGATGCCGACGAACTGGATGCCGGGTGCCGGACGCGGCTGCACCCCCGGGTCGTTCGGGCGGGCACCCTCGATGGCCTCCTTCGTCATCTCCTGGAAGGCGGCGGCCTCCGCGCGGTACGCCGGGTTCTCGTACGTCGAGGCGCGCTTGCCCGCCGGTACGTCGGACCAGCCGATCTCGTCGCCGACCAGTTCCTCGTACTGCTTGCTCGACGCCCAGGAGACGAACTGCCAGGCCTTGTCGGGGTTGCGGGAGGCTTCCTGGATGCCCCAGGCCCAGGTGTAGAGCCAGCCGGAGGAGTCGGTCTCCTCGACCGGCGCGGGCGCGTAGCCGACCTTGCCCTTGACCGGGGAGTCGGCGGACTCCAGGGAGCCGGCGGCGGATGTGGCGTCGTACCACATGGCGACCTTGCCCTGGGTCATGTTGTTCAGGCACTCGGCGAAGCCGGACTGGGCCGCGCCGGACTCGCCGTGCTCACGAACCAGGCCGACATAGAACTTCGTCGCCTTTTCCCATTCAGGGGAGTCGAGCCGGGCCTTCCAGCCCTTGTCGAACCAGGTGCCGCCGAAGGTGTTCACGACCGTGGTGAGGGGAGCCATGACCTCGCCCCAGCCGGGCAGACCGCGCAGACAGATGCCCTTCATGCCCGACTCGGCGCCGTCGACCCGCGCGGCGAGGTCCGCCACCTGCTGCCAGGTGGGGTGCGCGGGCATCGTCAGGCCCTCCTTCTGGAAGATGTCCTTGCGGTACATCAGGAAGGACGACTCGCCGTAGAAGGGCTGGCCGTAGAGCTTGCCGTCGTCGCCCGTCAGGGACTGGCGCATCGGCTTGAGAATGTCCTGTTCGTCGTAGGCCGGGTCCTGCGCGACGTAGGAGTCCATCTCTTTCAGCCAGTCGTTGCGGGCGTAGATCGGTATCTCGTAGTTGGAGAGGGTCGCGACGTCGTACTGGCCGGCCTGGTTGGCGAAGTCCTGGCTGATCTTGTCGCGGACGTCGTTCTCGGGCAGCACGGTGAAGTTGACCTTGATGCCGGTCTCTTCGGTGAAGTGGGGAGCGAGCTTCTGCAGCTCCACCATCTGCGGGTTGTTGACCATGAGGACGTTGATCGAGTCGCCGCCCGATCCGGCCCCGCCCGCTCCGACCCAGCAGCCGGAGAGCAGCGGGGCGAGCAGCGTCCCTACGGCGGCCGTGGCGAGCGTGGCTCGCGGCCCCCGTCGGCTCTGGGTTCGCATGGATCGCTCCTGGTCGTATGGGGAGATAAAGGGCGCAGCCGGGTATGGGTGTGCCCCGCAGGGGAGGTGAGTTGGAAATTCAGACGCGGATGACCTGTGGTCCCAGCAGCGAGTAGCGGTGGGCCTCCGCCACCGGGAGCAGCGTGCTCGTCACGATCGCCTCCAGCGCGCCGACCTCCGCGAACCGGCAGAAGCTGACCGCCCCGAACTTGGTGTGCACGCCCGCGAACACGGTGCGCCGGGAGGCGCGTACGGCCTGTGTCTTGACCTCGCTGACCGCGGGGTCGGGGGTGGTCAGACCGTGTTCGCGGGAGATGCCGTTGGCGCCGATGAACGCCAGGTCGATGACGAAGCCGGCCAGCATCTTCGTCGTCCAGTGGTCGACGGTGGCCAGCGTGCCGGAACGTACCCGGCCGCCGAGCAGCAGGACCGAGATGTTCTCGGCCTCCGCCAGCGAGCCCGCGACCGGCAGGGACGCGGTGACCACGGTCAGCGGCCGGTCCCGGGGGAGCGCCTCGGCGATGAGCTGGGGGGTGAAGCCCTCGTCGACGAAGACGGTCTCGGCGTCCCCGAGCAGCTCGGCCGCGGCGGTCGCGATCCGGCGCTTTTCGGGCACATGGCTGGTGGCGCGGAAGGCGAGCGTCGTCTCGAAACCGGCGCTCTCCACGGGGTAGGCGCCGCCGTGGGTGCGGCGGACCAGGCCGTGGTCCTCAAGGGCGCGCAGATCCCGTCGTACGGTCTCCTTGGCCACGCCGAGCCGTTCGGCGAGTGCGTTGACGTCCACGGAACCGCTGGCGCGTGCCGCGCGGATGATCTCGCGTTGGCGTTCTTCCGCGGTTCTGTTCAATGTCGTCACCCGCCTTTGCGCTGCGCTGCCCGTTCGGGCTCATGAGGGAATTTCTACAGCGGGTGTCTGGCGGTGACCAGGTTTGTTACCGGGGTGATGCTGACCTTGTGTGCCCGTTCGGTCTTGTACGGGTCCGGGTCGGGCCCAGGGGGCGGGGGTGTCGGCCGTATGGCGGCTGCGGGTGTGTTGTGGCTGGTCACGCAGTTCCCCGCGCCCCTTGGCCTGCGCTGTCGTGCTGGGTCCCGGATGCTCGGGGCATCGATCTGCCGTGCCCGAATGAGTGGGCGGACGGGCCCGTTCTTTGCCCGTCCGCCCCTTGCCGCAGCTCTTTTGGGTCAGTACGGCCAGATCGGGGGGTCGTTCACGAAGTGGCCGCCCAGGTGGGTGTGGGCCTCGTTCGTGGGGTCCAGCTCGCCCTGCTCCGCGATCAGCTTCTCGGCGTAGGGCTCGGAGTCGTCCTGGGGGTCGTAGCCGAGGGAGCGTGCCGTGCTGAGGTCCCACCACAGGCGGGTGTTGGCGGAGGAGCCGTAGACGACCTTGTGGCCGACGTCCTCGGCGGTCAGGGCCGCGTGGAAGAGGCGGGCGCCGTCCGCCGGGCTCATCCAGAGCGACAGCATGCGGACGCCGGTGGGCTTCGGGAAGCAGGAGCCGATGCGGACCGAGACGGTCTCCAGGCCGTACTTGTCCCAGTAGAACTGCGCGAGATCCTCTCCGAAGGACTTGGACAGGCCGTAGAAGGTGTCCGGGCGGCGCGGGGTGTCGATCGGGATGAGGGGGTCGCCCTCCTGGGGGCGGGGGGTGAAGCCGACCGCGTGGTTGGAGGAGGCGAAGACGATGCGTGCGACGCCCTCCTCGCGTGCGGACTCGTACAGGTTGTAGGTGCCCTCGATGTTCGCCCGGAGGATCTTCTCGAACGGGGCTTCCAGGGAGATGCCCGCGAGGTGGATGATCGCGTCGACACCCCGGACGGCCTCGCGCAGCGCATCCTTGTCGGCGAGGTCCGCGACGATCGCGTCCGGCTCGCCCTCGATGGGGCGCAGGTCGAGAAGGCGCAGCCGGTAGCCGTACTCGGGCAGCAGATCCCGCATCAGGGTGCCGAGTCCGCCGGCGGCGCCGGTGAGCAGAACGGTGCGGGGCGCTGGCATCCTCGGGTCTCCTTGAGTAGACGGCCGTGTGACTGCACGGTATTCACATTCGTGGACAAGCTATGGATCATCGCCCCGTCCCGTCAAGGGTGGCGGAGGTGCTGTTCATAAACATAAACTTCGATCAGAAACACGCACACAGTCGTGATCGACCCGTTCTAGGGAGAGCCTGTGACGCCAGCCGACCTCGCCGCTCGACTCGGCATCCCCAGCGGGCCGCTGTTCTTCCCCGTCACCGCCTATGACTCCGAGGGCGCCGTCGACCTCGACGTCTACCGCGAGCATGTGCGCCGCGGGGTGGAGGCCGGGGCCGCCGCCGTCTTCGCGTGCTGCGGCACCGGGGAGTTCCACGCGCTGACGCCCGAGGAGTACCAGGAGTGCGTACGGGCGGCCGTCGAGGAGACGGCGGGCCGGGTGCCGGTCGTCGCGGGCGCCGGATACGGCACAGCGCTCGCCGTGCGGTACGCGCGGCTCGCCGAGGCGGCCGGCGCCGACGGGCTGCTCGCCATGCCGCCGTATCTCGTGCTCGCCGCGCAGGAGGGGCTGCTGCGGCACTACCGGGAGGTCGCCGCGGCCACCGCGCTACCCGTGATTGTCTACCAGCGCGACAACGCCGTGTTCACCCCGCAGACGGTCGTCGACCTCGCCCGAACGGACGGGATCATCGGGTTCAAGGACGGCCTCGGCGACCTGGACCTCATGCAGCGGATCGTCAGCGCCGTACGCACCGAGGTCCCCGGCGACTTCCTCTACTTCAACGGGCTGCCGACCGCCGAGCAGACCCAGCTCGCGTACCGCGCCATCGGCATCACGCTCTACTCGTCGGCCGTGTTCTGCTTCGCCCCCGAGATCGCCCTCGCCTTCCACCAGGCACTGCACCACGGCGACGACGCCACCGCGCGCCGCCTCCTGGACGGCTTCTACCAGCCGTTCGTCGAACTGCGCGCCCAGGGCCGCGGTTACGCCGTCGCACTCGTCAAGGCGGGCGTCCGGCTGCGCGGCCTCGACGTGGGGGAGGTCCGGCCGCCGCTGCACGAACCGAGCGAGGATCATGTCAAGCGGCTCGCTCTGCTGATCGAGCGTGGGTACGCGCTCCTGGAGGAGGACGGCAAGTGACGGCGTCGGCATTCGTCTACCCCTGGGACGTCAACGGAGACCCGGAGGCGGCCACGAGGATCGCCGCCCTCGGGGTGGGGCAGGTGACGCTGGCCGCCGCCTACCACTCCACGCGCGCGTTGACCCCCCGCCACCCGCGCCACCGCATCGTCACGGCCGAACACGCGGCCGTGCTGTACCCGACGGACGCGCGCTGGGACGGCCGGGAGCTGCGCCCCTACGCCGCCGGTGACTGGGCGCCCGGGGACGCCTACGGCGAGGCGGCGGCCGCGCTCGCCGACGCGGGCCTCGACGTGCACACCTGGGTCGTGCTCGCCCACAACTCCCGCCTCGGCGCCGAGCACCCGGACACCTCCGTCGTCAACGCCTACGGCGACCGCTACCCCTGGGCCCCGTGCATCGCCCAGCCCGCCACGCGCGCGTACCTGATCGACCTGGCCGCCGAGGCGGCGGTACGGCCAGGGGCGCGCGGCACCGAGCTGGAGTCCCTCGGCTGGTACGGCCTCGCCCATCTGCACGCCCACGACAAGACCGGCGGCGTCGGCCTCGGGGAGGCAGGCCAGTACCTGATGTCGCTCTGCTTCTGCCCGGCCTGCCGGGAGGGCTACGGCGCACAGGGGCTGGACGCCGAAGAGCTGGCGGCGGTCGTACGGGCAGCGCTGGAGCCGCTGTGGCAGGGCGTCGCCGCCGACGAGGGCTGGGCGGACGTCGAGAAGCTGCTCGGGGAGGCCGACGCGGCCGCCACACGCGCGTGGCGCGACGAGAGGGCCCGTACGCTCCAGGAGGCGGCCGTCGCCGCCGTTCGTGCGGCGGCGCCGGACGGCTTCCAGGTGCTGCTGCACGCCGACCCCGTGACGTACCACTGCGGGGCGAACGCCGGTGTGGATCCGGCCCACATACTGTCCGTCGCCGACGGTGTGGTCGTGCCCTGTACGGGCGGTCCCGGCCTGCTGACGCCGTTCGCGGAGCAGGGGCGCGGAGTACTCGCCGCCAACCTCACCGTGGTCTCCGGGATGGGCGGCAGTCCGGGCACGCTCGCCGCGGACGTGGCACGCGCGCGTGAGCTCGGGGCGACGGAACTGCGGCTGTATCACGCGGGGTTGGCGTCCGACGGAGACCTGGAGCTGGTGCGCTCGGCGCTCGCCGGGGGCTGAAGGAGGGGCGCGGCGGAATCCGTCGGCCCACGCCGTGCCCTTGAGGGACGTGGTGGTGCACCACGTGATGGGGGAACCCGATCATTGCGGGAGCTGCTTCTTCCGGGGCTAGCGATGAGTTTCCGGGGCGTGGACGGTCCACCCTTCAAGACCACCGCGGAGACGTTGAGGAGCATCCAATGACGGACTCGATCATCGATCTGGGGCCCCAGACCCAGGTCCTGGCCCGCCTCGCCGAGCGCGTGACCGACGAGCAGCTGACGGACGCCACACCGTGCCCGGACCTGAGGGTCCGCAACATGCTGGGCCACCTGCTGGGCCTGACCATCGCCTTCCGTGACGCCGGCCGCAAGAGCCTGGGCAACACGACCGACACCAACCCCTTCGACACCGTCCCCGACATCGGCCCCGGCTGGCGCGAGGAGTTCCCCAAGGTCCTCGACGAACTCGCCGAGGCCTGGCGGGACCCGGCCGCCTGGACCGGGATGACCCGAGCGGGCGGCTTCGACCTCCCCGGCGCGGTCGCCGGCGCCGTCGCCATCGACGAACTGGTCATCCACGGCTGGGACCTGGCCAGGGCCACGGGCCAGCCGTACGCCCCCGACCCGACCGCACTCCAGGCCTGTCACGACTTCCAACTCGCGGCGAAGGACGACCCCAGCCGCGACGAGATCTTCGGCCCGATCGTCCCCGTGCCCCAGGACGCGTCCCTGCTGGACCGGGCGGTGGGGTTGAGCGGGCGGGATCCGGAGTGGACGCGGTCATGAGCAGACCGGAGTGGACACAGTCCATAGGCGGAGGCGGGGGAGCGGGACGCAGACATAGCCTCCCCGCATGTCGATCACCCTCACCGTCCTCGGTACCGCCTCCCCCCACCCCGACCCCGACCGCCCCTGCTCCGGCTATCTGCTGAGCGGCGGGGGCGCAGAGGTGTGGGTGGACGCCGGTACCGGGACCTTCGCGGAGTTGCGGCGGCACACCGACCCACGACGGCTCGATGCCGTGTGGATCTCGCATCTCCACGCCGACCACTTCGCCGATCTGACCGCCGCCTTCTACGGGTTCGCCTACGGCGGGCTCACCCCCGCAGCCCCCATGCCCGTCTACGCCCCGAGTGACTGCGCCCGGCGCCTCGCCGGGTTCTTCGGCCGGCCGGATGCCGGGTTCCTCGGCGGCGTCTTCGACTTCCGGGCCCTGTACGATGGGCATGCGGCCCGGCACGGCGACATGACCCTCACCGCCCGTCAAGTCGTGCACGACGTCGAGGCGTACGGGCTGCGCGCCCAGGTCGGTGAGCGTGTCCTCGCCTACTCCGGGGACTCGGGACCCTGCTCCGCACTCACCGAACTCGCCGACTCCGCAGACCTGTTCCTGTGCGAGGCCGACATCGACCGGCATCGCGAAGGCGAACAGGTTCATCTGACCCCCGAGGACGCCGGAAGTGTCGCGGGGGCTGCCGGTGTTCGGCGGTTGGCCGTCACGCATGTCGGGCCCACGCTCACTCCGGAAGCGGCCACCAGCCGCGCCGCCTTGTCATTCGGCGGTCCCACCGTCACCGCCCGCGTCGGAGACACCCACACCCTCTGACGCAACGCCAACTTCCTTTGTCAGAAGCATTGACGAAACACGGAGGCGCTCCTACCTTCAACGCGTCGTACTTCGTACGTCATATATGAGACGCGATATGTGAGATCCGAGAGGCGCGCATGACCTCTGTGCCCACGCCGATCCCCTCCCGCACGCAGTTCGTGCTGGAGGAGATCAAACGCCGCATCCTCACCGGGCAGTTGACGCCCGGGCAGGCCCTGGTGGAGACCGAGCTCGCCGCGCAGTTCGGGGTGTCCAAGACCCCGGTGCGCGAGGCGCTGAAGACGCTCGCCGGGACCGGGCTCGTCGTGATGAGCCAGTACAAGGGCGTCACGGTGCGCATGGTGGACGCGGACATGGCGCGCGAGGTCTACGACGTGCGGCTGCTTATCGAACCCGAGGCGCTGAAGCGGGCCGTCAGGCGGGGCGCCCCCCTCGACGCCGCCCGGGACGCGCTGACCCGGGCGGACCAGGCGTCCGACACCGCCGAACGCTCCCTCGCCAACCGGGAGTTCCACCGCGCCCTGTACCTGCCCTGCGGCAACCCGCTGCTCGGCCGGATGCTCGACGAGGTCCGTGACCAGGCCGCCCTCGTCTCCGCCGTCGCCTGGGCCGCCTCCCCCTCCTGGGAGCGGGAGGCCGGTGAGCACCGGGAGATCCTGCGGCTCGCCCTCGACGGCGACGCCGACGGCGCGGCGCGCGCCCTGCACGCCCATATCGCGTCCTTCGTCGAGCGAGCGTTCCCCGGCGCCGGGGACCAGGAAGGCCAGGAATGAGCAGCGAGAGCTTCGAGACCCAGCGGGCTGCCCTGGCCGATGTGGTGGCGATCCCGGTGACCCCGTTCGCCGAGGACGGCAGCGTCGACCAGGACGTCCACCGGGCCCTGCTGCGTCGTCTGCTCGACGGGGGGATCCGGACCCTCACCCCCAACGGGAACACCGGCGAGTTCTACGCCCTCACCCCGCAGGAACGCCGGCTCGTCACCGAGATCACGATCGACGAGGTCGGCGACCGTGGAGTGATCCTCGTCGGCGTCGGCCATGACGTGCCCACCGCCGTCGCCTCCGCCCGGCACGCCCGTGAGCTGGGTGCGGCGATGGTGATGGTCCATCAGCCCGTCCATCCCTATGTCTCGCAGGGCGGCTGGGTCGACTACCACCGGGCCATCGCCGAGGCCGTCCCCGAGTTGGGGGTCGTCCCGTACATCCGCAACGCCCAGCTCAGCGGCCACCGCCTGGCCGAGCTCGCCGACTTCTGCCCGAACGTCATCGGCGTCAAGTACGCCGTTCCGGACGCCGCCAAGTTCGCCGCCTTCGCCCGGGACGCGGGGCTCGACCGGTTCGTCTGGGTCGCGGGTCTCGCCGAGCCGTACGCTCCCTCCTACTTCTCGGCGGGCGCCACCGGCTTCACCTCGGGGCTGGTGAACGTCACTCCGGCCGTTTCGCTGAACATGATCGAAGCGCTTCGATCCGGCGACTATCCGGCCGCCATGAAGGTCTGGGAGCAGATCCGCCGTTTCGAGGAGCTGCGCGCCGCCAACGGCTCCGCCAACAACGTCACCGTGGTGAAGGAGGCCCTCGCCTCCCTCGGACTGTGCCGCCGGGAGGTCCGCCCGCCGAGCAAGCCGCTGCCCGAGAGCGAGCGCGCCGAGGTCGCCGCGATAGCCGCCGGATGGTCGATATGACCGGCCGCAAGCGCCCCGAGGAACTGAGGGCCTGTGTCGCATCCCCGGCCGGGCGCACGCCGCCTGGCACGCACTCCCCCAGAGGGGGGACCCCCAGCCGCGTTACCGAACCACCCACGTGGCTCCTCCCCCACGCTCGAACCGGCTTCGCCGACTCGCGCGGGGGCACCCCCATCGAGGGCGCTCCGGCGCCTTGCGATCGCACGCTCCCCCGCGCTCGAACGGCTTCGCCGACTCGCGCGGGGGCACCCCCATCGCCGCCGCACGCTGATCCGACCGGGGATGCGACACAGGCCCTCAGAAGCCATCAGTGGTTCGGCGTCGAGGGTCAGCTGCGCACCTGGTCGCACAACGCCCGTATGCGCCAGCTCGGTTACGAGGCGGAGGAGTACCGGGGCCGCCCGGTGATCGCCGTCCTCAACACCTGGTCCGACATCAACCCCTGCCATGTCCATCTGCGCGAGCGCGCCGAGGCGGTCAAGCGGGGCGTGTGGCAGGCCGGTGGCTTCCCGCTCGAATTCCCGGTCTCCACGCTCTCCGAGACCTACCAGAAGCCGACCCCGATGCTCTACCGCAACCTGCTGGCGATGGAGACGGAGGAGCTGCTGCGCTCCTATCCCGTCGACGCGGCGGTCCTGCTCGGCGGCTGCGACAAGTCGACGCCGGCGCTGCTGATGGGCGCCGCCTCGGCCGACGTGCCGTCGCTCTTCGTGCCCGCGGGGCCGATGCTGCCGGGGCACTGGCGCGGTGAGACCCTCGGGTCCGGCACGGACATGTGGAAGTACTGGGACGAGCACCGCGCGGGCAATCTGACCGACTGCGAACTGCGGGAGCTCCAGGGCGGGTTGGCCCGCTCGCCCGGCCACTGCATGACCATGGGGACCGCGTCCACGATGACCGCTGCGGCGGAGGCCCTCGGGATGACCCTGCCGGGTGCCTCCTCGATCCCCGCAGTCGACTCGGCGCACGAGCGGATGGCCGCCGCCTCCGGGCGCCGCGCCGTGGAACTCGCCTGGACCGGGCTGGCCCCGTCACGGATCCTCACCCGCGAGGCGTTCGAGGACGCCGTCACCACCATCCTCGGCCTCGGCGGCTCCACCAACGCCGTCATCCATCTGATCGCCATGGCCGGCCGCGCCGGCATCAAGCTCACCCTGGACGACTTCGACCGCATCGCGCGTACCGTACCGGTGCTGGCGAACGTCCGGCCCGGCGGACAGACGTACCTCATGGAGGACTTCTACTTCGCCGGCGGTCTGCCCGCCTTCCTCTCGCGGATCACCGACCTGCTCCATCTGGACCGGCCGACCGTGGGCGGCACCCTCGGGGAGCAGATCGAGGGCGCCCAGGTCCACAACGACGACGTCATCCGGCCCCGCGACAACCCGGTCGCGAACGAGGGCGGGGTCGCCGTGCTGCGCGGCAACCTCTGCCCGGACGGCGCCGTCATCAAGCACATCGCCGCCGAGCCGCATCTGCTCAAGCACACCGGTCCCGCGGTCGTCTTCGACGACTACAAGACCATGCAGCGCACCATCAACGACCCGTCGCTGGGCATCACCGCCGACAGCGTGCTGGTGCTGCGCAACGCCGGGCCCAAGGGCGGTCCTGGCATGCCCGAGTACGGCATGCTGCCGATCCCCGACCATCTGCTCAAGCAGGGGGTACGGGACATGGTGCGGATCTCCGACGCCCGGATGAGCGGCACCAGTTACGGCGCCTGCGCGCTGCACGTGGCGCCCGAGTCGTACATCGGGGGACCGCTGGCCCTGGTACGGACCGGGGACTCCATCACCCTGGACGTCGAGGCGCGCACGCTCCAACTCAACGTGGACGACGAGGAGTTGGAACGCCGCCGGGCCGAGTGGACACCACCTCCCGCGCGCTACGAGCGCGGCTACGGCGCGCTCTACAACGAACAGATCACCCAGGCCGACACCGGCTGCGACTTCGAGTTCCTCGCCCGTCCCGGCAAGGTGCAGGACCCGTACGCCGGCTGAACCACCCCTCGACCACCACCTCCTTTGGTCGAGACCCCGAACAGTGATCGGAAAGCGCTTCACCGAGAACGGAGAACAGTCATGGCCCAAGCCGCAGCCGTGGCGAAACCGCCCGCGCCACCGAGGCGGCGCCGTGCCTCCGCGACCCCGCGCAGGCTCCCGTACCTGCTGATCGCCCCGGCCGCCCTGCTCATGCTGGGCTTCATCGCCTACCCGGTGATCAGCGTCTTCTACTACAGCCTGCAGAACTACAACCCCACCAAGCCATGGCGCAACGGCTACGCGGGCTTCGACAACTTCGTGCACGCCTTCACCGACGACCCGCTGTTCTGGGACACGCTGGTCTTCAGCGCCAAGTGGGTCTTCGTCGAGGTCGGACTCCAGTTGCTGTTCGGTCTCGCGCTGGCCCTCATCGTCAACCAGACCTTCGTAGGACGGGGATTGGGCCGTGCGATGGTCTTCTCGCCGTGGGCCGTCTCCGGTGTGCTGACCTCCGCGATCTGGGTGCTGCTCTACAACTCCCAGACAGGCATGACCCGTTACCTCGCCGACATGGGCATCGGCTCCTACGGCACCAGCTGGCTGTCGGACACCTCCACCGTCTTCCCGGCGGCGATCGTCGCCGACCTGTGGCGCGGTGTGCCCTTCTTCGCGATCCTCATCCTCGCCGACCTCCAGTCCGTCTCGAAGGATCTGTACGAGGCCGCCGAGGTCGACGGGGCCAGCCGGATCAAGCAGTTCTGGCACATCACGCTGCCCCATCTGAAGGACGCCATCATCCTGTCCACGCTGCTGCGCGCGGTGTGGGAGTTCAACAACGTCGACCTGCTCTACACCCTCACCGGCGGCGGACCCGCCGGCGAGACGACGACACTCCCGCTCTACATCGCCAACACCAGCGTCGACGCCCACAACTTCGGCTACGCGTCGGCCCTGACCACGGTCGCGTTCGTGATCCTGCTCTTCTGCTCGATGGTCTATCTGCGGCTGAGCAAGTTCGGAGGTGAGAGCAAGTGAGCATCAAGGAAGCCACCCCGGTCGTGCCCGCCGCCCGGAGGACACCACCGCCGTCCCACCCTTCCGGCAGGCACCGCGCCTGGGACGAGGTCCCGCGCTGGCAGATCTACCTCCCGCTCGGCATCTATCTGCTCTTCACCCTGATCCCCTTCTACTGGATCCTGCTCTTCGCGCTCCGCCCGAGCGGCTCGACCTCGCTCGTGCCCTGGCCGATGACCTTCGACCACTTCGACAAGGTCTGGAACGAGCGGAGCTTCGGCACCTACTTCCAGAACAGCGTCCTGGTCGGTGTCGCCACCCTCCTCATGACGACACTCGTCGCCCTGGCCGGCGGCTACGCCCTCGCCCGGTTCGACTTCAAGATCAAGCGGGCCTTCATGCTCGCCCTGCTCTGCTCGCAGTTCGTGCCCGGCGCGCTGCTGCTGGTGCCGCTGTTCGAGATCTTCGCCGAACTCCAGATGATCAACTCGCTGGGCAGCGTCATCCTCGCGGAGACCGTCTTCCAACTGCCGCTGTCCATGATCCTGCTCAGCAACTTCATCAAGAACGTGCCGTACTCGCTGGAGGAGGCCGCCTGGGTGGACGGCTGCAACCGCTTCACCGGGTTCCGCATCGTCGTACTCCCGCTGCTGCGGCCAGGGTTGATCGCCGTCGGCTCCTTCGCCTTCGTGCACTCCTGGAACCACTTCCTGTTCGCCCTGATGTTCCTCAACAACCAGGACAAGCAGACCATCCCGGTCGGCCTCAACACCCTGATGAGCGCGGACAGCGTCGACCTCGGCGCGCTCGCCGCGGGCGGCATCATCGCGGCCGTACCCGTGGTGATCGTGTTCGCCTTCATCCAGAAGTGGCTGATCACCGGGTTCAGCGCGGGGGCGGTGAAGGGATGAGAACGCATCGGTTCATCGTGCCGCTCGCCCTGCTCGGGGTGCTGAGCTTCCCCGCGCACGCCGAGGGCCGCGACATCAGCCGCGACACCCTGCCCGCGAACGACGGCTGGGCGTCCTACGGCACCGGCACCACCGGAGGCTCGGCCGCCGACGACGCCCATGTGTTCACGGTGACGGACCGCGCCGGACTCGTCCGCGCCCTCGACGGCGGCAGCGACACCCCGAAGATCATCAAGATAGCCGGGGCCATCGACGCCAACACCGACGAGAACGGCGACCACCTGGACTGCGCCGACTACGCCACCGACGGCTACGACCTGAAGGAGTACCTCACCGCCTACGACCCCCGCACCTGGGGCTCCGCCAAGCCCAGCGGCCCCCAGGAACAGGCCCGCCAGGCCTCGGCCGCCAAGCAGGCCGAGCGCGTCGAGCTGGCCGTCGGCTCCAACACCACGATCGTCGGTCTTGGCGACAAAGCCGTCCTGAAAGGTGCCGGCCTCCAGATCAAGGACGCCTCCAACGTCATCGTCCGCAATCTCGAACTCCGCGACGCCTACGACTGCTTCCCCGTCTGGCAGCCCAACTCCGGCGGCCTCGGCGACTGGAAGACGGCGTACGACAACCTCTGGCTGCGCGGCGCCACGCATGTGTGGGTCGACCATGTGACGTTGAGCGACAAGGGCCACCCCGACGAGGACGAGCCCACCTACTTCGGCCGCAACTACCTGCGTCACGACGGTCTGCTCGACATCACCAACGGCTCCGACCTGGTCACCGTCTCCTGGAGCCGGTTCGCCGACCACGACAAGGCGATGCTCATCGGCAACGGCGACACCGCCACCGGGGACCGCGGCAAGCTCCGGGTCACCCTGCACCACAACCAGTTCGAGTCCGTCGTACAGCGGGCGCCGAGGGTGCGCTTCGGACAGGTGCACGTCTACAACAACCGGTACGTCGTCAAGGACGGCCACCGGTACTCGATCGGCGTCTCGACCGAGTCCGCCCTGTACGTCCAGAACAACGCCTTCACCGCCCCGGGCCATATCGAGGTCGCCGACCTGGTCAAGAGCTGGAACGGCAGCGCCCTGCACGACGAGGGCACCCTCTTCAACGGCTTCCCCGTGGACCTGCGCACGATCTACAACGCCTACAACTCCGGCAGCGAGCGCGACCTCACGGCGGACGTCGGCTGGACACCTACCCTGCACACAAAGATCGACAGCGCCGGGACGGCCGACCGAGCGGTGGCGCGCGGCGCGGGCGCAGGGAGGATCCCATGACCGTAGACATCGTCCTGGCGGGCGCGCGCGGCCACGGCCGCTGGCACCTGGACAACATCCGGGGGCTCCAGGACAAGGGCATCGTCCGTCTGGCGGGCATCTGCGAGCTGTGGCCCCTCACGGCGGACGAGATCCCCGAGGGCCTCGGCACGCCCGAGCAGTCCGCCGACTTCGGCGCCCTCCTGGACACCACCGGCGCCCGGGTCGCGGTGATCTGCACCCCGATCCCGACCCACACGGACCTGGCGCTGACCGCGGCGCGCAAGGGCGTCCATGTCCTGCTGGAGAAGCCGCCCGCCCCGTCGTACGCCGAGTTCCGGCGCATGGCGGACGGGGTCGCCGAGGCCGGAGTCACCTGCCAGATCGGCTTCCAGTCGCTCGGTTCACGGGCGGTGCCCGCGATCCGGCGGATGATCGCCGAGGGCACCATCGGCGAGCTCGTCGGTGTCGGCGGGGCCGGCGCCTGGGCCCGCGCCGAGTCCTACTACCGGCGCGCGCCCTGGGCCGGAAAGCGCCGCCTGAACGGCGTCGACGTGATCGACGGCGCGCTGACCAACCCGCTCGCGCACGCCGTCGCCACCGCCCTCGCGCTCGGCGGCTCGACCCGCTCCGAGGACGTCACGGGCGTCGAGACCGAGCTGCTGCGCGCCAACGACATCGAGTCCGACGACACCTCCTGCGTCCGCGTCGCCACCGCCCAGGGCCACCCCGTCACCGTCGCCGTCACCCTGTGCGCCGAGCACCCCGACGAGCCGTATGTCGTGGTGCACGGCAGCAGCGGCCGGATCACCTTCTGGTACAAGCAGGACCGGGTACTGCTCCAGCGCGCCGGGCACGGCCCCGAGGAGGCCGAGTACGGCCGCACCGACCTGCTGGAGAACCTCGTCCGGCATCTCACCGACGGCGACGAACTGCTGGTCACCCCGGAGGAGACCGGCGCCTTCATGAAGGTCGTCGAGGCGATCCGGCTGGCCCCCGACCCGGCTCCGCTGCCCGCCGGGGCCTGGCATCTGCTGCCCGACGAACAGCGCCGGGTCGTGCCCGGCGTCGACGGACTGGTCGCGGCCGCCGCCGACACCCTCGCCCTCTACTCCGAGCTCGGCGCCCCCTGGGCGCTTCCCCACGGTCTCCGCAAAGAGGTGAGCACATGATGACGACCAACGACACCCCGGTCCTGCGCGTCGCGGGCCGCCCGGTCGGCCGGTACGTCACCCGGCCCGAACTGCCGGACCGGCTCTCCCCGCGCCCGTATCTGCACCCGGTCACCACCCTGGCCGGCACGGCGGTCAGCGAGCTCAGCCCCGCCGACCACGCACACCACCTCGGCGTCGGCGTCGCCGTTCCCGACGTCGAGGGGCACAACTTCTGGGGCGGGCGCACCTACGTCCGCGACCAGGGCCCGACCGAGCTGGACAACCACGGCGCCCAGCGCCACGCGGGCTTCCAACTGCGGGACCCCGACGGGTTCGTCCAGGAGCTGCGCTGGATGGCGGCCGGAGCCGAGCTGCTGCGCGAGCGCCGTACCGTCGCCGCCACCGAACTCACCGAATCCGCCTGGTCGTTGGACTTCACCTTCGCGCTCACCAATGTCACCGCGGGCACGCTGTCCATCGGCAGCCCCGCCACCAACGGACGCCCCGGCGCGGCCTACGGCGGCTTCTTCTGGCGGGCCCGCAAGGAGGACACGGCACCGGACGTCCTCACCCCGGACGCCGAGGGCGAGGCCGACGCCCACGGGCGCGTCGCCGACTGGCTCGCCCTGGTCGGCGCCACCTGGACGCTGGTGTTCGCCGGGGCCACCGAACAGACCCGCCAGGACCCGTGGTTCGTGCGCACCGCCGAATATCCCGGCGTGGGCTCGTCGCTGGCCCACACCGAACGGCTGCCGATCGCGCCCGGCGACACGGTCGTACGGCGGATCGTCACGGTCGTCGCCGACGGCCGGCTCGACCGGGACGCCGCCTCCTCCCTGGTCCGCAAGGCGGTGAGCGCATGACCACCTACACCAACCCCGTCCTCGACGCCGACTGGTCCGACCCGGACGTCCTGCGCGTCGGCGACGACTTCTATCTGACCGCCTCCAGCTTCGGCCGCGTCCCCGGACTGCCGCTGCTGCACTCCCGCGACCTCGTCAACTGGACCCTGATCGGCCACGCCCTCGAACGCCTGGAACCGGCGGCCGAGTTCAGGACCCCACGGCACGACTGCGGGGTCTGGGCACCCTCCCTGCGCCATCACGACGACCGCTTCTGGATCTTCTGGGGCGACCCCGACCAGGGCATCCACCAGATCAACGCCCCCGAGATCCGCGGCCCCTGGACCCGGCCGCACCTCCTCAAGGCCGGCAAGGGCCTGATCGACCCCTGCCCGCTGTGGGACGAGGAGACCGGCGAGGCCTACCTGGTGCACGCCTGGGCCAAGTCCCGCTCCGGCATCAAGAACCGGCTCACCGGCCACCGGATGCGCCCCGACGGCAGCGAACTCCTCGACGAGGGCAAGGTGATCGTCGACGGCGACCGCATCCCCGGCTGGTTCACCCTGGAGGGCCCCAAGCTCTACCGGCACGACGGCTGGTTCTGGATCCTCGCCCCCGCCGGGGGAGTGGAGACCGGCTGGCAGGGCGCCTTCCGCTCGCGCGGCTTCTTCGGCCCGTACGAGGAGAAGATCGTCCTCGAACAGAAGGACACCGACGTCAACGGCCCCCACCAGGGCGGCTGGGTGCGCACCCCGTCCGGCGAGGACTGGTTCGTCCACTTCCAGCAGCGCGGCGCCTACGGCCGGGTCGTGCACCTCCAGCCGATGCGCTGGGGCCCCGACGGCTGGCCGGTGCTCGGCGCCGACGGCGCCCCCGTCGCCGTACACAAGAAGCCCGCTCTGCCCCCGCAGCCGCCGGCCGCGCCCGCCACCGACGACGACTTCCCCGGCGGACGGCACGGACGGCAGTGGCAGTGGACGGCCAATCCGCGCGAGGGCTGGTCCACCCAGCACTCCGCCGACGGGCTACGGCTCACCTGCGTCCGCTCGGCCGACGCGCATGACCTGCGCAGACTGCCGAACGTCCTCACCCAGCGGCTGCCCGGAATGCCGGCCACCATCGAGGTCGAGCTGCGCCTGGACAGCGCCGAGCCCGGGGCGCGGGCCGGACTCGCGGTGCTCGGGGACGCCTTCAGCTGGATCGGGCTCCAGCGAGGCACCGGCGGCACCGTCCACCTCGTCCACCGCTTCGCCGAGGCCGTCGCCATGGGGGCACCTCCCACGCCTTTCGGGCAGTGGGGGAACGAACGCGACGCGAGCCACCCCCGCCCCGCCCCCGAGGGCCGCGCCCGGCTCCGCATCGAGATCACCTCCGGCGCCCGCTGCCGCTTCTTCCACGACGTCGGAGACGGCTGGACTTCGTCCGGGCCCGTCTTCGCCGCCACCCCCTGGCGCTGGGTCGGCGCCCTGCTCGGCCTTTTCGCCCTCGCGCCCACCGGTCAGGGACACGCCGGCGCGGCAACCTTCACGCACTTCACGGTCACCCCCTCGTAACTCACCTCATCAGAACGCCTGTTGGGAGCCGCAATGACGCAACTCCGTGGCAAGCGCTTGCCAGGGGCGGGCAGAACCACGGCCGCCGTCCTGGGCCTGGTCGCCGCCCTCGGACTCGGGGCCATCGGCGAGGCGGACGCCGCGACCGCCCCCGGTGCGACGGCCGACCGCTTCGGCGACCGCCCGCACGGGTTCGCCTCCCTCGAAGGGGGCACCACCGGTGGCGCCGGCGGCAAGGTCGTCACGGTCACCGACCAGGCCTCGCTGGCCAAGTACGCGGCGGCGGCCGAGCCGTACATCATCCGCGTCCAGGGCTCGATCACCGCCGAGCCGTTCGGCGCGAACATCGAGGTCGCCTCCGACAAGACGATCGTCGGGGTCGGGGACGGCGGGGAGCTGGTGCAGGGCGAGTTCCATCTCAGCCCCGGCACCCACAACGTCATCATCCGCAATCTGACGATCCGCGACTCGGCGGTCGAGGGCAACTGGGACTGCAAGGACACCGACTTCGACGGCATCCAGATGGACACCGTCCACCACGTCTGGGTCGACCACAACCGCTTCTCGAACATCTGCGACGGGCAGCTCGACGTCCGCAAGGACAGCGAGTACGTGACCGTCTCCTACAACCGGTTCGAGAACAACAACAAGACGTTCGGGCTCGGCTGGACGACGAATGTGAAGACGCAGATCACCATCGACCACAACTGGTTCGCCAACACCAAACAGCGCAACCCGTCCGTGGACAACGCCGCTTACGCGCACCTCTACAACAACTACCTGACCGCACAGGCGGATCCGGGCGACCCCGTGTGGACGTACGGGAACTGGTCGCGCGGAAAGACCAGGATGGTCATCGAGAACAGCTACTACCAGGACGTCCAGCACCCCTACCAGGCCGACGCCACGGCCGAGTTGGTGCAGCGCGGGTCGATCCTGAAGAACACCACCGGCCGCCATGACGAGTGGGGTGCCGCCTTCGATCCGCGGGAGTTCTACGACTACCGGCTCGACCCGGCCACCGCCGTGCCCGCGCTGGTCAAGCGGTTCTCGGGGCCGCAGGAGCGGATCGGTGTGGTGCTGCGCGTTCCCGGCGACTACCCGACCGTGCAGTCCGCCGTGGACGCCGTGCCCGACGGCAACACCGTGCCGCTGACCATCGCCGTCGCGCCCGGGACGTACCGCGAGAAGGTGTTCATCCCCGCGACCAAGCCGAACATCCTGCTGCGCGGGACTGGACAAGATCGGTCCGACACCGTCATCGTCTACGACACGCCCGCCGCGTACGGCGGCTCCACCGGGAGCGCCACCGTACGGATCGCCGCGAACGACGTCACGGCGCGGAACCTCACCTTCAGCAACGACTTCGACGAGGCCGCGCACGAGCTGAACGGCGAGCAAGCCCTCGCCATGAAGACGACCGGTGACCGGATCGTCTTCGAGGACACCGCCTTCCTGGGCAACCAGGACACGCTGATGACCGACAGCCCCAAGCTGACCACCGTCAGCCGGGTATACATCCGCGACTCGTACATCGAGGGCGACGTCGACTTCGTCTACGGGCGGGCGACCACCGTCATCGAGCGGTCGGTGATCCGCGCGCTGAGCCGCGGCTCGGCCACCAACAACGGCTACATCACCGCCGCCTCGACCTGGAAGGGCAACCCCTACGGCTTCCTGATCACCGACTCCAAGGTGGTCAGTGACGCCCCGGCCGGATCCTTCCACCTCGGCCGGCCCTGGCACCCCGGTGGCGAACCCGACGCCGTCGCCCAGGTGCTGATCAGGAACACCGAACTGCCGGCCGCGATCAAGGCCGCGCCGTGGACCGACATGAGCGGGTTCTCGTGGAAGGACGCGCGGTTCACGGAGTACCGCAACTACGGCCCGGGGGCGGCGACTTCGCCGGACCGGCCGCAGATGGGCGACATCGAGGCGCGGGCCCACACCGTCGCCGACTACCTCAAGGGCACGGACGGCTGGGCGCCGTACGCGCGCCACTGACCCCCACAACTCCATATCTCGCAGGATCCAGAAGAAGAGAGCCGACCAATGAAGATCAGCATCCGTAGAAGCAGGCGCGCTGCCACAGCCGTCGCCCTGGGCTCCGTGCTCGCCCTGACCGCCACCGCCTGCGGCGACGACGGCAGCGGCAGTGGCGGGGACAAGGGATCCGAGGGCTCCGGCAAGGGCGAGATCGTCTTCTGGGACAACAACGGCGGTGTGCGCACCGACATCTGGAAGGAGATCATCGCCGACTTCGAGAAGGCGAACCCCGACATCAAGGTCGAGTACGTCCCGATCGCCGCCACCGAGGTGCAGTCCAAGTACGACACCGCCATCCAGGGCGGCGGACTGCCCGACGTCGGCGGTGTCGGCGCCGCGATGCTCGCCGGCATCGCCGCGCAGGACTCGCTGGAGCCCGTGGAGGGGCGGCTCGCCGAGTCCTCCCTCAACGGCAAGCTCAACGAGGACATGGTCGAGTCGGTGAAGGTGGCCGGCGGCTCCGAGGAGCACATGTACTCGATCCCCACCTCCGCCAACAACGGCGTCCTTTACTACCGCACCGACCTGTTCAAGAAGGCGGGGCTTGAGGAGCCGACGACCTGGGACGCCTTCTACGAGGCCGCCGACAAGCTCACGAACTCCGGCAAGAACGAGTTCGGGTACACGATCCGCGGTGGCGCGGGGTCGATCGCGCAGGCCCTGGACGCGATGTACGGGCAGAGCGGGATCACCACGTTCTGGAACGGTGACAAGACCACCGTCAACGACCCCAAGAACGTGGAGTCGTTGGAGAAGTACGCGGCCCTGTTCAAGAAGGTCACTCCGGCCGCCGACCTCAACAACGACTTCACCAAGATGGTCGCGCAGTGGGACTCCGGCACGATCGGGATGCTCAACCACAACCTGGGCTCGTACCAGGATCATGTGAAGGCGCTCGGGGTCGAGAAGTTCCGGGGCATTCCGCAGCCTGTTGGCTCCGGCGGCAAGCGGGTTCAGGTGTCCAACCCCGTTGACGGGCTCGGGCTGTTCAAGAGCTCCAAGAACAAGGACGCGGCCTGGAAGTTCATCGAGTTCGCTGCCTCGCACGAGGCGAACTCGAAGTGGAACGAGTCGGCGGGAGCGATTCCGTCCAACACCGAGGCGGCCAAGGACGCTTGGATCAATGAGGCCGAGCCCACGAAGCTGGCTGCCGCCGCGCTGAACGATGGTTCTACGACCATCGTCCAGCTTCCTTACTACCTGCCTGACTGGAACACCATTTCCAAGGCGGACAACGAGCCCAACTTCCAGAAGGTGCTGCTCGGGAAGATGAGTGCGAAGGCCTTCCTCGACACGATTGCCGAGCAGCTGAACGAGGCTCAGGCCGAGTGGAACGAGCAGAAGTCCTGAGTACTCGGGGGTTGCTGTCGTGGGGGACTGCCGGCCGGTTGCGGCTGGTCGCGCAGTTCCCCGCGCCCCTGAGGGTGTTGCCGGTCCCTCTTCCTGAAAGGCCAAGGCATGTCGCTTTCCCGTAGACAGGTTGCCGGCGCTTTTGTCGCTGCCGTGCCTCTCACCTTCGGTACCGCTCAGGCCGGTGAGCGGGGGAGTCGTACTCTCTTCATCGCCGGGGATTCCACCGCCGCTCAGAAGTATGCGGACGCCGCGCCCGAGACCGGGTGGGGGATGGCTCTTCCCTTCTTTCTCCACAAGGGGCTTGTCGTCTCCAACCACGCCGTGAACGGGCGTAGTTCCAAGAGCTTCGTCGATGAAGGGCGGCTCGATGTCATTCTCGGGGCCATTCGGCCCGGGGACCTTCTGGTGATCCAGTTCGCTCACAACGACGAGAAGGTCACGGATCCGGTTCGATACACCGAGCCCTGGACGACGTACAAGGACTATCTGCGGCTGTACATCGAGGGTGCCCGTTCCCGTGGTGTCCGGCCGGTGCTCGCCACCGCCGTGGAGCGGCGTCGGTTCGACGCTCAGGGCAACGCTCAGGCCAGTCACGGCGACTACCCGGCGGCCATGCGCTCGCTCGCCGAGGAGGAGCGGGTCGCGCTGCTCGACATTCAGGCGCTGTCGCTTCAGTTGTGGCAGTCGCTGGGGGTCGAGGAGACCAAGAAGTACTTCAACTGGACCGCCACCGAGCAGGACAACACGCACTTCAACCCGCCCGGGGCCATCGCGGTGGCGCGGCTCGTGGCGCGGGAGTTGCTGCGGACGCGGGTGTTGAGCCCGCAGGACCTGCGGCGGCTGGACGAGGAGATCCCTCAGTCCTGGATCACCTGGCCGGAAGCCGCCGCCTGACCCCTATCGCGTAGAGACATAGAAAAGAGAGCCGCATCATGAACGCACAGACATGGCATGGGCATGCCATAGGAGCCGCCGTGCTGGCCGGCTGTGTCTCGCTCGTCCTCGGAGCCAGCGGTGCCGGGATCGCCCAGGCCGGGTCGGCCCGTGACCTCGGGCGCGAGGTGCTCGGCGCCGGGGACGGGTGGGCGTCGGAGGGGGCCGGGACCACCGGTGGGTCGGCCGCCGACGCCGCGCATGTCCACACCGTGACCACCTGGGCCGAGTTCAGGGCCGCGCTCGCGGAGGGTGGCACCGCGCCCCGGATCATCAAGGTCAAGGGCGTGATCGACGCGGTGTCCGAGGGCTGTGACGCCCTCGCCGCCGAGGGGTACGACTTCCAGCAGTACCTCGCCGACTACGACCCCGCCGTGTGGGGCAACGAGACCCCGGTCAGCGGCGAGCAGGAGACCCTGCGGGCCGCGTCCGCCGCCAATCAGAACAAGATGATCAAGGCGAGCGTGCCGGCCAACACCACGATCGTGGGCGTCGGCCGGGACTCCGGGATCCGGGGCGGCAGCCTGCAGATCCGGGGCGTCGACAATGTGATCGTCCGCAACCTCACCATCGAGGCCCCGCTCGACTGCTTCCCGCAGTGGGACCCGACCGACGACAACAAGACCGGCGCCTGGAACTCCGAGTACGACGGTGTCGTCGTCTACGGCTCCACCCATGTGTGGATCGACCACAACACGCTCACCGACGGACGCTATCCCGACAGCTCCCTGCCGGAGTACTTCGGCAAGGTCTACCAGCAGCACGACGGCCTGGTGGACGTGGTGCGCGGCGCCAACCATGTGACGGTGTCCTGGAATTCCTTCCAGGACCACGACAAGACCATGCTGATCGGCAACAGCGACGGCGCGGGCTCCACCGACACCGGCAAGCTCAAGGTCACCCTCCACCACAACCGGTTCGAGGGCATCGTGGAGCGGGCGCCACGCGTCCGGTTCGGGCAGGTCGACTCGTACAACAACCACTTCGTGGTGACCGGCGGCCAGAAGTTCGGCTACGTCTTCGGCATCGGCGCCTCCTCCCAGCTCAACGCCACCGACAACGCCTTCACGCTGGCGCCCGGGGTGAGCACCGGCAAGGTGCTGAAGAAGTGGAACGAGGCACCCCTCACCGCCGCGAACAACTACGTCAACGGCAGGCTCACCGACCTGATCGCCGTCCACAACACGGAGATCCCCGCCGAGACCCTCCAGTCCGGCGCGGGATGGACGCCCACGCTGCGGACCCAGGTCGACCACCCGCGGGCCGTCCCCGGCATCGTCGACCACCGCGCGGGTGCCGGCCGTATCTGCTGATCCGCCCAGGGGGCCGGGCCTCCCGGCCCCCTCCGCAGCCTTCGAAGGAGCACTCGCATGCCCTCGCCCCACCTCCAACTACCCCTGTCCAGACGGGGATTCCTGATGGCGAGCGCCGGAGCGGGCGCCGCTCTCGGCCTTGCCTCCGTCCCCGCGCGGGCCGCCGCCGGACCCCGCCCGTTCGGACCGTACGGCTCACCGGCCGCCCGCCTCACCCCGACCACGCTCTACGTCGATCCGGACGGCAGCGGCGACCACACCACCGTCCAGGCCGCCGTGAACGCCGCCACCGGCAGCGGCTGGACGCTGGTCCTCGCACCCGGCACCTACCGGGAGACCGTGAGCGTCGACCTCACCCGCACCGAGATGACCTGGCTCGGCGCCGGCGACGGCCCCCGGGACGTCGTCATCGTCTACGACAACGCCGCCGGCACCCCCAAGCCCGACGGCTCCGGCACCTACGGCACCACCGGCTCGGCCACCACCACCGTGCGAGCCGACGGATTCACCGCCCGCAGGATCACCTTCGCCAACGACTGGCTGCGCGCCGACCACCCCGGGATCAGCGGCACCCAGGCCGTCGCCATCAAGGTGATGGGCGACCGCTCCGCCTTCCACCACTGCCGTTTCCTCGGCCACCAGGACACCCTGTACGCCGACACGGGCGCGCTGACCGTCTTCGCCCGCCAGTACTTCGCGCACTGCTACGCCGAGGGCGACGTCGACTTCGTCTTCGGGCGGGCGACGGCCGTCTTCGAGCACTGCCACTTCCGCACGCTGACCCGTACCGACCGGGCCTCCGCCCCGTACGGTTTCGTCTTCGCGCCCTCGACGGCGGGCGCCAACCCGCGCGGCTACCTGGTCACCAGGAGCCGGGTGACCAGCGAAGCCCCGGACGCCTACTACAAGCTGGCCCGCCCCTGGGTACCCAGCTCCGACCGCACCGCCAGTCCGATGCTCACCGTCCGGGAGACCTGGCTGGGCCCCGGCATCGACGCGGTGGCGCCCTACGCCAACATGTCGGACGCCTACCCATGGCAGAACCAGCGGTTCGCCGAGTACCGCAACTCCGGCCCCGGCGCGGAGATCTCCCTGCCGGAGAACCGCCCCCAACTCGCCGCCGAGCAGGCCGAGTCGGAGACCCGGGGCGCGTATCTCGGGGACTGGGAGCCATGGAAGGAGGACTGCTGAGATGCGCAGGCGCACCCTCCTGACGGGACTCACGGCGGGGCTGGCCGCCACCGCCGGACCGGCGTTCGCGCACGGCCCTCGTGTCCTGCACGTCCGCCCCGGTGACTCCGTACAGGCCGCCGTGGACGCGGTCACCGGCCCCGGCTGGACGATCGTGGTGCACCCGGACACCTACCGTGAGCTCGTCAAAGTGCCCGCGGACACGGCCGAGTTGACCCTGCGAGGCGCGACCCGCGACCCGCGTGACGCCGTCCTCGTCCACGACAACGCCAACGGCACCCAGAAGACGGACGGTTCGGGCACGTACGGCACGGCCGGATCCGCCACCTTCACCTCGGCGGCCCCCCGGCCTGCACGTCCGCGACGTCACCCTCGCCAACGACTGGCTGCGTGCCGACCACCCCGAGATCACCGGCACCCAGGCGGTGGCGGCGTATGTGACAGGGGACCGGTCGCACTTCGACAACGTCCGTCTGCTCGCCCACCAGGACACCCTCTTCGTCGACATGACCGCCCTGGACGTCTTCGACCGGCAGTACTTGCGCTGGGCCACAGAGGGCTTCTTCGAGCACTGTCACTTCCACACCCTGCAAAGGGACGTGAACTTCACCCCCAAGGGCATGGCCTTCGCCCCCGCCACGGCCCGCGCCAACCCCCACGGCATCCTCGCGGTCCGCTCCCGCATCACCTCGGGTGCCGAGGACGCCCTATACCAACATGCGCGAGGCCTACCCCTGGCAGACCCTGACCGCCGCGGAAGCCGAGGCGCACACCAAGCGCGCCTACCTGGGCGACTGGCGGCCCTGACTCCCCCCACTGACAAGGCGAAAGGACCCGCACTCCATGTCTCGTCGAACCGCTCTTTCCCTGACGGCCGCCCTCGCCCTCGGCGCCGGACTGGCCGTGCTCCCCACCCAGGCCCAGGCCGCGACCGTCGTCGACACCAGCGCCGAGCTGAGCGGCGCCCTCTCCAGCGCCACCGCCGGGACCCTCATCCAGGTGCGCGGCGGCACCTACTACCCGACCGCCACCCTTCAGTCGACGGCCAACGGCACCTCGTCCAACCCGATCTACCTCCAGCCCTACGGCAGCGAGACCGTGAAGATCGACGGCTCGTCCCTCCCCGACGGCGACTGGATCTTCAAGCTGACCGCCGACTACTGGAACGTCTCCGGCATCACCTTCCAGAACTCCCCGGACAGCGCGGTCGTCTGCCAGTCCTGCACCGGCACCGTCTGGAACAACATCAAGACCATCAACGGCGGCGACTCCGGCTTCACGCTCACCGGGGACGGCACGGTCAACAACACCGTCAGGAACATCGACAGTTACGGCCACTACGATTCCGCCAACCACGGCGAGAACGCCGACGGGATCGCCGTGAAGTACGGCTCCGGCACCGGGAATCTGATCACCGGGGCCCGCCTGTACAACAACTCGGATGACGGGCTGGACTTCTGGTCCTTCTCCTCACCGGTCACCGTCGAGCACACCTGGGCCTTCGGCAACGGCGTCAACCGCTGGTCCGACTCGGCCTTCGCGGGCGACGGCAACGGCTACAAGCTGGGCGGTGACGGAGAGGTCGTCGCGCACGTCGTCAACAACTCCGCCGCCTGGGGCAACACCGGGAACGGGTTCACCGAGAACAGCAACAGGGGCGCCATCGTCATCAACCGCACCACCGCCTACGCCAACGGCAAGTGGGGCTACTACTTCGCCACCGGCGCGGCCCGCCTCGGCAAGAACCTCGCCGTGAGCAACGGCAGCGGCCTGGTGAACAAGGGCTCCTCGGTCGTCTCGGCCGGCAACAACTGGGACTCCGGGATCTCCACCCCGGCGTTCCGCTCGACGGACGCGACCAGCACCTACAACGCCCGCCAGTCCAACGGCGCGCTGCCCGTGACCACCTTCCTGACCACGGGCAGCACGACCATCGGCGCGACGATGGACTGAGCTGGGACCTGACCGGCCTGATCGACTCCAGGGTCGGCACCACCGGTGCGATCGTGCCGTCGGCCGCGAACTCCAGACGGTCGACCGTCCGGTGCCTTTGATGCCGTACTCGGGGCGCTTGGACAGGATCGTGCCCGGTCCCACAGGGCCGGGGTGAATGCGGCTTCCGCGTAGCGGGGCATCGGACGTCGAACCACCGCCAGGGCGATTCGGCGCACGTCCAGCCACAGTACGATCGGCTCGGCGCTCAGCGATAGCCAAGCGTGCGCCAACCTGAGCAATACCCGTGTCGCGGCGGGACACGCCGGAGGGGTGACAGCCCGAAAGGGTTCGAGCGCCCGTGAACCTCAGTCCGCAAGGGCTGGAATCTCCCTTGTCCACGAGGGGGAGGATGTCAAGTCAAGTAGTACGTGCCGTCGCGCTCGGCGATCGCCGAGCGCCCACGGTACTTGTCCGCCCAGCTCACATCCGGGCCCAGATCCAGGATCCCCCGTGGTCCTTCCAGTGGATCAGGCCCCTTCGAGGAGCCCTCGGTGACGATCGCGTACCGTCCCTGGGGACCGAGCAGGAGCGACCCTGATCAGCCGCACGCCCCGAACGGTAGTTGGGCGCACTGGTCGTCCGCTGGGCACCGCAAGCCTGCGGGTCGACCATCACACGATCGAGCTAAGCGCCCACGAGCGTTCTGCTCACCGGCGATACGCGGCGAGCAGCCGGGCGTACTCGGCTCGGGTCACCGGGATGACCGTGCCGTGCCGTGGGCTCGCGGGGAGTTGGTAGTGCGTGGACGGGGTCCACTGTCCGGAGTCGAGGTCGGTCGTCTCGAAGGGGAGATAGCCGCGGCCGCCGTACTCGTCGATGAACAGGTACCACTTTTCCTCGGTGTTGGATTTGAACACCGTCGGCCCCTCGCCGCGGTCCATCGCGCCGCTGCCGATGCAGTCGGCGACGAAGTCGTACTTCGTCGAGGTCAGCGACGTCGACTTCTCGCCGGTGATGAACTTCGAGCAGGGGCTGGAGGAACTGGGGTCCCGTTCGTCCTTGGTGTAGCGGTAGTAGGTGCCCTCGTGCTCGACGACCGTGGAGTCGATGACCGAGTAGCCGGGGTCGTTCCACACCTTGGGCTCGCTGAAGGTGCGGAAGTCCTTCGTCGTCGCGTACAGCATCTTGTTGTACGTCGAGCCGGTGTGCTCCGGGTCGTCCTCGGCGTACAGCTTGGACGCCCAGAAGACGACGTACTCGCCGAGGGTCTCGTCCCAGTACGCCTCCGGCGCCCAGGTGTTGCCCGCGGTGTCGGGGGAGACCTTCACCAGCCGCTGGTCGGTCCAGTTCACCAGGTCGGTGGACTCCCAGACCATGATGGACTTGCTGCCGTGCCGCTGGACATGGTCCCAACTGCCGCTGGAACTCCGGTACATGCGCAGATCGGTGGCGATCATGTAGAACTTGTCGCCCTCGGGGGAGCGGATCACGAACGGGTCGCGCAGGCCCTTCTCGCCGATGGTGGAGGTCAGCACCGGCTTGCCCGCGTTCAGCTCACGCCAGTGCAGGGCGTCGTTGCCGCGGCTGAGGGCGTAGCGGATCTGCTCGCCGTCGGCGGTGCCCTCGCCGGTGAAGTAGGCGAAGAGATAGCCGGCGTACTTCGGGTTCTTCACGGGTGGTGCTCCTGAGTCGGCGGTGCCGGGCGGTGCGGTGAGCAGGGTCAGGAGTAGCGAGAGACAGGCGACGAGGAGGAGGCGTGGGCGCATGTCGCTCCTGTGTGAGTGCGATGGTTTCTGTTGGATGATGGGCGCGCCTTCGGAGTGTCACCAGCGGGAAACAGCACGTCAATCGGTAGGGGCGGGATGAGGGGGAGCGAAAGTTTCGCTTGTTTTCGTTGAGGCGCGGCAACCTCACGGGGCCTGGTGGCGACTGCAAGGCGTCCCCCCGGGGGCGGGCGGTGTCTACCTCGGCCTGACGAACGGCGGTGCCGAGGCCGCCTCCACGACGATCACCGTCTCCTCCACCGCCCAGCTGGAGTCGGCCGTGAAGAACGCGGCCGCCGGCACCACCATCCAGGTCCGCGGCGGCACCTACACGCCCTCGGCGACGCTCAAGTCGACCGCGAACGGCACCAGTTCGGCGCGGATCACGCTGAAGGCACACGGCAGCGAGAAGGTGAAGATCGACGGCTCCAAGCTGGCCGACGGCTCCTGGCCGGCCGGGATCTTCGGCGACTACTGGACCGTTCAGAACATCACCTTCCAGAACTCCCCGGCCCAGGGCTTCGTCGTCACCTCGTCGGTCGGCGGCGTCTTCAAGAACCTCGTCACCGCCGACAACGGCGACTCCGGATTCACCCTGCGCGGCGACGGCACGAGCAACAACCTCGTGCAGAACCTGGACAGTTACGGCAACTACGACCCGGCCGGGCACGGGCAGAACGCCGACGGCATCGCGGTGAAGTTCGGTTCCGGGACCGGCAACCGGATCACCGGGGCGCGTCTGTACAACAACTTGGATGACGGCGTCGACCTGTGGCAGTTCTCCTCGCCGATCACCATCGACCACTCCTGGGCGTTCGGCAACGGCAAGAACCGCTGGGGCGACACGGCCTTCGAGGGCAACGGCAACGGCTACAAGCTGGGCGGCGGGGGCGTCACGGTCGCGCACATCGTCAACAACAACGCGGGCTGGGACAACACGCTCAACGGCTTCACCGAGAACTCCAACCCGGGCGCCATCGTGCTGAACCGCAACACCGCGTACTCCAATGCCGAGGCCGGGTTCTCTCCAAGCTCTGTTCGTCGACGGTGTCCGCCGCGAACAACTGGGACAGTGGTGTGTCGACGCCGGCCTTCAAGTCGGTGGATGCGGCGACCGCCTACGGCGCCCGCAAGGCGGACGGTTCGCTGCCCGCGACGACCTTCCTGACCACCGGCTCCACCACCATCGGCGCCACCATGAACTGACGTACCGCACACAGGAAAACGCCCCCGCCGGTCGTCACCGGCGGGGGCGTTTCTTCCGCTGGCCGAGGGGGGCTCAGGCCAGCAGGTCCCTGGGGTTACTGGTACGTGATGTCAGACGCCGTGAAGCGGCATGACGTTCCGTCCGGGCCCACACCGAGCTGGGTCGGCTCGGCGCCGGTGTTGTTGCCCTTGAAGCGGACGCACGTCTTGATCTTCTTGCCGCTGTCGCCGTGGATGCGGACCTTGCGCAGCGCGGCCGTGTCCCCGTAGTTGGAGTTGATGCCGACGATCGAGTTCATCGGCGCGGTGACGTCCACGTCGTTGATGATGACCGTGCGCTTGTACTGCGTGGAGCAGTTGCCGCAACTGCGCACCAGCTTGCCGGAGCCCGCGACCTGGAACTTGGACACGACCAGCTTGCCCGCACCGTTGAACTGCAGGACCTTGTCCGAGCCGTTCTTCGCGCCACCGCCGTAGACCGTGTACACGGAGGAGGCGGACTTGCCCTTGAAGGTCGCCGCGTCCTCGCCGACGTCCAGCCACCACACGTTCTGCAGCGTGCAGGAGCCCATGCAGTGCACACCGTCTGCGGCCGGCGTCCCGATGATCACGTTCTTCAGGACCGCGCCGTCGGCCAGCTGGAACACCGGGTCCTGGCCCTCGTCCTGACTGTCGCCGCCGAGCGCGCCGCTGCCGTAGAACTTCTTGTAGCCGCCGTCGTAGGTGCCCGAGACCTTGATGGTGCTGGTCACGGCCTGGCTGCCCTTGGCCGTCGGCCAGGAGGGCGCGGCGCCCGCGGAGGACAGCATCGTCGTGGTGACGATCGCCGCACCGGTGATGCCGAGCGCCGAGGCTCCGGCGATCATCGCCCGTCGCTTGGTGACCTTGCGACGGTGGCGGACGCGCTGTTCAGCTGGTGCAGTCATGCCCATTCCTTGTGTGGGGAGAGGTTCCTTGCGCTACCTGGTCGCCACGGCCGGGGAAAGGGTTGCCGCTTCTTCGGAAGTTTTTTACGAGTCGCCTTCGGCGTCCGCGTCGTCGTCCTCGTGCGGCGCGAAGTCGCCCGCCACGGACAGCTGTTCGTCGCCCGCGCGGGCCGTCGCAGCGTAGCCGTCGGCCTGGGCGTCCCGGCCGCCGCGCCCATGGTCGTACTGCCCCGCGAACACCCACTCGCCCGCGGGGACCGTACGGCCCTCCTTGAGCACCCAGGTGTAGACGAGGAAGCCGTCCCGCTCGCCGACCGTCAGCTCGAAGTCGTCCTCGGGCAGCGACCGCCAGGCACCGGCGGAGGTCACCCCGCCGGTCTGCGCGACCTTCAACTCGACCGTGAGCTCGGTGAGTTGCTCCTGAGTCTTCAGGGTCACATTGCTCTGCGCCCAGAACTCGTTGCTGTGCGGGTCGACCGAGCCGTCCGACCACAGCGGGCCGTCCTCCTCGCCGGCGGCGGGCGGCTTCGCGGTCGGCGTGGGCTGTGGTGTCGACGGCGACGAACTCGGCTCCCGGGACTCCGGGGTGGCCTCCGGCGTCGGGTCCGCGGGCGGCGCCGGCGGGACGGGCGCACGGCTCGTCGCGTCCGGGGACGGCGTGGGCGTCGGCGAGGTGGCCACCGTCTGCTGCGGGGTGTCCTCCTTCACGGCGGAGGCCACCGCGTAACCGCCGATGGCGAGCACGCCCGCGACCGCGGCGGTGGCGCTGACCACCCGCACCCAGCCGAACACCGGCGGACGGGTCGCCCGGTGGTCGGGACGGGTCTGTTCGGCCATACCGCGCTCGATCCGGGCGAGGATGCGCTCGCGGTTCGGCTCGTGCGCCTCGGCCGCCTCGTGCAGCCGGGCGCGCAGCTCGTCGTGCACGTCCCGCTGCATCGTCATCGGTCCCTTCCCACGGCGTCACCGGTGCGCGCCATCGCCCTATGCATCCTGAGCGGTGCCGCCTTGGGGCCCAGCAGTCGCTGCAGTTCCGCCATTCCCTTCGAGGTCTGGCTCTTCACGGTACCCACCGAGACACCGAGGGCCGCCGCGGTGTCCTTCTCCGAGAGGTCGAAGGCGTGCCGCAGCACCACACAGGCCCGCTTGCGGAACGGCAGTCTACGCAGGGCCGCCTGTACGTCGACCACGTCGGCCACGTCCGGGTTCTCGGTCTTCTCCTCGCGCTGCGACCAGAACAGGGAGATCCGGCGCCGCTCGCGGACCGCGCTGCGGATCCGGGTACGGGCCAGGTTGGCGACCACGCCCCGGGCGTAGGCGACGGGGTGGTCGGCCGCGCGGACCCGGTCCCAGCGGTGCCACAGGGCCAGCAACGCGTCCGCCGCCAGATCGTCGGCGGCGTCCGCCTCGCCCGTCAACAGATGGGCCAGGCGGGACAGTTCGGCGTAGTGGCGCTCGAAGAAGGCATGGAACTCCACGGAGGCGGCGTCGTCGACGACTGTGCCCACGGGCGACCTCTCCTGCCTATGAGTGTGCCTATGAGTGACATGTGAATGACATGTGATGACTGTGATCGTCCGGCGATCTTCCGATCGAGGTGCGGAAGCGTAGCAGTGATCGAATGCATGGTTCGTACGGGGCTTCGAACAACGTGTGGCCCTTCGCACGTGAGCAGGCCTGATTCCGTAACACGGGGAAAACCTGAGACGGGTTCAACACGGGAACAATCCAGCCAGCATCCGCACACCGATCATTCAGGCAACAAGGAGCGACAGCCATGTCCGAGACCCAGAAGACCGTCGACCGGCCAGGGGGACCGCCCCCCGCCGTGAGCAGCGTCGACCGCTTCTTCAAGATCTCCGAGCGGGGGTCGACTTTCAGTCGTGAGATACGCGGCGGCTTCGCCACGTTCTTCACGATGGCCTACATCCTTGTCCTGAATCCCATCATCCTCGGCAGCGCGAAGGACAAGTTCGGCGAGACCCTCGACCCGGTCCAACTCACCACCGCCACCGCCCTGGTGGCCGCCGTCATGACGATCATCATGGGCGTCGGCGGCAACCTGCCCCTCGCGCTCGCCGCGGGCCTCGGTCTGAACGCCGTCGTCGCCTTCCAGATCGCCCCGCTGATGAGCTGGGACGACGCGATGGGTCTGGTCGTCCTCGAAGGCGTGCTGATCTGCGTGCTGGTGGTCACCGGGTTGCGCGAGGCCGTCATGCACGCCATCCCGCAACCGCTCAAGCAGGCGATCAGCGTCGGCATCGGCCTGTTCATCGCCTTCATCGGCTTCGTCGACGCCGGTTTCGTCAGCCGGATCCCGGACGCGGCGAACACCACGGTTCCGGTGCAGCTCGGGGGCACCGGCAACCTCACCGGCTGGCCGATCCTCGTCTTCTGCCTCGGCGTGCTGCTGACCATCGGACTGCTCGCCCGCAAGGTCAAGGGCGCGATCCTGATCAGCATCGTCGTCATGACGGTCGTCGCGCTCGTCATCAACTCGATCGCCGACATCAAGTCCTGGGGCCTGACCACGCCCGAGTGGCCGGACAAGCTGGTCGACACCCCCGACTTCGGACTGATCGGCCAGTTCAGCCTGTTCGGCGCGTTCGGCGAGACCACCGTCATCACCGTCGTACTGCTCGTTTTCACGCTGGTGCTGTCCGACTTCTTCGACACCATGGGCACGGTCGTCGGCATCAGCGCGGAGGCCGACCTGCTGGACGAGGAGGGCAAGGTCCCGAACCTCGGCCGCGTCCTGCTCATCGACGGCGCGGCCGCGGTCGCGGGCGGCGCGGCCTCCTCGTCCTCCGCGACCTCCTACATCGAGTCGGCGGCCGGCGTCGGCGAGGGCTCGCGCACCGGCTTCTCGAACCTGGTCACGGGCGGCCTGTTCGCCCTCGCCCTGTTCCTGACCCCGCTGCTCACCATCGTCCCGCTCCAGGCCGCCGCCCCCGCCCTGGTCGCGGTCGGCTTCCTGATGATGACGCAGGTCAAGCACATCGACTGGGACAAGTACGAGATCGCGATCCCGGCGTTCCTGACGATCGCCGTGATGCCGTTCACCTACTCCATCACGAACGGCATCGGGGCCGGCTTCGTCGCCTACGTCCTCATCAAGACGGTGCTGGGCAAGGCGAAGGAGGTCCACTGGCTGCTGTGGGGCACCTCGGCGCTGTTCCTGGTCTACTTCGCCATCGACCCCATCGAGCAGCTCCTCGGCGTGAAGTAGCCGGGCGGCCCTCAGTCCTTGAGGGCCGCCTGCATCATCGCCTTCGCCACCGGCGCCGCCAGCCCGTTGCCACTGACCTCGGAGCGGGCGGCGTCGGACTGCTCCACCATCACCGCCACGGCGACCTGCTTGCCGCCCGAGTCGGACTTCGCGTACGACGTGAACCAGGCGTACGGCGTCTTGCTGTTGTTCTCCCCGTGCTGGGCCGTGCCCGTCTTGCCGCCCACCGTGGCACCGGAGAGCTGCGCGTTGGTGCCCGTGCCCTCGGAGACCACCGTCTCCATCGCCGACTGCAGTTGCTCGGCCGTCGAGGAGCTGACGACCTCCTTGGTGTCCGTGTCGGAGTCGTAGTCCTTGAGGACATCGCCGCCACCGTCGGTCACCTGCGACACCATGTGCGGCGACTCCAGCTTGCCGCCGTTCGCAATGGCCGCCGACACCATGGCCATCTGGAGCGGGGTCGCCGTGACGTCGAACTGGCCGATACCGGTCAGCGCGGTCTGCGCGTCGTCCATGCCGGAGGGGTACACGCTCTCGTACGCCCGCACCGGCACGTCCTGCTCGTCGTCGTTGAAGCCGAACTTCTCGGCCATCGCCTTCACCTTGTCCTGCCCGAGGTCGTAGGCCATCTTCGCGAAGACGTTGTTGCAGGAGTACTGGAGCGCGACCCGGATCGAGGCGTTCTCGCAGGGCGCGGACTTGTTCTCGTTCTCCAGGACCGTGACCGTGCCCGGCAGCGTGTACGGGTCCGGGCTTTCGGTCTTCTCGTCCACCGAGGAGTACAGCCCGTCCTCCAGGGCGGCCGCCGCCACGACGAGCTTGAACGTCGAACCCGGCGCCACCGGCTGCCGCAGCGCACGGTTGGTCAGCGGTTTGTCCGAGTCCTTGGTCAGCTTCTTCCAGGCCGACCCGGCCGTGTTGGCGTCGGTGAGCGACGAGGGGTCGTACGACGGCGTCGACACGACCGCGAGGATCTCCCCGGTCGTCGGATCGATCGCGACCGCCGCGCCCTTCTTGTCGCCGAGCGCCTCGTACGCCGCCTTCTGCACGTCCGGGTCGATCGTCGTGACCACGTTGCCCGGATCGGCCCGCTTGCCGGTGACCGTGTCCAGGGGCGTCTTCAGCCGGTTGTCCGTGCCGTTGAGGATGTCCTGGTAGATCCCCTCCAGCTGGGTGGCCGAATAGGACTGCGAGGCATAGCCCGTCACCGCGGCGTACAGCTCGCCGTCGGTGTACGTGCGTCTGTACGCGAGGTCGCCGCCCTTCGTCCGTGCCGAGCCGGTGATCGACTCACCGGCCACGATGATGTTCCCGAGCGGTGCCGCGTACGTCTCGATCGCGTTCCGCCGGTTGTCCTTGTCGTCCGCGAGTGCCTGGCCCTCGTAGAACTGCACCCAGGTGGCCCTGACCAGCAGAGCCAGCACCATGAGCAGCGTGATGACCGATGCGCGCCTGATCGTCTTGTTCATCCCACCGGTCAGGACGAGCGGGGCGGGGCGAATCGTTCCGTTCCGCGGCCTTTCTCATCGAGTGTTCATGAACCCGGCCTCGTACGCCGCGATCACGGCCTGCGTACGGTCCCGGGTGCCGGTCTTCGCCAGTACGGCCGCCACATGCGACTTCACGGTGGCCGGACCGACCGCCATGCGCTCGGCGATCTCCGCGTTGGTCAGCCCGCCCGCCATCAGCCGCAGCACCTCGCTCTCCCGCCCGGTGAGCCTCGCCACCCAGGGCGGCGACGCCGGGTACGCGCGCGCGTGCTCGGCCGCGAGGGTGCGTACGGCCGCCGGGAACAGCAGGGTGTCGCTGCGCGCGACCAGCCGTACCGCCTGCACCAGCGCGTCGGCGTCGGCCCGCTTGAGCAGGAACCCGGCGGCTCCGGCGCGCAGGGCGTCGTACACATAGGAGTCGTTCTCGAAGGTGGTGACCACGACGATCCGGGGCGGCTCGGCGAGCGTGGCGAGGATCTGCTCGGTGGCGCGGATGCCGTCGGTCTCCGGCATCCGGACGTCCATGAGGACGACGTCCGGGGTCTGCTCCCGGACGACGGACACCGCCTCCGCGCCGGTCGCCGCCTCCCCGACGACCTCCAGGTCCGGCTCGGCGGAGAGGATGGCGCGCAGGGCGGTGCGGACCATGCGCTCGTCGTCGGCGACGACGATCCGGACGGGTGGGCGGGGTGTCATGCGGGTCCTCTCACACAGCTCTTCATGCGGGGCTCTTATATGGGGCTCTTCATGGGGAGGCGCACGCGCAGCCGCCAGGTGCCGTCCTCGGCGCCCGCCTGCGCCGTACCGCCCAGCAGTCGCGCCCGGTCGGCGATGCCGCGCAGGCCGTGGCCGCCGCCGGGGCGGCAGGGGGAGGCGATGGCGAGGGGGTTCTCCAGGGTGATCTCCAGGTGTCCGTCCGCGATCCCGATGCCCAGGGTCACGGTCACTTGGCCGCCCGCGTGTTTGAGGGCGTTGCTCAGCCCTTCCTGCACGATCCGGTACGCCTCGCGGGACAGCACCGGCGACAGCGCCTGAGGGTCGGCGTCGACGGTGGCCGTGACGCGCAGTCCGCCGGCCCTGGTGCGGCGCAGCAGACCGTCGAGATCGGCGGCGAGGGTGGGCGCGGGCGCCGTGCCGGGCGCGTCGCCCTCCCGCAACACCCCTAGGACGGCGTCGAGTTCACCGACGGTACGCCGGGTGGTGTCCTCGATCGCGGCGAGCGCCTCACGGACGAACTCCGGGTCGCTGTCGAGGAGTCGGCGGGCCGCGCTCGCCTGGAGGGTGACCGCGCTCAGGGCGTGTCCGACGGAATCGTGCAACTCGCGCGCGAGCCGGTTGCGTACGGCGAGATCGGCGGCGCGCGCCTCGGCCGCCGCGAGCCGCTCCTCGGCGGTGGGGCCGAGCAGCGCCGGAGCCCAGTGGGCGAGCAGGGCGCCCGCGACGACCGCGCACGCGGCGAGCGCGACCAGACAGGCCACGCCCGCCACCGGCATGAGCGCCAGCACCCAGCCCTGGCCCATGGCCTCGGGCAGTCCGAGCAGATCGTCGCTGAACACGGTGATGACGGGCAGCGCGATCAGCACGACGGAGAACGGCGGCACCGCCAGCGACATCCCCGCGATGATCCCGCCGAAGCCGAGATGCAGCGTGAACCAGGCCGCCGTGCGCCCCTTCGCGTCCCGCGTCCGGGCCGGTCCGTCGGCGAGCCGGTCCCCGTCGACCCCGCACAGCCACCGCACCGCCCCGGCCTCCAGCGGCCGGGTCAGTGGGAACAGCACGGAGGTCACCGCGGCGAGCGGCAACCCGACCGCGAAGGAGAGGAGTTGCAGCGCCAGGTCGTAGAAGACGTACCGGGCGTGGGTGGCGGGACCGACGACGAGCTGGCCGACGAAGACATACGGCATGGCGAGCGCGCCGCCGATGATCAGATGCAGCCACCGGCGACGCGCCCCCCGCCCGAACAGCAGCCGGGCGACATTCCTCACGCGCGGCGCCGGGGGAGGACGGCGGACCGCTCCGCGAGGAAGCGGGCGGCTACGGCGGCCACCAGGATGCCGGTGATCATCTGACCAGCGTAGGTGAGGTTCATCAGCGGTGTGGGGTGGTCGGCGCTGTCGTCGGTGGCGATCAGGGAGGCCATCGACAGCCAGGCTCCCCAGCAGGCCGCGGCGCCCGAGCCGACCCAGGCCAGGGCGAGCGGGACGGGGACGGGCAGCACCGGGGCGCGCCGGAAGGCGAGCAGCAGGGCGCCGGTCACGGCCGCGAGGAGGAAGAGGGCGTCCAGGGCCTGGAGGACATGGAAGTCGGTGGTCCGGTCGGCGATCCGGCCCTCGTTGAGACCGGTGGTGGCGCCGAACGCCCAGAGCAGGTGCAGGGTGAGCGGGAACAGGGCGACCACAGCGGCCGCCAGGGCTCCGGCGCGCTGGACGGCGCCGACGGAGGCGCGGGGCAGCTCCCACACCCGGCCCCGCCACAGATGGCCCCAGCGATCGCGGGCGTACAGCGCGAACAGCGTGCCCAGCGCCAGTCCCTGCACGATGAAACCGCCGTAGACGACCCCGAAGACCCAGTCGTGGAGGAAGGGTTCGTCTCCGGTGTTGTCGGCGGAGTTCACCGTGCCGCCGAACAGCCTCACCAGGAGCTGGAGCGGGAACCCGGTCATGATCGGCGTGAGCAGCCCGGTGGCCACCCAGACCGGCACCGCCAACAGCCAGGCCGGCACCCGCAGTCCCCAGGGCCGGGTCAGCACCAGCGCGAGCACGATGACACAGGCGTCCATCAGCACCGTGACACCGTTGGCGACGGCCACGGCGGTGCGGTGCTCCAGTAGCGAGCTGCCCTCGGGGATCCCGATCTCGCTCCCCGCGAGCCAGGCGACCTTCAGCCCGAGATACGGCAGACAGGAGACGATCGCGACGGCCCGCAGAAGCGCACGGGGGCGGGAGGGGGCGAGGGTGCCGGCGGGCCGGGCGAGGAGTGACTGCGTCATGCGTTCACGGTCTCGCGAGGGTGGCCCGGCCCACCTCCTGCACGGTGACGATCCTGCTCCGCCCGACGGGGGAGAAGGGCATCGACTCAGAGCCGGCGGGTGGCCAGCGTCAGCCGGTCCCGGGCATCGAACAGGGCGTCCTTCACCAGCTGTTCATGCGCCGGGGTCAGCCGGGCCACCGGGACCGAGCAGCTGATCGCGTCACGGGCCGGGGTGCGGTAGGGGATCGCGACGCCGAAGCAGCGCAGGCCCAGGGTGTTCTCCTCGCGGTCCACGGCGAAGCCCTGCTCGCGGACCTGGTGGAGTTCCTCGATGAGCTGCTCGCGGTCCGTGATGGTGTTCTCGGTCAGCGCCGGGAGCGTCTCGGGGAGCATCTTGCGGACCTGCTCGTCGGTGTAGGTGCTGAGCAGCGCCTTGCCCAGGGAGGTCGAGTGGGCGGGGAGCCGGCGGCCGACCCGGGTGAAGGGGCGCAGATAGTGCTGGGACTGGCGGGTGGCCAGGTAGACGACGTTCGTGCCGTCCAGGCGCGCCAGGTGGATCGTCTCCGTGGTGTCGTCCGACAGCCGGTCAAGCGTCGGACGCGCCGCCGCGACCACCTCGTCGCCGTCGATGTACGAGGTGCCGACCAGCAGCGCCCGCACCCCGATGCCGTACCGCGTGCCCGTCGCGTCGGTCTCCACCCAGCCCAGTTCCACCAGCGTGCGCAGCAGCATGTACAGGCTGGACTTGGGGTAGCCGACGGCCTCCTGGACCGCCGCGAGGGAGTGCATACCGGGGCGTCCGGCGAAGTATTCGAGCAGTTCAACCGTCCGTACGGCGGACTTGACCTGCGCGCCGCCCCCCGTCTCGCCAGCCGACATCGCCCTTGACCCCTTCGTTCGACGCGAAATAGTCTCCAACAGCATATTCACCATGAGAGACAGCGTTCAGTATATCGAACAGCCTTGGTGAATGACCCAGTACTGCGGCAATACATGTGTGGAGGGACCCGCGGTGGCAGCAGCACCAGTCTGGAGTGTCGACCCCCGAACCGGGAAGCAGCGTGAGCAGGTTGCGGTGGAGGCCACAGCCCAGGAGGTGGACGCCGCCGTCCGCGCCGCGCTGGAGGCGCGGGGCGCCCTCGTCGACCGGACGGTGCGCGCGGCCTTCCTGCGCACCGCCGCGGAGCGGCTTGAGGCCGCCAAGGAGCAGCTCGTCGAGGCCGCCGACGCCGAGACCGCGCTCGGCCCGGTCCGGCTGACCGGAGAACTCGCGCGCACCTGCTACCAGCTGCGGGCCTTCGCGGACATCGTCGACGAGGGCGCGTTCCTGGACGTCGTCATCAACCACCCCGACGACACCGCGACCCCCCCGATCCCGGACCTGCGCCGCTACAAGGTGCCGCTCGGCGTCGTCGCCGTCTACTCCGCCTCCAACTTCCCCTTCGCCTTCTCGGTCGCGGGTGGTGACACCGCGAGCGCGCTGGCCGCCGGGTGCCCGGTGGTCGTCAAGGCCCACCCCGACCATCCGGCGCTGTCCGAGCTGGTCGCCAGGGTGCTGCGTACGGCCGCCGCCGAGCACGGCATCCCCGAGGGCGTCCTCGGCCTGGTCCACGGCTTCGAGGCGGGCGTCGAGCTGATCAGGCACCCGCTGGTCTCCGCGGCCGGATTCACCGGTTCGGTACGCGGCGGCCGTGCCCTCTTCGACGCGGCGGCGGCGCGGCCGGTGCCGATCCCGTTCCACGGCGAGCTGGGCTCGCTGAACCCGGTGCTCATCACCGAGGCCGCGGCGGCCGAGCGGGCGGAGGCCATCGGCACCGGGCTCGCGGGCTCGATGACCATGGGCGTCGGGCAGTTCTGTGTGAAGCCGGGGCTGGTGCTGGCGCCGGCCGGTGACGCGGGAGATCAGCTGGTCAAGTCCCTCACGGACGCCGTCAGCAACGTCGACGCCGGGGTGCTGCTCGATCACCGGATGCGGGACAACTTCATCGCCGGGGTCGCCGAGCGTGCCGAACTGCCCGAGGTCCAGTCGCCGGTGACGCCGGGGGCGGGCAGCGAGCACACGGTGAGCCCGGGCTTCCTGACGGTGCCGGCCGAGAAGCTGGCGCAGGAGGGCGCGTACGACCTTCTTCTGGAGGAGTGCTTCGGTCCCGTCACCGTCGTCGTGCGGTACGAGGACGAGGTCGAGGCCAAGTCGGTGCTGTCGCGGCTGCCCGGGAATCTCACGGCGACGGTTCATCTGTCGGCGGAGGAGGCGGCGGGGCAGGGCCGTGGGCCCGAACTGCTCGCGGAGCTGACACCGCTGGCCGGTCGTGTGCTGGTCAACGGCTGGCCGACGGGTGTCGCCGTGGCCCCGGCCCAGCACCACGGCGGTCCGTACCCGGCGACCACGTCGACGTCGACGTCCGTCGGCGGTACGGCCATCGAGCGGTGGCTGCGGCCGGTCGTGTACCAGGGCGCGCCGGAGGCGCTGCTGCCGCCGGAGCTGAAGGACGACAATCCGCTGGGTCTGCCGCGTAGGTTCGACGGCCGTCTGGAACGCTAGGTCGATGGACCTCGAACTCCCCGAACTCCCCTTCCCTCTCCGTACCTACGGCCCCGACGGCCACTGGTCCTACGAGGACGGTGTGCTCACCGGATGGGCCGGCGCCCGGCAGGACCGGTTCGTGCCGCCCACCGGTGAGGCACTGGACCCCGCCTCGGACGCGCCCCGGCTGCTCGGGGCGCCCGAGGGGGACTTCCAGCTCCTCGCCCGGGTGACCGTGGGGTTCGCCGGGGCCTTCGACGCCGGTGTGCTGTACGTCCATGTCGGGGAGCGGGCCTGGGCGAAGCTCTGTCTGGAGTACTCCCCGGATGTGCCCACCGTCTGCACGGTGGTCACCCGGGGACACTCCGACGACGCCAACTCCTTCACCGTGGAGGGGAGTTCGGTGTGGCTCAGGGTCAGCCGCACCGGACGTGCCTTCGCCTTCCACGCCTCCCGTGACGGCGAGCGGTGGACCTTCGTCCGGCTGTTCACGCTCGCCGACGAGAAGGAGACCGACGCGGCCCTCGTCGGCTTCATGACCCAGTCGCCGATGGGGGAGGGATGTGTCGTGACGTACGAGCACATCGAGTTCAGGCCGAGCTGGCCGGACGACCTGCGAGACGGAAGCTGAGCGCGAAGGCCACCGTGAGCAGCCCCGCACTGATGCCGATGCACGAGGTGGCCCGGCTCGCCCTGGTCGCCCCGGTACGGCCCGGCGGGCAGACCCGGTTCACCCAGACCCCGCTGCCGCCCGAGCGGTGCACCGCCTGCGCCGACACCCGGGGCAGCGGGCTCGGGGGAATGAACCCGGCCGCTTGAACGTTCACCCATCTTTGCGGAGGGAGTCTCCGTATTCGTCCGAGCCGGAGAGAGCCGAGAAACATGCGCGTCGAGATCTGGAGCGACATCGCCTGCCCCTGGTGCTACGTGGGCAAGGCCCGCTTCGAGAAGGCGCTCGCGGCCTTCCCGCACCATGACGAGGTCGAGGTCGTGCACCGCTCCTTCGAGCTGGACCCGAACCGCGCCAAGGACGACACCGGCCCGGTGGTCCCGATGCTCGCGAAGAAGTACGGCATGAGCGAGGCGCAGGCCCAGGCCGCGGAGGACAACCTCGGCACCCAGGCCGCCGCCGAGGGCCTCGCCTACCGCACCCGGGGCCGTGACCACGGCAACACCTTCGACATGCACCGCCTGCTGCACTTCGCCAAGGAGCAGGGCCGCCAGGGCGAGCTGATCCAGGCCCTGTACGAGGCGAACTTCGCCGAGGAGGCCTCCGTCTTCGGCGACGACGAGCGGCTTGTGAAGCTGGCCGTCGCCGCCGGGCTCGACGCGGACGGCGCCCGCAAGGTGCTCGCCGACCCCACCGCCTACGCCGACGACGTCCGCGCCGACGAGCGCGAGGCCGCCCAGCTCGGCGCGACCGGTGTGCCCTTCTTCGTCATCGACCGCAAGTACGGCGTCTCCGGCGCCCAGCCCGCCGAGGTCTTCGCGCAGGCCCTCACCCAGGCGTGGGGCGAGCGCTCCCCGCTGACGCTGATCGACCAGGGCGAGAGCGACAACGGCGAGGTCTGCGGTCCCGACGGGTGCGCGGTGCCGCAGCAGGGCTGAAAGCCGCAGGTCGGGGCGGACGTATAAGGACCGCTTAGCGAATCCACGTAAAAAATCGCAATGGACGGGGAGTTCCCAGGGACGCAGAGTGGTCCCATGGAGACCTTCGAGAGCCTCGTCCGTGCCGAGTTCGCCCCGGAGCACACCTACCTCAACACCGCGAGCAACGGCCTCCTGCCGGCCCGCACCGTCGCCGCCGTACAGGAGGCCGTGCGGATGCGGGCCGAAGGGCGGCCGATCGGCTCCCTCTACGAGGACGCCGAGCGTGTCCGGGCCGCCTTCGCCCGGCTGGCCGGGGTGCCGGTCGAGCGGGTCGCGATGGGGGCCTCGGTCGCCGAGTACGGCGGGCTGATCGCCGCCTCGCTGCCCGCCGGAGCCGAAGTCCTCACCGCCGAGGCCGACTTCGCCTCCCTGGTGAACCCCTTCCACATGCGCGGCGATCTCAAGGTGCGGGCCGTCCCGCTGGAGCGGCTCGCCGAGTCGGTCCGGCCGGGCACCGCGCTCGTCGCGGTCAGCTCCGTGCAGTCCGCCGACGGCCGCCTCGCCGATCTGCCCGCGGTGCGCGAGGCGGCCTCCGCGCACGGCGCCCGGACGTATGTGGACGCCTCCCAGTCCGCGGGCTGGCTGCCCATGGAGGCCGGCTCCCACGACTTCCTCGCCGCCGTCGGCTTCAAGTGGCTCATGGGCCCGCACGGCAACGCCTTCTTCGTCACCCCCGAGGACTTCGGCGGTCTGACCCCACTGCTCGCCGGCTGGGTCGCGGGCGAACTGCCCTGGGAGAGCTGCTACGGCCCGGTCGAGGAACTCGCCCACTCCGCACGCCGGTTCGACGTGAGCCCCTCGCTGCTCACCTACTCCGGCCTGAACGCCTCCCTCTCCCTCATCGAGGAACTCGGCGTCGACGCCGTCCACGCCCATGACCTCGCCCTCGCCGACCGCTTCCGGGACGGACTCGCCGACCTCGGCCACACCCCGATCCCGTCCCCGGGCTCGGCGATCGTCTCCGTCCCCCGACTCGGCCACCGCCAGCCCGAGTTGAGCGAGGCCGGCATCGAGGTGTCCAACCGCGCGGGCAACTTGCGCGCCGCCTTCCACCTCTACAACACCCTCGCCGATGTCGACCGGCTGCTGGACGCCCTGTCGGCCTGAACCACTGGCGCGGGCCCGGCCGGGACGCTAGGAAGGGCACGTGGAGTCCACGGGCGATACGTCGGTACCGCCGGCCGCCGACGCGGAGGTGCACCGGCGGCTGATCTACGGCGACGAGTCCGCGCTGGCCGAGGTGTACACGGCGTACGGACCTCTGGTGCGGCGGATCGCCGTGCGGGTCACCCACGCCCCGGCCGCCGCCGAGGACGTGGCGCAGGAGGTCTTCGCCCAGCTGTGGAGCAGACCGTACGCCTACGACACGCGCCGCGGCTCGCTGCGCACCTGGCTGTCCATGCTGGCCCACCGGCGGGCCGTGGACTGGGTGCGCAGCGAGGCCCGGCACCGCAAACACGCCCACGCCGACGACTCCGCCCTGCACACCGTCCCGGAGCCGGGACCCGGCCCCGACGAGACCGTGGTCGACCGGGAGCGCTCCCTGCTGCTGCACACCGCGCTCGCCGAACTCCCCCAACCCCAGCGGGAGGTGGTGCACCTCGCCTATTTCGCGGGCCGCACCTACCGCCAGGCCGCCGTGGAACTCGGCATTCCCGAGGGCACCGCCAAGACCAGACTGCGCACCGCCCTGCGCACCCTGGCCGAAACGCTGGCCGACCCACCCGACCCCGCGCTGGAAAGAGGCGCATGATGGCGGTAGGGACCTGTGCCGCACGGGAAGGAGGCGCTCGGTGACCGAGCACGACGACGTACGCGATCTGCTGGCCGCCTGGGCCTTCGGCGCCCTGGACCCGGCCGACGCCGAGCGGGTCCCGCCGCACCTCGCCGGGTGCGAGAGCTGCGCGGCGGAGGCCGAGCGGCTGCGCGAGACGGTACGGCTGCTCGACGGCCCGCCCATCGGCGGACTGCCCGCCCGCCCCGCCGCCGGACTCCCGCCGGCCCTGCTCTCCCGGCGCCCGGCCGCACCCCGCACCGCCGCGCACGCCGCGCCCTACGCCGCCGCCGTCCGGGGCCTGCGCGCACTCCTGCCCGAGGCGGAGGGCCGCTGGGCCACGCCGGTGGTGCACGACTGGGACGTGCACGCGACCGTCGCCCATCTGCTGGCCGCCGACGAGGCGCTGGCCGGGCGGCTCGGCATCGCCGCGCGGGTCCCGGCCAGCGTGCTTCCGCAGGACACCCGCTGGGAGGATGCCTGGAACCGGCGTACCGCCGACGTCATCGCCCACGAGCACGGCCGTACGCCCGAGGAGACGGTGGCCGACTGGGCGGCGCAGGCCGACGCGCTGCTCGCCACGCCCGAGGCACGCGACGGGGAACTCGCGGCGCGGGCCGAGATGTTGATGGGGATCCGGCTGCCGATCGCCGACCACTTCGTGGTGCGCGCCTTCGAGACGTGGATCCACACCGACGACATTGGCCGGGCGCTCGGGCTCGTGGTTCCGCCGCCGCCCGAGGAGCACCTGGAGCGGCTGGTGCGGCTCGCCGTCCGCGTCCTCGGGCTTGCGCTCGGGCCCGACGCGGCGCCGGTGCTGTTCTCCGTCAGCGGCGGCGAGCAGTGGGTGCTGGGCTCCGCCGACGAGCCCGTGCAGGCCGAACTGGCCCTGGACCCCGTCGACTTCTGCCTCCTCGTGGGCGGACGGTGCACGCCCGAGGAGGTGCCGAGGGGCGCCACGGGCGACGCGGCCGCCGTACGGAACGTACTGGAGACGGCCGCGTCGCTGGCGTGGCTGTGAGGGCTACTTCACCGGGGTGAAATCCCTCGCCCCGATACTGCATTCTCCGGGGGACACCCCCCGGACCCCCGGCCGGGTTCGGCTCACCGGACTGGAGTGAAATCCCTCGCTCCGATGAACGTCGGCCGCCGTACGGGAGCCGCGAACGGCTCGACGGCCTTGTTCTCCACGCTGTTGAACACGATGAAGACGTTGCTGCGCGGGAACGGCGTGATGTTGTCGCCCGAGCCGTGCATGCAGTTGCAGTCGAACCAGGTCGCCGAACCGGCCCGGCCGGTGAACAGCCGGATGCCGTGCCGGGCGGCGAGCGAGGTCAGCGCCTCGTCCGAGGGCGTGCCCGCGTCCTGCATCTGCAGGGACTTCTTGTAGTTGTCCTTCGGCGTGGCCCCCGCGCAGCCGAGGAACGTCTTGTGCGACCCCGGCATGATCATGAGCCCGCCGTTGGTGTCGTAGTTCTCGGTCAGCGCGATCGAGACGGACACCGTGCGCATGTTCGGCAGACCGTCCTCGGCGTGCCAGGTCTCGAAGTCCGAGTGCCAGTAGAAGCCGCTGGCCCCGAACCCGGGCTTGACGTTGATCCGGGACTGGTGGACGTACACGTCCGAGCCGAGCAGCTGCCGGGCCCGTCCGACGACGCGCTCGTCGCGCACCAGGGAGGCGAACACCTCGCTGATCCGGTGCACCTCGAAGACCGACCGGATCTCCTTGGACTGCGGTTCGATGATGGAGCGTTCGTCGGCACGGATCTCCGGGTCGGCGACCAGCCGTTCCAGCTCCTGCCGGTAGACGGCCACCTCGTCGTCGGTGATGAGCTGCTCGACGGCGAGGAAGCCGTCGCGCTCGTACGCCTGGAGGTCCGGGACCGATATCGGGCCCGGCGCGCCGGGCGGGGACCAGACGACCGGGTCCTTGCGCGGGGTCGACACCTCGGTGGCGCCTCGGCTCGGGTACAGATCAGTCATCGTCATGATGCGTCACACCTCCTCGGGCTCGGTGAGCTGGGGGTCCCCCCAGTCTTTTGGATCTGGGGGAGGATATACGCCGTTCTCGTCGTGGTCCTCCCGGCCGGTCACCGGCGGGTTGAAGACACAGATGCAGCGGAAGTCCTGCTTCACCCGCAGCGTGTGCCTCTCGTGGCCGTCCAGGAGGTACATGGTCCCGGGCGTGATCGTGTGGGTCAGCCCGGACTCGTGATCGGTCAGTTCGGCCTCGCCCTCGACGCAGACGACCGCCTCGATGTGGTTCGCGTACCACATCGACGTCTCCGTACCCGCGTACAGGATCGTCTCGTGCAGCGAGAACCCGACCCGCTCCTTGGCGAGGACGATGCGTTTGCTCTCCCATGTGCCGGATGCGGACCTCACATGCCGGTCGGTGCCTTCGATGTCCTTGAACGAACGGACGATCACGGTTCTGGACGCCTCCTGCTCAGTTGGTTTCTCGTACGGCACGGGCGAGGACGCTGAGGCCCTCGTCCAGTTCTTGGGGGGTGACGGTGAGGGCGGGCAGCAGCTTGACGACCTCGCTCTCGGGTCCTGACGTCTCGATGAGCAGCCCGAGGTCGAAGGCGCGCCGCGCGATCCGGTCGGCGCGGGACTTCTCGTGGAACTCCATGCCCCAGACGAGACCGCGGCCGCGGTACTCCTTGATGTCGGCGAGGTTCTCCTCGCAGATGGCGATGAGCGCCTGCTCGACCTGCTCACCGCGGGCCCGGGTCTGCTTCTCCATCGCCGAACCGTCGGCCCAGTAGGTCTCCAGGGCGGCGGTGGCGGTGACGAAGGCGGGGTTGTTGCCGCGGAAGGTGCCGTTGTGCTCGCCCGGCTCCCAGATGTCCAGCTCGGGCTTGAACAGACAGAGCGACATGGGCAGTCCGTAGCCGCTGATGGACTTGGACACGGTGACGATGTCCGGGGTGATGCCGGCCTCCTCGAAGGAGAAGAAGGCGCCGGTACGGCCGCAACCCATCTGGATGTCGTCGACGATCAGCAGCATGTCCTGCCGCTCGCACAGATCGGCCAGCGCCCGCAGCCACTCGGGCCGCGCGACGTTGATGCCGCCCTCGCCCTGCACGGTCTCCACGATCACCGCGGCCGGCTTGTTGAGCCCGGAGCCCTGGTCCTCCAGCAGCCGCTCGAACCACAGGAAGTCCGGGACCCGGCCGTCGAAGTAGTTGTCGAACGGCATGGGCGTGCCGTGCACCAGCGGGATCCCGGCACCGGCGCGCTTGAAGGCGTTGCCGGTGACGGCGAGGGAGCCCAGCGACATCCCGTGGAAGGCATTGGTGAACGAGACGATGGCCTCGCGCCCCTTCACCTTCCGCGCCAGCTTCAGCGCGGACTCCACGGCGTTGGTGCCCGTCGGCCCCGGGAACATGACCTTGTACGGCAGATCACGCGGCCGCAGCACAAGGTCCTGGAAGGTCTGCAGGAAGGCCCTCTTCGCACTGGTCGACATGTCGAGCCCGTGCGTGACGCCGTCCCGCTCCAGGTAGTCGAGCAACGCCCGTTTCAGGACCGGGTTGTTGTGCCCGTAGTTCAGTGATCCGGCGCCGGCGAAGAAGTCCAGGTACTCGTGGCCGTCCTCGTCGTACATACGGCTGCCACGCGCACGGTCGAAGACGGTGGGCCAGCCTCGGCAGTAGCTGCGCACCTCGGACTCCAGGGTCTGGAAGACGCTGAGGTCGGGCTGGGTGATGGTCACGACGAATCGCTCCTCGATGCGTGGGGGAGGTCAGTGGGTGAGGGGACCGATGCGGTAGAGGACTTCGGGTTCGTGCGGCCCGTCGGGGAACAGGCTGGTGTCGAACAGCACCTCGCGCTCCAGGGCGGCGCCGTGCCGTTCGGCGAAGGAGGCGAACAGCCGCTCCGAGGCGGTGTTGCCGGGCGTGATGGTGGTCTCGACGCGGGTGACGCCGTACTCGCCGCCGACCCGGGCGACGAGCCCGTCGAGCAGGGCGGCGGCGATCCCGCGTCCGCGGTACGCGTCGTCCACGGCCACCTGCCAGACGAGCAGGGTGTGCGGACGGTCCGGCCGTACGTAGCCGGTGACGAAGCCGACCGGCTGCCCGTGCTCGTCGCGCGCGACCGCCGTGGTGCCGGCGAAGTCGCGGCACCACAGCAGATAGCTGTAGGACGAGTTCAGATCGAGGGCCTTGGAGTCTCTGGCGATCCGCCACAGCGCGGCGCCGTCGGCCACCGTTGGCCGGTCGATTTGCAGGTCTGCTTGTGCGGCAGTCATGCGAATTGAACTTACCGAGGGAAATTCAAAAATGCACGGGTGTACGGGGTTACGTGAACGGGGTCGATGTGTTATCCGCGCGAGGGGTCAAACACCCGATTTGCCCGTGATATACAGTGCAAATCGGTCGGGATGTGGAACGCGTCACAGCCATGTAATCTGCACGAGACCTGTCCGAATTACTCCGATTGGTGTTCGCGAAATCTTTGCGTTTAGCTCGAAAGAAAGCGGGCAGAAGAGACCGGGGAGCTGCCCCGGAAAAGGAATTCGGAATTACGCCGAATTCAGGTCCCGGTAACTCCGTCGATGCGCACAGCTACCGCTACCGCCGGCCGCCCTCCACGGCCCGCACCGCGCCCTCGACATCCACCGTCAGCACGGTGATGTCCCGGCACGCGTCTGCCGCGGCGGCGACGCGGGCGGGGGCGGTGGCGCTGGGCGGGGGTCTGGACCCGTACAGCAGCGCGCGGCGGCCGCCGTCGATCCAGCGTTCCTTCCAGTCCAGCAGCGACAGGTACGAGCGGCGCGGGGCCTGAGGGTTGACCCACCCCTTCCTGGACCTCGCCCCGCTGAGCGCACCGGCCCGTACGGCCAGACCTTCGGCGACCGCCACCCGAGCGCGCCCCTCGCTCCCCGACTTCTTAGGCCGAACGCCCCCGGCGGCCATGGGTTTGGTTTGAGGCACTCAAACTTCTCCTTATAATCGGAAGGCACAGTTCCCGTACAGGAGGCTCCCCCCGTGAAGACGACCCTCGGGCGCCGGACCCGCATTCTGGCCGCCACCACCGCGACGGCCGGGCTGGTGCTCGTGGCCGGCTGCTCCTCGGACGACGACGGCGGCAGCGGTACCAAGACCGCCGCCGGTGGCGTCGAGCTCGTCAAGGCGGGCCAGCTCACCACCTGCACCCACCTGCCCTACCCGCCCTTCCAGTCGGAGATCGACGGCAAGGTGCAGGGCTTCGACGTCTCGCTCATCGACCTCGTCGCGGACGACCTGGGCGTGAAGCAGGAGATCCTCGACACGCCGTTCGAGAACTTCAAGACCGGCGCGTTCCTCAACTCCGGCGAGTGCGACCTGGCCGCCGCCGGCATGACCATCACCGAGGAGCGCAAGAAGAACGTCGACTTCTCGGACCCGTACTTCGAGGCCACCCAGGCCGTGCTGGCCGACAAGGACAGCGGCATCACGTCCTTCGCCGACCTCAAGGGCAAGAAGGTCGGCGCCCAGGCGCAGACCACCGGCGAGGACTACGCCAAGGACCAGGGCCTGGACCCGGTCTCCTTCGAGTCCTCCGACGCCGTCCTCAACGGTCTGCGCACCGGCCAGGTCGACGCCGTCGTCATCGACTACCCGGTCGTCCAGGGCTGGCTGAAGGACAAGGCCAACGCCGACGCCTTCGAGATCGCCGACAACATCAACACCGGCGAGCAGTACGGCTTCACGGTGAAGAAGGGCAACACCAAGCTCCTCGCCGCCATCAACAAGATGCTCGCCGACGCCAAGGCCGACGGCACGTACAAGGAGATCTACGAGAAGTGGATCGGCCCGTACGACGAGTCCGCCGCCTCGCCGTCGGCGTCCTGACCCCATGGCCGATACAGACGTACAACTCCAGCCGAAGAAAAAGGGACTGACCCGGCGTCAGAAGCGCAAGCTGTCACGCGGCATCCAGTACACGGTCTTCGTCGCGGCCGTGATCGCCTTCGCGGTCGCGGCCGACTGGGACCGGCTCCAGAACCAGTTCGCCCAGGCGGACATCGCCGAGCAGATGTTCCCGGACATCATCACGCTGGCGCTGAAGAACACCGTGCTGTACACCTTGTCCGGCTTCGCCTTCGGGCTGGTCCTCGGCATGGTGATCGCGCTGATGCGGCTGTCGTCCGTGGGCCCGTACCGCTGGTTCGCCGGGGTGTACATCGAGATCTTCCGCGGCCTGCCGGCCCTGCTGATCTTCATCTTCATCGGCGTGGCCGTACCGCTGGCCTTCCCCGGCACGGAGATCCCCGGCGGCACCTACGGCAAGGTCGCGCTCGCGCTCGGCCTGGTGGCGGCCGCGTACATGGCCGAGACCATCCGCGCGGGCATCCAGGCGGTGCCCAAGGGACAGATGGAGGCGGCTCGCTCGCTGGGCTTCTCGCCCGCCCGCGCGATGGTCTCGATCATCATCCCGCAGGCGTTCCGAATCATCCTGCCGCCGCTGACCAACGAACTCGTCCTGCTCTTCAAGGACTCCTCGCTGGTGCTGTTCCTCGGTGTCACCCTGGAGGAGCGCGAGCTGTCCAAGTACGGCCGTGACCTGGCCAGCACGACCGCCAACTCCACTCCGATCCTCGTCGCGGGCCTGTGCTACCTGCTGGTCACGATCCCGCTCGGCTTCGTCGTGCGCCGTATGGAGGCCAAGGCCCAGGAGGCCGTGAAGTGAGTCGTCCCGAGATCCACGTCAAGGACCTGTACAAGTCCTTCGGCGACAACGAGGTCCTCAAGGGCATCGACCTGGAGATCCAGCAGGGCGAGGTCGTCTGTGTCATCGGCCCCTCCGGCTCTGGCAAGTCGACGCTGCTGCGCTGCGTGAACCTGCTGGAAGAGCCGACCAAGGGCCAGGTCTTCGTCGGCGGCACCGAGCTCACCGACCCGGACGTCGACATCGACGCCGTACGCCGTCGTATCGGCATGGTCTTCCAGCAGTTCAACCTCTTCCCGCATCTGACCGTGACCGAGAACCTCACGCTGCCGCAGCGCCGGGTGCTCAGGCGCGGCAAGGCCCAGGCCGCCAAGGTCGCCGCCGAGAACCTGGAGCGGGTGGGCCTCGCGGAGAAGGCGGACGCCTACCCGTCCTCCCTCTCCGGCGGTCAGCAGCAGCGGGTGGCCATCGCCCGTTCGCTGGCCATGGGCCCCGAGGTGATGCTCTTCGACGAGCCGACCTCGGCGCTCGACCCCGAGCTGGTCGGCGATGTCCTCGCGGTCATGCGCATGCTGGCGAACGAGGGCATGACGATGATGGTCGTCACCCACGAGATGACCTTCGCCCGCGAGGTCGCCGACCGGGTCGTCTTCATGGACGGCGGGGTGATCGTCGAGGACGGCGCCCCGGAGCAGGTCATCGGCAGCCCCCGCCACGAACGCACCCGCCACTTCCTCTCCCGCCTGCTGGACCCGGCGATGGCCGAGGTGGAGGAGGAGACCTCCGACCAGGTGGGGAAGTCCGAGTAGCGGCTGACCAGTGCCCCAACAGGCAACGTTCGCCCCGTGCGAACGTTGCCTGCGAGGGCACTAGTGTGCGGTACATGAGCGATCACGCGGTGCTGCACGTGCGAGGCCGGGTCCTGGTCGGGCCCGACGACGTCCGGGACGAGCTGTGGGTCATCGACGGCCGTATCTCCTACGACCGTCCCACGGCCGCCCAGGACATCCGTACCGTCGACGGCTGGGCCCTGCCCGGCCTCGTCGACGCGCACTGCCACGTCGGGCTCGGCGCACACGGCCCCGTGGACCAGGACATCGCGGAGAAGCAGGCGCTGACCGACCGCGAGGCCGGCGCCCTGCTGGTCCGCGACGCCGGATCCCCCTCCGACACCCGCTGGATCGACGACCGCGAGGACCTCCCGAAGATCATCCGGGCGGGTCGTCACATCGCCCGCACCCGCCGCTACATCCGCGGCTACGCCCATGAGATCGAGCCCGAGGACCTGGTCGCCTACGTCAACCAGGAGGCCCGCCGCGGCGACGGCTGGGTCAAGCTGGTCGGTGACTGGATCGACCGCGACCTCGGCGACCTCGCCCCCAGCTGGCCGCGCGAGGCGGCCGAGGCGGGCATCGCCGAGGCCCACCGCCTCGGCGCCCGCGTCACCGCGCACTGCTTCGCCGAGAACTCCCTGAAGGACCTGGTCGAAGCGGGCATCGACTGCATCGAGCACGCCACGGGACTGACCGAGGACCTGATCCCGCTGTTCGCCGAGCGCGGCGTCGCCATCGTGCCGACCCTGGTCAACATCGCGACCTTCCCCAAGCTCGCCGAGGGCGGCGAGTCCAGGTTCCCCCGCTGGTCGGCCCATATGCGCCGGCTCCACGAGCGCCGCTACGACACCGTCCGGGGCGCCTACGACGCCGGTATCCCGGTCTTCGTCGGCACCGACGCCGGCGGCAGCCTGCCGCACGGCCTGGTCGCCGCCGAGGTCGAGGAACTGGTCACCGCCGGCATTCCGCCCACCCAGGCGCTCTCGGCGACGACTTGGGGCGCACGGCGCTGGCTCGGACGCCCCGGGTTGGATGAGGGCGCGCCGGCGGACCTGGTGGTGTACGAGACGGACCCGAGGGCCGATGTACGGGTGCTGGCAGTGCCGCGGCGGATCGTCCTGAACGGCCGCGTCGTGAGTTGACCGGGTGACTGTGGAGGATGTGCGTGCCCTGGGAATCGAAGACATGCACGGAATGGTCACGTAGGAGTGAACACTCGTCAGCTTGCTGACGGCCACCTGTCCGCGCGTAATCCTTACGGGGTCCCAAGCACGTCTCTCTGGGGGTCCCACCACCTTGAACGGCAACAACTTCCGCCTGCCCGCACGCCGTTTCGCGACCGTCGCGGCGGCCACGGCCCTCGCCGCCGGACCCGTGGCGCTGGCCGGCGCGGGCTCCGCGCACGCGACCGACGACCAGGGCCGCGCGAGCGCCGTGGCCCTGCGCACCGGGCTCGACGTGTCCCTGCTCGACAAGAGCGCGAACGTCCCGCTCGCGGTCTCCCTCAACGAGGTCCAGGCACCGCAGAGCGCCGAGAAGACCGCGCTCACCGCCCAGTTGGACGGTGTGGACGGCGGACAGCCCTTCAACGTCCTGCGCGCCGACGTGGCCTCGGCGAAGGCGATGGTGACCGACACCAAGTCCGAGGGCCGCACCAACCTCGCACACGCCCAGCTCCATGTCCCCGGGCTGCCCCTGCTGTCCCTGATCGAGCTGGAGGGCGTCACCTCCAAGGCGACCTGCGAGGCGGGGAAGACCCCGAGCGCGACCTCCAACCTGCACGGCGCGGTGACGGTCCTGGGCAAGAAGGTCACCGTGACGACCGGCGGCACGACCGACGTCCAGGTGCCCGGCGTGGGCGAGGTCCGCCTGGACCTGTCCAAGACGGAGACCACCTCTCGTACGGCGGCCGCCACCGCCCTCGAACTCACGGTGTCCGTCAACCCGTTGAAGCTGAACGTGGCCGAGGTGACCGGCACCGTGACCCTGGCGAAGGCGACCTGTGAAGCACCGGCCGTCAAGACAGCCCCGAGCGAGGAACCCGCGGTCGAGCCGCAGGGCGGCCCGGTCGACGAGGAGGGCCTGGCCGAGACCGGCGGCAACTCGCTGACCCCGTATCTCGCGGGCGGCGCGGTCGTCCTGCTCGCCGCGGGCGGGGGAGCGGTGGCACTGGCCCGCCGGGGCAAGGGCTGAGCGGATCCGGTCCTCCCCACGCGGTCGGCCGTAGGACCTCGTCAATGCGCAGAAAGGCGCATTGACGGGGTTCCCGCGCGGCAGGACGGTGGGCCCCACCGGAACTCCGGGCCGGGCGCCCGGAGTCCGACAGTCTTCGGGGGAGGACCACATGAGCATCGACGACATCGAGAGCACCAGGGAGCCCACAGCGGACGACGCGACGGATCCGTCCGCGATCCCGATCCCGTTCCCGCGGCGCAGCGGCGTCTACGCCCTGGAGCTGCCCCGGCCCACCATCCCCACCGCGCGGCTCGTGCTGGAGGAACTCCGCGTCGACGTGGACGGCATGATGCCCACCATGACCGTCAGCGGCACCAGGACCCAGCTCTTCGGCGGCGGGGTGACCTGGATCGCGAGGGTGGCCTGGGACGACGTACAACGGGCGTACACGGGAACGATCTTCTACCGCGACGGCAGGACGTCCCTCGTACCGCACACGGATGTGCTGGTGACGCTGTCCGGCGGCTTCCCGTTCGGCGGGCAGCGCAGGGCGCGGGTGACCTTCACCGGCGGCGGCCGCCCGGACGCGACCCGCACCTTCGTCTTCCGGCGGGCCGCCTTCCGCGAGCTGGGCATCGAGTACGACTGCGCGAGCGACGCCACCGCGGTCACCGACTACCACCTGCACGCGCACCCGAACCGGCCCGCAGACCTGCCGAACACCCACCTCACCATCGAGGGCGCCTTCACCCGCCTCGGCATCGCCGTCACCAAGACGGGCGGCGACGACGTGGTCCCGGTCATCAAGGCGGGCAGCGACGGTCTGTGGACCGACATCGAGATGCACGACGCCATGCAGGTGCACTGGTCCAAGTGGGCCGACACACCCCAGTGGCAGGTGTGGACGCTCTTCGCCGGGCAGCACATCCGGGGCAGCGGGCTCGGCGGGATCATGTTCGACGACATCGGCACCGCCCAGCGCCAGGGCTGCGCCGTCTTCAGCAACTCCTTCATCTCCGAACCGCGCCCGGGCGACCCGCACTCGGACCAGGCCGTGCAGCGACTGCGCTTCTGGACGGCCGTGCACGAGATCGGGCACACCTTCAACCTCGCCCACTCCTGGGACAAGGACGAGCTCACCCGGTGGATCCCGCTGGCGGACGAGCCCCTCGCCCTCAGCTACATGAACTATCCGTTCCGCTACCCCGGCGGCGAGAGCGCGTTCTTCGCCGACTTCCGGTACGGCTTCAGCGAGAACGAACTCCTCTTCCTGCGCCACGCCCCGGAACGGGTGGTCAAGCAGGGCGCCGCCCCCTGGTTCGAGGAGCACGCCTTCGAGCGGATCCGGCAGGCCGCGCCGAACGCCCTGGAGCTCACCGTACGGGTCAACAGGCCCGCCGCCCGCTTCGAGGCACTGGAGCCCGTGGTCGCCGAGGTGAAGCTGAAGAACACCTCCTTCGTGCCGGTCGTGGTGGACCGCAACTCCCTGCTCGGCGACCGCCTGACCGTGATCATCTCGGCCGACGGCCGCGAGCCCCGCCAGTGGGTGCCGTACGCCCGCCACTGCTACCTGGACGACCCGTACGTCCTCAAGCCCGGCGAATCCCTCTACGCGCCGCTGTTCCTCAGCGCCGGACTCAACGGCTTCGACCTCGCCGAACCCGGGCACTACCGGATCCACGCGTTGCTGAAGAGCGAGGCCGGCGAGATCCTCTCCGCGCCGCTCGGCATCGACGTCCGGCCGCCCGCGAGCCGCGAGGAGGAACTGCTCGCCCCGGACGTGTACACCGACGAGGTCGGCCGGGTGCTCGCCTTCGGCGGCAGCCGCGGCCGGACACCGGCCCTCGACCACGCGGGCGACATCCTGCGCGAGGTCATGGAACGGCTCCCGGACAGCGCGCTGGCCGTCCACGCCGCCGCGGCCCTCAGCCGTACGGCGACCGTGCCGGGCCGCATCCTCGTCGAGGACCCCGAGCAGCCCGGCAACCGCGAGTTCAGGGCCGTCGTACCCGATCCGGAGCGGGCCCTGCCGCTGATCGAGAAGGCGTACGGCAACCTGGGCGCCGCGGCCGACACCCTCGGCCACATCGGTCTGACCCAGCAGGTCGAACAGGTGGCGGTCGCCCTGGCCGCGGGCGGCGAGGGCGTCACCCAGGAGGCGGTCCGGCTGACCACCGACCTGGCCGACACCCTCGACGCGCGCGACGTCCTGCCCGCCGTGGTGGAGTCGGTGCGCACCACCGCGGCGGAGCTGTCGGGCTGACGCTCAGATCACCGGTGCGCCAGGGCCAGCGCCCGGTCCAGCGCCTGGAGGAAGGAGTTGACCGTCGCCCGGTCCCGCACCGCCAGACGCAGCCACTCCTCGTCCAGGCCGGGGAAGGTGTCCCCACGGCGCACCGCGAACCCCAGGTCCCGCAGATGCCCTCGTACGGCCGCCGCCCTCGGCAGCCGTACGAGGACGAAGGGGCCCTCAGCCGGTTCCACCACCCGCAGGCCCTCCGGGGCGAACTCGCGGAGGCCCGCGACGAGATGGGCCCGGTCGGCGGCGATGCGATGGGCCGCGTGCGCCGCCTCGGCCAGCGCCTGCGGCTCCACGCAGGCCCGGGCCGCGGTCAGCGCGGGAGTGGACACCGGCCACAACGGCTGCGCCCGCTCCAGTTCCGCGATGGTCTCCGGAGCGGCGAGGACATAGCCGATGCGCAGCCCGGCCAGGCCCCAGGTCTTGGTCAGGCTGCGCAGGACGACCAGACCGGGCACGTCCGTGCGTCCGGCGAGGGCCTCCCGCTCGCCCGGGACCGCGTCCATGAACGCCTCGTCCACCACCAACGTCCGCCCGGGGCGGGCCAGTTCGGCGAGGGAGGCGGCCGGGTGCAGGACCGAGGTCGGGTTCGTCGGGTTGCCGACGACGACCAGATCCGCGTCCTCGGGGACGGCCGCCGGGTCGAGCCGGAAGCCGTCCTCCTCGCGCAGCAGCACCCGGTCCACCGTGTGCCCCGCGTCCATCAGCGCGGCCTCCGGCTCGGTGAACTGCGGGTGCACGACCACGGGTTGACGGACCTTCAGGGCGCGTGCCAGCAGTACGAAGGCCTCGGCGGCGCCCGCCGTCAGCAGCACCCGCTCCACCGGGAGCCCGTGCCGTGCCGCCACCGCCGCCCGCGCGGCCCGCCCGTCCGGGTAGGCCGCGAGAGAGGCGAGCGAGTCGGCGATCCGCTCCCGCAGCCAGGCCGGCGGGGTGTCGGCGCGGACGTTCACCGCCAGGTCGACCAGCGCCGAGCCGTCGTCACGGACCTCGGCGTCCCCGTGGTGCCGAAGGTCGTGGCCCTCAGTGCGCATGGGAGTGGGTCCCGTGGTGATGACCGTGGTGGTGATGGTGGCCGTCGTCGTCCGGGTGGAAGTGCGGCTGCTGCGGCAGGCCCACCTTGTCCTCGAAGCCGGGCAGCGCGATCCGGTACACGCAGGAGTCGCAGTTCATCCGCAGATCGCCCTTGACGGCCTCCTCGTACCGCTCCATGACCAGATCCAGCAGCTCCGGCTCCGGGCCGATCACCTCGGCGGAGCGCACCTCGACCTCCGGGTGCGCGGCCGCCCACCCCTCGGTCTGCTGCTGCACCCGGTCCGGCAGGATCCCGGTGAACAGGAAGTACGGCAGCACCACGATCCGCTTCGCGCCCAGCTTCACGCACCGGTCGAGGCCGCTCGGCACGTCCGGCGCCGCCAGCGACACGAACGCCGTCTCCACGCCCGCGTACCCGCGCCCCTCCCACAGCAGCCGGGCCGCCTTGTGCACCTCGGCGTTGGCGTCCGGGTCCGTCGACCCGCGCCCCACCAGCAGCACCGTCACATCGGCCCGGTCCTCGGGGGTGCGTGCCGTGCCGCCGAACGCCTCGTCGAGCCGCCGCTCCAGCACGTTCAGCAGCGAGGGGTGCGGGCCCAGCGGGCGGCCGTAGGTGTACGTGATCCCGGGGTGCCGCTCCTTCTCGCGGGCCAGCGCCGCCGGGATGTCGCCCTTGGCATGCCCGGCGGACACCAGCATCAGCGGCACCGCGGCGAACCGGTGGACGCCCCGCTCCACCAGCTCGGTGACGGCGTCGCCCAGCGGCGGCGGGGACAGCTCGATGAAACCGCCCGCGACGGGCAGGTCGGGGTGGCGGCGGCCCAGCTCCCGTACGAAGTCGCGGAACGCCTCGGCTCCGGCATCGTCCCGGGTGCCATGGCCGGCGACGATCAGCGCGGGCGGGGGGGTGGTCACGGTTTCTCCTCGGGTGAAGTGGGGTGGTACAGCAGGGCGTTGAGCGCCGCGGAGGCGACCGCGGAACCGCCCTTCTCGGACACGTTGCTCACGGCGGGCAGCCCGCTCTCGCGCAACGCGGCCTTGGACTCGACCGCGCCGACGAAACCGACGGGCAGCCCGATGACGAGCGCGGGGGAGGCGTCCAGGGTCAGCAGCTCCTCCAGGGCGGTCGGCGCGTTGCCGATCACCCACAGGGCACCGGGGCCGACCTGCTCGTACGCGAGCCGGATGGCGTGCGCCGAACGCGTAAGACCGTCACCGGCCACGGCGTCCCTGAGCCGGCAGACGGTCTCCCGCCGGGTGATCCCGGCGGCCACCATCTCGACGTCCACCACGACGGGCGCCCCTGCGTGCAGCGCGGCGTGCGCCTTTTCGAGGCAGCTCTCGTCCATGACGAGATCCGTCGCGTAGTCGAGGTCGGCGGCGGAGTGGATGACCCGCTCCACGACCGCCCGGGTCAGCGGCGGGAAGTGCGAGGTGTCCAGCCGGGCGCGCAGCCGCCGGTAGGACTCCTCCTCGATCGGATGGACCACACGGTTCACTCGGAGCCCTCCTGCCAGCGGTAGCCGCGCGGCGTCACCATGCGCCCCGCGATGTTCCGGGTCGCCGTGTTGCCCACGGTCACGACCGTCATCATGTCGACCGTCGCCGGGTCCAGGGCGCCCAGCGTGGTCAGGCGGCTGGATTCGTCCGGTCGCGAGGCGTTGCGTACGACACCGACGGGCGTCGTCGGCTCCCGGTGCTCGGCGAGGATCGCCAGTGCCTTCGGGAGCTGCCAGTCGCGGCCCCGGGAGCGGGGGTTGTAGAAGGTGACCACGATGTCCGCCTCGGCCGCCGCCCGCACCCGCCGCTCGATGATCTCCCACGGGGTGTGCAGATCGGACAGGCTGATCGAGACATGGTCGTGGCCGAGCGGAGCGCCGAGGATCGCCCCGGCCGCCAGCGCGGCGGTGACTCCGGGCACACCGACCACCTCGATGTCGTCGCTCGCCTCCGCCAGCGCGGGGGAGGCCATGGCGTACACCCCGGCGTCCCCGCTGCCGATCAGCGCGACGGCGTGCCCCTTCCGGGCCTGAGCCACGGCCGTCCGCGCCCGCTCCTCCTCGGCCCCGAGCCCGGACTCCAGCACCCGGGTGCCGGGACGGAGCAGATCGCGGATCTGGTCGACGTACTGGTCGAGCCCGACGAGCACGGAAGCGCGCCGCAGCTCGGCCTTCGCGCGCGGGGTGAGCAGATCCCGGGCGCCGGGCCCGAGCCCGACCACCGCGAGCCGCCCGCGCGCGGGACGCCGTACGACCGCACAGGTCGCCATGGCCGACTTCCGCTTGGGGACGAGGAGTTCACCGCCCTCCGCGAGCGCGGAGGCCTCGGCGACGGAGGGGGTGCCCACGGCGGCGAGGGGCGCGTCGGAGGGGTTCGGCACCTCCACGCAGGCCAGTCGCTCGGCGGGGTACGTCACCAGCGGCACGCCGAGCCGCTCGGCCGCCTCGACGATGCCGGGCTCCTCGGACTTGGCGTCCACGGTGGTGAGTCGGGCGATCGAGCGGACCGAGAGACCTTCCAGCGAGCTGCTGATCAGCCCGAGGATCTCCTCGACCGGCGCCCCCTTCGAGGCGCCGACGCCCACGACGAGGGACGGCGGCCGCAGCACGACCTCCCGCTCGGCGGGTTCGACGGCACGGTCGGTCACACGGACCGTGTACGCACCCTCCTCGGACACCTTCAGCGCCGGCAGGGGCCACGCCAACTCGGCCTTCAGCGCGACCGGTTCGCCGTCCAGCAGGGCCCGCGAGACGGCGGCCACATCACCCTCCACCGGGAAGCCGAGGGTGTCCAGACCCGGCAGCCCCACGGCATCGGTCGCCGTCGTCACCACCGGCCGCGCGCCCAGCAACTCGGCGACCTCGTCCGCGAGTTCATTGGCGCCGCCGCCGTGCCCGCCGACCAGCGACACGGCGAACCGCCCGCCCTCGTCGACGCAGACCACGCCCGGGTCGGTCCGCTTGTCATCGAGCAGCGGCGCGACCAGCCGCACCACCGCCCCCGTGGCCAGGAAACACACGAGCTGCTCGCACTCCGCGAACGCGGCCCGTACGGCGTCCGTCACGGGACCCTCGTACACACGCGTACGGTCCGGCCACGCCGCGGCCAGCCGGTCCCGCGCAGCCGCCCCCGCCGCGGTGGCGGAAATCAGGCCGATCACTGAGCAACTCCTTCGTGAGAAAGGGGCGTTCGCACACCCCAGAGCAGAAATACGGGATTGGTCGCCGCCAGCCGGGACACATCCCCCGGCAGCGGCGCGAGCCGCGAGGACTGCAACAGCACCCCGTCGCAGTCGAACCCCGCGCCGGTGAGCGCGGCCTGCGCGGCCGGCACCCGGTCCAGTGCCGCCATGGCGACGACCACGGTCCGCCGCGCCCGCCGCGCACACGCGGTCACGATGGCGGGCAGCTCGCGCCCCCCGCCCCCGATGAACACGGCGTCGGGATCGTCCAGATCGGACAGCACCGTGGGCGCGGCCCCGTGCACGGCCCGTACGTCGACCCCGTGCGCGGCCGCGTTGGCGCGGATCCGCTCGATGCCGTCCCGGGTCTTCTCGACCGCGGTGACGGCGGCGCCGAGACGTGCGCACTCCACGGCCACCGAACCCGAGCCCGCGCCGACGTCCCAGACCAGATCGCCGAGCCGGGGCCCGAGCCTGGCCAGGGCCAGCGCCCGCACCTCGAACTTGGTGATCATCGAGTCGCGGTGGGCGAACTCCGTCTCGTCCAGCGCCCATCCGGCGGGGCCGACGGGCGGCCCGGCGACCGTACGCGCCGGTCCCAGCGACCGCGTCTCGTCCAGGCACAGGACGACACTCACCGCCGTACCCCAGTCGCGGGCCGCGGCCTCGGCGGGCGTGACCCGCTCGACGCGCTCCTCGGCGGTGCCCAGCGTGGAGGCGACGAACAGGACCCGCGCCTCGCACCTGAGGGCAGCGCCCAGCTCGGCAGGACCGGACCCGGGCCCGGTCAGCACGGCGACCTTCGGCCGCGCCCGGCAGACATTGACGGCCGTACGCAACTCCCGCCCGTGCGCGCTGACCACGACCGCGTCGTCCCACGGCACCCCGACCCGCGCAAAGGCGGCGGCCACGGAGGAGACACCGGGCCGCACGTCCAATTCCCGCGACCCGAACCGCTCGGCCAGCACCCGCACGATCCCGAAGAATCCCGGGTCCCCGGAGGCCAGCACCACCACCCGGTCCGACTTCTCCATATGCCGCTCGATGACGTCCAGCGCCGGCGCCAGCGGACCGAGGACGACCCGCTCGGCACCGGCCGGGACCGGCGCGGCGTCCAGATGCCGCCGCCCGCCGACGACGAGCCGGGCCCCGGCCAGCACCTCGGCTGGAACCGGCGCCCCCGTCCCCGTACCGACGACCGTGATCACGTGCTCGCCCCCCGCTCACGCAGCGCCCTGCGGGCCTCCGGGTCGGCCTTGCGGAAGCCGTGGAAGTGACCGGGGTGGTACAGGTGCGAGCGGGTGCCGTGCGCGGAGAGCGCCGGGCCGACCAGGAAGAGGGTGTGCTTCCAGAGCTTGTGCTCCTTGACGGTCTCCTCCAGGGTGCCGACCGTGCACCGCACGATCAGCTCCTCCGGCCAGGTGGCCTGGTAGGCGACCACGACCGGGGTGTCGGTCGGATAGCCGCCCTCCAGCAGCTCCCGCACCAACTGCCCGCTACGGGCCGCCGACAGGAAGATCGCCATGGTGGTCCCGTGCTTGGCGAACTCCCGTACCTCCTCACCGGGCGGCATGGGCGTCTTGCCGCCACCCAGCCGGGTCAGTACGACGGACTGGGCGACCTCGGGAATGGTCAGCTCGCGCTGGGCGAGCGCGGCGACGGCGGAGAAGGCGGAGACGCCGGGGATCACCTCGGTGGCGATCCCGATCCGGGCACACCGGTCGAGCTGCTCCTGGGTACCGCCCCACAGAGCGGGATCCCCGGAGTGAATACGGGCGACCCGCAGACCCTCTGCAAGGGCCCGCTCGTACACGGCGACGACGTCCTCAAGGGACATGGTCGCCGAGTCGAGGATCTCCGCGTCCTCGCGCGCGTGCTGGAGGACCTCCGCCTGGACCAGGCTGGCCGCCCAGATCACCACGTCGGCCTCGGCGATGGCACGCGCGGCACGGAACGTCAGCAGATCGGCGGCGCCGGGGCCGGCACCGACGAAGGTCACCTTGCCGGTGGGGGCATCGGCCATGGGGATCGGTCCTCTCCTACAGAGCGGTGGTGCTGTCGGGGTTGAAAGTCAGTGGGCACGCGGGCGTCGGACACGCACGGACGGACGCCGATCGGATAGCAAGGCCCTATGGCGGTCTTCGTAGCGCTCGGCGCGTTCCTGATGACGCTGGCCGGCGGCTGGACGGCGCAACGCGTGACGGACCGCCGCCACCTCGTGCTGGGCCTGGCCGGCGGCCTGATGCTGGGCGTGGTCGGCCTCGACCTGCTGCCTGAGGCGCTGGAGGCGGCGGGCGAGGAGATCTACGGCGTACCGGCCGCGCTGCTTCTGTTCGTGGCCGGCTTCCTCCTGGCCCACCTGGTGGAACGGCTGCTGGCCGCCCGCCAGGCCGCGCACGGCGCGGACGAGAAGGACGGCCGTGCCCCTGAGGTGGGCCTCACGGCGGCCGCGGCGATGGTCGGTCACAGCGCGATGGACGGCGTGGCGATCGGCGCGGCCTTCCAAGTGGGCGGCGGCATGGGCACGGCGGTCGCTCTCGCGGTGATCGCCCATGACTTCGCGGACGGCTTCAACACGTACACGATCACGAGCCTGTACGGCAACGCCCGCCGCAGAGCCCTCGCCATGCTGTTCGCGGACGCGGTCGCGCCCGTGGTGGGCGCCGCCTGTACGACGTTCGTGACCATCCCCGAGGGCCTGCTCGGCGGCTATCTGGGCCTGTTCGGCGGTGCCCTGCTCTACCTCGCGGCGGCGGAGATCCTCCCCGAGGCCCACCACGAACACCCGGCCCGCTCGACACTGCTGTGCACGATCGCGGGGGTGCTGTTCATCTGGCTCGTGGTGGGAGCGGCGGGCTGAGGCCGGCCCGGAAGGGCTCACAACTTCCCACCCCGCCCGCCGTCGCGCCGGGCGGGCGCGATGAGCGTGGAGAGGTACGGCAGCGGCGCCCCGTCGAGTTCGGCGGCGGGCCGGATGGACTCCTCGGCCAGCCCGAGTGCGGCACCCCACACCGCGTCCCCGATCCGCCCGGTCTCCCGCAGCGCCTCGGCGACCTCACCGGCCTGCCGCCCGAACTTGTAGGCGACGACGGTTCCGGGCCCGGCGAGGGCGTCCTTGAGCACGGCGGCGCCGGCGGTGACGGGGACGAGGGTGAGCGGCTCGGTGCCTTCGGTGAGCACGGCTCCGGAACGGGCGGCGAGGTCCTGCATGGCGGTGATGCCGGGGACGGTCTCGACGACGGTGCCCGGCAGCAGCTCGCCGATGGTCAGGGCGAGATAGGTGAAGGTGGAGTAGACGTTGGGATCGCCGATGGTGGCGAAGGCGACGACGGAGTGCTCACGAAGGAGTTGCGCAACGCGCTCCCCGGCGGCGTCCCAGGCGGCCTCGCGCCGGGCGCGGTCGCTGCGCTCATTGAGAGCGAAGACGACGCGGACGATTTTGCTCTGGTCGACGTAGTGCAGAACGGTGGCCTCGGCGCGCCCGCGCTCCCCGGTGTCCATCACGGGAACGACGACGACATCGGCCGCGCGCAAGGCATTGACGCCCTTGACGGTCACCAGCTCGGGATCGCCGGGACCCACCCCGACACCGATCAACCTGCTGCTGCTCATGACGTCCGGCACCTCTCCACGAACCGACGGGCGACACCGGGCTGGGACGCCCAGTGCGTGTGCAGATAACTCGCGTGCACACCTTGTTGTACAAATCCTTCGACCCGCCGCTGAGGGGCGCGCACACCCCAAGCGGGAGCCGCCCCCGCGCCCGGCTCGACGACGGTCCGATGAAACTCGTGCCCTCGCATCCGAGTCCCCGCGACGGCCAGCGAACTGTCCCCGACGGCCACGGCATCCCGATACCCGAGGGTGAGCCGCTCGGACATACGGGCGTCGGCACCGAGGACCCCACACATGGGCAGCCCGTCGAGCTCACGGCACAGGTAAAGCAGCCCGGCACATTCGGCGGCGACGGGAGCGCCGGTCAGGGCGAGTTCAGTGATGGCCTTGCGCAGGGGTTCATTGGCGGACAGCTCGGAGGCGTACACCTCCGGGAACCCACCCCCGATGACCAAACCCCGGGTACCGTCGGGCAGTTGTTCATCCCGTAGCGGGTCGAAAGACACGACTTCAGCACCGGCGGCGCTGAGCAACTCGGCATGCTCGGCGTAGGAGAAGGTGAACGCTTCTCCACCGGCAACAGCAACTACCGTCCCGTCCGGCGTTTGAGAACCCGGAGACCAGGCCGCACATGGCAACGGACCCGCGCTACGAGCCAGCCTCAGCAGCCCATCCAGATCACAACCGTCGGCGACCTGCGCCCCCATCGCGGCCACGGCCTCCATCGCCGCAGCCCGCCGCTCAGCCACCGGCACCAACCCCAGATGCCGAGAAGGCGTATCCACCTGCGCAACCCGCCGAAGCACCCCCAACACAGGCACCCCGACCGACTCCAAAGCCTCCCGCAACAACTCCTCATGCCGAGAAGAGGCGACCTTGTTGAGGATCACCCCCCCGACCCGAACCTCCGGATCCCACGACACAAACCCATGCACCAGCGCCGCGACGGACCGCGACTGCGAAGACGCGTCCACGACCAGCACAACCGGCGCCCGCAACAACTTCGCCACATGAGCGGTGGACGCCAGTTCACCCTCCCCCGCGGCCCCGTCGTACAGCCCCATCACACCCTCGACCACGGCAAGGTCACACCCGAGCGCACCGTGCAGAAACAAGGGCCCGACCAACTCCGGCCCGCACAGATACGCATCGAGATTCCGCCCCACCCGCCCGGTCGCGAGCGCGTGATACCCGGGATCGATGTAGTCGGGCCCCACCTTGTGCGGAGACACGGCAAGCCCCCGCGCGGCGAACGCGGCCATCAACCCCGTGGCAACGGTGGTCTTCCCGCTCCCGGAAGAGGGCGCGGCGACGACCAGCCGAGGGACCGAGGACATCACCACTCGATACCCCTCTGCCCCTTCTGCCCGACGTCCATCGGATGCTTCACCTTGGACATGTCGGTCACGAGATCCGCGAAGTCGACGAGCTTCTCGGGCGCGTTCCGCCCGGTGATGACCACATGCTGCGTCCCCGGACGATCCCGCAGCACGGAGATCACCTCATCGGTGTCGACCCACCCCCAGTGCATCGGATAGGCGAACTCATCGAGCACATACAGCTTGTACGTCTCGGCGGCGAGATCCCGCTTGACCTGCTCCCAGCCCTCCCGGGCCTTCTCCTCGTTGTCCATCTGCTGATCACGCTGCACCCACGACCAGCCCTCACCCATCTTGTGCCAGTCGACGGACCCGCCCTCCCCGGACGCCCCGAGCACCCGCAGCGCGTTCTCCTCGCCGACCTTCCATTTGGCCGACTTGACGAACTGGAACACCCCGATGGGCCACCCCTGGTTCCAGGCCCGAAGGGCAAGCCCGAAAGCGGCGGTGGACTTCCCCTTGCCGATGCCCGTATGCACCACGACCAACGGCCGATTACGTCGCTGACGCGTAGTCAGTCCATCATCCGGAATCACACTCGGCTGCCCCTGAGGCATTACGCGGCCCTCCTCTGTACGTCCTTCACCAGCCCGGCGATCGAGTCGGCCCGCAACTCGTCCAGCGTCACGGCCGTACCCCCCAACTCACCGGCCAACTGCCCCGCGAGCCCCAGCCGCACAGGCCCGGACTCACAGTCCACGACCACGGAGGCGACCCCCTCGGCCGCGAACAACCGAGCGGCCCGCCCAGCCAGCGCGACCGGCTCGGGCCCACCCGTGGCCCGACCGTCGGTCACCACGACAAGCAGCGCCCGCCGCGCGGGATCCCGAAGCCGCTCGACCCGCAACACGTCATGCGCCTTCAACAGGCCCGCCGCCAGCGGTGTACGCCCACCCGTGGGCAACGACTCCAGCCGGGCGGCGGCCGCGTCCACGGACGACGTCGGCGGCAGCGCGACATCGGCCGCGGTACCCCGAAAGGTCACCAATCCCACCTTGTCCCGTCGCTGATACGCGTCCAGCAGCAGCGACAGCACGGCCCCCTTCACGGCACTCATCCGCTGCCGGGCCGCCATCGACCCGGACGCGTCGACCACGAACAGCACGAGGTTCCCCTCACGCCCCTCCCGGCTCGCCTGCCGCAGATCGTCCCGCCGTACGACAAGCCCCCGTCCGGAGCGCCCGCGCGCCCGCTGATGCGGCGCGGCCGCCTGCACGGTCGCCGCGAGGTGCAACTTGGTCAGCGCCCCCCGGGGCCGCCGCGCACCGGTCGTCCGCCCGTGCTCGGTCCGAGCCCGCGAACGCCGCCCGGCGGCACCTTCACCGATCCCGGGCACGCTCAGCACCTTGGTGCGGAACGGCTCGGAAGCGCGCACGGCGGACTGCTCGGCCGCGCCCGAGGGCTGCGGCACGCCACCCTCACCGGCCTCGGGGGACGCACCCGCGTCTCCGTCCTGCGGACCCTCGTCCGGCGCGGGCGAACCACCGCCCCCGCCGGGCCCGTCAGGACCCGGGTCGGGATCGTCGTCCTCCCCGGAGAACTCCTCCAGCGTCTGATCGAGCTTGTCCTCGTCAAGTCCCGGAGCGTCAAAGGGATTACGCCGCCGACGGTGCGGCAGCGCGAGCAGCGCCGCCTGCCGTACGTCCTCGGCCAGCGCATCCGTCCGCCCGGCCCACGCGGCCAACGCGGTGGCGGTACGCGCCATCACGATGTCGGCGCGCATGCCGTCCACCTCGAAGGCCGCACAGGTCGCCGCGATCTGCCGCAGCGCCTTGTCCCCGAGCCGCACCGACGGCAACAACTCCCGGGCGGCGACGATCCGTTGACGTACGGAGGCCTCCTCGTCCGCCCAACGGGCCGCGAAGCCGCCCGGATCGTCGTCGTAGGCGAGCCGCCGCCGTACGACCTCCACCCGCTGATCGGGCTCCCGCGAGGCCGCGACCTCGACGGTGAGACCGAACCGGTCGAGCAACTGCGGCCGCAGCTCGCCCTCCTCGGGGTTCATGGTCCCGACGAGCAGGAAGCGGGCGGCATGGCGCACGGAGACGCCTTCGCGTTCGACGTACGACGCACCCATCGCCGCCGCGTCCAGCAGCAGGTCGACCAGGTGGTCGTGGAGGAGGTTGACCTCGTCGACGTAGAGGATCCCGCGGTGCGCGTCGGCCAGCAGCCCCGGCTCGAAGGCCTTCACGCCCTCCGCGAGCGCCCGCTCGATGTCGAGGGCGCCCACCAGCCGGTCCTCGGAGGCGCCGACGGGGAGTTCGACCATGCGGGCGGGGCGGGCGGTGCCGCCTCCGGCCTCGTGCGGTCCGTCCGGGCAGGCGGGGTCCGGCCGGGACGGCTCACAGGAGAAGCGGCATCCGGGGACGACGGCCACCTCCGGCAGCAGCGCCGAAAGGGCGCGTACCGCCGTCGACTTGGCGGTGCCCTTCTCGCCGCGCACCAGCACACCGCCGACGGCCGGCGACACGGCGTTCAGCAGCAGCGCGAGCCGCAGGTCGTCCTGGCCGACAACGGCCGTGAAAGGGAAAGGAGTTGTCACTGGTCGCCCTCCAAGTCGCCTTCCAGCTCCAGATACGTGGCCCGCAGCGACTCCAGCGTCCGAGCGTCCGGCTCGGCCCACAGTCCGCGCTCCGCGGCCTCCAGCAGCCGCTCGGTGATCCCGCGCAGCGCCCAGGGGTTGGACTCCTTCATGAAGTCCCGGTTCTCCGGGTCGAAGACGTACTCGGCGCTGAGCTTCTCGTACATCCAGTCGTCCACCACCCCGGCGGTGGCGTCGTAGCCGAAGAGGTAGTCCACGGTCGCCGCCATCTCGAAGGCGCCCTTGTAGCCGTGCCGGCGCATCGCCGCCATCCAGCGCGGGTTGACCACGCGGGCCCGGAAGACGCGGTGTGTCTCCTCGCCGAGCGTGCGGGTCTTGATCTGGTCGGGGGTGGCGGAGTCGCCGACGTACGCCTCGGGGGAGGCGCCCGTCAGATGGCGCACCATGGCGACCATGCCGCCGTGGTACTGGAAGTAGTCGTCGGCGTCGACGAGGTCGTGCTCACGGGTGTCGACGTTCTTCGCGGCGACCGCGATCCGCTTGAACGCCGTCTCCATGTCTCCGCGCGCCGCCCGCCCGTCGAGCCCGCGCCCGTAGGCGTAGCCGCCCCACACCGCGTACACCTCGGCGAGGTCGGCGTCGGAGCGCCAGTTGCGGGCGTCGATCAGCGGCAGCAGACCGGCGCCGTACGCGCCCGGCTTGGAGCCGAAGACCCGCGCGGTCGCCCGGCGCCGGTCACCGTGCTCGGCCGTGTCCTCGTCGGCGTGCGCCTTCACGAAGTTCCGCTCGGCCGGCTCCTCCAGCTCGGCCACCGCCCGCACCGCGTCGTCGATCAGCCCGACCACATGCGGGAACGCGTCCCGGAAGAACCCGGAGATCCGCACGGTGACGTCGATGCGCGGCCGCCCCAGCTCCTCCAGAGCCACCACCTCGAACCCGGTCACCCGGCGCGAGGCGTCGTCCCACACCGGACGGCAGCCCAGCAGCGCCAGGATCTCCGCGATGTCGTCACCCTGGGTGCGCATCGCGGATGTGCCCCACACCGTGAGCCCGACGGACTTCGGGTACTCGCCGGTGTCCTGGAGATACCGGGCGACCAGCGAGTCCGCGAGGGACTGGCCGACCTCCCAACTCAGCCGGGAGGGAATGGCCTTGGGGTCGACCGAGTAGAAGTTCCGACCGGTCGGCAGGACGTTCACCAGACCCCGGGTCGGCGACCCGGACGGGCCCGCAGGGACGTAACCGCCGTCCAGGGCCCGCAGAATGTGCCCGATCTCGTCCGTCGTCCGCGCGAGCCGCGGCACGACCTCGTTACAGGCGAACTCCAACACGGCGACGGCGTCGGGCAGTTCGGTGCCGAGGACGTCACGCACGAGAGCCGGGACCGTGGCGGCCTGCCACTCCCGCTCCTCCATGCCCTCCGCGACCCGGCGGCACAACTGCTCCAGCAGATCGATCGCGTCGGCGGCCGTACGCGACGGACCCTCGACGAGGTCGGACAGCTCGACCGGCACCTTCACGGGCGCGCCGGGCTCGGCCAGCAACTCCTTCTCGCCGAGCCCGAAATGAGCGGCCAGCGAAGCCCTCAGCCCCGGCAGCGCGTTCGCCTGCCCGCCCCACACCTGCGAGGCGCGCAACACGGCGAGCACCAGGTTCACGCGCGGCTCACCGACCGGACCGCCACCGAGAATGTGCAGACCGTCGCGGATCTGCACGTCCTTGATCTCGCACAGATAGCCGTCGATGTGCATGACGAACTCGTCGAACGCCTCATCGTCCGGCTGCTCGTCGACATGCAGATCGTGGTGCAGCTCGGCCGCCTTCACCAGCGTCCAGATCTGCGCCCGCACCGCCGGCGCCTTCGTCGGGTCCAGGTCGGAGACGAGCGCGTACTCGTCGAGCAGCTGCTCCAGCTTGGCCAGGTCACCGTAGGTGTCGGCGCGTGCCATCGGCGGTACGAGGTGATCGACGACCGTGGCGTGCCCGCGCCGCTTGGCCTGGGTGCCCTCGCCGGGGTCGTTGACGATGAAGGGGTAGATCAGCGGGAGTTCACCGAGCACGGCGTCCGGCGCGCAGCCCCTGCTCAGCCCCAGCCCCTTGCCCGGCAGCCACTCCATCGTGCCGTGCTTGCCCATGTGGACGATGGCGTCGGCGCCGAAGCCCCCCTCCGATGGTGCAGCGTCCAGCCACCTGTACGCCGCCATGTAGTGGTGGGACGGCGGCATGTCCGGGTCGTGGTAGATCGCGATCGGGTTCTCGCCGAAGCCGCGCGGCGGCTGGATCATCACGACGACGTTCCCGAACCGGAGGGAGGCGAGGACGATGTCGTCCCCGTCGACGTACAGCGAGCCCGGCGGCTCACCCCACGCCTCCAGCATGGCGTCCCTGAGCTCCGGGTCGAGCTTGTCGAACCACGTCCGGTAGTCGGCGAGCGGTACCCGCGCGGGCGCGGTGGCGAGCTGCTCCTCGGTGAGCCACTCGACGTCGTGGCCACCGGCCTCGATGAGCCGGTGGATCAACTCGTCACCCCCGGAGGGGTACTCGGTGAGGCTGTAGCCGGAGTCTTTGAGGGCGTCCAGCACCCGCACGGCGGATGCCGGCGTGTCGAGGCCGACCGCGTTGCCGACACGGGAGTGCTTGGTCGGGTACGCGGTGAAGACGAGGGCGAGTCGCTTCTCGGCGTTCGGCTTGTGCTTCAACCGAGCGTGCCGTACGGCGATTCCGGCGACCCGCGCGGCCCGCTCCGGGTCGGCGACGTACACGGGCACGTCGTCCGGTCCCTGCTCCTTGAAGGAGAACGGCACGGTGATCAGCCGCCCGTCGAACTCCGGGATCGCGACCTGCATCGCCGCGTCCATGGGGGAGAGGGCGGCGTCCGACTCGTCCCAGGCGCTCCTGGTCGACGTAAGGCAAAGCCCTTGCAGAACAGGGATGTCGAGATCGGCGAGGGCCCCGATGTCCCACGCCTCCTCGTCACCGCCCGCCGACGCCTGCGAGGCATGCGTGCCGCCCGCCGCTAGGACCGTGGCGACCAGGGCGTCGGCCCGGCCGAGGATCTCGTACAGCCCCGCGTCCGCGCCCCGCAGCGAACCGCAGTACACAGGAAGGGCGTTGGCCCCGCGCGCCTCGACGGCGTCGCACAGGGTGTCCACGAAGGCGGTGTTGCCGCTGAGTTCATGGGCCCGGTAGAAGAGCACGCCGACGGTCGGGTGGCCCTCGACGAACGGACGCTTGCCATGGACGCCGTACTCCGGCATCTTCTGCGGCTCGACGAAGCCCTCGCCGGTCAGCAGCACGGTGTCGGAGAGGAACCGGGCGAGTTCGGTGAGGTTGCCGGGCCCACCCTCGACCAGGTACCTCAGCGCCTCGGCGACCACACCGGCGGGCACGGACGACTCGGCCATCAACTCGGCGTCCGGGACGGTCTCCCCGCCGAGCAGCACGGTGGGGATGCCGGACGCCTTCAGCCTGGCGAGCCCGTCCTCCCAGGCGCGCTTGCCGCCGAGCAGTCGTACGACGGCGATGTCGGAGCCGTCGATGAGCGCGGGCAGCTCCTCGGCGACGTCCACGCGGGTCGGGTTGCCGATCCGGTAGGAGGCACCGGACGCAGCCCTGGCCGCCAGCAGATCCGTGTCGGCGGTCGACAACAACAACACTGTGCTCATGCGGGCGCTCCCGGTGGAATGAAAGGCAGTCCTTGCGGCGCGCCCGACTCGATGAGCCGCCAGAGCGCGTCGGTGTCCGCGTGCTGTTCGATCAGATCGCCGAGCCGGTCGAGCTGTTCCTCGCGCAGCGCGGCGAACGAGGTGTCGGCGGCCGGTACGAAGCGACGGCCCGCGGCGGCCGCCACCTCGCGCAGGAAGGCGCGTCGGAAACCGTCCGACTCCAGCGAGCCGTGCCAGTGCGTGCCCCAGGTCTGCCCGACCCGGCAGCCGTCCAGGCTGTGTCCTTTGTCATCAGAGATGAACGCTTCGCCGCCGGTGACTTCGGCGACGCCGTGATGGATCTCGTATCCCTCGACCTGCTCGCCGAGGGCTTCCCCCACCGGCCGGGTGAGGGTCTTCTCGCGGGCGAACCGCACCCGTAGGGGCAGCAGCCCGAGCCCCTCGACCAGACCCCTGCGGCTCTCGACCTCGTCCTCGATCCGCTCGCCGAGAACCTGGAAGCCACCACAGATGCCGAGAATGGGCTTTTGTCGGTTGGCCCTCTGTACGAGAGCCTCCGCGAGGCCTCGCTCCCGCAGCCACTCCAGCGCCTTGACGGTCCCCCGGGTGCCGGGAATGACGACGAGATCGGCGTCGGCCAGCTCCTCCGGCCGGTCCACGAACCGCACGACGACACCGGGCTCGGCGGCGAGGGCGTCGACATCGGTGAAGTTGGACATGAGGGGGACGGCGCAGACAGCCACGCGCAGGACGTCCTCGCCCACGGGAGAGGAGACCTGGGACTCCCGCACGGCCCCTCGCAGGGAGACGTTCCCCCACGCTCGACTTCGCTCGCGCGGGGGGACCCCCATCCCGTCTTCCTCGTCGATCCCGAGCCCGTGCCGGAAGGGCAGGACGCCGTAGGTGCGCCGCCCCGTGAGGCCATGGAGCATGTCGAGGCCGGGTTCGAGGAGGCTGACGTCCCCCCGGAACTTGTTGACGAGGAACCCGGCGACCAGCTTCTGGTCCGCTTCGGACAGCAGGGCGACGGTCCCGAAGAAGGAGGCGAACACCCCACCCCGGTCGATGTCACCGACGACGAGCACGGGCAGGCCCGCATTGCGCGCGATGCCCATGTTCACGATGTCGGTCCGCCGCAGATTGATCTCGGCCGGAGAACCGGCCCCCTCGCAGATCACCGCGTCATACGTGCCCCGCAACTCGGCGAGACAGTCGAGCACGGTGCCGAGAAGTCGCTGCTGCCGCCCGCCGTGATACCCGCGCGCACTCAACTCGCCCACCGGCTTGCCCATGAGCACGACCTGACTGCTCTGCTCGCCACCGGGCTTGAGCAGCACAGGGTTCATGAGGGCCGTCGGCTCCACCCGGCAGGCCTGCGCCTGCATGGCCTGAGCCCGCCCGATCTCGGCGCCTTCCCTCGTCACGAACGAGTTGAGCGACATGTTCTGCGCCTTGAAGGGCGCGACCTTCACCCCCTGCCGGACCAGCCAACGGCAGATACCGGCGGTGACGACACTCTTTCCGGCGTCGGAGGTGGTACCGGCGACCAGAAGCCCTCCGCCGCTCATGACCGCTTCCCCCGCACGACACGGCGCGCGGCGACGCTGACCCCCAGCGCGAGCCAACTCACCCGGCGGGACAGCCGTACGGCCCGCTCGATGTCCCCGACCTCCACAGCACGCCCCTCCCCGTTCAGTACCGGCCGATGTTCGATACGCCCGCCGTATGACAAGGTCCCCCCGAGCCGCACCCCCAGCGCACCCGCGAACGACGCCTCCACGGGCCCCGCGTTGGGGCTCGGATGCTGCGCGGCGTCGGCGCGCCAGGCACGTACCGCACCCTGGGGATTCCCCCCGGCCGCGGCGGTCAGTACGGCGGTCAGCCGCGCCCCCGGCCACCCGGCGACGTCGTCCAGGCGTGCGGAGGCCCAGCCGTACCGCCGGTAGCGGGCCGACTTGTGGCCGACCATCGCGTCGAGGGTGTTCACGGCCCGGAAACCGAGGAGCCCCGGCACTCCGCCCAAGGCCCCCCACACCAGCGCCCCCACGACGGCGTCGGAGGTGTTCTCGGCGACGGACTCGACGACGGCCCGCGCGATCCCGTCGGCGTCCAGCGCCTGCGGATCCCGCCCGCACAGATGCGGCAGCCGCGCGCGGGCAGCCTCGACGTCCCCCTGGTGAAGCGCCTGCCCGATGACCCGAGCCTCCCGGACGAGCGAAGTCCCGCCGACGACGGCCCAGGTGGCGACGCCGGTCAGCGCGACGGAAGCGGCAGGGGAGCGGCGTACGGAACGAGCCGCGAGAGCACCCATGGCGACGGCGCCACCGGCGCACACGGCGGTGTGCAGTGCGCCCCGGCCCCGGTCGTCGCGCCACAGTCGCCGTTCCACGGCGCCCGCGGCCCGCCCGAACACGGCGACCGGATGCCCGCGGCGCGGATCGCCGAGGAGCAGGTCACCGAGGAGGCCGGCGGCGGCACCGTACGCGAAGACGCGATCGGCCCGCATCGGCTCAGCCGATCGCGGAGTCAGACGCGGGTTTGGTACTGGATGTCGATCGGCAGGCGAGCATCGTGGTATGTCCTCACTCAGGGTGTCCGCGCCCTGGTTCGACGAGACCGGCGGTGAGAGTTCCTGGCTCCCGGGGCTTCCTACCCCGGTGACAGTGGCGGGACCGCGCCGGACTCGCACCGGCTTCCTCTCTTGCCGCCGTAATTGGCTCCGGCAGTCCACCACGGGCCCGGAACGGCCGTCAACTTGCCGTTGACCTGCGAGGGGAGAGTGTGCTGAGGCCCACATCGGGCCCGGCGGGACGGGTTTGGCCCACGTGTTCACCCACACGAGGTGACTACCGGGAAGCCCCTGGTGCCGAGACGCTCCGGTTCCGGCACCTGGCGCTTCGCCGACGGTGCCCTTCGCTTCTCCGAGAGGGACTTCCGCCCGCGTCGTATCCGAAAGCGCCCTGCCCGTGAGCCCCCGTTGGGGCCCCCGGAGCAGGGCGCGATGTCGTCGAGGCAGGTACTACGCCATGATCAGATAGATCCCGTACCCCACAGCCGCCGCGCAAGCCGCGAAGCACGCGTACGCCCCCGTGACCGCCGCCGTCGCGGAACCGCCTTGCTCCGCCGCCCGCTCGCGCCGCGCGAGGCCCGAGATGCCGAGGGTGAACAGGCCCACCAGGGCCACGGTGACCACGAGGCTGACGCCGAAGACGGAGCCGAGAGCCGCCCAGTCGATCTTCATGGTGATGCTTCCTTCGCTGGGTGGGGGGGTCAGACGGTGGCCTGCGACGGAGCCGGTTCGCCCGCCGGGGCCGGAATCGTCGCCGCGAGGTCCTCGGTCACCGCGCCCGCCGGGGGCGGCGGAGTCACGGCCGCCATCGCCGTCGTCACGACACCCGCGGGCTCCTCGGTCTCGTTGACGTTGGTGTGGTCGACGACCTCACGACGGGACAGCTTCCAGATCGCGGCGCTGGAGGCGACCAGGAACACCGCCACGACCGCCGTACCCCAGGAACCGAGGCTCGTCACCCACTCGGCCGACGCACCGACCAGCGCGGCCGCCGGCAGCGTCAGACCCCACGCGACGAACATCCGCGTCGCGGTGGACCAGCGGACCACGCCGCCCTTGCGGCCGAGCCCCGCGCCCATCACCGAGCCGGAGACCGAGTGCGTCGTGGAGAGGGAGAAACCGAGGTGGGACGAGGCCAGGATGACCGTCGCCGCGCTGGTCTGGGCGGCGAAGCCCTGCTGCGGCTGAAGGTCGGTCAGCCCCTTGCCCATCGTGCGGATGATCCGCCAGCCACCCAGGTACGTGCCGAGCGCGATGGCCAGACCCGCGGTGAGGATGACCCACATCGGCGGGTCGGAGTCGGGCGCCAGGGTGCCGCCGGCGACGAGGGCGAGGGTGATGATGCCCATCGTCTTCTGCGCGTCGTTGGTGCCATGGGCGAGCGAGACCAGACCGGCGGAGGCGATCTGCCCGGCGCGGTAGCCCTTCTCGGAGGCCTTGCTGCCCTCGGCCTTCTTGCCCAGGGAGTACATCAGCCTCGTCGCGAGCATCGCCGCGATGCCCGCGACCAGCGGGGCCGCGATCGCCGGGATGAGGACCTTGGTGACGAGCACGTCGCCGTGGACCGCGCCGACACCCGCCGAGGCGATGGTCGCGCCGATCAGACCGCCCATGAGGGCGTGCGAGGAGCTGGAGGGCAGGCCCACCAGCCAGGTCAGCAGATTCCAGAGGATCGCGCCGACCAACGCGGCGAAGATGACCTCGGGACGGATGCCGGTCTCATCGACGAGACCTTTGGAGATCGTGTTGGCGACCTCCACGGAGAGGAAGGCGCCGACAAGGTTCAGTGCGGCGGACATGGCCACCGCGACCTTGGGCTTGAGCGCACCGGTCGAGATGGTGGTGGCCATCGCGTTGGCGGTGTCGTGAAAACCGTTCGTGAAATCGAACGCGAGTGCGGTTACCACCACAATCGCGAGGATCAGCGAGAAGTTTTCCATTTACCCAGGCAATCATTCGAGGTCATTGGCCGGACGAACGTAGGTAACCTGAGTGAACGGAAGGTGAACTGGGGTGAGCCGCACGGTGTCTGAAGATTGGGTTCCATCTTGCGTCCGACTCGTACGGCTCTACGCGACCCAGGCGCGCCAAGGGTCAGGAGCCTCGGGCAAACTTCCTGAGCTGGCTCAGGGACCCATTGAAGAGATTCTGGTCACCCGGCAGGCTGCCGCCGTTGTCGTACTGCCAGAAGGTCCACATCGACCAGCCTGCCGGCAGCGTGCCCGCGCTCGACGAGTTGTAGCGGGCCACCCATAGCGCGTGATTCGAGGCGAACGCCCGGCTGCTGCCGGTGCAGGTGTTCCACCAGTGCGCGGTCGTGTAGATCACCGGACGGCGGCCGGTCAGCCGCCGCACCTCGTTGCTGAACGCCGTGATCCAGTCGACCATCCTCGACCGGCTCAGGCCGTAGCACTTGTGCTGCTTGTCGTACGGGTTGTACTCGATGTCCAGCGCGGGCGGCAACGTCCAGCCGTCCGCCGTCCAGCCGCCGCCGTTGCGCACGAAGTGCGCGGCCTGGGTCTTCCCCGACGACTTGTCCGGCAGCGCGAAGTGGTACGCCCCGCGGATCAGGCCCGCGCTTCGGGAGCCGTTGTACTGCTGGTTGAAGTACGGGTTGCGGTAGGTGTGGGACTCTGTCGCCTTGACGTAGACGAACGTGGCGCCCTTGGACTTCGCGCGCTGCCAGTCGACGTTCTTCTGGTGGGACGAGACGTCGTGTCCCTTGGGTCGGCTCGCCGCCGCGGCCGGAGACTCGGCCAGCGCGGTTCCCCCGATGGTCAGAGCCGCCACGGACGCCGCGAGGACGCGGGCGCGGTGGCGGGACGGTTTGCGATCACGGGCCATGTTTCCCCCCGGAATGGCGACGTGCACGACAAATCAGCCAGAGATTACTGGAAGGTCGGGGATTGCTCGTCGATCTCCGGCCAAGTGCGATGAGAGGGTGATCTATCCGGATATGCGTCCTTCCGGACGTGCGACTTCCGGCCTAAAGTGCCCCGGCCCGGCGGCCGTTCGGGGCGGCGGCTGGCAGGATCGCCGCATGGCTGAGCAGCAAGGGAAGCGGCGGGGCGCGGGGGACGCGGGGGAGGGCGCACAGGAAGTGCGGGAGTCGTGGCCGGAAGGTGTGCGTCCCGAGGAGGCGCGCGCCTGGGAGGAACTCGTCGCGACGGCCCGCCGGACCGTGTCCGACGGTCTGGTGGTGGGCACGTCCGGCAATGTCTCGGTGCGCGTCGGGGACACGGTCCTGGTCACGCCGTCGGGCGTGCCGTACGACCGGCTCACGGCCGAGGATGTGACGGGCGTCGACCTGTCCGGCCGCCAGATCCTCGGAAAGCTGCGGCCGACGAGCGAACTGCCCATGCATCTCGCCGTCTACGGCGCCACCGACGCCCGCGCGATCGTCCACACGCACGCCGTGCACGCCACGGCCGTCTCGACCCTGGTCCGGGAGGTTCCGGCGATCCACTACATCACCGCGGACCTCGGCGGCCCCGCCCGGGTTGCCCCGTATGCGACGTACGGCACCGAGGAGTTGGCCGAGAACATGCTCCGGGCCCTGACCGACCGCACGGCCTGCCTCCTCCAGAACCACGGCACGATGGCCTACGGCAAGACCCTGACCCAGGCCTACGACCGCACGGCACAACTGGAGTGGATGTGCCGGGTCTGGCTCACGGCCTCCTCGGTGCCGGGCCTGACCCCGTCCCTGCTTTCCGTCGACCAGTTGGCGGAGGTGGGCGAGAAGCTACGGGGGTACGGCCAACGCGACTGACCCCCGGCTTCACCTCCACGACCTCCCCGGCGGCGCCGAACCCTCCCGCGTCCCGAAACGTCACCCCCATCCGCCCGCCCACTGGCCGGTAACCCGGTCCGCCAGGACACTGGACCCGTGCGCACTGTCACAGCGACGGCCGCTGCCGTCACCATGGCCCTGGCCGCCGGCGCGGCAAGCGTGGCCGCCGGGCGACTCGCCAGCGACGCCGCGCTCAAGGCGCCCCCCGGCAGGCCCCTGCCCACCGAACCCCGGCTCACGGTGCACGGCACGGCGGCGGGCCAGATCACGCTCACCCGCGACCTGGCCTCCCTGCGCCCCGGCACCTACGGCCTCGGCGGCGACGGATCGCACGCGGTCGTGGGCCCCGTCCTCGCCACCGCGACCCACACCGCCGACACGGTCGTACGCCGCCTGGAACGCGTCACCCACGGCACCCTCGCCCCCGGCGACCGCGTCTGGCTCACCCCGAACGTCTACGTCGGCGACCCGCGCTCCGCGCTCGGCCTCGACCACGCCGACATCGACATCCCCGGCGAACTCGGCTCGCTGCCCGCGTGGTTCGTGCCCGGCACCCGCACCACCTGGATCATCACGGTGCACGGCCTCGGCACCACCCGCGAACTCGCCATGAACGTCATGGAGTTCCTCACCTCCCGCCACTTCCCGATCCTCGCCCTCGGCTACCGCGGCGACCTGGGCGCACCCCGCTCCCCGGACGGCCTGAACCACCTCGGCGAGACGGAGTGGCGCGACCTGGACGCGGCGATCCGCTACGCCGTGCGCTACGGCGCCGGACAGGTCGTCCTGCACGGCTGGTCCACCGGCGCGACGATGGCCCTGCGCGCCGCCGCCCACTCCGGACTCCGCGACCGCGTCTCGGGACTCGTCCTGGACTCCCCGGTCCTCAACTGGGAGGCGACCCTGCGCGCCCTCGCCGCCGCCCGCCGCACCCCGGGCGCCCTGCTCCCGCTCGCGGTCCGCGCCGCACAGGGCCGCACGGGCCTGTACGGCGCCCATGCCGCCCCCGACGGCACCCCGGGCCGGCTCACCGTGCCGACCCTGATCTTCCACGGCCCCGACGACGCCGTCGCCCCCTGGATCCACTCCCGCCGCCTGGCCGCCGCCCGTCCCGACCTGGTGGCCCTCCAGACGGTCAGACGCGCCCCCCACGGAGCCATGTGGAACGCGGACCCCAAGGCATACGAGGAATCCCTGCGCCGCTTCCTGACCCCCCTCATGTGAGCGCCCCGGACGACGACACCCCGGGAGACGGCACCCCCGGACCGGTCCCATAGATTCCGTTTAACCCGGTACAACTGGCCTGTTATCGGTCCTCCGCCGCCCGCCGGGCCCCGTGCGTTGGCCATCCCCGTCGCCCCTCGTGACATTCCGTTTGGGTTTTCGGACCGTCAACCGGAAGACTGCACCCGTGACGTCCCGTATCCCGCGCGACTCCAGGCTTCGACTCGTCCGCCCGCGACCCCTGGCCGCCGCCCCCAGAGCTGTGAACCAGCGCCGCCCACGCCGCGCCGCACCGCGCCCTCCCGAGGGCACCCCGGCCCCCGCGGAGCTGGCCAAAATGGCGCGCTCCGGCCTGGCCGCGGCGGCCCGCGTCGCGCACTGGGCCGACGCCGCCCTGCGCCCCGGCCGCGACGGCGCCCACCCCGACGGCAAGGGCACCCTCTCCGACGCGACCGCGGAACGGGCCGCCGCCGACCTGGACCTGACCGTCACTCAGATCCGCGCGGACTGGGACACCGCACGCCTCGCCGGGCTGATCGAGGTGCACGGCGACAGCGCGCGCCCCGGCTGGCGGCTGCGCGCCTGGGACCGCGACGACAGTGCCGTACTGCGCGGCTGGGTCGCCCTCTTCGACGCCTGGTCGCTCGCCTACCCGGAGCCCGTGGACCACGAGCCCGCCGCGGTCGCCGAGGTCGTCTCGGCCATGCCTCAGGTGCTCTCCTTCCTCCAGCTGTCCGCCGGCCCCGTGCCGATGCCGCAACTCCTCGACCTGCTGGAGCAGCGCGTCACCGAACTGCGCACCGAGCGCTGCGAGATCCCCTACGGCCCGCAGCCCCTGCCGGATCCCGACGCCCCGGACGCTCCCGACGAGGACACCCCGCTCGCCCCCCTCCTCGACTGGGCCCTGCACGCCCTCGCCTCGGTCGGCGCCCTCACCTACGGCGACGGCCAGGCGACCCTGACCCCCCTCGGCAACTGGGCGGTCTGGGTCAAGCTGGAGCAGATCTGCGTCGCCGCCCAGAGCCCCGCCGGGAACATCGAGCAGGCGGCCGAGGACATGCTGCGCGGCTGCGCCCAGCTCCGCCCCAACGCCGCCCGCGCCGAGTACCGCGCCTGGCTGGCGGCCCGCCCGGTCGGCAGCGCCGTCGCCGAACTGATCGACGCCGCCCGCGGCGAGGACGCCCTGCTGCGCGGCCTTGCCTTCGAGGCGCTGCGCGTCGTGGGCGCCCCCGCCGAGCCCGACGTACGGTCCGTGGCCGAGGAGCCGACGCTCAGGCCGTACGCCCTGCTGTGGCTGGCCGAGCACGACGGGTTCGACCCCGAGGACGCCCATGAGGTCCTCACCCGGGAAGAGGCCACCTGGCTCTGGGTGGACACCGCCGCCGCGGTCGCCGACCACGGCGAGGCCCCCATGCTCGTGCGTCACCTGGAATCCGCGCTGCAACCGACCGTCCCCGCCCTCCTGGACGAGGTCCGCGCCGTCGGTCACCCGCGCACGGTGCAGGTCTTGGTAGCCCTGGCGGCCGCCCATCCCGACCCGGCTCTTGCCAAGGCCGTACGACGGGCGGCCTTCCAGGTGCACACGGGCGGGAACTAGCCCCCTGTCTCCGGCGCGTAGGTGCCGAAGCTCCAGATGTTGCCCTCGGCGTCCCGGGCCATGTAGTCCCGGGAGCCGTAGTCCTGGTCCGTCGGGGGCATCAGGATCTCCACGCCGTGCTCCACGGCGCGCCGGTGGTGCTCGTCGACGTCGTCCACCACGACATACACCCCCGCCGGACCCGCGCCCTTCATCGCCGAGTCGAAGACCCCGCCGCGGCCCTTCGAGCCGACCATGATCGCGCCGTTGCCCTGGGTCAGCTCGGCGTGGAACACCGAGCCGTCCTCGCCCTCGTACACCGTGAGTTCGGTGAATCCGAGCGCCTCCGTCAGCTGCTTGATCGCGCCGCGCGCGTCCGCGTACAGCACCGTCGGATAGATGCTCGGGCGCCCGTTGTCCGTGCTTGCCACACCGATCACTCCCTTACGGCCAACCGGCCTTGAGGTTCCCCACTGCCGCCAGTGTTGCAGCGACCACTGACAATGCCCCCTACCTGCGTCGGGGGCCTCACCGGAACGTGGGATGCGTCACGGGAGAGCGCTGCTCCTCGCCCAGCCCTGCGCGCGGGCCGTGGCGTGGACGTCCCAGCTCATCGCGGTGGACGACCTGGGCGGGATCACCCCGCACCGCAGTCCCCTCGGCAATGGGGTGCCCGGCGGCAAAAAAGCGCTTGCACGGCCCCGTTAGACTGGCCGCATGGCCATTCTCCTCGCGCATTAGACGGCGGGAACGCCGCCCGTCGCCCGCCACCACCCTTTGCAACGGCGCGCCACGCACGGCACCCCCTGATTCGCCCATCCCGCCAACGACCCCGCCCTGGAGTCTGTCCGTGATCTCCGCCTCCGGCATCGAGCTGCGCGCCGGCGCCCGCGTCCTCATCGAGTCCGCCACCTTCCGTGTCGCCAAGGGCGACCGCATCGGTCTGGTCGGCCGCAACGGCGCCGGCAAGACCACCCTCACCAAGTGCCTCGCCGGCGAGGGCATCCCCGCCGCCGGTTCCATCACCCGCTCCGGAGAGGTCGGCTACCTCCCGCAGGACCCGCGCACCGGCGACCTCGACGTGCTCGCCCGCGACCGTATCCTGTCCGCGCGCGGCCTGGACGTCCTGATCCGCAAGATGCGCGAGAACGAGCAGCGCATCGCCAACGGCAAGGGCGCCACCCGCGACAAGGCGATGAAGCAGTACGAGCGCCAGGAGACGGAGTTCCTCACCAAGGGCGGTTACTCCGCCGAGGCCGAGGCCGCCACCATCGCCGCCGCGCTCAACCTCCCCGACCGGGTGCTCGGCCAGCCCCTGCACACCCTCTCGGGCGGTCAGCGCCGCCGTATCGAACTGGCCCGGATCCTGTTCTCGGACGCCGACACCCTGCTGCTCGACGAGCCGACGAACCACCTCGACGCCGACTCGATCATCTGGCTGCGCGACTACCTCAAGACCTACCGCGGCGGCTTCATCGTCATCTCCCACGACGTCGACCTGGTCGACACCGTCGTGAACAAGGTGTTCTACCTGGACGCCAACCGCGCCCAGATCGATGTCTACAACATGGGCTGGAAGCTCTACCAGCAGCAGCGCGAGGCCGACGAGAAGCGCCGCAAGCGCGAGCGGCAGAACGCCGAGAAGAAGGCCGCCGCGCTGCACTCGCAGGCGGACAAGATGCGCGCCAAGGCCACCAAGACCGTCGCCGCGCAGAACATGGCGAGGCGGGCCGACAAGCTCCTCGCCGGCCTCGAAGCGGTGCGCATGCAGGACAAGGTCGCCAAGCTCCGCTTCCCCGAGCCCGCGCCCTGCGGCAAGACCCCGCTGACCGCCGAGGGCCTGTCGAAGTCGTACGGCTCGCTGGAGATCTTCACCGATGTCGACCTCGCCATCGACAAGGGCTCCCGGGTCGTCATCCTCGGCCTCAACGGCGCCGGAAAGACGACCCTGTTGAGGCTGCTCGCGGGCGTCGAGCAGCCGGACACGGGCGCCGTCGTCCCCGGCCACGGCCTCAAGATCGGCTACTACGCCCAGGAGCACGAGACCCTGGACGCGGACCGCACGGTCCTGGAGAACATGCGCTCCGCGGCCCCCGACATGGACCTCGTCGAGGTCCGCAAGGTGCTCGGCTCGTTCCTGTTCTCCGGCGACGACGTCGACAAGCCGGCCGGGGTCCTCTCCGGCGGTGAGAAGACCCGTCTGGCGCTCGCCACCCTGGTGGTCAGCTCGGCGAACGTGCTGCTCCTGGACGAGCCGACCAACAACCTCGACCCGGCCAGCCGGGAAGAGATCCTCGGCGCGCTGCGCACCTACAAGGGCGCGGTCGTACTGGTCACCCACGACGAGGGCGCGGTCGAGGCGCTGCAGCCGGAGCGCATCATTCTGCTGCCGGACGGCGTCGAGGACCTGTGGGGCGCGGACTACGCGGATCTCGTCGCCCTGGCTTGATCGAATGGCTGATCCACTGCGTATGGATCATTCGGCCGATCCGTGATCCATCATCTGTGTGAGATCTCCTCGTACCGAGGTGTGTCCTACATCCATTTCACGGCCGAGCCCTTTGTCGACAAGGGCTCGGCCGTCGCGCGTCTCTGACCTGGCACTTCACGGAACAACCCGTTCGGTGGTACGGACACGGCATCGCGGAATCGTTGATTCCCCTTGTGTGGACCTGCTCCTGTCGTCAAATCCATGTCTCACGGACCTTGCCGAATGGGTGGCCATGAAGCCCGGTAGGGGTGATCATGAGGAGACCAGAGCGCACTTCCCATGAGGAGGCACGGGTGGCCGAGACTCTGAAGAAGGGCAGCCGGGTGACCGGCGCCGCGCGCGACAAGCTCGCGGCAGACCTGAAGAAGAAGTACGACTCCGGTGCGAGCATCCGAGCGCTGGCCGAGGAGACCGGCCGCTCGTATGGCTTCGTACACCGGATGCTCAGCGAGTCGGGCGTCACGCTGCGTGGGCGTGGCGGGGCGACACGCGGCAAAAAAGCCGCGGGCTGACCCCGGGCGGCCCATCGGCTTCGATGGTGGCCACCCGGTCGGTCGGATGATCGGCCGGGTGGTTACTGTGCAGTCACTTAAGCGACCGCACCCCATCGGAGGCGCCCCATGGCTTCGCTCGACCCGGTTCTCGACAAGGACGGCGTACGACTCACCGTCGACGACGCAGTCGCCACGGTGACGCTGACCAACCCCGACAAGCGCAACGCGCAGAGCCCCGCTCTGTGGCGCGCGCTGACCGAGGCCGGTCGGCTGCTGCCCGGATCCGTCCGGGTCGTCGTGCTGCGGGCCGAGGGCAAGTCCTTCTCGGCCGGACTCGACCGGCAGGCGTTCACGCCGGAGGGTTTCGACGGCGAGCCGTCGTTCATCGATCTGGCGCGCGGCAGCGACGCCGAGCTCGACGCGACGATCGCCGAGTACCAGGAGGCGTTCACCTGGTGGCGGCGCAGCGACCTCGTGTCGATCGCCGCTGTCCAGGGCCATGCCATCGGGGCGGGCTTCCAGCTCGCGCTCGCCTGTGATCTGCGCGTCGTCGCGGACGACGTGCAGTTCGCCATGCGCGAGACCAGCCTCGGCCTGGTTCCGGACCTGACGGGCACCCACCCCCTGGTGGGCCTCGTCGGCTATGCCCGGGCGCTGGAGATCTGCGCCACCGGGCGCTTCGTCACGGCCGAGGAGTCCGTCGCCACCGGCCTGGCGAACATCGCCGTGCCCGCGGACCAGCTCGACGACGCGGTACGCGATCTCGCCGCCGCACTGCTGGCCGCCCCCCGGGACGCGGTCATCGAGACCAAGGCACTCCTGCGCGGGGCGACCGACCGCACCTACGAGGAGCAGCGCGTCGCCGAACGCGCCGCCCAGGCACGCCGACTGCGGGACCTGGCCGGCGTAGGCGAATAAGCCCTCGAGCCCTCATCCGACGACGGCGGTGACCAGTACCGCCACCGTCGGGTGATCCGGCAGCGCCTTCGCGACCTTCGTGCGGACCTGCCGGGCCACGACGACGGCCCGGTGGTCCGCCTGCACCGCGATCTCGACCCGGACATGACGGGCGGGGAGCGCGGTGTCGGTGTGCCGTTCCTCGATGTGCACCGGCCGGCCGAGGCCGCCCAGCGTCCCGGTCAGCCCTGCCACGCCCGGCACCGCGAGCGCGGCCGCGGCGGCGTCGGACTCGTCGCCGTCCGAGGGCTCCCTGGCCGACGGCGCCTCCTGCGGCCGTACCGGAGCGAGTTCCGCCGCCTCGTCCAGCAGGGCCGTCACCCGTAGATCCACCTCCGTGACCTTCAGCCCCAGCAGCCGGTCCGCCGCCTCCGCCAGCGTCGTGCGCAGCCGGTCCGCCACCGTGGGCAGCGGCTCCGCCGCCGTCGCCGCGAAGTCCGCCGTCACCCGCAGCGCGCCCGGCGGCAGCGCGCTCGGCGGTGGCGGTACGACGGGCTCGTGCGCCCGCGCGGGGTCCGCGAGCGCGATCCTCAGCGCGCCGAGGCGCACCCCCGGCACGGCGTGCGCCGCGCGCCGCAACGCGACCCCGGCCGCCTCCTCCGCGATCCACGCGCCGTCCCGCGGCCCGCCCAACGGCAGCAGCCTGCCGAGCCCCAACTGCTGCCGCACCGTCCGCGCCCATCCGTCCGCCGTCATTACTCCAGCCTGCCGCATCCCCGGGGCGCGATGGCGCAACCGCGCTTACGGTGGTCGAAGGACGACGAACCGAAAGGGACGTACGGCGATGAGCGACACGACGCAGAAGCCCGAGGTCGAGCAGGAGCCGACCGTACAGACCCGTAAGGCCGTCAGGCGCGGCGGCGGTGCCCCGGCGACCCGGGGACGGACCACCATCGCCGACGGCGTGGTGGAGAAGATCGCGGGGCTCGCCGCGCGCGACGTCGTCGGCGTGCACGCGATGGGCAGTGGGATCAGCCGCACCTTCGGCGCGGTGCGGGACCGGGTGCCCGGCGGCGCCTCGAAGTCCGTCACACGCGGGGTGAAGGCCGAGGTCGGCGAGGTGCAGACCGCGCTCGACCTGGAGATCGTCGTCGACTACGGCGTGTCCATCGCCGATGTGGCCCGGGCCGTCCGGGAGAACGTCGTCTCCGCGGTGGAACGGATGACCGGCCTGGAAGTGGTCGAGGTCAACATCGCGGTGAGCGATGTGAAACTGCCCGAGGAGGAGGAAGAGGAGCTGGAACCCCGGATCCAGTGATCCGTCCACCGCACCGCTGAGGGGAGCGCACGATGAGTATGGCCGTGGTCGGCATGATCGCCGGCATGGCGCTGGGCTTCGCCGGGTACTTCGGCGGGTTCGGTGCCTTCCTGCTGGTGGCCGCCCTGGGCGCCGTCGGTTTCGTCGTCGGCCGGTTCCTGGAGGGGGATCTGGAGCTCGGCGACTTCTTCCGCACCCGCGACCGGCGCGACCGGCGGTGACGTAGGTGACCGCTCAGTCCGGTGACGTCGGCAGACCCCGGGCCGTCGTGCCGCCCGGCGAACGCGGCGCCACCCGGATCGCCGACCGGGTCGTCGCGAAGATCGCCTCCCAGGCGGCCCGCGAGGCCCTCGGCCCCCTGCCCGGCGACGCGTCGCCCCCGCACGCGGGCGTCGTCGTGCTCCCCCACTCTCAACTTCGTTCGAGCGGGGGGACCCCCATCCAAACGGCCCGCGTCCGCGTCCATCTCGAACTCGGCTACCCCACCGACATCGGCGCCCGCTGCGCTTCCGTGCGTCGTCATGTCGCCGAGCGGGTAGGCGCGTTGGTGGGCATGGAGGTGCTGGAGGTCGCCGTCCAGGTGGAGCGGCTGCACCCGGTACACGGCGCGGCACAGGGGAGGACGCGATGAGCGAGCCCCAGGGCTCCGAGGGCACCACACAACGACTGCCGGTCATCGAGAAGGAGGCCGGCACACTCGACCAGAACACGTCGGCGGCGGGCTACGACCCACCGCCCGTCCTGGACGGGGAGGACGGCGCGAACGGCCGCTTCTGGTCGGCCCGCCGTGTCCCGGCCGCGATCGTCGCCCTGCTGTTCCTGGCCCTCGTCGGCCTGTTCCTCTACGACATCGCCGCTGTGCGCGCCGACCGGCCCACCATGGCCTGGCGCCGCGAACTGGCCCGGCAGCTCGCCGAGCGCCCCCTCGACGACACCTGGGTGCTGGTCGGCGCGGGCGTGGCCGCCGCCCTCGGCCTGTGGCTGATCGTGCTGGCCGCCACCCCCGGCCTGCGCTCCCTGCTGCCGATGCGCCGTACCCACCCCGACGTACGCGGCGGACTCGACCGGGAGGCCGCCGCGCTGGTGCTGCGCGACCGCGCCATGGAGATCGCCGGAGTGCAGTCGGCCCGGGTCCGCATGGGCCGTAAGCGGGCCGACGTCCGCGCGGTCTCCCACTTCCGCGACCTGGACGACGTACGCGCCGACCTGGACGCCACACTCGCCGAAGCCATCCACGGCCTCGGCCTGTCCCGGCCGCCCGCCCTGTCGGTGCATGTACGGCGGCCCGGACGGAAGGGGTGAGCGCGGTGCTCAGGATCGTCAACCGTTTCCTGCTCGGCCTGATCGGCCTGGTCCTGGTCGTTCTCGGCGGCTCCGTGCTCGCCGTGGGCCTCGGCCTGGACCCGCCGTCCTGGTGGATCCACGACGGCAAGGGCGACGTCCTGCTCAGCGACTCCGAACGGACCCGATGGCGCGACGAGGGCTGGTGGTGGCCGACGGTCATCGCCGTGCTGGCGGTGCTGCTCCTGCTCGCCCTGTGGTGGCTGACAGCGGTCCTACGGCGTCGTCGGCTCACCGAGGTCCTGGTCGACACCGGCGACGGAGAGGGCGCGCTGCTGCGGGGCCGCGCCCTGGAGACAGTACTGACGAACGAGGCGGCGTCGATGGACGGCGTCCAACGGGCACACACCCACCTGACAGGCCGTCGCAACGCCCCCGAGACCCGCGTACGACTGCTGCTGGAACCGCATGTGGACCCGGGCACGGCCCTGACCGACCTCACCGCCCAGGCCCTCACCCACGCGCGGGAGTCGGCGGGACTGGATGCGCTGCCGGCGGAGGTCAGGCTGAGGGCGGCCAAGCACCGTGCGGAGAGGGTCAGTTGAGCTAGTGCCCCGACAGGCAACGTTCGCCCCGTCGCGACGCCCGGCACGCTCCCCCACTGCCTTAAGGGCGTGGGAGGTGCCCCCACTCGCCGCACCGGGCACAAGCCCAAGTACATCCAGTACGAGGGCTTGCACCCGGCACGCCGAGAGTACGCACCGGACGCCGCTCCTTGACGGGCAAACGTTGCCTGCCGAGGCACTAGAACCCGTGCCGCAGGCCGCCGTCCACCGGCACCATGATTCCGGTCAGATAGGAAGCCGCCGGAGACAGCAGGAACGCGCCGGTCCGGCCGAACTCCTCCGGCGCGCCGTAGCGTCGCAGCGGGATCCGCGCCTCGCTGGCCGCCCGAGTCGCCTCCGGGTCCGCGGACATGCCGTCCAGCTCGCGCACCCGGTCCGTGTCGATGCGTCCCGGCAGCAGGCCCACGACCCGGATCCCGCGCGGGCCCAGCTCGTCCGCGAGGGACTTGGCGAACCCGGCGAGCCCGGGACGCAGGCCGTTCGAGATCGTCAGACCCGGAATCGGCTCGTGCACGGACCCGGACAGCACGAACCCGATGACACCGCCGGGCTCCAGTTCCGCCGCGGCCGCCCGCGCGAGCCGTACCGCGCCCAGGAACACCGACTCGAACGCCGCCTGCCACTGCTCGTCGGTGTTGTCGGCGACGAAGCCGGGCGCCGGGCCGCCGACGCTCACGAGCACGCCGTCGAAGCCGCCGAAGTGCTCGCGCGCGGCGGCGATCAGCCGTGTCGGCGTCTCGGGATCGGCGTTGCCCGCGGCGACCCCGACCGCGTTCGGGCCCAGCGCGGACGCGGCCTCGGCGACCGTCTTCTCGTCCCGCCCCGAAATGATCACCTTCGCGCCCTCGGCGACGAGCTCACGCGCGGTGGCGTTACCAAGACCACGCGTCGCTCCGGTGACGACGTACACCCGGTCCTTCAGTCCAAGATCCATGGCCCCTATCCTGCCTCGTCCGGTCCGAACAGGGCGAGGGCGGTGTTCACCAGGCCGATATGGCTGAACGCCTGCGGGAAGTTGCCCAGCTGCCGGCCGGCGACGGGGTCGTACTCCTCGGACAGCAGCCCGACGTCGTTGCCGAGCACGACGAGCCGTTCGAACAGCTCCTCGGCCTCCTTCGTACGGCCCGTCATGTGCAGGGCGTCCGCGAGCCAGAACGAGCACACGAGGAAGGTGCCCTCGCCGCCCGGCAGCCCGTCGACGACCGTCTGCTCGGCGCTGTAGCGGTGCAGGTAGCCGCCGTGGCCCAGCTCCTCGCGGACCGCGTCGACGGTGCCGATCACCCGTCGGTCGTCCGGCGGCAGGAAACCCACGCGTGGGATCAGCAGCAGCGAGGCATCCAGCTCGCGGGAGCCGTAGTACTGGGTGAAGGTGTTCCGCTCGGGGTCGTAGCCCCGCTCGCACACCTCCCGGTGCACCGTCTCGCGCATCGCGCGCCAGGTGTCCACGTCGCCCTCCAGGTCCGGGTTCCGTTCCACCGCGCGCACCGCGCGGTCCGCGGCCACCCACACCATCACCTTGGAGTGGACGAACTGCCTGCGGCCCCCGCGCACCTCCCAAAGACCCTCGTCGGGCTGCCGCCATGCCGTGCACAGGAAGTCCATCAGCGCGACCTGGAGGGCCCACATGTGCGGCTCGGAGGGCAGGCCCGAACTGCGGGCCAGCGACAGCGAGTCCATGACCTCGCCGTACACATCGAGCTGGAGCTGTTTCACGGCGTCGTTGCCGACTCGTACGGGGCCGGTGGCGGCGAAGCCGGGCAGCCACGGCAGCTCCACCTCGGGCAGCCGGCGCTCGCCCGCCAGGCCGTACATGATCTGGAGGTCCGCCGGGTCGCCCGCGACCGCCCGCAGCAGCCAGTTCCGCCAGGCCTCGGCCTCCTCCTGGTAGCCGGCGGACAGCAGCGCGTCGAGGGTGAGGGTGGAGTCGCGCAGCCAGCAGTAGCGGTAGTCCCAGTTGCGCACGCCGCCCAGCTCCTCGGGGAGCGAGGTGGTGGGGGCGGCGACGATGCCGCCGGTGGGGGAGTAGGTGAGCGCCTTCAGGGTGATCAGGGAGCGGACCACGGCGTCCCGGTGCGGGCCGTCGTAGCGGCAGCGGGCCGCCCATGCCTGCCAGTCGGCGACGCTGGCACTCAGGGAGTCGTAGGGGTCGACGAGCGGGGGGCGTGGCTCGTGCGAGGGGTGCCAGGAGAGCACGAACGCCACCGACTTGCCCTCGGAGACGGTGAACTCCGAGTAGGTGCAGCGGTCCTCGCCCCAGGTGCGGACATCCGGTTCGCTGCGCAGCCACACCGAGTCCGGGCCCGCCACGGCGACCCGGTGGCCGTCGGTGCGGCGCACCCACGGGGTGATCGAGCCGTAGTCGAAGCGCAGCCGGAGCATGCTGCGGACGGTGACCTCGCCGCGCAGACCCTCGACGATCCGCACGAGGTCGGGGGCGCGGTCCCGTTGCGGCATCAGATCGGTGACGCGGACAGCCCCTTCGGCGGTCTCCCACTCGGTGTCCAGGACGAGAGTGTCCGGCCGGTAGGCGCGCCGGGCGCACCGGTCGGCGCCCGTGGGGGCGATACGCCAGTGGCCGTTCTCCTCGGCGCCCAGCAGCCGGGCGAAGCAGGCGGCGGAGTCGAACCGGGGCAGGCACAGCCAGTCGACGGATCCGTCGGTGCCGACCAGGGCGGCGGTCTGCTCGTCGCCGATGAGCGCGTAGTCCTCGATGCGGGGGTGCACGGGGTGCGGGTTCCCAGGAGGACGGCGGGACAATCAGGGGTGGGGCCGGGGGAGTGACGCGTCAGAAAGGGCTTTTGGTCAGGGGTTGGGCCCGGGAACTGCCCCGCTCGCCGCGGACCCGGTGTCCGAGAAGATGACGCCGGGGTCCGCCGGGGCCTGGTTGAGGACCCACAGCCCGATCAGCGTGGCCAGGGCGAACACGACCATGACGAGGACCGCGAGGACCAGTCGGCGCCGGCGTTCCCGGCGCAGCCACTCACCACGCGCCGTGCGATAGGCGTCGGGCGGGGTCTGCACCCCGTCGGCGAGCGCGGCGAGCGCCTCGCGCAGCTCCCGCTCGGTGCGGTCCGGGCCCGTGCCACGCGACCCAGTCGCATCTCGGTACGTCATCGCCGGGCCTCCATCGCCTGGGTCAGCGCGGCCAGGCCGCGTGCCGTATGGGTTTTGACGGATCCGCAGGAGATCCCCATGGACGCGGCGATCTCGCTCTCCTTCAGTCCGAGCCAGTGCCGCAGCACCAGCGCCTCGCGCTGCCGGGCCGGCAGCTGCTGGAGCGCGTCGATCAGGACGCGCTGGTCGTCGTGCAGGAGCGCGGTGCTCTCGGCGGAGGCGACGACCTCGTCGGCCGGCTTCTCCACATGCTTGCGGGCCACTTGGAGATGCCGTATCCGCATCCGCGTCAGATTGCACACGGTGGAGCGCAGATACGCCTCCGCCGCCTCGGTGTCCCTGAGCCGCCGCCACTTGCGGTAGATCTGGTAGTAGGCCTCGGCGACCACGTTCTCCGGGTCGTCGGCGCCGAGCAGGACGGCGAGGCGCAACATCGAGGAGTAGTGCAGCTCGAACAGGCGGGCCAGACCGGCCTCCCGTTCCAGGTCCGCCGGATCGCTCACCGCCGGGGCGAGGGCCGGTACCGAAGTACCGGTCGGGGGTCTCAGATGCTGTCTCACGGGTTGTTCGCTCCCGTCTCGGGGCGCCGCCCGACGCTCAGGCGCGACGGCAGGCCGGTCAGATCGGCGCCGCGCGGGACGCCGAGGCGTTCGAGGGCCACGGTCCCGGCCACGGCGACGGTCAGGTTGAGGAGCAGGGCGGCGAGCCCGGCGTAGATCTCCGGCCCGGATCCCAGCGGAACGATCGAGGAGAACCCCTCCCGTACGACCATGCAGGTCCCCGCCAGCATGCCCACGGCCCATCCGGCGAGCAGCGCCCGCGGATGCAGCCGCCCGGTGAACAGCCCCACCGCGACGGCCGGGAAGATCTGCAGGATCCAGACCCCGCCGAGCAGTTGGAGGTTGATGGCGTCCTGGTCGCGCAGCCCCAACACGAACGCCACCGCGCCCACCTTCGCGGTGAGCGACACGGCCTTGGCGATCCGCACCTGCCGCTTCGGCGTGGCCGTCGGATGGACGTACTCGACATACACATTGCGGACGAAACTGGTGGCGGCCGCGATCGACATCACCGCCGCCGGGACCAGCGCCCCCACGGTGATCGCCCCGAACACCAGCCCCGCCAGCGGGCCCGGCATCAGCCGGTCGACCAGCATCGGTACGGCCGCCTCGGCGCCGCCCGCCGGGGCGCGCACGCCGGTCGCGAGCGCCGCGATACCGAGGAAGCCGAAGAGGGCGAGCAGCCCGGTCCAGGCGGGCAGCGCCACGGACACCTTGCGCAGCGTCTGCGGACCGTTGGCGGCGAAACCGGCGGTGAGCACATGCGGGTACATCAGCAGGGCGAGCGCGGAGCCGAAGGCGAGGGTGGCGTAGGCGGGCTGCTGCTCGGGGGTGAGGAGCAGCGCCGGGCCGCCGAGGCGCTCGGCCGCACCGTCGAAGACGGCGCCAGGGCCGCCGAGCCGGTCGAGGACCAGCCAGGTCACCGCGGTCAGCGAGACGAAGACGGCCACGGCCTTGAGCGCGGAGATGACGGTGGGTGCGCGCAGCCCGTGCCGGTAGGTGGCCACGGCCAGCCCCGCGAACAGCGCCACCATCAGCAGGTCCCCGGCCGCACCTCGCGGATACACGCCACCGGCCGCCAGCACCGCCCTTATGCCGAGCAGTTGCAGCGCGAGATACGGCATCGTCGCGAGGATCCCGGTCAGCGCGACCACCAGGGCGAGCGGCGCCGACCCGTACCGGCCGCGCACGAAGTCGGCCGCCGTGACATAGCCGTGCCGGCGGGCCACGGTCCACAGCCGGCTCAGCAGCACGAAGGCGATCGGGCAGACGATCACCGTGTACGGCACCGCGAAGAAGGCGGGCGCGCCGTTGCCGTACGCGAGGCCCGGTATGGCGGCGAAGGTGTACGCGGTGAAGATCGTGCCGCCCAGCAGCAGCCACGTCCACACCGGGCCGAGACTGCGGTCGGCCAGCGCCCAGCCCTCCAGGGACGGGAGCTTCTCACTTGGGTGCAGGCGCCGAGCGGTGACGGCGAGCAGCGACGCTCCGCCGATCACGGCGAGAAACGTCGCGGTCATGGCGCCATCGGCCATGGGTCACCGTCCTTGGTGTGCCTGTGCCCTCGCGAGTGAGTTGCGCGAGCGGCCGGAACGGATGACAGGGAACCGGCGGGAAATCTTCGGGAAATTCGCTGTCAACCGGATCCTGCGGGTGCGCAACTCTTGCACGAACCCACAGCGAGCGGGAGAGGAGCGCAGGTCATGACACGGACCGGTCATCACCGGCTACGGCGCGTCGCGATCGCCGTACTGCTGCTCGCGCCCGCCGCAGGACTGCTGTGGGTCCCCTGGTACGCCGGCGCCGAGCCGCGGCTGGGCGGAACGCCGTTCTTCTACTGGTACCAGCTCGCCTGGGTGCCGGGGTGCGGCCTCTGCCTGCTCGCCGCGTACGCGCTGACGGACCGACATCGGCATCGAGATCGCTGAGTCGTACGTCCTCTTTCCTCACACCTGCTTCAGCTCAGGAGCCGCCATGCCCGCATCAGCCATGCCCGAATCCGGCAGCAAGGCGCCGGAAAAATCACGAATGTCGCCTAAGTCGGTGGCGATATGGACCACCGTAGCCCTGGCCGGTGCCCTCGGCTGGGCCGTGCTGGCCCTGTCCCGGGGCGAGGAGATCTCGGCCGTCTGGCTGGTCGTGGCGGCCCTCGGCTCGTATGCGATCGCCTACCGCTTCTACTCCCGCTTCCTCGCCCGGCGCGTCCTCCAGGTCGACGACACCCGCGCCACTCCGGCCGAACGTCTTGAGGACGGCGTCGACTACCACCCGACCGACAAGCGGGTGCTGTTCGGCCACCACTTCGCGGCCATCGCCGGTGCCGGCCCGCTGGTCGGCCCGGTCCTGGCCGCCCAGATGGGCTATCTCCCCGGCACGATCTGGATCGTCGCGGGCGTGATCTTCGCGGGAGCGGTGCAGGACATGATCGTCCTGTTCCTCTCCATGCGCCGGGACGGAAAGAGCCTCGGCCAGATGGCCCGGGACGAGATCGGCAAGGTGGGCGGGGCGGCCGCGCTGATCGGCGTCTTCGCGATCATGATCATCCTGCTCGCGGTCCTCGCGATGGTCGTCGTCAACGCCCTCGCGGAGTCCGCGTGGGGCACCTTCTCGGTCACCATGACCATCCCGATCGCCCTGTTCATGGGCTTCTACATGCGCTACCTGCGGCCCGGCCGGGTGGTGGAGACCAGCCTCATCGGCGTGGCCCTGCTGCTGCTCGCCATCCTCGGCGGCGGCTGGATCCAGGACTCCTCGCTCGCGGAGTACTTCGTCTGGAGCCCGGAGACCCTGGTCTTCTGCCTGGTGGGCTACGGCTTCGTCGCCTCAGTGCTCCCGGTGTGGATGCTGCTGGCCCCGCGCGACTACCTCTCCACCTTCATGAAGGTCGGCACCATCGCCCTGATGGCCGTCGGCGTGGTGATCGCCGCCCCGAACCTCAAGGCCGAGTCGGTGACCGACTTCGCCTCCACCGGCGCCGGACCGGTCTTCGCCGGATCCCTCTTCCCCTTCCTGTTCATCACCATCGCCTGCGGCGCGCTGTCCGGCTTCCACGCCCTGGTCTCCTCCGGCACCACGCCGAAGCTGATCCAGAAGGAGTCCCAGGTCCGCATGATCGGCTACGGCTCCATGCTCACGGAGTCCTTCGTCGCCGTCATGGCTCTGATCGCGGCCTGCGTCCTTGAACCGGGCCTGTTCTACGCCATGAACTCCCCGGCCGCGCTGCTCGGCCCGACCGTGGACACCGCCTCCGAGGCCGTGAAGAACCTCGGTTTCACCATCACCCCGGACCAGCTCACCGCGGCCGCCAAGGCGGTCGAGGAGGAGACGCTGGTCGGCCGCTCCGGCGGGGCGCCCACGCTGGCGGTCGGTATGTCGGAGATCTTCGCCGGGGTGTTCGGCGGAGCCGGGATGAAGGCGTTCTGGTACCACTTCGCGATCATGTTCGAGGCGCTGTTCATCCTCACCACGGTGGACGCCGGCACCCGGGTCGGCCGCTTCATGCTCCAGGACATGCTCGGCAACGTCTGGAAGCCGATCGGCCGCGTCACCTGGAAGCCGGGCATCTGGATCACCAGCGCCCTGGTCGTCGGCGCCTGGGGCTACTTCCTCTACGCCGGTGTCACCGACCCCCTGGGCGGCATCAAGCAGCTCTTCCCGCTGTTCGGTATCGCCAACCAGTTGCTGGCCGCTGTGGCCCTGGCCGTCACCACCACCGTGCTGATCAAGTCCGGCAAGCTGCGCTGGGCCTGGGTCACCGGCATCCCCCTGGCCTGGGACGTGGCCGTCACGTTCACCGCGGGCTGGCAGAAGATCTTCTCGGACAACCCGGCGATCGGCTTCTTCGCCCTGCGCGACAAGTACGCGCAGGCCATCGAGGACGGTCAACTGCTGCCGGGCGCCACGGACATGGACGACATGCACACCATCGTGCTCAACAACACGGTCGACGGCGTGATCATGGCGATCTTCCTGCTGCTGGTCCTCACGGTCCTGGTCAACTGCGCGGTGGTGTGCGTGCGAGCGGTACGCGCCGCGGGGCCGCTGCCGACGACGGAGGTGCCGTACATCGAGTCCCGCATCGACGTACCGGAGCAGCCCGCCGAGCCGCTGGTGGGGGCGCGCTCATGAGGACCGTCAGGAAGGCGCTGAGCGCGGTGCGCTGGTACGCGCGCGAGCTGACCGGAGAGGCGGAGTACGACCGCTACTGCGAGAGCCACCGCCGGCACCACCCTTACGCTCCCGTGCCGACCAGGCGGGAGTACGAGGTGCTGCGCACCCGGCGCCGGGAGGAGCAGCCGGAGGGCCGCTGCTGCTGACACCGCACGGTGCTGTATCGACAGCGGCTCCGCCCCGTCGCGCGCTATACCGGGGCCGGAGCCGCCTCGGTCTCCTCCGATGCGGCCGCCTGCGCCTGGTCCCGGGCCTCCCGGCGGGCCAGGACGAACCAGCCGATCGGGACGCCCGCGGCGAACAGCCACCACTGGATGGCGTACGCGTAGTTCAGCGCGGCGTCCTCCTTGCCGGGCCTGCCGAGCTGCTGCGGGGTGTCGCCCTTCGGGGCCGGGCCGGTCTGCGCGAGGTAGCCGCCGAGCACCTGTGCGTCGAGGCGCCGCGCCTCCTGCTCGCTGTTGATCAGCATGATCTGGCGGTCGGGCAGGCCCTGGAGGTTCTTGATGCCGCTCGCCTCGGTCGTCTCGTCGGGCATCAGCCGGCCGGTGACGGTGAGCTCACCGCTGGGGGGCGCGGGGACCTTGGGGAACGCGGTCTGGCTGGCGCGGTCTGCGGGGATCCAGCCGCGGTTGACCAGCAGCACCTTGCCGTCGTTCAGCACGAACGGGGTGAGGACGTGGTAGCCGACCTCGTCGTCGGCGTTGGTACGGCGGCGGACGACGACCTCGTCGTCGGTGTCGAAGTGCCCCTTGGCGGTGACGGTGCGGTACCGCTCGTTCGTGGTGACGGTGTGCCCGGGGGCGGTGAGTCGCTCGACGGGTACCGGCTTCGCGGACAGCGAGTCGGAGACCAGCTGGTTACGGGCGGTGCGCTCGTCGTAGCGGTGCATCTGCCAGATGCCCAGCCTGATCATCGTGGGGATGAGCAGCAGGGCGACCAGCGTGAGGATCACCCACTGCCGGGACAACAGGAAGCGGTACACCCCACGACCGTACAACTCGGTCGTGGGGTGTGTTCAGGCGGGTACCGGGTCACACCTTGTCGACGATTCCCACCTTTCCCTCCGCACGGGCGCAGTGGGCACCGCAGTACCAGTGGCCCTCGACCTCGACGCCCTGTCCGATGATCTGGACGCGGCAGTGCTCGCAGATGGGGGCCATGCGATGGATCGCACAGGCGAAGCAGTCGAAGACGTGCACAGCGCCCTGCGCGCGAATCTCGAAGCTCATCCCGTAGTCATTGCCGCAAACTTCGCATCTCGCCATGCGCCACAGGGTGGGCCGTCGGGGAGGCGCGAGCGAGCGGGTGCCGGGCGAGTCGCACGGCAATCACCCATCCGTACGGTCACTGCTCGGGCGCCGGCTCCACGTCCCCGAGCAGTTGCCCGAACGCCGCCTCGTCCACGACCGGGGTGCCGTACTGCCGTGCCTTGACCACTTTTGACGTGCCCGAATCCGGGTCGTTGGTGACGAGCAGGCTGGTCAGCCGGGAGATGCTGGTGGCGACATGCAGCCCGGCCCCGATCGCCCGGTCCTCCAGGAGGTCCCGCTCGATGGAGGTGTCGCCGGAGAAGGCGATCCGCATGCCCTGCTTCAGTCTTTTGCCCTCTTCGTACCGACCTGGGTTGGGGTAGGGGCAGGCGGGTCTTTTGCGGGCGGGCCGCCAACTGGTCGGCCGGTAGCCGCCGTAGCTTCCCTGCTGCCGAGGCACGGCCGCCCGGTCCGTCCACTCGGTCAGCGGCCGGCACTCGTGCAGCGGCAGCCGTACGCCGCCCTCGGCCGCGGCCTTCAGGCTCGGCCGGAACGCCTCCGCCAGCACGCGCGCGTCGTCCAGCGCGTGGTGCGCGCGCTGCTGGACGACGCCGAAGTGCGCGGCCAGCGACTCCAGCTTGTGGTTGGGCAGCGGCAGGCCCAGCTCCTTGGAGAGCGCGATGGTGCACAGCCGCTGCCGCACCGGCGCCTCGCGCTCGGCGCGCGCGTACTCCCGGGCGATCATCTGCCAGTCGAAGACGGCGTTGTGCGCCACGAGCACGCGGTCCGCCAGGCGCGCGGAGAACTCCTCCGCGATGTCCGGGAAGAGGGGCGCGCTCTCCAGCACGTCGCTCGTCAGACCGTGGATCCACACCGGGCCCGGGTCGCGCTCCGGATTGACCAGCGTGTACCAGTGGTCCTCGACCTCGCCGCGCGCGTCCAGCCGGTAGACGGCCGCCGAGATTATCCGGTCGTCCCGGGCCAGTCCGGTGGTCTCCACGTCAACGACCGCGTATCCCTTCGGATACGCGGCCGGCCACGCTGTGGGGGAGGACGCCGCGGGCGTACGGTCTTCGAGCATGGTCACTGAGGATACGGGCCGGGACTGACAGTCCCGTCCCCTGGCCCTGGCTCACCACTCCGTCAGGTGTCCTGTCGCGCCCGTCCGTTCGAGTGTCGGCCCGGGAGCGCGTCAAGTTCCTTCCGGCGCAGGGGCGTCCGCGGTGCGATCCTCCGGGATATGACGGAACCCGCCCATGACGAGGCCCACGGCGGCTCGCTCGGAGAACGGCTGAACTGGCTGCGAGCGGCGGTGCTGGGCGCGAACGACGGCATCGTGTCCACCGCGGGCCTCGTCGTCGGCGTCGCGGGCGCCACGGACGACCGTGCGGCACTGCTGACGGCGGGTCTGGCCGGCCTGCTCGCCGGTTCGATGTCGATGGCGGCGGGCGAGTACGTCTCCGTCTCCACCCAGCGCGACTCGGAGAAGGCCGCCCTGGCCGTGGAGAGACGGGAGTTGCGCGAACAGCCGGAGGCGGAACTGGAGGAACTGACCGAACTCCTCGAAGGCCGCGGCCTGTCCCGCGAGGTGGCCCGAGAGGCCGCGGAACAGCTCACCGCGCGGGACGCCCTCAAAGCGCACGCACGCGTGGAGCTCGGCATCGACCCCGAGCGGCTGACCAACCCCTGGCACGCGGCCTGGGCCAGCTTCCTCGCCTTCACGGCGGGGGCGCTGCTGCCGTTGCTGGCGATCGTCCTGCCTCCGTCCACGGCCCGCGTCCCCGTCACGGTCGCCTCGGTCCTGGCAGCCCTGGCCCTCACGGGCTGGAGCAGCGCCCGCCTGGGCGCCGCGGCCCCCGGGCGGGCGGTACTGCGCAATGTGGGCGGCGGCGCGCTGGCGATGGGGGTCACGTATGCGGTGGGGTCGTTGCTGGGGGCGGCGGGCGTTTAGTGGGCTCCGGTTGGCGGAGATCGCCAACAAGTAAGCGCGTACCGCCGGTAATACTTGTGAGTAACAACGTCTAGCCCTGGTCGACCAGCGGTTCTACCGTGCCAGCATGCCGAACCTGCCCGATGTCGTGCTGTGGTCGATACCCGCCTTTGTGCTGCTCACCGTCGTCGAGATGATCAGTGTCCGTCTCCATCCCGACGAGGAGGCGGCGGGGTACGAGACGAAGGACGCCGCGACCAGCCTCGGCATGGGGCTCGGCAGTCTGTTCTTCGACTTCCTGTGGAAGATCCCCATCGTCGCGATCTACACGGCGATCTACGAGCTGACGCCGCTGCGGGTGCCGGTCCTGTTGTGGACGGTCCCCCTGATGCTGCTCGCGCAGGACTTCTTCTACTACTGGTCCCATCGCGGGCATCACGTCGTCCGCATCCTGTGGGCCTGCCACGTCGTGCACCACTCCAGCCGGAAGTTCAACCTCACCACCGCGCTGCGCCAGCCCTGGACCTCCCTGACCGTCTGGCCGTTCTACGTCCCCCTCGTCGCCTGCGGTGTGCACCCGGCCGCGCTCGCCTTCTGCTCCTCGGCGAACCTCGTCTACCAGTTCTGGATCCACACCGAGCGCATCGACAAGATGCCCCGGTGGTTCGAGTTCGTGTTCAACACGCCCTCCCACCACCGCGTCCACCACGCCTCTCAGGGCGGCTACCTCGACCGCAACTTCGGCGGCATCCTCATCGTCTGGGACCGGCTGTTCCGTTCCTTCGTCGCCGAGACCGAGCGTCCCGTCTTCGGGCTGACCAAGAACATCGACACCTACAACCCGGTGAAGGTCGCCACCCACGAGTACGTCTCCATCGCCAAGGACCTGAAGGCGGCCCGGAGTTGGCGGGACCGGGCCGGGCACCTCCTCCGCGGGCCCGGCTGGCAGCCCGCCCCGGAACCGGCGCGGGAGAGCGTGTCGGCGTGAGACCCCTTCTCCTGGCGGCCTTCGGGCTGACCGCCCTCGTCGACCTCGGCTCCCTCGCCGCCGGCTACGACCCCGGGCACCTCGTCGCCAAGCCGCTGCTGATGCCGCTGCTCGCCGGGTACGCGGCCCTGTCCGGGGCGCCCCGGCTGCTGGTCGCCGCCCTGCTGTTCGGCTGGGGCGGCGACGTCCTGCTGCTGTCCGACGCCGAGCCCGCCTTCCTCGCCGGCATGGGCTCCTTCGCGGCCGGGCACGTCTGCTACCTGGTGCTGTTCAGGGCACGCGGGACCCACCAGCCGTTCCTGCTCGCCGGGTACGGCGTCGCCCTGACCACCACCGTCGCCTCGCTCTGGCCCGACCTCCCGGCCGACCTGCGCGTCCCGGTCGCCGGCTACAGCCTGCTGCTCACCGCCATGGCGTACCGGGCGGGGAGCCGGTTCGGACTGGTCACCGGGCTCGGTGGCGGGCTCTTCATGCTCTCCGACACCCTCATCGCGACCGGCGTCGCCAACTGGCCCCAGCCGCCCCGGCCCGACCTGTGGATCATGCTCACCTATATTGCGGCGCAGACTCTGCTCGTCACTGGCACACTCAGAGCCCTCGAAGCGCGCCCCTGTCCTGCGGCGACGTACGGTGAGGTGCGCTCGACCACCCCCTGAGCGCACCTCACGACACCGCAGGAGAAGACCTCGCCATGCGCGCCACCACCATCCACGCCCCGTTCGACATGCGAGTGGCGGACGTACCCGACCCGGTTGTCCAGCTGCCCACCGACGCCGTGGTCCGGGTGCTGCGCGCCTGCATCTGCGGCAGCGACCTGTGGGCCTACCGGGGCGAGGCGGAGCGGCAGCCCGGGCAGCGGATCGGGCACGAGTTCCTCGGCATCGTCGAGGAGACCGGCTCCGAGGTGTCCGGCGTCCGTACCGGCGACCTGGTCGTCGCGCCCTTCATGTGGTCCGACGGTGTCTGCGACTACTGCCGGGAGGGCCTGACCACCTCCTGCGAGCACGGCGGCTTCTGGGGCTCCGTCGGCCACGACGGCGGCCAGGGCGAGGCCGTGCGTGTGCCCTTCGCCGACGGCACCCTGGTCCGGCTGCCCAAGGAGGCCGCCTCCGACGAGCGGCTGCTGACCGCCCTGCTGACCCTGTCCGACGTGATGGGCACCGGCCACCACGCCGCTCTCGCCGCGGGGGCCCGCCCAGGCGCCACGGTCGCCGTCGTCGGCGACGGAGCCGTCGGCCTGTGCGCGGTGCTTGCCGCCAAGCGGCTCGGCGCCGAGCGGATCGTCGCGCTCGGCCGCCACCGGGTCCGCACCGACATCGCCCGCCGCTTCGGCGCCACCGACGTCGTCGCCGAGCGCGGCGAGGCCGCCGTCGAGGCCGTCCGCGAACTCACCCGCGGCCAGGGCGCGCACGCCGTCGTCGAGGCGGTCGGCACCGAGCAATCCATGCGCACGGCCGTGAACATCGCCCGGGACGGCGGCGGCATCGGCTTCGTCGGCGTGCCGCACGGCAGCGGCACCGGGCTCGACCTGGGCGTCATGTTCGACCGGAACATCGCCCTGCGCGGTGGTGTCGCGCCGGTCCGCGCCTACATCCCCGAGCTGCTGCCCGACGTCCTGGACGGCCGTATCGACCCCTCGCCGGTCTTCGACATGACCGTCGGCCTTGAGGGCGTCCCCGAGGGCTACAAGGCGATGGACGAGCGCGTGGCGCTCAAGGTGATGGTCACGGTCTGACCCGCCATCTGACGGCTCACCATCTGATCGGCAGCGGCAACGCGGTGAGCAGCCCCGACACCGCCACGACCAGCCCCAGCGCGAGGACCTCCACGCGCGCGGGGGCGCAGGCCGTGAGCGGATCGGCGGCCCTGCTCAGCCGGATCCGCGCCCACAGGGCGAGCGCGGCGACGGCGGCCACCAGCAGCACCTTGGCGAGCAGCACGCGCCCGTACGCCGTGTTCGTCAGCTGCTCCACGACCGTCTCCGGCGGCATATGGCGCAGCGAACTGCACACCCCGGTCGCCGTGATGGCGGCGAGCAGTACGGCCGCCACGCGCGCGTAGAGCCCCAACAGCGCCGCTCCGGTCGGCGGGCCGCCCCGCAGGCTCCGCAGGACGTGCAGCAGACCGCCCGCCCACAGTGCCGCACAGGCCAGGTGCACCAGCGTCAGTCCTGAGCCGATGAGCGGGGACTGCTCGGTCGTCGGATGCGCGCGCAGTGCCTCGGCGACGACGATCGCGGCGAGCGGCCAGAGCTGGGTGCCGGGCCGCCGCGAGAGCGCGCACAGCCCGGTCACGGCGAAGGCGTTGACCTCCAGCAGTGCGAGCTTTCCGTCGCGGGTGGCGTACAGGCCGCCGATGTCGAGGTCGGAGGGGCTGTCCGGCACCAGATTGCCGGTCGAGACGACGGAGGCCAGCCCCAGGGCGGCGAGGAAACCGGCGCCGGCCGCGTAGGGCGCCCAACTGCGGGGCGGGGCCGGGGGAGTGCCGGGTACGGAACGGGCAAGACGGTTCACGAACAGCTCGCCCACCGGGACGCACAGGGCCGCGAACAGCACCGTCCGCAGCAGCGCGATGCCGCCGGCGCCGGGCGCGGCGGCCTCCCCGGTGTCGTGCAGCGCGGCGGACGGTCCGAGCAGCGGGATCAGCGCCCCCAGCGCCACCAGCACGAGGACGGCGACGGCCCGGCCGGTACCGGTGCTCTGCCGGGGCCCGCTCGCGTCGGCCGCCCCCGACGTGGGTCTTGTCAAGGTCACCTCATGATCTTCACCAGTCGTCCCAGAACCGGGCAAGCACAGGAAAACAACTGGCGGTACGGCATTCCGCCCATGGGTACGTTTTCGGGCGCCCCGTAACTCATATCCAGCGCGCCGAATCGGTGCCCCAAGCCCCGGGCGGCCGCGCCCAGTCGCCGGGCCCGCCCGCGAAGGCCACCGGCGGCAGGGCGTAGCGCAGCTTCCCGAGGGCGCTGTCGGTCTCGGCGAGCCAGGGCCCGGGCCCGTCGTACGTCAGGTCCCCGGAACCGCGAGCCACGACCCCGTCCGTCAGCCACCGCGCCGTCCGCGCCAACGCCAACCGCACGACCCCGCCGTACCCTTCCCTCAGTCGCTCGGTCAGTGCCCGCAGGACGGCGGCCGCCAGTAGATACCCGGTGCCGTGGTCGAGGGCCTGCGCGGGGAGTGCCCCCGGCTGTTCCGGCGAGCCCTCCAGCATCGCGATCCCACTGGCCGCCTGCACCAGGCTGTCGAACCCGCGTCGGCCGCCCCACGGCCCGTACGCGCCCCACGCCGACAGTTGCGCCACGATCAGCCCGGGCCGCCGCTCCAGCAGCGCCTCGGGCGACAGCCCGAACCGGTCGAGGGCGCCGGGGCGGTACCCGGTGACGACCACGTCCGCCGACGCCAGCAACTCCTCGAAGGCGGCCCGGTCCCGCGCGAGGTCCAAGGCCGCCGACCGCTTCCCGAACCCCGTGTCGGCGTGCTGGTCGGGGAGTTCGGGGGAGCCCGGCGGGTCGACGCGCAGCACGTCCGCGCCCAGCAGGGCGAGGGTGCGGGTGGCGACGGGGCCCGCGATGACCCGGGTCAGATCGAGGACGCGCACACCGGCGGCGGGAGGAGCTCCGTCCAGCGGCGGAAGCACACGCGCGCGTGCCGTGCCGAGGCGCTCGCGCTCGACCAGCGGTCGCCCGGCCACGGCGACCGCCTGGGGATGCGCCGCCCACTCCTCGGGCGTACGCACCGCCACGGCGAGCCCTCCGGCCGCGTACACGGCCTCCTCGACCTCCAGGGCGGACCGCTCGGCGAGAGCCACATCGAGACAGTCCGCCGGACCGAGTGCCCTCAGCAACCGCTCCCGATGATGCGGATAGTTCGCATGTGTCCGCACCCACCCGTCCCCGGTCCGCCAGAACCGCGACAGCGGAGCGAAGGTCACCGGAGCGCGCCCGTCGATCAACAGATGCCGCTCACTCACGAACGCCGTGCCGACGGCCCCGTCGTCCACCCGCGCCTCCGGCACATCGGACCGCCCGGCGCGTGCAGCGCCCAGCTCAGCCGCGGCCAAGGCACACACACCCACACACGCGCGTGCCAACTCCCGTACCGGAAGCCGCCCCTGAAGGGCGCCCTCCCGAACCACGGTGGACACCCGCGCCACCAAGGCGGGGTCCCCGTCCAGGGCGGACCAGGCGTACTCGATGTCGGTCATGACTGCACTATGCAGTATTGACCGAATCAACCTGAGAAGCAGCCACCCACCAAAGCCGCAAAGGGGCCGGGGAACCGGTCCCCGACCCCTTCACGCGCGCGTGCCGGTTACTTCGTCACCGCGTCCAGCGCGTCCGCCGTGCCCCAGCCGTAGAAGCCGTTGAGGTTCTTCGAGCCCTCGCACACCGCGTCGACCTTGCCGTCGCCGTCGATGTCGTACGGGTCCGTGCACGGCGTGGCGTCGGCCTCGGCGTACAGGAGGGCCTTCACCAGGGCCGGAGGGGCCTTCGGGTGCGTCGACTTGATCAGGGCGGCGACGCCCGCGACATGCGGGGACGCCATCGACGTACCGGCCATGTAGCCCCAGCGGCCGCCGGGCAGCGTGCCCAGGATCAGACCGCTGGTGGCCGGCGGGGCCGGGGTCTGGAAGCGAGTCGAGTCGCCGCCGGGTGCGGCGATGTCGATCACGCCGAGACCGTGGTTGGAGAAGGACGACTTGATGCCCTTCGCCCCGGTCGCCGCCACCGTCACGACACCCGGCAACTGGGTCGGGACGTCAAGGCACTTGGACGGGTCGATCACCCGGTCCGACGGCGTGACGTCGTTCGGGGACACCGGGTCGGTGATCTCGTCGGCCGCGAGGTCGTAGTTCTCGTTGCCGGCCGCCGCGACGTTGACCGCGCCCTTCTTCTCCGCGTACCGGGAGGCCCGGGTGATGGCGTCGACGAGCGCCCTCTGGTCCGGGTCGTTCTTGCAGTTGAAGTACCAGGGGTCGGTGTAATAGCTGTTGTTCGTCACATCGACGCCGTGCTCGGCCGCCCACACGAAGCCGCACACCACGGCCTCCGTGTAGAAGTACCCGGCGGTCGTGGACACCTTGATGCCCGAGACCTTCACACCGGGCGCGACCCCGGTCATGCCGACGCCGTTCTTGGCGGCCGCGATCTCACCGGCCACGTGCGTGCCGTGCGCGCTCTCCGTCGGACCGGGCCGCCAGGCGCCGTCGGCGGTGTTCGGCTTGCCCGTCACACAGTTGACCGACGCATCGCGGTCGAAGTTGGGTGCGAGGTCGGGGTGGGTGTCGTCCACGCCGGTGTCGATCACCGCGACGGTGACGTCCCGGCTGCCCAGCGACTCCTCGTGCGCCTTGTCCGCCTTGATGGCGGGCAGGTCCCACTGGAGGGGTTGCAAGGGGTCCTGGCCCTCGGCCGCCTCGACGGCGGCGGCCTCGACGGCGCCGAGCACCTTCGGCGTGCCGACGTCCGTCGTCGACTGCGCGGGCAGCGGCGCGTTGCGGGTGTTTCCGGCCGAGGCCACCCCGGGCACCGTGCGCAGCGTCTTCGCGAAGTCGGGGTTCGCCGAGTGGACGACGATCACGCCGATCTGGTCGTACGAGGTCACCATCGTGCCGCCGGCCTCGGCGATGGCCCGCTCCACACGGGGTGAAGGGCCGTGCCCGTGCTGGACGTTGACGACATAGCTGAGCGAGGTCGCGTCCGCCTCGGCCGCCGACGACACGTTCGGCAGCAGGGCGAGCGCCGTCGCCATGGCCATCCCGGCGGGGACGGCCAGCGCACGGCGAGAGCGCGGGAAATGCGCTGTCATGGTGTCAGTCACTCTCGTCCGTCGCTCACTTGACCGCGCGCAGCGCGTTGACGATGCCGAAGCCGTAGAAGCCGTTCACGCGCGTGTCGCCCTCGCACACCGCGTCCTGCGTGCCGTCGCCGTTCTGGTCGTAGGACTCGGGGCAACCCGGGTTGTCCGCCTGCGCCTTGAGCATCGCCTGGAGCTGGGACCCGGTCGCCCACGGGTGCTTGGACTTCAGCAGCGCGGCCACACCGGCGGCGTGCGGCGAGGCCATCGAGGTGCCCTGCAGGAAGGCGTACTGCCCATTGGGCATGGTCGACAGGATGCGGCCGTTCTTCGAGGGCGTGTCGGGTATCTGGTAGAGCCGGTCGCCGCCCGGCGCCGCGACGTCGACGACGCCCTTGCCGTACGAGGAGTAGTACGACTTGAGGTTCTGCACGCCCGTCGCGCTGACCGTGACGATGCCCGGAAGCTGGGTCGGCACGTCGAAGCACTCGTGCGGGTCGATGGTGCGCTCCACCGGCGTGGAGTCGTCGGGGCTGGTGGCGTCGACGATGGCGTCCGAGTCCAGGTCGTGGTTGGAGTTGCCCGCCGAGGCCAGGTGGAGCAGGCCCTTCTGCTGGGCGTACAGCTGCGCCCGGTTGACCGCGTCGACGATGGCCCGCTGGTCCGGGTCGTCCATGCAGTTGTACAGCCACGGGTCCACGTAGTAGCTGTTGTTCGTGATCTCGACGCCGTGGTCGGCGGCGAACACGAAGGCGCACACGACGCTCTCCGGGTAGAAGAGGCCGTTGTCCGGGTCGCTCACCTTGATGCCGGAGACTTTGATGCCCGGGGCCACCCCCGCGACGCCGATGCCGTTGCGGGCCGCGGCTATCTCACCCGCGACATGCGTGCCGTGGTAGTCGCCCGCGGTGTACGGCCGCCAGGCGCCCTCGCTGGTGTCCGCGACGCCGCCGACACAGTTGGCCGACTGGGACTTGGAGAAGTTCGGCGCGAGGTCGGGGTGGGTGTCGTCGACGCCGGTGTCGATCACGGCGACGGTCACCTTGCTGCTGCCGGGGTTGATCTTCGCTGCCTGGTCGGCGCCTATCGCGCGCAGGTCCCACTGGTCGGCCTCAAGAGGCTCGCTGTCGGGGGCGGCGGCGCTCACGGCCTGCGCGGCCTGGGCGTCGGTGAGGAACTGCGCGGCGCCCTGGTCCGTGGTGCCCGCGGCGGTCAGCGGCGCCGTACGCGTCGCACCCGCCGACTGCACCCCGCGCACCTGGCGCATCTGCTTGCCGAAGTCCGGGTTCGCCGAGTGGGCGACGATCACACCGATCTTGTCGTACGACACCACGACGGTACCCCTGGCCGTCGTGATGGCCTTCTTCACCGACTCGATGGTCCGGCGGTCCGTCGTCGTGTTGACGACGTACGCCAGGTTCGGCGCGTCCGCGGCCTGCGCGGTGGTCTCCGCGAGCGGGGCGGCCGTCGCGCCGGTCGGCAGGAAGCCGAGCGAGGCGGTCAGCGACAGCACGACGGGGACGGCCAGGGCGAGCCGGCGTCTGGAAGGCAGATGAGCCATGGGATCTCCACATCATCCGGAAACGAAACCTGCCCGAGACACAGGTGGTGCTCGGGCAGGTACATGACGGGCGTGCAGGGGCGAAGCTATCTCCCCAACTCGCTGGCCAGCAATGACTTACAGCAGGTGAGTTCGGAAAGAAGTCCGCCCGGTTGAACCGGTCCTCGCGTGGCGCCGTGACGTTGAACAGGGGGCGCGAGCACCATCGAGCCCCCCGGTAACCCCTAGGAACAGAGCCGTCACATGTCCGTACCGAACCCGTCCACTGTCGCAACAGCGCCCGCAACGCGAGGAGACTCCGTGGCTACCGACGCACCGCCCCCCTCGAAGGAGCAACACCGACTCCCCACCACCGAGGAGTTCACCGAGGTGCAGGAGAGCGCGGAGTTCGGTGAACTGCGCCGCTCCTACCGCTCGTTCGCCTTTCCGCTGACCGTCGGCTTCATCGTCTGGTACCTGCTGTACGTCCTGCTGTCGAACTACGCCGGCGACTTCATGGGCACCAAGCTGTTCGGCAACATCAACGTGGCCCTCGCCTTCGGCCTCGCCCAGTTCCTCACCACGTTCCTCATCGCCTGGTGGTACGCGCGGCACGCCAGCGCCAAGCTCGACCCCAAGGCCGACGCGATCAAGTCCCGGATGGAGGGCGGCGCATGAGCACCGCGCACACGTTTCTCGCGGCCGACGCGGCGAGCGAGCACCGCACGCTGATCATCAGCCTGTTCGCGGTCTTCGTCCTCGCGACCCTCGTCATCACCGTGTGGGCGGGACGCCAGACCAAGGACGCCGCCGACTTCTACGCGGGCGGCCGCCAGTTCACCGGCTTCCAGAACGGCCTCGCCGTCTCCGGTGACTACATGTCCGCCGCGTCCTTCCTCGGTATCGCGGGCGCCATCGCCCTGTTCGGCTACGACGGATTCCTGTACTCCATCGGCTTCCTGGTGGCCTGGCTGGTCGCCCTGCTGCTGGTCGCCGAGCCGCTGCGCAACTCCGGCCGCTACACGATGGGCGACGTCCTCGCCTACCGGATGCGCCAGCGCCCGGTCCGTACGGCGGCCGGCACCTCCACGATCGTCGTGTCGATCTTCTATCTGCTGGCCCAGATGGCAGGCGCGGGCGTCCTGGTCTCCCTGCTCCTCGGCATCTCCAGCGACGCTGGCAAGGTCGGCATCGTCGCCCTGGTCGGCGTCCTGATGATCATGTACGTCACCATCGGCGGCATGAAGGGCACCACCTGGGTCCAGATGGTCAAGGCCGTCCTGCTCATGACCGGCGCCCTGCTGCTGACCTTCCTGGTCCTGCTGAAGTTCGACTTCAACGTCTCCGACCTGCTCGGCGCCGCCTCCGACCAGAGCGGCAAGGGCGCGGCCTTCCTGGAGCCCGGACTGAAGTACGGCGCCACCGGCACCAGCAAGCTGGACTTCATCTCGCTCGGCATCGCGCTGATCCTCGGCACCGCCGGTCTGCCGCACATCCTGATCCGCTTCTACACGGTGCCCACCGCCAAGGCCGCCCGTAAGTCCGTGATCTGGGCGATCGGACTGATCGGCTCCTTCTACCTGATGACCCTCGCGCTCGGCTTCGGCGCCGCCGCGCTGATCACCCAGGAGGAGATCACCACCTCCAACAAGGCGGGCAATACGGCGGCCCCGCTTCTGGCGCTGCATCTGGGCGGCGTCGACTCCAGTTGGGGCGCCATCTTGCTGGCCACCATCTCCGCGGTCGCCTTCGCGACGATCCTCGCGGTGGTCGCGGGACTGACCCTGGCGTCCTCCTCGTCCTTCGCGCACGACATCTACGCCAACGTCATCAAGAAGGGCCAGGCCAGCGAGAAGCAGGAGGTCAGCGCCGCCCGCTGGGCGACCGTCGGCATCGGCATCGTCTCCATCGCGCTGGGTGCCCTGGCCCGCGACCTGAACGTGGCCGGGCTGGTCGCGCTCGCCTTCGCGGTCGCCGCCTCCGCCAACCTGCCCACGATCCTCTACAGCCTGTTCTGGAAGCGGTTCACCACCCAGGGGGCCCTGTGGTCGATCTACGGCGGTCTGACCACCGCGGTCGGCCTGGTGCTGTTCTCGCCGGTCGTCTCCGGCAAGCCCACCTCGATGTTCCCGGACGTCGACTTCCACTGGTTCCCGCTGGAGAACCCCGGCATCATCTCGATCCCGGTCGGCTTCCTGCTGGGCATCATCGGCACCTACCTGTCGAAGGAGGAGCCGGACAAGGGCAAGTACGCCGAGCTGGAGGTCAGGTCTCTGACCGGCACCGGCGCCCACTGAGCACGCCCCCTGAGCGGCCGCGTCGTAGATCCCTACGACGCGGCCGCGTCTTACCTCGTGGGATCGGGCTCTGTTGATGTCAGTGCGGTCACGTAGGCTCGCAAGTGACGGAAATCGAGTGCTCCGCGACGAGGGAGGGGGCCCACGTGCTCATCGACACCTACGGCCGGGTGGCCACCGACCTGAGAGTCTCGCTGACCGACCGGTGCAATCTGCGCTGCACCTACTGCATGCCCGAGGAGGGCCTGCAGTGGCTGGCCAAGCCCGATCTCCTCACGGATGACGAGATCGTCCGCCTGATCGACATCGCGGTCACCTCCCTCGGTATCGAGGAGGTCCGCTTCACCGGCGGCGAGCCCCTGCTGCGCCCCGGCCTGGTCGGCATCGTCGAGCGCGTCGCGGCCCTTGAGCCCCGTCCCCAGATGTCCCTGACCACCAACGGCATCGGCCTCAAGCGCACCGCGACCGCCCTGAAGGCGGCCGGTCTGGACCGGGTCAACGTCTCCCTGGACACCCTGCGCCCGGACGTCTTCAAGACCCTCACCCGCCGCGACCGCCACAAGGACGTCATCGAGGGCCTGGAAGCCGCCCGTGACGCGGACCTGACCCCGGTCAAGGTCAACTCGGTGCTGATGCCCGGCCTGAACGAGGACGAGGCCCCCGACCTGCTCGCCTGGGCCGTCGAGCACGACTACGAACTGCGCTTCATCGAGCAGATGCCGCTGGACGCCCAGCACGGCTGGAAGCGCGACGGCATGATCACGGCAGGCGACATCCTGGCGTCCCTGCGCACCCGCTTCGAGCTGACCGAGGAGGGCTCGGAGAAGCGCGGCTCGGCACCGGCGGAGCGCTGGATCGTCAACGGCGGCCCGCACCGCGTCGGTGTCATCGCCTCTGTCACCCGGCCGTTCTGCTCGGCCTGCGACCGCACCCGCCTCACCGCCGACGGCCAGGTCCGCACCTGCCTGTTCGCCCGCGAGGAGACCGACCTGCGCGCGGCCCTGCGCTCCGGCGCCCCCGACGAGGAGATAGCCCGCATCTGGAAGCTGGCGATGTGGGGCAAGAAGGCGGGAGCGGGCCTGGACGACCCGAGCTTCGTCCAGCCGGACCGCCCGATGTCCGCGATCGGCGGCTGAAACCTTACGGCGCGGAGGGCTCTTCCCACTCCGAGAACTTCACGACGTCCTTCAGGAACCCCCGCACCCCCAGGAACTGGGACAGATGCTCCCGGTGCTCCTCACAGGCCAGCCAGGTCTTCCGCCGCTCCGGCGTATGGATCTTGGGGTTGTTCCAGGCCAGCACCCACACAGCGGCGGCACGGCAGCCCTTGGCGGAACAGATCGGCGTCTCGTCACTCACGGATTCGTCTCACAAGGGTCCACAAAAGGCGACGCCGAGCAGCCACGGGGGGAGCTGCCCGGCGTCGGTCTGTCGCTCCGACGGGGGATGCGGAGCGCCTACGAAGTATGTCATGGGTCACCCGCCGCCCGGCACCGGAACAACACTATTGATCTGAGCTTTTCTTGAGCTTGGTGCGGAGGCGGATTCCGTTTGCCGGCCCCCCGCCCAAGGTCATTTCCGGTCATGTGTTTCGCCCGCCGCACCCGGCGTCGGGTCGGGGACCACGTCTTCCGGGACGGGTTCCGCGAAGGGCGCATCCGCCCTGGGCCCAGCGATCATCGGCCGGGTCGGCGCGGCGACGAAAGTGGAAGGAAGCGAAGGCGCGTTCTCCCGCCCGGCGTTGGCGATGACCACCGCGATGTACGGCAGGACCGCGCCGAGTACCAGGGCCACGACGGCCACGTGCCGTTCGACGTTCCACAGGGTCGCGGCGAGGATCACCGACAGCGTACGGATCGACATCGAGATGACGTACCGGCGCTGGCGCCCTCGTACATCCTCCTGGAGGCCCGTCCTGGCTCCGGTGATCCGGAATACCTGGGCGTTGCCCCCGTCGTGCTGCTTCCGCATCACATTCCACCATCCGCCCGCATCGGACTCTCCCCTGCCCGCACCCGGACCGCCCCGGGTCGGGGACCCGGGTCCGGACACCTTCCACGGTACGCCCGGCCTGCGCCGCCTACGAGACCGGGGCACCTTCCACCCGGGTGACGGGCCTCAGCCGTCCCGCGTACGGCCCCACCCGGCATGCGGCGTAGACGGTGCGGCCCGAGACTGGGCCTAATGCTCACGTCGAGCCGTACAAGGAGGCAGCCATGGGCTGGTTGTGGGCGATCATCGTCGGGTTCGTGCTGGGTCTGATCGCCAAGGCGATCCTGCCCGGCAAGCAGCACAGTCCCCTCTGGCTGACCACCATCTTCGGCATGCTCGGCGCCATCGTCGGCAACTCCATCGCCCGCGCCGCCGGCGTCGACGAGACCTCCGGCATCGACTGGAGCCGGCACGCCTTCCAGCTCGTCGCGGCGATCATCATCGTGGGAGTGGGGGACATGGCCTACATGGCGACGCTGGGCAAGAGGAAACAGCGGATCTGAGCGGACGTAACGGACGACGAAGGGGCGGCCCTCCCACGGAGAGCCGCCCCCTTCGGTGCGTCTAGACGCCGGTCACCTCGACCGCGGCGAGGTTCTTCTTGCCCCGGCGCAGCACCAGCCAGCGCCCGTGCAGCAGATCCTCCGTCGCCGGTACGGCGTCCTCGGCCGTGACCTTCGCGTTGTTCACGTAGGCCCCGCCCTCCTTCACCGTCCGCCGCGCGGCCGACTTGCTCGCCACCAGCTCGACCTCGGCGAACAGATCGACCACCGGAGCGAGCTCGGCGACCTTGATGTGCGGCACCTCGGACAGCGCCGCCGCCAGCGTGTTCGCGTCCAGCTCCGCCAGCTCGCCCTGCCCGAAGAGCGCCCTTGACGCGGCGATCACGGCTGCCGTCTGGTCGGCGCCGTGCACCAGCGTCGTCAGCTCCTCGGCCAGCGCCCGCTGCGCGGCACGCGCCTGCGGCCGCTCCTCCGTCTGCTTCTCCAGCTCTTCGAGTTCCTCGCGGGACCTGAAGGACAGGATGCGCATGTACGTCGAGATGTCCCGGTCGTCCACATTCAGCCAGAACTGGTAGAACGCGTACGGCGTCGTCATCTCGGGGTCGAGCCAGACCGCGCCGCCCTCGGTCTTGCCGAACTTGGTGCCGTCCGCCTTGGTCATCAGCGGGGTGGCCAGCGCGTGCACATTGGCGTGCGGCTCCAGCTTGTGGATCAGGTCCAGACCCGCCGTGAGGTTGCCCCACTGGTCGCTGCCGCCCTGCTGGAGGGTGCAGCCGTGCCGCCGGTACAGCTCCAGGAAGTCCATGCCCTGGAGCAGCTGGTAGCTGAACTCGGTGTAGCTGATGCCCTCTTCGGACTGCAGGCGCCGGGCGACCGAGTCCTTGGTCAGCATCTTGTTGACGCGGAAGTGCTTGCCGATGTCCCGCAGGAACTCGATGGCCGACATCCCGGCCGTCCAGTCCAGGTTGTTGACCATCACCGCGGGGTTCTCGCCCTCGAAGGACAGGAACGGCTCGATCTGCGCGCGCAGCCGGGTCACCCAGTTCGCGACCGTCTCCGGGTCGTTCAGGGTGCGCTCGGCGGTCGGGCGCGGGTCGCCGATCTGGCCGGTGGCCCCGCCGACCAGGGCCAGCGGACGCAGGCCGGCCTGCTGGAGCCGGCGCATGGTGAGGACCTGCACCAGGTGACCCACGTGCAGGCTGGCCGCGGTCGGGTCGAAACCGCAATAGAACGTGACGGGACCGTCCGCGAGCGCCTTGCGCAAAGCGTCCTCGTCAGTGGACAGGGCCCACAGGCCGCGCCACTTCAGCTCGTCGACGATGTCCGTCACGGTTCTCGTATCTCCTTAGGAGTGCTCTGGGTCAGGTACGAGGTTATACGCCCTGACTGACAGAGCTCATATTGAAGTCCGGCACCCTCAGCGCCGGCATCGCAGCCCTAGTGAACCAGTCGCTCCACTCCCTGGGCAGCGTCTTTTCCGTGCGCCCGGCCTCGGTGGCCCGGCCCAGCAGGTCCACCGGCGACTCGTTGAACCGGAAGTTGTTCACCTCGCCGGTCACCTCGCCGTTCTCCACCAGGTACACACCGTCCCGGGTAAGGCCCGTGAGCAGCAGCGTTGCCGGGTCGACCTCGCGGATGTACCACAGGCAGGTCAGCAGCAGGCAGGGCCCACCATGGTCCGTGTCGGCCACCATCTCCTCCAGGGAGCGGGCGCCGCCGCCGTCCAGGATCAGGTTGTCGATGCCCGGCGCCACCGGCAGTCCGGTCAGGCCCGCGCTGTGCCGGCTGGTCAGCAGATGCCGCAGCTCGCCCTCGTGGATCCACTCGGTGGCCGTGAGCGGCAGCCCGTTGTCGAACACCGACGAGTCGCCCCCGGAGGAGTGCGCCAGCACGAAGGGCGCCGCCTCCAGACCCGGCTCGTTCGGATCGCTGCGCAGGGTCAGCGGCAGCTCGGTCAGCTTGTCGCCGACCCGGGTGCCGCCGCCGGGCTTGGAGAACACCGTGCGCCCCTCGACCGCGTCCCGGCCCGACGCCGACCACATCTGGTAGATCAGCAGATCCGCGACGGCGGTCGGCGGCAGCAGCGTCTCGTACCGCCCGGCGGGCAGCGCGACCTTTCGCTCGGCCCAGCCGAGGCGTACGGCCAGTTCGGCATCGAGCGCCGCCGGGTCGACGTCCTTGAAGTCGCGAGTGGAGCGGCCGGCCCAGGCCGAGCGGGTGCGGTCCGGGGATTTGGCGTTCAGCTCCAGCGTCCCGTTCGGCTGGTCATGGCGCAGGCGCAGCCCTGTCGACGTACCGACGTAGGACGAGACCAGCTCGTGGTTGGCGAAGCCGTACAGCTCGCGTCCGCCGGCACGCGCGCGTGCGAAGGCCTCGCCGAGGGCCGGGGCGAAGTCGGCGAAGACCGCGGAGGAGGTCTCGGCCGGCGCGTCCGTGAAGTCCGGCGACGCCGGTACGTCGGTGACCAGCGGCTGCGCGTCCTCGGCGGGCCCGGCACCGCGCGCGGCGGCCTCGGCGGCCCGCACCAGGGGCTCCAGCTCCTCGGCGGTCACCGCGGAGCGGGAGACCACTCCGGAGGCGGTGCCCTCCATGCCGTCGACGATGGCGACGACCGTGAGCGTGCGCCCGCGCGTGACGCCGTTGGTGGTCAACGCGTTGCCCGCCCAGCGCAGATTGGCGGTGGACTGCTCGTCGGCGATGACGACACAGCCGTCCGCGCGCGACAGCTCCAGGGCCCGCTCGACGATCTCTTGCGGCTTGTTCATCGACCGGCCTCCTGCGTGGTGTTGAGACTGTGCTTTCCCGGGGGATAACCCCCGGACCCCCAGCCGAGCCTGGACTCGACGCTCATCGACCGGCCTCCTGCGTGGTGTTGAGGATGTTGACGCCCCGGAAGAGGGCCGACGGGCAGCCGTGCGACACCGCGGCCACCTGGCCCGGCTGGGCCTTGCCGCAGTTGAAGGCGCCGCCCAGGACGTAGGTCCCCGGACCGCCGACGGCCGCCATGGAGCCCCAGAAATCGGTGGTGGTCGCCTGGTAGGCGACGTCCCGCAGCTGGCCGGTGATGCGGCCGTTCTCGATCCGGAAGAAGCGCTGGCCGGTGAACTGGAAGTTGTAGCGCTGCATGTCGATGGACCAGGAGCGGTCCCCGACGACGTAGATCCCGCGGTCGACGCCGCCGATGAGATCCTCGGTGGACATCCCGGCCGGGTCGGGCCGGAGCGAGACGTTGGCCATGCGCTGCACCGGCACATGGCCGGGGGAGTCGGCGTACGCGCAGCCGTTGGACCGCTCGAACCCGGTCAGCTTCGCGATTCGCCGGTCCAGCTGGTAGCCGACCAGGGTGCCGTCCTTGACCAGGTCCCAGGTCTGGCCCTCGACGCCCTCGTCGTCGTAGCCGATGGTGGCGAGGCCGTGCTCGGCGGTGCGGTCACCGGTGACGTTCATCAGCTCGGAGCCGTACTTGAGCTTGCCGATCTGGTCGAAGGTGGCGAAGGAGGTGCCGGCGTAGGCGGCCTCGTAGCCGAGCGCCCGGTCCAGCTCGGTGGCGTGCCCGATGGACTCGTGAATGGTCAGCCACAGGTTGGACGGGTCGACGACCAGGTCGTACACGCCCGCCTCGACGCTCGGCGCGCGCATCTTCTCGGCGAGCAGCTCGGGGATCCGGGCAAGCTCGCTCTCCCAGTCCCAGCCGGTGCCCTTCAGGTACTCCCAGCCGCGTCCGACGGGCGGCGCGATGGTGCGCATCGAGTCGAACTCGCCGCTGGACTCGTCGACCGACACGGCCGTCAGCGAGGGATGCAGCCGCACCCGCTGCTGGGTGGTCACGGTCCCGGCGGTGTCGGCGTAGAACTTGTTCTCGTGCACGGTGAGCAGGGAGGCGTCGACATGGTTCACCCCGTCCGCCGCCAGCAGCCGAGAGCTCCACTCGGCGAGCAGCCCCGACTTCTCCTCGTCGGGCACGGTGAACGGGTCGATCTCGTACGACGAGACCCACGTCTTCTCGGCGTGCACCGGCTCGTCGGCCAGCTCAACCAGCTCGTCCGACCCGGCCGCCTTGATCACCTGGGCCGACAGCTTCGCCATCGCCACCGCCTGCGAGGCGACCTTGGCGACGGCGTCCATGGTCAGATCCACGCCCGAGGCGAAACCCCAGGTCCCGCCGTGCACGACGCGCACCGCGTACCCGAGGTCCGTGGTGTCCGAGGAGCCCGCGAGCCTGGCGTCCCTGAGCCGCCAGGACGCGCTGCGCACCCGCTCGAACCGGAAGTCCGCGTGCTCGGCGCCGAGCGCACGCGCGCATGCCAGCGCGGCGTCCGCCAGGGCGCGTAGGGGTAGTGCCGTGAAGGACTCGTCGATGGTATGGGGCACCTGGGTCTCTTCCTGTCGCCGTTACCGTGGTCGCTCCGATCATGTCGCGAGGGCCGGTCCTGGGACCACACGTTTGCCGTCTGCGGCCGGTTCGGTTCTGTAGGGATCCGACAGTGACTCCCACGCGCCACTGTCGGTGCCCGCTTCTCCCCGCGAGCCCCGGGACCGATAGGTTTTCGGGGAAGCCGCCTGTCATCCAGGTGTTCGGGCGGGTGTGTCAGACCGCTATCGAAAGGGTGATCCGTTGAGCCGCTCGGTTCTCGTCACCGGAGGCAACCGGGGCATCGGCCTCGCCATCGCCCGCGCATTCGCCGACGCCGGCGACAAGGTCGCCATCACATACCGCTCGGGTGAGCCGCCGGCCGGCTTCCTCGCCGTCAAGTGCGACATCACCGACAGCGAGCAGGTGGAGCAGGCCTACAAGGAGATCGAGGCCGAGCACGGCCCGGTCGAGGTCCTCGTCGCCAACGCGGGCATGACCAAGGACCAGCTCCTGATGCGCATGTCCGAGGAGGACTTCACCTCGGTCGTCGACACCAACCTCACGGGCACCTTCCGCGTCGTCAAGCGCGCCAACCGGGGCATGCTGCGGGCCAAGAAGGGCCGCGTCGTGCTGATCTCGTCCGTGGTCGGGCTGCTCGGCTCCGCGGGTCAGGCGAACTACTCCGCCTCCAAGGCCGCGCTCGTCGGCTTCGCGCGTTCCCTCGCCCGTGAGCTGGGTTCGCGCAACATCACTTTCAACGTCGTCGCGCCCGGTTTCGTGGACACCGACATGACCAAGGTGCTCACCGACGAGCAGCGCGCGAACATCGTGTCGCAGGTCCCGCTCGGCAGGTACGCGCAGCCGGAGGAGATCGCCGCGACGGTGCGGTTCCTCGCCTCGGACGACGCCTCGTACATCACTGGAGCCGTCATCCCCGTTGACGGCGGACTGGGAATGGGTCACTGATCACCATGAGCGGAATTCTCGAAGGCAAGCGCGTCCTGATCACCGGTGTGCTGATGGAGTCCTCCATCGCCTTCCACGCCGCCAAGCTGGCCCAGGAGCAGGGCGCCGAGATCATTCTCACCGCCTTCCCGCGGCCCACGCTGACCGAGCGCATCGCCAAGAAGCTCCCCAAGCCCACCAAGGTCATCGAGCTCGACGTCACCAACGACGAGCACCTTGCCCGGCTCGCCGACATCGTCGGCGAGGAGCTCGGCGGCCTCGACGGCGTCGTGCACTCCATCGGCTTCGCCCCGCAGGACGCCCTCGGCGGCAACTTCCTGAACACGCCGTTCGAGTCGGTCGCCACGGCCATGCACGTCTCGGCGTACTCCCTGAAGTCGCTGACCATGGCCTGCCTGCCGCTGATGCAGAACGGCGGCTCGGTCGTCGGCCTCACCTTCGACGCCCAGTACGCCTGGCCGCAGTACGACTGGATGGGCCCGGCCAAGGCCGCCCTGGAGGCCACCAGCCGCTACCTCGCGCGTGACCTGGGCAAGCAGAACATCCGCTGCAACCTCATCTCCGCGGGTCCGATCGGCTCCATGGCCGCCAAGTCCATCCCCGGCTTCAGCGACCTGGCCGCCGTGTGGGACAGCCGCTCCCCGCTGGAGTGGGACCTGAAGGACCCGGAGCCGGCCGGCAAGGGCATCGTCGCCCTGCTGAGCGACTGGTTCCCGAAGACCACGGGCGAGATCGTCCACGTCGACGGCGGCCTGCACGCCATCGGCGCGTGACGCCGCCGCTCGGCCTCGGCTGACCACGAGGGCCTCGCACCTGGCCGGTGCGGGGCCCTCGGCGTGTCTGTCGGGCGTCGCTCGTTCGGCCTATCCGATCGGGCGGAGCGGCACGGTAACTGCGCACTCTGGATTACGCGTTCACCACGCGTTCCCTCCCCAGCACGGCCGAGGAGGTCCCCCTTGTGCGACTGTCCCGCAGCCTCGCCCCAGTGACCGTCGCCGTCGCCCTTGTGATGTCCCTGCCGTACGGGGCTGCACCGCACGCACGCGTGGCGGAGCCGTTCGGCTCCGAGTGCCGCACCCGCGTGCAGGGCTCCCAAGTGATCGCCTACTGCCACAACCCCTACGCCGACGCGGACCGCGTACGCCTGCACATCGAGTGCAGCCGGTGGTGGGACCTCGACACCGACAGCTCCCCGATCGACACCGGCCCGGCGGCGACCGTACGGCTCACCGGGCGCTGCTGGAAGGAGGTCCGCTCGGTGTGGGTCAGCCACCAGAAGCCGTGAACTTTCCCGGGCGGCACTGGAACGGATAGCCGGCCGCCTCCTCGGCTGCGGTCGTCGCGTCGCCCGCGCGGATCGCGTCCAGCAGTCGGGTGTGGTCCATGTACGTCTCCGGAGTCAGCTCCTCGCCGACGTCCTCGCGCAGCCAGTCCCGCAGTACCTCGCCCAGGTCCGCGTACATCGCCGTCATGGCGTCGTTGTGGGACGCGGCCACCACCGCGAGATGGAAGGTGGCGTCGGCCGCCACGAACGCCTCCGCGTCGCCCGACGCCCAGGCCTCCTCACGCCGTACCAGCAGCGCGTCCAGCTGCTTGAGGTCCCTCTCGGTGCGCCGCTCGGCGGCCAGCTTCGCGGCGCCCGACTCCAGCGTGGAGCGCAGCTCGGCGATGTGCCGCGGGTCGGCGTCGGCGAAGCGGCGGTGCATCACCCCGGCCAGCTCGCTGGTCGCCACGACATAGGTGCCCGACCCCTGGCGGATGTCCAGCAGGCCGTTGTGGGCGAGGGCGCGGACGGCCTCGCGGACCGTGTTGCGGGCGACGCCCAGCTGCTCGACCAGCTCCGGCTCGGTCGGGATACGGGAGCCGACCGGCCACTCGCCCGAGGTGATCTGGTTCCGCAGCGCGGCGATGACCTGTTCGGACAGCGCGGAACGGCGTTGCTGGCTCAGGGGCATGGCACACCTTCGCACGGGAGGGGCGGCCGGACGAAGCCGGGGGATGGACAATCATTCATCCCATGATTCTATGATGGGCCTCATGGTGAGCGAGGAAACCCGGACGACGAATCCCACGACCGTACGCAGCCCGGCCCGGGTGACCGACGAGCCCCCGGTGTCGTCCACGCGCGCGTGGACGACGCGCCTGATCGTCCTCGGCATCGTGCTGGCCGCGCTGAACCTCCGCCCCGCCATCACCAGCCTCGGCGCCCTCCTGGAAGAGGTCCGCGACGGCCTCGGCATGAGCGGCAGCGTGGCCGGGCTGCTCACCTCCGTACCCCCGCTCTGCTTCGCCGTCTTCGGCGTCATGGCACCCCGTCTCGCCCGTCGCTTCGGCCCCGGTGCCGTCGTCTGCGCGGGCATGGTCGCGATCACGGCAGGGCTGCTGATCCGCCCCTACGCGGGCGGCACGCCCGGCTTTCTGGCCGCCAGCGCCCTCGCCCTGATGGGCATCGCGGTCAGCAACGTCCTGATGCCGGTCATCGTCAAGCGCTGGTTCCCCGACCGCGTCGGCTCCATGACCGGCCTGTACTCGATGGCCCTCGCCCTCGGCACCTCGACCGCGGCGGCCGTCACCGTGCCGATGACGGACGCGCTCGGCGGGAACTGGCAGTCCGGGCTCGCGGTGTGGGCGGGCCTGGCCGCGGCGGCCGTACTGCCGTGGATCCCGTTCGTACGGGACCGGCGGCCGAAGTCGGCCGAGCAGGCGCCCGCGCGTGAGGATGCGCCCGCGCTGCGGATCACACGCAGCCGTACCGCCTGGGCGCTCGCGGTGTTCTTCGGGCTCCAGGCCACCGCCGCCTACATCACGATGGGCTGGATGGCGCAGATCTTCCAGGACGCGGGCGTGCCCGCGAGCACCGCCGGGCTGTTGCTGGCCGTCACCATGGTGATGGGCGTGCCCCTGGCCTTCGTCATCCCGCGCGTCGCCACCCGCCTGCCGCACCAGGGCCCCATCGCCCTCGCGCTCGGCGTCTGCGGCCTTGTCGGATACGCCGGGCTGTACTTCGTGCCCGCCGCCGGCGCCTGGGCCTGGGCCCTGCTGCTCGGCGTCTCCAACTGCGCCTTCCCGCTGGCCCTGACCATGGTCGGGATGCGGGCCAGGACCGGCGCGGGCGTCGTCCAGCTGTCGGCCTTCGCGCAGAGCACCGGCTATCTGATCTCCATCCCGGGCCCGCTCCTGGTCGGCGTGCTCTACCAGCACAGCGGCGGCTGGGGGCTGCCGATCGCCCTGATGACCGCCCTGATGATCCCGCAGATGGCGGTAGGCGTCCTCGCGGGACGCAATCGCACGGTCGAGGACGAGGCCGCCCGCTGAGCCGTACCCCGGAGGGCCGCCTCCGGGCGGCGGGTGCGAGACTTGCCGTATGTCGCCAGTGCTCGACCCGAACCCGCAGAACGGCCAGAAGAAGATGCTCCTCGTCTTCGGCTCGTTCTTCGCCATCTTCGTGATCATCGCTATCATCGCGACGATCGCCTCGCCGTGACCGAGGGGCCCGGCTCACGCCGATGGTGGGGCTAGCCCCACCATCCCCTAGGGGGCGAGTGTCAGGGTCAACTGGGTGGATCACCGGATGGGTTGAGGGCCGCGGATTCCGTAGCTTCGTGTTGTGACCGCGAGACGCGGACCACGCAGCAGGTTCCCGGCCACTCGAAGACCCGCGGAGGCACCCATGTCGGCCCCTACGCACACCCCGCCCCACCCGGCACGCCGGGGTGGCGTCGACATCCGGCTGCCGTGGTGGGCCCTCGCCCTGCCCGTGCTCGCCTTCGGCACCCTGCTGGTGCTGATACTCGACCCGGCCGAGGCGCACGCCGCGAGCGCCGACCCCGCGATCACCCAGCTCTTCGAGCGCGTGCAGCAGCTGATGGCTCGCTGAGCAGCGATGCGGCCACCGGTCAACTCCCTGAGCCCCATGGCGTGTTTCATGCGAAGCTGGGACGCATGAGCGTCGCTGAACCCCGCAGGATTGTCCTCTTCCGGCATGCGAAAGCCGACTGGCCACAGGTGACCGACCATGAGCGGCCGCTCGCCGATCGGGGGCGTATGGACGCCGCCGTCGCCGGACGCAAGCTCGCCGACACCGGTGTCCCCTTCGATCTGGCCCTGTGCTCCACCGCGACCCGGACCCGCGAGACCTGGAAGCTCGCCGTCCAGGAGTTCCCGCATCGGCCGAAAACCGTCTACGAGGAGCGGATCTACGAGGCCTCGCCCGGCGAGCTGATCGCCGTGCTCAACGAGACCCCGGACGAAGTGCGCAGCGCCGTCCTCATCGGCCACAACCCGGGTGTCCAGGGCCTCGCCGACGTCCTGCCCGGCTCGGCCGAGGAGGACGCCCGCAGCCGGATGAGCCGCCGCGGCTTCCCGGCCGCCGCCTTCGCGGTGCTGACCTTCACCGGCTCCTGGAAGGCTCTGGAACCGGGCGTGGCCAAGCTGCTCGACTACTGGGCGCCGTCGGAGTGACCCATTCCGCGTGAAAGGGGCCCGACGCCGGGCCCCTTTTCGGCGTGCCGAGGGCTCGGTCCTGCCGAAGGCTCAGCGTGCCGAGGGCTCAGTCCTCATCGTCGTGCATGTCCGCGGCCTCGACCTCTTCGCGGGTGACGCCCAGCAGATAGAGCACCGTGTCGAGGAACGGCACGTTCACCGCGGTGTGCGCGGCCTCCCGCACCACCGGCTTGGCGTTGAAGGCGACCCCAAGACCGGCCGCGTTCAGCATGTCCAGATCGTTGGCGCCGTCACCGATCGCCACCGTCTGCGCCAGCGGTACGCCCGCCTCGGCGGCGAAGCGGCGCAGCAGCCGCGCCTTGCCCGCGCGGTCCACGATCTCGCCGGTGACCTTGCCGGTCAGCTTGCCGTCGACGATCTCCAGGGTGTTGGCCTGGGCGAAGTCCAGCCCGAGCCGCTCCTTCAGATCGTCCGTGACCTGGGTGAAACCGCCGGAGACGACGCCGACTTGGTAGCCGAGCCGCTTCAGCGTACGGATCAGGGTGCGCGCGCCCGGCGTCAGCCGTACCTCGCTGCGCACCTTGTCCACGACCGAGGCGTCGAGCCCCTCCAGAAGCGCCACGCGCGCGTGCAGCGACTGTTCGAAGTCCAGCTCCCCGCGCATCGCCGCCGCTGTCACCTCGGCGACCTCGTTCTCGCAGCCCGCGTGCGCGGCGAAGAGCTCGATCACCTCGTCCTGGATCAGCGTGGAGTCCACGTCCATCACGACCAGGCGCTGCGCCCGCCGGTGCAGGCCAGCGGCGACCACCGCGACATCGACACCGAGCTTCGCCGCGTCGGTCACCAGAGCGGTGCGCAGCGGCTCGGTCTCCACCCCGGACACCGCGAACTCGACGGCCGTCACGGGGTACTTGGCGAGCCGGAAGATACGGTCGATGTTGCCGCCGGCGTGGGTGATCTTTGCGGCGATGGCGGACGTGGCCTTCGCGGTGAGCGGATGCCCGAGCACGGTGACCAGGGAGCGGCCGAGCCCGCGCGGGCGGTTGTCGCCGAGCCCGGAGATGATCTCGGCCTGCATCTTCATGGACTCCGCCCAACTGTGGACGGTGGCCCGCAGATCCCCTTCGAGACCGCGGGGCGGCTCGGTCACGAGCGCGCACAGGACGATCCGGCCACGGGTGACGACCTGCTCGATGTCGACCACGTCGACGGAGTAGGCGGCGAGGGTGTCGAAGAGTCCGGCCGTGATGCCCGGCCTGTCCTTCCCGAAGATCTTGACGAGAAGGGTGGGGACGTCGGAGGTCTGCGAAGCGCTCATGGTGCTTCCACCGTATCCGGCACCGAGTGCCTTGCGCCCCGCTGGTCCGCCTAGCGGACAGGGAACACTGGGTGTCGACCCGGTGGCCCACGCCTTACGCGGCGATCAAGTCTCGGCCGTTCCCCGTGTCCCGCACCCCTCAGCCGGGCCCCTTGGGCCGCCGCGGCGGCGCGGGAGGTGGCGGAGGTGGAGGCGGCGGTGGTTCCTTGCCCCGTCCCTTCGGGGCCCGGTCTCCGGGCCGCCCTCGGCCGGACCAGCGCGCCGACCGCGGTGGCGGGCCGATCGGCCGGACCACGGTGGGAACCCGTCGCCCTTCAGTCGCGCCCGTTGGGCGTCCGCGGCGGTGCGGGCGGTGGCGGGGGTGGAGGCGGGGGCGGTCCCTCGCCCCGCTCCTTCGGGGCCCGGTCCCCGGGCCGCCCTCGGCCGGACCAGCGCGACGACCGCGGTGGCGGGCCCATCGGCCGGGCCACGGTGGGAGCGCCGTAGACGTCGTCGCCGCTGTGGTCCGGATCATCGGACGACGACTCCTGCGGCCGCGCGTCCTCCGGCTCCCGCAGCTCCTCGGGCACCCGGAGATACGGATTGGTGTCGGGATTCGGCGGCCGGTACGGCGTACCGGGCACGTACGGCCCGGACCCGACCGCCTGCCCGGGTGGCCCGACCGCCGACCGGGCAGCCCCCGCACCCCCCACCGCCACGTCACCGAGTGCCAACGGCGCCGCCCGCTGCCCCGCCGCCCCCGTGGCCCGTGCGAGCAGCGCCCCGGCCGCCCCCGCACCCGCCCCCCACAGCGCCCCGAGCAGCAGTGCCATCCCCAGCTGCCCGTGCAGCTCGATGCCCGCCCCGAACGCGTCCACTCCGAACACCGCCAGGGACGCGTCCACGGACACCTCCGTCAGCCACCCCAGCAGCGGCAGCGCCAGCGCGGTCACAATGCCCAGCCGCAGCGCGCACCGCCCGGCGAATCCGAGGGCGCCGGAACCACGTACGCCTACCGAACCGGAAGCCACGTCCGCGCGCTCACCGGGCACGGCACCCACCGGTGTCCGGACCGCCGTGAGCACCCCGGCCAGCAGCATCGCCATCGCCGCCGCGACCCCCAGCAGCCACACCCGTCCATCCAGCTCCGCCAGCCGCCCCAGCGTCACGGCCCGGTCGGAGTCGACCAGGAGATCGTCGACCGGGTCGGGCAGGAACCGCGTCAGCGGGCCCGAGGCCTCGCCGTCCCACGGCACGAACAGGCCGATCGGGATGCCCAGCCACACCCCGTTCGACGCCCCGAGCAGCGCGGCGCCCGCGATCCGCTTCGGGTTGTCGTCGCCGATCAGCGCGTACGCCGCCGCCGCGAACCCCGCGAGGACCGCCATCAGCAGCACCCCGACCAGGGCGGACACGGCGGGCCGCACCACTCGGTGCAGGGCGGCCCAGCCGGCCGGCAGGGGAGTGCGCCGCGAGGCCAGCAGCGCGATCAGCAGGATTCCTGCCGACCAGCACATCCCGCCAAGCAGCGTCGGTGCCGTGTCGACCGTGAAGCCGACCTTCGCCTCGGCGTCGATCAGGTCGCCGATCTGGTCGGGCAGCAGCCCACCGATGTCCCCGACGTCACCGAGCCCGGGAATCTCCACACCGCCCCCGCCCCCGCCGCCGGGCAGATCGTCGAGCCCGAGCGCGCTCCCGTCGAAGGTGATGACGTCGTGCCCGGCCCAGGCGAGACCGCCCAGCATCGCCACGAACAGCGCGACCACCGCGCCCGCGCGCGCGGCGAGTTCGGCCGGTGCGATCACAACTCCCGCCGCGCGCAACGACCGTAGGAAGAACCACGACAGCAGCAGCGCGCCGACCAGGCTCACGCCCAGTGGCGTGATCTCGATGGCGGTGGTCGCCTCCGCGCCCGTCAGACCGAACGCGGACACATCGCCCGACGGTGTCACCGAACCACCAGCCCCGAGCGCCACAGCCGCCGCGGTCATCGGGCCCAAAGAGCCCGCCGCGTCCGCCTCCAGCAGATGCAGGCCCAGTGCGGCCGTGCCCGCCATGCCGATCAGCGCCCAGCTCACCGCGGCGATCGCGGACAGCAGGACGTCCACCCATGGCACCTTCGCGCTCTCGACGTTCCTGGACGCGCTCATGGCAGACCCCCCGATCCGCGGTGCGGCGAGCTCGCCGCGCATGTCCCCCTCGCGTGGATTACCACTCTCCGGGCCGGTTTCAACCCCGTCAACGGAACCAGTCGATGTGTGTGCGCGTGGTCTTCACAAGGCCCGACTTTCGGTCAGGGGGCCGAGCCTGAAATAGTTCCCGACGATGTTCGACATCCCTAGACTCCCTGTGATGGGGCGTTACTCGGGGGACTACTCAGTGGGGCATGGAGTGCCGGAACTCGTACTGGAATTGAACGGACAAACCTGGACGCTCGATCCGTCCAGGACATACACCCTCGGCCGCGATCCGCAGGGTGACATCGTGCTGGACGACGCCAGGGTCTCCTGGCGGCACGCCACGATCAGCTGGAGCGGCCGCAGTTGGGCCATCGAGGACCACGGCTCCACCAACGGCACGTTCGTGCAGGGCCAGCGGATCCACCAGATGGAGATCGGCCCCGGCTCGTCGGTGCACCTGGGCAACGCGACCGACGGACCGCGCCTGAACCTGACCGCCGCCGCCGTCGCGCAGCCCCAGCAACAGCCGTACGCCGCCCAGGGCGCGAACCCCGGCTGGGCCCAGCAGGCGCCGCAGCAGCAGGCCCCGGGTGCCGGCTGGCAGCAGCCCCAGCAGGCCGCGCCCAATATCCCCCAGCAGCAGGGCCCCGGCGTCGGCGCGGGGGCGCCGCCGGTCTACGGCGACCGCAGCCCGACCACGTTCCACCAGTTCGCCATCGGCCGCGTGATGCGCATCGGCCGTGCCCTGGAGAACGAGCTGGTCGTCTCCGACCTCCAGGTCTCCCGGCACCACGCCGAGTTCCACTCGACGCCCGACGGCCGTATGGAGATCCGCGACCTGGGGTCGCACAACGGCACATACGTCAACGGCCAGCCGATCCCCAAGGGCGGTTCGCAACTCCTCGGCCCCGCCGACATCGTCGGCGTCGGCCACTCCACGTTCCGGATCGTCGGCGACCGTCTTGAGGAGTTCGTCGACACCGGTGAGGTCTCCTTCTCGGCCCGCCATCTGACCGTCACGGTCGACGGCGGCAAGCAGATCCTCAAGGACGTCTCGTTCGGCGTCCCCGAGAAGTCGCTCGTCGCGGTCATCGGCCCGTCCGGCTCCGGCAAGTCGACCCTGCTCAAGGCGCTCACCGGCTACCGCCCCGCCAACCAGGGCGATGTCCTCTACGACAACCGGAACCTCTACAAGCAGTTCGCCGAGTTGCGCCAGCGCATCGGTCTGGTCCCGCAGGACGACATCCTGCACAAGGAGCTGACCGTCAAGAAGGCCCTCAAGTACGCGGCCAAGCTGCGCTTCCCCGCCGACACCACGGCGCAGGAGCGCGAGGCCCGCATCGACGAGGTGCTGCGCGAGCTGAAGCTGGACATCCACAAGGAGAAGAAGGTCACCTCCCTCTCCGGCGGCCAGCGCAAGCGTGTCTCGGTGGCCCTGGAGCTGCTCACCAAGCCGTCGCTGATCTTCCTGGACGAGCCGACCTCGGGCCTCGACCCGGGCATGGACCGCGATGTCATGCAGCTGCTGCGCGGCCTCGCCGACGACGGCCGTACGGTCCTCGTCGTCACCCACTCCGTGGCCGAGCTGGCATTGTGCGACAAGCTCCTGGTGATGGCGCCGGGCGGCGCGGTCGCCTACTTCGGCCCGCCCGAGGAGGCACTGAACTTCTTCGGCTACGACACCTGGGCCGATGTCTTCTCCGCCTTCGAGAACTACCGCGACTACGACTGGGCCGGGCGCTGGAAGGGCTCGCAGCACTACCAGATGTACGCCGCCGACATCGACGCGATCGCTCCGCAGTCCGTACAGATGCCGCCGATGCAGGCGATGAAGCCGCCCAAGCCGCAGGGCTGGGGTTCGCAGCTGCTGACCCTGGTCCGCCGCTATGTGTCGGTGATCGCCTCCGACAAGGGCTTCCTGGCGCTGACGGTGATCCTGCCGGCCGTGCTCGGCGCGGTCAGCCTGCTGATCGACCCGGACAAGGACCTGCTGGTCAGGCCGATCAACCAGCAGACCGGGCTGCCCGTCCCGAACGGCACGGCCACCACGGTCCTGCTGATCCTCGCGGTCGGGGCGTGCTTCGCGGGCGCCGCCAACTCCGTCCGTGAGCTGATCAAGGAACGGGTGATCTACGAGCGGGAGCGGGCCACCGGTCTGTCGCGCTCGGCGTACCTGATGTCCAAGGTGATCGTGCTCGGCACCATCACCGTGCTCCAGGGCCTGATGGTCGGCGCCATCGGCTTCTCCAGCCGGACCATCCCCGACGAGGCCCTGATCCTCGGCGAGGGCAAGACTGCCGTGCTGCTGGAACTCTCCATCCCGATCATGGGCCTGGGCTTCACGTCGATGATGTTCGGCCTGGTCATCTCCTCGCTGGTGAAGACCGCCGAGAAGACCATGCCGCTGCTGGTGATGTTCGCGATCGTCCAGGTCGTCTTCACCGGCTGTCTGTTCGCCCTGCACGGCAGCCCCGGCGTCAACGAGTTCTCGTACCTGATGCCGTCCCGCTGGGCGGTCGCCGCCGCGGGTGCCACGCTCGACTTCAACAACATCAGCCCGCCCAAGGAGAAGGGCGACACCGACCCGCTGTGGGACCACACGGTCGGCGCCTACGGCCTCGACATGATCGCCCTGATCGTGCTCGGCGTGATCTGCGGCTTCCTCGTGGCCCGCTTCCTGCGCCGCCACGAGCCCGAGGTCATGCGCAAGTAGCTCCCGTACGACCCCGAAGGGCGGCACCCGTCAGGAGGTGCCGCCCTTCGGCGTTCCGTACCGAGGTCCGCGCCGACCTCAGTACGCGCTGTTGACGTTGTCGATCGAGCCGTACCGGTCGGCCGCGTAGTTGGCGGCGGCGGTCAGGTTGGCGACCGGGTCGTACTGGCTCCAGGCGGTGCCCGGGACGTGGTACGCGTCGAAGGTCGGCTTGATGACCTGGAGCAGACCGATCGACGGAACACCGTTCTGGGCGTTGATGTCCCAGTTGTTGATCGCGTTCGGGTTGCCCGAGGACTCCCGCATGATGTTGCGGTACAGACCGTTGTAGGTGCCCGGGATGTTGTGCTTGTCCATGATGTCCAGCGCCTCCTTGATCCAGCCGTCAAGGTTGTTGGCGTAGGTCTTCTTCGCGGCCACCGGCTTGACCTGGGCGCGGGCGGCGGAGCGGCTCGCGGCCTCCTTGGCCTTGCGGGCCTGCTCGGCCTTCTTCTTGGCGGCGGCCTCGGCGGCGGCCTTCTTCTGGGCCTCCGCCTTCTTCTTCGCGGCGGCGTCGGCGGCGGCCTTGGCGGCGGCCTTCTTCTTGGCCGCGATGGCCTCGGCCTTGACGGTGGCGTTCGCGAGCTGGTCGGTGACGCTGGCCTTGACGTCCTTGATCTGCTCGGAGCTGTAGGCCACCTGGGCGGCGGCGGGCTTGGCGGTGGTCGTGGTCTGCGCATTGCCCGGAACCGCGGAGAAGGCGAGGGCGGCGGCGCCGAGCGTGGCGACACCGGCGACGGCGATCTTGTGCTGCCTGGTCAGCGCACGACGACGACCAGAGGAGAGGAAGTTCTTGGGCATGGCAGGTGGACCTCTTCGAATAGCGCGGAGGTCGCTCGCTGTCCGGTGGGGACACGGGTGCTTCCGGCACAAACGCCGCGGGCGGAACCCGCGGCGCTGAGCGACGGCAGCCATTGTTAGCGGCCGCAAAATGGCCAGGCAAAGGTGTGACGTACGATCCCCGGTAGTGGATCAGGGAAGGGCAAATCGGGACAGACAGGAACGTCTTTCCCGCTCACCCGGGGACCCTTTATCTCCTATGTCCCTTCGTACGTGATCTGCGTCCTATGCCGGGCCTCACATCGACCGGATCGCAGCCTCACCGGCAGTTGCTGAAGCAATGCTCTGTGTGAGGGTTCTCCGCCGGAAGGAGGAGATGCACGTCCCCGAACTCGTGCCACAGATAGCGCCCGCGCAGTGCCTCCTCGTACCCACGGTCGATCGCCGCCCGCCCCGCGACAGCCTCCAGCATCAGAAGATGCGAGGCCTCCGGCTCGTGCAGCCCGGTCAGCAGCCCGTCCACCGTCCGCACCCCGCGCTCCGGGGTGACCACGAGATCCGTCCACCCCGCACGCGCGCGTACGACCCCGTCCGCGCCGGCCGCCGACTCGACGGCCCGCACGGCCGTGGTCCCCACGGCGATCACCCGCCCGTCCCCGGTCCGCACCGCGTTGATCAGCCGCGCCGAGGCCTCCGGCACCGCGAACCGCTCCGGATACGGCGGCTCGTGCGCCTCCGCCGAGGCCACCCCGGTGTGCAGCGTGACGGGCGCGAACTGCACACCCCGGCTCACCAGCTCCGCCACCATCCGCGCCGTGAAGGGCCGCGCGGCACTCGGCATCTCCGCACTGCCCGTCCCGTCCGCCGACTCCAGCGCGAACACCGTCTGATAGGCGGACAACGGCTGATCGCGGTCCGTATAGGAGTAACGAATCGGCGCCCGTACTCCCGCAGCATCCCCAGCACCCCGGGACCGGACGCACGAGCCCACCACAGCCGCTCACCGGCCGCGCTCAGCGGTTCCTCGAACCTCAGCCGCACCCCGCCCGGCAGCTGCACCCGCGCCCCGGCCGGCCCGCCCGCACGCGCACGCGTGGTGCCCTTCCCGTCCGGATCCCGCAGCTCGACCGCCCACCGGCCGTCGTCCCCGCGCGTGGAGAAGTGCACCACCACACGCGCGTGCCCCATCTCCCCGTCCACCGCTGCGGCCAGCGTCGGCGAGGTGTTCACCACCAGCAGATCCCCGGCCCGCAGCAGCCCCGGCAGCTCCCGGAACGCGTGATGGGCCACCTCCGTCCCTCGCGACACCAGTAGCCGTACGGAGTCCCGCCCGAGCCCGGGCCCACGCCGCTCGGCCGGCACCCGCGCCGACAACTCCTCCGGCACCTTCCCCCACGCTCGAATGGGCTCGCGCGGGGGGACCCCCATCGTCAGCGTCATCGCCGCCCCTCCAGCAGCGCAGGCGCCCTGTACCGCCCGCTCGCCGGCCGCTCGTCCAGCAACCACAGAAACGCCGGCACCACACTCCCCGGCTCAGGCCGCGGATCGTCGTCATCCGGTACGGCCGCCGCGTACAGGTCGGTGGCCATGTCCCCGGGGTCCACCGCCCAGACCCGCAGCCCCGGCTCCTCCGCGCCGAGCACCGCCGCCAAGTGGTCCAGGGCCGCCTTCGACGCCCCGTAGCCGCCCCACGTCTCGTACGCCTCGGCCGCCGCGTCCGAGCTGACCGTGACGACCGTGCCGGCCCCGGACGCCCGCAGCAGCGGCAGCGCCTCCTGGACCAGGCCGAGCGCGGCGACCGTGTTCACCTCAAGCGCCCGCCGCAGCCCCTCCAGGGGCAGCTCCTCAAGCCGTACGAGCGGCTCGGCGCCCAGCGCGCTCGCATTGTGCACCAGCAGATCGACGCCGCCCAGCTTCCAGGCCGCCGCCACCAGCGCGGCCCGGTGCCCGGCGTCCGTGACATCGCCGGGCAGCGCCTCCACGCGCGTGCCGTGCACGGAGACGGCCGCCGCCGACTCCCTCAGCACCTCCTGGGAGCGTGCGTCGAGCACCAGATCCCAGCCCCGCGCGGCCAGCGCCTCGGCCAGCGCCCGCCCCAGCCCCTTCGAGGCCCCCGTGATGATCGCTACCGGCATGACACGTCCCCTCGTCACCAGATGTGATGTGCCTTCAACCTAGGAACGGCCCCACCCCGCCCGCCTCGGCCGCGAGCCGCATCGCACCGGGTCCCTTCGGCCGGGTCCTTCGGACGGGGGCCCTGCGCCGGGGGACCTCAGCCCTAGGCCCACGGGCCCAGGCGGTGGCGGTCACAGGTCCGATCCGGGCTGTCACACCCCGCCGGTACCGTGAGGGCATGAATCAAGGTCCAGGGTCCGGTCTGGCGGCGGTGAGCTCCGCGCTGCTGGCCATGAGCAGGCATCTGGAGGTGCGCGACGTCCTCAAGACGATCGTCGCCTCGGCCCGCGAGCTGCTCGACGCGCAGTACGCCGCCCTCGGCGTCCCGGACGACCACGGCGGCTTCGCCCAGTTCGTGGTCGACGGCGTCAGCGACGAGCAGTGGAAGGCCATCGGCCCGCTCCCGCGCCAGCACGGCATCCTGGCCTCGATGCTGCACGAGGCCAAGCCCGAGCGCCTTGCCGACGTCCGCAAGGACCCCCGCTTCGAGGGCTGGCCGTCCGCCCACCCGGACATGTCCGACTTCCTGGGCCTGCCGATCCGCGACGGCGACGAGATCATCGGCGCGCTGTTCCTGGCGAACAAGCTGCGTTCTGTGGGGGGACACCCCCCACACCCCCCGAGCACGAAACCAGAGGGCGCCTGCGGCTTCACCGAGGAGGACGAGGAACTCCTCGCGATCCTGGCCCAGCACGCGGCCATCGCGCTCACCAACGCCCGCCTCTACGAGCGCAGCCGCGAACTGACGATCGCCGAGGAGCGCTCCCGCCTCGCCCATGAACTGCACGACGCGGTCAGCCAGAAACTGTTCTCCCTGCGCCTGACCGCGCAGGCCGCAGCCGCCCTCGTCGACCGCGACCCGTCCCGCGCCAAGGGCGAGCTCCAACAGGTGGCCGCGCTCGCCGCGGAGGCCGCGGACGAACTGCGCGCCGCCGTCGTCGAGCTGCGCCCCGCCGCCCTCGACGAGGACGGCCTGGTCGCCACCCTGCGCACCCACGCCCAGGTCCTCGACCGCGCCCACAGCGCGCGCGTGACCTTCGAAGGGCGCGGAGTGCGGGCACTGCCCGCGGCCCACGAGGAGGCCCTGCTGCGGGTCGCCCAGGAGGCCCTGCACAACGCCCTGCGCCACTCCGGCGCGGACGCCGTCGAGGTGACCCTCCACCGCTGCGGCACCGGAGCCGTGCTGCGGGTCATGGACAACGGCAGCGGCTTCGACCCGCAGACCGTACGCCGTGCGGGCCGCCATCTCGGTCTGGTCTCCATGCGGGACCGGGCGAGCGGGGTCGGCGGCACACTGACCGTGGAATCGGCGCCCGGCAAGGGCACCACGATCGAGATGGAGGTCCCCGGTGGCTGACCCAATCAAGGTGCTGCTCGTCGACGACCACCAGGTCGTCCGCCGGGGCCTGCGCACGTTCCTCGAAGTACAGGACGACATCGAGGTCGTGGGCGAGGCGGCCGACGGGGCCGAGGGAGTCGCCCGCGCCGAGGAACTGCGGCCCGATGTCGTCCTCATGGACGTCAAGATGCCGGGCATGGACGGTGTCGACGCCCTGCGCAAGCTCCGCGAGCTGGACAACCCCGCGCGCGTGCTCATCGTCACCAGCTTCACCGAACAGCGCACGGTGATCCCGGCCCTGCGCGCCGGAGCCGCCGGTTACGTCTACAAGGACGTCGACCCGGACGCCCTGGCCGGCGCCATCCGCTCCGTCCACGCCGGGCACATCCTGCTCCAGCCCGAGGTGGCCGGCGCCCTGCTGTCCCAGGAGGAGTCGGGCCCGGGCCAGGGCAGAGCGGGTTCGCTGACCGAGCGGGAGCGCGAGGTGCTCGGCCTGATAGCGGACGGCCGCTCCAACCGGGAGATCGCCCGCGCGCTGGTCCTCTCCGAGAAGACGGTGAAGACCCATGTGTCGAACATCCTGATGAAGCTCGATCTGGCGGACCGGACGCAGGCGGCGCTGTGGGCGGTACGGCACGGTGTGACCGGATAGGGGCGGCCCGCTCGGCAATTCGGAGGGTTCCGCTCCGGACTGAGATTCATACCGTCGTGGGAATGTCTCACGCATGGCGCATCCTTCATGGATCTCCACCGTTCTCCATGCGTGCTGCGGCGACTGCCGTGGCAATCGCTAGGAGGGGTCAGAAGTGAAGAACCTGAAGAAGGCAGCGGCCGTGACGATGGTGGCCGGCGGTCTGATCGCCGCCGGGGCCGGGATGGCCTCCGCCACCTCCGGCGGCGCGTATGCCGACGGCAACGCCGTGGGCTCCCCGGGCGTCGGCTCGGGCAACGTCGTCCAGGCCCCGGTACACATCCCGGTCAACGCCGTCGGCAACAGCGTCAACGTCATCGGCGTCCTGAACCCGGCCTTCGGCAACCTGGGCGTCAACCACTGACCTGCGCACCGTCAGGCAACCAGCGACCTCCGGCCTCCCGGCTTCCCGGGAGGCCGGTCAGTTGTCTGGTCGCAGCTGCGGGCAGTCATGCCGCTTGGGCCGCGCCCGCTGCCAAGGAGGCGGCGCCCCGCCGAGTGGGGGTGAGCGAAGCCCACCCCCACGTCAGCCCCAGCCGACGGTCACCGGCAGCCCACGCTCACCGAGCCCCCCGCTCCCGCTCCTCCACATACGCGTTGTACGCAGCCACCTGCGCCCGCCGAGCCGTCCGCTCCACCGGCCGCAGCGCAGCGGCCCGCGCCGCCATCTCCCCGGACGTCACCGCAGCGCCATGCCCGTTCTCGGAGGCCAGCGACACCAGCATCCCCACCCGCTGCGCCAGCTCCAGCACCCGCACCGCCCGAGGCGGATACCCCGGCGCCAACACCTCCCGCCCCCGCTCGGCCCGAGCCCGATACGCCTCGATCGCCGCCTCGGCCACCGGCCCCGACCCGGCGACATCCAAGCGCGACAACACCTCGGTCGCCTCCCGCAGAGCCTCGGCAAGTTCCCGCTCCGCCTCACCGAGCGACGGCACATCCGCGGGCGGCGCCTCCCGCACAGGCAGCACATGCCAGACCACCTCGACATGCACATCACCGTCCGGCCCGGCCGCGTACACCTCCGGCACGAGCCCGAACGCGACCCCGTGACAGATCACGGCCTCCTCGGCCTCCAACGCCCGCGCATTGAACTCCGGCGGCCCGCTCAACCCCAGCGGATGCCCCGGCGCAGGCAACGCGACCCGCAACCCGCCCACCCCGAGCGCCCGCAACCGCCCGAGCGCCAAGGTGAGCCCGACCGGCCCGGACTCACCCGGCAGTCCTTCCACCCGGTGCACGGCATCGTCCCCGACGATCGCGAGCACAGAGTCATCCGGCGACACTAGTCCGGCCAAAAGGGCATTTCCCCAAGCGGCAAGGCGTCCTGAACGCGGTTCCGAGAGCATGCCTCCACCCTAAGGACCGGACCGATGGAATGAAGCGCCCGACCGGTGGCGTAGATTTCGTTGAGGGGTGCGCCCATAAGCGCACGCGACCACCGAGACGCCGAGACCGGTCACACTGCAAGGGGAGACAACGCGCTCATGAGCGATGTTCTGGAGCTTCAGGACGTATCCGTGGTCCGTGAGGGCCGGGCTCTGGTGGACCAGGTCTCCTGGTCGGTCAAGGAGGGCGAGCGCTGGGTGATCCTCGGCCCCAACGGCGCCGGCAAGACCACCCTCCTCAATGTCGCGTCCAGCTACCTCTTCCCGAGCAAGGGCACCGCCACCATCCTCGGCGACACCCTCGGCAAGGTCGACGTCTTCGACCTGCGCCCCCGCATCGGCGTGGCCGGCATCGCCATGGCCGACAAGCTCCCCAAGCGCCAGACCGTCCTGGAGACCGTGCTCACCGCCGCGTACGGCATGACCGCGACCTGGCACGAGGACTACGACGAGGTCGACGAGCAGCGCGCCCGCGCCTTCCTCGACCGCCTCGGCATGAGCGAGTACCTCGACCGGAAGTTCGGCACCCTCTCCGAGGGCGAGCGCAAGCGCACCCTCATCGCCCGCGCCCTGATGACCGACCCCGAGCTGCTTCTCCTCGACGAGCCCGCCGCCGGCCTCGACCTCGGCGGCCGCGAGGACCTCGTACGCCGCCTCGGCCGCCTCGCCCGCGACCCCATCGCCCCCTCGATGATCATGGTCACCCACCATGTCGAGGAGATCGCCCCCGGCTTCACCCACGTCCTGATGATCCGTCAGGGGAAGGTCCTCGCAGCCGGCCCGCTGGAGCTCGAACTCACCTCCCGCAACCTCTCCATGTGCTTCGGCCTCCCGCTCGTCGTCGAGCAGAACGGCGAGCGCTGGACCGCCCAGGGCCTGCCGCTGTCCTGATCCACCTGAAGTGCGCCCTGTCCGCGGCGGGTTGTGCGGTCCTACCATGACCATGTGAACGACATCGACGCATGGGTGTGGTGGCTCATCGGCGCGGCCGCGCTCGGAATCCCGCTCGTGATGACCGCGATGCCCGAACTCGGCATGCTCGCCGTCGGCGCTGTGGCCGCCGCGGGCGTGGCCGGACTCGGTGGCGGAGTGGTCGCCCAGGTCCTCGTGTTCGCCGCCGTCTCGGTCGCCCTGACCCTCGCCGTACGCCCCCTCGCCGCCCGGCACCGGGCTCAACGGCCCCAACTCGTCTCCGGGGTCGAGGCGTTGAAGGGCAAGCAGGCGGTCGTACTGGAACGGGTGGACGCCTCAGGCGGCCGGATCAAGCTCGCCGGGGAGATCTGGTCGGCCCGCTCCCTCGACAGCGGCCAGGCCTACGAAGTGGGCCAGGAAGTCGACGTGGTGGACATCGAGGGCGCCACGGCGATCGTCATGTGACCTCGCACGACGTAACTGGGGGAACACCCCACGACGCACACGACGGTCTGTCAGACTCGACCGGCAAGATCTTCAACAAGCATAAGATCTGCCGAAGTTGCCGCAGCGGAGAAGGGATACGGGGAACGACGATGGAACCGGTCATCATCGTCCTGATCATTCTGGTGGTGTTGGTCTTCATCGCCCTGATCAAGACGATCCAGGTCATCCCGCAGGCGAGCGCGGCCATCGTCGAGCGCTTCGGCCGCTACACGCGGACTCTCAACGCGGGCCTCAACATCGTGGTCCCGTTCATTGACACCATCCGCAACCGCATCGACCTGCGCGAACAGGTCGTACCCTTCCCACCCCAGCCGGTGATCACCCAGGACAACCTGGTCGTGAACATCGACACCGTCATCTACTACCAGGTGACGGACGCCCGAGCCGCCACCTATGAAGTCGCCAGCTACATCCAGGCGATCGAGCAGCTGACGGTCACCACGCTGCGCAACATCATCGGCGGCATGGACCTGGAGCGGACCCTGACCTCCCGCGAGGAGATCAACGCGGCCCTGCGCGGCGTCCTCGACGAGGCAACCGGCAAGTGGGGCATCCGCGTCAACCGCGTGGAACTGAAGGCGATCGAACCACCCACCTCCATCCAGGACTCGATGGAGAAGCAGATGCGCGCCGACCGAGACAAGCGCGCCGCGATCCTCACCGCCGAAGGTACGCGCCAGGCAGCGATCCTCACCGCCGAGGGCGAGAAGCAGTCCCAGATCCTGCGCGCCGAGGGTGAGGCCAAGGCGGCGGCCCTGCGCGCGGAGGGCGAGGCCCAGGCGGTCCGTACGGTCTTCGAGGCGATCCACGCCGGCGACCCGGACCAGAAGCTCCTCAGCTACCAGTACCTCCAGATGCTCCCCAAGATCGCCGAGGGCGACGCCAACAAGCTCTGGATCGTCCCCAGCGAAATCGGCGACGCTCTCAAGGGCCTCTCCGGAGCCATGGGCAACTTCGGCCCCCTGGGCGGCGGTTCGGGCGGCGGCAACACAGGCAACAGCGGCACGGGTACGGAACGCCGAGAGAAGCCGTCGATCGACTAGATACGACAACAGGGCCCGCCTTCTTGAGAAGGCGGGCCCCGACGTACCTTCGGCAGACGCCTACGCGGCGTCCCGGGCCAACCAGTCAGGCAGCGCCGAGAAGTCCTCCGCCCCCAAAGACAACAGCATCGCATCCGCAGGCGTGGGCTCGAACGGCTCCCGAAGCAATGGCATCCCCGCCTCCTCCGGAGTCCGGTTCGCCTTGCGGTGGTTGTCCTCCGCGCACGAGGCCACCGTGTTCAGCCAGGTGTCCTGACCACCCTGCGACCGCGGCACCACATGGTCCACGGTCGTCGCCCGACGACCGCAGTACGCGCACCTGTGCCGGTCCCTGACCAGCACACCCCGCCTCGACCACGGCGCTCGTCTTCGGAACGGCACCCGCACGTACCTGCACAACCGGATCACCCGAGGCGCCGGTATGTCGACCGCGGCTCCGCGCATACGCAGTTCGGGGTGGGACTGCTCAACGACGGCCTTGTCCTGAAGCACCAGAACGACGGCTCGGTTCAACGTCACCGTCGACAGCGGCTCGAAGCTCGCGTTCAGTACCAGCGTGTCCCGCATGACCAGCCCACCTCCTATGTGCAGCGGCCCACCCCCTGGCGGGCTGGGATCAACTCTGGCCGGGCACGCCGAGATGGACAACGAAATAAAAAATGCCCGCCCCTGATCACTTCCAAGACCAGGGACGGGCAAACGTTCAATGAACGTCAGGCTTCGGCGGGCACCTCGTACTCACCGATGAGCTGAGCGCGCGCCAGCGCGTGGAACCGCAGATTGAAACCGACGACGGCCGGCGACGCGTCCGCGTCCGGACCGAGCTTCTCCTGGTCCACGGCGTACACCGTGAACACATACCGGTGCGGCCCGTCCCCGGCGGGCGGCGCCGCACCGCCGAAGTCCTTCGACCCGTAGTCGTTACGCGCCTGTACGGCACCCTCGGGCAGCCCCTCGAACGTGCCGCTGCCCGCACCCGCGGGCAGCTCGGTCACCGAGGCAGGGATGTCGAACACGACCCAGTGCCAGAACCCGCTGCCCGTAGGGGCGTCCGGGTCGTAGCAGGTCACGGCGAAACTCCTGGTCTCGGGCGGGAAGCCCTCCCATCGCAGCTGCGGCGAGGTGTTGCCGGCCGCGTAGACCTGAGCGTCCTTGAGGGTCGCGCCCTCCGAGACGTCCTCGCTCGTGACCGTGAACGACGGCACGGGCGGATGGAAGTCATGGGGGAGCGGCCGCCTCTTGAGCTCGGTCACCTCGGTACCTCCTGATCGGAACGGTCAGTGGATTCCGAGCCTAGAACCAGTTGCGCTTGCTGCCGACCTCGGACAGCCACTGGTTGAGGTACGCCGCCCAGTCGGTCCCCTGGAAGTCGTTCAGACCCACCTGGAAGGACCGGAAGGTGTCGCTGCCCTCGCTGAACAGACCCGGCTTCTTGTCCATCTCCAGGACGACGTCCATCGCGTTCTGGTCCGCGACGAAGCTCAGCTCGACCTGGTTGATGCCCCGGTACTGCTGCGGCGGGAAGAACTCGATCTCCTGGTAGAACGGCAGCTTCTGGCGCGTGCCGCGGATGTGCCCACGCTCCATGTCCGCGTTCTTGAAGCGGAAGCCCAGCTGGATGAACGCGTCCAGGATCGCCTTCTGAGCCGGCAGCGGGTGCACGTTGATCGGGTCCAGGTCACCGGAGTCCACCGCACGCGCGATCTCCAGCTCGGTGGTCACACCGATGTGCATCCCGCGCAGCGTCTGCCCGTCGATCGTGGTGATCGGCGTCTCCCACGGGATCTCAAGACCGAACGGCACCGCGTGCACGGTCTCGGCCTGGAGCTCGAAGGCACCACCGAGCCGCACCTTGGTGAACTCGACGTCCTGCTTGTACTCCTCCTCGCCGCTCTCGACCTCGACCTTCGCCTGCAGCCCGACCGAGAGCCCCTCGATCTGCTGGTTGACCGAACCACCCTGGATCCGCACCTCGCCCTGGACGACGCCGCCCGGCACGACGTTGACCTCGGTCAGCACCGTCTCGACCGAAGCCCCACCGGCCCCCAGACTCGCGAGCAGCTTCTTGAACCCCATGACTCTCCCTCTACGACTGCATCCTTGATCCCTACAAACGCGATACGGCAGTGGCCGGTTCCGCGCCCTCACCCTTGCAAGCGGACGGGCCCCTGACCACCCCGTGACCGCCACCCGTCTGCACTACCCTCGGACGGCATGATCGCGACCCCCGACCGTACGCCGCTCCCCAGGAACTTCTTCGACCGCCCCGTCCTCGAAGTAGCTCCCGACCTCCTGGGCCGCATCCTCGTACGCTCCACCCCGGACGGTCCGATCTCCCTGCGCCTCACAGAGGTGGAGGCCTATGACGGCCCTGGCGACCCCGGCTCCCACGCCTATCGCGGCCGTACGGCCCGCAACGGCGTGATGTTCGGTCCGCCCGGCCATGTGTACGTCTACTTCACCTACGGCATGTGGCACTGCATGAACCTGGTGTGCGGCCCCGACGGCACGGCGAGCGCGGTTCTGCTGCGCGCCGGCGAGATCGTCGAGGGCGCGGAACTCGCCCGCAAACGTCGACTCTCGGCCCGAAGTGACAAGGAACTGGCCAAAGGCCCGGCCCGCCTCGCCACCGCCCTGGGTGTCGACCGAGCCCTTGACGGTACGGACGCCTGCGCCACCGGCGAGACCCCGCTGAGGATCCTCAAGGGCACCCCGATCCCCTCTGACCAGGTGCGGAACGGTCCACGCACCGGTGTGTCCGGAGATGGGGGCAATGGAGACATCCATCCCTGGCGCTACTGGATCGCCAACGACCCCACGGTGAGCCCCTATCGGGCCCATGTTCCAAGGCGCCGCCGAAGTTGACTCCCCCAGGGGAGGCGCGTAACGTAGCCCGAGCCGCTGAACCGGGTACGGCAATCGCCAGCAGCCGGAGCGGTCAAACCACTATCTACGACTTCCCTCAGCGGGGACGAATTCGGCGTGCCTGCATGCCTGAATTCGGAAGCGCAGAGACTCGATTATGAGTCTGCCGGGGAATCGGCTAACGTAGTGAATGTCGAAAGGCCGCGAGGCCGAAAGACAAATCCCGCCGACCGGGAATCGGAG
>NZ_JACMSF010000070.1 GCF_014257025.1 Streptomyces cupreus
CGGGAAGCCGTGGGGCCTGCCGGTCGCCGGGAAGCCGTGGGGCCTGCCGGTCGTCGGGAAGCCGTGGGGCCTGCCGGTCGTCGGGAAGGCGCGGGGTCTGCCAGTCGCCGGGAAGCCGCCGGGGTCACAGGCCACGGGGAAGCCGCCGGGGCCACAGGCCATGAGGAAGCCGCCGGGGCCACAGGCCATGAGGAAGCCGCCGGGGCCACAGGCCATGAGGAAGTCGCCGGGGCCACAGGCCACCGGGAAGCCGCTCGGGCCACCGCCCACCACAACCGTGTCGGCGGGCTCGCCCTCGCCCAGGCCTTGGACGCGCTGCGCAGTGCCGCGGGAGAGGCGATCCAGTTGCACGGGGGCATCGGTTTCACCTGGGAGCACGACGTTCACCTGTACTTCAAGCGGGCCGCGGGCGACGAGCTGCTGTTCGGACCCGTGCACCGGCTGCGGGCGCACGCGGCGGAGGCGGTACGGCTCTTCGAGGCGCCGGAGGTGACGGTGTGATCGGCGTCCGGATCGTGCAGAAGGTGTCGTCGACGCGCGGCTTCGCCAAGGTCGCCCCGCATGTGATCCCGGCGCTCGACCGTGCCGTGCACCGGCTCACCCGGGGCCGGGTGCTGCTCAGCGCGCGGATGCTGCCCGGGGTGATCCTCACCTCCACCGGCGCCCGCAGCGGACAGCCCCGCCGTACGCCGCTCGCCTGTATGCCGGAACCGGAGAAGGGGACCTGGATCCTCATCGGCTCCAACTTCGGCAGGACCGGCCATCCCGCCTGGACGGCGAACCTCCTCGCCCATCCCGAGGCCGAGATCAACTGGAAGGGCGCCGACATCGCCGTAACCGCGCAACTGCTGACAGGGGAGGAGCGGGCGGCCGTATGGAAGGTGGCGCTGGACTTCTGGCCGCCTTACGCCACCTATCAGGCGCGGGTGGAGCGGGAGATCCGGCTCTTCAGGGCCGTACGAAGGACGTCGTAGGGCTTAGAGCGTGTGCTGGACCAGCAGGAACGCCCCGATGCCGAGCATCGCCGCTCCGGAGGTCCGGGTGACCGCGCGGGCCGCCGCCGGGCGGGCGCCGAGGACCACGCGGGCGCCCAGGCCGACGGCGAGGTAGACGGCGGCGCAGCACGCCATGTGGAGCAGGCCGAGGACGGCGGTCTGCGCGGGGACCGGCAGATGGCCGCCGCCGGTGGCGAGGAACTGCGGCAGGACCGACAGATACAGCAGCAGGCCCTTCGGGTTCAGGCCGCTGATCATGGCCCCGCGCAAGAAGACCCGGTCCCCGGCACCGGCCGCCTCCCCGGGCACCCCCGGCCGGCGCAGCACGCTCCAGCCGAGCCAGACGAGGTATGCCGCCCCGGCCACCGTCAGCCCGGTCAGCAGCGCGGGTGAGCTTGCCACCAGGACGGCGAGGCCTGCCGCCGCCAGGACCGTGTGCAGGGCGTAACCGCTCACCAGGCCTCCCACCGCCCGAGCCACCGAGCCGCCGCGCAGTCCCGCCGAGATCGCGTACGCCCAGTCGGCGCCCGGCACACACACCAGCAGCAGGTCAAGAGCGAGGAAGGAGATGAGGGTTCCGGAGTCCATGGTGGGGACATTAGGCGGGAATGGCCCGAAAGTGTTGTCGAAGTTTGCTCGGCATCCCATGGCATGAGGGAAGATCTACCTCATGGACGACGTGGACCGGAAAATTCTTGCCGAGCTCCAGCAGGACGGGCGGCTGACCGTGACCGAGCTGGCCGGACGGGTGCGGCTGAGCGTCTCGCCCTGCCACCGGCGGCTGCGCGAGCTGGAGCGGTCGGGGGCGATCAGCGGCTACCGGGCCGTCGTGGAGCCGACCGCCGTGGGGCTGACCTTCGAGGCGCTGGTCTTCGTCTCGATGCGCCAGGAGGACCGGGACACCGTCGCCGAGTTCGAGCGGGCCATCGGCGAGATCGAGTACGTACTGGACGCCCAGCGGCTGTTCGGGGAGCCGGACTACCTGCTGCGGGTGGCGACCGCCGACCTCGCCGCCTTCCAGCGGCTGTACGACGAGCGCCTGGCCACCCTGCCCGGGGTACAGCGGCTGACCTCGACGCTGGTGATGAAGCACGTCGTACGCGGCCGTCCGCTGCCCGCATAGCGCGGCAGGCGGCCGTCCACCTCGGTGAACAGCCGCCTGCCAGACAGGACTTGGGGGGGGCCTGGAAAAAGACTGGAAAGAGATCCGGGCGCTACTTCGTCGGCTTCTTGCCGGTCACGCCCAGATGCACCAACAGCGCCAGGTTCGGCTTGAGTTCGGCCTGCTTGACGCCCCAGGTCTGGAAGCCCTTCTGGTGCGAGGCCACCGCCGCGAGCATCGCGACGATCGAACCCGCCACCGCGGCCGGGTTGACGTCCTTGTCGACCTTGCCCTTGGCCTGCAACTCCGCGACCGCGTCCGCGAGGGAGTTGTTCACCGAGTTCAGGATCTTCATCCGGATCTTGTAGAAGCGTTTGTCGCCCTCGGCGGCACCGAGATCGACCACGCGCAGGATCGCGTCGTTCTTCCGCCAGAACTCCAGGAATCCGTCGACGAGTTCCTGAGAGGTCTGCCAGCCGGACTTGCCGACCCACGACCGCCCCGCGAGCAGCTCGGTCAACCCGGCGCCCTCGGCGGCCATTTGCTCGGCGATCTCCAGGACGGCGCCTTCGACGTCCGGGAAGTACTGATAGAAGGTGGCGGGCGAAGTGCCCGCTTTCCGGGCGACATCGATGACTTTGACGTCCCGGTAAGGGGAGGAGCTGAGCATCTCGCTGAGGCAGTCGAGCAGCTTCTGCCGGGTCGCCTGCCCACGCCGGCCGGCCACGCGGCCGTCGACGGTACGCACTTGTCCTGTCATGCCGTCAGCTTACCGAGGGGTGATCGGAGCGCGATTCGGCCGACTGCAAATGGGGTGCACGAGTGCCCGGAGGCTGGTGTGCCTGGTCTGCGGGGTGCGTAAGCGCCCGTTACTTTGGCGACATGGCCGAAAACAGGGCATCCGGGTATGCCGAGGGCGTCCCCTGCTGGGTGGACGCCCAGCTCCCCGACGTCGAGGCGGGCAAGCGGTTCTACGGTGAGCTCTTCGGGTGGAGCTTCGAGGAGTCCTACGCGCTCAAGGACGGGGAGCGCGTCGCCACGCTCGTCCACAAGACGGACGGACGGATGCCGACCGTCTGGACGGTGTACTTCGCCACCCCGGACGCCGAGGCGCTGGTCCGGCGGATCCGGGAGGCGGGCGGCCAGATCGTCACCGCGCCCGTGGAGGTCGGCGCCGGGGAGGGGGTGACCGCGCTGGTCACCGACCCCGAGGGCGCCGTCTTCGGCCTCTGGCAGGCGGGCGAGCACCCCGGCTTCGGGCGCCGTCAGGAACCCGGCACCTTCGCCTGGGTCGAGCTGTACGCCCGGGACACCGAGAACGCCGACGAGTTCTACGGCGGCCTGTTCCACGACGCCCTGTTCGGCCCCGACGCCGAGCCGGACTTCGGCCGCGCCCCCGTCTCCGACGTCTTCCCCACCGAGATGCCGCCCCACTTCCTCGTCCACTTCGCGGTGGAGGACTGCGAGGAGGCCCTCGGGGCGGTGCAGCGGCTGGGCGGACGGGTCCAGGCTCCACCCTTTGAGACGTCGTACGGGACAGTGGCCGTCGTCACCGACAATCAGGGGGCGTCGTTCGCGCTGCTCCAGCGCTCGAACTGAGGCTTTTATCCAAAGACACCCCGATTCGACCCCGGGTTCGCAACCACGCCCGCGGACAGGAAGAATCGGGGTGCGTGCCGCCATGGCGGTGCGGTGGTGAGACGCTGCACGGGGTCGCGTACATACGTGGGTGACGTGGCCCGTACGGGGAGGTGGCAGGCAAGTGGTGGATCAGCTGACACAGCACGATCCGCGGCGGATCGGGCCGTTCGAGGTGCTGGGACGGCTGGGTGCCGGCGGCATGGGGCTGGTCTATCTCGCGCGCTCGGCGTCCGGCCGACGCGTGGCGATCAAGACGGTCCGTACGGAGCTCGCCGAGGACCAGCTCTTCCGCGTTCGCTTCACACGCGAGGTCGAGGCGGCCCGGGCCGTCTCCGGCTTCTACACGGCGGCCGTGGTCGACGCCGACCCCCGCGCCGCCGTGCCGTGGTTGGCCACCGCGTACGTCCCCGCGCCCTCCCTCGAAGAGATAGTGAACGAGTGCGGGCCCCTCCCGGCCCAGGCGGTGCGCTGGCTGGCGGCGGGCGTGGCGGAGGCCCTCCAGTCGATCCACGGCGCCGGTCTCGTCCACCGCGACCTGAAGCCCTCCAACGTCCTTGTCGTCGAGGACGGCCCCCGAGTCATCGACTTCGGCATCGCGTCCGGCGTCTCGAACACCCGTTTGACGATGACGAACGTCGCCGTCGGCACCCCCGCCTACATGTCCCCCGAGCAGGCGAAGGACTCCCGCAGCGTGACCGGCGCGAGCGATGTGTTCTCGCTCGGCTCGATGCTGGTGTTCGCGGCGACGGGCCACCCGCCCTTCCACGGCGCCAACCCGGTCGAGACCGTCTTCATGCTGCTCCGGGAGGGCCCGGACCTGGAGGGCCTCCCGGACGAACTGCGCCCGCTGATCGAGTCCTGTATGCAGATGGAGGCCACGGGCCGCCCCAACCCCGCCGACCTCCAGGCCCAGCTCGCACCCCACCTCTTCGGCTCCGGCTCGGACGACAGCGGTACGGCGTCGGCGTGGCTGCCCGAGCGGGCGGTGAGCCTGATCGAGGCCCGCCGCAACGGCCGCCCGCCGACCAAGCCGACCCCCAGCTCCGGCGGACGCAGCGGCGGCCGGATGGCCCCGCCGCCGCCCTCCCGCGACCCCGTGCCGGCACCCGTGGGTGCCCCCGACATCGGCCCGGTGCGCCTGGCGGGCGCCCAGGTGCCGATCGGCCCGGGACCGCGCGCCGCCGACGCCCGCGCCGCCGCCGTGAAGGCGCCGCCGCCGGAGGCCGGCCTGGTCGCCTCCTGGTCCAAGCCCCGCCCCGGAGTCAACGGCGCAGACCCTGCCGTACCCCCGGCCCCGACAGCGCCCCCGGAGACGGCGAGCGGCTGGCGGCCCTGGCGGTTCCGCATGTCCAACGATGTGTGGGGTACGCCCTCGGTCTCCGGCGACCTGGTCTACGTCACCTCCTTCGAGGTGCACGCCCTGGACGTCGGCACCGGCCGCCGCCGTTTCAAGACGAGGGACGTCGCCTGGTCGGTGGCGGTCGCGGACGGCCGTATCCACGCCTCCGACGGCCCCACCCTCTTCGCCCTGGACTGCCGCGAGGGCGGCGACCTGTGGCGGCTGTCGACGGACGCCTGGGTCTACTCCCTCAAGGCCGAACGCGGCACGGTCGTCACCGGCACCCGCGGCGGCGGGGTCCAGGCCTGGGAGGCGTCCACCGGTCAGAAGCTGTGGGAGCTCACCGGCGCCCAGACCGACTTCGAGTCCCCCGAGGCGGGCCCCGCGCTCCACGAGGGCACGGTCTACGTCTGGCAGGACGCCCGTCTGCGCGCCCTGGACGCCCGCACGGGCGACGAGCGCTGGTCCTACCCCATCGGCGACGCGGCCTCCTGCGGCGGCGTCCCGGTACGGGTCTCGCAGGCGGTGGACGGCTATGTCTACGTCTCCGCGGGCACCCGGGTCCTCGCCCTCGACGTCACCTCCGGCCAGGTCCGCTGGCACTTCGAGGCGCCCGCGGTCTTCCTCTGCCCGCCGACCTTCGTGCCGGGCCCGGCGGTGACGGGCGGTGGCGTGTACCTCGCCGACTACCTCGGCACGGTGTACGCCCTGGACGCGACCGACGGCCGCGACCGCTGGCGGATCGCGACGGAGTCCAGATCCTCCGTCGAACCGGTACTGGTGGCCGCGGGCCATGTGCACGTGGGAAGCGGCAAGGGCCTGTACACGCTGGACGCGGTCACCGGAACGCCGAAGTGGCGCTTCCAAGCGGGCGGGGACATCGTGGGGGCGCCGTCCGTGGCGGAGGGCCGCATCCACTTCGGCTCCACGGACCACCTGCTCTACACCCTCAAGGCCGACGACGGCCGCCTGCGCTGGAAGCTGGCGACCGGCGGCGAGATCACCGGCTCCCCGGTCGTGCGGGACGGCGTCGTGTACGCGTGCAGCAAGGACCGCTGCGTGTACGCGCTGGACGCGGAGAAGGGCACCGGAACGGCCAGGACCGCTTGATCTCCGGGGCTTGATCTCCGGGGCGGGGGACGGCCGTCGTACCGGTGCACGGAAGGGGGCCAGACGGCGGCCGTCGCTGCCGGGAGCGGCTCTGGTGCCGCTCTCACCCCAGACGCTACGCCGGGGACGCCCCGGTCGCCACGTGGTGACATGACCGTGACAGGTGATCGGTAGGGTGCCGATATGGATCTTCGGGGGCGCAAGCTCAAATTCACAGCAGTAACGGCATTGGTGGTCCTGGCGCTGACGGGCTTCTCGTCGGGCCGCGGCCACGGCGGCGGCAGCGGCGACGGCGACTCGGGCGGCGGATGCAGCAGCTCCAGCCAGAACCATGACAGTTCCACTTCCCGCCACGACGATGACGACGACTCCGGATCCAGCGGCTCCGGTTCCGCCGAGGCGACGCAGGACGCCACCGTGGAGCTGGTCAGCTGCGCCACCGAGGAGAGCCCGTACGCGACCGTCGAGGTCACCAACCCGAACGGCACCAGCGCCGATGTCACCGTCGTCGTCCATTTCCTGGACGCCCGGTCCTCCGTGGTCGACATGCAGACCGTGGACGAGCTCGTCCCCGCGAACGAGACGGTGCAGGTCCAGCTCGACCTCACCGACGCGGCCAAGGCGACACAGGTCGACCACTGCGAGGCCGAGCTGATGCCGTCCGTCTGAGAGCCTGTGTCACCTCACCCGAGGGCCGCCGCTCCGCCGCCCCGCGAACAACTCGGCCTGCCGCTCGGCGGGCAGATTCCCGAGCGCGATGAGATGAGGCGCCTGGGCAAAGGCATGGGCACGGGCCGCCTCTTGGGCGGCCCAGAGGGCACGGACGGTGCCCTGGACGGCGTGGGTGGGGTAACCGGCGATGACGGTGGCGCACTTCAGGGCGGCAGCCAAGTGGCCGTCGTCCTCCGTAAGTTCGGAGACGAGCCCGACCTCATGGGCCCGCCGGGCGGACATCCGCTCGGCGGTGCCCATGAGCATCATCCGTGCGACCTCACCGATGGGCATCCGCTGAGCCATGAGCAGGGACTCATAGGCGCTGACCATGCCGTAGGTGGTGTGGGGATCGAAGAACTCCGCGGTCGGGTCGGCCACGATGAAGTCACACTCACCGAGCAGATAGAAGGCCCCGCCACAGGCCATCCCGTGCACGGCGGCGATGACGGGCTTGAAGAGGTCACTGGACTTGGGCCCGACTCTCAGCAACGGATCGTCCTGCATATACGGCGAGTTCGGCTGAGGGACGACGACATCGCGGTCGATGCCGGTACAGAAGGCCCGCTCCCCGGCGCCGGTGAGGACGAGGGCGCGTACGGGGTCATCGAAACGGAACGCCCGCCAGACGTCGGCGAGTTCAGCCGCCGTCTCCAGATCGATGGCGTTGAGTCTCTCGGGCCGATTCAGGGTGACGACGGCGACGCCGGTGTCCTTGTCGACGCTGATGTCGAGGCTCATGGACGCTCCAGAACCCACTGCGGAAGCCCTTCGGGACTGAAGACGGCCTGAACCCGGGCCCCGATGCGCACACGGTCGAGCGGGACGGAGTCGAGAGGCGCACCCGCCCGGGCGACGAGGTTGCCGACGAGACGGATGCGGGGCGCGTCGATGAGCTCGACGAGGACGACGTTGTACGGCGCCTGAGCTGCGTAGTAGGGCAGGAGAGGCGGATGGGGAACGACGTAGGACCAGATACGGCCGTGCCCCTTCACGGGCCGCCATTCACTTGCGAAGGACTGGCAGTGCGGGCAGCAAGGCCGGGGTGGGAACCTGAGTTCGCCGCAGTCGGCGCAGGCCTGCAGGCGGAGTTCGCCCTGGCCGGCGTACTGCCAGAAGGGGGCGCCGTCGGGGTCGGTGACGGGGGAGAGCATCCGTGGATCAACTCCTCAGGTTCGTAGCAGCAGCGCGGAGGTGGGCACGCCCTCGCCGGCGGTGACGAGGCAGGTGGCGGCGCCGGGGACCTGGGCGGTGCCGGTGCCGCGGAGCTGCTTGACGCCTTCGTTGATGAGGTTGAAGCCATGGACGTAGGCCTCGGAGAGCCCGCCGCCACCGGTGTTGATGGGGAGCCGTCCGCCGATTTCCAGGGCGCCTTGTTCGGTGTAGGCGCCGCCTTCTCCTCTCCCGCAGAAGCCGTAGCCCTCCAGGGAGAGCGGGACGAGGGGGGTGAAGGCGTCGTAGATCTGGGCGACGTCGATGTCCTGAGGGGTGAGGTCGGCGTGCTTCCAGAGGTGGCGGGCGGCGGTCCAGGCGGGGCCGGTGAGGGGATCGTCGTTCCAGTAGTTGACCATGCCATGGTGCTGGGCGGGCAGACCCTGGGCGGCGGAGTGGACGTAGACGGGCCGCTGGGCACAGTCCCGGGCCCGCTCACTGCTGACGACGACGCAGGCCAACGCCCCATCTGTCTCCAGACAGTTGTCGTAGAGGCAGAGGGGCTCGCTGATCCAGCGGGAGGTCATGTACATCTCGCGGGTGAGGGGGCGGTCGTACATGATCGCGGAGGGGTTCTGGTTGGCGCGGTTGCGGCAGGCGAGGGCGACGTTGAAGAGGTGGTCCCGGGTGGTGCCGTACTCGTGCATATGGCGGCGGGCGAGCATGGCTATCTCATCGACGGGCCGCAGGAGCCCGAAGGGCCGGGTCCACTGGGCGGGAGTGGGGAGTTGGACGTCGGTGTTGGTCCACGGCCGGGGCCCGCTGCCCCGCTTGCGTGAGCGCCAGGCGACGCCCACGGTGGCCTGGCCGGATGCGATGGCGGCGGCGAGGTGGGCGACGGTGGCGCACGAACCGCCGCCCCCGTAACCGACTTTGCTGAAGAAGGTGAGGTCACCGAGGCCGACGGCCTTGGCCAGCTCCACCTCGTCCGTGTCCTCCATGGTGTAGGAGGCGAGCGCGTCGACCTCGCCCGGCGCGATCCCGGCGTCGTCGAGGGCGGCGAGGACGGCTCGGCAGGCGAGGGTGCGCTCGTCTTCTCGGAGTTGCTTGGCGAAGGGGGTCTGTCCAATGCCCACGATGGCGGTGGCGTCCTTGATCCCGACCATGCTGTTTGCCCCTCCCGTCTGCTGACAGTGCGTCAGGCTACAGCTAATCTGACGGACAGTCAGCTATTGGTTTGGGGGCTGTTGTGCGCGGTGACATGGAGTGGGGCAGCATTCCGGGACTCGTCCGGTACGCCGCTGAGCGGTACGCGGACGCCGAGGCGGTGGTGGAGGGGCGTACGCGGATCTCGTACGCGGAGTTGGACGAGAGGGTTTCGCGTTCGACGGCGGCGTGTATGGCGAACGGGGTCCGGCCGGGCGACCGGGTGGCGATCTGGGCGCCGAACTCCCTGGACTGGATCGTGGCGGCGCTGGGCGCGGCGTCGGCCGGGGCGGTGCTGGTGCCGCTGAACACGCGGTTCAAGGGCGCGGAGGCGGCGGATGTGCTGCGCCGGAGCGGGGCGCGGTTGCTGTTCGTGACGGGGACGTTCTTGGGGACGTCGTATGTGGCGTCGCTGAGGCGGGCGGGGCTTGAGTCGCTGCCGGCGCTGGAGCGGGTCGTGGTGCTGGCGGATGACGCGCCGGCGGACTTTCTGACCTGGAAGGACTTCCTGGCGAGCGGGGAGGGGCTGGAGTTCGGCCCGGTCGACGTGGGCCCGTCGTCGCCGTCGGACATCGTCTACACGTCGGGGACGACGGGCCGTCCGAAGGGGGCGGTGATCACGCATGGGCAGACGCTGAGGGCGTACGAGATCTGGAGCGATCTGGCGGGGTTGAGGGTGGGCGACCGCTATCTGATCGTGAACCCCTTCTTCCACACCTTCGGCTACAAGGCCGGGGTGATCGCCTGTCTGATGCGCGGGGCGACGATGATCCCGCAGCCGGTGTTCAACGTGGACACCGTGCTGGCGAACGTGGCGGCGGAGGGGGTGTCGGTACTGCCGGGCCCGCCGACGCTGCTGCAGTCACTACTGGACCACCCGTCACGCGGGGCCTTCGACCTCTCGGCGCTGCGGCTGGTGGTGACGGGGGCGGCGGTGGTGCCGTTGCGGCTCGTGTCGCGCCTGCGCTCGGAACTCGGGGTGGCGACGGTCCTGACGGCGTACGGCCTCTCGGAGGCGAGCGGCATCGTGACGATGTGCCGCCGGGGAGACGCCCCGTCGGTGATCGCGTCGACGTCGGGGCGGGCGATACCGGGGACGGAGGTGAGGGTGGATTCTCCCGTGCTCGGGGAACCAGGGGAGGTCCTGGTCCGGGGCTTCAACGTCATGCGCGGCTACTGGGAGGACGAGGCGGCGACGGCTCAGACCCTGACCTCGGACGGCTGGCTGCGGACGGGGGATGTCGGGGTACTGGACGAGACGGGGAACCTGCGCGTGACGGACCGGATCAAGGACATGTACATCGTCGGCGGCTTCAACGCGTACCCGGCGGAGATCGAGCAGTTGTTGGGCCTGCACCCGGATGTGGCGGACGTGGCGGTGGTCGGAGTACCGGATGCCCGGCTGGGGGAGGTCGGCAAGGCGTACGTGGTCCGGCGCTCCGGTTCCGTGCTGACGGCGGACGACTTGATGGCGTGGTCCCGCCGGGAGATGGCGAACTACAAGGTGCCGAGGTCGGTGGAGTTCGTGCCGGAGCTGCCGAGGAACGCGAGCGGGAAGGTGGTGAAGGGGCGGCTGAGGGGGACGCCGGGGAGCTGATCCGGCGTCCCTGGGTGCGGGATGTCCAGCGAAAGCGTCCCGCAGCTGGAACTGATCACCGTGACACACCTCGGCCGCGGCGGCTCCCCCTCCGCGCCGCCGCGGCCGATCCCCGTGCGGGAAAAGGACTGTGTGCCGGGCCGTCAGGCCGGGTTGTCCGTGACGTGGGTGTTGTCCGTGGTGGCCTCGCCCTCGTCCTCGGTGCTCGTGACGTGGGTGTTGAGGGGCTCGATCGGGCTGCTCGTCACATGCGTGTTGAGCGGCTTGATCTCCTCGCCACTGTCCACGTCGGTGACGTGGGTGTTGTCGGGCTCAAGGATGGGGTCCTTCTCGGTGTTGCTCATGGGTGGTGCCTCCCCTTGGTGGATCCGTGCGGAACTGCGAGGCCCGCCCGGCGACTCCCCCGAGGGCCGCCGGACGGGCTGCTCGCGGCCGTTCACCTTAGACGACGGCCGAAGGTCGTCCCGTCTGCCCCCCGACGCGACGGATCGACACGTTGAGAGTGCCTGGCGGCGATAAACGAATGATGAACGCCCCCATGCTCCTCACCGCTCCCAACGCCCTCACGCCGCGACCGGCGCAATCAGTCCCCTCACCGCATCCGCCTCCGGTGAGCCCAACCGCTCGTAGATCTCCAGGGCCTCGCGCCAGCAGACCTGTGCCCGGCCGGAGTGTCCGATGCCGTTCAGGGCCTTGCCCAGAACGGTCAGCACGTGCCCTCGGCGCCATTCGCCGCCGATTCCGCGCAGCACCGTGAGCGCCGTCTCGGCGTTGCTCGCCGCCTGGGCCGGCTTGCGGGCCTCCAGGTCGACCTCCGCGAGCCGACACAGCGTCATCCCTTCCCACAGGCGCTGCCGGCTGTCGCGGAAGACCCCGAGCGCCTCGTCCAGTTGCTGCGTCGCCTCGCTGTGCTGTCCCGTCTTGGCCAGCGCCATCCCGAGGGCGTAGCGGCCGTTCGCGCCCCGCAGGGTGTGGCCCAACGACTGGTAGATGTCGGTACCTTGGCGGGCGAGCGCCACGGCGGTGTCGGCACGCCCCGTGGCGAGGTGCAGACGGGACAGGTTGCACAACGGGCTCGCGGACCCCGCGACATCGCCGCAGCCCCGGAACTTGTCGATGGCCTGGCTGAAGAACCGCTCGGCATCCGTGTAGCGGTTCTGGTAGAACGCGATGCTCCCCAGGATGTTCGCCGCCCAGCTGGAAGGCAGGGGGTCGTCGGTCGCCTCGGCGAGCTGGATCGCCTCCTGCGCCTCCGGGTACGCCCGGTCGAACAGGCCGGAGAACAGACGTGCGTTGCTCAGTACGACCGAGGCGCGGCCCTCTGCGCGTACGTCGCCTTCGGCATGCGCGGCGTCTCGCAGCACCGTTGCGGCGGCCTCGTACTCCTTCGAGTTGGCCCCCGACTCGGCCAGGTCGACGGACGCCCACAGGAGGTCGACAGCCCGCCGGAGGGTGCCGCCCTCGGCGGACTGCCGGACACAGGCGAGCAGCGGTACCGCCTCGGAGTACAGCCAGTCCCGTGCGGCTTGTCGGTCGGGGAAGGTCAGGCCCACCGGGCCGGTGGGGTGGAGGTGGTCCACCAGCCGGTCACCGGGGCGCTCGATGGCGTAGACCCCGGCCGCGGTGCCCAGATAGAAGTCCAGGAGTCGGGACAGCGCCGCATTCCGCTCGCCGGGCGGCTGTTCGTCCCTCTCCGCACAAGCACGCGCGTAGAGCCGAACAAGGTCATGGAACCGATACCGCCCCGGCGCCGCCGATTCCAGCAGCGACGTATCGACCAGCGACTCCAGCAGGTCCTCCGTCTTCTCCACCGGAAGATCCAGTACCGCCGCGGCGGCAGCAAGAGAGATATCCGGCCCGTCCGCCAGCCCCAGCAGCCGGAACGCCCGTGCCTGGGCGGGCTCCAGTTGCCCGTACCCCAGCTCGAACGTCGCCTTGACCGCCAAGTCCCCGGCCTGCAACTCGTCCAGCCGGCGCCGCTCATCCCCCAGCTTCGCCGCCAGTACCGACACCGTCCACGTCCGCCGGGCCGCGAGCCGGGACGCCGCGATCCTGATCGCCAGTGGCAGGAAGCCGCACGCCGCCACCACGTCCAGGGCCGCCTCCCGTTCCGACGCCACCCTCTCCTCGCCCACGATCCTCGTGAACAGGGAGAGGGCCTCATCGGGGGACATCACATCCAGGTCCACCAGGTGCGCCCCGGCCAGGTCCACCATCCGCACCCGGGACGTCACCAGCGCCGCACACCCCGACGTCCCCGGCAGCAGCGGGCGTATCTGCGCCGCGTCCCGCGCGTTGTCCAGCAGTACCAGGACCCGCCTGCCGTCCAGGACCGAGCGGTACAGCGCCGCCCTCTCCTCCAGCGAGTCCGGGATCGCCGAGTCCGCCGTGCCCAGGGCCCGCAGGAACGAGCCCAGTACCGTCTCCGGGTCCGCCGCCCTCGCGCCCGCGCCCTGGAGGTCCACGTACAGCTGGCCGTCCGGGAACGCCGAGCGAGCCTGGTGGGCCACATGGACAGCCAGGGTCGTCTTGCCGACACCCCCGATCCCCGCCAGCGCCGACACCGCCATCACCCGGCCCTCCGCCGACGCCAGTACGTCGCTCAGCTCGGAGACGAAGGACGCGCGGCCCGTGAAGTCGGGTACGGTGGCGGGGAGTTGGGCCGGCCGGACCGGGACCGCCGAGGGTTCGGCGAGGGGAGCTGACGGTTCCGCCAAGCCCGGGTCCGCCTGCAGGATTCGATGCTGGAGCTCCCTCAACCCCGGACGAGGGTCCACGCCCAGTTCGTCCGCCAGCAGGCGCCGAGTGTCCGCGTACACCGCCAGCGCCTCCGCCTGGCGTCCGCTGCGGTACAGGGCCAGCATCAGCAGCTCGCGCAGGCGCTCCCGGAGCGGATGCGCCGCCGTCAGGGCCGTCAGTTCCGAGACCGCCTCGGCGTGGCAGCCCTGTTCCAGGTCCATGTCCAGGCGGGACTCGAGGAGTTGGAGCCGCCATTCCTCCAGGCGGACGCGTTGCGCCTCCGCATAGGGACCGGGGACTCCCGCCAGCGGCTCCCCGTCCCACAGCGCCAGCGCCCGGTTCAGTACGGCACGGGCGTGGCACAGATCCCCCGCCCCCCGCGCCTTCTCCGCCTCCGTCGCCAGCTCCTGCGCCACCGACAGGTCCAGGGCGCCCTCGCCCAGCGAACGAACCGCGTAACCGCCCGACTCGCTCACCAGGACCCCGGGGTCCAGGACCTTGCGCAGACGGGACGCGTACGTCCGCAGTGCCGCCAGCGCCTGGGACGGTGGTTCCCCGCCCCACAGGGCGTCGATCAGCTCCGCCGCCGTCGCCGTGCGGCCCTCGCGCAGCAGTAGGGCCGCGAGCAGGGCGCGTTGCTGGGGGGAGCCGGTGTTGAGCAGCTCTTCCTCGCGCCAGGCACGCACCGGGCCGAGCACGCCGAAGCGCAGCGCCGCCGGCTCCTGTGAGCCGGCCGGGCCGCCACGCCTCTGCTGCGGCACCCGTGGTACACCGTCCATCGCGTCCCCCTGCAGAACGTCATGACAACCAGGCCAGTTTGCCTTGTTCATGGCGGATGCGTCAGCCGTGCGAGACGGCACTCACAGCCAGACGTGCGGTACACCACAAAGCCCTCACAACGCCTTCGCACACTTCCGGGCAGAGTCGACCAGCCCTCCGACAGCTGACGGACCGTCAGATCAGCGCTACCGTGGGCGCCATGGAGACCAATCCGACCTTTCCTCTGATCATCTCCGTCGACGACCACACGGTGGAGCCCCCGCAGGTGTGGCAGGACCGGCTCCCGAAGAAGTATCTCGACATCGGGCCCCGTATCGTCCGTGCGCCCCTCAAGGAGATGACCTTCCTCGGCGGCCGCTTCAAGCCCGTCATGGGCGAACAGGGGGACGACGGACCGATCGGCGACTGGTGGGTCTACGAAGGCCTACGGCGGCCGCTCACCCGCCTCGACACCGCCGTGGGGTACGACCGCGACGAGATCAAGCTCGAAGTCATCACCTACGAGCAGATGCGCAAAGGGTCGTACGACGTCCCCTCCCGCCTCGCCGACATGGACGTCAACCACGTCCAGTCGGCCCTCTGCTTCCCGACCTTCCCGCGCTTCTGCGGCCAGACCTTCACCGAGGCGAGCGATCACGAGCTGGGGCTGCTGTGCATCCAGGCGTACAACGACTGGATGGTGGAGGAGTGGTGCGGGCCCCAGGCGCGGGGGCGGCTCATACCGCTCACCCTCATCCCTCTCTGGGACGCCCAGCTCGCCGCCCAGGAGGTCCGCCGCAACGCCGCCCGCGGTGTCCGGGCCGTCGCCTTCTCCGAGATACCCCCGCATCTCGGACTTCCCTCCGTCCACACCGACGACTGGGACCCCTTCCTCGCCGCCTGCGACGAGACCGGCACGGTCGTCGCCATGCACATCGGCTCCAGCAGCCGTATGCCCTCCACCTCCGCCGACGCGCCGCCCGCGGTCGGCTCCACCATCACCTTCGCCAACTGCTGTTTCTCCATGGTGGACTGGCTGATGAGCGGCAAGTTCGAGCGCTTCCCGAACCTGAAGGTGATGTACGCCGAGGGGCAGATCGGGTGGATTCCGTACATCCTGGAGCGCGCCGACGTCGTCTGGGAGGAGAACCGGGGGTGGGGCGGGGTCGCCGACAAGGTGCACCGGCCGCCGTCCGAGCTGTTCGCCGACCATGTCCACGGCTGTTTCTTCGACGACGCCTTCGGACTCAGGAACCTCGACTCCATCGGCGTCGGCAACGTCCTCTACGAGACCGACTATCCCCACTCCGACTCGACGTGGCCGAAGTCCCGGGAGGTCGGCGAGGCGCAGATGGGGCACCTGGACGCGGACGTGGTCGAGCGGATCGTACGGCGTAACGCCATCGAGCTGCTCCAGCTCACCCCCGACGGGCTCTGGTCGCCGTGAGGTACGGCATCCAGCTCCCCGTACAGTCGCAGAGCACCCTCTACGCCGAGCCCTGGGAAGCCGCCGCCGGCCCCGAGGATCTGCTCGCCACAGCCCGTGCGGCGGACCGCGCCGGCTTCCACTACGTCGCCTCCTGCGACCACGTCGCCATCCCGCGCCGACTCGCGCCCGCGATGAGCACGGTCTGGTACGACCCCGTCGCCACCCTCGCCTACCTCGCCGCCGCCACCGAGCGCGTGCGGCTGCTCAGCCATGTCGCCGTGGTCGGCCTGCGCCACCCCCTGCTCACCGCCAAGCAGTACGCCACCCTCGACCGTCTCTGCGGCGGGCGCCTGCTCCTCGGGGTGGGCGCCGGACATGTGGAGGAGGAGTTCACGGCGCTGGGGGTGGACTTCCGGCACCGGGGCGCCGTACTCGACGAGACCATCGACGCGCTGCGTGCCGCGCTCGGGCCGGAGGAGTTCCCCGAGCATCACGGCAAGCTGTACGACTTCGAAGGGCTCGGTCAGCTGCCGAGGCCCGCGCAGGAGCGCGTCCCGATCTGGGTCGGAGGCTCCTCGCCCGCCGCCGTGCGCCGGGCCGCGCTCAAAGGGGACGGATGGCTGCCGCAGGGGGATCCACGGGACCGGCTGCCCCAGCAGATCGCCCGGATCCGGCAACTCCGTGAACAGGCTGCCCGCGGCGGAGCCGCTATCAGGCACAGTCAGGGGCCCTTCACCTTCGGCGCCATCGCCGAACCCCTCTACATCGGCACCCCGACCTGGCACGTCGGCCGCCGCACGCTCACCGGCGGTCCGGACGAACTCGCCGAGTCTCTGCGGGCGTACCGGGCGATGGGCGTGGACCAGGTACAGGTGCGGTTCCGCAGCCGGAGCCGTGGCGAACTCATCGACCAGATAGCGGCGTTCGGCGCCGACGTAGGTCCCCACCTGTGAGGAGTCAGCACATGGGCAAGCTGGACGGACGGGTCGTCATCGTCACCGGCGCGGCGCGCGGCCAGGGGGAGCAGGAGGCGCGGCTGTTCCGTGAGGAGGGGGCCTCGGTCGTCGTGGCGGATGTGCTCGACGGCCAAGGGGAGGCGCTGGCCAAGGAGATCGGGGCCTTGTACGTCCCTCTCGATGTGGGGGAGGAGGAGCAGTGGCAGGGGGCCGTGCGGCGGGCCAAGGAGGCGTACGGGCGGATCGACGGGCTCGTCAACAACGCCGGCATCCTGCGCTTCAACTCCCTCGTGGACACGCCCCTCGACGAGTTCATGAGGGTCGTCCGGGTCAACCAGGTCGGCTGCTTCCTCGGCGTCAGGACCGTCGCGCCCGAGATGGAGGACGGCGGCACGATCGTCAACACCGCCTCCTACACCGGGGTGACCGGGATGGCGGCCGTCGGGGCGTACGCGGCCACCAAGCACGCCATCGTCGGGCTCACCCGGGTCGCCGCGCTGGAACTCGCCCCCCGGGGCATCCGCGTCAATGCCATGTGCCCCGGCGCGATCGACACCGCGATGTCCAACCCGGCCCAGCTGGATCCGGCCGCGGACGCCGAGGAGACGGCCAGGGCGCTGGACGGGCTGTACCGCAGGCTGGTGCCGCTCGGGCGGATCGGGCGGCCGGAGGAGGTGGCCCGGCTCGCCCTCTTCCTGACCTCGGAGGACTCCTCGTACATCACCGGGCAGCCGTTCGTGATCGACGGCGGATGGCTGGCGGGCGTGTCGGTCGTCTGACGGGACATCTGACGAGCCGTCAGCTATTGACGCCTCATGCGTACGGTGCCACAGTCAGCGATCTGACGGACCATCAGATATCCATCGGACACTCCAGACCGGGGACGGTGAACCGCCTTGGAATTCGGGCTCTTTGTACAGGGATACGTGGGCAAGCGCGCAGAGACCGATCCGCTCGCCGAGCACAAGGCGCTGATGGAGGAGACCGAGTATGTGATCGCGGCGGACCGGGCCGGGTTCAAGTACGCCTGGGCGTCCGAGCATCACTTCCTGGAGGAGTACTCGCATCTGTCGGCGAACGATGTGTTCCTGGGGTACTTGGCGCATGCCACCGAGCGGATCCATCTCGGCTCCGGGATCTTCAACCCCCTCGCCCAGGTCAACCACCCCGTGAAGGTCGCCGAGAAGGTGGCCATGCTCGACCATCTCTCCCAGAACCGCTTCGAGTTCGGCAGCGGTCGGGGTGCCGGGTCGCACGAGATCCTCGGGTTCCTGCCCGGCATCACGGACATGAACCACACCAAGGAGATCTGGGAAGAGACCATCGCCGAGTTCCCGAAGATGTGGCTCCAGGACGAGTACGTCGGGTTCCAGGGCAAGCACTGGTCGCTGCCGCCGCGGAAGGTACTGCCGAAGCCGTACGGGAAGTCCCACCCCGCGATGTGGTACGCCGCCGGGTCGCCACCCTCGTACTCCATGGCCGCGAGGAAGGGGCTCGGGGTGCTGGGGTTCAGCGTGCAGAAGGTCTCCGACATGGAGTGGGTGCTGGAGCAGTACAAGACGGCGATCGTGGACGCGGAGCCGATCGGGGACTTCGTCAACGACAACGTGATGGTGACGACGACGGCCATCTGCGCGCCCACGCACGAGGAGGCCGTGCGGATCGCTGTGAGCGGGGGGCTGCACTATCTTCCCTCGCTGGTCTTCCGGTACCACGACACGTTTCCGCGGCCCGAGGGCTTCCCGGTGTGGCCGGAGACGTTGCCCGAGTACACCGAGGAGTTCGTCGAAGTCCTCATCGAGGAGGAGCTCGTCATCTGTGGGGATCCGGATGAGGTGCTTCGGCAGTGCAAGCGGTGGGAGCAGGCGGGGGCGGATCAGTTGAGCTTTGGGCTTCCGGTGGGGGTGCCGAAGGAGGAGACGCTCCAGACCATCCGGCTCATCGGAGAGCATGTGATTCCGAAGATCGACACGGATCCGGTCCACCGGACCACCCGCTTCCGGCAGTCCGTCTGAGGGGGTACCCGGACGATGCTCGACCACCTCATCAAGGGCGCCACCGTCGTCGACGGCACCGGCGCCCCCGCCTACACCGCCGACGTCGGCATCCGCGACGGACGTATCGCCGTCGTCGCCCCCGGTGTCACCGAACCCGCCCGCACCGCCGAAGACGCCACCGGTCTCGTCCTCGCCCCCGGGTTCGTCGACCCCCACACCCACTACGACGCCCAGCTCTTCTGGGACCCGTACGCCACCCCCTCCCTCAACCACGGAGTGACCACCGTCGCCGCCGGGAACTGCGGCTTCACCCTCGCGCCGCTCAATCCCGCCCGTCCCGCCGACGCCGACTACACGCGCCGGATGATGTCCAAGGTCGAGGGGATGTCGCTGGTGGCGTTGGAGGAGGGGGCGCCCTGGAGCTGGCACTCCTTCGGGGAGTATCTGGACGCCCTGGAGGGGCGGATCGCCGTCAACGCCGGTTTCATGGTGGGCCATTGCGCCCTGCGGCGGTACGTCATGGGGGCGGACGCCGTCGGGGGGACGCCCACCGGTGATCAGCTCGACGCCATGCTCCGGCTGCTGCACGACGCCATGGACGCCGGGGCCTGGGGGTTCTCCACGACCCAGTCGTCCACGCACTCCGACGGGGACGGGCAACCGGTCGCGTCCCGGCATGCGCGGCCCGAGGAGCTGCTCGCGCTGGCCAAGGCCGTCGGTGAGCATGAGGGGACGCAGATCGAGGCGATCGTCGCCGGGTGTCTCGATCAGTTCAGTGACGCCGAGATCGAGCTGTTCGCGGAGCTGAGCGCGGCGGCCGGACGGCCCCTGAACTGGAACGTGCTGACCATCGACGCCGCCGTACCCGAGCGGGTGCCCCGGCAACTGCTGGCGAGCGAGCGGGCCCGGAAGGCCGGCGGGCGGGTCGTCGCGCTCACCATGCCGATCCTGACCCCGATGAACATGTCCCTGGGCACGTTCTGCGCGCTGAACCTGATACCGGGCTGGGGTCCGATCCTCGCCCTGCCCGTGCCGGAGCGGATCGCCGAGCTCCGGGACCCGGAGGTCCGGGCGGAGATGCTGCGCCGCGCCGATTCCAAGGAGGCCGGCGTCTTCCGGCGGCTCGCGGACTTCGGGCGGTACGTCATCGGTGACACCTACAGCGAGGCGAACCGTGGACTCAGCGGGCGGGTCGTGCGGGACATCGCGGCCGAGCGCGGCCAGGACCCCTTCGCCTGTCTGGTCGACATCTGCGCGAACGACGAGCTGCGTACCGTCCTGTGGCCCATGCCGCCCGACAACGACCCCGCGTCCTGGGCGCTGCGGGCCCGGACCTGGCAGCACGAGGACGTCCTGCTGGGCGGCTCGGACGCCGGGGCGCATCTGGACCGGATGTGCGGGGCGCCGTACACGACCCGGTTCCTCGGTGACTGTCTGCGGGGGCGGCGGCTGGTCGGGCTCGAGCAGGCGGTGCGGATGCTGACCGACGACCCGGCGCGGCTCTTCGGGCTGCGGGAGCGGGGGCGGGTGCAGGAGGGGTTCCATGCGGATCTGGTGCTCTTCGACCCGGAACGGATCGACGCCGGTACGGCCACCCTGGTGCACGACCTGCCGGGTGACAGCCCGCGGCTCGACTCCAAGGCCCTCGGGGTGCGCGCCGTGTGGGTCAACGGGGTCGAGGCGATCCGGGACGACGTGGTGACGGGCGCCGTGCCGGGGCGGGTGCTGCGGTCCGGGCGGGACACGCGGACGGTGAGCACCCGGTGAGGCAGCGGTTGTTCATCGGGGGGTCGTGGGTGGAGCCCGAGGGCGGGTTCTACGACGTCCTCGACCCGGCGTCCGAGGAGAGTGTCGGCTCGGCTCCCGAGGCCTCGCGGGATCAGGTGCGCGCGGCCTGTGCCGCGGCCCGCGAGGCCTTCGGGCCCTGGTCGCGCACGGCGCCCGAGGAGCGGGCCGCGATCCTCGGGCGGGCCGCGGAGCTGATCCGGGAGCGGTCGGTGCCGTACGCCGAACTGGCGCAGGCCGAGACCGGCGCCACGACCGGCACCGCGCGCGGGATGCAGGTCGGGGTGGCCGCCGCCCGTTTTCGGCGGTACGCGCGCGTGGAGCCCGGCGAGTGGGCGATACCGCCGCAGATCAACGAGGCCGGGCCGATGGGGAGGGCCGGGGTGATGGGCGCGCTGGCGGTACGGCAGCCCGTCGGGGTGGTCGCCTGTATCTCCTCGTACAACAACCCGTGGGCCAATGCGGCCGGCAAGGTCGCCCCGGCGCTGGCGATGGGCAACAGCGTGGTCGTGAAGCCCGCCCCGCAGGACCCCCTGTCCGTGTACCGGATGGCGGAGGTGCTGGAGGCGGCCGGGGTGCCGCCGGGGGTGGTGAACGTGGTCTCCGGCACCTCGGTGGAGGTCGGGGAGGCCGTGGTGGCCTCCGGGGACGTCGACATGGTCAGCTTCACCGGCTCCACGGCCGTCGGCCGCCGTATCGCCGAGGTGTGCGGGCGCGACATGAAACGCCAGCTGATGGAGCTCGGGGGGAAGGGCGCGGCCGTCGTCCTCGACGACGCGGACATCGGCTCGGCGGTGGCCGGCATCGGGACGACGTTCTCCTTCTACAGCGGGCAGATCTGTACGGCGCCGACGCGGGTGCTGGCGCAGCGGGGTGTGTACGAGCGGGTGGTCGAGCAACTGGCCGCCTGTGCGGGTCGGTTGAAGGTGGGGGATCCGAGGGAGCCGGACACGGTGGTCGGGCCGGTGATCTCGGCGGCGCACCGGGAGCGGGTGGAGTCGTACATCGACATCGGCCGCAAGGAAGGCGCGGTCGTCGTGGCCGGCGGTGAACGGCCGCCGCTGGACAAGGGGTTCTACGTCGCCCCGACCCTCCTCGCCGACTGCGCCAACGACATGACCGTCGCCCGCGAGGAGATCTTCGGTCCCGTCGTGTCCGTCATCCCCTTCGACGAGGAGGACGAGGGGATCGCCCTCGCCAACGACTCCGACTACGGCCTGATCGACTACGTCTGGTCGGCGGACGTGGCGAGAGCCTTCCGGATCGCCCGGCGGCTCAGGGCCGGCGGAGTGGGCGTGAACACGGTCGGCCGGAACATGGAGGCGCCGTTCGGCGGGTTCAAGAGGAGCGGGGTCGGCCGGGACGTCGGGTCCTACGCCCTGCACGCGTACAGCGAGGTGCAGTCGATCGTGTGGCCGGGGTGATCGCCTCAGTCGGTCAAGTCGACGCGCACCGTGAGCAGTCGCGCGCCGATCACGCGTACCGCTGCGCTGTTGAAGCGGGGCAGGGTCCGCAGCCGGGCCACCGGGTCGTCGTCCGGCATCAGATGGGCCGTGCCCTCGTGCCAGCGGCCGTGGATGCGTACCCGCACCTTCGGGTCGACCCGGATGTTGCGCACGTACTGCGAACGCTCGCCGAACTCCGAGACCAGCCAGAAGGAGTCACCGATACGACGGCCGCCGACCGGGGTGCGGCGGGGCAGGCCCGAGGTGCGGCCCGTGGTCTCCAGGAGGGTGTGGTTCGGCAGACGGCGCATGACGGCGTTGAGCCGGCGCTGGAAGGCCCTGGCGGTCCGGTACTTGCGCTCGATGCTGGGGGACATGGTCGGCAGGGCTCCTGTCATCGGCGGCGGCGTTCGGGCGCGTTCACATACGTTTTGCGGTGCGGTTGACGCAGGGTTTCACCGCGCCCTCTTTAATGGTGCCCCTGACGGTGCCATGACCGAGGGGTGGGTGGCCGTGCGGGTGGTCAGCTGGAACCTGTGGTGGCGGTTCGGGCCCTGGCGCGAACGGCAGAAGGCGATCCGCTCCGTGCTGCGGGACCTTCGGCCCGACATCGTGGGCCTGCAGGAGGTGTGGGCCGCCGACGGGGAGAACCTCGCGGAGTGGCTGGCGGACGAGCTGGGCCTGCACTGGACATGGGCGGCCTCCCCGGCCCCGGAGCGGTGGCGGCGCCGGATCGGCGACCCGTCGGTCGACATCGGCAACGCGGTACTGAGCCGCCGGCCGATGGAGGAGACGGGGGTCCTGCGGCTGCCCGTCCCGCCCGAGCTGGACGACGGACGGCTGGCTCTGTACGCGCGCACGGGCCCGGTGTCCTTCTTCACCGCACACCTGACATCCGCACCGACCGCCACCGCAGTACGGCACCAACAGGCGGCGGCGCTGGCGGAGTTCGCGCGCCGGGACGGCACCGTGATCATCACCGGCGACTTCAACGCCGAGCCGGACTCCGAGGAACTGCGCCTGTTCCGGCGCCACTTCCGCGATGCCTGGTCGGAGGCCGACCCGGCGACCCCGGCGGCGACCTGGGACTGGGACCCGGAACTCCCGTACCGGCCGGCCGGGTCCCAGCAGGGGGCGCGGATCGACTACGTCCATCTGGGCGGGCCGGGGTCCGTGCGGAACGTACGGCGGGCCGGCGACCGCCCCGTGGACGGGGTCTGGCCCTCCGACCACGCGGCCGTCGTCGTGGATCTGATGGGCCGATCCCTCAGTCCCGCCCCAGGAAGATCGGATTCGTGAACGCCGCCAAAGCGCCCGGCAGGGGTGCGATCACGGCCTCGTGTCGCAACTCCGCCCGCACATAGGCCGCATACGAAGGCGTCGTCCGCCACTCCACCGTCCCGGCCCCCGTCACCGGCAGCGGGGCGCTGGTGAACAGTACGCCCTGGTCCGTCACGAACCGCACCGTGCACCGAGGCGCCCCCGTGACCTCCAGACGGACCGTCACCGGAGTGTCCCGGTCCACCCGAAGCCGCTCCCCGATCCCCGCGTGCTGTCCCCGTCCGCCGGCCGCCGTGAAGGTCACCGACACGTTCCTGGACTCGGCGACGTACGACCGCCCCGCCCGGATCCCCTCCTGAATCGCCTCCCGGGTCAGGTCGTCGGCGAGCACCACTGTCTGCGGTGAGCCCACGGGGTCGGGCGCCCGGTGCGCGTCGGAGTTGCCCATGGCCGGGATCCAGTCCCGCCCCTCCCGTACCGACGCCACCAGCATCCCGTCCCAGTCGGCCAGCGCCACCTCGTCATCCGGGGTGTACGGGCCGTTCCACACCTCGACCGCGTCCGCCTCCCCGAAGCCGAACTTCCAGTTGCAGCCGATGCAGGTGGCGTGCGGATGGGCCGGCACGACCAGCCCCCCGGCCTTGCGGATCTGCCGGGCGAACTTGCCGAAGCGGTTGTCGCGGGCCCGGTAGCGCCAGTCGACGAAGGTGCCGGGATCCGTGCCCAGGGCCAGGACGTGGCCGTTACGGGTGGTGACCTCCTCGCCCAGCAGCACCAGCAGATCGTCGCCCGCGACATCCGCCCAGTGGGCGTGCGCGGAGTGCGTGTTGTGCTCGGAGCTGTTGATGAAGTCCAGGCCCGCCGCCCGGGCGAGGTCGGCGATCTCGGCGGGGGTGCGGCGGCCGTCGGAGTACCAGGAGTGCAGATGGCAGTCGCCGCGGTACCAGTCCCGGCCGCGCCCCTTGGCCCGCTGGGGCGGGTACACGGGCTCGGCCACGGCGCCCTGCTCGCCGTAGGAGAGCGTGATCGTGAGTTCGTAGCTCAGGCCCTGGGGGGCGACGGTGTAGGGGCCGAGGACGATGTGCCAGGTGCCGTCGTGCACGGGGCCGGGGATGTACGCGGGGGTCGCGTCGTCGGCGCGGATGAAGAACTCGGTGCGGGCGCCGCCGGACCAGCCGCGGAAGCCCTTGCCACCCAGGTCGGTGCCGCGTTCGTCGAAGATGCCGATGTCGAGGGCGTTGCCGGGGGTGCCGGCCGGGACCGTCGGGCGGTCGTAGGTGTAGGCGACCTTGATCTCCCTGACCCCGTCGGGTACTTCGACGGGGACGTACACGAAGTCGGGCGAGCCGGGCGGCAGAGTCCCGCGGACCGTGCGGGTCTCGGTGTGGTGCATGTCGTCCGCCCCTCTCGCGAAGGTCACGCTCCCCAACGTAAGCGCAGCCGCGGCGCCCGTCACGAACAGGGCGCGTCTTCCGAGCATTGCGTCGTCATCACACATGCCCGGGAGTGTTCCCCTTGGGCGTGAACTCGCAAGGAAGACAAGGAAATCGGCGGGCGTCGAGCATGTCCGGCGCAAGCCGGGATCACTGATGCCGACCAGTCGGTATCGACTTCTCGCGCCGCCCCCGGTACAGATGATTCATGCGCCTCTCCGTCACGATCTTCCTCACCGACGAGACGATCACCCCGACCCGGCTCGCCCGCGAGCTGGAGCAGCGTGGGTTTGCCGGGCTGTATCTGCCCGAGCACACCCACATCCCCGTGGAGCGGACCACTCCGTACCCGGCCGGCGGCGAGCTGCCGCCCGAGTACGGCCGTACCCTCGACCCCTTCGTCGCGCTCGGCCAGGCCGCCGCCGTCACCGAGCGGCTCGGCCTCGGCACCGGGATCACGCTGGTCGCCCAGCACGACCCGGTGGCCCTGGCGAAGCAGATCGCCACCGTCGACCATCTCTCCGGCGGGAGGCTCACCCTCGGCCTCGGCTTCGGCTGGAACGTGGAGGAGGCCGCCGACCACGGCGTCGAATGGCGCACCCGGCGCGAACTCGTACGGGACCGGATGGTGCTGATGCGGGCGCTGTGGGCGGAGGAACCGACCCCGTACGAGGGCGAGTTCGGGTCGGTACGCGCCTCCTACGCCTACCCCAAGCCGGTGCGGAAGCCGCGCGGCCCGGTCGTCGGCCCGCGCACGCTCGTCGGCGGCGCCGCCGGGCCCAAGCTCTTCTCCCACATCTGCGAGTACGCCGACGGCTGGATGCCCATCGGCGGCCGCGGGCTGTCGGAGTCGCTGCCGGTGCTGCGCGGCGCGTGGGCCGACACGGGCCGCGACCCCGCGGCGCTCCAGGTCGTGCCGTACGCGGTCTTCCCGAACCCGGGCAAGCTCGCGCACTACGCGGACCTGGGCATCGAGGAGGTCGTGGTGCAGTTGCCGCCCGCAGGGGAGGAAGAGGTGTTGAGGGTGCTGGACAAGTACGCCGAGTACTTGTAGCCAAGGGCCGTGGCACCTACCCAGGGGCGCGGGGAACTGCGCGACCAGCCACAACGACCCCGCACCCGGCAACGCACCAGCAGCCCCCCAAGGGCCCCCGGCCACCGCTGAACCGGCGGAGCCAATACGCTCGAAGGATGACGACTTCGGCGACGAACGGAACCGGCCCGACCGAGAACTCCATGCGTCGCGCCCTGAAACGAGCCCGGGACGGCGTCGCCCTCGACGTCACCGAGGCGGCCGTGCTGCTCCAGGCCCGCGGTGAGGCCCTCGACGACCTTGTCGCGTCCGCCGCCCGGGTCCGGGACGCGGGCCTAGAGGCCGCGGGCCGCCCCGGGGTCATCACCTACTCGAAGAGCGTCTTCATCCCCCTCACCCGGCTGTGCCGGGACAAGTGCCACTACTGCACCTTTGTCACCGTCCCCGGCAAGCTGCGCCGGGCCGGGCACGGGATGTTCATGTCCCCGGACGAGGTCCTCGACATCGCCCGCAAGGGCGCCGCGCTCGGCTGCAAGGAAGCCCTGATCACCCTCGGCGACAAGCCCGAGGACCGCTGGCCCGAGGCCCGGGAGTGGCTGGACGCGCACGGCTACGACGACACCATCGCCTACGTCCGCGCGATCTCCATCCGCATCCTGGAGGAGACGGGCCTGCTGCCCCACCTCAACCCGGGCGTCATGAGCTGGACCGACTTCCAGCGCCTCAAGCCCGTCGCGCCCTCCATGGGCATGATGCTGGAGACCACGGCGACCAGGCTCTGGTCCGAGCCCGGCGGCCCGCACTACGGCTCCCCGGACAAGGAACCCGCCGTACGCCTGCGCGTGCTGGAGGATGCGGGCCGTTCCTCCGTCCCCTTCACCTCGGGCCTCCTGATCGGCATCGGCGAGACGTACGAGGAGCGCGCCGAGTCCCTCTTCGCCCTGCGGAAGATCTCCCGCGCCTACCACGGCATCCAGGAACTGATCATCCAGAACTTCCGCGCCAAGCCGGACACGGCGATGCGCGGCATGCCGGACGCGGAACTGGACGAGCTGGTCGCCACGGTGGCGGTCGCCCGGCACATCATGGGCCCGAGCGCCTGCCTCCAGGCCCCGCCGAACCTCGTGGACTCCGAGTACGAGCGGCTCATCGGCGCCGGCATCGACGACTGGGGCGGGGTCTCCCCGCTGACCATCGACCACGTCAACCCCGAGCGCCCCTGGCCGCAGATCGAGGAACTCACCGAGCGCTCCCGGGCCGCCGGTTTCGAACTGCGGGAACGTCTCTGCGTGTACCCGGAGTTCGTCCGGCGCGGCGAGCCCTGGCTGGACCCGCGGCTGCGTCCGCATGTGGCGGCGCTGGCGGACCCGGAGACGGGCCTCGCCCTCCCGGACGCCGTTGTCGAGGGCCACCCCTGGCAGGAGCCGGAGGAGGCCTTCGCGGCGTCGGGCCGTACGGATCTGCACTCCACGATCGACACCGAGGGCCGTACGTCCGACCGCCGCGACGACTTCGACGAGGTGTACGGCGACTGGGGCGCCCTGCGCGAGGCGGCGGCGCCCGGGATGGCGCCGGAGCGCATCGACACGGACGTACGCCAGGCGCTGCGCGTGGCGGCCGACGACCCGACGAAGCTGACCGACGACGAGGCGCTGGCGCTGCTGCACGCGGACGGCCCAGCGCTGGACGCGCTGTGCCGGATCGCCGACGACGTCCGCAGGACAGCGGTCGGCGACGACGTGACGTACATCGTCACGCGGAACATCAACTTCACCAACGTCTGCTACACGGGCTGCCGGTTCTGCGCGTTCGCGCAGCGGCGGACCGACGCGGACGCGTACACGCTCTCGCTGGAGCAGGTGGCGGACCGTGCCCAGCAGGCGTGGGAGGTGGGCGCGGTGGAGGTCTGTATGCAGGGCGGCATCCATCCGGACCTGCCGGGGACGGCGTACTTCGACATCGCGAAGGCGGTGAAGGCGCGGGTGCCCGGGATGCATGTGCACGCGTTCTCGCCGATGGAGGTCGTGAACGGCGCCACCCGCACCGGTATGTCCATCCGCGAGTGGCTGACGGCGGCGAAGGAAGCGGGCCTCGACTCCGTCCCCGGCACGGCCGCCGAGATCCTCGACGACGAGGTCCGCTGGATCCTGACCAAGGGCAAGCTGCCCACGGCCACCTGGATCGAGGTGATCACGACGGCCCACGAGCTGGGCATCAGGTCGTCGTCGACGATGATGTACGGCCACGTCGACCAGCCCCGGCACTGGCTCGGCCACTTCAGGACCCTGGCCCGCATCCAGCAGCAGACGGGCGGCTTCACGGAGTTCGTGACACTGCCGTTCATCCACACCAACGCGCCGGTGTACCTGGCCGGCATCGCGCGGCCCGGTCCGACGACGCGGGACAACCGGGCGGTGACGGCGATGGCGAGACTGCTGCTGCACCCCTGGATCCCCAACATCCAGACCAGCTGGGTGAAGCTCGGCGCGGAGGGCGCGGCGGAGATGCTGCGCTCGGGCGCCAACGACGTCGGCGGCACGCTCATGGAGGAGACGATCTCCCGGATGGCGGGCTCCTCCTACGGCTCCTACAAGTCGGTCAAGGACCTGATCGCGGTCGCCGAGGCGGCAGGGCGTCCGGCCCGGCCCCGCACCACGCTGTACGGCGAGGTCCCGGAGGAGCGGCAGCGGGCGGCGGCGGTGTCGGACGGGCATCTGCCGGAGCTGCTGCCTGTGCTGGACTGAGCGTTCGCATGGGCGCAGTACGATGATCCGACCCTGTCGGTGAGCTGAGGAGATCCGTGCCGTGCCTGCCCCGAAGGTCTGGGTGACCGGTCTGACGGTAGGGGCGACAGCAGTGGTCGTCGCCCTCGCCGTACAGGCGGACAAGGGCCCGAAGCCCACGGCCACCGCCACCCCGCCGAGCGCCTCCGCCACGGCCACGGCCAAACCCAGGGCGACCGAGTCCGCCAAGCCGGCCCGGGTGCCGGACGGCTCCGGCACGGGCCGCCGGATCGTGTACTCGCTCGGCCAGAAGCGGGTGTGGCTGGTGGACGCGAGCGAGGCCACGCGCCGCACCTTCACGGTGTGGCCGGGCACGGTCGACCCCGACCCGGGCAGCTACGAGGTCGGCCAGCGGACAGAGGATCCGATCACCGGGTCGGACGGCGTGGAGATCGAGCATGTGGTGTACTTCGCCGCGAAGTCCGGTGTGAACGTCGCCTTCTCCAACGCCGTGGACGGCTCGTCACCGCCCCCGCCCGAGGCCGGTACCCAGACGGGCGGTATCCGGATGAGGACGGGGGACGGCTCGGCGCTGTGGGCGTTCGGGACGGCGGGGACGACGGTGACGGTCGTCGAGTAGACAACGGGGGAATGACTGTGGGCGTACTGATCCTTTCGGTGCTTCTGGCGCTGGTCGTCGGCGGCTGTGTCTGCGTGGTGTGGGCCAGCCGGGGCACTGCCCCGCGTTGGGCGCGCGTGGTGGCCGCCGTGACGCGGGGCGCGGGCGAGGCGCTGTGGGTCCTGATGCGTTCCAACAAGGGTTCGTCGAGGAGCAGCAGCGGCTCGGACGACTAGTTACGTGTCGGAACCGGTCGCCAACTGGTCGACGATCAGCACGACTCCGCTGAACACGAAGACCCGCGTCGCCGCGTCCAGTCCGTTCCAGTCCCCGGACTGCCACATCGCGAACCACTCACCGCCGATCGCGATGAACCCGGCGCCGAAGAGCAGCATGACCATGAGCAGGCCGTAGGTGGACCAGCGCCGGGCGTTGCGGTCGCCCCGGCGGGCCCAGAGCCAGGTGCCGTATATGAGGACGAGCGCGGCGAGGGTCTCCCAGACGATGATCGCGACGTACGCGGTGTCCTGAAGTCCCTTGCTGGTGATGGATCTCCACATCAGGTCGTCGTCCTTGAACGTGGTGTCCATCGCGAGAACATGCCGGACGAACTGCTGGTTCGTCCCGAAGTCCGTGATGTTCCCGAAGGCGACCAGCGCCATGTAGAGCGCGACGCTCGCGGTGAGCAGGGTGGCGGTGAGACGGAGTGCGCTGCGTGGGGGTGTCGATGCCATGACGGCCATCTTCCCCGGGCGGGGGCGGTGTGATCCAGATCGATTGAGCCAGAATGGGGTGCGGATCGGAATCCCCTCCGCGGCGGGGGAGTTGGAGCGGCGACCATGAGTGCGTCCACGTCTGCAACGTCCACTTGGTACGGGTGAAAACCGAATACTCCCGCTCAATAACGGCCACTCACCGCACACCCCGCATACCATTCCGACCCCTGAAGCGACCATTCCTGGTCGATTACAGTGCTGAACGTGGGTGCGACAACGGGCGCCGTCTGGGGCCGCTCCGAGCAGCAGGACTTCCGTAGCCGGGTGCGCGGCACGATGCTCGGTGCGGCCGTCGGCGATGCGCTCGGCGCCCCCGTGGACAGGCTGAGTCTGGAGGAGATCAGGGAGGCGTACGGCGCGGAGGGCCTGGTCGACCTGGGGCTCGCGTACGGCCGTCGCGGCGCCGTGACCCACCTCACCCAGCTCACCCTCTTCTCCGTCGACGGCCTGATCCGGGCGCAGGTCCGGCGGGACACCGGTGCCTGGCATCCGCCGACCGATCTGCACCGGGCGTACCTGCGGTGGGCGGCCACTCAGCGGGACTGGGGTCCGGACGAGCGGCGCAAAGAAGACGGCTGGCTGGCTCGCGAGGAGTGGCTTTACGCCCGCCGCGACCCCTCCCGATCGCTGCTGGTCGGGTTCGGGGACGAGACGATGGGCACGCTGGAGGCGCCGAAGAACCTGGGCGAGGCGGGGCCGGAGGCGGCGGCGAGGTCGGCACCCTTCGGCCTCCTGGTCGGCTGGGAGCCCCAACTGGTGGCCCAGTTGGCGATCGAGTGCGCGGCCCAGACCCACGGCCACCCGGTGGGTTATCTGTCGGCGGGTGCGTACGCGGTCATCGTGCATGCGTTGGCCTGCGGCGAGAGCCTTGACGGTGCGGTGCAGCGGGCTCTGGCGCTGCTGGCCGCCCGTCCGGGCCACGAACCGGTCTCCCAGGCCCTCCAGCACGCCCTGGGCACGGTACGCCAGGGCATGCCCACCCCGGTGCGGGTGGAGGAACTCCTGGGCGAGGCGAGCGCGGAGGGCGTTCTGGCGGCGGCCGTGTACTGCGCCCTGGTCGGCGAGGACGTACGCCGTGGCCTGTGTCTGTCGGTGAACCACGACGGCCCGTCGGGCGCCACCGCCGCGCTGACCGGCGGCCTCCTGGGAGCCCTGCACGGCGAGACGGCCCTTCCCCCGGCCTGGCTGGCCGAGCTGGAAGGCCGCCCCACGATCCTGGAACTGGCGGACGACTTCGCGATGGAGATGACCCAGGGCCCCGCCCTGCACGGCCCGGCGGGCTCGGCCCCGGGATGGCTCGCGCGATACCCGCGCTGAGGCCGCTTGTCGTTCCGGTGGGATCAGCGCCGTGATCAGGACGAGGTGCCGTCCGCCTTCCGGGCACGCGGGGGCGGCAGGCGGAACAGGTTCCTCAGGCTGCGCAGAGCCTCGCTGTCGCCGGATGCCGACGCGGCACCGCTCTTGATCGCCTCGGCGAGCGTGAGGTCCTGGCCGGTCACGCGGAGGAATGTCTCCGGGCTGATCGTGATGGTCGCGTCGGCCCGCCGCACGATGTACGACGTCAGTCCTTCACCCGGGTTGCCACCACGTCGTCCCCGGCCAGTGCCGCCGCTCCGTCGCCGTCCGAGTTGACCTTGTCGATGATGGCCAGGCGCTCCGGGGTGTCCTCCGGCTTGATGCAGCCGACCAGGACGTACAGCACCAGGGAAACGGCGAGCGGGATCGACACCTGGTACTGCAACGGCACCCCACCCTCCACGTTCCAGTGGATCGGATAGTTCACCAGCCAGAACGCCAGCAGACCCATCGACCAGCTCGTCAGCGCCGCCGTCGGACCCGAGCGGCGGAACGGCCGCAGCAGGCCCAGCATCATCGGGATCGCCATCGGACCCATCAGGCCCGCGACCCACTTGATCACGACCGTGATGATGTCCCCGAACGTAGGCGAGTTGACCTGCGTCGCCGCCGCCATGGACAGGCCGAGGAACACCACGGTCGTGACCCGGGCCACCCGCAACCCCTGCCCCTGGCTCCAGCTCCGCGCCCGGCGCCACACCACCGGCGCACAGTCCCGCGTGAACACCGCCGCGATGGCGTTGGCGTCGGAGGAGCACATCGCCATGGTGTGGGAGAAGAAGCCGACGATCACCAGGCCCAACAGACCGTGCGGGAGCAGCTGTTCCGTCATCAGGCCGTAGGAGTCGGAACCGTCCGGCTTCTGCGACTCCACCAGCAGCGGCGACATCCACATCGGGAAGAACAGCACCAGAGGCCAGACCAGCCACAGGATCGCCGACAGCCGCGCCGACCGCTCCGCCTCCTTCGCGTTCGGCGTAGCCATGTACCGCTGCGCCTGGTTGAGCATGCCGCCGTTGTACTCGAACAGCTTGATGAAGAGGAAGGCCAGCAGGAACACCGTCCCGTACGGCCCCACCAGCGGCTTGCCGTGCCCCTGGAGCGCCGGCTCGTCCCAGGCGCCGAAGAATCCGATGCCCTTGTCGTCCAGTTCCATGACGACCGCCACGAACATCGCGATACCGGCGAGGAGTTGGATCACGAACTGCCCCAACTCCGTCAGCGCGTCCGCCCACAGACCGCCGATCGTGCAGTACACCGCCGTGATGCAACCGGTGATCAGGATCCCCTGGTTGAGCGAGATCCCCGTGAACACCGACAGCAGAGTCGCGATCGCCGCCCACTTCGCGCCCACGTCCACGATCTTCAGCAGCATCCCGGACCAGGCCAGCGCCTGCTGCGTCTTCAGGTCGTAACGGTTCTTCAAGTACTCCAGCGGGGAGGCCACATGGAGCCGTGAGCGCAGCCGGTTGATACGCGGGGCGAACAGCTTCGACCCGATGGCGATGCCCAGGGCGATCGGGAAGGACCAGGTGACGAAGGAGGTCACACCGTAGGTGTAGGCGATGCCCGCGTAACCCGTGAACATCACCGCGCTGTAGCCCGACATATGGTGCGAGATGCCGGAGAGCCACCACGGCATCTTCCCGCCGGCGGTGAAGAAGTCGCTCACGTCGTCGACGCGCTTGTGCGACCAGATGCCGATCGCCACCATCACGCCGAAATAGCCGATGAGCACGGCCCAGTCGAGACCGTTCATGTGCGCCCTCCCAGGGTTCAGCCCGGCGCTCATCGTGGGCGCTGTTTCGTGAACACGACAAGCAGGCGTAAGGTCAAGGGGAGGTAAAGGTATTCGAGATGATGGCTTTAGTTCAGATACATGAACTCATCGCATCAGCTCTCCCGCGTTGACCAGCAACGACTGTCCGGTGATGGCCCTTGCGCGGTCCGACACCAGGAACGCCGCCGTGTCCGCCACATCCCCGTCCGTGGCGAGCTCCGGCAGCGCCATCCGCTCCGTCAGCCGCTTCAGTACGACGGACTCCTCGACCCCTTCCGTCTGCGCCGCGAACTGGACGTACGCATGCACCGGCGGCCCCCACATCCACCCCGGCAGCACGGTGTTGACCCGGATCCGGTACGGCCCGAGCTCCCGCGCCAGCGAGTACATCGCGCTGGTCAACGCCCCCTTGGACGCGGCGTACGCGGCCTGCCGTACCTGCGACGGGGCCGCCACCGCCGACTGGGTCCCGATGAACACCACCGAGCCGCCGCCCTCCTTGAGCGCGGCCAGGCACGCGCGCGTCATCCGCAGCGAACCCAGCAGGTTCACATCGATCACCGACTGCCAGGTGGTGAAGTCCGCGTCCTCCAGACCGCCGAAGTAGCTGTCCCACGCGGCCACATGGACGACCGCGTCGATCCGCCCGAACCGCTCCCGCGCGAGCGCCGCCAGCGCCTCGCACTGCGACTCGTCGGTGATGTCCGTCGTCCGGTACGCCGTGTGCGCCCCGTCCGGATCGATCTCCGTCGCGCTCTTGGCGAGGTTGGACTCCGTACGCGCCCCGAGCACGGTATTCCCCCCGTCGCGCACCACCGCCGCCGCGACCTGATGACCGAGCCCGGGGCCGACTCCCGACACGACGACGGTCTTTCCGGAGAGCAGTGACATCGGCGGCCTCCCTGACTCTGGCGCAATATCTGACGGGGCGTCAGAGTATGGGCGAGCCGACTGAGAAGGGGAAGGGCATGAGCGAGCAGACCCGCAGCGAGACGTACGCCGAACTGGCCGCCGTAGGACCCTACGGAGTGCACCCCGGCCATGCGCTCATCACCCTGGTCGAACCGCATCCGGGCCATGAGTACGCCTACAACCGCTGGTACGAGGACGACCACTACTACGCCGGCGCCATGGCCATGCCCTGGATGTACGCGGGCCGCCGCTGGGTCGCCACCCGGGATCTGCAACTCCTGCGCGTGCCCGAGAAGTCGGCCGTCGCCCAGCCCGTCACCGCCGGCTGCTACATCTCGACGTACTGGATCACGGCAGGGCGCTACGACGACCACATGAAGTGGACCGTCGCCATCAACAAGCGCCTCAACCGCGACGCCCGCGTCTACCAGGACCGCACCCATGTGTTCACCGCGTTCCAGGACCACGAGGCGACGGTGTACCGGGACGGGGCCGCGGGGCCCCGGGACTTCCACGCCCTGGACCACCCGTACGCGGGGCTCGTGGTGGAGGTGATCGACGCCGAGTCGGCGGCGCAGCGGGCCGAGTTGGTGGAGTGGCTGCGGGCGCGGCACCTTCCGAAGCGGCTCGCGGGGTCTCCGGCCGCCATGGTGACGATCTTCCGGCCGACGCCCCTGCCCGGCGATCGGATGAGCTACGTCAAGCAGGTCGAGGGCGTGGAGACGCGGCTGACGCTGCTGTGGTTCCTGGAGGCGGATCCCCGGGAGTGCTGGGAGCCGTACTTCACGGACCTGAGGACGGAAGGGCTCGGGCGGATCGAGCTGCTCGCACCCTTCGTCCCCACGGTCCCAGGCACCGACAAGTACGTCGACCAGCTGCGCTGAAGGGGGCTACTTCAGCTCGTCCGGACACGGAGTGCCTCGCGGCACGTCGTAGGGCGCCGCCAGCCGGTAGGTCCCCGCCTTCGGGGCCACCAGCATGGTCCACTTGTCCCCGAGCGTGTCCTCCTCCGTCTCCATCAGACAGCCGTTGACGTTGTCGTACGTCTTCGGTTCGCCGTCGGGGCGGTCCTTGGATGCCTCCGTCTCCTTGGGCGGGTCGAGCTTCTTGCCCTCGGCGTCGACGATGCTCAGCCACGGCGAGTAGGGGATCCGGATCAGCACCCGCCCCGGCTCGCTCACCCGCATCGTCCACTCGCCCTGCTCGGCCCGCTCCACCACGGTGTTCGGTTCGGCCAGCGGGGCCGGGTCGAGCACCTGGAACAGTTGCCAGTTCGCGTCGCCCCACACCTGCTTCAGATACGGCATCCCGCGCTGCACCAGCTCCCGCTCGCGCTCACCGCCGTCACCGTCCGGCTCGTCCTTCGGCACCACCACGAAGTGCACGGCCCACCGGTTCAGCCACTCCAGATAGTTCGCCGAGTTCAGGGTGTCGTCGTAGAAGAGCGGATTGCGCTCCATGTCGGCCTGGCGGTTCCAGCCGCGGGCGAGATTGACGTACGGCGCGAGCGCGGAGGCCTCGCGGTGCGAGCGGGCCGGTACGACCTCCACCCGGCCCTTCTCGGCGCCGACCTCCTGGAGTTCGTTGACCAGCGGCGCGAGTTCGCGGGCCCAGGAGGCGGCCGGGGTGGTG
>NZ_JACMSF010000071.1 GCF_014257025.1 Streptomyces cupreus
CGCCCGCGCGCGGAGAGCCAGTTGTCGAAGTGCCCGATGAACCACGCCTGGAGTTCGTCCTCGCCGGCGAGTCCGAGTTCCTTGATACGGGCCTGGGCGGTGGGCGACTGCCGCCACTGGTCCTTGAGGCATTCGTCACCGCCGACATGCACGAACTCCGAGGGGAACAGATCGAGGAGTTCCTCGAACACCCCCTCATAGAAGCGCAGGGTGTTGTCAGTGGGGGCGAGTACGTTGGCGGAGATTCCCCAGGTGTCCCAGACGGTCAGGGAGGTGGTGTCGATGACGTCGGTGTTGCCGAGTTCCGGGTACGCGGCGATGGCGGCCTGCGAGTGTCCTGGTACGTCGATTTCGGGGACGACGGTGATATGCCGCTCGGCGGCGTAGGCGACGATCTCGCGGATGTCGTCCTGGGTGTAGTAGCCACCGTGCGGCTTCTCCTCCCACAGCGGTGAGGCCCGGTGGCCGAATTTCGTACGCGCCCGCCAGGATCCGACCTCGGTGAGCCGGGGGTACTTCCTGATCTCGACGCGCCAGCCCTGGTCGTCGGTCAAGTGGAAGTGGAGGACGTTGAGTTTGTGCGCGGCCATCAGGCCGAGGTAGCGCAGGACCCCGTCCTTGGGCATGAAGTGGCGGGCGACGTCGAGCATGAGGCCGCGCCAGGGGAAGCGGGGGGAGTCCTCCACGGTGACCTGCGGGAGGTCCCAGTCCTGGCCGGGACGCACCGGAGCGCGCCGGAACGCGTCCGGGCCGAGCAGCTGGCGAAAGGTCTGCGCGCCCCAGAAGACGCCGGTCGCGCTGCCGCCCTGGATGCGGGGCGCGAACCCGTCGATGACGATGCGGTAGCCCTCGGCGGGCAGATCCGGGTCGATGCCCAGCACGATGCGGTTCTCGGTGTCGCGGCCGTCCGGCAACGGCAGCCCGGTCGCCGCCCCGACCGTCGCCCGCAGCCAGCGCGCGACGCCCTCGGTGCCGGGTCCCGCGTCGAGGGTCGTCTCCTCGTCCACACACTGGTAGCCGGGTGCACTCCAGAAGAAGGTCCGTGGCGCCGGAATCAGTTCCGTCAGTGAAGTCACGTCAGTCCTTTACCGCTCCGCCCAGCCCCGAGACCAGCCGTCGCTGTACGAGTACGAAGAACACCAGCACCGGAATCGTCATCACCGTCGAGGCGGCCATCACGCCGCCCCAGTCCGGCTCGTCCGGCTTGTAGAAGACCAGCAGCGCCATCGGCAGCGTCGACTGCGAAGTGTCGCTGATGATGAACGACTTGGCGAACAGGAAGTCGTTCCAGGCCGAGATGAAGGAAAACACGCTCGTGGCCACCAACCCGGGCAGTACGAGCGGGAAAAGGATCTGCCACAGGAATCGCGCCCGGCTCGCCCCGTCGAGGTACGCGGCCTCCTCCAGAGCCTCCGGCACCGCTTTCACGAAACCCCGCAGCATCCAGATCGCGAACGGCAGCGAGAAGGCGATGTGCGGCAGGATCAGCGAGCCCAGCGTGTTCAGCTGGCCGGCGTCCCGCATGAGGAAGAACAAGGGGATCGTGAGGGCCTCGACGGGCACCATCTGGGCCACCAGAAACATGATCAGCAAGGTGGTCCGGAAGCGGAACCGGAATCGCGTCACGGCGGTCGCCGCGAGAAACGCGATCAGCGCCGAGGCGATCACGACGGCGCCCGCCACGACAAGACTGTTGACGAAGTACCGGCCGAATTCCTGCTGCTCGAACACGCGCCGGAAGGAATCCAGCGAGGGCGCCGTCGTCCAGGGCCGTGCCTCGGTCGACTCGATCTCGCCGGCCGGTTTGAAGGCGCTCAGCACCATCCAGTACAGCGGGAAGGCGACGAGCGCCGCGATCAGCAGGGCGGTCGCTTCTGCGGCGAACCGCCACGGACGGGCCACAAGGCCCCGAAGAAGATTCACAACTCCTCCCCCTGGCGGCGCAGCAGCCGCAGGTATCCCAGGGTCACGACGAGCAGGATCAGCAGCATCACGACCCCGATCGCCGAGCCGAGGCTGTACTGCGAGGACGCGAACGCCTTCTGGTACGCGTACACGTTGAGCACCAGGTTCTGGCCCGCGATGCCGCCGCCGTTGGTCATGACGTAGATCTGCGTGAAGACCTTGAAGTCCCAGATGACCGACTGGATGGTGACGACGACCAGGATCGGCCGCAGGATCGGCGCGAGCACGGACCGCCAGATCCGCCACTGCGAGGCGCCGTCGAGGGAGGCGGCCTCCAGCACCTCACCGGGTACGGCGCGAATACCGGCGTAGACGGTGACCATCACGAACGGGAAGGAACACCACACCACTTCGAGCAGGACGAGAAAGAAGGCGCTGAACCGCCCGTACGTCCAGGAGTGGTCCCCGAGCCCCAGCACCCGGTTCACGGGCCCGAAGTCGGCATCGAAGAGAAACAGCCACACGGTCGACCCGGTGACGGCGGGGGTGGCCCAGGCCCCCAGCGCCGCGAGCATCAAGGCGAGCCGAGGCAGAGCCCGCACCCGAGTGAGCAACACGGCAAGGGCACATCCGACGGCCAGCGTCGACACCACACACGCGGCCGCGAACACCACGGTGGCCAGCAGGACTTCCCAGAACTGGGAGTCCCCGAACAGCTCGGCGTAGTTCCCGAACCCTTCGAAGGTCGTCGGCTCCCCACCACTGACCTGGGCTTGGGTGTAGTGGAAGAGGGAGATCAGACCGAGCTGGTAGATGGGGTAGGCGAGCAGCCCGCCGAGAACGACGAGGGCGGGGGCGAGAAAGAGCCAAGGGGTCCAGGTCTTGCGGTGGGTCACTGAGGTCACCCGACGGAGCCGAACGCGTCGTTCATCTTCTTCGCCGCATCCGCAGAAGCCGCAGCCACCGACTTCTTACCGCTCACGATCTCCTGGAACATCGTCGGCAGTACGAGCGAGGAGTCGATCTGGGCCCACGCGGGCGAGGCCGGGACGAACTTGGTACCGGCGGCCAGAGTGTCGGCAAACGGCTTCACGAACGGCTCCTTCGCCGCCGCCTGCCGCCGTACGTCCGAGAAGGTCGGCAGGAAACCCATCGCGTCGAACATCGAGGCCTGGGTCTCCTTCGACGCCAGCCGCTTCATCAGATCGACCGCCAGCGTCCGGTGCGACGTACTCTTCAACACCCCGATGTTGTTGCCCCCCGCGAAGGCCGGCGCGATCTCCCCCGCCTTCACCCCGGGCAGCGGAACCACCGCGTACTTCCCGCGGACCTTGCCCGCCTCCACGGCCGCATGGCTGAAGTCCCCGCCGATCGCCATCCCCGCCTTGCCGGAGGCGAACGCGGTCACCGTGTCATTGCCGCCCATGCCGGCGCAGGTCGCGGCGGGGCAGTTGTCGTCGCCGAAGAGGGACGTGTACGCCTTGATGCCCTTCTGCGCGGCCGCGCTGTCGATGGCGGAGGCGTACGAGCCGCCCTTGCCCGTGGCGAGTTCACCGCCGTTGGCCCAGACGAACGGCATCGCTCCGTACGTGTACGCACCGCCGACCGCGAGCCCGTACAGCTCGGGTTCGGCGGCCCGTATCTCCTTCGCCGTGGAGATCAGCTCGGCCTGTGTCCTGGGGACGTCGAGCCCGAGTTCCTCGAAGACGTCCGTGCGGTAGTACAGCGCCCGTACACCGACGAAGTACGGCGCGCCGTAGACCTTGCCGTCCACGGTGACCGACTGCTTCGCCGTGGCGTCGGTGTCCTTGGCCTCCTGCCACGCCCCGAACTCCTCGGTGACGTCGAGGAGTCCGCCGTCCTTCACATAGCCCGCGGTGTCGGTGTTGCCGTACTCGATGACGTCGGGCGCGCTCTCGGGGTCGTTGAAGGCGGCCTTGATGCGCTGGGCGCGGGTCTCGACGGGGATGTACTCGACGGTGACCTCGGTGTCCTCATGAGCCTTCTCGAAGGCGGCGAGGACGGAGTCGACGACCTTCTCCTTCGGCTTGTTGCTGACCTCCTGGAAAAGCCAGACCCGCAGGGTGCCGGTCTTCTCGTCCTTGTCGGAGGAGGAGTTGTCGGACGTCTGGGGCGCGCAGGCGGCGAGGACCGCGGCGGTGGCCAGGGCGGCGGCGAGTCGTGGGGCGTGCTTCATGGAGTGGACCTCCGGACGCAAGAGAGGAGCGTTGCAATATGCGCAACGCCTGTTTCGCTCTGCACAACACCCCGGAGGCTAGGGACTACATGAACATGTCCACAAGAGGTCTCAACCAGTTCGTGACACGAGAAGGCCCCCCGGGGCGCGCCTCAGCGCGCCCCGGGGGGCCTTCGAAGGAACTTCAGACGACAGGCAGGGTTACCCGGCTACTTCTTGTCGCCGCCCTTGCCCTTGTCGTCGCCGCCGGAGCCCATGGACTCGTAGATCTCCTTGCACATGGGGCACACGGGGTACTTCTTCGGATCGCGGCCGGGCACCCAGACCTTGCCGCACAGCGCCACGACGGGAGTACCGTCGAGGGCGCTCGCCATGATCTTGTCCTTCTGGACGTAGTGGGCGAAGCGCTCGTGGTCGCCGTCGCCGTGGGACACCTGTGGCGTCGGCTCTACGAGGGTCCCCGTACCAGTCCCGCGCTCGGGCTCAAGAGTGCTCATAACAACCAAGAGTACTGAAGCTCACATGCGTCAGTTGAGCGAAGGGTCGTCCGGATACGTGGCCACCATCGCGAGTTCGTTGCGCTGGCGGCGCAGGACCTCGCGCCAGAGTCTCTCCGGCGCCGGGGACGACACATCACCGGGCTCCGACTCCACGACGTACCAGGCGCCCTCCACCAGCTCGTCCTCCAGCTGACCGGGCCCCCAGCCGGCGTACCCGGCGAAGATCCGCAGCGAGCCCAGGGCCGAGGCGAGCAGTTCGGGCGGGGCCTCCAGGTCCACGAGCCCGATCGCGCCGTGCACCCGCCGCCAGCCCAGCGGTGCGCTCTCGCCACTCGCCCCGCCGGGGATGACGGCGACGCCGAGGGCCGAGTCGAGGGAGACCGGGCCGCCCTGGAAGACGACGCCGGGTTCGCCGGCAAGGTCACCCCAGCCCTCCAGGATGTCGCCCACGTCCACCGGGGTCGGACGGTTGAGGACGACACCGAGGGAGCCCTCCTCGTCGTGGTCGAGGAGCAGCACCACCGCGCGGTCGAAGTTCGGGTCCGCCAGGGCGGGCGTTGCCACGAGCAACCGCCCTGTGAGCGAGGACACCTCGGTCATGCCAGACATGATCCCGCATCTTCCCTTCGTGTGGGGAGGCAATCCCGGTAAGGGAGTGAACGCAGCTCAGCGGGGCGTCGAGCGCCCCCCGGCGCGCACCCGCCCCGGTGACCCCTCGTGCCCGGTGAAGAACCGTTCGTGTTGTGACACAGCTATGACGAAGCTGGGCGGTACTTGGGCTTACTGAAGGGGGGTGCGCGGCGATTACCCTGTTTCCTCGGCCCCTGCCCCACTCATCGGAACGCGAGATACATGACCGTCAACGACGATGTCCTGCTTGTCCACGGCGGAACCCCGCTGGAGGGCGAGATCCGTGTCCGCGGTGCGAAGAACCTCGTGCCGAAGGCCATGGTCGCCGCCCTGCTGGGCAGTGAGCCAAGTCGACTGCGCAACGTTCCGGACATTCGTGACGTCCGGGTCGTACGCGGACTGCTCCAACTGCACGGTGTGACGGTCCGTCCGGGTGACGAGCCCGGCGAACTGGTCATGGACCCCTCGCACGTGGAGAGCGCGAACGTCGCTGACATCGATGCCCACGCGGGTTCCTCGCGCATCCCGATCCTCTTCTGCGGACCGCTGCTGCACCGCCTCGGGCACGCCTTCATCCCGGGTCTCGGCGGCTGTGACATCGGCGGCCGGCCCATCGACTTCCACTTCGAGGTGCTGCGGCAGTTCGGCGCGCGGATCGAGAAGCGCGCGGACGGGCAGTACCTGGAGGCTCCGCAGCGGCTGCGCGGCACGAAGATCCGGCTGCCGTACCCGTCGGTGGGCGCGACCGAGCAGGTGCTGCTGACGGCGGTGCTCGCGGAGGGTGTCACGGAGCTCTCCAACGCGGCCGTGGAGCCCGAGATCGAGGACCTGATCTGCGTCCTGCAGAAGATGGGCGCCATCATCGCGATGGACACCGACCGGACCATCCGCATCACGGGTGTCGACCGGCTCGGCGGCTACAACCACCGCGCCCTCCCGGACCGCCTGGAGGCCGCCTCCTGGGCCTCCGCGGCGCTGGCGACCGAGGGCAACATCTACGTCCGTGGCGCCCAGCAGCGCTCGATGATGACGTTCCTGAACACCTACCGGAAGGTGGGCGGTGCCTTCGAGATCGACGACGAGGGCATCCGCTTCTGGCACCCCGGTGGCCAGTTGAAGTCCATCGCGCTGGAGACGGACGTCCACCCCGGCTTCCAGACCGACTGGCAGCAGCCGCTGGTGGTGGCCCTGACGCAGGCGACAGGCCTCTCCATCATCCACGAGACGGTCTACGAGTCCCGCCTCGGCTTCACCTCCGCGCTGAACCAGATGGGCGCCCACATCCAGCTCTACCGCGAGTGCCTCGGCGGCTCCGACTGCCGTTTCGGCCAGCGCAACTTCCTGCACTCGGCGGTGGTCTCGGGACCGACGAAGCTCCAGGGCGCCGACCTGGTCATCCCCGACCTGCGCGGCGGCTTCTCCTACCTCATCGCGGCCCTGGCGGCCCAGGGCACGTCCCGAGTCCACGGCATCGACCTCATCAACCGCGGCTACGAGAACTTCATGGAGAAGCTGGTCGAGCTCGGTGCGAAGGTGGAGCTGCCGGGCAAGGCGCTCGGGTAACACCCGTCGTACGTACGCCAATGGGGCGGCCCCCGGCGAAGGGGGCCGCCCCATTGGCGTTACTGAGCCTCGTACGTCGTCCCGAGACGTACTGTCAGGCTTACTTGCCCTTGGCGGCTTCCTTGAGCTTCGAGCCCGCGGAGACCTTCACGCTGTAGCCGGCCGGGATCTGGATCGGGTCGCCGGTCTGCGGGTTGCGCGCGGTGCGAGCGGCACGGTGGGTGCGCTCGAAAGTCAGGAAGCCGGGGATGGTGACCTTTTCGTCGCCCTTGGCGACGACCTCGCCGACGGTCTCGGCGAACGCGGCCAGAACGGCGTCGGCGTCCTTGCGGGTCACCTCGGCGCGGTCGGCCAGCGCGGCCACCAGCTCACTGCGGTTCATGTTGTTACTCCCGTGTTCTTCTTGCTGTTGAGGCGTGCCACGCGGCGGAGCCGCATATTGGGCACAGCGAAGCCGATGCTGCCAGGGTCCTCGGACAGTCCCCGGAGCCGGGTCCGTCGCCAGACCCTCGCGCCCAGGGACGCATCCTGCCCCTACCTGCGGCGGGAAAGCCAATCCGGCACCCGTCCGAGTCGTGAGAACACCCTTGGGAGTCACACGAAAAGAGGGCCTGAGCCTGGCCGTCACCATAAACGGCTCTCCCAGGCCCTCGGTTCCACGACGCGCCGCGAAAAGGGCTTGCCGTGGCGATCGTCACGTCCTCAGACGCCGGAGTTGTTGCTCGGAGCGGCCCCGGCGGCCTTCGCCGCCTCCCGCACCGCACCGGCCACCGCGCCCGCGACCTTGTCGTTGAAGACGCTCGGGATGATGTAGTTCGGGTTCAGCTCGTCCTCGGTCACCACGTCCGCCAGGGCCTTCGCGGCCGCGAGCATCATCTCGGTGTTGACCGTGCGGGACTGGGCGTCCAGCAGACCGCGGAAGACACCCGGGAAGACCAGCACATTGTTGATCTGGTTCGGGAAGTCGGAGCGGCCGGTGGCCACAACCGCCGCCGTCTGGCGGGCGATTGCCGGGTCCACCTCGGGGTCGGGGTTCGCGAGCGCGAACACGATCGCGCCCTCCGCCATGGCGGCCACGTCGGTGCCGTTGAGGACGTTCGGGGCCGAGACGCCGATGAAGACGTCCGCGCCGCGCACGGCCTCCTTCAGGGTGCCGGTCAGGCCCTCGGGGTTGGTGTTGTCGGCGATCCAGCGCAGCGCCGAGTCGGGGGCGGCGTCCACCAGGTCCTCGCGGCCCGCGTGCACCACGCCGTGGATGTCGGCGACGACGGCGTTCTTCACACCGGCCGCGATCAGCAGCTTCAGGATGGCCGTACCGGCCGCGCCGGCGCCGGACATGACGACCCGGATGCTCTCGATGGACTTGCCGGCCACCCGCAGCGCGTTGGTCAGGGCCGCGAGGACGACGATCGCCGTGCCGTGCTGGTCGTCGTGGAAGACGGGGATGTCGAGAGCCTCGCGCAGGCGGGCCTCGATCTCGAAGCAGCGGGGGGCGGAGATGTCCTCCAGGTTGATGCCCGCGAAGCCGGGGGCGATGGCCTTCACGATCTCGACGATCGCGTCGGTGTCCTGGGTGTCCAGGCAGAGCGGCCAGGCGTCGATCCCGGCGAACCGCTTGAACAGCGCCGCCTTGCCCTCCATGACCGGCAGCGCGGCCATGGGGCCGATGTTGCCGAGGCCGAGGACCGCGGAGCCGTCCGTCACGACCGCGACGGAGTTGCGCTTGATGGTGAGGCGGCGGGCGTCCTCGGGGTTCTCGGCGATGGCCATGCAGACCCGGGCCACACCCGGCGTGTAGACCATGGAGAGGTCGTCACGGTTGCGGATGGGATGCTTCGACGCCATCTCGATCTTGCCGCCGAGGTGCATCAGGAACGTACGGTCGGAGACCTTGCCGAGGGTGATGCCCTCGATGCCCCGGAGCTGCTCCACGATCTCGTCGGCGTGCGCGGTGGAGGTCGCCGCGATGGTGACGTCGATCCGGAGCTTCTCGTGGCCGGACGCGGTGACGTCGAGGCCCGTGACCGAGCCTCCGTGGGACTCGACTGCCGTGGTGAGCTGGGAGACCGCGGTTCCGCTGGCGGGCACCTCCAGCCGGACCGTCATCGAGTAGGAGACGCTGGGCGCCGTTGCCATGGCCGACTTCCTCTGCTTTCACCGTGTCGCGAAGTTGTGCCGTCCGATCGTCGCACCTACCGCTGAGTACGCGGTAGCCGCCCCGGATTGCGGACTTTTTGTTCACCGGGCGAACGACCGTACGGTGCGATTTCGGAAAGCATCTTCCACGATACGAGAATCGCTCAGCCAGTTTCTACGGCAACAAAGAGGCCCACGTCACACTCGGACGTGGGCCTCTTCGAAACGTTCAGTGACACCGACCCGCCATGCTCGCCTCGCGGCAAGTGGTCGCTCGTAGCGACGAAGGTTGGGCCCGGGGGCTTGGATCGGGCCGGTGCCACACCCAGGCTAACAAACCGATCCCGTAAGGCCATTCCCGTCCGGCAAGTCCTGGGGAGTCAGTCCCGGAGAAGATCCGGAACCCCCGCCGCGTCCGGCTCGTCCCGCTCGCCCGAGACCACCGTGAGCTGCTGGGTGGCGCGGGTGAGGGCGACGTAGAGGACGCGCAGGCCGGCCGGGGACTCGTCGGCGATCTCCGCCGGGGAGACGACGACGGTCGCGTCGTACTCCAGGCCCTTGGCCTCCAGGCTGCCGAGGGCCACGACCCGGTCGCCGAGTCCGGCGAGCCAGCGGGCGGCCTCCTCGCGGCGCTGCATGGCGACGACCACACCGACGGTGCCGTCGACCCGCTCCAGCAGCCGGGCGGCCTCCTCGCGGACGGTCCGGCCGAGGGAGTCGCGGACGACGGCGAACCGCGGCTCGACGCCCGTCGAGCGCACCGCGGTCGGCGACTCGGAGCCTGGCATGGCGAGCGCCAGGACCTTCGCGGCCAGCTCGGCGATCTCCGCGGGGTTGCGGTAGTTCACGGTGAGCTGGAAGCGACGGCGCGGGCGGGTGCCGAGGGCCTCGTCGCGGGCCTCGGCGGCCTCGTCCGGGTCGGACCAGGAGGACTGGGCCGGGTCGCCGACGACCGTCCAGGTGGCGTGCCGGCCGCGGCGGCCGACCATGCGCCACTGCATCGGGGTGAGGTCCTGGGCCTCGTCGACGATGACATGGGCGTACTCGACACGTTCCTGCGCGAGGCGCTCGGCGCGTTCGCGCTGGCTCTCCTCGCGCACCGGCATCAGTTCCTCCAGGCCGGTGAGCTGGTCGAGCGGGTCCAGTTCGCGCTTCTTCCTCGGGCGGGCCGGGGCGCCGAGGATCGCCTGGAGCTCGTCGAGCAGGGCGATGTCGTGCACCGAGCAGCCGTCCCGGCGCAGGGAGCGGGCGACGCGGCGGACCTCGCCCGGGTTGAGGACGCGCCGGGCCCAACGGCCGAGGCGCTTCTCGTCGGCCATCGCCGCGAGGACGGCCTTCGGGGTCAGCTCCGGCCACCAGGCGTCGAGGAACTCGATGAAGGAGTCCTCGCCGGTCACGTCCTCGTCGAAGGAGGAGCGCAGCTCGGCGGCGAGCTCGGGGTCGGTGTGCCGGGTGGCGCCCCCGGACTGGGACCACAGGGCATCGAGGAGGAGCTTGCGGGCGCGCGGGCGCAGCAGGTTCACGGGGGCGGTGCCGCTGAGGGCGTTGCGGCGGATCGCGGCCAGCTCGTCGGCCTCCAGCTCCAGTCGGCGGCCGAAGGCGACGACCCGGAGGCGGGTCGGAGAATCGTTCAGCTCCAGAGCTCCCCGCGCGGCCTTCCGCACCACCTTGAGCATGCGGTACGAGCCCTTGGCGCGGGCCGTGGCCGGGGAGTCGTACAGCGTGGCGTCGGCGCCGTCGACCAGGGAGCCGATCGCCCGGATCGCGACCTGGCCCTCCTCGCCCAGCGACGGCAGCACGCCCTCGGTGTACGCCACCAGCAGCGGGGTCGGCGAGACGATCAGGATGCCGCCCGCGTACCGCCGCCGGTCCTGGTAGAGGAGGTAGGCGGCGCGGTGCAGCGCCACCGCCGTCTTCCCCGTCCCCGGGCCGCCCTCGACGTAGGTCACGGAGGCTGCGGGGGCGCGGATGACCAGGTCCTGCTCGGCCTGGATGGAGGCGACGATGTCCCGCATGGTGTGGGTGCGGGCCTGGCCGAGGGCGGCCATCAGGGCGCCGTCGCCGATGACGGGCAGCTCCCGGCCGTCCAGGAACGCCTTGAGCTCGGGGCGCATCAGGTCGTCCTCGACACCGAGGACCCGGCGGCCCTTGGAGCGGATGACCCTTCTGCGGACCACCCGTCCCGGGTCGACCGGGGTGGAGCGGTAGAAGGGGGCGGCCGCGGGGGCCCGCCAGTCGATGACGAGCGGGGCGTAGTCGCTGTCGAGGACACCGATCCGCCCGATGTGCAGGGTCTCGGCGATGTCGGCGGTGTTGTCGGAGCGCATCGCGCCCTCGGCGGGCTCCACGGCGGTGTAGGCGCCGTCCGGGCCCTTCTTGCCGTCCTTGCCGAGCAGCAGGTCGATCCGGCCGAAGAGGAAGTCCTCGTACTCGTTGTTCAGCCGGTTCAGGTGGATGCCGGCCCGGAAGACCTGCGCGTCCCGCTCGGCGAGCGCGCCGGGCGTGCCGACCTGACCGCGCTTGGCCGCGTCGCGCATGAGGAACTCCGCCTCGTGGATCTTCTCCTCAAGGCGTCGGTACACCCGGTCCAGGTGTTCCTGTTCGACGCTGATCTCACGGTCCCGGACCGAGTCCGGAACCGAGCCGACCGCGGTTTCCTGTTGAGCCTGAGCGGCCACCGGGCCCCCTTCTGACGTGCTGGGCAGCCGTCAACCGTACGCGAAGGGGGCCCCTGGAGGCTATGCGTCCGCCATGGCCGGACTCACGCGTCGACCTCGACCAGCCGTTTGCCCTCGAAGGTCATGACCTCGAAGTGGTCGATCTCCTCGGGCGTGAAGGCCGCTCCGCCGTGCACATACAGCGGCTGGCGGGCCTGCTCGGTCTTGGCGTTCGCGATGCCGTAGCCCCACTTCGGGACGGACCAGGAGGTGATCGTCTCGCGCTCGCCGTTCTTTCCCACGGCGATCAGGGAGCACTTCTCCGGGCCCGTGACGTTCTTCAGCTCCAGCACGGCGTGGGTGCCCCAGGCCTTGGACTCCATGGCGACGGTGGCGGAGACCTTGGTGGACGCGTCCCGGCCCGAGACCCGGTCGCTCATGACGTCGAAGGCGGCCTTGGCGGGGCTGGTGGCGTGCGCCTCGGTGGACGTGCCGCCGTCGTCGCCGGTGGTGGCGATGGCGGCGACCGGACCGCCGATGATCAGGGCGGCCGCGGCGGCGACCATGTAGAAGCTGCGGCGGCGGGTCATCGCACGGCGCTCGGCGACCTCGTCGACGAGGTTGTTCACCAGCCTCGGGCTCGGCTTGGCCGAGAGCGACTCGCCGATGGCGGGTGTGCCGGAGCCCGGCAGGTCCGCGAGCGCGGCCAGCATCGGCTCCATCCCGGCGAGCTCGTCGAGCTGCTGGGCGCACCACTCGCACGTCGCGAGGTGCATCTCGAAAGCGGTTGCTTCGGCGTCGTCGAGAATCCCGAGGGCATAGGCGCCAACGGTCTCGTGCTCGTTCGCGCCCGAAGAGCCCTGCGTTCCCTGCATGGGGCCAGACATACCCGGACCCCCTGCTCCGTATCCCCCGTATGTGTTCATCACGCCGTCACCCCCCGCTCCTCCAGCGCCAGCTTCATCGACCGCAGGGCGTAGAACACCCGCGAGCGGACGGTGCCGCTGGGTATACCGAGCGTCTCGGCCGCCTCATTGACCGTACGCCCCTTGAAGTACGTCTCGACGAGCACCTCCCGGTGGGCGGGGGTCAGGTCGTCGAGCGCGTCCGACAGCGTCATCAACCACAGCGCCTTGTCGATCTCGTCCTCCGCGGGGATGACCTCCAGCGGCGACGGATCGACCTCCTGCGGCCGGGCCTGCCGGCTGCGGTGGCCGTCGATGACGATGCGGCGCGCGACCGTCACCAGCCAGGGGCGTACCGATCCGGTCGCTCGATTGAGCTGGCCGGCGTTCTTCCAGGCACGGATGAGCGTTTCCTGCACGACGTCCTCGGCGCGCTGCCGGTCACCGGCGACCAGCCGGAGGACATACGCGAGCAGGGGTCCGGCGTGCTCTCTGTACAGAGCACGCATCAGCTCCTCGTCAGGTTCCACCGAGGGCTGGGACATGCGATGTCGGGCCCTCGATCCACGTTCTTTGGCCACGGCCGCATCCTTGCGCACGCCCACCTCCGGTGTCCGGGGGTTCCCCCAGTCGGTCGCTCCACCACCCGTACGCAGCGGGCGCGTTGAGTGTTCAAAGTGGGGTGACAGTTTTCTGCGGGGTGACATGACGGAGGGGACACGGGGGCATATTCCCCCCTCAATGTCTTTACATTTCCGCCATGAAGGCAAGATCGAGCCGCTTGGACCGGACCAATCGAAGGTAAACGGTATGTAATCGAAATCACTTCGACGGCCGTGCCCCAGAAGGGGCGTAACGGACCGTCAGGCGCGGGCGAGTGCGGCCCGTCGCCGATGCCGGGCGACCCGCTCCCGGTTCCCGCACACCTCGCTGCTGCACCAGCGCCTTCGGCGCCCGCGCGAGGTGTCGAGATAGACGATCGGGCAGTTGTCCCCCTCGCACTGCCGCAGCCCGGCCCGCGCGAGCGGATCGGTCAGCAGCTCCACCGCGTCCCGGGCGACGGCGGCGAGCAGCGCGTCCCGCTCCGGGGGCCCCTCCAACTCCCGTACCAGCGTGCCGTCCTGGGCACGGACCGCGCGCGGGGCGGGGGGCGCGGGGCGGGCGGTGTCGTTCACGCGGGCGAGGGCATGGCCGTACGACGACCAGGACCTGACCTCGGCGGACAGCGCGCCCCGCACCAACTGGTCGATATGGCCGCGCAGTTCCCGGAACTCGACGAGCCAGGAGGTGTCGGTGTGCCCGAGCGGGGTCCCCGCCGGGACGAGCCCGGACCCGGTGATCCACGCGCACAACACCTGGACGGAGTCGAGCCGTTCCACCGGGTGGGTCGTGGCGAGGAGATCCAGACAGATCCGTCCGGCGTCGAAGCGCAGCTCGTACGAGACCGTGGCCGTACCCAGTGCCATGTGCCTGTCACCGCCTAGGGGTCACCCCGGGTCCGGCCCCGGACGAACCGTTCCCTCTAACAGTGCCTTCCCGCTCACGCGCCCGGAACCCCTCGTGGACGCACGCGTATGCGCCCGCGCGTCAGGGCCATGTTCCGTCCCGCGCCCCGTCGCTTGACTGACGGCATGACTCAAACAGGATCTCGGACAGCCGCTCTCGCCACAGCCACGATCACCACGGGCCTGCTCGCCGGCTCCTTCTATGTCTTCGCCTGCGCGGTGATGCCGGGCCTGGCACGCAGCGAGGACGAGGTCTACGTCGAGGTCATGCGCAACATCAACGAGGTGATCCAGAACCCGGTGTTCCTGCTGAGCTTCCTGGGCGCACCGGTGCTGACGGGTTGGGCGGCCTGGCAACTGAGGGGCGCACCGGGGCGGCGGTGGGTATGGGCGGCCCTGGCGGCGAACGTACTCGCGCTGGTGGTGACGGTGGTGGTGAACATCCCGCTCAATGACGGCTTGGCGGAGGCGGGGGATGCGGAGGTACTGCGGGAGGAGTTCGAGGGGGCGTGGGCGGGGTGGAATGTGGTGCGGGGGGTGCTGACGACGGCGGCGCTGGGGTGCCTCGCGTGGACGTCGCGGCACCTGACTGAGGGCAGCGGTAACCACCGGAACTGAACAGCTCGCGCGGCTGCGGACAGTCGAGCCGAGAGACGGCCCACCCAAGCAGCCGGCACCACACAGCCGCCGCAACTGCGGGCCCTCGTGCCGCGGGGCGGCGCGGGTGGCTGGGGTCCCTCCGCTGGGGGAGGCATCCCGTCAGCGTTGGGGTGCGCGAGCCCCCCGGCTACGCGTCCGCGTACTTCGAATCCGCCGCCGGATCCAGCGCCAGCCGGTACCCCCGCTTCACCACCGTCTGGATCAGCTTCGGTGTGCCGAGAGCCGACCGCAGGCGAGCCATGGCGGTCTCCACCGCATGCTCGTCCCGCCCCGCGCCCGGAAGCGCCCGCAGCAGTTCGGAACGTGCCACCACCCACCCGGGCCGCCGCGACAGCGCCCGCAGCAGGGACATCCCCGCCGGCGGAACAGGCCGTAGCACCCCGTCCACCAGCACCGCATGACCCCTTATCTCCACCCGATGGCCGGCCACCGGCAACGACCGCGCCCGAGCGGGCAGTTCCTGGCACAGCAGCTGCACCAGCGGTCCGAGCCGGAAGCGTTCGGGTTGGACGGTGTCGACCCCCAGGGCCTGCAACGGCAGCGCGGTCACCGGACCGACACACGCGGGCAGCACGTCATGGCTCAGCGCCGTGAGCAGCTCCGGCAGCAGCCCCCGCTCCTCCGCCCGCGACAGAAGCGACGCGGCAGCGGGCGCACTGGTGAAGGTCAACGCGTCCAGACCACGCGAAACCGTCGCATCCAGCAGCCGATCCACCGGACTGATGTCCTCCGGCGGCATCCACCGGTACACCGGCACCCCCACCACCTCCGCCCCCGCGGCCCGAAGCGACTCGACGAACCCGGGCAACGGCTCCCCGTGCAGCTGTACGGCGATCCGCCGCCCGTCGACGCCCTCCTCCAGCAGCCGGTCGAGCACCTCCGCCATGGACTCGGACGACGGCGACCAGTCCTCGGTCAGCCCGGCGGCGCGTATCGCACCCTTCACCTTCGGCCCGCGCGCGAGCAGCTCCACACCGCGCAACCGGTCCAGCAGATCCTCGCCGAGCCCCCATCCGTCGGCCGCCTCGATCCACCCCCGGAAGCCGATCGCGGTCGTGGCGACGACGACATCCGGCGCCTGGTCCACGATCTCCTTGGTCGCGGCGAGCAGGTCACCGTCGTCGGAGAGGGGCACGATGCGCAGGGCAGGGGCGTGCAGGACGGCCGCGCCGCGCCGCTGGAGCAGCGCTCCGAGCTCGTCGGCCCGGCGCGCGGCGGTCACACCGACGGTGAACCCCGCGAGGGGCCCGTGTTGCCCGTGATCGGGCTTGTGCTGTTCGTCGTACATAACTCTCGTCCCGCACTCGAGTCGTCACATGTCGGGTTGCCACCCGCATGCCGATCGAGCCTGTCAACGGTGCGTGACAGGCTCGGTTCGGCTTGATGTCGGCGGTGTTACGTCACACCGCCTCACACCTCGGCATAGCTGAGCTGCGGCTTCGCCTCGGACGCGGCCGCCGAGGCCTGCGGCTGCGCGGCCGGGCGGCGAAGGTATACGGCCCAGGTGACCATGAAGCAGACACCGTAGAAGGCGAGGAAGGCGACGAAGGCGCCGGTGCCGGAGCCCACGGAGAGGAAGGACTGGCGGAAGGCGAGGTTGATGCCGAGCCCGCCGAGCGCGCCCACCGCGCCGATCAGACCCATGGAGGCACCGGAGAGCCGGCGGCCGTAGGCCGCGGCGTCCTCACCCGTGAGTCCCTTGGCGAGGGCCTTGGCGTGGAAGATGCCGGGGATCATCTTGAACGTCGAGCCGTTGCCGAGGCCGGTCAGGACGAACAGGGCGATGAACGCGGTGGTGAACAGCGGCAGCGATTCCCGCATCGAGGCCACGATGATCACCGAGGTTGCGGCGGCCATGGCGACGTAGTTCCACAGCGTGATCTTCGCGCCGCCGTACTTGTCGGCGAGCCAGCCGCCCACGGGCCGGATCAGCGAGCCGAGCAGCGGGCCGATGAAGGTGACGTACGCGGCCTGCAGCGGCGTACGGCCGAACTGGGTCTGGAGGACCAGGCCGAAGGCGAAGCTGTAGCCGATGAAGGAGCCGAAGGTGCCGATGTAGAGGAAGGACATGATCCAGGTGTGTCCCTCCTTCACCGCGTCCTTGGCGGCGCCGGTGTCGTTCTTCACGGACGAGATGTTGTCCATGTAGACCGCGGCGAGGACGGCGGCGACCACGATCAGCGGGATGTAGATGCCGAGCAGCACCCGCGGGCCGCCGCTGGCGCCGATGACGGCGAGGCCGACGAGCTGGACGACGGGCACACCGATGTTGCCGCCGCCCGCGTTGAGGCCGAGCGCCCACCCCTTCTTCCGCAGCGGGAAGAAGGCGTTGATGTTGGTCATGCTGGAGGCGAAGTTGCCGCCGCCGACGCCGGCGAGCATCGCGCACAGCAGGAACGTGGTGAAGGACGTCCCCGGCTCCATCACCGTGAACGCGGCGATCGTCGGCAGGAGCAGCATCGCCGCCGAGATGATCGTCCAGTTCCGGCCGCCGAAGAGCGCTACGGCGAAGGTGTACGGCACCCGGACGACGGCGCCGACCAGCGTCGCCATCGAGACGATGGTGAACTTGTCCGCCGGGGTGAGGCCGTACTCCGGTCCCATGAAGAGGACCATCACGGACCACAGCGTCCAGATCGAGAATCCGATGTGCTCGGAGAGGACGGAGAAGAGGAGGTTCCGCCGGGCGATCTTCTCGCCCTTCTCGTTCCAGAAGGTCTCGTCCTCCGGATCCCAGTGATCGATCCAGCGGCCTCCCCTGCTCGCGGCGGGGGCTGTGCTTGGGGCTGTCATGACGCCTCCACGGGGCTCCGGGCTCAGGTCGTACTTGAGGGAGTGGCTGATCCCGAAGGTAGGGAGGGCGCGTTTCCTGCCTGTGGCACTGGGTGACCGGAAAGGAACTTTGCTCTCACCTCTGGAGAAGGTGGGATGAGAGGTTCCCGTGACGGGAGGCGGGCGGGTCAGCGGCTCGGGGGCTGCCAGTGGGGGTTCTGCTGGGGGTATGGCCGATCGTACGGTCCCGGGGCGGGGGCGGGGGCGGCGGGCGCACCGCCGTACGGCATGGCCCCGTACGGACTGTTGGCGAAGGGGTTCGCCTGCCCCGGCACCTGGACGCCCGGCGGCAGATACCGCAGCCGTCCCGTCGCGTCGTTGACCGGCAGGAAACCGGCGGCCTGGAGCCGGACCGCGAACTTGGCGTTGCGCTTGCGGTTGACGGCGAAGCCGATACCGAGGCCGCCCAGCAGGAGAACCAACAGCACACCCGCGACGACCCACGCGACCCCGCCCCGCGGGGACTGCATGGCAACGGCCAGACAACCGACGCTGCCGCCGAGCGCGCCGAGGACCATCCGCTTCTCGGCGCTCTTACCGGTGAGGTCGAAGTTGATGCGGGCCTTGAGCAGCTCGAAGGCGTCGGGAACGAGGGGCGGCACCGAGACCCCATCACCGGCATTCGGATACTGCGCCCAGTTCTGCGCGGCCCGGGCGCGGGCCTGTGGGCTGTGGTCGGGCACGACCAGCATCACGAGCGAACTGTTACGGCTGCCCCCCTGCCGTACGTCCGCGTACTCGTACCCGAACTGCTGGGCGATGAAGGCGAGCCGGGCGAGCTTCTTCACGGAGGCCATGGCACTGGTGAGCTCGACGGGCTCCCCGCTCGCCATCAACCGCAGCATCTTCTGCACCTGCCGCTTGCTCATCAAAACCCTCTCCCCACCGGGCCACCCCGTTCACTTGCGCAACGCGGCCAGTGTTCCATGGGGGGTCTGACAGCGGGAACCTGAGTTGGCGGGTTCACAGGATCTTGGCGTGGGGCCTGGCCGATGTCTCGCTCGGCGCCTTTCTGGACGACCGCGGGGACGACGTCGACCGAGTCCTGACCGGAATCCACAGCCTGTGCGCCTTCGGCCCGGTGTTCATGACGGTCGCGGACGAACTCGGCTACCTCCGCGACCACGAGGTCACCGCCCCCTTCCTCCTCCTCTGGTCCGGTGGAGGACGCGCTGATCGCGGCAGCGCTGGTTGCGGAAACGGACGCGGAACGGGCGCGCGGCTGCTCACCGAGATCCTCACCCTGACCACCGCCCTGACGGACTCGGGCGCGCCGGAGTGGGGAAGGGCCGGGTTCCGGGCATACGAGCGGGCTCTGGACGGGCTGCTGGATCCGTGATGGCGGCCCTTCCCTTGCGGACGGGCACCGTTATCCTCTAGCGGACCCCACCTACCAGAAGGGGAGAGTCCATGTCCGCTGATTCGCGGTCCTCGGGTGCGCGGGAACAGCGCACTGGGCGCTCACTGCTCGGGAACATCATGTTCGGAGCGGGGCTCATCCTCGTCTTCGCAGCGATGGTCCTCGGAGGCTTCGCGGGCGTGGCCCTCCTCCTTGAGCTGGCCGACAGCTCGTTCCTGTCCTCTGTCGTGCCCGAGGACGGGCGTAATGCCGTGGTGGTCGGAGGCATCGCCTTCGGCGCCATCACCGGAGCGTTCGTGCCCGCGCTGTTGATCGGCATGGTGCACGGCACCGAGGAGAAGCCGAGAGTCCGGCCCGACGCGGCCGCACGGAATCTGCTCGCGGTCCTGGTCTTCGATGTGTTCGTGGTGCTTCTGGCCTTCGTCCTGTCCCAGGTGGGGTGGATCCTCCCGGGGCGCGTCACCTCGGTCGTCAGCGTCATCGTCATCGGTCTGAGCTGGATCCCGCTGGCCCTGGCGCCCTGGGAGAAGCTGGGTCTTGGCAATGTGTTCGGGAGTCGGCTGTCACGCCAGTCGGACTGAGCCCGCCAACTCGTCGGCGATCTTGCACAGTTCCTCGCCGAGCCCCAGGGATGTCCAAAGAAGGCGACATTCCAGAGCTGTGGGGGATCGGCGCGGCAGAACGTAGTGGGCCACGCCTTCCACGATCACACCACTGTCGGCGTCTGGTGCCGTTGGCTCCTGGCGGTGGACCCGCAGCGCCGGGCCCAGAGGGAGCTCGACTTCCGAGAGCTTCGGGTTTCCGAAGAACGGTCCTTCCGCCTGTACGGCCTCGGCCCGAAGGGCGTCCACGCTCAAGGACTCCCGGGGGATCCGCAGCTCTCTGACCGTGTAACTGGCGATGATCGCGCTGTCCGCCGGTGCCAGCAATGCCGCGCAGAGAGCTCGCTGCCTCGCCGCTGCCAGCCAGTACCACAGCAGGTCTTCGGCAAAGGCAGCGCGCCGCTCCGGCCGAGAGCCGGTGGCAAGGTGCTGCTCGGCAACCGCGTGAGCCCAGCCCTCCGGATCCTGGCTCCCCAGATCCAGGACCAACCAGTTCTCCGGAGCGGGAAGGGAGACCCGGCATTCGTGCCAGTCGTCCGTCGTCGGCGTCACGAGGGAACTCACCTTCCGGCCAGAGACGCGTCGGCGCCGGTGACATCGATCTCCGGATCGCCTCCGAACAGACCGACGAAGCTGTTCGTGTCGGAGAGGCCGCCGGTGGCCGTGCCGCTCAGTGCCCAGGAGTTGTAGGCCAGGGCCTGCTTGAAGGCGTCCGGCGTACCGATGAAGCTCCGGATCGGCGGAGGGCGTGGTTACGGTAGCGGGTGGCCAGCCACCGAGGAAGCGCCCCCTTCCGAGGCCCGTTCAGGAATCCGTCACGCCCGGCGCCTTCTCCCGCCCGCACGCCCCTTGTTCGCTCCGTTCGGCCACAACCGCGGCGCCCGCTTGGCCGCGATGTCCTCGATCCATCCGACCGCGACGATCGTGAGGCCGATCAGCGGCCAGACCAGGAAGAACATCCAGATCAGGTACGTCGAGTCCAGTGCCGCCACCGCTCGCTCGCCCTGCATGAAGGGGAGTTCGTAGAGGCGGTCCAGGATCGGGACCGTGGCCATGATCAGCATGTTGTGCCAGAGGTAGATCGTGACCGCTCGGTTGTTGGAGAGGGTGACCAGTTTGTCCCACTTGGCCAGGCGGCCGGGGAGTTCCTGCCAGGACGGGGAGTAGATCAGGAGGATCACCACGAAGCCGAAGGACCACGTTGCCTGGGCCAGCGGGATGTCGTTCAGGTCCCAGCCGTCCGCGCCCAGATGGCCCGACGCCCACCACAGGCCGAAGGCCATCAGCAGCGACGACCCGGACACGGCCACATAGCGCGGGATCTTCTTCAGCAGGCCCTCGTGATGGGCGAAGCCCAGCACCCAGCAGCCGCCGTAGACCGCGAAGTCGGTGACCGCGTTGCCGGTTTCGCCGGGGATCGTGACAACTCCCGTGCCCACCACCGCCGTCAGCGCCAGCGGGGCCGACAACGTCGGCCACGGGGCACGGCGGAACGCCCACAGCAGCAGCGGCGACGCCACCACGAACCACAGGTATGCCCTCAGGTACCACAGCGGTCCCGCCGCCTGCACCGCCCATGTGTCCTCCAGCAGGCCCGACTTGGAGCCGATGTGCCAGGGGAACGGCGGAGCGCCGATCGGGATGATGTAGTTGACCAGCTCCAGCAGCGCCCAGGCCGGGCTGTCCTCCGTGTTCTTCGTCGGGTTCCAGCCGCCCGCGAACATCAGCGTCAGCGCCACCGCGCTGAACGCCCACAACGGGGGCAGCAGTCGGCGGACCCTTCCCCTGATCACACCCCACGCCGGGCGGTTCAGCGAGCGCGCCATCAGTGATCCCGCCAGCGCGAACATCACGCCCATGGAGGGGAACAGCACGGTCAGCCAGGCCCAGCCGAAGAGGTGGTACACGACCACTCGGACCAGCGCGATCGAGCGGAGCAGGTCCAGGTAGCGGTCCCTGCCCGGCTTCCTGGGAGCCGAAGCCGGTGCGGGTTCGGGAGCGGCGGGTGCCTGCGACTCCGGTATGCCGTACGGCTCGTACGACTGCTGCTGCGTCATCCCACCGGCCTCCGTTCACGTGGCACCGGACCGCCCGGTGCCTCGACCACGCCCGTGCGGCGCAGCTTCTGCCAGCGCAGGCGGCCGCCGGTGAGGGCGGTGATCCAGGACTGGAGGAGGACCACGTACATGAGCTGGCGGTAGAGGATCTGTTGCAGGGGCAGCGAGATGAGGTGGGTCATGCGTTCCCGGTCGAGACGGAAGGCGTACGCGGCACAGACGGCCTGGATGGCGAGCACGCCCAGCCAGGCGACGATCGTCTTCTGGGTCGGGCCGAAGACCAGGCCGTAGAGGAGGAAGACGTCGATCAGGGGGCCAGGAGCGGGGCCACCACCATGAACAGCGACACCAGCGGCAGGCCCACGCGGCCGAAGCGGCCCGAGGGACCGCTCTCCACCAGCGCCCTGCGGTGCTTCCAGATCGCCTGCATGGTGCCGTAGGACCAGCGGTAGCGCTGGGACCACAGTTGCTGGACCGTCTCCGGGGCCTCGGTCCAGGCGCGGGCCTTCTCGGCGTAGACGACCCGCCAGCCGTCGCGGTGCATCGCCATGGTGATGTCGGTGTCCTCGGCGAGCGTGTCGTCGCTCATGCCGCCGACGCGTTCCAGCGCCGAGCGGCGGAAGGCCCCCACCGCGCCGGGGATCGTCGGCATGCAGCGCAGCATGTCGTACATACGGCGGTCCAGGTTGAAGCCCATCACGTACTCGATGTGCTGCCAGGCGCCGATGAGCGAGTCCCGGTTGCCGACCTTGGCGTTGCCGGCGACGGCGCCGACGCGCGGGCCGCCGAAGGGCTGCACCAGTTCACGGACCGTGGCCGGTTCGAAGACGGTGTCACCGTCCATCATCACGACGATGTCGTAACGGGCGTTCGCCAGGCCCCGGTTGAGCGCGGCGGGCTTGCCCGCGTTGAGCTGGCGGATCACCCGCACGTTCGGCAGGCCCATCGCCTCCACGATCCGCGCGGTGCCGTCGGTCGAGCCGTCGTCGATGACGAGGATCTCGATGGGATGCTCGCTCGCCATCAGGGAACGGACGGTGTTCTCGATGCACTTGGCCTCGTTGTACGCGGGCACCAGCACCGACACCGGTTCGGTCACCGGCGGTCCCCAGCGGAAGCCGCGCCGGCGCACCCTGCGGGCGTGCGCGCCGGACAGGACGAGCATCAGCACGAACCGGCTGATGACCAGGAACCCGATGATCGCGAGCCCGACCACCAGCACGGCGGTGATGTTGTCCGAGGCCTGGACCAGGAAGATCCAGGCCTTGCCCTTCCACAGGTCGATGCCGGTGACCTGGCTGTGCGCGCTGGGCGCGCCGAGGGCCTCGGTGAGGTTGTCGAACTCGTAGCCCCTTTCCTGCATCTGCGGTAGGAAGCGGTCCAGCGCCTCGACGGTCTGGTGGCGGTCACCGCCGGAGTCGTGCATCAGGACGATCGCGCCCTGGTTGCCCTTGGGGGTGGCCTTGCGGATGATCTCCTCGACGCCGGGCTTGCGCCAGTCCTCGCTGTCGGTGTTGTTGACGACGGTGATGTAGCCGCGCGAGCCGATGTACTCGGTCACCGGCCAGGACTTGTTGTCCATGGCGGCGGAGAAGGAGGAGTACGGCGGCCGGAACAGCGAGGTGCGGATGCCGGCCGCGCCGGAGATCGCGAGCTGGTTCTGCGACAGCTCCCAGTCGATGCGCTTCTTCGTCTGGTAGGAGAGGTCGGGGTGGTTGAAGGTGTGCAGGCCGACCTCGTGGCCCTCTTCGACCATGCGCCGGACCAGGTCCGGGTGGCGCGAGGTCATGGTGCCGGTGACGAAGAAGACCGCGTGCGCGTCGTACTTCTTCAGTACGTCCAGGACCTTGGGCGTCCACTCGGGGTCGGGTCCGTCGTCGAAGGTGAGGACGAGCCGTCGGTCCGGCATGTCCAGGCTCTCGGTGCGGCCGCTGCGGGTGTCGATGACCGGGCCGCCCTTGAGGATCTCCTCGGGGACCTTGTCGGAGGCGGCGGCGGGGCGGACGCGGTGGTCGGCCAGGATCTCGCTGTGCACATACCCGCGCAGCATCAGCATCGCCATCAGCGCGGCGAGGACGAGCGTGGGCAACAGCAGGCGCATGGGCAGGCGGCGGCGCCGGGAGCCGTCGGGAGGTGCGGTGTCCCGGCGGCGGGTGCGGGAGGCCATCAGAGGGTGTACTCCGGGGACGGGTCGTACGGGCTTGCGGGGGCGCCCGGCTGCTCGCCGGGGCGCTCGGTGACCGGCGAAAGGGCCACCGTGTCGGTTCCGGTCCCGGCGGTGTCGCCGGGGTCCTCGGTCGGGGTCGGGTCCGGCGTGGGCTCGCCGGTGTCCGTCTCGGTGGGCTCGGGGTCGGGCGTGGTCTCCGTGACGGTGGGGTCCGGGTCGGCCGTCGGGTCGGTGCCCGGGCGCGTGGTCGGCCTGGTCGCCGTCGGCTCGGGGTCGGTGCTGGTGCCCGGCTCCTCGGCGGTGGAGGAGCCGTCCGGCGCGGTGGCACTGGCGCCCGGGGAAGGCGTCACGCCGTCGCTCACGGAGGGGGAGGCGCCGGGGGTGACTCCGTCGGTGCCGGCGGACGGCGCCGACTCGGCGGGCAGCGGCGAGGTGTCCACCTGGCCGGCCGGGGTGTCCTTCTTCGGGTCCTGGACCGGCAGCCAGGGCGCGTTGGAGTTCCCGGACAGGACGGTCGCGACGATGACGACGGCGTAGACCGCGCAGGCGATGCCGACGACTATGCCAAGCCGCCGGAAACGGCGGCTGCGGCGACCGGACTCGTCCACGAAGACCGGGCCCTCGGAGCCCTCCGAACCACCGCCGACCGGACCGCCCTTGGCCGCCCGCAGCGAACCGTCGAGCTGAAGGCCGACGCCGTCGAGCTGGATGGTGACCTCGTGCGGATCGTGGGTGTGACCGGTTTCGGCTGGTTCGCCCCAGGGGTCGCGTATGGGGGCAGAGGCAGGAACAGGGGCAGGGCTCTCGCGCGGTCCACCGACCGGCGGGAACGGGTCCCGGGCCGCGGCACCCGCGCCAGGTGTACGACCGTCCCCGCGCGGTGTGAACACATCGCCCCCGGTCTTTGGCCTACCACCACCCGTCCCCGGATGCGCCTCCGTCCGGTCGAACCGGTCGAACGCCGAGAGCAGCTCGGTCAGATCCGTGCGCCCCTCCTCGGAGGAGCCGTCCGCCTGTCCGGCCTTCGCCAGTACCGCCGTCTCGTCGGCGTCCGTCGACGCCATCGGCTGCTGAGCGGCGGTGTCCGAAAACGCCTGGGTGTCACCCTCGGCAGTCGGAGCCGCCTTGGTCCCGGATGCCGCCTCCGGCCATTCCGGTTGGGCGTCTTCCCGCCAGTTCTTCACGCGCACACATCCCCCCAGGGACAGTTCCGGGTGCGCGCACGACACTGAGCACCCGTCGATCGAAACCAGGCCCCCACCCGGTTCGAGCGCCCCCTTTATCACACCGTGCTCAGGCCAAGAATGTAGCGCACGAGCGAGTTCTGTGTTTACCACGTGTCACTTGTGGGGCTGCATCGTGACTTTGTCACTGGCCGGAATCCATCCCTCAGCGGGCGGCCGAAGCCAGCCCTCCTGTGCCGCCAGCTCGGCCGCGGCACGCCGAAGGGCGTCCAGCCCCGGATGCACCAGCCCTCTGCGCCACACCAGAGACACCGGCGACAGGGGTACCGGATCGATCAGGGGCCGCAACACCGAGGCGGGCATGGCCGGAAAGTCCACCACGGCGAGGACCGGGGTCCGCGTCTTGCTCATGATCCGCTGGAACTCCTCGTGCCCGACGGCGAGCGGCGCGGGGGCCGCGACCTCGATGCCCCGCCCCTCGAACAGTTCGTGCGCGAGGTCCGTCCATTCCGGGGTCCGGGGATTGCCGGCGCCCGCGTACACCGCCGAGCCCGCCAGCGCGCCGAGCGGCACCTCCTCCAGCTCGGCCAGCGGATGGTCCTCGGGCAGGATCACCGCCATCGGCTCGTACCGCACGGGCTGGTGTGCGAGCCCCGCCCGCAGCGCCGGGGCGAGACCGGCGAACCGCCCGAAGGAGGCGTCGAGGCGCCCGGCGAGCAGCTCGGCCGCCGCTCCGGTCAGGCCGCTCTCGTAGCGGGCCATCAGCTCATGATCGGGGGCGAGTTCGCGGGCCCGCCCGAGCACGCGCTGCCCGGTGCCGAGCCCCGGCGAGTTCACGTCGACCAGCAGGGGCCTGGCCTGTCCGAACGCGGCGAGCAGGTCGTCCTGCGCGGCCAGCGCCCGCCGTGCGTGCGGCACCAGCCGCTCCCCGTCCGCCGTCAGCGTCACCTGCCGGGTCGTCCGCACGAACAGCTCGGCTCCCAGCTCCCGCTCCAGCCGCCGTACGTCCCGGCTGAGCGCCTGCTGGGCGACGTAGAGCCGGGCCGCGGCGCGGGTGAAGTGCAGTTCCTCGGCCACGGCGAGGAAGGCGCGCAGCAAGCGGGGGTCGGGCATGACGGGAACTTACAACACAGATGCGTGAATCGGCACGGAGAAGGTGTTGGACCCCTTGATCCACTCCGGGCGACGGTTGCCCCATGCCGCCATCGACCTCCCGTTACCGCCATCTGTTCGCCATACCCGGCGCCCGCGCCTTCACCGCCGGAAACCTCATGGCCCGTCTGCCCATGGGCATGTTCAGCGTGAGCGCGGTCGTGATGATCGCCGGAACCCGGGACTCGTACGCCCTCGCAGGGGCCGTGGTCGCGACCGGGCTCGCCGCCACCGCGCTGGTCGCCCCCTGGACCGCGCGGCTGATCGACCGTTACGGTCAGGCCCGTATCGCCCTGCCCGCCACCCTCGCCGCGGTCCTCGGCGGCCTGGCGCTGGTGCTGTGCGTCCGCACCGGCGCCCCCGACTGGACCCTGTTCGCCGCGTACGCCGCCACCGCGACCACCCCCAACATCGGCGGTATGGCCCGGGCCCGCTGGGCGCATCTGCTGAAGGGCGACCCGGGGGCGCTGCACACCGCGAACTCCTTCGAGCAGGCGGCGGACGAACTGTGCTTCATGCTCGGCCCGGTCCTCGCGGCCCTCCTGTGCGGAACCCTCTTCCCGGAGGCGGGCACGCTCACGGGCATGCTGCTCCTGGTGGCGGGGATGGCGCTGTTCACCGCCCAGCGCTCCACCGAACCGCCGGTCCGGCCTCGGACGACCGCCACGCAACCCCCGTACCGCGCCCCGGGCATGCCCGCGCTGCTTGCCGTCTGCCTCGCGATGGGGGCCGTGTTCGGCGCCATGGAGGTCGTCACCATCGCCTTCGCGGACGATCGGGGGCACAGCACGGCGGCGGGAGTGGTCCTCGCGCTCCAGGCGGGCGGCTCCTGTGCGGCGGGGCTGCTGTACGGGGCCCTGACGCCGGGAGGCTCGGCCGAGCGCCGCTATCCGTGGTGCCTCGCCGCGATGGCCGTACTGCTGACGCTGCCGCTGCTCGCCGCGTCCCTCACCGGCTCGCTTCTGGTCCTGGCGGGCGCGCTGCTGGTCTCCGGGATGGCCACCGCCCCGACGATGATCACCAACATGACCCTGGTCCAGCAACGCACCCCCGAGGGCCGCCTCAACGAGGGCATGACCCTGGCGGTGACCGGTCTGCTCGGCGGTATCGCGCTCGGCAGCGCGGCCGGCGGCTGGGTCGCGGAGCACGCGTCGGCGACGGCAGGGTACGCCGTGCCGGTGACCGCCGCGGGCACAGCACTGCTGATCACCAACGCCCGCAATGTGTTCGGCCGGCCGAATCTCCACCCGAATTCCGGTCACAGCCATTGACGCGCCCAGGGCCCGCACATACCTTCCCCCGTCGAAGCGCTTCGACGTCACCCATCGAACCGATTCGATGCACAGAGTGTGACGGCCAGTACCGATACCCATCCGACTCCCCTGGAGGCACTGGATGTTGACGGCACGAAGGCGAGTGGCGGCCACCGCCGTGGTCCTCGCGGGATCACTGCTCCTGGCGGCCTGCGGGGACTCGGACGAGGGCGGGTCCGCCGACGGCAAGACCCTGCGGCTCTGGCACTACGAGGGCCCCAACAGCGCGATGGGCGTGGCCTGGGCGGAGGCCATCAAGGAGTTCGAGGCCAAACACCCGGGTGTGAAAGTGAAGTTCGAGGAGAAGGGCTTCGAACAGATCCAGAAGACCGCGTCGATGGTGCTGAACTCCGACGACGCCCCCGACCTCATGGAGTACAACAAGGGCAACGCGACCGCCGGGCAGCTCTCCAAGCAGGGCCTGCTCACCGACCTGACCGGCGAGGCCACCAAGCGCGGCTGGGACAAACAGCTCAGCGCCGGTGTGCGCACGACGAGCATGTACGACACCAACGGGGTCATGGGCTCCGGCAAGTGGTACGGCGTGCCCAACTACGCCGAGTACACGATGGTCTTCTACAACAAGGACCTGTTCGCCAAGCACAAGATCGCCGAGCCGAAGACGTTCGACGAACTCACCGCCGCCATGGACCAGTTCGTCGAAGCGGGCGTCACCCCGCTCGCCAACGCGGGCGCCGAGTACATGGCCCAGCAGTACCTCTACCAGCTCGCCCTCTCCAAGGCCGACCGCTCCTGGGTCGACTCCTACGAGCTGTACAAGGGCAGGACCGACTTCCACGACGCGGCCTGGACCTACGGCGCGACCACCTTCGCCGACTGGGTGAAGAAGGGCTACATCAGCAAGAACTCCACCAGCACCAAGGCCGAGGACGCGGGCGTCTCCTTCATCCAGGGCAAGACGCCGATCCTGTTCTCCGGCAGCTGGTGGTACGGCCGCTTCCAGGCGGAGGCGAAGTTCGACTGGGGCAGCATGCTGTGGCCCGGCTCGAACCTCACCCCCGGCTCCGGCGGAAACCTCTGGGTGGTCCCCAAGAACGCCGAGAACAAGGACCTAGCCTACGACTTCATCGACATCACCATGTCGAAGAAGATCCAGAACCTGCTCGGCAACAAGGGCGGCGTCCCGGTCGCGGCCGACGCGAGCGCCATCACCGATCCCAAGTCCAAGACGCTCATCGAGAACTTCAACACCCTCTCCGAGCGGGACGGCCTGGCCTTCTACCCCGACTGGCCGGTCACCGGCTTCTACGACGTCCTCGTCTCCGAGACCCAGAAGCTGATGACGGGCAGCGCCGAACCGGACGCCTACCTGGACGCCTTGCAGGAGGCGTACGACAAGGGCGTACCGGAGCAATGACGGCCATCGTCGAACGGGGCTCGCGGGCCGTCGGCAAGCACCAGGCCGGCAGCCCGCGCCGCCCCCGCCCGCGCGGCTCCTACGCGCTCTTCCTGCTGCCCGGCGTCCTCGCCTTCCTGGCGGTCGTCGTCGTGCCGTTCGTGATGAACACGTACGTGAGCTTCACGGACTGGCAGGGCGTGGGCAGCCCTCAGTGGTCCGGGCTCGCCAACTACCGCGAGCTGATGGACGACTCGGAGTTCTGGGAGTCCTTCCGGCACAGCCTGTTCATGGTCGTCGCCATGGCGGTCGTACCGACCGCGATCGGACTCGTCCTGGCGGCGGCCCTGTTCGACTACGTCGGCAGGCACTTCGGATCGAAGACGGTCGCCGTGCTGCGCGCCTGCTTCTACCTCCCCCAGGTGCTGCCGATCGCGGTCGCGGGCATCGTCTGGAGCTGGATCCTCGCCCCCGACAACGGCTCCCTCAACGAACTCCTCGGCGCCATCGGCCTGTCGAGCTGGCAGCAGGACTGGCTGGGCGATCCCGACCTCGCGCTCTACAGCGTCATGGGCGTGATGGTGTGGGTGCAGATCGGCTTCCCGCTGGTGGTCTTCATGGCCGGACTCCAGCGCGTGGACCCACAGTTGCACGAGGCGGCCGAGCTGGACGGCGCCGGCTGGTGGCGCCGCTTCTGGCACATCACGCTGCCGCAGATCCGTCCGGAGACGTATGTCGTGCTGACCTGGTGCTCGATCGCCGCGCTCAAGGTGTTCGGCGCGGTGTACGTGCTGACGAAGGGCGGCCCGGGCGGCGCGACGAACGTGCCCTCCTACTTCTCCTTCACCACGTTCTTCGAGAAGACGCAGGTCGGCTACGGCGCCGCGATCTCCACCGTGCTGACCGTGATCATCCTGGCGCTGTCCCTGATCGGGCTGAAGCTCCAGAGCCGTGCGGAGGAGGCCTCGTGAGCACCGCGCTACGCCGTTACCCCGTGCTGATCGCCCTGTGCGTCGCCGCCCTCTTCATGATCGTGCCGTTTCTGATCGTGGCCATGAACGCGATCAAGTCACCCACGGAGTACTCCCGGAACGGCCCGCTCAGCCTCCCCGAGGGCCTCTACCTGGACGGCCTCAAGGACTTCTGGGAGCGCGTCGACTACACGCAGAAACTCGTCAACTCCGTACTGATCAGCGGTGCGGTGGCCGGTCTCGCGGTCGTGCTGTCGGTGCTGAACGCGTACGCGATCGGCATCGGCAGGGTCAAGGGCCGCACCTGGGTGCTCGCCTTCTTCGTCCTCGCCAACATGCTGCCGCAGGAGGCGCTGGTCTACCCCGTCTACTACCTCAGCAAGGAGGTCGGCCTCTACGACACCAGACTGAGCGTGATCATCGTCTTCACGGTGATCCAGGCGGCCTTCGGCACCTATCTGCTCGCTTCCGTGCTCGGCCGGTTCCCGCGCGAGATCATCGAGGCGGCGCGGATCGACGGCGCCAACAAGTGGCAGGTGCTGTGGCGGATCGTCGTCCCGGTCAGCCGCCCCACCCTAGGTGTCCTGCTGGTCTTCTTCTTCATCTGGACCTGGAACGAGTTCCTGCTCCCCCTGGTCATGCTGATCTCCAACGACAACCAGACGGTGTCGGTGGCCCTCGGCGTCCTCCAGGGCCAGCGCCTGATGGACGCCACGATGACCAACGCGGCCGCCCTGCTCGGCGTACTCCCCGCGATCGTGTTCTTCCTCCTGTTCCAGCGGACCCTCACCCGCGGCATCGCCGTGGGTGCCGTGAAGTAAGGACCCCCCACGTGAAGTTCACCGACGGCTACTGGCTGCTGCGCGAGGGCGTCACCGCGGCCCATCCGGTCGAAGTGCTCGACGTCGCGGAGCGGGACGGCGCGCTGGAGATCCACGCGCCGACCCGGCCCATCCGTTCGCGCGGCGATCTGATGACGGGACCGGTCATGACGATCAAGGCACACAGCCCGATGCCCGATGTCATCGGGCTGACGCTCACCCACCTGACCGGCGACGAGCCCCGCGGGCCCGAGTTCGAGCTCGCCGACTCGACGGCCGCCGCGCAGATGTCGTACGACGACGAGCACGCGGTCCTGACCTCCGGGGAGCTGTCGGTGCGGCTCGCCCGGACCGGATCCTGGCATGTGGAGTTCCTGGCCGGGGGCCGCGTCCTGACCTCCAGCGGGCACAAGAGCATGGGCATCATGCGGGACGCGTCCGGCGCCCACTATCTGCGCGAACAGCTCAATCTCGGGGTGGGGACCAGCGTCTACGGCCTCGGCGAGCGGTTCGGGCCGCTGGTGCGCAACGGGCAGGTCGTCGACATCTGGCAGGCGGACGGGGGGACTTGCAGCGAGCAGGCCTACAAGAACGTCCCCTTCTGTCTGACGGACGCGGGCTACGGCGTCTTCGTCGACCATCCGGGCAAGGTCTCCTTCGAGGTCGCCTCGGAGGTCGTGTCCCGGGTGCAGTTCAGCGCGGAGACACAGGAGTTGACGTACTACGTCATTCATGGGCCGACCCCGAAGGAGATCCTGCGCAAGTACACGGCCCTCACCGGGCGCCCGGCCCTGCCGCCCGCCTGGTCGTTCGGGCTGTGGCTGTCGACGTCCTTCACGACGTCGTACGACGAGGAGACCGTCACCGCCTTCGTGGACGGCATGCGGGAGCGTGAACTGCCGCTGTCCGTCTTCCACTTCGACTGCTTCTGGATGCGCGAGTTCAACTGGTGCGACTTCCAGTGGGATCCGCGGGTGTTCCCGGACCCGGAGGGGATGCTCTCCCGGCTGAAGGCGCGCGGGCTGCGGGTGTGCGTGTGGATCAACCCGTACATCGCCCAGCGGTCGCCGCTCTTCGCGGAGGGCAAGGCGCTCGGGCATCTGCTGAAGCGGCCCGACGGCAGTGTCTGGCAGTGGGACATGTGGCAGCCGGGCATGGCGCTGGTCGACTTCACCAGCCCCGCCGCCCGCGACTGGTACGCCTCGAAGCTGGAGGCGCTGCTCGCGCAGGGCGTCGACTGCTTCAAGACCGACTTCGGCGAGCGGGTGCCGCTCGACGTGGAGTGGTCCGACGGCTCCGACCCGGAGCGGATGCACAACTACTACACCTATCTGTACAACCGCACGGTCTTCGACGTGCTGCGCAAGCACCGCGGCGAGCAGGAGGCGGTCCTCTTCGCCCGGTCGGCGACGGCGGGCAGCCAGAAGTTCCCGGTGCACTGGGGCGGCGACTGCGAGGCGACGTACGAGTCGATGGCGGAGTCGCTGAGGGGCGGGCTGTCGCTCGGGCTCTCCGGCTTCGGGTACTGGAGCCATGACATCGGCGGCTTCGAAGGCACGCCGACGCCCGCGCTGTTCAAGCGGTGGCTGGCCTTCGGGCTGCTGTCCTCGCACAGCCGCCTGCACGGCAGCTCCTCCTATCGCGTCCCCTGGCTGTTCGACGAGGAGTCCGTGGACGTCGCCCGGCACTTCACCCGGCTGAAGCTGCGGCTCATGCCCTACCTGTACGAGGTCGCGCGCACCGCCCACACCGAGGGTGTGCCGATGATGCGGGCGATGGTGCTGGAGTTCCCGGACGACCCCGGGTGCGCGCATCTGGAGCGGCAGTACATGCTCGGCCCTGATCTGCTGGTCGCGCCCGTGTTCAGCGACTCCGGCGAGGTGACGTACTACGTCCCCGCGGGCACCTGGACCCACTTCGTGACCGGGGAGACGGTGACCGGGCCGCGCTGGGTGCGCGAGAAGCACGGCTTCGCGAGCCTGCCGCTGCTGGTGCGGCCGGGCGCGGTGATCCCGGTGGGTGCGGTGGACGACCGGCCCGATTACGACCACGCCGACGGCGTCACGCTGCGGGCGTACGGCCTGAGTCGCGGCGCGCAGGTCGCGGTGCGGGTCGGGGACGTGGCCTTCACCGTCGTACGCGAAGGGGACACGCTGCGGGCCTCGTGCGCCGACCCGTCCGCCTCGTGGGGGCTGGCGGCCGGTGAGCGTGCGGTGCGGGCGCCGGCCGGGACCGGGTTCCTGACCGTGGAGCTGGGCTCATGGTGAAGATCACTGATGTGGCGCGGCACGCCGGGGTCTCCCCCAGCACCGTGTCGTACGCGCTCAGCGGCAAGCGCCCCATCTCGGAGGAGACCCGGCGGCGTGTCGAGGCGGCCATCCGCGAGCTCGGCTACCGGCCGCACGCCGGTGCCCGCGCCCTGGCCAGCAGCCGCTCCAACGTGCTCGCCCTGGTCGTGCCGCTGCGCACCGGCATCCACGTCCCCGTGGTCATGCAGTTCGCGGTGTCCGTGGTGACGACGGCCCGGCGCCACGACCATGACGTGCTGCTGCTCACCCAGGAGGAGGGCGAGGAGGGGCTGCGCCGGGTCGCGGACACGGCGCTGGTGGACGCCCTGATCGTGATGGACGTCCAATTGCACGACCCCCGGCTGCCGCTGCTGCGGGCCCTGGACCGGCCGTCCGTGATGATCGGGTTCCCGGCCGCCCATGAGGGGCTGACCTGCATCGACCTGGACTTCAAGGCGGCCGGTGAGGCGTGCGTGGAGCATCTGGCGCGGCTCGGGCACCGGGTGGTGGCGCTGGTCGGGTCGCCGCCGGAGGTGTATGTGCGGCAGACCGCGTTCGCGCAGCGTGTGGTCGAGGGCTTCACGGCCGCCGCCGACCGGGGCGGACTCGCCTCCTCCGTCCACCCGTGCGAGGCCACGCCCGGCACCGCCCGCGCGGTCGCCGAACGACTGCTGCGCGAACAGCCCGCGCTGACCGGCGTGGTCGTCCACAACGAGCCGCTCCTGGAACCCCTCGTCGACGCCTTCGAACAGCTCGGGCTGCGCGTCCCCGGTGATCTGTCGGTGACCGCGATCTGCCCCGACGAGACCGCCGCCGCCGTCCGTGTCCCCATCACCTCCGTCGCCCTGCCGACCGCCGAGGTGGGCGAGCGTGCGGTGGAGCTGCTGATGCGGAAGCTGGACGGCAAGTCGGCCCCCGAGGCCACGCTGCTGCCGCCCCGGATCACGGAACGCGCGAGCACCGCACCGCGCCACGCGCCCTGAACACCCGTATGCAAGGCCCTACTCGAAGGAGCCGTGACACATGAAGGGCACCAGACACAGATCCGCACTCGTAGTCGCCCTGGCCCTGCTCGCCGGTACGGTCGCCGCCGTACCCACGACGGCCGCCGAGGAACCGGCCTTCCGCGACCCGTCCCTGCCCGTCTCCGAGCGCGTCGAGGACCTCCTCGGCCGGCTCACCCTCGACGAGAAGGTCTCCCTCCTCCACCAGTACCAGCCGGCCATCCCCCGCCTGGGCATCCAGTCCTTCCGCACCGGCACCGAGGCCCTGCACGGCGTCGCCTGGCTCGGCGAGGCCACCGTGTTCCCGCAGGCGATCGGTCTTGCCTCGACCTGGGACGCGGAGCTGATGGAGCGGGTCGGCTCGGCCGTCGGCGACGAGGCGCGTGGCTTCCAGCAGGAACGCCCGGCCGGCTGGAGCCTCAACCTGTGGGCGCCCGTGGTCAACCTGCTGCGCGACCCGCGCTGGGGCCGCAACGAGGAGGGCTACAGCGAGGACCCGGAGCTGACCGGCGCGCTGTCCACGGCCTACGGCGAGGGCCTGACGGGCGGCGACCCGGACCATCTGAAGACGGCCCCGACGCTCAAGCACTACCTGGCCAACAACAACGAGTGGCACCGCACCACCACCTCCTCCGACCTGCGCCCGCGCGTCGCGAAGGAGTACGACGAGGCGGCCTTCAGACCGGCGATCGAGGCGGACGCGGCGACGGGCGTGATGTCCTCGTACAACCTGGTCAACGGCCGCCCCGCGACGGTCAATCCGGATCTGGACGATGTCGTGCGGAAGTGGAGCTCCTACGACCTGCTGAACGTCACCGACGCCTTCGCCCCGGGCAACATCCCCGGCGACCAGAAGTACTACCCGACCCTCGCCGAAGGCGACGCGGCCGCGCTGAAGGCGGGCATCGACAGCTTCACGGACAACAACGCGGACTCCTCGGTGACGACAGGGGCCGTCAAATCCGCCTTGGAACAGGGTCTGTTGGAGGAGTCGGACATCGAGGAGGCCGCGGGTCACATCCTCTCCGTGCGCGTCCGGCTCGGCGAGTTCGACCCGGGCGGCGGCAAGTACGGCTCGATCGACAAGTCGGTGATCAACAGTCCGGCGCACCGGAAGCTGGCGCGCGAGGCGGCGGCCGAGGGCGCGGTGCTGCTCAAGAACGACAGCGCGCTGCCCCTGAAGAAGTCCGAGAATGACGTCGCCGTCGTCGGCCCGCTGGCCGACACCCTCTACACGGACTGGTACTCGGGCACCCTGCCGTACGCGGTCACCCCGGCCGAGGGCATCGCGGCGAAGCTCGGCACATCCGTGAGCAGCAGCGAGGGCGTCGACCGCATCGCGCTGCGCAACACCGAGACCGGCAAGTACGTGACCGCGGGCACGGACGCGGACGGCGAGCCGCTGAAGGAGACCACGGCCTCGGGCGCGGCCACGCAGTTCGACGTCTTCGACTGGGGCGCGGGCATCGTGACGCTCCGCTCCGCCGCCAACGGCAAGTACGTCGGCTACAACTGGTCGTCCTTCGTCAACGACCAGACCCAGCCGAACGGCTGGTTCGTCCAGCAGCAGTTCGTCCCGGAACTCCAGGACGACGGCACGTACCTGCTGCGCTACGCCGGTTACGAGACACGTGAG